>NZ_JBAHZA010000038.1:0-1770 GCF_036697365.1 Psychromonas arctica
GTTGATTTTGGTTTACTACTTTTTAAGAAAACGATAAAAACTTTAAAAAACAACACAAAAAAGATCTGCAAGCTGAAGCATGCGCCCCTCATATCAAGCTTTGCTTGATAGCTATCGCTACACAATTTTTTATTATTGATACCGAAAATCACCAAAAGTGACGAAACATCTTTTGACTTTGGGGCGCTGACTTTAGTCTGCAGTGGGTTTATGTGTTGATTTTGGTTTACTACTTTTTAAGAAAACGATAAAAACTTTAAAAAAACACAAAAAAGATCTGCAAGCTGAAGCATGCGCCCCGAATATTAGACTTCGTCTAATCGCCGTCGCTGCTCAAATTTGTTTATAACCATAATATTACGAAACATATCTTGACCTTGGGGCGCTGACTTTAGTCTGCAGTGGGGTTATGTGTTGATTTTGGTTTACTACTTTTTAAGAAAACGATAAAAACTTTAAAAAAACACAAAAAAGATCTGCAAGCTGAAGCATGCGCCCCGAACATTAGACTTCGTCTAATCGCCGTCGCTGCTCAAATTTGTTTATAACCATAATATTACGAAACATCTTTTGACCTTGGGGCGCGGACTTCAGTCTGCAGTGGGTTTATGTGTTGATTTTACTTATGTACTAATAATTTCATTATTTACTAACTAAAACTATGACATATCTTCAATGAGACACTGACTTTAGCCACTAATCATTCACTTTCATACATCCCATAAAACCGTTTACTTGCATCTTTTATATTTGCTTTGTATGCATTATTTTTAATGTATTGATAAGTCATTTGAAACTGCTTTTCACTACGAATAACTTTATCGTAATAGCTTTTCTCCCATAACCTTTTGGGGTCGGCTCGATATTTATTAATAATAAACGCACTACCTCCTTTAAGGTTCTGCATGATAGTACTTAATGGCTGCAACTGTTGAAAAAGTAAATGAACATGATTAGGCATAATAGATACAGCAAATAAATGATAGTAAATTCCATTTTTAGACTTAAACAATGAAATCAATAATGAAATAATTTCATTATTCAATACCGCACCAGCTCTATTCACATCTAAAAACTGATCTAATTCATATTGTTGTTTGGGCTTATTTTCGATTACTTCCTTGTTATGTTTTTTGAGGTAATAAGCAACACTTTCATATGTTCGGAATGTAACGAATTGAACAGCATTTTTTTGATTGATATGAAATAAATTAGTTCCCATTTTCACCTCTTAATCACAACAGCGCTTAACTTTAGAATTTGAAGTTTAGTTTGCAATCAAATTTTTGTGTAAATGAAGAGTAATTAAATTTATGTATTTAAAGGTCAACACAAAAAAGATCTGCAAGCTGAAGCATGCGCCCCTCATATCAAGCTTTGCTTGATAGCTGTCGCTACTCAGTTTTTTATTATTGATATCGAAAATCTCCGAAACCTACGAAGCATCTTTTGACCTTGGGGCGCTGACTTTAGTCTGCAGTGGGTTTATGTGTCGATTTTGGTTTACTACTTTTTAAGAAAACGATAAAAACTTTAAAAAAACACAAAAAGATCTGCAAGCTGAAGCATGCGCCCCTAATATCAAGCTATGCTTGATAGCTATCGCTACACAATTTTTTATTATTGATATCGAAAATCACCAAAACCTACGAAACATCTTTTGACTTTGGGGCGCTGACTTTAGTCTGCAGTGGGTTTATGTGTTGATTTTGGTTTACTACTTTTTAAGAAAACGATAAAAACTTTAAAAAACAACACAAAAAAGATCTG
>NZ_JBAHZA010000039.1:0-1686 GCF_036697365.1 Psychromonas arctica
AACATATACTTTGGGACCTTAGCTGGCGGTCTGGGTTGTTTCCCTTTCCACGACGGACGTTAGCACCCGCCGTGTGTCTCCCATGATTGCACTTGTTGGTATTCGGAGTTTGCAAAGGGTTGGTAAGTCGGGATGACCCCCTAGCCTTAACAGTGCTCTACCCCCAACAGTGATACATGAGGCGCTACCTAAATAGCTTTCGAGGAGAACCAGCTATCTCTTGGTTTGATTGGCCTTTCACCCCCAGCCACAAGTCATCCCCTAATTTTTCAACATTAGTGGGTTCGGTCCTCCAATTGATGTTACTCAATCTTCAACCTGCTCATGGCTAGATCACCAAGTTTCGGGTCTAATCCCAGCAACTATTCGCCCAGTTAAGACTCGGTTTCCCTACGGCTCCCCTAAATGGTTAACCTTGCTACTGAAATTAAGTCGTTGACCCATTATACAAAAGGTACGCAGTCACGGAATAAATCCGCTCCTACTGCTTGTACGTACACGGTTTCAGGTTCTATTTCACTCCCCTCACAGGGGTTCTTTTCGCCTTTCCCTCACGGTACTGGTTCACTATCGGTCAATTAGGAGTATTTAGCCTTGGAGGATGGTCCCCCCATATTCAATCAGGATTTCTCGTGTCCCGACTTACTCGTTTTCACTGTAAAGAAGTTTTTGTGTACGGGACTATCACCCTGTACCGTGGCACTTTCCAGAGCCTTCCACTAACTTTTAAACAGCTTAAGGGCTGTTCCGATTTCGCTCGCCGCTACTTTCGGAATCTCGGTTGATTTCTTTTCCTAAGGGTACTTAGATGTTTCAGTTCCCCTCGTTTGCTTCGCTATGCTATGTATTCACATAGCGATGACACTAAGTGCCGGGTTGCCCCATTCGGAAACTCCAGGATATAACGCTTGTTATCAACTCCCCTGGACTTATCGCAGATTACCACGTCCTTCATCGCCTCTAATTGCCTAGGCATCCACCGTGCACGCTTATTCACTTAACCATACAACACCTAAAGAGTGTTATATGTTGTTTCCAAGACGCTTGCGATTCTCATATTTACATATAAAAAACGTTTACGTTTTTCGTGCACCTAACACTCAAAGAGTGTGTAGATACGTACTCATTACATTTGCATGTAATGTGCATTTTATTTTTGCTTGATTACAATACTAAAACCGAAGTTTTAATATTGAGAACTCGTTTAATTCATCGTAATGAATTAAACATTTCGTTTTATTTATCACACCAATCAACACTCTGTTATTCACAAGAAGTGTCATTGTTTTTGTGCGATAAATAAGAACATTTATCAGCTTTCCTAATTGTTAAAGAGCAGACTTTTTCGTTAAAAAAAGCCTTAGATAAATAATGTAACTTATCTAAGGCTTCTATCATGTTGGTCACTTCGTTAAAATGAAGTGGTGGAGCTATGCGGGATCGAACCGCAGACCTCCTGCGTGCAAGGCAGGCGCTCTCCCAGCTGAGCTATAGCCCCAACATGGTATGTATAAATAGAAATCCAATTTCAATACAAGAAATTGGTGGGTCTGGGCAGATTCGAACTGCCGACCTCACCCTTATCAGGGGTGCGCTCTAACCAACTGAGCTACAGACCCATCTAGAGTCTATCTATACGTCTCTTTACTTTCTAATCAAACAATCTGTGTGGGCACTCATTATTAC
>NZ_JBAHZA010000040.1:0-1679 GCF_036697365.1 Psychromonas arctica
GCAATCGGATCAACCGTCACTGTCACGGTTTCTGTATTGCCATCTTCATTAGTGTACGTAAATTCGTCTTCACCATTGAAGTCTGCATCTGGTGTGTAGGTCACGGTACCGTCAGCGTTAATCGCTACTGTCCCGTTAGTACCATCGGTGACTGACGCAACCGGTGAAACTTCACCATCGGCATCCGTATCATTTGCGACGACATCGATAACTACTGGGGTATCTTCATCAGTTGTTGCGCTGTCAGCTACTAATACTGTGTCATCAGCAATCGGATCAACCGTCACTGTCACGGTTTCTGTATTGCCATCTTCATTAGTGTACGTAAATTCGTCTTCACCATTAAAGTCTGCGTTTGGCGTGTAAGTCACGGTGCCGTCAGCGTTAATCGCAACAGTCCCGTTCGTGCCGTCTGTCACTGATGCAACCGGTGAAACTTCACCATCTGCATCGCTGTCATTTGCGACAACATCGATAACTACCGGCGTATCTTCATCAGTCGTTGCGCTATCTGCGACTAATACTGTGTCATCGGCCACTGCTTCAACTGTTACTGTGACCGTTTCTGTATTGCCATCTTCATTGGTGTAAGTAAATTCGTCTTCACCATTAAAGTCTGCGTTTGGCGTGTAAGTCACGGTGCCGTCAGCGTTAATCGCAACGGTACCGTTCGTGCCGTCTGTCACTGATGCAACAGGTGAAACTTCACCATCGGCATCCGTATCATTTGCGACGACATCGATAACTACTGGGGTATCTTCGTCAGTCGTTGCTGAATCAGCTACTAATACTGTGTCATCGGCAACTGGATCAACCGTCACTGTGACCGTTTCTGTATTGCCATCTTCATTAGTGTACGTAAATTCGTCTTCACCATTAAAGTCTGCGTTTGGCGTGTAAGTTACGGTGCCGTCAGCGTTAATCGCTACTGTCCCGTTCGTACCGTCTGTGACTGACGCAACAGGAGATGTGACACCATCGGCATCCGTATCATTTGCGACGACATCGATAACCACTGGCGTATCTTCATTAGTCGTTGCGCTGTCTGCGACTAATACTGTGTCATCAGCAATCGGATCAACCGTCACGGTAACCGTTTCTGTATTGCCATCTTCGTTGGTGTACGTAAATTCGTCTTCACCATTGAAGTCTGCATCTGGTGTGTAGGTCACGGTGCCGTCAGCGTTAATCGCTACGGTCCCGTTGGTGCCATCGGTTACTGACGCAACAGGTGAAACTTCACCATCGGCATCCGTATCATTTGCGACGACATCGATAACCACTGGCGTGTCTTCGTCAGTCGTTGCGCTGTCTGCTACTAATACTGTGTCATCAGCAATCGGATCAACCGTCACTGTCACCGTTTCTGTATTGCCATCTTCATTGGTATACGTAAATTCGTCTTCACCATTGAAGTCTGCATCTGGAGTGTAAGTCACGGTCCCGTCAGCGTTAATCACAACGGTCCCGTTCGTGCCGTCTGTCACTGATGCAACAGGAGATGTGACGCCATCGGCATCCGTATCATTTGCGACGACATCGATAACCACTGGCGTATCTTCATCAGTCGTTGCTGAATCAGCTACTAATACTGTGTCATCAGCAATCGGATCAACCGTCACTGTGACCGTTTCTGTATTGCCATCTTCATTGGTGTACGTAAATTCGTCTTCACCATT
>NZ_JBAHZA010000041.1:0-1523 GCF_036697365.1 Psychromonas arctica
TGATAAGGGTGTCCGATTAGTAGGAACTGATATCCAGTTGTTTATTGCTGAAAATTTTGGTTATCAATATCATCTTTCAAGTGTCTACAAATTACTTCATCGCCTAGGTTTTTCATGGATAACCTCACGCACTAAACACCCCAAGCAGTCCCCAGGAGCTCAAGAAGATTTTAAAAAAATTCCAAATAAAAACGATCCTTAAGATCCCAGGCCATATCTCATTAGATAGCGTTGATATTTGGTTACAAGATGAGGCGCGTTTTGGCCAACAAAACACAACAACATGATTATGGGCGAAAACGGGTAGCAGGCCATTAGCCGTGAAACAACAACAGTTTGAGTATGCATATCTATTTGGCTCAGTCTGTGTAACGAATGGCGCTAGCGAGGCGATGGTTGTACCATTTGTTAATAAAGAGATGATGAGAACACATTTATTACAGATATCCAAAGCCACTGTCAGTAATAGGCATGCCGTTGTTATTATGGATGGTGCAGGTTGGCATGTTGATAATATTGATGCAGGCTTGAATAACGTTTCAATAATAAAATTGCCACCATACTCACCGGAACTAAATCCAATAGAGCAAGTGTGGAGCTGGTTAAGGCAACATCACCTAGCTAACCGAAGTTTTAAAGGCTATGACAATCTTGTTGATGAAGTATGTAAAGCGTGGAATGACTTTGTCAGCATCCCTCTAAGAGTGAAAAGTATGTGCTTTAGAGACTGGATGAAACTGAACAGTTAATTTTAAAGATTAGTATTATTCACATCCCACCTTATTCTCCTGAATTAAATCCAATCGAACAAGTCTGGTCATGGATGAGGCAAAATGAAATTGCCAATCGTGTTTTTAGTAATTATGAAGATATTGAAGAGAAGTGCACTATTGCTTGGAATAACTTTAGAAGTGATATTAATAGAGTCATTTCACTATGCTTAAGATCGTGGATTAATTTGACCAGTTAATTTTACAGATTGGTATCAGTAACATTTTTACAGTGTTACCTTGAGTGTTACTTAAAATATTGGATTGTGCAAGACGACATAAAACGCCAAAAGACCTAAAAGAAGGGCAAGCTGTTGACAAACATTAGGTTTTGTAAGGTTTTTAGACTTCAAAATACTTTAGGGAATGAAGATATGGTGCTGATAGGCGGATTTGAACCGCCGACCTCACCCTTACCAAGGGTGCGCTCTACCAACTGAGCCATATCAGCAAAAGGGGATCTGATAATGACCTACTTTCACATGGGGAGACCCCACACTATCATCGGCGCAACTGCGTTTCACTTCTGAGTTCGGCAAGGGATCAGGTGGTACCACAGCGCTATTATTATCAGAAAAAAGCGTATATTTATATATGTTTATAAATATTAAAACCCCAGCCATTTAGACTGGGGTTTTGAATTAGGCGCTTGGCGATGACCTACTTTCACATGGGGAGACCCCACACTATCATCGGCGCAGCTGCGTTTCACTTCTGAGTTCGGCATGGGATCAGGTGGTACCACAGCGCTAT
>NZ_JBAHZA010000042.1:0-1406 GCF_036697365.1 Psychromonas arctica
GGATCAACCGTCACTGTCACGGTTTCTGTATTGCCATCTTCATTGGTGTACGTAAATTCGTCTTCACCATTAAAGTCTGCGTTTGGTGTGTAAGTCACGGTGCCGTCAGCGTTAATCGCTACTGTCCCGTTCGTGCCGTCTGTCACTGATGCAACAGGTGAAACTTCACCATCGGCATCCGTATCATTTGCGACGACATCGATAACCACTGGCGTGTCTTCGTCAGTCGTTGCGCTGTCTGCGACTAATACTGTGTCATCAGCAATCGGATCAACCGTCACTGTCACGGTTTCTGTATTGCCATCTTCATTAGTGTACGTAAATTCGTCTTCACCATTGAAGTCTGCATCTGGAGTGTAAGTCACTGTACCGTCAGCGTTAATCGCTACTGTCCCGTTAGTACCATCGGTGACTGACGCAACAGGAGATGTGACACCGTCTGCATCGCTGTCATTTGCAACGACATCAATCACCACTGGCGTATCTTCATCAGTTGTTGCTGAGTCTGCGACTAATACTGTGTCATCGGCCACTGGATCAACCGTCACTGTCACGGTTTCTGTATTGCCATCTTCATTAGTGTAAGTAAATTCGTCTTCACCATTAAAGTCTGCGTTTGGTGTGTAAGTTACGGTGCCGTCAGCGTTAATCGCTACTGTCCCGTTCGTGCCGTCTGTTACTGACGCAACAGGAGATGTGACACCATCTGCATCGGTATCATTTGCGACTACATCGATAACCACTGGCGTATCTTCATCAGTCGTTGCTGAATCAGCTACTAATACTGTGTCATCGGCCACTGGTTCAACCGTCACTGTCACGGTTTCTGTATTGCCATCTTCATTGGTGTACGTAAATTCGTCTTCACCATTAAAGTCTACGTTTGGTGTGTAGGTCACGGTACCGTCAGCGTTAATCGCTACTGTCCCGTTCGTACCGTCTGTGACTGACGCAACAGGAGATGTGACACCATCGGCATCCGTATCATTTGCGACGACATCGATAACCACTGGCGTATCTTCGTCAGTCGTTGCGCTGTCTGCTACTAATACTGTGTCATCGGCAACTGGATCAACCGTCACTGTCACCGTTTCTGTATTGCCATCTTCATTAGTGTACGTAAATTCGTCTTCACCATTAAAGTCTGCGTTTGGTGTGTAGGTCACGGTGCCGTCAGCGTTAATCGCCACAGTCCCGTTCGTGCCGTCTGTCACTGATGCAACAGGAGATGTGACGCCATCTGCATCCGTATCATTTGCAACGACATCGATAACTACTGGCGTGTCTTCATCAGTTGTTGCGCTGTCTGCTACTAATACTGTGTCATCGGCAATCGGATCAACCGTCACTGTGACCGTTTCTGTATTGCCATCTTCATTGGTGTACGTAAATTCGTCTTCACCATT
>NZ_JBAHZA010000005.1:0-291261 GCF_036697365.1 Psychromonas arctica
TGTTTTTACTTAGATTGGTATTATAGGTCTTAATTTTTAAAGCCCACAAACAAAAAAAGAGCCCTTAGGCTCTTTTTGAAATTAAGTTTAAGGTCGAATTAACGACGTAGACCTAATTCTGCGATTAATGCTGTGTAAGCTGCAACATTTTTACGCTTTAAGTAGTCAAGTAATTTACGACGTTGACTAACCATGCGTAATAGACCACGACGGCTGTGGTGATCATGGATGTGCTCTTTGAAGTGACCTTGAAGGTGGTTGATTTGTACTGTGTACAATGCAACTTGAACTTCAGGTGAACCAGTATCGCCTTCTGCGCGACCAAATTTTGCTACAATCTCAGCTTTCTGTTCTGCACTTAGTGACATAACGTACTCCGATATTTTGCGGTTATGTGGATAACCTATTTTAATTATTATCGCCGATCACTAATTCAGCGATAAAGTGAAGGGCGAAGTTTACGGACTTTTAACCTTCTGTGCAACTACAAAAACGCTTATTTCTAGGTTATTTATTTAGCTATGACTTCCCTGCTCACACAAGAGTGTAAAGTGAGAGAAAATCAGCCTTACCGCCGCTATAGATATTAACTAGCAGGTCATTGTTAATAATAAAAAACGGCTTTCTCAAAAAGTGAAAACCGTTTTATTTAATAATTACCGTAAAGGATTTAACGTAATGGTTTCATTAAGCTTTTAATCACCGAACGTAAACTAACGAATACTACAATAATAGCCAGTACTGGCAATATGATAAACATACTTGGATGCCACTGTGGCGATAACTCGAATCCCCAAATCATTAGTGCAGATAAGATAATTTCAGCAGCAATCGCTGCAACAAAGCCCCCGCTTAATGCCAATAAACCATATTCAGCCCACAATGTGTGGCTAATACGTTTTTTACTCGCACCTAATGTGCGGTAAAGCGTTATTTCTCTTTTACGTTCACTCAAGCTTAAACGTAATAAAGTAAAAATTAAGAGAATACCGGCGACGACACCCAGTGCAGCTAAACCAGTTAGCGACCAAGATATTTGTCTTAATAAGCTTTGTACTTTAGTCGCCATCGTACGTAAATCGAGTAAAGTAACCGTTGGATAAGATCGCGCTAACTCATTCACTAAAGGTGTTTGATCTTCTTCCGCTCTAAAGCTGACCATCCAAGTAGAGGGTAAGTCGGCTACCGCATCCTTACTAAAAATAAACACAAAGTTAGGTTTTAAGCTTTGCCATTCCACCGCCCTTAATGAATTAACAGTAGCAGTGAAAGGTTGGCTATTCACTTCAAAAGTCATGGTATCGCCAATTTTCAAACCAAGCTCTTCGGCTACTTCTTGCTCTACTGATACGGTTTTTTCACCAGTCCAATCGCCCGCAACCACTTCGTTATAAACAGGAAGCTGATCCATCCAGGTAAAGTTTACTTCTCGTTTCAAAATACGTATTTCTGGATCTTGATAAGCAGGCAACTCAGTGGTTTCTTGACCTTTTATTTTAGTGATTCGACCACGAATAATGGCAAAAGCATCACTGTGTGGTAATCCTGACTTATCCAGCTCTTGTAAGTAATCTTGCTGTTGTTCAGGGCTAATATTAATAGAAAATACATTAGGTGCATCTGGTGCTAGGGTTTGCTGCCAATCTCCTAATAAATCACTTTTAACTAACCAAATTAATGCGACTAACATCAGCGAACCAGATAGAGCGGCGAGTTGCATCATGCTATTTTTTGGCGAGCGACTAATACGACTTAAAGCTAAGCTGAAAGCAGCTCCCCACTTTAACTTGCCCAATAATTGTAAAAAACCATAACTCAAGCCAGCCAGTACAACAAATAACACCAATAAACCGATTAACACCATCCAAACTAGTTTATTGCCACCATAAAACACGACTAACGCAGTGAAAGGCAGTAGCAATAACCACCAGCTCGTTTTACTGTATGTGACAGATTGCTTTTGGATAACATTAATCGCCGGCGCATCCAATAAACGAGTTAATGGAATTAATAGAGCAGGTAATCCGATACACAGTGCGACACCCAAAGCGAACAAGAAAGGTTGAATACCTACACTAGGTAACTCTTGCGGGAGAATATCCGCCAAAGGCACTCGTAATAAATACTCTAGTAACAATCCTAATGAACTACCGACTACAAATGCACTGATAAACATGATTAAGACTTGTGTGGTTAACCAAGATCGTAACCAAGCTCGGCTTGAGCCCATACTTTTTAACATAGATACGGTTTCACTACGATTTCGTACGTAATGAAGACAGGTTAAAATAAGCGTCACCGCAGCCATTAATATCACCATTAAAATAGTAAGTGATAAATATTGCTTGGCCTTATCCATTAATCGGACGGCACGACTTTCTCTATTTTGGTCTACCCAAGACTCTCCCGGCTGTAACTCATAACTTTCCTGAAAAGCAGCTAATGCAGTAGGAGGACCATTAATAAATAGACGATAACGTACCCGGCTGCCAATCTGAATAGCACCTGTTTTCTCTAGGTCGCTACTATGGATAAATACATTAGGAATGCTATTAAAAGGGTTATAGGCTAACTCAGGTTCTTCTTCTATTACACCTGTGATCGGCAGTTCCGCATCACCAATAGCAATAGTATCACCCACTTTACTTTCTAAGATTGAAAATAAGCGAGGAGAAAGCCATAGCTCACCTGGTTTTACTTCGTTTCTGGCGGATTGATTGGCATCACGAAGAGTTAATGAACCGCGCAATGGGTAACTACTTTCAACACTTTTCACTGTGACTAACTGTAATTTTTCGTCACTGAAAGCCATTGTTTGAAAACGGCTTTGAGAAGAAATAGTTAAACCTGCATCTTGCGCTTTTTCTACCAACAGCTCAGGAATCGGGTTCGAGGACCTTAACACTAAATCAGCAGCTAATAGATCGCGCCCTTGATTGGTCATCACCTTTTCAACACGTAACGCTAACGTTGATAAAGCGACAACACAAGCAATGATCAAGGTTAATGCCACCATTACTGGCCATAACTGACCAGACCAGATCTCTCGCCAGCTCCAGCTGATTATCATTTTATTTGTTTTCATGCGCTTTCCTGACATTGACCTGCATTCATAACCAAAGTGCGTTGGCATCTTTTTGCCAATTCAGGATCATGTGTCACTAATACCAGCGTGGTTCCCTGCTCTTTATTCATTGCAAATAAAAGCTCAACAATCGTCTTAGCGGTTTTTTGGTCCAAATTCCCGGTAGGTTCGTCAGCAAATAATATTTTAGGCTGAGTAACAAAAGCTCGTGCTAACGCAACGCGTTGCTGTTCACCACCAGATAACTGTGTAGGTAAATGGGTTTCTCGACCAGATAAGCCAACTTCTGCTAATAATTTTTTTGCTTTTAGTTCATTGTCTTCTTGGTCTTCATTGCCGCGTAATAGCATTGGCAAAGTAACATTCTGCAAAGCGGTTAGAGAGGGGATTAATAAAAAATTCTGAAAAACAAAACCTATTGATTCACTGCGCATTTTAGCGCGTTGTTCATCATCCATATCGGAAATAGTAGAGCCTAAAAGACTGATTGAACCTGAGCTTGGCAAGTCTAATCCAGCTAATAAACTCATCATGGTGGATTTGCCTGCACCAGACGTTCCCATAATAGCGACAGACTCTCCTTCATTGATGTTAAAGGAAATCCCCTTTAGGATAGACAGTTCGTTATCATTACTAATCACTGATTTAGTAATATTTTCAACACTTATAATGGATTGACTCATGATTAAACTTGTTTCCTTAATATTTTCGTTGCTTATTTTTTCATCTGCGGCCAACAGTAACACGTTACTAATTGTTGGAGATAGCCTAAGCGCAGGGTATAAAATACCAGTTGAAGAAAGCTGGCCAGTTTTATTACCAGAACAGCTCAGCGCGCAAAATCAAAAAATTGATGTAATAAATGCCAGCATTTCTGGCGATACAAGTGGTAATGGCCTAGCACGATTGCCCGGTTTATTAGCAACACATCAACCCGATTATGTATTAGTTGAATTAGGCGCTAATGATGGATTACGAGGCTTTTCTCCGACCATTATTAGTAAAAACTTAAAAACTATAATTGAAACAATAAAAGCGCAGAACGCTAAACCAATATTGATGCAAATTCGTGTCCCAACAAATTATGGGAAACGCTACGGACAAGCTTTTGCTGATATCTACCCTGCGCTAAGTGAACAAGCAGACATACCGTTAATGCCATTTTATTTAGAACAAGTCATCACAAAACCAGAATGGATGCAAAATGACGGTTTACACCCTAACGTTAAAGCACAAAGTTGGATTGCAGAATTCATTGCCACAGAACTTGGTAAAATAATTAAATAGCCTTAAATCGATAGCAGATTAATACAGCCACATTTATAGTGACTGTATTAATCGACCGCCCTACTACCTAAATAATTTCACTGATTTATAAATCAAAATAAAATAACTAGCCTGCAAAACATTTTAGATTTAATATCAAAAACTTACTCTAGTCAAAAATCCAAAAAATAATATAACAATAAGTACGACACTACTCTTCGCGGGGATCAAGGATGATTAAAAATCAAAAAACAGCGACTCTATTTGCTTTATTAGCGGTACTTATGTGGTCAACTGTTGCCACCGCATTTAAAGTAACACTTATCTATTTTAGTGCCTTGCAAATGTCATTAGTTGCAAGCTTAGCCAGCAGTGCTGTCTTGTTAATTATCTGCTATCACCAAGGTAAGATTAATTTATTAAAAGATAGCTTTTTAAAAGCGCCATACTTTTATTTACTGATGGGTGCAATCAACCCCTTTTTATATTACTCACTGCTATTTCAAGCCTATGACTTATTACCTGCGCAACAAGCACAGTCACTCAATTACACTTGGGCCATAACATTATCTTTATTAGCGGTGCCTGTGTTGGGACAAAAATTACGTAAGAATGATGTTATTGCGATTACTTTAGGTTATTTAGGCGCCTTAATTATTGCGACTAAAGGCAACTTATTAACTCTCGACTTTGAAAGCCCATTAGGTGTTGGTTTAGCGTTATTGAGCACTATTTTATGGGCCTGTTATTGGATATTTAATAGTAAGAATGAAGCCGATCCAATCGCCTCTTTATCACTTTGCTTTCTATGCAGTTTACCGATGATTTTCGTTGCAGTACTCATATTTGACGATATCACCATGACTTCATGGCAAGGTTGGTTAGGTGCAACCTATATAGGGTTATTTGAGATGGGGTTAGCTTTTGTAGCTTGGTTGACTGCGCTTAAATATGCTGAGAGTACGAGTAAGATAAGCAACCTAATTTTTATCTCTCCTTTTGTTTCCCTATTACTGCTCAACGTTATTATTGGTGAAACTATTTATCCAGCAACAATTATCGGACTAGTACTAATTATCGTGGGTTTATTTATTCAGAAAAAAAATTAATAGGCATCACACTAACTTTGTAATCTATAAGAAAATAATTTATAGCGATTAGTTATTTTTAAAGGAGTGGTATGAGTTGAGGATTAAAAGGAGTTGAAACAGCTTAACTCAAATTTTAGGTATAAAAAAACCAGCTTATCGCTGGCTTATTTATAGAATTGGTGCCCGGAGCCAGACTTGAACTGGCACGCCTATTAAGCGACGGATTTTAAATCCGTTGTGTCTACCGATTTCACCACCCGGGCAAATTCTATAATGGAGGCGGAACCCGGAGTCGAACCGAGGTGGATGGATTTGCAATCCACTGCATGGCCACTCTGCCATTCCGCCAAAAACATTTGGAGCGGTACACGAGACTCGAACTCGTGACCCCAACCTTGGCAAGGTTGTGCTCTACCAACTGAGCTAGTACCGCATCACTATGTTTATCTCAAGAAGAAGCAGTAACTGTTTCCCCTCTCGATGTGTGCGCATTCTAATGATTCTTAACAATGAGTCAATACTATTTATCGACTTTTTTACTTCTTTTACTCTGTTCGCCGCTTTTTTAGCCTAAGCGGCGAGATATTCATCAATATAAGTGAAATTAATCACCTTTTACTTCATTACCTTTCTTCAATAACGGCCAAGCTGCTTTTAGGTACACAATCATAGACCACAGCGTTAACGTCGTCGCAATATATAAGAATATAAAACCTGCCCATTCCATTGTGACTGAGTATTGCCATATTAATAAAAACAACGCTAACATTTGTGATGCGGTTTTCACTTTGCCAATCCAAGAAACAGCGACAATTCCTCGCTCTCCTAATTCAGCCATCCATTCACGTAAAGCTGAAATAATAATTTCTCGACAAATCATCACCATTGCGGGAATAGTTATCCAAATAACAGCATAATGCTCAACGATCATCACTAAGGCGACTGCCACCATGATTTTATCGGCAACAGGGTCTAAAAACGCACCAAATGGGGTTTGTTGGTTTAAACGGCGGGCTAAATAGCCATCTAGCCAATCTGTCACACCTGCTAACCAAAATACAAAGGCAGCGGCTGCAGCTGCCCATACGCTTGGAAGGTAGTAAATAATGACAAATACAGGGATTAATAAAATTCGAAAAGAGGTTAGTATATTTGGTATGTTAAGCATTGATATATCCTTTAGGCTATGCACGCTTATTTTGGCACTTTATGCTTAGCTTTTGCAAATGCTTAACTCATAAAATAAGTAATAAAATGAACTAACTACTTGTTATGAGAAATATAATTTATATTTTACTCGTGGATGATGATTTAAAGTCATTTTTAAATGTAATTAATGATGTAAAGCTTCATGAATGGTTTCAGCTAAACTTTTACTAATACCATTTAATTTGCATAATTCATCAATACTCGCCGACTTAACCCCTTGTAACCCACCAAAGTGATTTAACAACATTTGGCGACGTTTAGCACCTATGCCCGCAATACCTTCTAAGGTACTAGTTCGCCTTACTTTATCGCGTTGCTGTCTATGCCCCATGATCGCAAAACGATGTGACTCATCGCGAATCTGTTGAATAAGGTGTAATGCCGGTGAATCACTTTCAACTTCTAATATTTCATGACTATCAGCAAGTATTAGTGTTTCTTCTCCTGCTTTACGGGCAACGCCTTTGGCAATACCAATAAGTAATGGATACTTCTCAGGAAAATTATGCTCTAAAGAGCTAATAATAGTCTCTGCCTGGCTTAACTGCCCTAGCCCACCATCGATAAAAATGATATCAGGAGTGGTTTCTGCAGTTTGCACGTCTTTAAAGCGACGAGCTAAAACTTGCCCCATCGCAGCATAATCATCGCCTGGAGTGATGCCTGTAATATTGAAACGGCGATAATCAGATTTTTTGGCGCCTTCTCGATTAAACACAACACAAGACGCTACGGTTTTTTCGCCCATCATATGAGAGATGTCATAACACTCCATACGTTGAATAGGAGAGGTTAACTCTAGCTTTTCTTCTAGGAGGTTATAACGTTGTAGAATCGACTTCTGTTGGCTTAAATGGGTACTTAACGCGACTGTTGCATTCGTTTTAGCTAACTTAGTAAATCGTAAACGCTCACCACGCATGACTATTTTTAATTTAGTTTTATAACCGCTGTGTTCCGAAAATAATTCTTCGAATATTTCACGGTCTGCAAAATCATCGGTTAACAGTATTTCTCTTGGTATAGCTCGGCCATTCTGACCTGACAAATAAAATTGGCTTAAAAAACTACTTAGCACCTCTTCTTGAGTCGAGTTTTTAGGTACCTTAGGAAAGTAGTTACGGCTCCCCAGTACGCGGCCTTGTCGAATAAACAACATATGAATACTGGCAACGCCATGTTGATAAGCAAAACCTAATACATCTAGCTGCTCTACCTCACCACTCACCCATTGCTGCTCTTGTACCTTTTTCAAGGATTGAATTTGATCGCGTCTAACTGCAGCCTTTTCAAACTCTAGATTAACACTCGCATCTTCCATTTCAGTTACTAGCTGCTCAATAACGCCTTGGCTTTTACCTTGTAAAAATGCTGTCGCAAGCTCCACTTGATGTGTGTACTCCTGTTCAGGCATTGCCTTAACGCAAGGACCTAAGCAGCGTTTAAGTTGGTACTGTAAGCAAGGTCGAGAGCGATTTTTATAGTAGCTATCTTCACATTGACGAATAGGAAATAACTTCTGCATTAAATGTAAGCTTTCGCGAACTGCACCACCACTTGGGTAAGGTCCAAAATAAGTGCCTTTACGCTTTTTATTTTGCGACCTAACTAACGTTAACTGCGGGTGTTTATGGTCACTTAGAAACAGGTAAGGATATGATTTATCATCACGCAGTAAAACGTTGTATTTAGGCTTATGCTGCTTGATAAAGTTGTGCTCAAGAATCAAGGCTTCCGTTTCAGTATGCGTAATCGTCACTTCAATACGTACGATATGACTCACTAAGGCTAACGTTTTAGGGTGTTTCTGAGTCAGGCTAAAATAACTGCTCAAACGTTTTTTAAGGTTTTTAGCTTTACCGATATAGATAATTTCATCTTTATCGTCAAACATACGATACACACCAGGTTCAGTGGTCACGGTTTTTAAAAAAGCGTCTGAGTTGAATTTAGTCATAAATGAGATCACTGCGTATAATAAAAAGGCACCTAAATAGATGCCTAATATATCATTTCAAAATAGAAAATTTAAAGCGTATCAGCGTCTAACATGCCGTAACGAATCGCAAGATGCGTTAATTCAACATCGCCTTGAACACCTAATTTATCAAACAAACGGTAACGGTAGCTGTTAACCGTTTTAGAGCTTAAGCTAAGTTGCTCAGATATATCGACAACACGCTGCCCTTTGGTGATCATAATCATGATCTGTAACTCACGTTCCGATAAAACACGGAATGGATCTTCGTTACTTGGTGCCAGTTGTGATAACGCCATCTGTTGGGCAATTTCAGGCGTTAAATAACGCTGACCTGAATTGACTGCACGGATTGCATTTAACACTTCTTCTGGGCAAGCAGCTTTGCTGAGATAACCAGCAGCACCAGCTTGCATTACTTTTGTTGGAAATGGATTTTCAGTATGCATAGTTAACATAATGATTTTAATATCTTCATTGATACGTAAAATCTTATTCATTGCATCCAATCCACCAATACCAGGCATATTAATATCCATTAAAATTACGTCTGGTTCATTACTTCGGCACCACTTTACAGCTTCTTCTCCGCTTTCAGCTTCGCCAATTACTTTCATGCCTCGAACATCATCAATGATACGGCTTATCCCTGTACGAACTAATTCATGGTCATCGACCAGCAGGATATTTATCACTAAACTTCTCCGTATGAGTAAAGTTAACTCATAAATTAAACAGGTTAATACTTATATGTTTGATACTGCCACTTTCTGTTGTTCATGTACTTTGTTAACAAACATAATATCCTGAATAACTTACTAATATCGTTGTGCATCAATTTTTCAACGAGCAACTTTACCTAATTTTTTATCTCGCTTATAGAGCCAGAACAAACTATTGCCACTCTGTGCAAGTTTTCACGCTTATAATGCATACAAAATGAATAAGAATGCAAATTTAAGCACTTTATCTTTCATAATACAATTTAGCTAGCGCGACATCATAACAAACTATTTCCAATAAAATACAAAAAAAAAGGTCACTCGAAAGTGACCTTTTTTAAAAAACATAAAAAATAGTATCGATTACATTTAAATATAATCGTTATTATTTGCTGATATCGTCAAAAAATGTTTTTAAGCTATTTAAAAAACCTTCTGACTTAGGCTTATGTTTTTTACTACTGCTTGAACATAAAGAACTTTCAAACTCTTTTAATAGTTCTTTTTGCTTGATAGAAAGTTTAACTGGTGTTTCCACTGTCACTTTACACATCAGGTCGCCTGTAGAATGGCTGCGTACTGATTGAACGCCTTTATTACGCATACGGAACATACGGCCCGTTTGAGTTTCTGCAGGGATTTTTAATTTAACACGTCCATCTAAGGTAGGGACTTCAATTTCACCACCTAGCGCAGCTTCTGTGAAGCTGATTGGTACTTCACAGTACAAGTCGTTGCCGTCACGTTCAAATACATCGTGTGGACGAACGTTCATTTGTACATATAAATCACCAGCAGGTGCGCCATGCTCTCCAGCTTCACCTTCACCACTTAAGCGGATACGGTCGCCTGTATCAACACCAGCAGGGATTTTAACGGATAATGTTTTGCTGCGCTCGTAACGCCCTTCTCCATGACACTTATTACATGGATCAGTAATAATTTTACCTTTACCACGACAAGTTGGACATGTTTGGTTAACCGCAAAGAAACCTTGGCGCATTTGTACTTGGCCTTGACCATGACATGTACCACAAGTTTTACTTTCAGTACCTTTCTTAGCGCCTGAGCCATTACACTGTTCACAATGTACTAACGTAGGAATTTGGATCTCTTTAGAGATACCTTTAACAGCCTCTTCTAAGGTTAGTTCCATGTTGTAGCGTAAGTCAGAACCTTGCTGTGCACGTTGACCGCCACCACGACGACCACCGCCAAAGATATCTCCGAATATATCGTCAAAACCGCCACCGCCGAAACCACCGCCGCCGCCATGGCCTTGCTGATTAACACCATCGTGACCATATTGATCAAATGCTGCTCTTTTTTGGGGATCACTAAGAATTTCGTAAGCTTCTTTTACTTCCTTGAATTTTTCTTCTAGCGCAGTATCACCTTTGGTACGGTCTGGGTGGTACTTCATCGCCAGGCGTTTATAAGCCTTTTTAATCTCTTTCTCTGTCGCATCTTGGCCGACACCAAGTACTTCATAACAATCACGTTTAGACATGGTCAGTTCTCAAACCTTTATTTATACCAAGTTCAACTCTGTTTATATTATTAACATTATTAAAATTGGTATTGTTCAAAACAAACGCGCGGATTATAGATAAATCCATAACCCGCGAGCTGATACGATACTGCTAATTAGGGGTTACCCAATTATTTTTTCTCGTCTTTTACTTCTTCAAACTCAGCATCAACGATGTCATCGTCTTGTTTAGCTTCAGCTTCTGGCTGAGCTTCACCGGCTTCGCCTGCTTGTGCTTTTTGTTGAGCAATTTCCATTAGTTTTTGAGAAGCTTCTGCTAGTGCTTGAGTTTTAGCGTCGATTTCAGCTTTATCTTCACCTTTGCTTGCTGTTTCAACTTCAGCAATTGCAGCTTCAATTTTCTCTTTCTCATCAGCTGGTAATGCGTCGCCAGCTTCTTCAATTTGTTTCTTAGTACCGTGAACCATTGCATCTGCTTGGTTACGAGCCGTTACTACTTCTTCAAATTGCTTATCAGCATCAGCATTTGCTTCTGCGTCATTTACCATTTTTTCAATCTCTTCGTCAGATAGACCTGAGCTTGATTTGATAGTGATTTTTTGCTCTTGGTTTGTATCTTTATCTTTAGCAGATACATGTAAGATACCATCCGCATCCATATCGAAAGTTACTTCGATTTGTGGAGTACCACGAGTCGCAGCACGGATACCTTCTAAGTTAAATTGACCTAGAGATTTGTTGTCTGCAGCACGCTTACGCTCACCTTGAAGAATGTGGATTGTTACCGCACTTTGGTTATCTTCAGCTGTTGAGAATGTTTGTGATTGTTTAGTTGGGATAGTTGTATTTTTCTCGATAACTTTCGTTAATACGCCACCCATTGTTTCGATACCTAGAGATAACGGTGTAACGTCTAATAAAAGAACGTCAGTTTTGTCACCTGAAAGTACAGCACCTTGAATCGCAGCACCCATTGCAACCGCTTCATCAGGGTTAACATCTTTACGTGCAGCTTTACCAAAGAACTCTGCAACAGCAGCTTGTACTAATGGCATACGAGTTTGACCACCAACTAAGATTACATCATCGATGTCATTAACAGAAAGGTCAGCATCTTTAAGTGCAATACGTAATGGCTCAAGTGTTGCTTTAACCATGTCTTCAACAAGAGACTCTAATTTAGAACGAGTCACTTTGATGTTTAAGTGTTTAGGACCTGATGCATCAGCTGTGATGTATGGCAGGTTAATATCAGTTTGTTGTGCAGAAGAAAGCTCGATTTTTGCTTTTTCAGCAGCTTCTTTAACACGTTGCATCGCTAGTGGATCTTTAGTTAGATCAAAGCTTTGCTCTTTTTCAAATTCTTTAACGATGTAGTTGATTAAACGGTTATCGAAATCTTCACCACCTAAGTGTGTATCACCGTTTGTCGCTAATACTTCAAATGTTTTCTCGCCATCTACTTCATCAATTTCAATGATTGAGATATCGAAAGTACCACCACCTAAATCGTATACAGCAACTGTGCTGTCACCTTTAGTATTGTTAACACCGTAAGCAAATGCAGCAGCTGTAGGCTCATTGATGATACGTTTAACATCAAGACCGGCGATACGACCAGCATCTTTAGTTGCTTGACGTTGTGCATCGTTAAAGTAAGCAGGTACTGTGATTACTGCACCAGATACTTTTTCACCTAGGTAATCTTCAGCAGTTTTCTTCATTTTTTTAAGAATTTCAGCAGAAATTTGCGGTGGTGCCATTTTGTCACCGTGCGCTTCAACCCATGCATCACCATTGTCAGCTTTAACAATTTTGTAAGGCATGATTTTAATATCACGTTGTACTTCTTCATCTTCAAAACGACGACCGATAAGACGTTTGATTGCAAACAAAGTGTTTGTTGGGTTAGTTACAGATTGACGCTTAGCAGGTTGACCTACTAATGTTTCACCATCTGTGTAAGCAATGATTGAAGGAGTAGTACGTTCACCTTCTGCGTTTTCAATGATTTTAGCTACATCACCATCCAGTACAGAAACACATGAATTTGTAGTACCTAAATCAATACCAATAATTTTACCCATTTTACTTTCTCCACATTTATTAATGTTTTATTTGTTTAGTTGACTCTCTGCAGCATTGCAGTGTCCGTTTCATACTTCATATATAAGGGGCTATTTTTAGGTTTCAAGGGCAACAAGTAAAAAAAATCATTTTTTTTAACATTTATTTTAAAAAGTGACTCACTTCAGCGAATTGTCTGGCACTTTATGCCTCTACGGTTAATTTTTTACTTGAAATTCCAATACTAAAAAATGCCTAAATACAAAAAAGGCACCGAAGTGCCTTTTATTAATCAATCAAATAGACTGATTAAATACTATTTAATTTAGTCGTTATGCGTCTTTTGAGACAACAACCATTGCAGGGCGGATAATTTGACCACCACTTAATTCGTAACCTTTTTGCATAACAGCAACAACTTGGTTAGCAGGAACGCCTTCAACCACTTGCATGCTCATTGCTTGGTGTTTCTCTGGGTTTAATGTTTCACCCATCGGATCAATTTGTTGAATACCAATACTTGAAATTGCTTTTAATAGCTCGGTAAGTGTCATCTCAACACCATCAACCATAGGTTTTAGTGTTTCATTTTCTTTATCAGCATGTTGAATTGCTAATTCAAGGTGGTCAACGACTGGCGTTAACGCATTAGCAAATGTTTTTAATACTGATTTACGACGGTTCTCCGCATCGATACCCGCTTTACGGATTTCGTTTTGAGAGAAAGCTTGAGCGCGGATCACAAGATCTTTCTGCTCTTTAATCTCTTCTTCAGCTGCAGCTAGCTTTTTAGTTAGCTCTTCAATTAAAGCTGATTGGTCATCGGCTTGCTCAAGCGTGCCTTCTACTGCTTCTTGCTCAACAACCTCTTGTTCGACAGCTTCATCACCTAAAACCGTTTCAATTGCTTCTTCAACCGTGTTTTTTTGTTCTTCGCTCATAGCTCAATCCTACTTAATTTTATTTTGGTCAATAATATAAGCTCTATTATGGGGATAGTAATAATAGTTTCAAGGCTGTTAATAAAAACATTTTTAAGAGGTATACTGAAAATCATCACATTTTAATGAGTATGTATTTTATGACGCAAGACAATCAGCAACAAAGTCGATTTCAAACTATTGGATTAATTGGTAAACCTCAGCATAGCGAAGCGTTACAAACTCTTACTAGCCTATACTTTTTTCTACAAGCTCGCGGGCATGCAGTGATCATCGATATTCGTCTTGCCGATGATCTAGAATTACCACAAATTCGTTATGAAGATTTAGTCGGTATCGGGAAAAGATGTGATTTAGCGATTGTGGTAGGCGGAGATGGCTACATGCTAGGGGCTGCCAGAGTATTAGCGAGATTTGATATACCGGTAATTGGCGTAAATAGAGGTAACTTAGGTTTTTTAACAGACTTAGATCCTGATAATTTCGAAAAGCCATTGAGTGAGGTTTTAGAAGGTACTTACCAAACCGAACATCGATTTTTATTAGAAGCGCAAGTTTATAGCCATGGTCATCTAAAAAGCAGCAGTACCGCAGTTAATGAAGCAGTATTACATCCAGATAAAATAGCTCACATGATCGAATTTGAAATTTATGTAAATGATAATTTCATGATTAATCAACGAGCCGATGGATTAATTCTCTCAACACCAACAGGGTCAACAGCCTACTCTTTATCTGGTGGCGGTCCAATCATGACCCCAAAACTCGATGCAATCAGCTTATTACCAATGTTTCCTCATACTTTAAATAGCCGCCCTATTGTTATCGATGCCAATAGCACTGTGCGTCTGAAGGTAGCACAAAGCAATAGTACAGAGATGCAAATTAGCTGTGATAGCCACGTAAATTTATCTGTATTACCCGGTGATGAAGTCATTATTAAAAAAACTAAACACCAGCTAACCCTTTTACACCCGCAAAATTACAACTATTTTCATGTATTACACACTAAATTTGGTTGGGGAAATAAACTTTTCTAGTTACTCCCCAAGTAACTGAGCAATCAGCATAAAATAAAATATTTAGCATAAAATAGATAAACAGCACTTTACTGTTTAAAAAAACAGTACTAAACTGTGTTTTTAAACAGTAGTTTTATCGTTGCTAATATCATCATAGGATATCTATTTTATGCTAAGCCAATTAACTGTTCAGCACTTTGCCATTGTAAAATTTTTAGAGCTTGATTTTCACCAAGGTATGACCACTATTACAGGTGAAACTGGTGCGGGTAAATCCATTGCGATTGATGCATTAGGCTTATGTCTTGGTGCTCGTGCTGATGCAAGTATGATTAGACAAGGCACTGATAAAGCAGAGGTAAGTGCACGGTTTAACTTAATTGATACGCCCAATGCTTTAGCTTGGTTAAAAAGCAACGATCTTGAAAACACGCTAAGCGATAATCAAAATGAATGTTTATTGCGCCGAGTGATCACCCGTGAAGGACGCTCCCGTGCTTATATCAATGCCATTCCAGTACCTTTATCCCAACTAAAAAGCTTAGGTCAATTATTAGTTAATATACATGGACAGCATGCTCACCAAAGTTTATTACGCACAGACATACAGTTATCAATTATTGACGAATATGCCAACCACCATCAACTACTACAAAAAGTAAAAGATACTTATCAAGGCTGCCACTTTCTTAAGAAACAATTACAGCAACAACAATTAAGTCAGCAAGAAAAGCAAGCACGTAAGCAACTACTTGAATACCAAATCATTGAGTTAGACGAATTTGCATTAGGTGAAGGCGAGTTCAGTGAAATCGAAAGCGAGCATAAGAAATTAGCTAACAGTGGCGCATTACTAGAAAGTACTCAAGTCAGTTTAAATTTACTGGCTGACTCCGAGGAGGTGGATGCACTTACCTTATTACAAAAAAGTATTTCTCTACTAGAGTCACAAGTACAACATGACAGTCAACTAGAGCCAATCGTTAGTGCTTTGCAAGAAGCGGTGATCCAGGTAGAAGAAGCCGGCTACGAACTACGTCAATACAGTGAAAAACTAGAGCTTGACCCTGAGCAATTTGAGCAACTTGAATCACGTTTAAGTCAAGCAATGACATTATCTAGAAAGCACCAAGTCCAACCAGAAATGCTTTATGATTTCCATCAAAAGTTGAGTAAAGAATACCAACAACTTAATAATAGTGAAGCACAAATCGAACAGCTAACTTTAGAGCTCGAAACGGCAAAACAAGATTATATTAAGCATGCTCAAAAACTTAGTCAAAGTCGCCAACGCTATGCTAAAGAGTTAAGTAAAAAGATTACTAAAAGCATTCAAAAATTAAATATGGAAGATGGCCAGTTCGAAGTCGCGATGACACAACATGAAAGTGATAGTCTGAGCCCATTAGGCATTGACGGAATCGAATTTCAAGTTGCAGCAAATGCGGGACAAGGTCTACAAAATTTAGGAAAAGTAGCGTCTGGTGGTGAGCTATCGCGGATCAGTTTAGCGATTCAAGTGATCATTAGCCAACGAGTTTCCACGCCAACGCTCATTTTCGATGAAGTGGATGTGGGTATCAGTGGTGCAACAGCTGCCGTTGTTGGTAACTTATTACGTCAACTTGGTGAAAGCACACAAATCTTCTGTGTAACACATTTACCGCAAGTGGCTGGGAATGGTCATCAACAAATGATAGTGAATAAACAAAGCGATGGTAAAAGTACTAACACCAATATGCAGCTATTGGATGAAACTCAACGTATTCATGAATTGGCAAGACTATTAGGCGGTGACAGTATTACCGAGCACACTTTAGCAAATGCCAAAGAGTTATTAATTATTTAAAGTATTTAAAGTATTTAAAGTATTTAAAGTATTTAAAGTATTTAAAGTATTTAAAGTATTTAAAGTATTTAAAGTATTTAATCTGTAAATGGAGACTTAATATTTTGGCTTAATGTAAAGACAAAAAGCGATCATATCATAGCAGCGTAGTTAACATTCACCTTAATATTAACTACGCTTAACAACAGTCAATATTCAAAAAATCGCCCATAAAAAAGACTCAATTTAAGATCTACCCAAAGCTTACTGAAAATCAACTATATGAATTAATTAGCTAAAATAACTTAGTCTAATGCTTATTTACCCTATTGAAAAAGCTATTCTGCTTAGACATTAATTTAATAATATCAATAGAGTGGACAGGCTTAGAAATTAAATAACCTTGCAAATAATCACAGCCATTTTCAAACAACCAGTTAGCTTGCTCTTGTGTTTCGACGCCTTCTGCAACCAAATCTAACCCCATTCCTTTTGCTAAACCAATAATAGACTTAACAATGCAAATGTCTTCTTCTCCGTTTGGTAAACCATCAACAAAAGATTTATCTATTTTTAGCTTAGAAACATTTAAATTCTTTAAACGAGAAAGCGAAGAGTAACCTGTACCGAAGTCATCAATGGATAATTGAATGCCTAGATCAATTAGCTTTTCTAATTGGGTTGATAACACTTGAAAATCTCCAGCCATCAACTCCTCCACGATTTCAAACTCAACTAAAGACGTAGAAACTTGATGTGCTTTTAAACACCTATCAATTTCACTTACCAAATGAGCAGAAAATAATTGTTCTGAAGAAATATTAACGGATATTCTTTGTAGATCTAATCCAGCATCTAAAAATTTATTAATATCAACACAGGTTTGTTCAAATATAACGTTACCTAGCTCCCCCATTAGCCCTAAGCGTTTTGCAATAGGTAAAATGATATAAGGAGAAATAATCCCTTTCGAGGGATGCACCCAGCGCACGAGCGCTTCTAATGCAAAGCCAGAAGTCTGGTAGTCTTGCTTTATGATAGGTTGATAAAATGGAACAATATCGCCACTATTTAAAGCATTAACAAACTCATGCTCTAATGACGCTTCTTTTTGGTACTCTTCTAACCAAACTGGGTTAAAGTAATAAATGCTACCGTTGCCTGCGTTCTTAGCTTTTAACATTGCAATTTCAGCTTTACGTAATGGGTCTTTATCTACTAATTCTTTTATATAGCAACTATATACACCTAGGCTAGCAGTTAAATTAATCACCTCATTAGTAAAGGTTTTAAATTCATCAGTAAATTGCGCTTGAATATTTGATAGCATCTCTTCTAATTGATTTTGCTCTTTAAAATCAATTAACCACAAAGCAAATAAATCACCACCGACTCGAGACAAACTATATGGGCAATTAGCAGAAATAGTTTCTAATCGACGTGCTATTTCACACAACAACTTATTAGCAAAATCATAACTAAAACGTTTATTGATCCCTGTAAACTCGTCCAAGCCTATTAATATGACGGCACATTTATCGTTAGGTGATGAATGTTCAATCTCTTTAACTATTCTATTTTGAAAAGATAAGCGATTTTCTAAACAGGTCAAAGGATCGACCTTTTCCATATAACGTATTCTTTGTTTTTCAAATAACCATTTAGATTGGACATAAGCCAATGAAATATAATCAGCAACTGAAACTGCATAAGAGATTTCAGCCATATCCCAATGATGGAACTCTTCTGTTTGTTCAATGCACAAAACACCCGATAAGCGGCCATCTTTAAAGATTGGTGCATCTAACATCGACATAATGTTAAATGCAGTAAGGTAACCTTCTAAAAACTCTGTCGTTCTGTAATCAGTGCGTGCATTGTCGACGTTAATCACTCGACTGGTATTCAACGATTTAAAGTAGATAGGACACGAAGCCTCTGGAATCTTTAGGCCTGTTTCAAATAAGTCATGCTTTTTTATATATAGGTACTGACAAATAATGTTACTTTTATCATTATCAAATAACCAGACACTAGCCCGCGCAACATTTAATAATAGACAACATGATTTTAGTATCGCCTTAATTTTATACTCAGAATCGTCTTTTTCTGGATCGCTATTTTCTACTCCAAGCTGTGTTAAAGATTGCTGTAAAGTTAAAAATTTATCCAATAAGTCCATGACAATAATCCTTAATCAACCTTCATACCTATTATGGTTAATATGTAAAAAAGCTATAAATGAATTAAAAGCTTAATTTTCTTTTATAAATACAGTCTATAACGATTCAGCTTATGATTAACACTAAAAAATACTCCTAAAGGGTATGTTTTTTTTGATAAGTAGCTTTATAACGCTATTTCTATATACATTTAAAATAAAAGGTTTAAGCGATACTGCTTAAAATAGTATAAGAATTAGATTAATTCATTTATAGCTCTGTAAATTAAAAGATATTTTTGATTGCTCAATATTAGGTTTTTACTATAGAACAAAGCTATCAATAAAATATTTTGTTATATTAGATGCACTTCTATAGATGGGCTTTGAATAATGAAAAAAATAGTAACACTACTTTTAATGGTAGCCTTAACTGGTTGTTCTCAATTTAATACATCAGAAGATATTAGCGTGCCTAGTAATCTTACATGGCAACAACATCAAAAAAAGTTGCAGCAACTCGATAACTGGATCTTAACTGGAAAATTGGCTATTTTCCTTGAATCAGATCGCCAAACAGCAAATGTTTATTGGCGACAACAAGGTGATAATTATGCAATTCAATTAACTACTTTTATTGGAACCCGCATTTTACAAATTACCAAAAACGAACAAGGTGTCGAGATTATTGATAATGACGATCAAGTTTATACTGGGCAAGATGCAAACACTTTAGTTAAGCAACTTGCTCCCGGACTTGATCTACCAATACAAGCATTACAACAATGGATAAAAGGCAACCCAGAAAATGCGCCTTATCAACTTAATGAACAACAACAAGTGAGTGACTTACTTGGTATAGATAGTAGTGGCAACCAATGGGAAATCAGATATAAACAATACCAAGACTTCTCTGGCTTTTACCTACCACGAAAAATTGACCTTAATCGCGATGGCATTAAGCTTAAAATAGCGGTTAGCCAATGGAATATCCAATAATAATAGAGCTTCATCATGCACATTGAAAAAATTCGCTGGCCTGCTCCAGCGAAACTAAATCTCTTTTTATACATCACAGGGCAACGCCCTGATGGTTATCATAATTTACAAACTCTATTCCAATTTATTGATCATTGTGACTTCTTAACCATTAATGCGAATAAAAGTGGGAAGATCTCTATAACACCTGAAATTGCAGATGTCCCACTTGAAAGCAACCTTATTTATAAAGCAGCTCGCTTACTTCAAGAGCATACTCAATGCTCTCTTGGTGCACATATTGAATTAGAAAAGAATCTACCGATGGGTGGAGGACTCGGCGGTGGGTCATCGGATGCGGCAACTACTTTGGTTGCTTTAAACTATCATTGGCAACTCAATTTGAGTGAACGAACACTAGCAACTTTAGGTGTCAAGCTTGGCGCTGATGTCCCTATTTTCATACATGGTAAAGCCGCTATTGCTGAAGGTGTCGGAGAAAAACTAACATCCGTTTTCCCTAAGCAACCTCACTATCTTATTGCCGTACCTAATTGTCATATTTCTACGCCGGATGTATTTAAAAATCCATTTTTAAAAAGAGACACAAAAAAGCTTTCACATGAACAACTTATGAACAATAAATGGACAAATGACTGCCAACCTTGTGTTAAAAAAAATTATCCCGAGGTTGCTAAGACTATCGACTGGTTGCTAGAATACGCTCCGACTCAAATGACCGGAACAGGAGCATGTGTTTTTAGTACATTTGAACAAGCTTGTGATGCAGAATCATTAGCTGAAAAATCGCCAAACTGGTTGAACTGCTTCACGACCAAAGGCGTAAACGTTTCACCATTGCGTGAATTGTTAACGACCAAACTAGATTAATTTGCATTGAATTAATCACACTTGTTAATGGTAAATTGCCATTAGCCAAATCAACAGGATTACAGAGGTCCTCATAGTGCCAAACATGAAATTATTTGCAGGTAACGCTACACCCGATTTAGCCCAGAAAATTGCTGATCGTCTTTTCATCAAATTAGGAAGTGCTGATGTAGGCCGTTTTAGTGATGGTGAGATACATGTTCAAATTAATGAAAATGTTCGTGGTGATGATATTTTCATCGTGCAATCAACTTGTGCTCCAACTAACGACAACTTAATGGAACTAATCGTTATGATTGACGCACTTCGTCGTGCTTCAGCAGGACGAATTACAGCGGTAATCCCTTACTTCGGTTATGCTCGCCAAGATCGTCGTGTTCGCTCAAGCCGTGTTCCAATCACTGCAAAAGTAGTTGCTGACTTCCTATCTAATGTCGGCGTTGACCGCGTTATGACAGTCGATTTGCACGCAGAACAAATCCAAGGTTTCTTTGATGTGCCTGTCGATAACGTATTTGGTAGCTCTGTACTACTTGAAGATATGTTAGAGAAAAAATTAGAAAACCCAATGATTGTATCACCAGATATCGGTGGTGTGGTTCGTGCTCGAGCACACGCTAAATTATTAGATGATGCAGACTTAGCAATTATTGATAAACGTCGTCCTAAAGCAAACGTAGCACAAGTAATGCACTTGATCGGTGACGTTGAAGGACGTAACTGTATCATCGTAGATGACATGATCGATACTGGCGGTACATTATGTCAAGCAGCAGCTGCACTTAAAGAGCGTGGTGCTTTATCTGTATATGCATACGCAACTCATGCAGTATTCTCTGGTTCTGCATTAGAAAATATCAAAAACTCTGTCATTGATGAGTTCATCGTAACGGATTCAATTCCATTAACAGATGAAATCATGGCAACAGGTAAAGTGAAACAGCTTACACTAAGCGGTATGCTGGCTGAAGCAATCCGTCGTGTAAGTAATGAAGAGTCTATTTCAGCGATGTTTCATTACTAAAAAACAATAAGATAGTAACAAGGTCTTAGTGAGTTTTTAGAAAAGCGTTTATTTCTTCGGAATAAACGCTTTTTTTTCGTATTTAATTTGTACAAAACTACTTACTGAGTTACTATAGCGCGCCTTTTTTATACGCCCTTTTAATAAGGGGAAGGTGGTTATCGCTGGTCGCAAACGATAATCTATTTTAATTTGAGGAATTAATATTAATATCCTCATTAATGGAGTTTTACCATGTCAGTAATTACATTAGTAGCAACAAGCCGTACAGACTTAGGGAAAGGTGCGAGCCGCCGCCTACGTCACACAGACCAAACACCTGGTGTTGTATACGGTGCAGGAAAAGATCCTGTTTCTCTAACTTTCGAACACAAAGAATTAATGAAAGTTGAAGGTATCGAAGCATTTTACTCTTCAGTATTAAGCCTAGAAATTGACGGTGTTGCAGAGCAAGTATTGCTTAAAGATATCCAACGTCACTCTTTCAAAGAACGCATCCAACATTTAGATCTTTTACGTGTTGACGCAACTCAAGCAATCACAACTACAGTTCCTCTTCATTACTTAAACGAAGAAACTGCAGAAGCTGTTAAAAATGGCGGCGTAGTTGCTCACTTAGCAAACGAATTAGAAGTAACTTGTTTACCAGCTGATCTTCCTGCATTTATCGAAGTTGATATTGCAAACGTTGAAATTGGTCAAACTGTTCACATCTCTGATGTTGCACTTCCAAAAGGTGTTGAATCTGTTGAGCTTAACAAAGGCGAAGAGCATGATTTACCACTATTAGCAATCACTGTTAAGAAAGCAGCGGCTGTTGAAGAAGAAACTGAAGAAGCAACAGAAGCTGACGCTGCTGAGTAATCGTGTCAACTACGATTAAATTGCTTGTGGGCCTGGCTAATCCAGGCCCCGAATATGCAAATACTCGACACAATGCCGGACAATGGTACATACAACAACTCGCCTCTCAAGAAAACATCCAGCTAAAACCAGAAGCTAAATTCTTTGGCCACACTGGTCGTATTCAATTTGCTGGAAATGACATTCGCTTATTAGTCCCTACTACCTTTATGAACCTCAGTGGTAAAGCAGTTAGCGCAATGGCAAAATACTACCAAATCAAGCCTGAAGAAATTTTAGTCGCTCACGATGAGCTAGATATCGTACCAGGTATCGCTAAATTTAAACTCGGCGGTGGTCATGGCGGGCATAATGGTTTACGTGATATCATTTCAAAGTTAGGCAATAACAAAAATTTCTACCGTTTACGTATTGGTATCGGCCATCCAGGCGATAAAAATCGTGTTAGCGGTTATGTACTTGGTAAAGCAACGAGTACAGAACAAAATTTGATCGAGCAAAGTATCGATGAAGCAGCGCGTTGTACCCATATTTTAGGCGTCGACGGTATCGAAAAAGCGATGAATCGCTTACATAGCTTCAAAGCACAATAACAGTAAATTAATAGGATAAAATCATGGGTTTTAAATGTGGTATTGTAGGTTTACCCAACGTTGGTAAATCAACCCTTTTTAATGCATTAACGAAAGCAGGCATTGAAGCGGCTAACTTCCCTTTTTGTACTATCGAGCCTAATACTGGCATCGTACCTGTACCTGATCCACGTTTAGACCAACTTTCTGACATCGTAAATCCACAGAAAGTAATACCAACAACGATGGAGTTTGTTGATATTGCAGGGTTAGTTGAAGGTGCATCAAAAGGTGAAGGTTTAGGTAATAAATTCCTAGCTAACATCCGTGAAACTGACGCGATTGGCCATGTTGTTCGTTGTTTCCAAGATGAAAACATTGTCCACGTAGCTGGTAAAATCGACCCACAAGAAGATATCGATATCATTAACACTGAATTAGCATTAGCTGATTTAGAAAGCTGTGACCGCGCGATTTTACGTTTAGGTAAAAAAGCAAAAGGTGGTGATAAAGATGCTAAATTTGAACTACCAATTCTAGAGCGCATTAAAGCTCATTTAGAAGCAGATGGTATGGTACGTGGTTTAGATTTTGAAAAAGAAGAACTAGCTGCTATTCAATACCTAAGCTTTTTGACATTAAAACCAACGATGTACATCGCTAATGTAGCTGAAGATGGCTTTGAAGATAACCCATTCTTAGACAAAGTACGTGAAATTGCTGCGAAAGAAAATGCAGTTGTTGTGCCTGTCTGTGCTTCTATTGAATCAGAAATTGCTGAATTAGATGATGAAGATAAAGCAGAGTTTTTAGAAGGTATTGGCCAAGAAGAGCCAGGTTTAAACCGTGTTATCTACAGTGGTTACGAGCTATTACATTTACAAACTTACTTCACAGCTGGTGTAAAAGAAGTACGTGCTTGGACAGTCCCTGTTGGTGCAACAGCACCGCAAGCAGCTGGTAAAATCCACACTGACTTTGAACGTGGTTTTATCCGTGCTGAAATCATTGGTTTCGATGACTTCGTTGAATGCAAAGGTGAAGCTGGCGCAAAAGAAGCGGGTAAATGGCGTCTTGAAGGTAAATCATACATCACACAAGATGGTGACGTAATTCACTTCCGCTTTAACGTTTAATACCAATTACGTTAATGATAATAAAAACGGCAACCTAGGTTGCCGTTTTTTTATCTCTTTAAAAAATATGGATAGGATCAAAAAGCAAGTTCTAATCTATTTCTGCCATTCTCTTTTGCTTTATATAGCGCTATATCAGCACGTTTTAATAGACTATCAAAATCTTTATCTTGTTCAGATATTTTTGCCATACCAATACTAATGGTGACATTAATCTTATGTGGATTAAGACTCTCTACTGCATCCAATAACAATATCGCTTTATTAAAGGCTTCTTCATCTTCACATTGATCAAAGAGGATAACAAACTCTTCCCCACCAGAGCGAGCAGTCACAGCGGTTTCATCATCTATTGCTAACGCTTCTCCAACTTGCTGTAACACCAAATCTCCTACTGAGTGACCATGATTATCATTAATTGATTTAAAGTGGTCGACATCGATCATTAACACCCATAACGGATGCTGCTGTTGTTGGGATGCTTGCATTTTTTGCTTAGCAACATCCATTAAATAGTGTCTATTATATAAACCAGTTAGCTGATCATAAAAAGCTAATTGGTTAAGCTTATCTTGCTGTAACTTAATGGTTAAATGTGTGCTCACACGTGCAGCTACAATCGCAGGACGAAATGGTTTCGTAATATAATCAACGGCTCCAATCATTAACCCTTTCTCTTCATCTTTCTCCCCCTGTAAGCCTGTCACAAAAATAACAGGAATAGCGGCTGTAACAGGGTTCATTTTTAGTTGCTCACATACTTCGTATCCATCCATTTCAGGCATAGATACATCTAATAAGATTAAGTCTGGTTGTGGTATTTGAGCAGCAATCTCTAAACATTCTCGACCACTATGTGCAGTTTTCATCTGACATAGGCCTTTGATACAAGAGGCTAACATCTTTAAGATACTAGGTGAGTCATCAACTATCAGTACCGTTTGTTTATTAAACATTATGTAATAACTCCCATTTATCGCAAAACACAGCAATTAATTCCATTTAATGACCACTTTCATATTAGCGTTTTATTTTTATTCTGCACAAAGTTGTATCTCAATACCTTGTTCTGAAAATAAATTAAGTAACTTAGGATCTGATTTAGGATCTGTGACTAAATAGTTAATTTTATGCGCTCCACATACTTTATAGGTACTCATTTTCCCTAGCTTTAAGTGAGAAGCTAATGTCACCACTTGTTCAGATTGCTCAATAATAGTCGCTAACGTTTCAGCTTCATCAATATGATTGATGCTTAGACCTTGACTAGGATGCAATGCACACACACCTAGAAAACAACTATCGAAGTGAATTTTTCTCAGCATGGCATTAGTGGTAGCACCTAATGCCATGACTGCAGGTTTAAATATTTTCCCGCCTAATAAAATAAGCTCAATATTATTATGGTGTATTAGCTTCGTTGCTACTAACGGACTAGGAGTGACAACTGTAAAACTAAAATCAGTAGGTAAATTCATTGCCAGTTGAAGACAAGTACTTCCAGAATCAATGAGGATCGTATCACCTTCTTTGATTAATGGGATGGCCGCCAATGCAACACGTTGCTTTAACGGATCAACCTCTTCATGACGTTGACGGTACTCTTGATTTTCATGCTGTAAAGGCAATGCTCCACCGTGAACACGTCTTAGTTGCTTAAGTTCATCAAGTGTTTTTAGATCTCTACGAACTGTATCTTCAGAAACACCTAATTGAACACTTAACTCTGCCGCATAAACTCGCCCTAACTGGCTGAGTAGCGCTAAGATTTTACTGTGCCTTTCCTGCTGTAACATAATTACCCTACACTTTTTTATTTGATTTTACTTAAGCACTCAGAAATATCTACTTTTAGGTACTCTCACTTTGCTCTGAGTCTCATTAATTATATAATTAAATTCATGTACTTAAGGCTTAATTACTCGCTGTATCCGTATTAAATCGATAACCTGCAGCTAATTGGCTAAATCCAGCTGACGCGCCTTTAGTGACATGTATTTGATGGTTAATACGCTCTTTTAAAGCATCTACGTGCGATATAATGCCGATTAGCTTACCACTAGCATTTAGCCGCTCTAATGCCTCTAAAGCCACTTCTAATGTGCCAGCATCTAAGGTGCCAAATCCTTCATCTAGAAATAAAGATTCAATTTGTGTTTTATGGCTTACTAAGTTGGATAAGGCTAGCGCTAAACCAAGGCTCACTAAGAAACTTTCACCACCCGATAAGGTTTTAACATCACGTACCGCATTAGCCTGCCATAAATCAATAACCTGTAATGCCAAAGGTTGATTAACATTTCGTTGCAATTGATAACGTTGGTGTAAGTTTGCCATCTCTTTATTGGCTAGATACACCAGGTTATCTAAAGTCACTCCCTGTGCAAAGGTTCTAAACTTAGCACCATCAGCAGAGCCAATCAGTTTATTAAGCATCTCCCAGTGCTGCGCTGTTTGTTTTTTTACCTGTTGTTGTTTAGCAATCTCTTGTTGTTTGGCTTGGTTCGCTTGATCGGATTGTAATAGCCCAAATTTAGTTGCATAAATTGTTTGGTGTGATTGTAACTGTTGCTCTAGCGTTACAATTTCATCTTCCACTTGCGATAATGACTTATTCGTCAATTTAATGGCTTGCAACTCAATTTGTTGATTTAACAAGGTCTCTAATCGGGTATTCTCTTTTAATAGCTCTTCTTGTAGTTGCTGGCGTTGTGCCAGCAAGCTTGCCATCTCTTCAGGTGTTAGGCGAGCCTTTAGATATTCCTCTTCATTGATAAATGAAGAGGCGACTAATGCTTTTCCAAATTGCTCTGATTTTGTTTTGCTTTCTGTTGCATATTGCTTTTCGGAGGCTGTTATTTGTATGATCTCACCTTTCATTGCTTGCGCTGCATCTAACTCTATTTGCAATGCTTTATTAATTTTTTCAAGCTGTGCTTCGCACGTCACTAATTTAGCGTGAGTGTTGTCACGCAGTTGTTGCTCACTTTGCTCACCAAATTGCTGAACTCTTTGCAGTTGTAAATGTTCAACTTGCTGTATTAATGTTTTCGCTTTTACACTCGTTTCATCTAGCGTTTGCTGTTGTTGCTGTAACGCTTGTGTCAATAGCTGCACTTGCTGATTTAACTCGGTTAATTCTGTTGTTATTTTTTGTTCATGTTGCAATTGTCTTTTATATTGCTCAACTTGCTCAGTCGCTTTTTCAATCCATTGTTGTGGTTCATCAAACAACAACGTTCCTAATACATGATGTGTCACGACCTGCTTGGGTAAAGCCTCGATAATTTCAGAATGTAATGTTTCTACTTTCTGTTTAGCTTGTACCAATTCCTGCGATAAAACTGTTATCTGTTCAGATAAAGTCTTTTCTTGATAGTTATTTTGCTGCTGTACTAATGACAATTTATGTTGTTGTTCTGAAATATTTTGTCGCTGCTTTTCTAATTCTAGATGGCTTTGCTGTAATACTCTAAGCGCTTCAACCTGACTTTGTATAACTGAGTATTTACTTTCAATATTCTGACTTAGTGCTATTAACTGCTGACTGCTACTTGCATCATATACACGATTTTTTAAATATTCATGAGCTAACCAAAGCTGTTGTTTTTCACTTTTATCTGTCAACAGTAATTGTTGCGAGGCTTGTAATTCATTGAACTGTTCAATCTTAGATTTTAACTGACCATTTAATTCACTATAAGCTGATCTTGCTTTAATTAAAGCCTCTTGCAATTGTTGTAAGCGCAATTGATGTTCGGGCACATCAATCTTTTGATAATTCATCAATGCAGGATGGGATAATGAGCCACATAAAGGACATGGCTGATCTTCTTGTACCTTTAGCTTCAGTTCCGCTAAGCTTTGAATAATTTGTTCTTGCTCTAATAACTTTTCAGTATTGGTTACATCTTCTGCTAGTTTTTTACCTTTTTCCTTAAGATTATTTAACTGGGTTTTATCGTTATTAATACTATTCTCTAAACGAGCTAGATCACTTTGCTTTTTAAATAGATCAGCTTCAATCAGGTCTAGTTTTTCAGATAGAGGCAACCCGCTGTGTATCTGTTTTAACTCACTTTGTAATGATATTAAGCACTGGTTGGCACCTTCTAACGAAGCTTCCGGTAAAGTATTATTGGCAGCAATTATCTCATCACTTAATTGTTGTAATTTTTCTTGTAATGGAGTCGTACTTGATAACAGAGTTTGTAATTGTTGATTTACTTGTTCATTACCTGATATGAATGACTGTTTTTTGTGCTCAAATTCAGTTAAAGATGCTGATACGCTAACTACTTTAGTCTTTGCCTCATCTAACTGTGCTAATTGCAGTGCAACACCGGACAAACGGTCACTCAAAGCAGGTATATAATCTTGGTCCTGCAATTTCTCTTGGCTCTCTTTTAGTTGAATTTGAAAATCTTCAACTTTTTTCTGCATTAAGCTAAGTTCATGCTGGCTTAGCTCAACTTGCTTTTGTCTGGTTGCTAACTCTGTTTGTAAACTTTGGTTTTGTGCATTTTTATCTGTAATGGCAATATCTAACGGTACTAAGATTTTGTTTATTTCATCAATAACTTGTTTTGTCTCTTCCTGTTGAATCGATACACTACTGGATTGCTGTAACTGCTTTTTCTGTAAAGAGTCGATAGCAAGGGTGTTCTCTTCCTTTTTCTCTTCAATACTAGTTAATTGCGCCTTAATTTTTGTATGTTGTTGCACAGCATATTGTTGCGATTCATAAAACGGAGTCAGCTTTTCCGCTTTTTCAGCGTTATTTAAGCTTACCTCTTGGCTTTTAAAGGCTCTTTTTTGCTGTTCAATACTTTCAATTTTTTGCTTTTGATCGACAACAGCTTTTTCATATTTAACATTTTCTTGTAGCCAGGCTAAGGCTTTATCTAGGGTTTGCGCTTGTTTAGTTAAGGTTTTTTGTTTCGTTTCGAGATGCTTTACCTCTTCAATTAAAATTTCTCGATCACCTTCATCTAATACACTCAACACTTTTGCTTGCTCTGTTAATAGTGTTAGCTCTGCTTGTATCTGTTTATTTTGCTGATAAACATATTGTGCTATTTCACAATAGATCTCTGTGCCAGTTAACTCTTCTAGTAACTCAGCTCGCTCACCACTCGATGCATTTAAGAATGCAGCAAAACCACCCTGCGCTAATAACATAGATTTAGTAAAACGAGAGAAATCTAGCCCAGTTAACTCAGTGACTTGTTTTAACACCTCGCTGCTTTTAGTCGCTAATACTTGCCCCGCTACCTCGCTTAATTCACATAAAGGAGCTTGCAAGTTACCATCTGCATGATTACGTGCGCGCTTTTGTGACCAATAGACACGATAAGCCTTGTTTTTAACGGCAAACTCAACTTCTGCTAAACAATCCCCTGTACCACGCGTCATTAACTCATTTTTGCTTTGTGTTAACTTATCCAAACGCGGTGTTTGTTGATATAAGGCTAAACATATCGCATCTAAAATTGTACTTTTACCAGCCCCTGTTTGTCCGGTGATCACAAACAAGGCGTTATCTTGAAAAGCTTGATCTTGAAAGTCTATTTTCCACTCCCCTTTTAAGGAGTTTAAATTTTTGAAGCGCAACGATAAAATTTTCATGATTGATGCTCCACAGCAGATAACACTTCAGCAAATAGCCCTTTGAGTTGCAGCTTCTGCTCATCACTTATATTGTCTTCAATATCTAGGCGATGCTCAAACAACTGTACAGGCGTTACATTCTCTAGGCTTTTTTTATCATTTTCTTGCCATTGATTAGCTTCATTAATTTGTGGACTGCTGACTTTCAAAATATCAATGGTAGTGCCTTCCACTAATTGGCTTAGATATGTGTGTAAATCAGACATATATTGTGCCTGCTTTAATTTTACTTCCACCCAAACGGTTTCATCTTTTAAAGAATCTTTAAGCGCATTGATTTGCTCTGTGATCATTTCTAGATCGCCACTAATAATTTGTAGCTGCTGAAAACGTGGAATATCAAGCTCACTAACCTGTAAATCATTTTTATCGATAAACTCAATGATGTTTACTTTTTTAGTTTGTTTGCTTTCATCGAAACTTAACGGAATAGGTGAACCACAATAACGGATCACGTCAGATTTTTGCACGCGTTGCGCTTTATGTAAGTGACCTAATGCAATGTAATCAAAATTAGGAAATAAAGCTGCAGGAAAGGCAGTTAAAGTACCAATATATATTTCACGTACCGAATCAGATACAGAGCAACCAACGGTGGTCAAATGTCCACTAGCAATAATCGCAGTATCAACTGATAACTTGTCAGCTTTGATCTTGTTTTTTGCTAACTCATAAAGTGATTGATAGGTATCGGCAATACCTTGTTGTAGCGATTGTTGCTTTTGCTCAGCAGAACTACCTTGCTCACTGAGCATGACATCATTCGCGCGTAAAAACGGCAGCGCGCACATTAGTGCATATTGTTCACCTGCTTTATCTTTTAACGTAATCAGATGTTCAGATAAATCATCACTTAACCCAGCAAGAACAGATACATTTAAAGCACTTAGCAATGATTTACTTTCATTAAGTACGGCAACGCTATCGTGATTGCCAGATACAATAACTAACTGTGAGCAAAAACTCTGTTGTAATTGCACAACAAAATCAGCATAAAGCTTTCGAGCATAGGAAGCTGGCGACGCACTATCAAAAATATCGCCAGCAACAATAACAGCATCAATTTCCTGTTTATTGACTACCTCAATTAACCACGATAAAAATGCTTTATGTTCGCTTTCACGAGTTTTCATCATAAAATACTGGCCAAGATGCCAATCTGAGGTGTGTAATATCTTCATAGTTCGCTATCATTGAGTTTAATTACCTTCAGTTTAACTTTTTCATTGAGAGAAAACTCTACAACAAGATGGTTTTTAGTTATGTTTGCACAAAATAAAAACAACTTGACCAGCATTTAGGCAAATAAACAAAAAAACCTTTTTTTTCTTAAAAATTAGTTGACGAGGTACGCCGATATCCGCATAATGCGCCCCATCGAAACGACGCACTGTTTTACAGAGCAAGTTAAGATTAAAGTAAAAAATGGCTACATAGCTCAGCTGGTTAGAGCACATCACTCATAATGATGGGGTCCCAGGTTCAAATCCCGGTGTAGCCACCATTTACTTTACGCGGAAGTGGCGGAATTGGTAGACGCGCTAGATTTAGGTTCTAGTATCGTAAGGTGTGAGAGTTCAAGTCTCTCCTTCCGCACCATTCTTTATTAAATAAAGAATCCAATCAGAGAAATTCAACTCTTTAAAATAAAAAATTGGGATATCGCCAAGCGGTAAGGCACCGGGTTTTGATCTCGGCATTCAGAGGTTCAAATCCTCTTATCCCAGCCACATTCTCTAATACGTTACTAACGAATTAGAATCCTTGAAGAAGGTTAAACTTGAAATAATGTTTTATTTAATTATAAAATATTAAAGAGAAGTAAACTCTTAAAATAACAACTGGGATATCGCCAAGCGGTAAGGCACCGGGTTTTGATCTCGGCATTCAGAGGTTCAAATCCTCTTATCCCAGCCACATTCGCGGAAGTGGCGGAATTGGTAGACGCGCTAGATTTAGGTTCTAGTATCGCAAGGTGTGAGAGTTCAAGTCTCTCCTTCCGCACCATTCTTCTACTAAGAAGAAATAAATTAACCAGCTTATTGCTGGTTTTTTTATGCCTGAAATTTGAGTTTATATAAATTAACTTCAAATCTTTTTCTCCCAACCACATTCTAGAAAGTAGCGAAAATGCTAGACGCGCTAGAATTAGGTTCAGCTACTCCCAAAGAAAGCGCAAGCTGTAACAGTTCAAGTCTCTCCTTCCGCACCATTCTTCTACTGAGAAGAAATAAATTAACCAGCTTATTGCTGGTTTTTTTATGCCTAAAATTTGAGACTTATACTCATACCAATCACACTAATTAACTGATCTATTCTACTTGTTAAAATAACTTATTTCTTCGTTGTAATTTTCGCAAATAGAATAACTATTTAACTTAAATTACGCCTTGAACTCAGTCATTTTTCCTGCGTAAAATTTAGATCACTTATTTAATATAATTGGTATCATACCAATCACACTAATTAACTGATCTATTTTACTTGTTAAAATAACTTATTTCTTCGTTGTAATTTTCGCAAATAGAACCACTATTTATTAGTATCAAATTCATACATAAAGAGAAACTTATGCCCAATCCTCCTTGTCCAAAATGTCATTCTGAATTTGTCTATGAAGACCAAAATCTACTAATATGCCCTGAATGCGCCTATGAATGGAGCCCATCAGAACAAGTTGCAGAAGCAGCACTTTTACAAGTTAAAGATAGTAATGGAACACCATTAAATGATGGTGATAAAGTCACTATGATTAAAGACCTTAAAGTTAAAGGCAGCTCTACAGTGATTAAGGTTGGCACGAAGGCGACTATAAAACGAATAATTGAAGGCAAAGATCATCAACTTGACTGCAAGGTAGATGGCATTGGTGAAATGATGGTAACAGCTAAATTTGTAAAGAAAGCCTAAGCTAATCATAATATTTGATAAGTGACTTAATTCATTCATATTTAACCTCTGCGTTAGGTTAGTTTAACCTTTCTTTTTAACCGTTTAATAAATCTGATGCATAAGCACTCTTGATTCAAATATGAAGAATCATCGAAAAGTACAATATAACGACTCTACAAAACAGTACTTGGTTAAGTTACACTTAATTAAATTATTACAATGACTTATTAAGTCAATTATTATAAAACCTAACAAACACATACAGGAGAATGGATAGATTATGTTTACTAAAGAGATGGTACATACAGCACTACAAACTTGGTGTGATAACGTTGTTAAAGTAGGGAAAGTTCACTCTGAAGGTGGCGATGCACAAGCATTTTCTCTTCAAGTGTTATCTGAAAGCTATGACTACGATAATGGTCATGTATTATTTAAGCCAACTTTAACATTTGGTCAACAAACTTTCCGCCCTACTAAAGAAGGTGCGCTTTCTTACTTTGTTGGTGGTAATAGCGAGTTTCCAAATGATAACGGTTTTAAACTTAAACCTTGGGTAAAAGTTTGGTACAGCAAAGAAGATTTTATTCTTCATGGTGATTTAGCGATAGTACAGTGTAATGTGCATTTCATTGGTGAAGATGACAGCCATATTTTTGTAAATAAAAGCTTTGTATTTAAACAATGTGAAGATAATAAAGTACGTATTATCTTGCATCAATCTTCTCTACCTTACCAACCATAAGTATTTAATACCCCACTTATTTGTGGTTTCAAAAAAACCAGCTTTACGCTGGTTTTTTTAACTATTTAACTATTTAAATATTTAAATATTTATCTTAGTAGTTTTTAGCCAATATAAAAAAGCAACAAATACACCAAAGCTCAATGAGATATAACAAAGTGGCGTTCCCATTTCACTTCTTGGACAAATATCTCCCTGAGAGAATTCCAGTGCACTACCTATAACAGCAAGTAAGATTACTGGTGTCCAACCTATGGTAAATAGCCATTTGGAATATTTTTTGCGATCAAATGAAGCAGCGATTAGCATTAACAAATAACCAATGCTAACAATATAACAAGCCGGTATGTTGATAACCGATGGACAAGGGGCAATACCTGTAACTGTTAAATAAGAAACAGAAATTCCCCCATATAACCCTGTACTGAGCGACACTAATAGAATAGCTTTAATAGCCATGGCGATTAGTATATTTAGCCCTTTATTTTCATTTTCTGGCATGTCGTTCATCTTTTATAAATTTAATTTTTTGTATTGTCTATGCACGACATAAATCGAAATAGAAAATATAATCAAATGCACAACGTTCATTGCCGCAGGCAACAACCACACACCAATACTTAAACCAGTAAAGTAAGTAGCAAATATCGCCCCCAAAATAACTGCTGGACTAAATAAAGCGACCCAACGCGGATATAAGGTTTTATCTAATGCAATACGCCATATCCAAAGTATAGAAACAACAACCATTGCTAAACGTAACGCATTAACCAAAGGTTCGTTATGTGCGCCAAACTCACTTAATAAACTTTGTAATTGCAAAACAAAATTAGAATCCGTTGTGTCGGCTATTTCATGGGCTGTTAGCGCTAAATAAATACGCCCTCCTAACCATGCATTACCGACCATAAAAGCATAACCACCGAGTAGAGTAATAATCCAACCATGTACTTTACTTCCGCCTTTAATAAACATTTGTCCTAAGTGCCAATACCCTAAAATATATAGAGGGGCAGCTAAGGTACTAAAAAAGTGTCCTATTGTTAGCCTGTCTTTACTTACATTAGCAAAGTAACCATAGCCTTCAGCTTCATAACCGCCAAGAGGAGAAAACTGTAAAGTAAACTCCCCTATTCCCACTAATAAAGCAGCAAGAAATCCGGCGATACCGGTTAATAGCAAGATATTATATGTTTTTTTATCCACAAAAATGCTCTCTTATTAATAATTTAAAGTGCTAAGCTTTTATTTAATATCACTGTTGATTATTGATAATCAGCAAGGTTAATCGTGGAATCCACTTGAGGTGAATCAATACTCACTGTTTTGCCATTTTGGTAGCTCACTTGTATAGACTTAATGTTAGTTTGATTATCTAAACCAAAAAACAGGTCACTCGTTTGATCAGAGCCTAAGCCTTCACTGCTATAAAACTGGTTTGTATAGGTTTGACCATTTTCCATAGTAAGTGTCACAATTGCCCCTAATGAGCGAGTTTGGTCTTTAAATCGCACTTTTAACCAATGGCGTTCACCACCATTGTTAATAAATGCGCGCAACTTACCGTTTAAATTACCAATAACGGCATCAGGCCAACCGTCTTGATTAAAATCTGAAACGACAGTAGTAACACCAAAATGTTTATTGGCAATGCCTGCCACTTCTTCGACCGGCTTAAATGTATTATCTTGGTATTGTTGTAATAGGTTTCCAGGGTAGAGATCTAGGTGTTCAACAGCAGGAAAGCGGATATAGTTTTGAGTAATAAGATAATCAGCTAAAGAATCGTTATTAAAGTCATAAGAGACAAGACCCCAACCAAATCCATATTTAGCAGCATTATTTGCTAATGCAGTATCCTTGAATTTAAAGTCACCTTGATTTTCTAGCAAGATATAGTCTTTATTTAAGGTTTGATCGTCAGTTAAATCACCAACAACTAAAAAGTCAGGTAAGGTTTTTCCTACGTTACTGAAGTATAAATCTAATAGCCCATCATTGTTATAGTCACTAACAGCAATGCCCATTGGATAACTATAAGTAACCGGTAATTCAATACTATCAAATGTTAAATCACCGTTATTTTTAAATACACGAACAAACCCTGTATCTTGAGCTACAACTAAATCACTTAATCCATTATTATTTAAATCAACAAAAACAGCTGTGAAGGTATTATGTTGCTCAAATACACCTGATGACTTAGTAATATCGGTAAAAGTATTATCACCATTATTTAAAAGTAAGTTGCTAATACCACCATAAACTTGATTAAAAATAGTTTCACCTTCAACGTATTCTGGACGAATATAATTTGAAACATATAAATCAACGGCACCATCGTTGTTAATATCGCCAAATGAAATTGATAGAGGCAACGATTTTTTATCTAAAGGAAATTCTACTCTTTTCCCAATAAAACCTTCTCCTGTATTTTCATAAAGGTAAACGCCGCTACTTCGAGCAACAAATAGATCTACCCGCCCATCATTATTAACATCAATGGAAGCTGCCCCATAAGTAGGGTCATCATTCGCTTTATCAAACCAGCCCTGTGTTGGTAAACTCACCAAGCTATTATTAACATACTTTTGTAAGCTATCTTGTTGACCAATACCACCACCAACAAAGATCTCATCAATATTATCATTATCTATATCAATGGTAGATAACGCCATAAAAGGTAAACCTGCAACAAAGTCTGATTGATGTGTAAAATCAGTACTAATTTCAGTAAAGCGTAAATCAGTTTCACCTTGTGCTTGTTCTGCTCCTTGTACAATATAAGTTACAATTCTAGTAAAAAAGAATGAAATACATATTAATATACCGATAACAATTAACGATACTTTCTTCCATTTACTCATAGTTTTCTCCGGTTGAGTGACCAATTTATTCATCCTTGTCAGGCGTTGTATCAATAAGACCAGAAAAACCATTTTAATCATTCAACTATTTCAATAGATTCGATTTTATTAGGTTAAATGATAGATGATAGATGATAGATGATAGATGATAGATGATAGATGATAGATGATAGATGATATTCAAGTATAAGGTTTTAAATATAAGGGGAAGCTATTAAATAAAATAATATAAATTTAGTGAAAATGACTTTAAAAGAAGTGATTTAAAAAGAGAAGATTGAAAAAAATATAGTCAGTATTTTTACTTATATTTAATTTTTTTCTTTCGTTAATCTAATGAGAAGTAAATTGAAGAACGTAAGGAGACTCACTCCTGTATCAGTAAGAGTGAGTGTTTAGATATTTAGACGCTACTTTATGCTTTCACCCTATTCAAAATCCTGCACAAGCCTAAAACCGAGAGAATTAATGCGTAAGCCATTATTCATCGCATTCAATGCAGTACTTGGCGTCAGATGATGTGCCAACCAGAGAAATGAACCACCACGATAAATATAGGTTGCACACTTTTGGCTACCTTTTTCTCTTGTGGGAAAACAACTAGAAGTCCATTCAGCAACATTCCCTACCATGTCATATAGCCCAAATTGATTTGGACTAAAACGAGCAACTTCTAGCGTATTTTCTCCATTTGCAGGCGCCCCACAATTTCTACAATTAGCAACGCCATACAAAAAATCGTCACCCCAAGGGTAAATTGTTTCTAAATTAGCTCTTGCAGCATACTCCCACTCTTCAGTGGTAGGTAAGCGAAATGTGCCGATTGATAATGAATTAAGCCACTGAATATATTTTTGAGTATCCAACCAACTTACATTGATAACAGGATGTGAATCACGCCCCCAGTTTTCATCAAAAGGATAATTACAAGCTTCACCTTCAACGCAAGGCGGATTTACCGCTCGATTCTTATATACCCATGAAGAAATTTCCGTTTTACATCCTCCACTCTCTACACATTGGTCATACATCTGAAAAGTCACTTCGGTTTCTGCCATTTTAAAGCTTTTAACAGTCACTTCACGTTCCACATAATCATGTTGAGGACATATGTCTATGCCTTCTGGACATGTATTTAATGTAATATTACCGCCAGCAATGGGCAACATTTTCGGAATAATCACCGTTTTATTTTCTACTATTTGGCAGGAACTAAGGCTAAATAAAAAAATAGGTAAGACAAGTTTATGTAGTAGTACAGGATTCATATGGGATAGCATTTTATTGATAAAAAATTTATTATATATTTATTATCTTTAAAAGAATAGAAACTTACTTATGATCCTTTATTATTTATAAATAACACCAAAAAAGTTAACTTATCGCATCAAGATACTTATTAGCCCAGATACTCAGAAAGTTAAAATAACAAACTAACTCTCTAAATATCACGAGTCCCGCACTTAATTTTTCCAAAAACGAAGTTAAACTCAACAATGCTTATAGTTAATTTAAGCGATTTTATAAACAAATAGTTACTTTAATAATGCTTGTGCTAGCCATGATTTGAACTGTGCCGCAGGCAATGCGCCATTCAAGGTATCAACCACTTTTCCATTTTTAAATACCATCAAGGTCGGAATACTACGAATATTATATTGTGCACCTAACTGTTGTTGATCTTCAGTATCTACCTTTATAAATCGGGCAGTGGTGTTATGTGAAGCGACGTCTGTAAATGTCGGAGCGAAATTGATACAAGGGCCACACCATGGGGCCCAAAAATCTACGACTACGGGTTTATCACCATTAATTAAGGTCGATAAATTAGCGATAGTACCTTCGATAGGAGCCCCTTGTAGTAACTCTTTTTTACAGCGTCCACAGGTAGGCGTTGCTTCAATTCGTTCAACAGGAACACGATTCATAGAATGGCAATGTGGGCATCTTGATGTAATTGTTGTCATGTTTACTCTCTCTTTTACTGCTTTAGCATGGCTAATTGCGATAATAAAATGAAGGTCGCTGAATAGTAATCTGTTTCTGCACTTATCTCAGGGAAAGTAACATCAGAGTCCCCATTCAGATTAGCTTCAGTTGCCTTTTGAATCGCTTGCATACCAGTATTAGCCGTTAATGTTGAAACCTGATCAGTTAATAAATCCACTGATGCGGGTACACTCTCTTGAGCCCAAAACGCTATATATGGTGCGGTTAAATCTGTTTGATAATTTTTGGCTAACATCAAGTAAAGAGGTAGTCTGTTAGCATTTTCACCATATGTTGAAGACAGTGCTCCTTCGAGAGTAACTTTATCTTCAGACAGCATCATCCAATCTGCTGGCAAGTCCCATTTTCCAAAACGGGCCCACTTCATAAGAGAAACGCCTGATTGATAGACTTCTGACCAGATAGGATCTCCAGTAATATCAGCAAATAAGTTGAAAGCAGGAAATACCCAGTAGGATAAATTGATTTGCAGAGGCTTATCGCCACTTTGAATACTTTTTTCAGTTGGTAATACCAGTTGATAGCCATACTTTTTATCAATTAATTTAGCTTTAATAGCATCTAGGACTCTGAACCCTTCTACTAAATAAATTTGGCGATCCCATTTGTTTTCAGCCGCAAATAATGCCCACGCAATGATAATATCGCCATTACTTGCATTAGGTTGAGATGAGATACAAGCTTTATCACAAGTTTTCTCTGAGAAATCGACTTGCCCACGGAATAGGTAATCTTTACGTTGCATGTGCTGTTGAGTCCACGCCCAGATTTTCTCAAATTGCTTTCTATCATTTGAGAAAACAGCAAATAACAGTGCAAAACCTTGCCCTTCAATACTTGATAGGTTGTTGTTCTCGCGATCAATAACTTGTCCATCAGTAATAAATTGTTCTTTATAAGCAATCCAATTTTTTTGATAGGGAGTTCGCTCAAAAGAAAGAAATTGTGGTAAAAGTGATATTACAATGAAAAACAATAGTATTAAGGCGAATATAATTTTCTTCATTTTCCCAGTATTCCTTAACTTTTTAAGATGGTCGTATTGATAAATAGGCCGCTATAATAAAGGTGAACAGTATAAAGATCACCAATAATTAACCCCAAGTCTATTTAAGCATTGGATAAGTAAATAAAAAGAAATGACAAAGGTTTACTAACCAATGGCACACAATAGCCCACTCTAAGCGCTGAGTTTTATAGAAGATATAGCCATAACCAAAACCGGCCACTAACGACACGAGTACATAATTAAGCCCACCTATAAAATGTGCTGCAGCAAAAATACACGCAATAATCATAGGCGCTAAAACAGCAACTCGAGTTTTACTTAGTTGTCGTGAAAGCCTAGTTTGTAAAATACCTCTAAATAAAGCTTCTTCCGCCACACAGGTAAATAACAAATTAATGACGATAAACTCGAACCAAAAGTTTGGAATCTTGGGGTTAAAATCCACCAGCCCTAAAAGCAAAGCAAGAATCAGTGTTGCGATAATAGTACTAATGGTAATAAAGAAAGGTTGTTTTAAACTCAGCCAATTAATACTTCGCGTATTTGTGTGGTTCGAGCTAGCACTACTATTATTGAGTTTCTTAAAAAAGTAAGCGCTCAGTAAAAGGCCTGCAATACCTTTATCAACATTAGCATATAAGGAGTAGGTTATCGCATCTTTACTAATTTGCTCATTAATAATAATGGGCAAGTTATTAAAACCAGGTAAGTAATGTAATGCCAGTGCTATTCCAGTAATAATAAATGCAACATCAAAGATTCTGGAAAAAACATGATGTTTTATGTTAATTGCCACATAGTACAAAGCAACATAAAGCATAATACTAGCAAGACCCATATTGTTTATATGCTGTTCGCTATAACCAATAATAACGCAAATTAATAATAAAAAATGCCAAAGAGATTGTTTAAGTAGGGTTATTTTACAGTAGGGGAAAACAGCTAAAATCGCTAAGGCTAAAATATAGAAAGTCATTATCAATGGCTCAGTTTTTTCAATGTAAATAGATAGCTGAGAATAACAGTAAACGGCTAAAAACAAAAAAGGAGCCTATTGGCTCCTTCGCTTTTCTATCTACTGTATAAACTTAACTTATTTAGCAAGAACTGCATTAAAGCGTTCAAAGCCAGCTTCTAAATCTGCAATCAAGTCATCTGGACTTTCTAAACCAATATGCACTCGTATTAATGGCATACTGCTATCCCATTCCGTCACAGTTCTGATTTTATCGATTCCCGAAACACTTAAAATTAAGCTTTCAAAACCACCCCATGAAAAGCCCATTTTGAAATGATGCATATTTTCAACTAAGGCTGTTAAAGCTTTACTACTTCCCTCTTTTAGCACAAATGAGAATAACCCGTTTGCAGCGCTAAAATCACGTTTGAAGAACTCATGCCCAGGGCATGATTCGAATGCAGGATGACGAATATGGTCCACTTCAGGTCGAGTTGCTAACCAGTTTGCTACTTGCAATGCATTCTTTTCATGCTGAGCCATACGCACACCTAAAGTACGTAAGCCTCGGCTTGCTAGATACACATCATCGGGTGAGGTACATTGCCCCATCAAATAACTATTTTCTCGTAATTGTTCCCAATGAGTCTCGTTTGAAGTTGCAGTTCCCATCATCACATCAGAATGACCGACGATATATTTAGTAGCGGCTTGAATCGAGATATCAACCCCCATTTCAAAAGGTCGAGAGTTAATTGGCGATGCCCACGTGTTATCTAACATCACCACTAAACCATGCTCATGTGCAATCTTACTTAATGTCGGAACATCTTGAATTTCCATAGTAATTGAACCTGGAGACTCTAAAAATAATACTTTAGTGTTGTCTTGGATTAAGTCTTTAATGCCTGCCCCAATCATTGGATCATAATAGGTGGTTTCAATACCAAAACCAGCTAATAAACTATCACATAACGCACGTGTTGGTTCATAAGCACTGTCTACCATTAACAGATGATCACCCGCTTTTAAAAACGACATTAATGAATTACTAATTGCAGCAGAGCCCGATGGATAAAGTGCTGTTCCTACTCCGCCTTCTAACTCAGCAATCGCAGCTTGAAAAGCAAAGTGTGTTGGTCCACCACGTCGACCATAAAACATCTCTCCATTCGCTTTATTTTTTGAAGCAAAACGCATCTCCTCCATGGTTTCAAATACCATGGTTGAAGCTCGTACCACAGGCGGGTTGATTACCCCTTTAGTCCATTTTTTATCGCGACCTAGTGTTACTATCTGTGTCTCTTTTTTCATTTCACTCATCCATCCCATCATTAATAAAGCACTGAAGAATCTATTCAGAATATAGAATTAACATACTACCACTTCAAAAATAGATAAACAGCGAGAATATTGTCATAAGATAGTCTCGATTAAGTGGCTTAGTAGTAGTAGAAGTAGGTATAATTATGATTTATATCTTTCAGTTTAAATAGGTTCGCAATGCAGCTAGAAACACACTTCCACCTTAATCGTGAACACTATGCGGAATGCTTTGATCAATCAATGTCTTTAAAGCCGCCACAGAAACCACGTTGGGGATTTATTGCAGGTGCAATTATTACCGGGCTATTTTTTCTTTTTTTAACCGAAGTTCAAGGATTATTAGCCTGGTTTTTCTTTGCCATAGCAATACTTGAATATTTTAGTTTTAAATATCGCCGCGCGTGGTGGTTAACACGGCAAATGATCAGTAAGAACGCAGGGAACAAAGTCACCCTTATTTTCGATGAAAATGGAATTGAAAATAAAAGTGTATATATCAATAGTCAGCTGGCTTGGGAATCAATTAAAAGTTACCAAGAAACTGAAGCGGGATTTATGTTGAACTTACAACAAGGTGGGCAACAATACCTCAGTAAAAGTTGTTTGAACAAAGAGATACAAGATTATTTGTTAACACATCTTAAAGATAAGAAAGCGACACAAAAGAATTAATTTTTCTTTAATACTTTTACAATATTAAGTAAAAAAGAACCTATATTCAAAAGGCACACTCGCCACTAATAGGTTCTTTTTACTATTTGATATAATTGCTATTAAAACTAATCGGCTATTTTCCTAAACGCAGCACTTTCATCATTACTCGGGTCTAGCGCAACCAATTGAAGATTAAGAGTATTCTCATGTGTAGGTAACTCGGCTGCAGCCTGGTTTTCACTATGTGTTTTAAAGTTCACCTTAATAAAACCTTCCTGCACAAAGACGTTATCCTTCACAACACTTTTTTCTTCAATAATAATTGCAGTATCACGCACTCGATTACCTAATAACTCAGAACCAATATGACGAGTTTGTTCGGTTTTAAAATCATAGGAAAATAAACCGACATAAGTAAATACGCCACTCCCCATCCTATTAATAATAAATGGCGCAGCAAAGTAGGTAATATCTGTTCTGTTATCATTTAGTACAGCCAATTTAGACATATTTAAATAAGCCGTCCCTCTATCATAAATTGGGCCAGTATCTGCCTGAGCAGGCGCGACTAACACATCAAACTGACCAAATAAGAAATCATTACCTTCAATTTTTTCTAATCCATCTAATAATACTGGACGCTCATTTTCAGGATAAATAATTGAAGTAGGGTGCGCATTCGATAAAGATTCAAAAATAACCTCTTGGGTAGTTTTCTCACAATTTATCTTAGTTTCGCTAGCCAAAATTTGGTCTGAAGTACAACTATTTTGACTACTATCTCTACCTTGAAAATAATAGACTGCGCCCATCATAATCAAAATGACGAGTAACACTTTGTTGAGGGTTTTATTCATATTATTTCTCTACTGATAAGTTAATATCCGTTAAAACTCGTGCAAACTCATCGGTTAAAGGCGCGTGTATTTCAATTTTTTGCTCGGTATGTGGATGAGTAACACTCAAATAAGCGGCATGTAATAGTAAACGATGAATGTCAAAGTTATCTCGAAACATTGTATTATGCTTACCGTCACCATGTGAAGTATCACCAACAATAGGATGACGAAGATGTTTCATGTGGCGACGTAATTGATGTTTACGCCCAGTTTTAGGTTGTAGCTCTACTAAAGAGTAACGAGAAGATGCGTAAGGACCAACGGCAATAGGCACTTCTGTTTGTGATATACAGCGATACTCTGTTACTGCATCTTGAGCTGGCTTTGTCATATCTGCTTTTTTATCAGCGATTTTGTCATATTGATATTTTAAAGGGTAATCTAAAAGCCCTTCGCCAATATGCCCTCTTACCACAGCTAAATAAGACTTCTCTGTTGTATGGTCAACAAACTGCTGCATCAAATGACGAGCACTATCTTTATCTAACACAAACAATAACACACCAGATGTCGGCCTATCTAAACGATGTACCGGGTAAACATGTTGTCCGATTTGGTCTCGTAATTTTTGCACTGCAAACTCAGTGGCATGAGTATCTAACCAACTACGATGAACTAATAATCCAGAAGGCTTATTAATTGCTACCAAATATTCATCTTGGTACAAAATATCTAGTTCTGGGCTGCTACTTTCTACTACTATATCCTGTTGCTCTGCAACGGTCGCTAGCATTGACTCGAGATTATCAAGTTCGTTATCAACTGATAGACTTAGCTCGGTAGGTTGTTGTTTTAGTGACTTCATAACTCTCGCTTACTACTCAGCCATCATTAAACGCGCATGCGCTAATAGAACTGAAGACGTTTATTCTATAAACATTGAAAATAGGAATGAATATAACAATAAACACTAAAAATTTCATGTCAGTATTGGTTAAACCATATATTCCGAATAGACTGATTTCTTGTACTGTGTAATCCAGAAAATATATAAACTAGGCAATTTTGTAAAAGGACAAACAATGCGCAAAGTAATACATATATCGAAGCCCTTCACTCTGAGTTTGGCCCTGATAATAGGGATGTTGAGTATATTAAATATCAATGCTGCCGAAAACGATTTTAAAAAACGCATTAATATTGCCATTGAAGACTCTCTTGCACATTTAGAGAGTAGTGTTGAGCTAATTCAAGATCCCAAACAGTTTCCAACTTACGCTAACAAAGATCTTACTTGGCAACTTCATGCTGCGCACAAGTGGACTGCAGGTTTTTATCCTGGCTCTTTGTGGCAAGGTTATCAATTAAGCGGTGATCCACGCTTCGAACGGTGGGCAAAAAAATGGACGGAATCCTTAGCAGATCAAATAAATGATGAAGGTAGTCATGATTTAGGTTTTAAATTTATGACGACCTATGGCAATGCAATTACACTTAGTAACGATATTGATGTTAAAGCTTACAAACAAGTCATGCTTTCAGCAGCAGAAACATTAGCGAAACGTTATCAAGAAAACATACAGTTGATTAGCTCAGACTGGGACGATAAATATTATGAAGACTCAGTTCCGGTAGTCATTGATATCATGATGAATTTAGAACTATTGCTATGGGCTGCGGAAAATGGTGGTAAAAAGCAGTGGGCAGAGATAGCAAAACATCATGCTTTGAAAACATATCAAGACTTTATACGTGAAGATGGTAGTAGCTACCACATTGTTCGCTATAACAAAACAACTGGGAAAATCATTAATAAAGGAACGTTACAAGGTGATGGTGATGAAACCACTTGGTCTAGAGGGCATGCCTGGATGGTTTATGGGATGGTTGTGATGTACCGCTATACGAAGCAGCCTATTTATCTTGAGTATGCTAAAACTTTGGCGGACTACTTCATTAAACGACTACCAAAAGACGGCATTGCGATGTGGGATTTAGACAGCAAGATTCTACAAAGAGACACTTCTGCTTCAGCCATATTTGTTTCAGCATTAATTGAAATGACTAGGTATATTGATAACCAAAAACAACAAGAACATTACGTAAAACAATACACATTAATATTAAACTCCCTAATATCTGCACCCTACTTTATCGAAGATACTAGCAAAGCCCCTATTATTAATAAATCAGTACATTATTATACTAAACCCAGCGCCATTGATGTTCCCGCTATTTTTACTGATTATTACTTTCTAGAATCGTTAAATCGGTATCAACAAACAAAACACAAAATTAAAGTCAAATTTTAAGCCTAAAAATAAACTCAATGTCAGTTTTTTTTACAAAATAATGAAAAACATATTTCGTAATTATAAAAAAACATTTAATAACAATCAGATAGCGAAATGGAACGCTTTATGCTTAGCATATAATGTAAAGCATTATTAATTTATATCTGTTTAATGACTTAAGTGTCGGAGTTACAAATGAAAAAAATCATAGGTATGTTATTTTTACTAATACTAAGTACCACAGCAAACGCAGTAATCTTATACGATTCAGGGGATCCTATAGACACAAGTGGACGCTGTGTAGCGGAAGGTTGTTTGGGTTCAACAGAGTGGTCGATTATTTCTGAGTTTACGGCAGATCAGCACTGGGACATTACTGGCTTTCAGTTCTTTGCTACAGATAATAATGAAATCAATGGTAACGGCGGCGATGGCATAGGCTTGGGCATTGAAAGTTATCAATCAACAAGTTGGCAAATCATTTCTTCTGATGACCCATTTGGTCCGGCTTTATTCAGTGGTCAAACAACTGCAACAACTAATACTTATAATCTAAATAATATTGATGTTACTGACTTTTTATTGTCAAACTTAACTCTTTCATTAGATAAAGGGACTTACTTTTTAGCACAACATCATGACTTTTCAGATGAGTCTGAGTTTCTAGTATTAGAGTCTGGGTATCGCTCAGACTACTATCAAACAGATAACCTAACTGGTGAATACAAAATTAACGGTACCGTTGCTGTAAAGATAATCGGCACTGTTCCTGAACCAGCTTTATTCGGGTTGTTTGGTTTGGCACTAGTTGGTTTGGGATTTTCACGTAAAAAGAAAGTACGTAGCTAATATCCATCCAACAAATTTATTCTATTAGCCTCTGATCCCAGGGGCTTTTTTATGCTGACAAACAAATACTCAAAAAATCATTAGTATGATTATTTAAGCTATTGGTCAAACATTAACTGATATATGCAGCACTAAAAATAAATAATTATTAACTTATTGTTATTAGTATTTTTAATACTTTAAAAGCTTGATTGTTTTTTTAAATGCCACTAACTGATGACAATCCTCCCAAAACTCTTCTTCTTGTTTTTTATAAGAACTCTTTCTTTTAGATAAAACCTTCCCACAAAAAACATAAGCCACTGATAAATAAAACTTAACTAAGCAAGCAATTAAACCCACGCTAAACAGTAATTGGTTTACTAATACTTTATGTAGATCACAAAACTAATAGATAACGATCAATATAGACACCTAAATAACAGTAATCGTGACATCAAAAGGATTTCCTTATATCAAAGATTGATTAAATATTGCGAGCCAGTTATCCTTGCTTAAACGTAAACATATAATAAGACATTTAGGAGTTAAATATGACTAAGCCAGTAATTGGTTTCATCGGCCTTGGCCTTATGGGCGGCAACATGGTTGAAAACTTACAAACTCGTGGTTTTCAAGTAAACGTAATGGATCTTAATAAAGATGCTGTTGCTAAAGTAATTGCTCGCGGTAATGCAACTGAGGTTGCTTCTGGTAAAGAACTTGCAGAAAAAAGTGATATCGTAATGCTTGCATTAACTACTTCGAAAGTAGTTGAATTAGTTGTTTATGCTGAAGACGGTATCCTAGCTGGTATGTCTGAAGGTAAAACTCTTATCGACTTCGGTACTTCAATTCCTGATTCTACTCGTAAAATCGGTGCAGCTCTTGCTGAAAAAGGCTGTGGCATGATTGATGCTCCATTAGGACGTACCCCTGCACACGCTAAAGATGGTTTGTTAAACATCATGGCTGCAGGTGATATTGAAACATTTAATAAAGTTAAGCCTGTATTAGACGAACAAGGTGAAAATGTATTCCACCTTGGCGCATTGGGCGCAGGCCATACAACTAAATTAATCAATAACTTCATTGGTATGACAACAGTAACTGCAATGTCACAAGCTTTTGCAGTAGCTAAAGCAGCTGGTGTTGATGGACAACAACTATTTGATATCATGTCTGCTGGCCCTTCTAACTCACCATTCATGCAATTTACTAAATTCTACGCAGTAGATGGTGAAGAAAAATTAGGTTTCTCAGTGGCTAATGCAAACAAAGATCTTGGTTACTTTAATCAAATGGTGGCAGACCTAGGTTCTGAGTCTCTAATCGCTCAAGGTACTTCTGCTAACTTACAAGCAGCTGTTGATGCTGGTCTTGGCCAACATGATGTACCTGTTATTTTTGATTACTTTACTAAACTAGAAAAGTAATCAAAAACCAATAAAAGCTCATTAGTTCTAGTCATTTAAGTGGGCTTAAAATAATACTATGACACGCACATTACCTTAAATATTTAAAGTAATGTGCGTGTTTTTTTATTAATACCCATAAAAACTTATACTTTTCATATTTCCTATTGAGTAGATAACGTACTCTTTAATAACAACTTCTAAATGAAATGTTATTTATTGACCTCCCTCACAGCAACCGCTTTATTATTCGCCACATCTTAGCTATATTCTATATCATTAGTAGTACAAAACAAACGCAACACCAATTAAAAATAGAAGTTTAATTGCCCCTAGCTATCAATCTAATTGATACAAACAACTTCACATTTAAAATTGAATAAGCAATAGTAGTACACAACGAAAACAACCTGTGCTGTAAATAAGTTTACCATTTTAATTTAAGAGGATTTACATATGTCTGATAGTAAGTGTCCAGTAATGCATGGTGCCGCGACAACACCAACGGCAAATAAAGTTTGGTGGCCTAAAGCGCTTAACCTAGATATTCTTCACCAATATGATACAAAAACTAACCCATTAGAAGCAGACTTCGACTACCGTGAAGCCGTTAAAACATTAGACGTAGAATCTCTTAAAAAAGATATGATCGACTTAATGACAGATAGCCAACCATGGTGGCCAGCTGACTGGGGTCACTACGGCGGTCTAATGATTCGTATGACATGGCACTCAGCGGGTACTTACCGTATTGCTGATGGTCGTGGTGGCGCGGCATCTGGCAGCCAACGTTTTGCACCTCTTAATTCTTGGCCTGACAATGCTAACCTTGATAAAGCACGTCGTTTACTTTGGCCTATCAAAAAGAAATATGGTAACAAATTAAGCTGGGCTGATTTAATCGCTTATGCTGGCACAATGGCTTATGAATCAATGGGCCTTAAAACCTTTGGTTTTGCCTTCGGTCGTGAAGACATTTGGCACCCAGAAAAAGACATCTACTGGGGTTCTGAAAGAGAATGGTTAGCACCAAGTGGTAGTGAAGGTTCTCGATACTCTGGTGAACGAGATCTAGAAAACCCACTAGCAGCAGTAATGATGGGTCTTATCTATGTTAACCCTGAAGGTGTAGATGGTATTTCTAACCCACAAAAAACAGCTGATGATATCCGCGTTACCTTTGCTCGCATGGCAATGGATGATGAAGAAACAGTAGCTTTAACAGCCGGCGGTCATACTGTAGGTAAAGCACATGGTAATGGCGATGCTTCACAAGTAGAAGCAGATCCAGAAGGCGCAGAATTAGAAGATCAAGGTTTCGGTTGGTTAAACAAAACTAAACGTGGTATTGGCCGTGACACAGTAACAAGTGGTATTGAAGGCGCTTGGACATCTAATCCTACCGAGTGGGATAATGGTTTCTTTGATTTATTACTTAACTACGATTGGGAACTGAAAAAAAGCCCTGCAGGCGCAACACAATGGGAACCAATTGATTTACCAGAAGAGAAAAAACCAGTTGATGTTGAAGATTTAACAACACGTTATAACCCAATGATGACTGATGCCGATATGGCAATGAAAGTTGATCCTGAATACCGTAAAATTTCTGAGAAATTTGCTCAAGATCAAGAGTATTTTTCTGAAGTATTCGCACGTGCATGGTTTAAACTAACTCACCGTGATTTAGGTCCAAAAGTACGTTACATTGGTCCAGATGTACCACAAGAAGAATTAATTTGGCAAGACCCAGTACCAGCTGGTAGTACTGATTACGATGTTGATGCAGTTAAAGCAAAAATCGCAGCATCTGACTTAACAGTAAGCGAGCTAGTTACAACGGCTTGGGATAGTGCAAGAACTTACCGTAATTCAGATAAACGTGGTGGTGCTAACGGTGCGCGTATTCGCCTAGAGCAGCAAAGAAACTGGGAAGGTAATGAGCCTGAACGTTTAGCTAAAGTATTAAGTGTACTTGAAGCAATTGCTACAGAAAGCGGCGCAAGTGTTGCAGATGTTATTGTATTAGCGGGTAATGTTGGTATTGAAAAATCAGCAAAAGAAGCTGGTTTTGATATCTCAGTTCCATTCTCAGCGGGTCGTGGTGACGCAACTCAAGAAATGACTGATGATCACTCGTTTGAGGTCCTTGAACCTTTACATGACGGTTTCCGTAACTGGCAAAAACAGCACTTCACAGTTACACCTGAAGAAATGTTACTTGATAAAGCACAACTACTAAACTTAACAGCACCTGAAATGACAGTACTAATTGGTGGTATGCGTGTAATTGGTACTAACTTCGGTGATACTAAACACGGTGTATTCACTGATAACGAAGGTGCATTAACTAATGACTTCTTTGTTAATCTGACTGATATGAGTAACTCATGGGTACCTACAGGTCGTAACTCTTACGAGATTCAAGACACAGCTACGAAAGCAGTGAAATGGACAGCAACGAGAGCAGACTTAGTATTTGGTTCTAACTCAATCCTTCGTTCATACGCTGAAGTATATGCACAAGACGATAACAAAGAAAAATTTGTTAAAGACTTCGTTGCAGCTTGGGTTAAAGTAATGAATGCAGATCGCTTTGATTTAGTATAATCCCATTATTAGACTGTGATGGTCTAATAAAATAATCTCTAAGCCCTGATTTTTCAGGGCTTTTTTGTATCTATACTTCCTGAGTTAATAATCTAGACATCAAATTATGGTATTCCTACGCGAGATACGTTAGCTTTGACTCACATTTATCTTATACCAATTGCATTAAATAAGTGCTCTAAATTTTGCGCAGGAAAAATGACTTAGTTTAAGGCGTAACTTAAGTTATATAGTTGTTCTATTTACGAAAGTTACAACAAAGAAATAAGTTATTTTAACAAGTAAAATAGATCAGTTACTTAGTGTGATTGGTATTACTGAGGAAAAATATGAAGATTCAAGCAGACGTAGCTACAATCGATATCTTAGGCCATATCATACTGTGGTTTTTATTAATTATGGTGACCTTTGGCATTGCCGCTTTCTTTTACCCTTACTCATTTTCTAAATTTGTAATTAACCGCTCAGAGTTAATTGATGATCAGGGTAAGGCGAGAAAGATGTCATGTAACACTGATCTTTTTGGTAATATTGGCCATGTTATTTTATGGATGATTATCTCTATTTTAACCTTAGGTCTAGGTTATGCTTTCTATTTTTATAAAGTCTGGAATTACTCGCTAAACAACACCACTCTTAGTAATTAATCCTCTGGGTATGGCGATAAATATAAGAGAGTTTGAATCGCAACATAGAGGTCTTGTTGATACCTGTATATAATCGCCATACCATTAATAAATAAAGATAGTTTTTCATGAGCATGAACACACTGACCGATTTTTTAGAACAAGCCCAATGCCAATTTCGCGTGTATGACTTAGGGCGTATTGTGCAAAAAATAGATAACAGCGAATTCCAAAAAGTGGCGAATAATGAACAGGCTTACCCTTACCCTATTCAACAACATGCTTTTCTCGCAATTACCTTTTGGCAAGTTGCAGCACAAAAAGAGCACTTTGTATGGTTTTTAAAAATGCCATTAGACGAACAAGGTTTAATGAAAATTACCGCGCAAACTAGTTTTATACGTATGGTAGTAGAAGCTATGGGAGAAAATTTAACTGCTGATGTCAGTGATAAAACACAAGAGCGTCTAGCAAGTAACCCATTTGTGTTTAAGCCGAGTGCTGAAAAGTTAGCTATCTTTAATGCCAATATGAATAGTGTTTTTGTGCGTCCAGCTTCTTCATTTTATCCTGCAGTACAGGCTTATTTTTCAGGTTCAATAGACAATCAAGATTGGCAAACACTTGGCTTTCAAGGTTTTGCAGATATTGCAGCACGCTTAGATTATGATGACAATCAAAAAAAGATTATTGCAGCTTTACCAACTCTGACAGAACAACCTTTACAAACTTTATGCTTATGTCTTGAGAATCAAACCAATATCAGTACTGAATTAGTAGAGAAAATAACAGAACAAGCAAAACAACGTTTGCATAACGGTCAGACTACTACTGCGATTTTATTATTAAGAGCAATAGCAAATGCAAATGCACAAGGGTTAACGAAACAATTATTAGAGACACAGTTCTCTTCTGAATTGTTACATAATGCAGACTGGTATATCACAATCGCAGGTCGCTGCTGGACTCAATTGCAAGATGAAACATTATTAAATCGTTACTTTGAAGCTTTAGCTACACACCAACAGGCCCTATTTCCGCAGTTATTTGCAGACCTTGTTGCGATTCCATCATTACGTGAAAAAGTATTAAAACAATTACGTTTAACAGCACGTTCACCAGCGTTATCGCAAGCTATTGGTCTGTTATTTTCTGGGTTAAAACCAACTAACTAAAGGTATCGGTATGATTATATGGGATCTGTTATTTATTCTACTGATGGTTTTAGTGGGCACTACTATTTGGAAGTTACGCCAACAATCAGAGTTAGCCAAAAAACTAACCGAAGTACATTGCCATAAGCTCGGCTTACAATTATTGTCTTTTTCTCGATCTCGCTTCAACTTTACATTAGGCAGTGATTTCTTGCAGGCTAGTTTTGTATTTGAATTTAGCAGTGACGGTGACAATAATTATCAAGGCGGCTTAACCTTAAATGGATTGATCAAGCCACGTTTTCAATTACCTGCATATCGTGTCGTTGACGATCAGCAGACTTCTCATTAGAGGCCATTTATGGATCGTATTATCTTAATTGCCCAACAATTAATTAAAGAAGGAAAAACGCCAACTACTAGCTTAATCAAAGCGCGTTTACCTAAAAATACGCCACTACCGACTATTATTCAAGGTCTGAAAATGTGGCAAGACAACCCGACAAAAAAAATTAATACGCCTACCGAGCCAGCACTCACAGGGACTGGTATAAGCCATGAAAGCAGCAGTATTGATGAGTTGATTAATAACCGCATTAAGCAAGCTATTTCCCCACTACAAGAAGAGATCAACACCTTAAAAATGCAGATACAAACATTAGAAAATAAAATAGCGACAACACAGTCGGCGGAAGATTAACCGTGTATATTAAAGAATTAAGCTTTGAATGCTATCAAGATACACAATATGCCGCGGTAGAGCGAGCTATCAACAACTACTTGGATATGTTGCGTTACAATGGACAGATACTTGGCAGAGAGTTCCCCGTGGCTATGCAAGGAGCAATTTTCACAACTCGTTTAGTATGCCCTGAAGAGCATAGTTTACACGCACGCTTTAACAGCCCCCAGGTCACACATGCCTTGCAAGGGTTAACTAACGCAGGCTTATTAGCTCCAAAAGTAAAGACTATTGCGGAAGACCTTAACTCACAACAATGCGCAACTAACTTCACCCCAAGTTGGCAAATCTTATATACCACCTTTTTAGATACTTGCTCGCCACTGCGCTGTGGTGAAACTTTAGCGCCTATTCCTCTTTATCGTACACCAGAAGAGATAAGCAACGGCGACCGAAAAAGTGCAATAAAATGGCAAGAAGAATGGGTTAACTTGGATGAGTTGCAAATGAATGGTTCAGCGGTATCAAGTGCTGCACTAAAAGAGCTAGGGGAAGTTGACAGTAAATTCTTTTACCGTGGCACTAACTTATGCAAACGCATCCAATATATAACTAAAGTCCCTACTTATTATTATTTATATCGAGTCGCTGGTAAATCACTACAAGAAGAGCAGAATAGGCCTTGCCCAAGCTGCGGCGGTGAATGGAAATTAAGTGAGCCACTATTCGATATTTTTGACTTTAAGTGCGACCAATGCCAACTTGTCTCGAACCTTTCGTGGGACTTTAAAAAATAGGATATAACTATGTTAAAGAAAATAAAAATAATTATTATGGTAGTAGTACTACTAATCATTGGCTTCTTTGTACTGAGGGGCTGCTCTCAAGATGAAGTAGGTGACGTAAGCTTAGGTTTATTTACCACGCAAGACATTAAACTCAATATATTAAAAGACCCATTAGTCTCAGGTGTAACTTGCCACATTGCCTCGATTGAAGCTGATTTAAGCTTTTCTGATCCAAGTGATAGTGCTATTGCATGTCGTCAAACGGGTGAAATTACATCAGCAATGATCGCTAATATTGATAAAAGTAAATCAGGGGAAGTGGTGTTTAAAAAATCAAAAAGTATTTTCTTTAAAAATATGAAAATACGCCGTATTTTTGATACTGAAAACCAAACCTTAATGTATGTATCATATTCAACTAAAGAAACATCAGGTAGCTTTAAACATAGCCTTTCAACTGTACCGCTATGGGGAACAGATGCTTACCAAGAAAAGAATGCTGTTACACCAACATCAGAGCCAAAAGACGCGTTATAAAATAAGCTAATAAAAAATGCCCCGTATAAGTATCACTTAACGGGGCATTTTTATCATGTGAATACTTTATAAATTAGGCTTTAATACCTCAAACATCGCTTCAATATGATCATCACGATCATTTAACGCTGCAATATAACGGTACTTTTCACCACCAGCTTCTTCAAATATCTCTCTATTCTCTGATTCTAGCTCTTCTAAGGTCTCCAAACAGTCAGCACTAAAAGCAGGACTAATAATCGCAACATCTTTAATACCTTGTGCAGGCAAACTTTCTAACGTCGCATCAGTGTAAGGTTTTAACCATTCAGCTTTACCAAAACGACTTTGGAAAGTACTAATAACTAAGTCTTTATCTAGATTTAGCTTTTCCACGACCAAACGTGTTGTTTGCAAACATAAACAGTAATATGGGTCGCCATTTTCTAAAAACAATTTAGGCATACCATGATACGAAAAAACAATCTTTTGTGGTGTACCATTCTTTTGTAAATCCTCAGCAACACTATTCGCTAACGAATCTATGTAACTAGTGTTTTTATGGTAGCCATTGATAAAATGTAACTCAGGTACCCAGCGCCATGTTTGTAATACTCTAGACACGGCATCAAAAGTTGAACCTGTCGTAGGACTGGAATATTGAGGGTATAAAGGCAACACCACAATACGTGTAAAACCTTTCTCACGTAACTCTTGTAAACCAGATTCAATAGATGGATTTCCGTAGCGCATACTCATCACTACTTCCGTATTTTGGTAACCTTTTTCTTTTAAAAGCGAACTTAATTTGTCACGCTGTAACTCAGTAATATGAGTTAAAGGAGAGCCCTTTTCTGTCCAGATACTTTTATATAAATTAGCAGACTTTTTGGGTCTTACTCGTAACACGATACCGTGTAAAATTATCATCCAAATAAGTCTCGGTATTTCAACAATGCGTCGATCCGATAAAAATTCTCGCAAATAAGTACGAACCGCTTTAGTAGAAGGCTCATCTGGACTACCTAAATTTGTTAGTAAAATACCTGTTTTTTGATGAAATCGCCCTTCATGAGGGTTATCGGTTATTCCAGAGAATCGTGACACATTAAGCTCCTTTTTTGAGCATTAAAAATAATAGTATAAAGTTATTTACTCCAGTGGCATTAGTGTAGATCAATATTAAATAACTAATATTAAAGACCTTATAAAACTATTTAATTAGTTTTTAACATGCAGTATTAGAGAGTTTGAATAACCTTAAAAATTTAAATAACTAGTTGAAATATAGCTCATTCGACGTTTAAGGAATAATCTTTTTTATCTATTGAGTCCATTGGTTTTACAATGCTCATAACATAATTAACAGATAGATCCTTTGCTGATATAGACCAACTCCATTTTAGTGGATTAAACACAAAACCTCGCTGATCTTGGATATTTAACTGAGCTTGATTAATCATTTTTTGTAACTCAACAGGCTTAATAAACTTACTCCATTGATGAGTACCAATTGGCAACCAACGCATTACTCTTTCAGCGCCAAAAATAGCAACCACGTAGCTTTTTATATTACGATTGATTGTCGAACAAATCATTAACCCGCCAGGCTTGAGCATGCGACCACAGGCATCTAAAAAAGCACTGGGGTTAGCCACATGTTCAATGACTTCCATATTCAATATCACATCAAACAACTCACCTTCTTCCAATAAGTTTTCAGCTAATGTATTACGATAATCGATGTTTAGGCCAGATTGTTGTGCATGTAATCGTGCAACAGGAATATTATTCTGAGCAGCATCTGCTCCCAATACATCAGCTCCAAGAGCAGCCATTGGCTCACTTAATAAGCCTCCACCACAACCAATATCTAATAAACGTAACCCTTTAAATGGCAAGGTTGATTGACTATCTCTTCGGTAGTGCGAGGTTATCTGTTGAGTGATGTGGGCAAGACGCGTTGGGTTTAATTGATGTAATGGTTTAAACTTTCCCTGCGGATCCCACCACTCACTAGCCATTGCTTGGAATTTTTTAACTTCGTCTGGATTCAATGTATTCATCATGATCAACTTATCTGTTAATACTTAATCGTCTAGTAACTTCGCGACTTTATTAAAGAAGATTTTTAGCGTTTCTTCATTGTCATAATCTAAGTCATAAGCACCGTGAAATAATAATGTAACGGTTAAGTCTTTAAAGGCTAACCAACATGTATAACCATCAAAGTCATGTGAAGCGGTGATATCTTGATATTGATATACACCTTCTGACTTAACACCCTTACTAGTAATTAACTCAAATACTTGTAGTAAATGGCGTTTTTTCATTTTATTAATATCCATCATTTCACCTTTCTAATATTGATATCCATTGTGATAAATACTGCTTCGGATATTGTTTATTAATACGTAATGGCAAATAAAAAGATCAAAAAAAGCCCCGGTGATTACTCAGCGAGGCGCTTTAATAAATAACGATAAGTTAATGATTAATCTTCTGAATCATCAATAATGACACGTTTTTTACGGCGCATTGGTGCAGCACCAACATCAATTGATTCATGGAAAACATTTTCTTGTTTTTTGTTACTTACTCTCGCTTTTTTAACTGTTGTTTTTTTCTTATCAGCAACGGTTTTTTTCTCTTTAACAACTTTCTTAACTGCCGGCTTCAAACCTTTAAATTTAGGATTGATGCCTTCCACCTTATCAAAGCTAATTTTTTGAGCAACAAAGCTTTCTACTTTCTTAAAATTATTCCAATCTTTTGGGCCAATAATAGAAATTGCATCGCCCAATTCACCTGCACGGCCTGTACGGCCAATACGATGAATGTACTCTTCAGTATGCTTAGGAATATCAAAGTTTAAAACATGGCTAACATGTACTAAATCCAAACCACGTGAGGCAATATCAGTTGTTACTAATATTTTTTGCTTTCCGCGAGAGAATGAATCCATTATTTTATTACGATTTGCTTGAGAAAGGTCACCATGTAAGGCTGTAGCAGACAATCCTTTTTCAATCAAAATAGCACTTAAACGCTCTGTATCAGCACGTGTTGCGGTAAAGATAATCGCTTGATCAATCTTTTCTTCTTTTAAGAAATGGAATAACAATTTCTCTTTTTGATTAAGGTTATCAGCCAAATAAAAGCGCTGTGTGATCTCACTGTGTTGTTGATTCTCTTCGCCTACCGCAATGCGAATAGGTGATTTTAATAGATGCCCTGCAAACTCATTAACTTCACCGTGACCTAAAGTTGCAGAGAACATTAATGTCTGACGTAAACGATGATTTGCCGCTTCGTTGATAGCAGTGAGTTGCTCAGCAAAACCCAAGTCCAACATTCGATCTGCTTCATCTAAAATTAGCAGCTCTAAACCAGGTAAGTGTAAAAGACCTTTTTTAACATGATCAACAATTCGGCCGGGAGTTCCAACAATAAAGTGCGGGTCTTTATCAATCGCCTTTACTTGATCATTAAAATTTTCGCCACCTAATACCAAAATAGACTTAACACTAGTATTTGAAACCAATAAACGTAATTGAGCATAAACCTGTTTTGCTAACTCACGGGTTGGAGTAAGAATTAATACTCGCGGATCACGACGTGTTAGCGCACGGCTTTTTAGAACACGCTGCATTGCTGGTAATAGATACGCAAGTGTTTTGCCCGAGCCAGTTTTAGAGGATGCTAAAAGATCTTTCCCTGCAATTGCCACCGGAATGGAATCAGCTTGAATTTGTGTTGTTTCTTTAAAACCTAAATGTGAAACAGAAGTGATCAAACGCTGATCAATGGGTAAATCTTTAATTAGCAATGTATGCTCCAAAACAGTCAAAATAATTAGTTAAAGGTTAAGTATAACGATTAAGCAGAAAATTAAGAAATGAAGTTTTCAATTGCGAGAAAAAAAGTTGGTTATTAGATTAATAGGAAGCAATTTTAAGTGCCAACTCTGCCCTTAAAAAATAACTTAATTAATTTAAATTTATCTAATAAACAAAAAGGTTTGAAATCTGCTCACCGCTTAATACTAATTACATTAGATATACAACCCAAAATTTGCATCGGAAAAACCATTAAATTCAAGGCGTAAATTTCGTAAATAGCTGTTCACTTTTACGAAATTTACAACCAAGAAGTGAGCTATTTTAGCAAGTAAAATAGTTAAGCTACTCATTGTAATTGATTTAAATACTGCTTAGTCCCATTTCGTAAATTAACTTCTCTGCAGTGCACTCAAATTTTAAACTAACTTTACTTTCGATTGCATATTCAATCTCTTTATAATCGACAGATACCACTACTTCCGGAAACCGTGTTTGTGCAGCTTGAATATATTTATCGGCTAATTGTTCAACACTCGTTTTATCAGGGCCGCTAAAAGGCAAGATAAGCAACGTATCATCCTCTGTAATGACTGAGCCAAGTTCAACAAAAGTACCGCAAGCTTCGCAGATATCATTTTCTTGATTATTTTTTTTTGGAGCTGTTTTTTGTGTAAGCATAATAACCTCTTAACCCGTTATACATCATGCTTGATTGTAACTCGCTTTAAATAAAAAAGGCGACACTGAAAGAGTCGCCTTTTATCTTTTAATGATTTACATCATTAAGTGATCGGAAATTTTTTCAAATTCCAAATTTTAGTTGCATAATCTTCGATTGATCTATCTGAATTAAACTTACCCATAGCCCCTGCGTTTAAGATCGCTTTTTCAGCCCAAGCAGATTGATCACGATACAAAGTATCGATAGCTTGATGCGCATTAACATAAGATTCATAGTCAGCAAGACACAGATATTCATCGCCCCAATCTAATAAACTACGTTTAATATCCGATAATAAACCAGGGTGACTAGGGGTGAAAAAATCACTGTCTAGCCAATCTAATACTGATTTCAATTCTGGATTATTATAGTAATAATCATACGGATTATACCCTTCTGCCTTTAGTGCTTTCACTTCTTCAACGCTTAACCCAAAGATAAACATGTGCTCAGCACCAATCTCCTCAGCCATCTCAATATTCGCGCCATCCATAGTGCCAATAGTCAACGCACCATTTAAAGAAAACTTCATATTACCTGTACCTGATGCTTCCAAACCTGCTGTTGAAATTTGTTCAGAAACATCTGCGGCAGGAAACATTTTCTCCGCTAATGACACTCGATAATTAGGTAAAAACACCACCTTCAATTTATCCTTGATACGGACATCATTATTAACTTTGTCAGCTATTTTATTTAGCGCAAAAATTATCTCTTTTGCCATGTGATAACCCGGTGCAGCTTTGGCACCAAATAAGAAGACACGAGGTATCATATCGTAATCAGGATCTTCTAAGAGGCGTTTGTATAACGTTAAAATATGAATCAAATTTAATTGTTGGCGCTTATATTCATGTAAACGTTTAATTTGCACATCAAAAATGGCATCTACGGAAACTTCAACGTCCGTTTCTTCTTTAATGATTTTAGCCATCACCATTTTATTTTCTTTTTTTATGTCCATAAAGCGTTGTTGAAAATCACTATCTGTTGCTTTAGGTAAAATACCTTTGAGTTTATCTAGATTAAGCACCCAATCGTCACCAATTGTCTCATCTAACAAAGTGGCTAAGCCTGGATTACAAGCTTTTAACCAACGACGTGGTGTAACACCATTAGTTACATTGACTAGTTTGGTTGGAAATAACTCGTGGAACTCAGGAAATAGATCCGTTTTTACTAGCTCAGAATGAACAGCCGCAACGCCATTAACTTTATAAGCAGTAATAACACAAAGGTTTGCCATACGTACCATGCGTGGTTGAGACTCTTCAATAACCGATAACTTAGATTTTTTAGCATCATCACCCGGCCATTTTTTCTCAACGACTTTAGTTAAGAATTGAGAGTTAATTTCATAGATAATCTCTAAATGACGAGGCAATACTTTTTCAAATAGTGCTACAGACCATTTCTCTAACGCTTCAGGCAACAGAGTGTGATTAGTATAAGCGAATGTTTTTTGACAAATCTCCCATGCTTCCGGCCACTCCAAACCTTCTTCATCAATTAAAATGCGCATTAACTCGGGGATTGCAATTGTTGGATGCGTATCATTTAGCTGAATTGCCACCTTTTCAGGAAGTAATGACCAGTCTTCTTTATTTGCGCGTTTAAAACGGCGTAAAATATCCTTTACCGAACAAGCACAGAAAAAGTATTGCTGAATTAAACGTAGCTCTTTACCTGCATCTGTTGAATCATTTGGATAAAGTACTTTAGATACCGTCTCTGCTTTGGATTTTTCAGCTTGAGCATCCACATAACCACCGGCATTAAATACGTCCCAGTCAAATGCTTCATGGGAACGGCTTTCCCATAAACGGAGGATATTAACGGTTTTTGCACCATACCCAACAATCGGAATGTCCCAAGGTACGCCTTTTAATTTTTGTCCTGCATGCCACACCTTGCGAGAACCTTTACCTTGTTCGTAGACTGTTTCAACATAACCGTACAAGGGTACAAATTGAATCGACTCAGGGCGACAAATTTCCCAAGGGTTACCATATTCACGCCATGTATCAGGCCGCTCTATTTGACGGCCATCTTGAAACTCTTGTTTAAATAAACCATGCTCATAGTGAATACCATAGCCTATTGCGGGATAACCTAAGGTTGCTAAGGAATCGATAAAACAAGCTGCTAGCCGCCCAAGTCCTCCATTGCCTAAGGCCATATCTGGCTCTTCATCGCATATTTCGTAGAGGTCTTTACCTAATGCTTTTAACGCCTGTTGCGTAACATCAAATACTTCTAGGTTCTGTAGGTTGTTTGATAATAGCCGCCCCATTAAAAACTCAAGAGATAAGTAATTAACCGCACGTGTATCTTTTTCGGCATGATTCTGATGTGTTTGTGTCAACTTCTCAAAAACAAGTTCATTGACTGCTTGGCATGTTGCATTCCACCAAGCTTTATTATTTGCTTTATTTTTATCTGTTCCCAGCCCTTTGTGGAGGCGGTCGATAATCGCTTGTTGCATTTCAGCACAATTGACTGACGGTACTGCAACTGATGTTTTTTGTTTAGTCGCCATGATATACCCATTAATTTTATAAATAGTTAAAGTAATACCAATCACACCAACGAAATGATTACTTATTTTATGTAATCGGTATCAGTTCTATCGCGTGTAAAACTTTCTTGTATAAATAATGAGCCCAAAAGAGCAATACAGTCGAATAAAACAGGTTATTCTTCGTACACATAAAGTAATACTAAAAAAACCATCAAAAAACAACTTTAATAAAAATTATATTGAAATGAATTATTGAGGATATTAGGTTAAAAAGTGGGATATAAAAAAGGCGAGGTAAAAACCTCGCCTAAAAACAATCATTTAAGTTTAACTCATACTCCACTAATGGAATAAGTGCTCACTGTTATAAACCAGCTTTAGCAAACGCTTGCGCAACTATTTCTTGTGCTTCTGTTTGAATCAATGCGATATGTTCCTCGCCCAAGAAAGACTCAGAGTAAATTTTATAAATATTTTCAGTGCCCGATGGACGTGCAGCAAACCAGCCATTCTCAGTAGTCACTTTTAAGCCGCCAATAGCTGCCCCATTACCTGGTGCATGGGTTAATTTAGCGGTGATTTTCTCACCTGCTAGCGTTTCCGCTTCTACCATTTCAGGGCTTAAATTAGCCAGTACTTTCTTTTGCTCTGGTGATGCAGGTGCATCAAAACGCTGGTAAACAGGCGCACCGAATTTAGCAACAAACTCAGCATAATGTTCGCCTGGATCTTTCTTAGTAACAGCAATGATTTCAGCAGCTAGCAACGCTAAGATGATCCCATCTTTATCTGTACTCCAAACCGTACCGTCTTTACGTAAGAAAGAGGCACCAGCACTTTCTTCCCCACCAAATCCAAAGCTACCATCATACAAGCCATCAACAAACCATTTGAAGCCCACTGGTACTTCCGACATGTCACGACCTAAGTCATTAACAACACGGTCAATCATTGAGCTTGATACTAATGTCTTACCTACAATTGCTTTGTCAGGCCATTCACTACGGTGTGTAAATAAGTAATTAATTGCAACAGCAAGATAATGATTTGGATTTAATAAACCAGATGATTTAGTGACGATACCGTGACGGTCGTAATCTGGGTCATTAGCAACAGCGACATCAAATTTATCTTTTAGCTCAATCAATCCAGCCATCGCATAAGGTGATGAACAATCCATACGGATTTTTCCATCTTTATCTAATGTCATAAATGAAAATGTTGGGTCAACACGATCATTCACTACTTCAATATTAATGCCGTAGGTTTCAGCAATAACAGGCCAGTACGCGACACCTGAACCACCTAATGTATCCACACCAATAGTGATGCCAGATTTTGCGATAGCTTCTACATCTAGCACATTCTTCAGGTCATCAACATATGGCTGAATATAATCGTACTCTTCAACTAAATCAGACTGCATTGCTTCATCGAAGTCAGCTTGCAAAATATCATCGTAATTATCGTTTAATATTTCATTTGCACGATCTTGAATTATTTTAGTGACATCACTATCTGCTGGGCCGCCGTTTGGTGGGTTATATTTAAAACCACCATCTTCAGGAGGATTGTGTGAAGGTGTGATAACAATACCATCTGCCAATGAATCAGGGTTAGCTTGGTTATATTGTAAGATAGCGTGAGAAATAACAGGCGTTGGCGTGTAACCACCACCTTGTTGAACAACCACTTTAATACCATTTTCAACTAACACTTGTACTGCAGAGATAAACGCAGGCTCAGACAAAGCGTGTGTATCTTTACCAATAAACATTGGGCCTGTGTAACCTTGCTCTTTGCGGTACTCAGCAAGTGCTTGGGTAATAGCCAGAATATGTAATTCGGTAAATGCATATTTAAAAGAGCTACCGCGATGACCAGATGTACCAAAAGCAACTTGTTGCTCTGCGATTTCAACGTCCGGTAAGTTTACATAATATGCAGAAACTAGTTTTGGAATATCAACTAAATCATTTGCTTGAGCTGGTTGACCAGCGCGTGGATGAATTGCCATAAGTGCCTCAGATTTGTTATTGGTATAATTAAATTTCTTCTTTTATTCGTCCGATCAAATGATGTGGGTAGCCCATTGATGCCATCATTTGCGTCAAAATAATACGTTTACGTCCTGTATTCGCATTCGTAATCACCCAATACGGCGTGTTCGGAATGGCTCTAGGTTTACTAGCTTTAAATTGTGCTAGCTCTTCTTCATTATCCGAGTTTAATAACTCTTCAAGTTGTGTCCCCAAATAAGCACGAGTACGCCCTTTGGTTGTTTCAGCAGCTTCGATAAACGCAGCCTTTTTTTCGAAGTACATGGTAGTTAACATCATCATAAATTTGTTAGTGATCACCGTTTCCGCTTTAAAAGCAGGATCACTAAACAATTCACGAACGCCTTTATGCGTGAAAGTACTTTCCATGTTATCTGTAACTTTTTCTGCTGTAGTTACTTTTTCTGTTGGTGTGGAATCATCCGTAGCAGTTTCCACTTTAGGAGGTTGAATTGGGCTTTCCTCAATTTCAACTAAATTGTTTTCTTTAGGTAGCGCCAGTAAACGACGAAGAATTTGCGAGGGAGTTTCGCCGAAAGCTTCAATATTGTTTAAAATATGCTTATACAGATCATCTTCTATTTCAATCGTCTTCATTTTATCCCCATGACATGACTTATTTACCCATCAAAGTACTCGTAAACTACATAATAAGTGAACTGTAAATACATTCAGCTTTGATGCATAATTTGTTATTCTTTAACACTTTATTTATTTTTACTTAAAATGAGCCGTTATGCTACTAAATTACCAATTAAAACCATCTACTCGTGAAGAATCAACCGATAAAAATCAGGTTATCTTTTTAATTCATGGCTTATTCGGTAGTTTATCTAACCTATCTGGCCTCGGAAAAGAACTGCAAAGTGAATATGACGTTATCTTAGTCGATGTCCGAAATCATGGTCAAAGTGAACGCAAAAGTACAATGAGTTACGCTGAAATGGCTGATGATATCTTCAAATTAGCAGATCATTTGCAAATTGAGGAGTTTTCAATTCTAGGTCATTCGATGGGTGGGAAAATAGCAATGAGTTGCGCTTTAACACAACCACAACGTATTCAACGTTTAATTGTTGCTGACATTGCTCCTTTAGCGCATGCCGATAAACACAGCGATGTATTTGCTGGATTAAAAGCGGTAAAAGCATCAAATGTACAAAGCAGAACTGAAGCGGACAAAGTACTGGCAGAATATGTGGATACGCCTGAGATTAGACAATTCTTATTAAAGTCTTATCAACGTACGAGTGATGGTTTTCAATTTGTTTATGATTTAGAAAATTTGTACCACAACTACAGTTCAATTATTGATTGGCCTGCGCAAGACACAGCCTATTCTAATCCTACCTTGTTCATCAAAGGCGAGTTATCAGATTACATTGAAGAAACAAGCCAATCAGCCATTATAAAACTATTCCCTAATGCCAAACTAAAAGTAATTAATGGCACTGGGCATTGGCTACATGCAGAAAAACCAAAAACCTTCAACCGATTAGCGATTAACTTTTTTGCTCAATAAATCACCATTTTAAGGACATATTTATCTATTTTAGATGGCATCTGATGTCGATACCCGTTATCATTCCACTTGCAAAATTCAAGCAAGTCAAAAACTCAGTTTTCTAAGTGACTTAATAGTGACTTAGAAACCGAAATGGACTTTCTAACCCTGATAATAAATGAATCGTTATTTAGGGTTAACTAGAGGATTAACTAAAGTTAATCACTCAAAAACAACTAAAATGTTTGCCTCAACACTTGCTCAGGCAAGTCGTTAGCTAAAAAAAACCAACTAACTACTACCATTCACATAAAGGTGTATCACCTTAGGTTGTATTTCATGTTGAGTATTAGTTAGATATGGCGCATATATATTTTTAAAGTAGCAAAACAGGTTGTAAGGATAATCTCAATCAACTAATTGAATTGAGATGCCAGCACTGACTTTAGCAATTATCAACGCGTGTTGATGCTTGAGTAGTGATATTTTGAGTTGTATTGGCTTTATTGCAAAAGCAATGATTGAAATTGTGTGGGTTAATTCAGGCATTGGTTAAATAATTAAATTCAATGATTGTATTGTTAGGTAAGTGTAGTTAAGTAAGAATTGTTAGGTAACATAATGGCAAAGGAATCATTTGATCGCATTACTAGCGATCTATTTGCAAACGAGGTTCGCCGAGGCAGACCTAAAAGTAATCCTCATTCTCGTCAGGTTCAGCTTAAAATAAATAAGCAAAAACAGACGTTAAGAGATAAGCAAAACGGTTTAAAAAGAATCGAATTAAAAGTAGATAGCGCATTATTTGATAAACTGAATGCACTATCTGATACACAATCTATAAGTCGTGCAGAGTTAATTAATAAACTACTTCACGCACAGTTAAATCAAATAAATTAAGGTATAAAGTATGTCTAGCGTAGGTATTTTCTTTGGTAGCGATACAGGTAACACTGAAGCTGTTGCAAAAATGATACAAAAAGAATTAGGTAACAAGTTAGTAGAAGTAAAAGATATTGCCAAAAGCAGTAAAGAAGATATTGCTGAATTCAGCCTTATTTTATTTGGTATTCCTACTTGGTACTACGGTGAAGCTCAATGTGATTGGGATGATTTTTTCCCTGATCTAGAAGATATCGACTTCACAGATAAACTAGTTGCTATCTTTGGTTGTGGTGATCAAGAAGATTATGCTGAGTACTTTTTAGATGCAATGGGACAATTAGGCGATATAGTTGAAAGTAAAGGTGCTATTATTGTAGGTAATTGGTCATCAGAAGGTTATGACTTTGAAGCATCAAAAGCAATGGTTGATGATAACCACTTTATTGGTTTAGGTATCGATGAAGATCGTCAACCTGAATTGACAGCATCACGTGTAAAAGCTTGGTCTGAACAAATTTATAACGAAATGTGCTTAGCAGAATTAGCCGACTAAATTCAACATACAGCAGTTAGGATACAAGATGAGTAATGAAAATTTAGCCCTTAAAGAAGCAGGTTTAAAAGTAACATCGCCACGTTTAAAGATTTTAAGCTTATTACAATTACCAGAAAATCAGCATTTAAGTGCTGAAGATCTGTATAAAAAGTTACTAGATCAAGGTGATGAAGTGGGTGTAGCGACAGTATACCGTGTATTAAACCAATTTGATGATGCAGGCATTGTTACTCGTCACCATTTTGAAGGCGGAAAATCTGTTTTCGAACTAACCCATAAAGAGCACCACGATCACCTAGTATGTCTGAAGTGTGGCGAAGTAATTGAATTTAATGATCCAATCATTGAAGAACGCCAAACTATGATCGCTGAAAAATACGGTATCAAACTAACAAACCATAGTTTATACCTTTACGGTGAACCTGTTGATGGTGAGTGTAAGCATAAATAGTTTATACTCTTTAATGCCTAACGCTTGATAAAAAAGCCTGTTTTATAACAGGTTTTTTTATACCCCAAAGAAAATCAAAATATAAACTATTAAAGTTCTGTGCTAATTAACCGTAAACAAATAATGTTAATATCATTAAGAAACAAACACTTATTTCTTTAACTATCTGCTTAACAATTTGCAAATAGGTCAAATAGGTTTTAAGGCTTTAGTGGTTTGATTACTTTAGTGGCTTCTAACAAGCAAATAATTTGTGGTGCAAGTAAACGGGATCAGTTAACTAACGTAGCGGGTATCAAGCCCACCTCTTTGTAGTAACGTAATGCACCAGGATGCAGTGGAGCAGTCAGGTATTGTGAAACCATTTCCTGTTTAGTTAACCCTTTAAAAGAAGGATGCAATTGAATAAATTCTTGATGATGTTCAAAGACAGCTTTCACCATTTCATAAGCAATATGGTCAGGTAAACTAGCTGTTGTTACAATTGTCGCACCAACGCCAAAAGTGTCTGTTTTATCAGGAGTTCCGCGGTACATACCCTCCGATATATTAGCACTTTCATAATAACCATGAGTATCAATCAGCGTTGAAATATTATCGCCAGTAACATTCACTAAATGTGTTTTACAAGCACTAGTCGCCTCTTTAATAGAGCTATTCGGATGCCCTACCACATACACAATCGCATCAACTTTATGATCGCAGAGTGCCTGAGCTTGCTCACTAGGCGTTAATGAAGTTAATGCATTAAAGTCAGATGTTTGCCAATGATAAAGGTCTAATAACATTTCCATTGTTGCGCGCTGCCCTGAATTAGCAGCACCAATATTAACCCGCTTACCTTTAAGATCTTCAAAGCGTTGAATATTTGCATCTTCTCTTGCTAGCACAGTAAACGGCTCTGAATGCACTGAGAAAAGAGAGCGTAAGTCAGTAAAAGGCCCTTCATCTTTAAATAAAGAACTGCCATTATAAACATGGAATTGCCAATCAGACTGTACAACCACCACATCAATTTGTTTTTTCTTTAACGCTTCTAAGTTATAAATAGAACCCGGTGTGCTTTTGATATCACAATGAATATTATCGATACCCTTTACTTGATTAAGTAAAAAACAGATCGCGCCACCTGTCGGATAATAGACACCGCTAATACCACCAGTGCCTATAGAGACATATTTATCTTGAGCAATTGCACTGAAAGATGATAAACAAAGCATCACCCCTATCGTAAAGAGGTTAGTTGGAAAAAACAGCGTCTTTAACAAGTCGCTGTTATTTATTAACTTACTGAAAAAAAATTCCTTTTGCTTAACAGTTATATTAATCATATTATTTTTTTGACTAGTACCTTAGAATTACGCTTCAAATTGTACATCTCTTTTTTTTCTGCTGGTAATTGATTAATTTCAGCAAAAACAAAACCACGCTCTCTAAACCAATGAATACTTTGTGTGGTTAACACAAAGATAGATTCTAACCCCAACTGTCTTGCTTTACGTTCTACATGTGCCACTAAGTTGTCAGCACGTGCCGCTCTTCGGTATTTAGGATGGCTAACTAAACAAGCTAATTCACCGGTCTTTTCATCAGCAAATGGATATAAAGCAGCACAACCGATTACCATGCCATCTCGTTCAACAATAAAGAATGACTCAATCTCATTCTCTAGTAATTCACGAGAGCGTTTTACTAATATGCCTTGTTTCTCAAGGGGCTCAATCAATTGTACTAAACCACCAATATCATCGATGGTTGCAGGACGAATTTGCTCATAACTTTCTTTAACTATCTGAGAGCCCGTACCATCTCGTGTAAATAGCTCTTTTAATAACGCGCCATCTTGATGATAACTAAGTAAATGACAACGGGTAACGTCAGCTTGACAAGCTGCTACGGCAGCGCGCAAAAATCGTAATGTACCTGATGCTTGCCCTGATAATTGTTCATTTTTGTCAATATGCTCTTGTGCTTGCTCAGGTAATAATTCTGAAATCACATTACCTTGTTCATCTAGTACACCTTGGTTAGAACAAAAACCAATCAATTTATCGGCTTTTAAAGCAATCGCAACTTGTGTTGCCACTTCTTCGGCTAACAAATTAAAAACTTCACCAGTCACTGAATAACCAATCGGTGAGATAATTGGAATAGCACCTGAAGAAAGCTGAGTACGTAATCCTTCAACATCAATACGTCTGACTTTTCCAGCATGGCATAAATCGATACCGTCTTTAACTCCGATCGGTTGTGCTGTCACCACGTTACTAATGACCGTTCGAATAGCAGCTCCTTGCATTGGAGAATTCACCAACCCCATTGATAGCCCGGCTTGCAACTCTATCTGTACTCGTCCTATTGCTTGCTTAATTAACGCTAAACTGCGGTCATCGGTTATCCGTACATCTTGATAAAATTCACTACTGTGTCCATTCATCTCTAACTGCTTTTGAATTTGCGGACGTACGCCGTGCACTAGGACTAACTTAACACCCAGACTATTGAGCAATGCAATATCATTGATAATATATTGAAAGTTATCTGTTTCTAAGGCTTCACCGCCAATCATGAGCACGAAGGTTTTATGACGATGTGCATTAATATATGGTGCTGAATTACGAAACCAATTAATCAGTTGTGTTGAATTTGTTACTGCTTCCATTTCCCTACCTATTAATCACAACAATTGATAATACATACTAGACGATAGAGTTTATCAATTTGAAGTTTATGTTTGCAAAACAATTGTTTAAAGAATGTTAAATAAATGAAAAAATATTATGCCTCTCTATCATTGCTGAATACGGGTAACGATAAGTGATAATAAATAGCACACAATCTCAAAGATAAAGTACCTAACATTGCAATCGCCATCGAGAAGATGGGTCCGAGCTCAATATAATCACATAACACATATAAAGTAGCGCCTAGAATAGATGCAGTGGCATAAATTTCTTTCTGCAATACAAAAGGAATTTGCCCGCTTAAAATATCGCGGATCATGCCACCAACAACCCCGGTGATACATCCCATAACAATTGCAACAGGACCGCTAAACCCTAACATCAATGCTTTTTGCGCACCAATAATGGTAAAAATAGCTAAACCAAAGGCGTCAAAAATAGGTAACAGATATGCAGGAAAACGGTGAATACGATGTAACCATAACACACTCAGTAATGCGGTTAAGATAATCACATAAATATAGGTATTATCTACAATCCAGAATACAGGTGTAGCTCCCATCATCATATCGCGTAACGTCCCACCGCCAATACCTGTAACACCCGCTAGCACAATAATACCAAAAGGATCCATTCGCAGTCTGGTAGCGACTAATACACCAGAAATTGCACAGGTTATCACCCCGATCATATCTGAAATATAAATGAAATTTTCTAGCATATAATTGTTAATTCCTAGGTAAATGATTAAATTTTAGCGCATGTTATAACAAATAGAATATCAATCACACTAAATAACTCACCATGATTATATTAAACATGTGAGTGTGTGAGGCCAATAAAAATAGCTTTTATAACAGACTTAAATAATGGCTGATTAATGAATTGCAATAAGGCTAAGAGATATTGGTAAAGCTCAATAAATAGGTAAATAAATTACTATTATTAAAGCCAATAGAGTAGAGAATTAGTGCTTACTTTATAGGGGGTAAAGTAAGCACATATCTAATAAACAGTATGTATAGAGATTATATTAAATAGAGAATGAAGAACCACAACCGCAAGTTGACGTTGCATTAGGGTTATTAACTAAAAAGCGAGAACCTTCTAAGCCATCGATAAAGTCAACAGTACCACCGACTAAATATTGTAAACTCATTGGGTCAACAGACAATGTCACTCCACAATTCTCGATTAAGGTATCATCCTCATTGGTTTTTTCATCAAAGGTAAAACCATATGAAAAGCCAGAGCAACCTCCACCGGTAACATAAACACGTAACTTAAGGTCAGGATTATTCTCTTCTGCAATCAATGCTTTCACTCGGTTTGCTGCGCTATCACTGAAATAAATCGGTAATGCCATTTCCACTTCACTTGTCATGTTACTTTGTAATCCTATTAATGTGCCCAGCGCTATTATCTAATGCCTGACCAATTTGTTCAAGTATTAGGGAAGTTTATCTTTTAAGCCTATTCTGATTGCGTTGCTAACTCTTCTAAAGACCTGGCACCATCTTCTATAAAGTTTTTCCAATCATATATTTTTTCAATACGTTGCGCACGGCTCCATTGTGACCCCTTAGCTTCAGCCACTACAAATATTTGCTCTATTTCGGCTTCTTTCGGCAAGGTAAAGCTACCTTTAAGATGTTGAAAATATTTAAATTTAAAAGCGCTATCAAAACTTGCATCAAGATCTGTTAATTTAATTCTTTTATTATCATCTGCACTAGCAAAGTTAATTTCAACATTACCATCAAGCTCATGTCTGCCCTTTTGTCCTTGCATTAACACCAGTTCAAATAACCATGTCCCCTCACTTTTTCCTGGGCTGACATCAAATGAATAGATATTAATACCCACTTCAGATAATTCAGGCGCGACTACCTGCTCATAAAAGTACAGTTTATTGTTACTTGCATCTAAAGCGTCATTGAGCTTCTGATTTTCTTTTTCTAATACTTTATGGACTTGCTTTTCAGAAGCATATTCTGCTTGAATTAAATTAAGTCGTTCTGTTAACTGTGTGTTTTCAAGTGTAAGACTTTCCACATCTAAAGCTAAAGATTGAGCTTTATGCTGCAGGATATCTTGCTTAAATTTGCCCACCATAAAACCAAAATAGATACAAATTAAACTAATTACAAGCCACTTTAAAAAGCTTATTTTGAATTGCTTCATGATTTTTCTTCTTGTTTATCATGCTTAGTATACTTACCAGATATACGATCCATCGCCTTATCAGTCGTTTCTTGGCGTTTAGCGCGCATTGCTAGTTTTAATGTTCTTTCTAATAATTGAGTATAAATAGGACGGCCGCCTAAAGTTTGTGCCACCATAGTTGCTCCCAAACAGGTTACAATTAATGGCAAAATCATTTCATAGTTACTGGTCATTTCAATTACCAATAAAATACCTGTTATTGGAGCTCGTACTGTCGCAGCAAACAATCCCCCCATACCTGCGATAGCAAATGCACCAGGCTCGGTAATTAAATCTGGGAATAAAGCTTGTGCGATAACCCCGAATAACATTCCAAATAATGTACCAAGAGCAAGAGTTGGGGCAAACACTCCACCAGGAGCACCAGATCCGAAGCTTAATAGCGTAGTAAAGGTACGAACCAAAAATAATAATAAAAGACCACCAGCTAAAAAATGCCCACCTTCTACATGCGGTATTAACTCTATTCCACTGAAAGCAACATCTGGGGCAACTATCGATAATGCACCAAAGATAGCGCCAAGAAATGCACCTATACCAACAAAATACCAACGACGCCCTTTATGAATAGAAAGATAAATATCTTGTGTAGCTAAAATCATTTTGTTGAAGTAGATACCGATCACTCCAAAACAAAACCCCAAGACTAGATAAAACCCTAGCGTATGTAAGTCGGGATGAGAATATTGAGTCACAGTTACAACTGCATCTTGGTCTGTGAATACGCGCATAACAATCGTAGCCATCACCGCACTTAAAAAGACGCTTTTAGTAGAGGTTAAACTGTAGTTAAACTGCGAACGCATCTCTTCAATTACAAACATGATCCCTGCAAGTGGCGCATTAAAGGCTGCTGCTAAACCACCCGCCGCACCTGCTGCAAGTAACGCTTGAGCATCAACTTTACCTACTTTGAAAATGTCTGAAATCATACGTCCTACATTTGCCCCAAGCTGCACCGATGGCCCTTCTCGCCCAAGTGCCATACCACTGCCTAATGCAAGTAAACCGCCCATAAACTTTACTGGGATAACACGTTTCCAACGTACTGGACGCATTCCTTCCATCGCCCCTTCAATTTCAGGAATACCGCTCCCTCCAGCTTCAGGAGCAAAACGGTGAGTAATATAAAAAGCAGTTGCAGCCATGATAGAGGAGATTGGAATAGCAATTAACCAAAGGGGAATATCGCCTTCACCATAACGATGAATAAGCTCTAAGCGCATTTCTGAGACGAGGATAATACCGTGGTCAAATAAAGCTGAGACACCACCAGCCAGCAATCCGATAAAAACAGATAACCAAATTAATAACGCACTACTTTTACGAGTGAAAAAACGCTCAATGAAACTTTTAATTCCATTAATAAACACCAAGGGCACTGCTATTTTCATAATTGCGATACAACCTAAAGCAAAAAAGAGGTACAAAACCAGTATTATAAAAGATTAGTCATTCATAGACTTTATTTTTGTATGTTAGCAAAGATTTTACAAAGAAACCCTGTTAAAAAGCATTGATCTAACTACTTTCTCAGTTGCATCTTGTTTTTTCATGGGTATATTGCTGTTTTAGTCTTTTTAAAAATAATTAATGGGAAATTATGAGCAAATCATCAGAGTTATTTAACCGAGCACAATCTATTATTCCTGGTGGCGTAAATTCACCGGTTCGCGCATTTAATGGCGTAGGTGGAGGCCCATTATTTATTCAAAAAGCGCAAGATGCATATATTTATGACGTTGATGATAAGCAATATATTGACTATGTAGGCTCATGGGGACCAATGATTTTAGGTCATAACCACCCTGCAATTAAAAAAGCAGTCATTGATGCTGCAGAGTTCGGTTTAAGTTTTGGTGCTCCAACTGAAATTGAAATCACCATGGCTGAAAAAGTGCAACAACTTGTTCCTTCAATGCAACAAGTGCGAATGGTAAGTTCAGGAACAGAAGCAACCATGAGTGCGATTCGTCTTGCTCGTGGGTATACTAATCGCGATAAAATTCTAAAGTTTGAAGGCTGCTACCACGGACATGCTGACTCTTTGTTAGTAAAAGCAGGATCTGGCGCATTAACATTAGGCCAACCAAGTTCACCTGGTATTCCAGCTGATTTTGCTAAACATACCTTAACTGCTAATTTTAACGATTTAGCTTCTGTTAAAGCCTTATTCGAAGAATATCCAGAACAAATTGCTTGTATCATTGTTGAACCAGTAGCAGGCAACATGAACTGTATTCCTCCTGCTGATGGCTTTCTGCAAGGGTTACGTGATATTTGTGACCAATACAAAGCACTATTAATCTTCGATGAAGTGATGACAGGTTTCCGTGTGGCACTAGGTGGAGCACAAGCTCATTACAACATTAAACCAGACCTAACAACTCTAGGTAAAGTGATTGGTGGTGGTATGCCAGTGGGTGCTTTTGGCGGTAGCCAAGAAGTGATGCAATTTATCGCACCAACGGGTCCTGTTTATCAAGCAGGTACTCTATCAGGAAATCCTATTGCGATGCACGCAGGTCTAGCTTCATTAACGGCGCTTGATTCTCCAGAATACCAACAATTAGCGATTAAAACTAAACAGCTAGCTGAAGGTCTTAAGCAAGCTGCTGCAGAAGAAGGTGTTCCATTAAGTGTTAACTATGCAGGTGGCATGTTTGGTTTCTTCTTTACTGAAGAAACTGAGGTGACTAACTTCCAACAAGTTTGTGCTTGTGATGTAGAAAAATTCAAAAAATTCTTCCACTTAATGTTAGAAGCAGGCGTTTACTTAGCACCGTCAGCTTTTGAAGCAGGCTTCCTATCATTAGCGCATACAGAGCAAGATATTAATAACACCATAGCTGCAGCTAAAAAAGCCTTCGCGCAACTATAAACTTTAAAGTAATAGCAAAGTAGATTAGTCATTCACATAAGTACAATAACTAATCTACTTTTTACCGCTCTACTTTTTACGACTAAAAGTCCCCCCTTTCCCTAACCACACGCTGCTTTTGATCAAAAAATATCATATTTCATACATACAAATTCATTTCTATTTCTGTCTTGCAATACAACTACTGTATACTCTCCCTTTAATTAGTTGTTTTTAATTACAGGGTTGTAAAAATATGAGTGAAGTCATAGACATGAGTTTAGAAGGCATAGAGCAACTATCGCTCGCTAAATTTACTGAAGATGCCTACCTTAACTACTCCATGTATGTGATCATGGATCGTGCGTTACCGCATATCAGTGACGGTTTAAAACCTGTTCAGCGACGTATCGTTTATGCAATGTCTGAATTGGGCTTATCTGCTTTAGCAAAATATAAAAAGTCAGCACGTACGGTCGGTGATGTTTTAGGTAAATACCACCCGCATGGTGATAGTGCGTGTTATGAAGCCATGGTACTAATGGCTCAGCCTTTCTCTTACCGCTACCCGTTAATTGATGGTCAAGGTAACTGGGGTGCGCCAGATGATCCAAAATCATTTGCTGCGATGCGTTATACAGAGTCACGTTTATCTGCCTTTTCAGAATTACTGTTATCAGAGATTGGACAAGGAACTACCGATTGGAAGCCTAACTTTGATGGCACTTTAAAAGAGCCTGAATTATTACCTGCACGTTTACCACACATTCTATTAAACGGGATCACAGGTATTGCTGTTGGTATGGCAACCGATATTCCGCCGCACAATGCGCGTGAAGTAGCTGAAGCTTGTCTACACCTAATCGACAATCCCAAAGCACAGCTAGAAGACTTAATGGAATTTGTGCAAGGCCCTGACTACCCTACTGAAGCGGAAATCATTACGCCACGCAAAGAAATTGTAAATATCTACAAAACCGGGCGTGGTAGCTTTAAAAGCCGTGCCGTATTCTCTGTTGAAAATGGCGAGATAGTGGTAACAGCACTACCTCATCGTGTGTCTGGTGGTAAAATATTAAAAGATATCGCCAAGCAAATGCAGGACAAAAAACTGCCAATGGTTGCTGATTTACGTGATGAATCAGATCATGAAAACCCAACTCGCTTGGTTATTATTCCTCGCTCAAATCGTATTGATATCGAAGCATTAATGAATCATCTATTTGCTTCTACTGATTTAGAGGTTAGCCACAAAGTTAACTTAAACATGCTGGGCCTCAATCAACGTCCTAGTGTAAAAGGGTTAGTAACCATTTTAAATGAGTGGTTAGTTTATCGCCGAAATACTGTACGTCGCCGCTTACAATACCGCTTAGATAAAATATTAGCCCGTGTACATATTTTAGAAGGCTTATTAGTTGCTTACTTAAATATTGATGAAGTGATTGAAATCATCCGTACCTACGATGATGCAAAAGCAGAATTGATATCGCGCTATGAGTTATCTGAAACACAAGCACACGCTATTTTAGAAATTAAATTACGTCAATTAGCCAAGCTTGAAGAGATTCAAATCCGTGGTGAAATGGCAGAATTATCAGAAGAGCAGAAGAAACTAGAGTTATTACTCGGCTCAGACCGTCGCCTTAATACCCTAGTGAAAAAAGAGATTAAAGCTGACGCTGAAAAGTATGGCGATAATCGCCGCTCGCCAATGGTAGAAAGAGAAGAAGCTAAAGCTTTAACTGAAAAAGAATTAATGCCGAGTGAATCAGTAACTGTCGTATTATCAACCCAAGGTTGGGTACGAAGTGCTAAAGGTCATGATGTTGATCCACAAGCCTTAAGCTTTAAAGCCGGTGATGAGTACTTAACAAGTTGCCAAGGTAAGAGTAATCAAAGTTGTTTGTTTATTGATACATCCGGTCGAGTTTATTCTCTTGATGCGCATTCTTTACCTTCTGCTCGAACACAAGGCGAGCCACTAACAGGCCGTTTCAATCAAAATGAGAATGTACCTTTTGCTTGCGTATTAATGGGTGATGATAGCGACCGTTATATTATTAGTAGTGATCACGGTTATGGTTTTATTGCTAACCTGAGTGACATTAATAGCCGTAACAAAAATGGTAAAGCATTAATCAATTTAACGACAAATGCACAGTTAATTGCACCACAAAAACTATCTAATAATAAAGAGGACTTGTGTTTAACCATCAGTAACGAAGGTCGTATGCTGATTTTTCCTGTTGCTAGCTTACCAAGTTTAAGCAAAGGTAAAGGCAACAAAATGATTAACATCATGACAGCAAAAGCGACTAAACGAGAAGAGTTTGTTACTATGCTGAAAATTATATCACCTGAGAGTGCTGTCACCCTTCATGCAGGGAAACGCAAGCTCACCCTTAAACCAAATGATTTAGCCCATTATCAAGGTGAACGTGGTCGTCGTGGCAATAAATTACCACGAGGCCTACAACGCGTTGATAATATTGAAATCATCAACTCTGAACCTGAACAAGAAGAGAATTCATAAACTATGTTATTTATTATCAGAGCAATTTTAATCGTTGCTGTCGTTATTTTAATGAGTGTTTACTCACTATTTTATTGTATTTTGAGTCCACGTAACCCTAAGAATACTTATCACTTTGCAATGCTATTTAGTAAGATGTCGCGTTTAGTGGGTTTAAAAGTCACGATTAGAATACCTGAGAGTGCTAAAAATAACGGTTCAGTCGTTTATATTGCAAATCATCAAAATAACTACGATATGGTGACTACAACAGGCGCAGTTCAGCCTGGTTCAGTGACTATTGGTAAAAAGAGTTTAGTGTTGGTTCCCTTCTTTGGCATCATTTATTGGCTAACTGGCAATATCTTAATTGATCGTGACAATAAAGATAAATCCAAAAATACTATTACCGATGTAGTTAACCAAATGCGTGCTAAAGATTTAGCCGTATGGATTTTCCCAGAAGGAACTCGTAGCCGTGGTCGTGGATTAATGCCATTTAAGATGGGCGCTTTTCATACTGCACTTCAAGCAGGTGTAAATGTTGTACCAACGGTTATATCTAATACGCATCAACAAGTTAAGTTGAATCGTTGGGATAATGGTGAAGTAATCGTAGAGATGTTAGAGCCTATTGATATTAGCCAATATAAAAAGCGTGAAATTCGCCGTTTAATGAATGACTCTCATGAGATAATGCTAGCTAAATACAAGCAACTTAATAAAGAAGTTAATCGCCCAGATAACAACCCAGGTTGTTGCGATTAATCACAACGCATAAAATACGAGTGGCTAAGTAAAAATAAAAAGCTTAAGCCACAACCGTAAACCTTGATATAGAAGAGATAAACATGTCAGAAGAACTTACATTTGAAGATCTATTAGCTGAATTTGCTGAAGAAACTGCGGATATCGTAGAAGCGATCTTAGAAGATGGCAGTAATCCAGATGCAATTTATATGATCGAGCACCACCTTTCTTGCGACAATTTCGACGTATTAGAAAAAGCTGCAGTGGCTTGTTTCAAAAAAGGATATGAAGTTACCGATCCAGAAGAGCTAGAATTAGAAGATGGCTCAATCATCCTAAGTTTTGACGTGGTTGTTGAAATGAACCTAGATGAAGAAGCAATTTATGAAGATGTGGAAAGACTGCTAACTTTGGCACAATCTTTTGGCATTGATTACGATGGTTGGGGTACTTACCCAGAAGAGTAGTAACATTAGTATAATGAGTATTAGCCTCTCAACCACTAATATAAAAAAACCAAGCTAAAAGCTTGGTTTTTTTATGGATGCTAAACAGAGGATTGGTATTATTCAACTTCAGCCGTTTCAACATCTTTTTGTTGAAGGTTTTCTACTAAAGCATTTTTAAGTACCATTGCTTCAATCTCTAAACCACACAAATCTTGATCCCAATTAACACCTGCAAAAACTTGTTGTTTTTGCATACCATCTAACCAAGATTCAAAAAATAAGTCTAATGTAATGCTTTGTACTTGGTAATCAGCCCATTCTTCACTTTGTAATTTAGCCGCTTGTTTTGCATCAGACCAAAATAAGTAAACGGCTGTTGCGTCTTTATTATCATGCGCATGGCAATTTGCCCAACCTTGGTCTTCACCAAATAAACCAAATAACTCACCCTGTGCCGCTACTTGCTCTACAAATAACTCTGCGTTCTTTAAATACTGTTCTTTCATTAAGTTCTCTACTTGTCTTCGCTCGATGCATCTAATTTCTTTTCTAACTCAGCAAACTTTTCTTCCATTGCATTGAGTTTTTCACGAGTACGAAGTAATACTTGAGTTTGAACATCAAACTCTTCACGGCTCACCATATCTAGCTTGCCTAACTGCGCTTGTAACACTTGTTTGATTTTACGATCTATCTCATTACCAAAGCTTTTTACACCTTCAGGCATTGCGTCACTTACTTGCTTTGCGATTTCTTCTAACTTCTGTGGATTTAACATAAAAAAGCTCCTTCAATTATTAATGCATTGTAAACCTCGCCCCGCATAAATTCTATGGGAATATAAACAAACTTGGTTTTTGTTAATAAATGATTAAGATTCAACACAATTTAAAAAAGCTTCAATCAAAGGTTCATTTAATCGATTTTTATAACAACAAACACCTAGATTAAAAGAAGCTAACTCGCCACTATAGGGCAGATTTTGTACACGGTCTCGCACGGGGCTATTTTCAACGACCACATCAGGAGCAACACCGACTCCACAACCTAGCGCCACCATACTAATTAAAGCCTCATGCCCTGCTACTTTTGCATAGATATGTGGCTTTCCAATTTTATTGGACCGAAACCAGGTATCAAAGCGACGCCTTATTGCGCCATGTTCCGGCAAAATGAATGGAATATCCTTCCAGTCAATTAATGCCTGAGATGTTAACTTAGTTACCGCACAAGGAATAGTAGGTCCAATTAATGACAATGGAATTTCTGCTAAAGGAATAAAATGCATTCGGTTTGGGAAGTTATCAGGGTAAGCAGTGATTGCAAAATCAACTTGGTGTTGCATCACTTGCTCTATCGCCACTGCACTATCACCAGTGGTTAGCTTAATATCAACATGAGGATGATTGCGTCTAAAGCGTTCTAATATTGGGGGTAAATGGCTGTAGGCAGCGGTTACTGAACAATACAGGTTAATCTCACCTTCTAACTCATTAGTGCCTTTTGAAATGGAAAGCTTTAATAGTTCCCATTGCTCAATTTGCTGAAGTGCAAATTGCTTAAAAGCAACGCCAGCATCAGTTAGCACTACAGAACGATTATCTCTAATTAATAAACTCGCCCCTAACTCATCTTCTAAACGTTGTATTAAGCGGCTTAAAGTTGAAGGGCTAACGTGCATCGCCAAAGCCGTTTTAGAGAAGTGTAAACTTTGGCTAAGATGCACAAATATTTGTAACGATTTAATATCCATTATTCTACTTTATTTTGATTGCACAACAGGTAAGGTTTGGTTCGCCCCCCATTCACTCCAAGAACCATCATAAACACTTAATGCGTCATATCCGGCGAGTTTAGCTGCTAGCGCTAAAATACAAGCAGTCACCCCAGACCCACAACTAAATACCATACGCTGCTTTTGTGGCATTAATGCTTCAAAAATTTGTGCTAATTGATAAGCATTTTTCATGGTCTGGTTATGTAACACTTCACTAATAGGCAAGTTAATTGCTGATGGCATATGCCCAGATCGCAACCCTTTTCTTGCTTCAGGCACCTCACCTAAAAAGCGATTCCTTGCTCTTGCGTCGATAATCGCAGTTTGCTTATCATCTATTGCATCAACAACCTGCTTAGTATCGCTAATCAAATCAGCGTGATAAACCGCTTTAAAATCACCTTGATGGGCAACTTTCTCAGGTGGTTGCGTATTTAAAGGGAAGCCAGCTTCTTTCCAAGCTGGTAAGCCTCCATCCAAAACCGCAACTTGTGTAAAGCCCATCGTTTTAAACATCCACCAAACACGTGGGCTAGAAAAAATACCTAAACTGTCATAAACCACAATCACACTATTATTGTTAATACCAAGTAGCTGAGCAGAGAGCTCAAAATGTTGTGGTGTCGGCATCATGTGCGGAAAAGCTGAGTCTTGATCACAAACTTCACGATCAAAGTCAAAAAAACGCGCATTATCGATACGTTCATTTAACCATTCTTGATATCCATTACGCTGTGTCAATGGCATATGCCAGCTGGCATCTAATAAAATCAATTCAGAATGGTTCCTATGCTCTGCTAACCATTGGCTAGAGACTAACTCTCCTGGCAATACCAGTGAAGGCATAAAAGCTCCTTTATATACAATAAGTTAACAACTATAGGTAAAATACAATTACCATCACAAAGCACATCATAATAGTAAACCATTTATCATAATATCGTGATGCTCACATTTGTATGATAAAAGTGATTCTCACTTTCAATAAACGCAATATAGTTATTGTATCATTTCATTTTCCGCAACGTAACATTGCTAATATATCATTTTGCGCAATACGCCTTATGCGTTATAGTGACTCCCGAATTCAAATGACCACTTATTAAAATGTCATTTTCCCTATTAATTTATTTCGGAGTGCAGCTAACATGGCTAACTACTTTAATACTCTTCCTCTACGTGAGAAGTTACATCAACTAGGTCAATGTCGTTTTATGGATCGCAGCGAGTTTGCTGACGGTTGTGAAGCATTAAAAGGCAAAAAAGTAGTTATCATCGGTTGTGGTGCGCAAGGTCTTAACCAAGGTCTTAACATGCGTGATTCAGGTCTTGACGTTTCTTACACATTACGTGCTGCAGCAATCGCTGAAAAACGTCAATCTTGGAAAAACGCAACTGAAAACGGTTTCACTGTAGGTACTTACGAAGAACTAATTCCACAAGCTGACTTATTATGTAACTTAACACCTGACAAACAGCATACAGCTGTAGTTGGCGCAGTTATGCCTCTTATGAAAGAAGGCGCAACACTAGCTTACTCTCACGGTTTCAACATCGTTGAAGAAGGTATGCAAGTACGTGAAGATATCACTGTAATCATGTGTGCACCTAAATGTCCTGGTTCTGAAGTACGTGAAGAATACAAACGTGGTTTCGGTGTTCCAACACTAATCGCAGTTCACCCAGCAAATGACCCACAAGACCACGGTTTAGCATGGGCTAAAGCATACGCATCAGCTACTGGTGGTGACCGTGCTGGTGTTCTTATGTCTTCTTTTGTTGCTGAAGTTAAATCTGACCTAATGGGTGAGCAAACTATCCTTTGTGGTATGTTACAAACTGGCGCAATTTTAGGTTACGAAAAAATGGTTGCTGACGGTCTTGAGCCAGCATACGCTTCTAAACTTATCCAATACGGTTGGGAAACAGTAACTGAAGGTCTTAAATACGGCGGCATCACTAACATGATGGATCGTCTATCTAACCCAGCTAAAGTTAAAGCATTCGATATGTCTTTAGAACTTAAAGAGATTCTACGTCCGCTATTCAACAAGCACATGGATGACATCATCGAAGGTGAATTCTCTGCAACTATGATGGCTGACTGGGCTAACGATGACGTTAACCTACTTAAATGGCGTGCAGCAACAGCTGAAACTGGTTTTGAAAAGCAACCAGCTGGCGACATGGAAATTGATGAGCAAGAGTTTTACGACCACGGTATCTTCCTAGTAGCAATGATCAAAGCCGGTGTTGAACTTGCATTTGAAGCAATGACTGCATCAGGTATCATTGAAGAGTCTGCATACTATGAGTCTCTACATGAAACGCCACTTATCGCTAACACAATCGCGCGTAAGAAACTTTACGAAATGAACGTTGTTATCTCTGATACTGCTGAATACGGTTGTTACTTATTCGACCACGCTGCAAAACCACTACTTGCAGACTTCGTTAAAGCAATGAGCCCAGAATTCCTAGGTAAGCCATTAACAGTTAAATCTAACTCTGTTGATAACGCTCGCTTAATCGAAATCAACGAAGAAATTCGTAACCACCCTGTAGAAATCGTAGGTAAGAAACTACGCGGCTACATGAAAGACATGAAAACTATCGTTGAAGCATCTAACTAATCAAAACAGTTAATTAAATAACGAATATTATTAAGCCAAGCTCAATGCTTGGCTTTTTTGTATCTGTGTTTAAGTAAGAAACTACGTACGTTATGGAAACACGAAAGATATGAAAACTATCGTTGAAGCATCTAACTAATCAAAACAGTTAGTTAAATAACGAATATTATTAAGCCAAGCTCAATGCTTGGCTTTTTTGTATCTGTGTTTAAGTAAGAAACTACGTACGTTATGGAAACACGAAAGATATGAAAACTATCGTTGAAGCATCTAACTAATCAAAACAGTTAGTTAAATAACGAATATTATTAAGCCAAGCTCAATGCTTGGCTTTTTTGTATCTGTGTTCAGGTAAGAAACTACGTACGTTATGGAAACACGAAAGACATGAAAATAATCGTTGAAGCATCTAACTAATCAAAACAGTTAGTTAAATAACGAATATTATTAAGCCAAGCTCAATGCTTGGCTTTTTTGTATCTGTGTTCAGGTAAGAAACTACGTACGTTATGAAACACGAAAGATATGAAAACAATCGTTGAAGCGTCTAACTAAGACCTGTTTCAATAAGCTTTAATATGAGCTAAGTATTTTTGCTTGGCTTTTTTGTATCTGTGTTTAAGTAAGAAACTACGTACGTTATGAAAACACGAAAGATATAAAAACAATCGTTGAATAAGTTTTAGTATAAAACAAGCTCAATGATTAGTTTTTGTATACCTCAGCTTGAAACTCATGGTAGGGCTTATTAAAAGTATTGCTCTTTAATTTATAAGTCTCGCAACAAAAAAACTAATTTATCCTCATTTTACTACCACCTTTTAATTAACTTAACTACACTGTAAATTATTGTATATTTTTTATAACTAATTCGTTGATACAAATATTATAGAGAGAAGCTAAATGTTTAAGAGCAAAGCGTTAAAGGAAGAAAATCAAAAACTCAAGGACGAACTTTTTATTCTTAAACAGGTTAGTCAAAGTTTTGAACAAGATATGATCTACTTTTCATTAGATAAAAGCGGAAAAATAACTTCTATTAACCAGATGGTTGAGACTGAGCTAGGTTTTAAGAGTAATGATATTAGTGGTAAGCATTTCACTGAAATGGTACCAGAACACTACCGAAATACAGGTCATTTTCAAGCGCTAAAAGCAGCTTTACAATCAGGCAATAAATGGCATGGAGCGGTGCAAGCAGATAAAAGTAATGGAGAATTAACTTGGCTAAGATCGATAGTTGAACCGATTGTTGATACACAAAATAATTTAGCTTCATTTGTCGTTTTCTGTACTGAATTAACACGCACGATTGAACACTCTAGACAACAACAAGACACTTTAGCAGCGATCAACCGTTCGATGTCGACTATTGAATTTACACCCAATGGTGAAGTAATTACTGCGAATAATAACTTTTTACAAGGTATGGGTTATCGACTTGAAGATATTCAAGGCCACCACCATCGCATGTTTTGTGACCCTGCAGAAACAAATACTGAACAGTATCGTTTATTCTGGGAAAAACTAGGTAGCGGAGAAGCTGTATCTAATCGCTTTAAACGCATTGATAGTAGTGGTAGAGAGATCTGGTTAGAAGCTTCTTACAACCCGATTCATAATGACCGTGGTGAACTTTATAAAATCATTAAGTTCGCAACATTAATTACTTCGCAAATAGAGCAAGAGCAAGCCGCCATTGAAGCTTCTCAAATCGCTCATCAAGTCTCGGGTGAAACACAAAATCAATCTGAGAAATGTAAAGAAATTATCCAAGACACCATTAATGGTATGCAACAATTAACCGAACAAATGGAAAAGGTCAGTGAAAACATCAAGTTCTTAAATGTACATTCAGAGCATATCAGCAACCTAGCGGGTAGTGTAAAAGGCATTGCAGAGCAAACTAACCTACTTGCACTAAATGCAGCGATAGAAGCTGCTCGAGCCGGTGAGCAAGGACGTGGCTTTGCAGTAGTTGCCGATGAAGTAAGAAGCCTTGCTTCACGGACTAATACCACTACTGAAGAGATCAGCAAGGTAGTCAATGATAATGTTCAACAAATGGCAGAGGCCGTTACTTTAATTGAGCAATGTAAAAGAGAAGCAAGTAACGCATTAGAATTCTCAACGGAAGCAGGTGTCACTATCGTAGATATACAGAACGGGGCAATTCGAGTAGTTGAAGCTATCGAGCACTTCAATGAAAATATTCGCGTAGAATAATGGTACTAAATGATAAAAAACAGTGCTTACGCAAAGTGTAAATGTAAGCACTGGTAGGAAAGTGGACTGCTTAAATAGAATTAACGTCTGTTTAAGCAAAAATGGAAAGAAGTCCCTTTGCCGATTTGGCTTTCTACACTAATTTCAGAGTGTAATAAACGTAGCAATTTTTGGGTAATCGCCAACCCTAAGCCACCATGCTCTTTTTTATCAAAGATAGCATTACTGGCTCGGTAGCGCGCATCAAAGATATAAGCTAATTCATGTTCATGAATCCCTGTTCCGTTATCAATAACCGCTAAATGTAATTTATTACTGTCTTCTTCATTAACTTCAATACTGATACGACCACCTTGATGGCTATGGCGAATAGCATTATCAATCAAGTTACTTAATACTCGCTCTAATTTACCAATATCTGTATACACCATGTAATCACACTGCTCAGGAATAATACTCAATGTCAGCTGCTTATCCTGCAAACGATGTTGAAATTTTGCCACAATATCATGCAGTAACTCAGGTAATGGAAAGGTCTCTAACTGCAACGTTACTTGTCCGCCATCTAAATGCGCTAATTCAAAAATTTGATCGACCAGTTTTTTTAGTTGATTAGCATTTTTAAATGCAATTTCAATAAAGCGTTGATGTTGCTCCTTATCTAACGAATCACCACGTAATTGAATGGTTTCTAAATAACCTTGTAAAGCGGCTAATGGTGTACGTAAATCATGAGAAAGATCGGTTAACATCTCTCTTCTAGTTTTATCAATCGATTGTAACTGCACAAATTGATAATTAATTTGCTCAGCCATTTCATTGAATGCGTCACCTAATTCGTGAATTTCATTATGTTTTGCCGCAGGCCACTGTTGAAGCTCAACTTTATTCTTTTCAAAACCCGCTTTTTTAAAAGCACGAATGTTGTTAGTTAATTGTTTTAAAGGGTTGGTTAAAATACGTAATAAGATGATCGAAACCAAAAAGAAAGCGACTACAACACCTAATATAAAGATTAAAGATTGCGACCGAAGTAAATCAAACTCTACATTAGCAAAAGCCGAATCATAAGCTTGACCACCGATAATCACATACAAATAACCTTGTAGATTTTCCCCATTATAAATAGGCGCAGCAGAAAATATTTTTTGCTGATGACTATCACGAGGATCATCACCATAAATTGGTAATGATTTTTTGCGATTAATGAAATCAACTAAAGGTGCAACATTCACATGTTGGCGCTTTATCGCACTTTTCTCAGCAGAGTAACTCGCTAATTGGCCGCTAGGAGAGATGAAGTAAAACTCAAAGCTAGGCCCTAAAATCATTAAACTATGAAATAAATTTTTAAGTGCGTCTTGATCATAAACGCCCTCTTTCAATAGAGGGTTATCATGACCAAGATGTTCAGCAAGCTCTAGATGAAGACGTTGCTCTGCTTCATGGTGAGAGGTTTTTTCTAATGCAGCAGACCACCAAGAAACTAAACACGTAATAGCGATAAACAATAATACTAGAGCAAGCGTCATTCGTTGATAAAGTGACACTTTCATTAAACGACGCCTTCTGGGCTAAATTTATAACCAACACCGAAAACGGTTTGTATAATATGTGGAAATACTTTGTTATTTGAATTGGGTTGACCAGCCACTAACTTATTACGTAGACGATTGATATGCGAGTTTACGGTATGTTCATAACCACTGTGCTGATAACCCCATACTTTATCAAGTAGCTGGGTGCGAGAAAATACTTGCCCGGGATTCAGAGCCATAAAGCTCAATAAATCAAACTCAGTAGAAGTAAGATCTAAGCTCTGCTCTCTTAGCACCACTTCATGAGTACGTTGATTAATCATTAACTGTCCATGACAAATAACCCCATTATCTGCCATAGGTTCTTGAGTTTGATTATTCTGTAATAGATGAACGCGACGCAATAAAGCATGTACTCGAGCTTGTAACTCTCTCACACTAAAAGGTTTTGCCATGTAATCATCGGCTCCTAGCTCAAGCCCTAATACACGATCTATTTCCGAGGTTCTAGCAGTGAGCATTAAAATAGCTTGCTCTTGCTTTGCTTCTCTTACTTTACGACAAACATCTAAGCCGCTACAACCTGGTAAATTAAGATCTAACATGATTAACGAATAATCATTTTCTAAAGCTTGTTTAATCGCATCTTCGCCATTATCACAATGTGTTACTTCTAAACCAAGATCCTGCATATTGACCTTGATTAATTCTGCAATATCTTGGTCATCTTCTACGATTAAAATACTATCTGCCATTTTCAACTCTCTAAGAAAGAGACTTATTGAAAGTTAATCGCTCATGAAGCTAATAATAACAATCAATAAGTCATACTAGTTTATCTGGTACGAGTAATAGTAACGGACATAACAGGGTTATCGAACTTCTGTTGGTAGGTTAGCGCCGAGGTTGTTAAACCATCATCGCTACTCACAATCCCTGGGTGCATTGTCACTATATCTATATCATCTCGCTCAGCATTAAAGGCTTCACCAGCAATTCCGTCAGGAGAAGCTGCGTTAGAAGCTGGACCAGGAACAGTATCTACAGTTTCTGTATTTGCTTCAGTACCTGCATCATAAGCAACTGTTTGATAAGTTGCTGAATCATTCAGCGCCAAATCTGTTAGGTCCACCTGGTTAAGACCGGTGAAAGCATCATTAGAATTTCCTAACATACTAACAAATGACAAATATTTTACTTTATCAGTATAACTCACTGTAATAGTGGTAGAAGTACCGTAGGTAATACCACCACTAGCACTTGCTGAACTCAAAATAAAAGCGGTATCACTTAATATTTCACTTGCATCACCAGACTCTGCTAATAACTCTAAAGCTTCAGAAGCTGGTTCACCCACTGTAAATAGAGCACCCGTATCATGTAACAGTAAAGACGGTGGAGAAATAGGCTGACCATTAGTGAGGTTTTTTAGTACTACCTCATATTCAACCGGCGTTTCGATAATAGACGTCGCAGAATCAGAATCAGAATCATCATTACATGCTGCTAGCGCTAGCGCACCAACAGTAGCAAGAGCGACTTTAGAAAATTTAATCATAAAGCCTCCTATTCAACTACAACAGTCAATTTAGCAACAGGGTTTAACCAACGGTGTACACTACTATCTAAATCACTAATACCACCTTCTGCATCAGCATCACCAATGACACCTGGATGAATATGTACATTAGGTGTACTAATTTCCGTTGTCACACCAGCGCCACCTGTACCTGCATCACCACCAGGGAAAGCTGGAATACTGTCAGCTAACTCGTCATTGGCTTCTGTACCTGCATCATAAGCATTTAAATAAACAGTATAAGTACCTGCTTCAGATGGGATTTCCCAGCTATCTAAACCAATGAATGCATCATTCGTTGGTAGCATCATTGCCGCAACAGATAAGTAATCATTACCACTTGAATTACTTAATAAAAAGGTTGTAGACTCACCCGACGCTAACAAGCCACCAGCAGGGTTATCAATAACATCCGCTCCAGCATTGCCTAGTAGGCCACTTACCCCAGAGAAGTCACCTTCTTCAGCTAACAGCTCTAACTCAGGCGTTGCTGGCGTAGTTGTTTCAAAGATTTCAGTACTTGCATCATGTGCACCAGCTACAACTGGCGTAAAGTAGATACTATGAGTTAAATTAGTTAATGTAACCGTTAAGTCTTGCGCTTGAGCTGTTGCAGAAAATAGACCGAAAAGACCTGCTGCAATTAAATGCTTGTTTGTCATGAAGAAACTCCCTTTTATCTTAGTTAAGTGTGTGTTTTGTTAGTAAAGAGAGTATGGCGGGCAGATCTCACGAACTTATCACGTAATATTCACTATTTTGTTCTTAAATAATCGCTTTCTTATATCTTCATGTAACCAACTGATAAATAAAACAATATTAATCAACAACTTTCTTCTTATTCCGATTACATTAAATTTTTTTGGTAATTAAGATAGTTCAATTAAAAGCAAAAATTGATATAAATAGTTGTTCTGATTACGAAATTTATAAGGAGGAAATCGACTGTTTTAACAAAAAATAGATACGCTATTTATTGGGATTTCTATAAGGTATTTATCTTTAGCGTAAATAACTTTCGCCGTTTTTGCATATTCAATAACACACAGTATAATCCTGCTTCCAAAATGAAGATGAGTTATCCATGAACGAACAATATGAAAACCGCTTTGGTGGCATTAAACGCCTATATGGCACAAAAGCCTTACAAAAATTCAAAGATAGCCATGTCTGTGTTGTTGGCATCGGTGGCGTTGGCTCTTGGGTGGTCGAATCTTTAGCACGCTCAGGCATTGGTCAAATTACTTTAATTGATATGGATGACTTATGTGTCACCAATACCAATCGTCAAGTACATGCTTTGACCGATACAATTGGCCAGCAAAAAATAGAAGTGATGGCGGCACGTTGTAAGCAAATTAACCCAGACATTGTGGTTAACTGTATTGATGACTTTATCGATAAACAAAACTGTTTTGATTACCTGTCAAAGGATATGGATTATATCTTCGATGCTATCGATAGCATTCATGCAAAGGTAGCTTTAGTGGCTCATTGTAAACGCAATAAGTTTCCTTTACTGACTTGCGGTGGCGCTGGTGGACAATTAGATCCTACGCAGATTCAAGTCACCGATTTAGCGCGCACTATCCAAGACCCATTAGCCGCTAAAGTACGCTCTGAATTACGCCGCCACTTTAACTTTACTACCAATCCAAAACGTAAATTCAGAATTAACTGTGTTTTCTCTACAGAGCAGCTTAGTTACCCAGATATGAACGGTGAAGTATGTAAAGAGAAAGCAGAGTCAGACGGTAATATGAAAATGGATTGTGCCAGTGGTTTTGGTGCATCAACCATGGTCACCGCTAGCTTTGCGTTTGTAGGTACTGCATTCATGTTGAGAAAAATAGCTGAGAAAGCAACCTCTTAACCTTTTTACTTTATTTAATCAACAAATCTCAGCTAATAAAAAAGCGATGTTATTGCTAACATCGCTTTTTAAATTCAACTATCAAATGGCGATTTAACTCTTCGATAGATCAAGTAACTCTCTTAATGCTACCTGGCACATACTGAACTCAGGGATGCTCACTGCCGATAAAGCCTCTGTCATTTTATGCCAGCGACTCGCTAAGCTGTTATGCAGCTCTAACCAATCATCATAAGCTTTTACAAACTCTTTACCTTCAATCATTAACAAGATTGCTCTGGTAATACGTTTTTGTTGCCACTCTAAGTCATCTCGCATCGCTTCTCTAGCTAATAACTGCCAATGACTATCTACAGGCAATAAATTTAGCTGAGCAGAAATATCTGCTAACTTAAGTTTTTCTTCAGAATAGAAGTAAACACTCGCGGCAAGTTGTGGATCTAGTTTTAATTTACTCGCCACATCAATAATATTAAGCAGTGCATAAGACTGCTCCGTATTACAAAGTTTTTCTGCAAGAGTCTTAGGTACGCCCTCTTTCTCTGCTTTATCTAACTCAGCTTGACGTTGTTTTAAACTCTGCTCACTGAGTAGTTTAGGTAAATTAGCTTTTACTTCTTGTAATGAAGTACGGTATTTCTTAATTAAAGAAGCACAATCCAACTGCTCTCTATGACTTCTAACTATCCAACGAGATGCATGACGCACCATGCGTTTTAATTTATTAATTAAATCAGTTTGGATGACACTATCAATCTTATTATCCAATGCTTCAATATCAGAAAGTAACTGTGGCAAGTCAAAGATATCACGTGCAGCAACCCAAGCTTTTGCTAATTCTAGGAATGAACAACCCGTACTAGACATTATGCGATAAGCGAAAGAAGCCCCCATGATATTAAAGAGATCATTACTGACTTGCGTTGCCACAATCTCAGATAATAATGGATGCTCATGTATTTCATTTTTATAAGCGTCAACCAGTTCCCCTGGGAACACCTTTTCTGCTTCTTTTGCTAAATAACCATCTTCAGCAATGCGCGCTTTAGCCAGTTCCTCTTTCATCTCATTTTTAGCATAAGAGATCATCACTGAGATAACAGGACGAGTTAGCCCTAGGCCAGCATTTTTACGTTCATTAATTTCTTCATCACTTGGGATAAACTCTAAGCTTCTATTTAGCTTGCCTTTTTCTTCCTGACTATTAATCAAACCACGTAATGACTCGATACTTTTATGTCCTTGAAGGAAGGATAAGCTAATACTCTGTGCTTGACGATAATTGTTATGCAGTACTAAATCAGAAACTTGACCGGTCATATTCTGCAACCAAACATTACGCTGCTTGACCGTTAAATCCCCCTTTGAAACTAACTTATCAAGGAGGATTTTAATATTAACTTCTAAATCTGAACAGTTTACACCAGCAGCATTGTCAATCGCATCAGTGAAACATTGACCACCATGGTTAGAAAACTCAATACGAGCACTCTGACTCATCCCCAAGTTTCCGCCCTCACCAATCACTTTACAACGTAGCTCATTACCATCAACACGTAAGATGTCATTGGCTTTATCACCGACGTCAGCATGGCTCTCCTTACTGCTTTTAACGTAAGTACCAATACCGCCATTCCACAGTAAATCGACTTGTGCTTTAAGTAGTAAAGAAATTAACTCTGTTGGTGTCACCTTAGCTTTTTTAATATCGAAGGCTTTTGCCATTTCCGGTGATACTGCAATTGATTTTGCAGATCGCTCAAAGATACCGCCACCAGCAGAAATTAACTTAGTATTGTAATCTGCCCAACTTGTTCTTGGGGTATCAAATAAACGTTGACGCTCCTCAAAACAGGCATCTAAGTTAGCTGGATTTGGATCAATGAAAATATGTAGGTGATTAAACGCTGCCACTAATTTAATCTTTTTAGAACACAACATGCCATTCCCGAAAACATCACCAGCCATGTCGCCAATACCAACCACTGAAATAGGTTGTTCTTGTACATCAACACCTAACTCTCTGAAGTGACGCTGTACACTGATCCATGCTCCTTTCGCTGTAATGCCCATTTTTTTATGGTCATAACCATTACTGCCACCTGATGCAAATGCATCGTTTAACCAGAAGTTACGGTCAGTCGCTAATTCATTAGCAATATCAGAGAAAGTCGCAGTACCTTTATCGGCCGCAACTACTAAATACGGGTCATCATTATCGTAACGAACAACCTGTTGTGGCGGCAACAAATTGCCAGCTTCAAGGTTATCCGTGATATCCAATAACGCACTAATAAACATTTTGTAACAAGCAATACCTTCTTGCATGAAGGTATCTCTATCCATCGCTGGATTTAGATGTTTAGCAACAAAACCGCCTTTCGCCCCCACTGGCACAATCACCGAGTTTTTAACTTGCTGGGCTTTAACTAAGCCTAATACTTCAGTACGGTAATCTTCACCTCGATCTGACCAACGTAAACCACCACGAGCCACATTTCCACCACGAAGATGCACACCTTCAAAGCGAGGTGAATAAACAAAGACTTCATAACTCAAACGTGGCAATGGAATTTCGCTGATTTTTTTATGGTCAAATTTAAAACTAATATATTCTTTAAATTGTCCATCTTGTTGTTGGAAGTAATTACTGCGAATTGTCGCCATAATCAGTTCAACATATTTACGTAACACGCGATCTTCATTGAGGTTACTCACCTCGTTCAGCCCTTCTAAAATATTGTTTTCCATTGTAGATTGTTTATCGAGACTTACCTGTTGTTCAGGATTAAAGCGCGCATGAAAGAGGTCTACAATTTGTTTCACAAAACCACTGTGATCTAACAATATTTTAGCAATCGCATAATGACTGAAACCAAAGCGAATCTGTTTCAAATATTTAGCATAAGCTCGCAACATCGCAATATCACGCCACGCAATACCCGCACCAAGAATCAACTTATTAAACGGGTCATTATCAGTTTGCGCATACCAAATCGCTAAAAAGGCATCAGAGAATAAATGACGGTAATCTTCAGGGTCAAAACCTGCGTCATCTCCGTACAATAAAGTAAAGTCATATAACCAGAAGGTACTTTCACCTGAAGGACATACTTGGAACGGGTACTCTTGTGCAACCTTTAATCCTAAATTTTCTAAAATAGGAATTAAATCAGATAACAATAATGCCCCGTCTTGGTGGAACAATTTTAGTTTTAAACCACTATTATTTGCTTCAATTGAACGGTAGAAACGTAAGCCCATTGAACGTTCAGGTGACTTAAACAATGACTCAATACGTGCAATATCAGTTACCGCAACACGAGAGCTAAAACTGTCTTGGTAGCTAGTAGGGAAAGCGTTATGGTATTTACGAGCGAGTTTAACCGCGGTTTCTTCGCCGTAGTTTTCAATTAACGACTCTTGAAGCTCTTCACTCCATGCTTTAGTTATTTGCTGCATGCGTAATTGAATCGCATTGGTTTCTAAGTCACCTTGGTAAGGTTTATCTAAGTGAATAACTAAACGTAAACGCGCTAGATTAGACTCACTTAAGTAAGTTTGAAAATCACTATCTGCAATGTCCATTGTGCGCGATAACAACTCAGCAAATTTCAATCTTACTTCTGTATTGTAGAGATCGCGTGGCACGTATAATAAAGCCGTCACAAAGCGTTTATTACCGTCAGTTCTTAGGAATAATTTAAGCTGCTTTCTCTCTTGCGCATGTAACACTTCAATCACATTGCTCAACAAGGTTTGCTCATCACATAACAATAAATCTTCAACAGCATAAGTAGATAATATTTGCGTTAACTCTTTGTAATAATGGCTGCCTAAACTTAGCCCAGATTGCGCTAAGATATTGCTAATCTTTTGGCGAACAACCGGAATTCCTAATGGGCTTCCACTGTATACAGAAGAAGTATAAAGGCCGATTAAACGAATCCCGCCAACCAAATGTCCCTGCTTATCAAATTGTTTAATATACACTACATCAGGGTAAGCGATACGATGCACCATCGCTCGCTGAGAGACTTTGCTAAAATGCAAAAGCGAGCTATCTCTTAACTCATGTAAACAATCAAAATGCGCTTGATCAGACATAAATTTATTGTGTTTAAACAACCCTAACGCACTGCCTTCAGTAATACTGATCTTACTATCTTTAACCTTAAATTCATCACAAGCTAAAAAAGTAAAATGATCATCTAACATCCAACTTAAATAAGTTTGCTGCTCGTCAAAACCATCTTGTTCAGTAATAACAGCACTTTCTTTTTTACTTTTTTGAATAGCCGATTTTACTTTACTTTGAATAGTAGGGTAATCATCAACGACTAGTGACACATTGGCTAAAGCCTGGTCTAAACTACTTTGAATTTTAGCACGCTCAGTCGATGAACTGGTTTGATCAATCTCGATATATAACAGTAGCTCTGTGTTTAAATCATTAACTTTAATATCGTCAGTATTAAGTTTTTTTAATTTTCCACCAGCAGTACGTTCACTGCATATTTCGCTGTAAAAAATTCGGTGTAACTTAGTATTTAACTTGTTTAACGTTATTTTGATAGTATCAATAACAAATGGGATATTACGGCTTAAAATACTAATAATGGTATGAGTGGATTGCCATTCGTCTTGTTCAACGTCAGGGTTAAAGACTTTAACCTTAGCGGCTTGCCCTTTCCATACATGGACTTCACGCCATAAAGAAACAGTTAATCCCGATAAATCATCAGGGCTAATCATCGTTAAATCAACAATGCTTACATCGCGATAAATTCCTGAAATAAAGTTTTCTAGTAAAGGTTGCTCACGCACAGGGAAATGTGCTTTTAACTGCGTGAAGATTTGCTCGAGGATATCTGACTTTTGGCTCATTTTGCTGTTCATGTACACCTACCTACTATTGAAGAGTAACTACATAACTTAAGGCTAAGTAAAAAGAATTAAATAAACAATACAATAGTTTAAGAAGCGCTTATTAGCACACAAAAAAGCGCTAAATAGCGCAATTAAATAAATAAAATAAAGAATCGTTTTGTACTTAGAAAAGAGAGAAAGGATAAATAGTTTTAAAATTGCATAAACAGGTGTTTTTATGTGAAGAATGAGGTTTTAAGCAAACCAATACAAAGTAAAAATTAATTTGTATTGGTTATAAAGCCCCATGAAAAAACTAAATTTTAAATATTCATAAGCCATTTAAAGTATACAAAATGGCTGCAACTAATGATTAAATTAATGCTCTAATACTTGGCTTAGAAATAACTTAGTACGATCTGATTTAGGGTTATCAAAAAATGCATTCGGCTCGTCATCTTCGATAATTTCACCTGCATCCATGAATATAACTCTATCTGCAACTTTTCGAGCAAACCCCATTTCATGAGTAACACATATCATGGTCATCCCCATATCTGCTAAACTGACCATTACATCTAATACTTCAGCAATAACTTCAGGATCTAAAGCTGAAGTTGGCTCATCGAATAACATCACAGAAGGGTTCATACAGAGTGAACGAGCAATTGCTACACGTTGCTGTTGCCCCCCAGATAATTGTCCAGGATATTTATCAGCTTGATTGCGTATTTTCACTTTATCTAAATATTTTAATGCTGTCTCTTTAGCTTTGCTATCGGATGTACCTTGCACTAAAGTCGGGGCTAACATGCAATTCTCTAATACCGTCATATGGGGAAATAGGTTGAAATGTTGAAAGCACATGCCAACATCTTTTCTGATCGCTTGTATATTTTTAGGATTACGATCGAGTATAGTGCCCAACACTTCTATTTTACCGGACTGATGTTTTTCTAAATCATTAATACAACGGATCATGGTTGACTTACCTGATCCAGACGGACCACAGACAACAATTTTTTCACCTCTTTTCACTGTTAAGTCAATGCCTTTTAAAACATGAAAATCACCATACCACTTATTCATATCAGTAATTTGTATAGCAACTTCATCTGCACTATTTTGGTCATTAGTTGTTAAACTCATCTTATATAATCCCTTTTATAACATTAGAACTTAATAGGGTTATCGGGTAATACGTGATTCCCCCTACTTCAATACATCACATAATTAGTGGCTGGTATTACTCAAACGACGTTTTAAGTAAGAGCCATACTGGCCAAGTAAGAAAATAAAGCCCCAATAGATAAAGCCAACAAATGCGTAAACCTCCATATAATATGGCGCCCACTGAGCAGTACCGATAGCCGCATTTGCAGAAGCAATCACATCAAAGAAACCAATAATGATCACAATCGCAGTTTCTTTAAAGGTCATCACCACCATATTAATGGTGCCTGGTAATGAATGACGGAACACTTGCGGCAAAACGATACGAGTAAAGATGTGCCAAGATGACAAGCCCAGCGCTTGCCCAGCTTCTACTTGACCTTTAGGTACACCTTGAAAACCACCGCGAAACACTTCAGCCTGATAACACGCAAAGAACAAAGTAAAGGCAACAATCACTCGCCAAATTTTATCCCCATGCAACCATTCAGGCAGTAAAATAGGTATAACAACAGCAGCGGTAAATAAGGTCGCTAATAAAGGTAGTGAACGAATCACATCGATAAAAATGGAGATACCATAAGAGATAACGGGCAACTTAGAGCGTCTTAACATCGCAAAAAGTAAGCCGGTTGGGATCCCAGCAAGTACCACAGATGAAAACAGAAACAAGGTTAATGCTAACCCGCCCCACTCATCGGTTGTGACTTGTTGTAACCCTAATAAACTGCCTTCCATTAATAAGTAATAACTACCAAACCCCACAAACCATAACCAGCTCAATCGCCAAATAGTCCAAAAGAATGAAAAGCAAGACAGCACAATAGCTAAAATGATTGAGGCACAAGCCAGTGTTGCACGCCATTGCAACTCGTATGGATACAAGCCAAACAATATTAAGCGATGGCGAGCATCAACAACCGACCAACAAGCACCCGTTGCTTCTTGGCACATGGCAACATTCTCTTCTGTCCAAACAGCGTTAAGAAATGTCCAATCAACAATTAAATACCCTAAATAACAGATCACACTTAAAAAAACTAAGGTCATTAAGGTGTCTAAGGGAGTAGAAAAAGCGCGTTCTTTAAACCAAGTATATTTCACTACTGGTTTAACAGCTCTTGGTTTTGAGTTAATAGGTATAGTCGTCGTAGTCATACTAATGCCCCTTTAGTTGTAGCTTTTTATTCAACAGATTAATTAATCGCGCAAGAGAGAAGTTAATCAATAAAAACGCGCTCATTAAGATGCCGATTAACTCTAATGTTTGGCCTGACTGTGTAATAGAAGTTGAAATGATCATAAATAGGTCGCTATAGCCAATAGCAACACCGATCGTGGTAGCTTTGATTAGAAATATCCATTGGTTGCCTAATGGTGGGAGAATAGTACGCAAGGCCATCGGCATTTTAATTTTGAACCAAATTTGACGGTCACTCAAACCAAGCGAGTTACCCGCTTCAGTCAACCCTTTTGGCACCTCTTGAAGACCGCCTCGGACAACTTCTGCAATGTATGAACTGCCGTATAAAATAATGGCAATCAACATAGCGACCAATTCGATATTCAATGTCACCCCCCCCACAAAACGTAACCCTTTTAATTCAGGGATTGATAAGAGAGGTTCATTTTCGGGTACAAACAGATTACCTAGTAGCAACACACTCACCGCCATAATCGTTACCCAAGCCAAAATCTTAATAGGCTTTTTTTGTTTACAAAATTTATTGATGGAAAAGTAAGCCCCGATAGCAATAGCAACCACTATTAACCAGGTATAAAGGGACATATTTAAAGTGGGTATCATGACCCCTCTATTAGACATAAAAATGGTGTCATAAAACCCCATTGCCTGCCTCGGACTAGGTAAATGGATTAATACGGCATACCAAAATATCAATTGTAAAATAAGCGGAATGTTACGAAATATTTGGATAAAAATAGCTGCAGAGCCCTGAACTGCTAAGTTTTTCGCATCCCTTGCAGTACCAATAGCAAAGCCAAAAATAGTCGAAAAAACAATGGCAGTAATACCTAATACAAAGGTATTTAAAAACCCTGAAAATAGAGTCCTGTAGTATGGGTCATCGGTAGAGTGATCAATCATGCTAAATGAATATGACCATCCCGTTGCTCGCTCTAAAAAACTAAAGCCATTAGTGAGCCCCATTTTACTCAAGTTAGTCTGTCCACTAGAGTAAGCGCTAGTAATAAGCACTGCGACAGCAATCAAAAAAAGAGCTTGAATGATAATGCCTTTGATATCGAGCTCACTTGGTGGTTTAGTCTGTTCCATACTACAGTCTCCGTCGTTATCTAATAAATAGGCTTAATCAAGGATTGGTGAATACAACACACCACCATGACTCCATAAATTATTTAACCCACGAGCTAATTTATAAGGGGATTCTTTGCCTAAGTTACGTTCGTAAATTTCGCTGTAATTACCTACTTCCGCAATCATTTCGCGCGCCCATGTTTCACGTAAACCTAAACGTTTACCGATACCTGGTGTCACACCTAATAATCTTGCTACCGTTGGGTTCGGTGGATTTGCTACCACCTCCTCAATATTCGCCTTAGTAACACCGTACTCTTCAGCCAATAACAAACTCGCTATCGCCCAGTTCATCACATCAACAAACTCTTCATCACCCTGACGCATTGCAGCAGCAATAGGCTCGCTAGAAAGTACATCCTTTAAAATGACATGCTTATCAGCATCATCTACACCTGTAGCACGTAATACAGCTAAACTTGGTCCCCAAGCAGCAAAAGCATCACAGCGTTCAGCTAAATAAGCAGCACGTAATTCCGATGCTTTTTCATAAGCCACCATAGTGTGTTTCACATTTTTAGTTTTTAGGTAATCGGCAACTATCCTTTCAATCGTTGTCCCTGCTTCAACACAAACAGTTCCACCTTCTAAACCGGTTGCATCGGTAATACCCAACTCTTTGTGAGCCATCAGCTGTGCACCAGCAAAAAAATAAGGCAAGCTAAACTGTAAACCTAGCTCGGTATCGCGCCCCATTGTCCAACCCGTTGCTTTAATCACGATATCAACATCACCTGATTGCAATGAAGTAAAGCGTTGAGCCCAACTTAAAGGGATAATTTTTACTTTGTCAGGAGACCCAAGGATCGCCGTGGTTAATGCTTTACATAAATCAATGTCTAATCCTTTCCATTCGTTTTTGTCATTAACCTCAACAAACCCGAAATAACTACCGTTATGACCACTACATAGTAGTGAACCGCGATCTTGAATAGCTTGTACAGTTGGACTTTTTGCCATTGCCATTTGAGAAAAAGAAAGAGCACAGGTAGTTGTCGCTGCCGCTACAAGAAGTTTTAGTGGTTTAATCATCGTAACACTCCATTTTACGTTAGTTTATTTTTCAGCACGCTTGTATCTTAATTCAGCACAAGGAGCTTAATATATAGCATTTTTTATGCCAAGCTATTGAAATGATATTAATGGCAATCAGTAAATCACTGTAAGCGCATGCCTAGCCTAGTAATTCGCTTTTCAGATTTTTAAAAAACCGTAATAAGCAATGCAAGACTGCTTTATTATCAACACGCCACACAGCACAAGCACGCACCACAATTGATCTAAATCAAGAAACTCGCACCAAAAGTAAGCGGTTAAGCTGTACTGACTAAACCGCCGGCTATACATTCTCACCTTGTCCAGACTGGTCATAATATTGCTTGTAAAAAATAACAAACAACAAGATGAAGAAACTATAATGCAGTGGACACCTTTAAATTAAAATGCTCTTATATAAAACATGTGAACCACATATCAATACAGTTAATTTATTGGTTATCGATTAAAAAGGAATATTGGTCATGCCTTCAGAAAAAACAAAACAATCCAGTCAGTTTATTACGGCGAACCATTGGGGCGCTTCAGTAATAGAAACCTCAAACGATAAAATCACCACGGTTAAAGGCCATCCTAATGATAATGATCCCTCTAAAATCAATAACAACCTGATTGGAGTAGTAGATGGAAAAACACGTATCCGCAGTCCAGCAGTGCGTAAAAGTTACTTAGAAAATGGCTATCAAAGTGGAGGCTCACCACGAGGTGAAGACCCTTTTGTAGAGGTATCATGGGAAGTGGCGCTCGAGTTAATCACTAAAGAGATGTACCGAGTACGAGATAACTATGGCAATGAAGCTATTTTTGGTGGTTCTTATGGATGGAGTAGTGCAGGTCGATTTCATCATGCTCAAAGCCAATTAAAACGCTTTTTAAATTGCTCTGGTGGTTTTGTGAGAAGTGAAGGTAATTATAGTTATAACGCGGCACTGACTTTATTACCTTATATAGTAGGAAACTTCAGAGACCACGTTAAACAAGCAACACGCTGGAGTTCAATCGCCAAACATGGTGAGATTGTAGTGATGTTTGGTGGTATTCCAGTGAGAAATGGACAAGTGGGTGGTGGTGGCTTATCACGACACCGCTTACGTGATGACCTTATTTCCTGTAAGGAAGCCGGTGTTGATTTTGTTAACTTTAGCCCCTTAAAGACTGACTCCTTAGCAGAGTTAGATGCGCAATGGATAGCAGCAAAACCAGGTTCAGATACCGCGATCATGATGGGAATTGCACATACCTTGCTTGATGAAGGGTTGCATGACCAAGCCTTTTTAGACCAATACACCACAGGGTTTGATCGTTTTAAAGCTTATTTGATGGGTGACAAGGACGGCATTGTAAAGGATGCTTGTTGGGCCAGTGAATTATCAGGTGTACCTGCTGACACTATTCAGAATTTATCACGTCGTATGGCTAAGTCTTCCACCATTATTTGTACCGCCGTTGGTTTACAACGTGCAGAATATGGCGAGCAACCACTTTGGATGACTGTCACCTTAGCGGCTATTTTAGGACAAATAGGCACACCTGGCGGTGGTTACGGTATTGGTTATGGTGGAGATGCGAGTATAGGCACAACAGATCGCCCAATGCGTTGGCCTTCTTTCCCACAAGGTAAAAACCCAGTTGATACCTTTATTCCTGTAGCAACAATAACCGATATGCTACTCAAGCCTAATACCCAGTATGAGTACAATGGTCAAACCTTAACTTACCCCGAAATACGTTTAGTTTGGTGGGCTGGTGGTAATCCTTTTCACCATCACCAGGACTTAAACCAATTATTAAAAGCCTTCCAACAACCTGAAACTATCATCGTTAATGAAATATATTGGACAGCAACAGCAAAACACGCTGATATCGTTCTACCTGCAACCTCAACGTTAGAGCGCGAAGATATTGGCGCAGGAACACAGGATACCAGTATTATTCCTATGCCAAGAGTATTGTCGCCAATAGGCGAAGCACGTGATGAATACGATATTTTCACCGCTCTTTCTGAAAAGCTCGGCTTTAAAGAACAATTTACCGAAGGCCGCACCTCTAGACAATGGTTGGAAAAAATGTGGTTACAAATGCAGGATACCGCATCCCAATTTGATTATACCCTGCCCAACTTAAACAGTTTCTTATCGGGTGACATTATTGAATTTCATGATCCCGCCCCTGAACATGTTTTTTTAAGTGAGTTTCGTTCAGATCCCATTAATAATGCACTGCCGACACCCAGTGGTAAAATAGAAATCTACTCAGAAAAAATAGCAAGTTTTAATTATCAAGACTGCCCAGGACACGCGACTTGGTTAAAACCTAAAGAGTGGTTAGGAAGTGAGAAATCTAACCAATATCAATTCCATTTGATTTCAGGGCAACCTAAAACAAGATTACATAGCCAGTTAGATCCAGGTGAATACAGCCGTAGCAAAAAAGTACAAGGCCGAGAACCCGCGTTAATCAACCCTATTGATGCTGAAAAACTAGGTATTAAGGATGGCGATATTATTAAGTTACATAATCAACGTGGCACTTGCCTCGCCGGTGCAGTCGTAACTAATGATGTAAGAGAGCAGGTTATCTTTTTATGGACAGGAGCTTGGTATGACCCAGAACACCCCGGAAAAGTAGGATCATTAGATAAGCACGGCAACCCTAATGTATTAACCCATGATGGCCGGACATCTCGATTATCACAGGGAACAGCGGCACATAGCACCTTGGTTAATGTTGAAAGGTTTACAGAAGTCGCCCCAAGCATCACTGCATTTGATTCGCCCGTTGCCAATTAATGAACTAACAAACCAATAATCTAATAAACATTCTAGCTTCCATAAAATGGCAATCAATCACATTTTTTTATTGATTGCCGTCATTCGTTTAGCCAACCAACTACACAACAAAATATCAAAATGCAGAACAACTGTTTTACATGTTGACTCAAAATATTAACTTAGGCATGATGTTTGAAACAAAATTAATCACCATTTAACAAAAATATACCAAGGAGAAATTATGAGTGACAAATTAATCGCATTAATTACTGGTGGTGCTAAAGGCATTGGATTAGCTTGTGCACACGCGTTAGCTGAAGATGGATTCCGCATTGTTATTACTGATATTGATACTAAAACAGGTGAGAAAGCGGCTAAAGAACTCGCTAATGACGCTGTTTTTTTACCTTGTGATATGGGTGACAGCAAAGCCATCCTAAATACTTTTGACATTGTTGAAGCTGAATACGGCCCAGTCTCTGTATTAGTCAACAATGCAGGATTTGCTAGCCCTGGTGATTTTTTAGATACGACTATTGAGCAGTTTACTTCGGTGATTAACGTAAACTTAACAGGCACATTTATCGCTTCACAACGAGTTGCTCAAACTATGGTTGATAAAGGAATAGCCGGTTCAATTATTAATATGAGCTCTGTTAATGCCCAAGTCGCGATCCCTACTATTTCAGCTTATTGTGCTTCCAAAGGTGGCGTAATGCAGTTAACTAAAGCAATGGCTTTATCATTGGCACCTAATAACATTCGAGTAAATGCTGTTGGTCCAGGTTCAATTAATACTGAAATGATGGCCGGTGTAAATGCCAACCCAGAAGCAATGCAAATGGTGATGTCACGCACTCCTTTAAAACGCGTTGGTAAACCAAGTGAAATTGGTAGTGTAGTGGCGTTTCTTGCCAGTGATAAAGCAAGCTATATTACAGGTGAAACCATCTATGTGGATGGCGGTAGATTAGGTATGAACTACACCTGTTAAGCAATAAGGGAAAGGACAGTAACTATGGCAATTCAAGGAACTCAAACAGTGAACATAACAACAGATCTGCAACGCTATAAAGTATTGGCTGCAGGTATATTCAGTATGATTGTAACACTTGGTATTGCTCGCTTTTCTTACACTCCTCTCCTCCCTTTGATGCAAAGCCAAACAGTACTTTCCGAATCAGGTGGCGGTTGGCTAGCAGCCGCTAATTATGCAGGTTATATGTGTGGCGCCATTTTGGTTGCTTCTATCAATAACCTCACATTGAAAGGCATTTTATACCGTGTTTACTTGATTCTTGCAGTCCTCACAACCTTAGCAATGGCGTGGACTGAAAATGTAATGATTTGGTCTATATTGCGTTTTTTCTCTGGATTAAGTAGCTCAGGTGGAATGCTAATTGCGTCAGGGATCATCTTAAATTGGTTGATGAAAAATGGCCACCGAGGCGAGTTAGGCATTCACTTCGCAGGCATGGGTCTTGGGATTATTTTAGCGTCTGCATTAGTAGAATTAATGCTTCATTATCTATTCACTTGGCAGGAGCAATGGACATGGTTTGCCGTTGTTGCACTGATATTAAGTATTCCAGCTTGGCTATGGATCCCTAGCACTAAAGAAGCAAAAAATGCCATAAACCCTAGGCAGGTTAAAGATACCCCACCAAGTAGAACTTTTTTATGGATCATGCTTGCTGCTTATTTCTGTGCTGGTTATGGTTACGTTATTAGCGCCACTTTCATGGTCGATATTATTGAAAGTCAAGCCTCATTGAAAGGACAAGGACCAATGGTCTTTATGCTGGTTGGTTTAGCAGCGTTACCTGCCGCCATTATTTGGGACAGAATTGCACATCGATGGGGTTACCTTAATGCAATCTTTCTCGCTTACGCCATACAAGTTGTAGGCATTACTCTCCCCTTATTTAATCATAGTTTAACAGGTGCGATTATCAGTGCATTATTATACGGTGGCACCTTCATTGGCTGCGTCAGCTTAGTCTTAACCATGGCAGGTCGTTTTTACCCAGGTAAACCAGCGAAATTAATGGGAAAACTCACTTTAACTTATGGTTTTGCACAAATTATTGCCCCTGCGTTAACCGGTATGATCGCGCAAAATACTGGTAGTTACGACCAAGGGTTATATATCGCAGGAGGAGTTTTAAGTTTTGGGGCTTTCTTAATTTTACTGTTAATTCGTATGGAAAGAAGAGAAACTAAACTCAAAGAAATTATAGAATCATAAATAAAAGCAAGGCAACATAAATTATTCATTATAAATGATGTATGTGCCAATAAATGGCACATTAAATCAATAATAACTTTGCATTATATTAGTATATAGGTACACTTTTTTAAATATAAACCACTTTAAAAATAAGAAGTTTACCTCAATGAAAAATGAAGATGAAAAAAGCAAAGCAGCCGTAAAAGTAGACTCTACACTTTTAAAAGGGCTAAAAATCCTCGAGACATTAGCAAGCTCCCCAACAGAAAAAGGCGTAACAGAATTATCACTAGAGTGTGAAATGACCAAATCGAATACTTTCCGATTACTGCGTTCTTTAAGCATTTTAGGTTATGTACATCAGCCTGATGGTAAAAACTACTCTTGTACCATGAAAGCGTGGCAATTAGGCCAGCGTATTATGGACCACTTAGACCTACCTGCTATCGCAGCTCCACAAATGCGTAAATTATCACAAGTTACCGGTGCAACCATTTACCTTGCTGTCCGCGATGGTTTATCTGTTTTATACATCGATAAAATAGACAGTACGCAACCTATTCGCTCATGGTCTTTAAAAGGTGGAATGGCACCACTGTATTGTGTTGGTCCAGGTAAAGCTATTCTAGCGGAGCAATACAAGTTACTCCGCGAGCAACTCAAAGGTGAGTTGGTGCAATATACGGATAAAACGATCACTACTCTGCAACAGTTAGATAAAGATATGGCCGCAACCCTTGAGCGTGGTTACTCTATTGATACAGGTGAATACCGTGAACGTATCATGAGTTTTGGTGCAGCAATTAAGGCACCTAATGGCGAAGTATTAGGGGCCTTAGGAGTGTCTATTCCAGACATCAACTTAAAAGATGGCGACCTAGAAAAGATATGTATTGCCGTTCGTGATGCGGGTATTATTGTTTCGGCTAAAATAGCAGAAAGTTAACCATCAATTATTTAATATAATTAGTAAAGCTGACTACATACCTGCTTTGAGTGCCATAAAAAAAGGCTGAATTGCAATCACAATTCAGCCTTTTTAGTTATATAAAAAGTTATACAGATAAACAGCTGCTTAGATAGCTAAACCATAATCTTCAATGGCTTGCTTCTCTGTGATATATCCCGCTGCTAAATCTGCTTTCACCGCGTCACGGTCACGTTTTTTAGGGTCTCCATATCCACCACCGCCAGGCAACTGAAGAATTAACTTAACACCAGCAGGCACTTTTTGACGCCCTTTGCCTTTGAGCACAGTGCCATCATCTAATGAAGCACAACCTGCCCCACCACTGCCACCGCCATTTAGCCCTCGTGCAGGGAACTTAATACGGTCAAACATCGCGTTAAAATACAGCTCATATCCTTGCGTCGCACTAATTTCAATGGTTTGCCCTAACCCGCCACGGAACTCTCCACTACCACCAGATCCTTCACGTAACTCTTTACGCCATACTGTCAGCGGTCCTACATGCTCTGTTGCTTCACTAGACATAGTACTTACGCCAGAAGGAAATGCGGTTGCACTTAAACCGTCTAAGGTTGCGCGAGCGCCCATACCACCAGAGTTAAACATTAAAATTTCTGCTGGTGGTAGACCTGATGCAGGATCAACTGGTCTAGCACTGATCAATACATTCCATAAGGCACTTGCTCCTTCAGCAGGTGATACACCTGGAATACAATGATGTAATGCACCTAACACCACATCTGGGATCAAGTGTCCTATTACATGACGCACTGAAACCGGTGCTGGGTGTGGCGCATTTAAAATACAACCTTCAGGTGCCGTAACAGAGAAAGGTAATAATGAACCAGTATTATTTGGAATATCAGGTGCAATAGCACACTTTAATCCATAACAAGCATAAGCTCTGGTATACACCATAGGTACATTCACACCAAATTTACTCAAGCCTGAAGTACCATCAAAATCAGCTAACAAAGTGTCACCTGTAATAGTTAAAGCAACCTTCATATCAACTTGTTTTTCGTAGCCATCAACACTCATTGCATTATGGTAAGTACCATCTGGTAAATCAGCAATACGAGCTAGAGTCGCTGCTCGACTGCTATCGATAATAAAGTCAGACAGGTCATCCAATTCAGTTAATGAAAACTCATCCATCATACTCATTAATCGGTCATCGCCAGTGGCATTACACGCGGCCAATGAATATAAATCACCAATCACTTGGTCTTGTTCACGTACATTGTTACGAATAATATTAACTAGACCTTTATTCACTTCACCTTCAACAACAAACTTCATGATAGGGATTAATAACCCTTCTTCATATACTTCATTGGCATCAGGCCCAAACCCACGGCCACCGATATCAACTACGTGCGCTGTTGCAGCAAAGAAACCAATATGTTTACCTTGATAAAATGAAGGTGACACCATGGTAAAGTCATGAAGATGACCCGTCCCTTTCCAAGGGTCATTGGTTAAATAAACATCTCCCTCTTTGATATTATCTTGGCCAATCTCGTTCATGAAATGGGTGACCGATTCAGCCATCGCGTTAACATGTCCAGGTGTACCAGTCACAGCTTGCGCAATCATTCGCCCTTGGCGGTCAAATACCCCCGCCGATAAATCACCTGCTTCACGGACTGACGTTGAAAAAGCTGTGCGAATTAAGGTAGTCGCTTGCTCTTCAACAACGGCTACCAAACGAGCCCACATAATTTGATAATCAACATTATTCAGTTTCATTATTCCGTCTCCATTGTTTTTTTATTTACCAGCAATATTGACTTATCGTCCTGTGCAATTGCCGCATATCCAGATGTCACTACAATCGATGTTTCTTCTTCCACTATCACCGCAGGTCCAGCTATTAAATCACCGGCGTTCAGCGATTTACGCTCAACTTCACTCGCGGTAACCGTTTCACGTAATGCGGCATCAAAGAATTCACGTGTTTTAGTTACCTCAACGGTTTTACCCTTATGACGTAGATTAATAGGAGCAGCTGCTTCCAGTTTTGATGCAACCGTGATTGACCAATTAGTAATTTCAATAGCTAATCCGTCGATAACACGCCCAAATAATTCGTTATAACTTGCTTCAAATTTCTCTTTAAACATTGCCACATCGGCATCGGTATAGGCTTGGTAAGGAATGTCCACCGCTACTTCTGCACCTTGCCCTGTGTAACGCATAAAGGCTTGAACTTGAGTGGTCGTTTCTACTTCCCCAGCCCCCTTTTGAACAAAGGCAATGGCTTCTTTTCTTAATGCATCTAAGACGTCATTCACCTTGCTAGCATCAAAGTTATTTAAACGCTGATACATGCCTAAGGTTGCTTCATAAGAGAATGGGGCATTTAAGAATCCAATCGCCGAACCAACACCAGCACCAGAAGGGATAAGCAATGAATTAATGCTTAATTTTTCACATAAACGGCAAGCATGTAACGGTGCACCACCACCAAAAGCTATCATGGTGAATTTAGCAATTTCCTTGCCGTTTTCTACCGTATGAACACGTGCAGCGTTTGCCATGTTTTCATCAACAACTTCGGTGACACCAAATGCCGCTTGTTTCTCATCTAAGCCCACTTTTTCAGCGACTTTGTTATGCATTGCCTGAGTAGCGAAGTCGACAGATAAAGGAATTGCTCCACCCGCAAAAAAGTCAGGATCCAAACGACCAAGTAATAAATTAGCGTCTGTTACCGTCGGGTTTTCACCACCACGCATGTAACATGCAGGACCCGGTTCAGAAGCCGCTGATTTAGGACCAACTCGAATTTGTTTCATATCATCAACATGAGCAATAGATCCACCACCAGCACCAATCTCAACCATTTCAACAACCGGTGTTGATAACGGCATACCAGACCCTTTAGCAAAACGGTAGGTACGTGCGACTTCAAAGGTGTTCGCTGTTTTTGGTCTACCATTTTCAATGAGACAGATTTTTGCAGTCGTTCCGCCCATATCAAATGAAACCACTTGATCCTCGCCATAACTTGTTGCCAATTTAGCGGCAAAAATAGCACCACCAGCAGGGCCCGACTCTAGTAAACGAACTGGGAATTCAGAGGCAGTTTCCACACTGATCAATCCACCAGCTGAGTGCATCATAAAGACAGGACAATTAATGCCCATTTCATTTAAACGTGATAGTAATCGACCTAGGTAGTCAGAGACTTGTGGACGAACATAAGCATTAGCAATCACGGTATTAAAGCGTTGAAACTCACGAATCTGTGGTGATACATGGCTAGAAATTGACACTGATAACTCAGGCGCAATCTCAGCGAATGCCTTTGCAACTTGCACTTCATGTGCGTCATTTGTATAAGAATGAATAAAACCAACCGCTACCGCTTCATAACCGGCTGCCAATACTTTTTTAACCAGCGCGTATAACTCTTCTTTATCCAAGGGTGTTAATATTTCACCAGAAGCCCCTATTCTTTCATTAAGCGTGTAACGAGAGGTTCTACTGACTAATGGCGTCGGCAATGTCAGGTTTAAGTCATATTGTTCAAAACGGTTTTCGGTACGCATTTCAACAACATCACGAAAGCCCTCTGTAGTAATAAAAGCAGTATTCGCACCACGTCTTTCGATTAATGAGTTAGTCACTAATGTGGTGCCATGGATAACCGTGGTCACTTGTTTAAGGTCAATCCCTGCTTTTTCGCACACTACGTTAATGCCATCAATAATAGCTTGTTCTGGTTGAGCGTAATTTGTTAAAACCTTACCGGTGAATAAGGTACCATCAAGATCTAAGGCAACATCAGTAAACGTACCGCCAATATCTACACCAATCCGAGCATTCTTCTGTGTCATTTCAACTCTCCAATTTGTTTATCTTGTATTAAATACTTTTATAAAAACGCCATGCTTTAAAACAACCTTCGTAAACAGGCTCTCTAATCAGCGCACCTTTATCGGGTTTAATCTTGGTGATAGGAACTAATAAATCGCCCTCAGGCATGCCAGTGAAAAAGTCAGCCATCGCTTTACCAAAGATGGTTCCAGTAGTAATGCCTCGACCGTTAAAACCAGCCAATGCATATAAATTAGTTGCAGGGTTATGAATTCTTGGTAGGTGATCCGGTGTTAAGCCAATCACGCCATGCCATGATTTCTCAAACTTAACCAGGCCTAGCTCAGGGAACATTTTTGTTAACTGTTTTTGTGCCCAATATTCAGAGCCACAATCATTCTTGCCAGCTAATTTCCCCATGCTGCCAACAATCAGTCGTCCAAACTTATCTTTACGCACAGAAAACATCACTAAACCTGTATCCCACACACTTTGACCGCCAGGTAGGATTTTGTCGGCTAAACGACCTAGTGGCTCTGTAGCAACTTGATAGAAGTGAATATGTGTCAGTGTTTGTTTAAGACCAGGCCATAGGTCATCGCTATAGGCATTCGTAGCAAGTAAGACTTTATTCGCTAGCACATTACCTTGATTCGTTCTCACCAACCATTTGTCACCCTGTTGAGTTAACTTAGTCACTTCGGTTTTTTCATGAATCATCGCGCCAGTACTGTCAGCGGCAGCAGCTAGCCCTCTTGCATAGCCCATAGGGTTGACCGTACCTGCTTGGCAATCTAATAAACCTCCATGGAAACGTGCTGTACCGATCATCTCTTTTGCTTTGTTAGCATCAAGCAGTTCAACAGAACGCCCACGACGGATCCATTCTTCAGCACGCCCCGTTAATTCTTTAAAGCCAGACTTAGAATGAGCTGCGTGGATTGTGCCGTTTCTAGTCGCTTCACAATCGATATTAAACCTTTCGATTAATGAAAAAATGTAATCAGGAGCATCGCCCATCGCATTAAGGAATGTTGTTGCATTTTCTTCACCGAGTACTTTGCGTACATCTTGTGGGGGTAACCAAATACCAGGGTTAACCATACCGCAGTTTCTACCTGAACCACCAAACCCAACCTTGTTAGCATCTAATACACGACAGCTAATGTCTTTTTCAGCTAGGTGCAAAGCAGTTGAAAGCCCGCTAAATCCAGCACCAATAATGGCAACTTCAGTCTCAACATCACCATCTAATGGAGCATATTGAATCGCTTCAGGTGCAGAGATATCCCATAACGATATTTCTTCTTGCGAAGATATAGACCCACTCTTACTAGTCATTTCAAATCCCTCTTTAAATCACAATGAAATTTTGTACTGAATTACAGCATTAACGTTTTGCATAACAAAACACTATACGAAAATAAAATAAAGATCCAGAAGCTAATTGATAAATATTTAAAATAAAATTTAATGACAGAAAGAAATAAACAAACAGGCAGGAAAAAATTATGTTGTTACAAAGAGATAACAACATAAATAATATTTTTTGAATAATAAGTGGGATTAACTGATTTGAACTGGGGCTTGGTTATTAACAGCAATATTAAAAGTAATCGCTTTATTTTTACCAGCAACGACCGTCGCTAAATGGGCAACATTCAATTTTAGTAAAATATCTATTAACCAAGCAGGCTTTGGATGCGTCAACACCACTTCATGTAACTCAAGCCCTAAATCCGCCATACCCGACGATGGATGTGCTCCAGGAGACCATTCAATAAAGGTAGGGATCAAGCCATTTTCTTGTAAGCTACCGTCAGTGGGAATAGTTAATCGCCAACTGCGATCTCCACGACTAAATTTAACTACCTCTCCAAGCGGTATCGGGCTATTTGCAATAACCGCATCTAAATCTGTTGTCCCAACAACCCAATGATAAGCACATGGTGACTGCTTAAACTTCTCAACAACAGCAGGATTATCCATATCGAACCAACGAGCTCTTGGTGGTGTTGGAGCCTCGGGATCTACCGATAAAATCTCAATGAAAGAGTCATTACCTGTGGGTGCAACACAGTTATGAGTGCTCATATCTGCATGTTTACTAGCTTTAGGGAGTATCACATTTAACTTTTTTTTAATGAAAGCAACACCCTGTTCTAGGTCATTAGCACCGATCACAATGTGATCTATTTTATTTTTAACTGTCATGATTATTCCTTTAAATATTATTCATTAAGATGACTAAAGCCGACTGCTAAATCATCAATTAAAGACTGAGTATTCTCTAAACCAATATTTAACCTGATTAATGGCCCTCGCTCTTTCCATTCAGTGGCAACACGAAATGCAGCAGGATCAACAGGTAAAATAAGACTTTCAAAGCCACCCCAACTCAAACCAATAGCAAATAGCGATAAGCTATTAATCATGTTTCTGACTTTTTGCTCTGGAATATGAGCTAATTCAATACTGAATAGACCTGCAGCACCTTTGAAATCTCGGCACCAAAATTCATGTCCAGGACAATCAGGTGAAGCAGGATGTAGAACACGTGAAACCGATGGCTGTGCTTTTAACCAATCAATGATCTTTAAGGTGCTTTCTTGGTGTTGCTTTAACCTTATTTCTAAGGTGCGTAACCCTCTCAAAGCAAGGAAAACATCATTCGCTCCCGCTCGGTCACCAAAGGCTAAGCTCATTTTCCGAGCTTGGTTATACTGCGCTTCTGTTGCCGTCACAATAAAACCCAACATCGCATCAGAATGACCACTGATATATTTAGATCCAGAATGCACAACCACATCAACGCCTAAGGTTATTGGCTTACAAAACAAAGGCGTTGACCATGTACCATCAATGATAGAAGTCAGCCCCTTGTCCTTGGCTACTTTAGTAATAGCGGGGATATCTGGCACTTCAAAAGTACCTGAACCAGGGGCTTCCAAGAAAATGACACTGGTATTTTCCTGTACTAGCTGATCAATACCAGTTCCAATCATCGGATCAAAATAGGTAACTTTCACCCCATAGTTTTTTAATACATTTTCGCAAAACATACGGGTTGGCCCATAAACGGTGTCTGCAATTAAAATATGCGAACCTGCAGATGCAAAGGTCATCAGCGATACAGCACAAGCAGTTAATCCAGAAGAAACCGCCACACAGCCAGCGCCTTCTTCTAGTTCACTGATCATATTTTCAAGTTCAAAAGTAGCTGGATTGCCATAGCGACCGTAATAAAGGGTCCCTTTTTCATAGCGATCATTTCGTGCTGCTTCAAACTCTTCCAGTGAATTAAAAAGAATCGTAGAGGTTTGATGAACAGGTAAATTCACCGAGCGCCCATTGGTGACACTGTCTCGGCCGAGGTGAACTAACTCATTGGTAATATTATTAGGTTGCTTATTCAATTGACTACTCCTTATCAGCTGTAAACACATTAAAACACCCCAACAAAAGTGTCAACATGGAAAACAACAAAATCAAAATGCAGCACAAGGTCAAGACTAGGGTTAAAGGCGAAAGGCGAAAGGCGAAAGGTAAAAGGTTAAAGGCTAAAGGTTAAAGATTAAAGGTTAAAGGCGAAAGGTTTGAGGTTTGAGGTTTGAGGTTTGAGGTTTGAGGTTTGAGGTTTGAGGTTTGAGGTTTGAGGTTTGAGCCTATAATAGCTCTTCTAATCTAACGAAAAGCTATGATTAATAAGCAGAATGAAAGTAGTGAATAATTAACTAATGGCTTTAACAATTAAACTTTGTAGAGGTACAGGTAAAGTAATCTCGCCGTCTAATACAAACTGGTGGGCATCATCAGACATCTTCTTCCAAGTTTTAAGGATAATACCAATCCACTTTTCTTCACTGTATTCTGGATGCTTATTGGCAAATGCTAACATGTAATGTTCAATAAAAACTAAGCCAGCTATATCTTCAAGTAGTTGTGAATCTGGGTTACGCTTAATGGATTTTTTGCCTACAGCATTTTTAACTTGCTCTATCGCATCTTCCTGATAACCAACTTGCTGCATTAGTTCAGCCACCTGCTCAGCATGAAAGGTATAAAGGTTCGTTCGCCATTGGTGATAACCTTGTTTCCCTTCAGGGTAATCACTACGCAAAGATTGCCAACGTTGAATATGCTGCCCTCTTACCGCAATCTGCATTAAGTCACTGGCATCAGGTTTAAAACGAGACAACATCTCCGACATATGTTGTGAATACAACCTTTCTTTAGGCCATTCAACAGTATCAACGAGCACTATGTTAGGATCTTGATTATTTGCTTTATCAATCAATGCAATCACTTGCTCTAGCTGCGCAGTACTCATAACTTACTCCTTGATATACGAATGATATCTGTTTTACTTGCTAAAGTATCTTAATAGACCCAGTATTCACAATAAGGTTATTCGTTTTTAAATATATAACACTATAATCTATTTACCATTAAGCGCGACATTATGAATAAAATGGAGATTGTATGAACATAATAACTAAAACATGGCAACGCTACTGTAATTGGCTAGATGAGATGGGATTAACACCAGAAAACAAACGTTGTTGCGTACCACTTGATGAACGCGCACAAAAAGCACTGCGTGCAGAGCAAACATCAAACACAACAAAAAAGTGATAAGTTTATCGGGTGTTAACACTTATTTTAAAATGGGCTTTATTACTTCCTCCCCCTCCGCTCTGCAAATAATATTCTCGTCAAAATATAATTTATACGATGACTCTTAGGCGGCTTCAATGTTTTAGTTTCAAGGTAATAGGCGATATCGTAAACTTAGTAGCTAGTGATGGTTAAATAGAAGGCGCCCCGTCAACCTCAGGCATTTCCTCGTTTTTTGTCAATGACTCGCTTACGCGTTAGTGCTATCCCAGAGATGATAAATAACATTGCTACTAGGCTGTGCCAATCAATCGTTTCACCTAAAAGAAGTGCACCAGTAAAATACGCCACAACAGGGATCACGTAATTTATATAGGAAAGAAATGTAGGACCTGCTGAGCCAATAACAGCAAACAAAAGAATAGTGGCAAATGCAGTGGGACCAACACCTAACCACAACATAGATAACGAGGCTTTTAAAGAATAGTTTTGTTGCCACGGTAAATCTTGCCACAGCCATAGTGGCACTATAACGATACTAGAAATAATCATCACCCCTGCTGCCGTTACAACTGGGTTATAAGAGGGTAATCGTCTCACCAAAATAGCATTTATTGCATAACTAAACGTAGCGAATAAAATCAATAAACCACTCAGCAAACTACTGTGTGCTCCTACAAGTGACGGCCAAAGCACAATCACAACACCAGTAATCCCTAATATAAAACCGAACACCTTAAAGCGATTAAGGCTTTCACCTACAACAAAGTAATGTGCCAAAATCATTGTCGCTAATGGCATAAATGCCATCAATAGCCCGGTAATACCAGAGCTAATATCCTTCTGCCCTGTTGAGATTAGAAAAAAGGGCAACAAGTTTCCCATAATACCTAATAGTAAAAATATCGCCCAAGCCAAAGGCTGAGAAGGTAAACGCCATCCCTTAGCATACATAAACAGAGTTAGAATAATCGCAGCAATCAGAACTCTAAGGGAAACAATAGCGACAGGACTGAAACTTTGCAGTGAGACCGCGGTAAACATAAAAGATGTCCCCCACAGTAAAATGAGTAACAACAAAGAAAACCAGTCTTTAATAGTAGGCGTGTAGGTGAGAGTCATGTATCTGATCCAATTAACATTATGACTAAAGAGTTTAACCGACAACTATCGACTTTGTTGATGATTTTAATCTCCAAGAACATTAAAAATGCTAATTACTATACATAACTCAACAAATGCTCACGTTTAGCATGAGGTAATTTTTTTAATACAAACTCTTTAATTTGCTCAAAATTTTCCGACGTGCAGAATATTGTGGCACCATTAGCGCCATTATCACTAGTAATGTGAATAATTCTGCGTTTGGGTACAATATTAACCGTTGAAATTTGTTCTTCTTTTGGAAGACTCGAATCATTCCATAACACAGGAATATAATGTGCACGCTCTGCATCATCAATTCTAATTGGCATAAAAGAAATGAAAATAGCTCCTGCTGCACCAGCCAATAATAGAGGATGTATCATTAATGCCATAAGAATAAAGGGCACCGATAACCAACGTAAAAAATGTACAAATTTAGTGGGATCTTGTCGACGATAACGATGCTTCGGCATCAGCTTAAGCTGATCCCTTAGAATACCTGACTCAGTTACTTTAAAAACAATATGATGATACGCACTGCGACTGATCCAATAAAAAAAACCATAAGCAAAAAAAGTAAAAACAAAAAACAAGACATAAAGTTCATACATATAACCAGGTATAAGACCTCCGTAGTTAATGATACCGTAAATCACATAAATCGTAGACCAGAGTAAAGGAATACCTAAAACAGAAACAAAAGGCACGTGTATTTTCCATGCTGAATATTTATTATCAAATGCATGTGGTATCGTCCATTGGAAAATAGCAGGCTCATCTTCAAGTGTATCGATATCTGCCTGAGTAAACCAACCTCTATCTAAGCCTTGATGATTGTATTCAATATAATCAGGTCGTTGTATTAGCTGTGACATTTAATCTCTTTTTAAATAGTTGATACATAATAATTAAAGCTTAACACTAGTGCTAGATTAACTCATACAAAGAATACTAGGCACTACTCTCAAATACATACCTCGTAAAGTCAACTAAATGACAAAGTTTATGCCGGTTCGCTAGCTTTGCGACTTTTCACCTTGCAATAAAAAAATATTGACGCTAAAACTTATCTAAGAGAAATAAAGTAAGTCTACACTCTCTGTAGCGCAGCGTAATTTTATTTAGAACAGCTCCTCCGTAATATTTAAATTATACGCTCCATATATGACCACACCATTGGCAGCGTATTTAGCCTAGATAACCAACATTAAAGAATGAAAACTAACATGATTAAAGACCTCGTTTTGATTACAGGCGCTTCCGCGGGATTAGGCCTTGAAATAGCTAAAAAAGTAATAGCAAGTCAACAGTATCGGGTAGTTTTAACGGCAAGGCCTAACTCAATGCCTCGCTTTAGTGACAATGGTATTGTAGAAAGCAATGAGATACTGCTTCGCCCACTCGACATTACTTCTTCCGATATGAGACAAGACTTAATCAAAGAGATAAACAATCAACACGGTGGTGTAGATATACTTATCAATAATGCAGGCTTTGCTTTTAGAGCTGTCGTTGAAGATGTTTCAGAAGAAAACAGACTACTGCAAATGAACACCAACTTTCGCTCTCCAATGGAGATGATTCGCTTATGTTTACCAAAAATGAGAAGCAAAAGAAAAGGCAAAATAATTAATATCTCATCCATGGGTGGACAAATGGCGATGCCAACAATGGCCGTTTATAGCGCATCAAAGTTTGCCCTTGAAGGCGCAACGGAAAGTTTATGGTACGAGCTAAAACCATGGAATATCAAGGTGACATTGGTTCAGCCTGGTTTTATCAACTCAAAAGGATTTGAGAAAGTAAAAAAGACCGAGCTCAGCCAACACTCTTCCACTGAAAAAGATTCTGCTTATCACCAGCACTACACCAATATGGAGAACTTTATTGAGCAAATAATGAAGCTCACTCCTTACACCTCTAAAACCGTTGCCCGCAAAGTATTCAAAGTAATGAAACAAAAGAATCCCCCGCTGCGAGTCGCTGGCACCTTAGACGTAGTATTCTTTAAACTCGTTAGGACCTTTCTACCGCAACGCTTTTATCACTGGATACTGTATAAATTCCTGCCCAACATTAATAAATGGGGAAAGTAGAAAAGCGATAGAGAGAAATATATAGCTTGAATACTGGAGTCATTTATCCAGCCAAGCTTATTGCTGGTACATTAGAGATTTTAATAAGCTTTTTATTATTAATGAAGCGCTCATCGTATCCCAGGTCTCTCTAAGGGTACCTTTCAACCTAACTCGGCACAGCTAAGTATGTGACCTTAACCACAGCGTCCAATACTGTAAGCCTTCATAGAAATTAAATAAAATTAGTTAATTAAAAAATCGATTTTTGAAATTGAACTATTCGTTAGCACTTTTCGTAATTAATTTATCCATCGTCAATTTATTCATATTTTAAAAACACTACTAAAAACTGCTTAAAACACTTACAGATAAGGCATGCCACAATGAGAAAATTTTCTAATCATATTCAACTTGGTTATTTAGGGTTATTGCCATTTTTAGGCTGTGTAGCCTGGCCAGTTATGTTTGAAAGTAATAGTACCAGCGTAGCGCTTTTTACTTTTTATAGTATTGCCATACTTGCTTTTATGGCTGGTAATTTGTGGCGTGCTGGTGAGCAAAGTTATAGCGATGCAATAAAAGCAGTAGCACCTGTTATCCCAGTACCTTTTTTATCATTCTTGCCTATTGAATGGGCGCTTGGTTAGGGACAAGCTTTTGGTTGATACTTATATTTGAAAAAGCCACAGCACAATGGAAAACCTACCACAAAGATTATAAAAAAATGCGCTTTGTACTCACCACTGTCGTGTTTGTATGCCACATAATCATCATAGGTATGAGCTTTTATTCTTAATTAATGTGATCTTCACCCAGTAAAATGAACACCATCCATAACGCTTTGATTGTCAGCTCTGTTGTTTTGTTTTTACCAAACGCCCAACCAATCACTCGACAAGAATACCAATCAATCACGACCGCTAAATAATACCAACAAGCTCCTACTTTTAAGAAAGTAATATCGCCAGACCATTGTTGATTTATCGATGTTGGCTTACCTATATCTTTGCGCTTATTTTCAATTTCTTTATAAAAGAGCTTTACCTTTGCTGGTTTACTATAAGTTTTTAATGCACGCGCTCTTAAACCATGCTCTCGCATTAATCGTGCAACACGTTTTTTACTTGTACAAATACCTTCACACTTAAGTGCATGGAACACTTTAGGACTACCATATCGTTGATGATTAAAATTAAAGACTCGCTCTATTTCTGTCAGTAATTTAGTATCTGAAATGGCATCAGCTGATATTGGTCTTTTCACCCAAGCATAATAGCCGCTACGAGATACAATGAGCCATGCGCACAAGTATTTACACCTAAGTCTTGTCCGAATTATTCGATGAATCTTAATCGCTCTGATGTACTTCCGCCAGATACCGTTGCCACTTTTTAAGTAAATCATTCTCCTGTCTTAAACACTCATTTTCTTTCTTAAGCTTTTGAATGCTATTTAATTCTTTTTTTGTTGGTAGTTTGCTCATTAATTCATTATTGCTCTGATAGCGTGGTTTCTTTGAAAACTTACCTTCACGATATTCTTTTCGCCATCGGCTTAACATTAACGGATGAATATCGAGTGCCTGAGCAACCTCCTTAGGCATGACATCGTTTCTTAAGCTTAACTCGACAGCTTTAATTTTGAAATTAATTGGATAAAACCATTTTTTTCTTGGTTGGGTGTATTTAGGCATTTTAACCTCCTCAGTGTAATGAGAAGGTGTCCACTAAAGTGGGGAAAGACTAAGTTCCGTTTAAACGCCTTGTTAAGTGTGCATAATGTAAGATCTAGATACAATATTGAGCCATAACCTTGATGTCTTGATATTTACCTTCAAATAAGCGAGCGTGCTTTTTTACACCTTCAGTTTCAAAGTTAAACTTTTCATATAACTTAATGGCGGCTTCGTTATCAGTAAATACCTCAAGCTCTAACCTAGTTAACTTTTGACTCCAAGCGTGCCGCATTGCTTTTTCCAACAACTTAGAGCCGATTCCAATGCCACGGAAATCAGCTAAAACACCCATTCCTAAATGCCCAACATGATTCATCGTATTCCTTTCTAATGGAATAATATCCACCCACCCTATGATTTTATTATCGATTAGTGCGACATATTGAGAATTGTTGTTTTTAATATTGTTGCGCACAAAATTAGCTATTTTTCCATAAGGTGGCGGTGTAGTTGTAAGTAAATAAACGCCTTCACTGGCAACAGTGCACAAAGCATCATAAAAGCCACTAACATCCTCACTTTCAATTTTTCTAATCTTAATACTCACATGACTCCTTGATACTCAACGCCTATATTAAGCGGACAAAAGTAGTTGGCTATAATTGTTGAGGTACGAAACAAAGCCAGCTATTTTTGTTCCGACTTAAATTGCTTGTTATGTGCCATTACGTTATATTGTACAAATAAACGTACATGAACATTTTGGAGTTAACATGGATGCAATAAGCTACACATCAGCTAGAGCAAATTTAGCAAATACAATGGCGCATGTTTGTAATGATCATGCACCAATTATTATTACACGTAAAAGTGAAGATCCAGTCGTCATGATGTCTTTAGAAGACTATAACGCAATGCAGGAAACTACATATTTACTTAGATCACCAACAAATGCACGCGAACTTTTAGAATCTATTGCCGAACTTGAAGCTGGCAATGGAACTGAAAGAGAGTTAAGAGAATGAAATTAACTTTTTCAACCAAAGCTTGGGAGCAATATCTTTATTGGCAAACTACAGATAAAAAAATACTTAAACGTATTAATTTGTTAATCAAAGATATTCAACGAAACCCAACTGAAGGTATCGGAAAGCCAGAACCTCTTAAACACGGTTTGTCAGGCTACTGGTCTCGTCGAATTAATGACGAGCACAGAATCGTATACAAAAACCAAAATGACACAATACTGATTGCACAGCTACGCTACCATTACGGCACATAACGAGGCTGTAGAATTTCTCATTTTCAGCCCGATTATTTAAAATAAAAAACACATTAATTCATATTTAGTTGAGATTCCAATAGATAATTCGGATTTTCAATAAATGATTGATTAATTTGAGTTGTAAAGACGTATATGAGGTTATTTAGGCTGGATTATTGCGATTTAAGGACTTAGTCCTTGGCTTAATGTAAACTATTCCTTAACTTCTCACAGTTATAACGAACAGTATGAACGAGACAGTACATTTTCCATTGGGTATTCACTTTATCTTGGCCGCACAGCGTGAATTTATTCATGCCTTTATTCACCGTGATATTACCAAATACGGGTTCAATGGTACCTAGCCGTTTACTATATTCTCTTCGACCTGGACTGCTATCTATTTTCACTCGCATTTTATCCGTATACGAGACAGTTTTTCCTTTAGTGTTTATTTCAAACTGGACTTGCCGACCTTGTTTTGTGGGTTTCTTTCTCATGCATTGGGGTTCCAGCAGGCAAACACGGCAATCTTTTAAATATCCTGAGTAGGGAACATAATCTCGATCTGCTGTTCCCTCATCTTTAACACTCAACCACACTTCCTTACCTGCAGGACAATGACACGTTTGTTTCTTTTCTCCAAAGTGGAAGTCACTACTATTAAATAATCTAGACCGACCTTTACTTCGTTTTAAGCGTCGCTTCTCTTGCTCTGCTTGATACGTTTAACTTTGATTAAATAAGGGGTTACGACTTCTAAAGGCACTATCAGCCATGTAAGCATCATCAAATGAACTTAAATCAAGATGTTTGTCCACAATATGGGAAAGTGCATATTCAAAAGTACCGGGGATAATTTGCTGTGCGAAATCAATCGGAATGAATTTACTTTGGCAAGGTAAGTCAGGTTTACCTCTTTACTTTATAAGAGTGCCATCACGTTTATCTCTGAGCGAATAATAACTATTAGATCACAGAGGGACTGCTCAAAAAAGGTTGTTTTTTGTACAATTAGAGATTATGAAAAAAGAACGTAAAAACGTTCTTTTCGGAGAAATTCTACAGCCTCAACGCCGGCATTAAGCGGACGGAAACTGTTGGCTATAATGTGAAGCGAAGCGGAACTCAGCCAACTGTTGGAGTTCCGACTTAAATTACTTGTTATTTGCTATATCATAGACTTAGCGACATTTCTATTAACCCTTTAGACTCAGATACTTTTGTAAAACCATGATTGCTATATAGTCTAATAGCTGGATTCTCAGAGAACACCCTTAACTTAATACAGCTATCACCGCGATCTTTAGCAAACCTAGTTGCATAATTTAAACAGTACTTTCCAATACCCTTGCCTTGTACATTAGACTCAATTTGAAAATCTCTGATATAGCAGTTTGAATTGCCATATGAAAAACGCAAAACACCGACAAGTTTAGAGTCAAAATAAATATCGAAATTTTCGAATTCTTTCCAGCTCTTAACAAACAGATCAGAGTTCCATTGAATACTTCTTGTTTCATAATACTCTTTCATATTTTCTTGCGTAAGTGCAGATGCAAATTCACAGGACTGAGATTTTTTTATTTCGATATTCACGAACCGACTCCAATGTAAACAGGCACATAACGCAGCGCCAAGCGGACTAAAAATGTGGAGCGAAACGTAACCCACTGTTTTAGTTTCGTTTAATCGCCTTTTTAGCCATTAATTTGTGCGAGTAGCAATGACTTTTATACCCAATGCCACCATTGCTCCGCCTAAAAAACGATCAATCCAATGACCATACTTTTTAAAGCGAAGGTTAATTGCAGGTCTTGATAATATTCCGACTAATAAGGAAAACCAAGCAAATTGAATTACCATAATCCATGCACCGTAGATAGCTATTTGGTAAACGGGCATGCCTGGAGATAAAACAACTGTAAATAATGAAACAAAGTATATTGGAGCTTTAGGGTTTAAAGCATTACATAGAAAACCGACACCGATACTTTTCTTCGCCGAATATTTTGTAGGGGTGCTTATAGTCGATTCAGTTATATTCGCTGGTTTCGCTTTAAGACCTTTAATGCCAAGGTAAATAAGATAACCGCCACCCAAAATCTTAATTGTCCAAAGCGCACTTGATGAATTAGCAATTACAGTTGCCAAGCCAAATGCAGAATATGTTATATGGATAGAAAGCCCTAATGCGATTCCAATACTACACATTAAACCAGCTTTTTTTCCATTAGATAATGTTTGCTGTGAAACTAGGACAAAATCAGGTCCAGGAGAGGCAGCAGCAAGCAAATGAATTGATGAGATTAATATTAAGCCTTGTATAAGTTCCATTTAAATACCTCAATTAAAATTATGATGATGGCTAACGAAGCTGTAGAATTTCTCATTTTCAGCCCGATTATTTAAAATAAAAAACACATTAATTCATATTTAGTTGAGATTCCAATAGATAATTCGGATTTTCAATAAATGATTGATTAATTTGAGTTGTAAAGACGTATATGAGGTTATTTAGGCTGGATCATTGCGGTTTAAGGGCTTAGCCTTTGGCTTAATGTAAACTATTCCTTAACTTCTCACCGTTATAACGAACAGTATGAACGATACAGTACATTACCATTGCGTATTCACTTTATCTTGGCCGCGCAGTGTGAATTTATTCATCCCTTTATTTACCGCTATATTTCCAAATACGGGTTCAATGGTACCTAGCCGTTTACTATATTATCGCCTGCCTGGACTGCTATCTATTTTGACCTGTATTTTATCGGTATATAAGATGATTTTATCTTTTATATTCCTTTCAAACTGAACCTGTCGACCTTGTTTTGTGGGTTTCTTTCTCCTGCATTGAGTTTGCAATAGGCAAGCACGGCAATCTTTTAAATACCCTGAGTAGCGAACATAATGTCGATCTGCTGTTCCTGCATCTTTAACACTCAACCACATTTCCTTACCTGCAGGACAATGACACGTTTGTTTCTTTTCTTCAAAGTGGAAGCCACTACTATTAAATAATCTAGATCGGCCTTTACTTTAAAAGAGTGCAGTCATGTTTATCTCTGAGCGAATAATAACTATTAGATCACAGAGGGACTGCTCAATCAGTTTTTTTTTGTACAATTAGAGATTATGAAAAAAGAACGTAAAAACGTTCTTTCCGGAGAAATTCTACAGCCTCAACGCCACGCTAAGCGGACTAAAGCAGTGGGTTATAATGTGTAGCGAAGCGAAACCTAACCCACTGTTTTAGTTCCGTTTAATTGCCTTGTTAAGTTTCAACTTGTTGATACTCTTCTTCTACTAGTTTCAAAAACGTTGTTTTACTTGCAAAGTAATAAAACTCAAAATGTGTAAGTAAATCATTATCGAAATTATTTTTCCAAAGGTGATTTTTTTCTAAAAGAGCGTAAAAAGTATCGATGAAAGGCTGTAGTGTAAATATAACCTGTCCAAGGACTTTACCTGCAGAGTCACAAGATGCACCAAAAAATGCAGGCTTCATAATTTCGTCTTCTGTGCCTGAGTTTTGAAAAGCCCAAGAACCAACAAGTACTGGGATTGAAGCTCCATGAACTGACATTGAATAATAATCATTGGTCTCTTTTCTATAGTTTCTTAATAGCCCATTTTCATTCTCTTTTCCAAATAAATCTATTTCGATTTTTTCTAGTTTTTTTAATAACCTTTCTCGCTTAGAAAAAAGTACATAATGAGATGCTTTGCTATCATTTGGATCTTGTCCTTTTTGCCATATAGAGTAATCCTCAGAATTTGAAAACAGCACAACTCCTTGCATTGTGCGTTCTAATAAAGTCCTCAATAAAGAGTGAGCTTGAGGAATAAACCCCATCATGGATAATTTCAAGGTGGCATTTGCAGTATTGCAAATGTTAATCAAAAATGAACATAGATGGCTATCTTTGGCTGAAAAATCAGTCCGTAAAACCCGATTTTCAGGTACATCATCGGCTAAATAAATTGATAATGATGTCAACGATAGAATTTGCATTTCTATTAATGACTTTTCCTTTTTAAACATATTTATTGAGCGCTTACTAGCTTCATTACTGAATTCATCAAAGGACGAGTGGTTATCTACTAAGTCATCTATTTTTAATTTGATATTTTTTTCTTTATTAATAACTAAATATTCTTCGACTAATTTCGAGTAATCCATAAAACTCCAGATAGAAACTTAACGCCCACTTAAACGGACAAAAATGATTGGCTAAACTTGTTGAGGTACGAAACAAAGCCAACCGTTTTTGTTCCGACTTGAAGTGCTTGTTAACTGTCATCGGCAATTGACGATATAAGTTCATCTTTACTTAATTCTATTTCAGTTGCTTTCCCTGATTTACTTGCTGATGGTTCTTCTGCAATATTTACCTCTATATAATAAATGATTTTGTTACCAACATTTAAATATGGGAAGTTATCAAGGGTATCAAGACCAAGCCTTATTCTAGTTGTATTCGCTACGAAATTAACCAAGAAACCTTCACTAACATCAAAGTCATTACAATATCGAGCCACTTGGTGAAAACCTGAGGCAAGTTTGTTTTTAACACTGGATCTGTTTGATTCGTTTTTAATGTACTTTGCATCAACAACTATGTAGCGACCTTCTGATGATTTTAAAACGAGATCAACTTCTCCACTTGCTGATGCTGGCTCAACAAAAAATTCAACACCTTGATCTAAAATGTACTCTTGAACATCGATTGCAAGTGCAACCTCTCCTTTTTTCCCTTCTAACCCTACTTCCGCATAATCTCGCAACCTATTCTTTCTAAACCACTCTGAACGCTGCTTATACTTAATTAAAATAGAGTAAATTGAGTTACGTTCATCCAAATGTTCATCTAAATATTCATACAAGCCATCTATGGCGACATCCCTTAATACAGAAACTGCATCATCAAATTTAATACGCGAATCATTATTAAGGTATTCACCAAGATTAGAAATTACAAATTGCTGTTTTCTCGGCTCAATATTTTCTAGCTCTGAAATACCTTTAATAATTAGCCAACATACAGATGAGTGTTTAATATTGGTTTCAGCTGTATAAAAACCTGGATCATAAGAGCCTCTAGCTTCTGGGGCTTCAGTTAATGTTTGCTCTATCCTTGAAACATGCACACCATCAACTTTAGATAAATCTGCAACAACATAACGTAATAATGGATGATTTTTAATCCAATGCACTAACTGCTGACACGAATTAACAAACATTGCATCAGGACATGTTTGTGCTCGTCTGAATCTTGACCTTAAAAGATATCGAGTCCTTTGTATTAAAAGTTGATCCATTTAGTTGAACCTCTTAAACATATTATTAAGCGTCTTAGTGGCTCTTTGCATACCACCTAAATGATCCTGCAAATGAATATTTGAATGGCATCCTCTACACACCAAATACTCACGCCTTTTGATTTGACCTAGCTGTACCCAATTACCCAACTTGCAAAGAGGGCAATCAATCTCAATCTCTTTCCGATCAAAATTCGGAACAGTTATGTTAATTGATAGTTTCAACGAGACTCCTAGATGACAGTTAACGCCTTGCTAAGCGGATAAAAATGGTTGGTTAAAATCGCGCAGCGATAACCAACTGTTTTTATTCCGTTTAAGCAACTTGTTATGTGCTTGTTAATAAAGTAAATTTTCATACTTTTGGGGTAATAATGCAAACTCACCCCAGCCTAAGTTCTCAATGCAAAGACCAGCTCCATTTTCAGTGATAATGCCATACATTAGTACAACCCTTCCCTTAGAGTCGCCACTTATTCCTTTTTCTTGTTGCTCTTCATCAGTCTGTTTGAAATAGAAATCTGCATGGTCTCTATGCTTATAAGCCAACTTAGTCATTCGTATATTTTTTGGTGTTTTTCCTGCATTGAATGATTTGATTATTTTCCCATAATATAATCTTGGTTTATCATCTGTTTCAGACACAGTTGAGATATCTGTCATTAGGTCAATTAGTTGAACTGCATATTGGCCTCTTGGCATGAAGAAATATCTATTGATATTGTCATCAAACTTAGTAACCAATCCACGAACCGTTTTAAACTTACTAGGAAGTTTAAAAGAGTCTCCACGATGTCTTCCGATTGGAACATCTGCTTCTGGCCCATCTAGTTCTTCTACTGGAGTTTGATCGTATTCTTTTGCGTCTTTTTTGGGTGAGATAGGTTTAGTTTTGATAAAGCCTTCAACGATAACCAACTCTTCATTTTGAATAGCTTTTTGAGCTTCTTCTTCAGAGGAGTATTTCTTCCCTTCAGCCCTTTTTGTTCGTAAACCACAATCTGTTTTTATTCCTCTAGAGTGAGCAAAATAGGCCTTTCTGCCACTATCTGATACATCTTTTTCTTTAGGTGAGCGATATAAATTAGCACAGCATTCAGGACAGAATATTTGGCCTTTCATACCTTGAATATATTCACTTACTAAAATTTTCTTTGCATTCTTTTTCAAAGTAGCTTTGTTACCATCTTCAAAAGACCAATCATCTAGGTTTAATGCATATTTTATTCGATTATCCATTTGAACTCCTTTGATATAGAAAAGCACACAACAGCATAATATCCATAATTCACGATAGTAACGGATTATGAAATAAAAAAATAACAAAACAATAATAATTAAATCATTACCAGTCAAAGCTTTATAATAAAAAATGTGGTTTTATTATAAACATTAAATTTGTAGAAACTAAGCATTAAAGTTTATAAATCAATAAACTATAAAAAAATAAGTGTGGAAAACGAGCAATTAAATGCTCACTTTCTACACAAAAAATTGCATTTTTATATAAATCTCACCATAACTATATAAATAAACAAATATAGTGAGGTGTTTTTATGATTATCAAATCTCCTTTTCTATAATCTCTTCGAGATGTAATTCAAACAAAACGATATAGCCTACAAACAGAAAAAAGTTATTTATATTGGGTAAAATTTTTTATTATTTTTAATGATAAAAGGCATCCTAAAGAAATGGGCGCAGCGGAAATAAATCATTTTGACTCATTTAACGTAAATAGAAGCGTTAGCTCTGCACACAAATCAAATGTTATGCGCTTTAGTTTTCATGCATAACACATTTTCGAACAACAATTTGATGGCTTAATTTTTTCTTACGCTAAACGCCCTAAAAATATTCCAACTGTTCTTTCTCCATATGAAGTAACAGCTATTATTATTTACTTAACAATGCCTTATAGGCTAATTTTCTCCCAATAAAAAAGCCCGAATATTTCTATTCGAGCTTTTTTGTAAATGCTTAGAGCTTTTAATATAGAGATTAGACTCTACTACATCATTCCGCCCATTCCACCCATATCAGGCATAGGTGCAGCCGCTGGCGCATCTACAGGTAAATCTGTGATCATACATTCTGTAGTGATCATTAAGCCTGCAACAGATGCTGCGAATTGTAATGCGCTACGTGTTACTTTAGTTGGGTCAAGAATACCCATTTCTAACATATCGCCGTATTCGCCTGTTGTTGCGTTATAACCGTAGTTTGCAGTGCCTTGTTGTACATTGTTTGCTACTACAGATGCTTCTTCACCACAGTTTGATACGATTTGACGCAGTGGAGATTCCATTGCGCGTAGTGCAACACGGATACCTACGTTTTGATCATCATTATCGCCAGTTAAGCCTTTAAGCAAACCAGCTACACGTACTAGTGCAACACCACCACCAGCAACAACGCCTTCTTCAACGGCCGCGCGTGTTGCATGTAATGCATCATCTACACGGTCTTTTTTCTCTTTCATTTCAACTTCTGTTGATGCGCCTACTTTAATTACTGCAACACCGCCTGCTAATTTAGCAGAGCGCTCTTGTAGTTTTTCTTTATCGTAGTCTGAAGAAGATGCTTCGATTTGTTGTTTGATTTGACCAACACGCGCTAGGATTGCTTGTTGCTCACCTGCACCATCGATAATCGTTGTTTCATCTTTGTTGATAACAACACGTTTTGCTTGACCTAAATCTTCAAGTGTTACTTTTTCTAGATCTAAACCAATCTCTTCAGAGATAACTGTACCAGCTGTTAAGATTGCGATGTCTTGTAGCATTGCTTTACGACGGTCACCAAAGCCAGGTGCTTTAACAGCAGCTACTTTCACGATACCACGCATGTTGTTTACTACTAATGTTGCTAGCGCTTCGCCTTCAACGTCTTCAGCAATAATCATTAGCGGTTTTGATGCTTTTGCTACTGCTTCTAATGTTGGTAGTAGTTCACGGATGTTACCGATTTTCTTATCAACGATTAGGATGAATGGGCTATCAAGCTCAACCGTACCTGCTTCTTGGTTTGTCATGAAGTAAGGAGATAGGTAACCACGATCAAATTGCATACCTTCTACTACGTCTAGTTCGTTTTCTAGGCCTTGACCTTCTTCAACTGTGATTACACCTTCGTTACCTACTTTTTGCATAGCAGTCGCGATAATTTCACCAATTTCAACGTCAGAGTTAGCAGAGATAGTTCCTACTTGTGTGATTGCTTTTGAATCAGAACAAGGTGTTGATAATTTTTTAAGCTCTTCAACGGCTGCTTTCACTGTTTTATCGATACCACGTTTAAGATCCATTGGGTTCATACCCGCAGCAACGGCTTTTAAACCTTCAGTGATAATTGATTGTGCTAGTACAGTGGCAGTTGTTGTTCCGTCACCTGCTGCATCATTAGTTTGAGACGCAACTTCTTTAACCATTTGTGCGCCCATGTTTTCAAACTTATCAGCAAGTTCGATCTCTTTTGCTACTGTCACACCATCTTTAGTGATGTGCGGTGCACCGAAACTTTTATCGATAACAACGTTACGGCCTTTAGGACCTAGCGTAACACGTACTGCATTTGCTAATACGTTAACACCTTCAAGCATTTTAATTCGTGCATCATTACCAAACTGAACTTCTTTAGCAGACATTATATTTTCCTTTTACTGTGTTCTTTAAAATAAAATAATAACGATTATTCAACGATCGCTAGAATGTCATTCTCACTTAAGATAAGTACTTCTTCGCCTTCAATCTTTTCTGTTTTTAGGCCATAACCTTCACTGAAGATAACAGTATCACCTACTTTTACATCTAATGGTCTTACTTCACCATTTTCTAGAATACGGCCATTACCTACTGCAATAACTTCCCCGCGTGTTGATTTTTCAGCAGCGCTTCCAGTTAAAACAATACCGCCCGCAGATTTAGTTTCTTGCTCAGTACGTTTTAGAATAACGCGATCGTGTAGAGGACGAATAGACATTGTGACTTCCTTTAATAGTAATAGTTAACAGAATTAGTTGATTAAGTGATGGGGTCAAAAAGGTACGATTCAAGAGAATCAATGAAAAAAAATGAAAATATTTTTGAAACGGGTAATAAAAAAGCTTATTTACTACCAACATGGCTGTTGATGATAAATAAGCTTTTAGAAAGTAAATGAAAAAACTAAGCTATAATTGCTTTAGGATTAGATAACTCAGAAACCACTTGGTTGATCTCACTGACTGCAATAAGGACTTTTTGCTCTGCTTTTAAACATTGATAAGCAACCACTTTACCTTCTATTACTCGAAAGCGACCTAAACCTGCAATAAAAATTCGCCCATTAAAAAAGCCTTTTGCAAATTTAGCGATTTGTCTTGGCTGATATTTTTTAAAAATTCTTAACGTGCTAGGACGATTCATCATCGAGCCCCCTTTTTTTATTCTTATTTACTGTTTCTAGTGTTCAATAATAAACATCGCACATATAGTACGTAACCAATGTGACAAATGGATTACTCACTGAGCAATTTAAAAAATAATAAGTATTTATTAATCAAGCTTTTTTTCTTCTCTGCGTTCGAATTCACCTTCAATAATTGTGTCATCATGAGCTGATTGTCGCCCGAAGCCTTGGCTTGAAAAACCTCCCATTCCCCCCTGTGGTGCAAATTTTACATTAGATAAAATTAGTTTAGCTATATTACCGCGAATAGTAGGCTGTAATAATAGTAAACCTGTTATATCTGTCACAAACCCAGGTGTTACGAGTAAGATCCCTGTAACAATTAACATCATTCCTTCAATTAATTGTTGTCCTGGCATTTCACCTTCAGCCATGCGCTGCTGTACTTTTTGTATAAGTTGTAAACCTTGGCTTCGTACTAAAGCAGAACCAATTAATGCGGTTAAGATGACTAATGAAATAGTTGGCCAAGCGCCGATGAAGCCGCCTACTTTCACTAATACAAATATTTCTAGCAAAGATACGCCAGTGAAAATTAAAAATAACCTTGCGAACATAGGAACCTCAATCAATATAATGAATATACTTTATATATGGGGACGTTTTTATTATTTTCAAGTTTTAGCAATTAACCTCATTCATTGATCTATTTTGTTTATTAAAATAACTCACTTCTGTGCTGTCGTTTTGTAAAAAACCAATGGTATAAAATCAATATGTCTTAGTTAACTCTGCAAACCATGGTTAACGAAGTTACTCTGAGAAAGATATAAATTGCCCTTTCAACTCAGCTATTTTTCAACAAAAATTAACAGTTATTATTTAATGTAATTGCATTTATTGGAGTATTCAGCCATACAAAAGTTCAAAATAGATTATTGTATCAATGACTTAATCATTAATTTCCTGGGGCAATGGATCTGACTTCCATTGTTTTAACAATAAAAAGACAGGTATTAGTATTAACGCCATCCATAGAAATAGCGTGCTATCTTGTGGTGCATATATCCAGCCCGATATAAAGGTTAACAATGCCATAACCAACCCTAACGCGACTCCAGAATAAAGTGTTTGATAACCGACCATTGAGTGTTCTTCTTGTTGAGCAATAAAGCGCATTGCAGCTAAGTGGGCTAAGGCAAAAGTAAAGGCATGGAAAGTTTGCACTAGTAATAACCAGGCAAAATCTGTTGTTTGGTATAATGTGCCCCAACGGATAATCCCAGCGACCAAGGCTAATAAACACATCTGTTTAACTGACCATTTATTAAACAGCTTGTCGTTAAAACGCATTAATATCACTTCAGCAAAAACACTTAGTCCCCAGAGAATGGCAATATTAAACTCACTGATCCCCATAGAGGTCCAATATAAGGCACTGAATGAGTAGTAAGCTGCATGACTCCCTTGAATTAAGCCCATGACTAAGATGAAGTAAATCACATTTGGCTTTTTCAAAAGCGTCATTAAGTTGTTTGTACTACCAGCACTCGGTCGGCTTTGTGCTTGTAGCTGTGGGTTAAGTTTTATTAAGCTTAAACTGTAGTTTAAGAAAACAGCTAAAATAATTAGCCATAAAATACTGTCATGTCCGAACTCGCCTATTGTCCACCCTACAAAAGTTGAGCCGACAATGAAGCTAACGGATCCCCATAAACGTACTTTTCCATAATTCATTTGAATTTGTTTAACTAGGCGGGTACCAATAATATCGCCAAGAGGCACCATTGGTGCTAATAAGAAGTTTAATAACAAAGTTGCAGCCGCTAATGCATACCAACCTTGAAAGAAAATGAGAGATATCAAACAAAGTAATGCGAAAAAAGTGAGATAACAAACCAATGTCACCGGCGCATTAGCGTTTTTCAATCGAGGTAATAATCCAATATTACTAACAAAACGTAATACTAACCCTAGTGAAAATAATGTCCCGATTTGCTCAGGGCTAATCCCCTTTTCAGCTAACCACACACCCCAAAAAGGTAGAAAAATACCCCAGATGAAAAAGAAAAAAACAAAATAGCTGGTTATCCATGACTTAGCTGGTAATTTCAACGGATTATTTCCTTATAGATAGATATACGCAGATTATTTTATATTTATTAAAGGTTTATAAATAGTCTATTTTTAGTTTACTGGCTTTTTTGTCAATGTTTCTGCAGATTTAACGTTCCCCAAGTTGGTTTCGGTGGCTTAGTTGGATTCAGGGCTTCTAGTTTGTATTTGTGTGCTTGCTTGATGCCGATATCCGCCATCTTTAACCCACTCAGCTTGAATACCAATGTGCAAACTGCGTATAGTCATTTCAGCATTAACAGCATAATTTTCATTTAAACTAAACTCAGTTACTTTTAAAAAGTTAGGATCAGTTAAGTTCACCCAGTAACCACTTGAGAAACAGTTATTAACTTGCTTATCTACTTTTCTTCCAAACTGTATACTCTGGGTATTTTTTGAATATCTAAATCCCATGAAGTGATCGATAGTGGCTGTACTGGCTTGATCAAAGTTATAAGCATAAATAATACATTGCTGGTCAATAGTATTGATTGATTCAAATACTTTATTGCTGTTTTCTCCTACCATAAATGCTTCACCACCATACCCTGCACGACGTAAGTCATTTTCTATAATACCTATTAACGCTTGTAAATCAGTTCGTAAACGCGAGTGAACCAGTGATTTATTGGTTGTACCGACATTAGAAACATATAAACCTATTATCATTGCGAGTAATAAGGCACCCAATAATAGACAAATCAAAATTTCTACTAGGGTAAAACCGCCCTCAGTTTTACGCTGAACTAACATTTTTTGTACCCCAAAGCGGCTTCGTCCGGAGAACATACACGTAAACGCATTGCGCTTTGAATGACTGACAATGCACTTTGGTATTGATTAGTTAAGGTCACAGAGCCTGTTTTAACAGCAAACCGTAATGCTCCGTAGGAGGCTTGATCATCATTAAACTTCATATTAGCTTGGCTAAGCATGACTTTTTTGCCATCAACTAAAAGCTGTACATTATCCACTTGATCCAACTGGCAAGAATTAGGTATAAAACAATCACAGCTTGATGTTTCACTCATTCCTACTGACCACTGTTCTCCTTGCTGACAAAATTGAACGTATACTTTTACATTACGCTTAATGGCTTCTGTTTTGGCTAACTGTAAAGTGTAATACACCTTATTAGCGGCACTTGATAGAGCTTGATTGGCTAATAGTGTTTGATAGGAAGATGCAGAAATAGCAATCACAATACTGAGTAGTGTTAATGTGATCATTAACTCTACTAAGGTAAATCCTTTATCCTTTAACATAACCTCTCCTTGGTATTAACTACCTTGATTATTTTAAGGTGAACTAATCAGCATAGGTTACAAAATAACTTCTCACCTTCTATCTAAAGGGGTAAATTTTATTAATTAAGTAAAAATTCTTATGTCATAAAAACGTAATGAAGGGACATTATTGTGTTTGATATGAAATAGACATTGGAAATGTAATATCGCTTACATTAAATAATTGATCTAAGTTTTACGTAGAAAAATTAGTTTAATTCAAGACATAAATTAATTAGTACGATTAGTATAAAAGGAGATAACATGCAGCAAGCTCAGTTGAACGATACAGAAATGACACTAGATAGTTTATTAGCAACTCCAGTAAAACGTAAATCAAAACCACGTAAATGGCGTGAAATAGAAAATGCGAAAGCACAACTTCTATTGGCTAAAGAATTACGAGAGATCGACCCTTCCTTTAGCTTTTCCCAATCTGAATTAATGTAATACCGGTTACATTAAATAGGTGTTCTAATTCTGCACAAGGAAAATAAATAACCTATTTATTGTAATTTGTATAATAACAAACACAAAAAAACGCATCCTCGGATGCGTTTTTTGTATGCGATGACACTATCGTAATCAGTAGATAGTTTTATGATTGGAATAGTGAATCAATAGATAAGCCCTGTGCGGATAAAACCTCATGTAATGTTTTCAATGCTTCGACTTGGATTTGACGTACTCTTTCACGTGTTAAACCGATCTCTTTACCTACATTTTCTAAGGTATCAGCTTCGTAACCTAACAGGCCAAAACGTCTTGCTAGTACTTCGCGCTGTTTAGGTTGAAGATCTTCCAACCAATCGACAATACGTAATTTCATATCGCTGGTTTGTAAGCTATTTTCAGGGGTAGAGTCTGTACTATCAGGGATTATATCTAATAAATCTTTATCTGCTGTATTACCAATCGGACTATCCACTGAACTAATACGCTCATTGAGCTTCAAAATTTTAGACACTTCTTTAGCAGAAACATCTAATTCTTTGGCAATATCTTCAGGTGTTGGTTCATAAGCTAGTTTATGCGCTAGTTCACGAGCGGTTCGTAAATAGACATTAAGCTTTTTAACAATATGAATAGGTAAACGAATAGTACGAGTTTGATTCATAATCGCACGTTCGATTGTTTGACGTACCCACCAAGTTGCATAGGTTGAAAAACGAAACCCTTTTTCAGGATCAAATTTTTCTACTGCGCGAATTAAGCCTAAGTTGCCTTCTTCAACAAGATCTAATAGTGATAATCCACGATTATTATAACGACGAGATATTTTCACTACTAATCGTAAATTACTTTCGATCATCCGTTTACGAGCAACTTGATCACCTCGTTGCAAACGTCGAGCGTAATAAACCTCTTCTGGTGCGGTTAATAATGGAGAGTAGCCGATTTCTCCTAAATAGAGCTGTGTGGCATCCATTACTTTGTATTTTGAGGCTGAACTTGTAGCAGACTCTTTATCATGCGCTCCTGAAAAATGCTGCGAATGAGCACCTTGCTGGTCACCTTCGTGATGCATGTGTGTATTATATTCAAGTTTATCTATATTAACTGAGGCCGTTCCTACCATGGTTAGACTCCTTTTACTTCTTAATATTGATGAACTTAATTAAGATGTTTCGCATTCGTTGTTTATACCTTTAAACAACTTGTGCTGCCATGAAGTTATCTTTGCCTCATCACCTTTTAGGTAAATAGCGCAAAGGGTCCACTGACTTGCCTCGATAGCGAATATCAAAATGTAAATAAACACTATCTGTGCCACTGTCTCCCATGACAGCGATTTTCTGGCCCATCTTAACCTGTTCATTCTCTTTAACGAGCAGTTTGTCATTGTGCGCATAAGCACTTAAATAATCGTAGTTATGCTTAATGATCACGAGGTTTCCATATCCTCTTAAACCACTCCCTGCGTATACAACTTGACCACTAGCCGCCGCATAAATTGACGTACCTCGATCATTTGCTATGGATATACCTTTCATACCCTGTGTTGAATTTGCAAATGTTTTAATTAACTTGCCTTCACTTGGCCAACGCCAATCTGATACTTTATTGGCAACCGGTGTCGAAACCGTTTTTTTAATGGCAACTGGTTGTGAGACTGTTTTTTTAGTCACTTTTTTATCAACAACATTAGCAGGATATGCTTTTGTTGATTTTTTAACAACCTTTACTTTACTGTTTTTCTGACAGCTTTGCGTTGTACAGCTATTTGAAGTTATTTTTTTCTTATTTTGTGAAATGGTCGAAACTTTTACTGTACTATTTTTGAGCGTTAATACCTCTCCTTGTCTAATTATATAAGGTTTTTTTAGGTTATTTCGCTTAATAAGGGTATTTACGTTCATTTTTGCACGCCAAGCGATCGAGTATAAAGTATCGCCTTTTTCCACAATATACGTTGTTTGTCCCGGTGAAATACTCTGTCCTGATGCAACATAAGGCTTAGGTGTTGAGGTGACATCATAAACAGGTGCTTTCCCGCTAGGACCCGAACACGCTGTTAACAGTACAAAAGAGGTAATTAATAGATGTTTCACTGTTATTTAATGCTTTAATGTAAAATACAAAATAACTGCAGCCAAAATGGTTATCCAGCCTAGCGCATCGATATATTTGCTCAACTTAGCTTCCATTTTTTCTCCCCCAAGTACCATTAAACCAGCGACAAGGAAAAAGCGCATAGCGCGACCAATTAATGCCGTTAAGATAAACGGCCAAAATGCCATACTCATTACACCTGCGGTAATAGTGAATACTTTAAATGGGATAGGCGTAAAGCTAGCAATAAAAATCACCAATACTCCCCACTCACTAAACCACGACTGAGCAGTGATCATTTTATCTTGATAATGCATTGCTTCAATAAAAGGTAATACCACCGGGTCATACAATGCATTACCCAAGTAATAACCTAATGCACCACCTAACACTGAAAAAAGTGTTGCTCCAAAAGCAAATTGCCACGCTTTTTCACGCTTAGCTAGTGCCATAGGTGCCAGCATAATATCTACCGGGATAGGCCAAAAGATCGACTCAATAAACGCAGTCACGTAAAGGTAAAATGGCGCATATTTATGTTTTGACCAAAGCATGACTTTTTCATAAAGGGGAGCAAATATTTTCACTTAATTTCTCTTTTTGGTTAAATGTAACTTGATTCGATATGCTTTAGTTAAACATGACTTAGTCAGTACTTAATTAATCACAACTTGGTTAATCATAAATTAGTTAAATAGCACTTAGCCATTTATCAACAATAGGTAATTGCTCGATGGCAGTTAAATCTACTTTAATCGGTGTGATAGAGACATAACCATGTTCAACAGCATGGAAGTCAGTTCCTTCACCAGCGTCTGCAATATGCCCTGGAGGGCCTACCCAAAAAATCTCACGGCCTCGTGGGTCAATACTTTCTTCAATCATCTCAGCTTGATGACGTTTACCCAAGCGAGTCACTTTAATGCCTTTTATCTTATCGAAAGGTAAATCAGGTACATTAATATTAAGCACTTGATGTTGTGCTAAAGGCGATGCTAATAAATGCTCTACTAATTTTTTAGCATAACGAGCAGCACTTTCATAATGCTCAGTCCCGTCTAATGATACAGCAACAGCAGGTAAGCCTAAAAAGCGCCCTTCCATCGCAGCGGCAACAGTCCCTGAATACAAAACATCATCGCCCATGTTTGCACCAGCATTAATACCTGACACTACTAATTTAGGTGGTGTTGAGCAGAGTTTATTAAGTGCCAAATGGACACAGTCAGTAGGCGTACCGTTTACTGATATAAAACCGTTATCTAATAAGTTCTTTCTTAATGGTTGCTCTAATGTCAAAGAGTTACTGGCGCCACTATGGTTACGCTCAGGGGCAACAACCATGGTTTCAGTGTCCTCAATTTGGCTTAAGTGTTTATGTAACGCTGATAAACCAGGTGCTAGCACACCATCATCATTACTTAGTAATAGCATCATATATTTATCTCAATAAGTTCTCGGATCACACTTGTAGCGTAGCATCCAGACGGTAAATAGAATGAAAGTGTTAATGTAGCCTGGTCAACCCACTGATAGCTGAACTGTTCTGGTATCAATAACAAGGGGCGTCGCTCTTGCTTTAAACCTTCTTTGGCTAAACCTGCTTGAAGGTCATTGTAATCTTGTAAACAATCTAGCTCATATTGTTGAGCATCCTCACTAGAAGTTAATTCACCTTTTCCCCATAAAGGAGCTGTTAGACAGACCTCTCTAGTGGATAAACGTTGCAAGGTTTGTTCCGATAAATCAGGTAATGGGAAAAAAGAACGATTAGCCACAAATTGTACGCAATCACCAAGCATTGGAGATGCTTGTAAATTATCATCAATACGTTGGGATATGATACGGTTAAATAAGTAACTTCTCGCTGCGCTAATATACATACCGCGCTTGAATCTATCTTTTATTTTGCGACCGTTAAACATTTGTAGTGCAGCATTTACATTATGGCCATCAAAACCGAAACGTTGATTACCAAAGTAATTAGGAACACCATGCTGAACTTTATCTAGGACGGTTTGTAATTGTGCTTTGTCAGAAACCTCACGCAAAGTAATAGTAAAGTTGTTACCAGACAGGCATCCTGTACGCAGCTTTTTGTTATGACGAATCACTTTCAAAATACTCACACCAGGTGATTCAAAACTACTAAAGTCTGGCGTTATTTTTCCAGGGATATATAAAGAGAACCATTGATAAGTTTCTGCTTGGCGATCTTTTAAACCAGCATAGCTCACATTCTTAGCAGCAATGCCTGCAAATTTTGCTAGTTGTCTCGCTAGATAATCAGTATTTTCACCTACTTTTTTAACCCATAAACAAACATGCTCACCTTCGCCAGTTAGCTCAAAATCTAACTGTTCTTCTACACGAAAATCTTCACAATGTTGTTTAAAACGACCTGTACAAGTTGGCTTACCATAAAGATAACTAAAATCTAACGGATAAACTTTTTTTTCAGGCTGTGACTCACTCATTCTGAGTCCTTTAATAAAATAACCACAGCATGTGAAGAGATACCTTCTTTACGGCCCATTGGACCTAACTTTTCTGTAGTTGTTGCCTTTACATTGATATTACCTAAATCGGTTTCAAGTAAACGTGTCAACTCTGCACACATATCTGCAATATGCGGTGCCATTTTAGGCGCTTGCGCAATGATAGTGATATCCGCATTACCTAAGCGATAACCTTTATCCTTAGCTTGTTGATATACATTGACCAACAATTCACGACTATCGATACCTTTAAAAGCATCATCGTTATCCGGAAAGTGACGGCCAATATCGCCTAATGCTAACGCACCTAATATTGCATCACAGAGAGCATGAATTGCAACGTCACCATCAGAGTGAGCCAATAAGCCTTGAGTGTAAGGGATCTTCACACCAGCAATAGTAATTGGACCTTCTCCACCAAACTTGTGTACATCATAACCATGCCCAATACGGATCATAAACTTTCCTTAACAATGTGTATAAAATTAATAGCGTATTTTAAATGTAAAAATATATATTAAATTTTTGAGAGATAGAATTCTGCTAGTAATAGGTCTTCTGCTTGTGTGACTTTTATATTATCGCTGCGGCCTTCAATAATTGAGACCGTTCCACCAGATAACTCTATCGCAGAGGCTTCATCAGTAATTAAATGTTGTGCTTCAATACCTGTGATGGCATTAATTAGTTGTTGATTTTTGAACATTTGTGGAGTGAGTGCATGCCACAAATTATCACGGTCTACAGTATGTTTAACCTGTTGCTCTTTTGAACTTCGCTTCATCGTATCGCGTACTCGATACGCAAGCATTGCGCCGCTATCATATTTCAAAGCATGCTGAAGTAGTTTATCAATGTCAGAGGTTTGTATGCAGGGACGAGCTGCATCGTGCACTAAAACATAATCGGTAACAGGCAAACTCTTTAGTGCGCTTAGTACAGAGTCTACGCGCTCTTTGCCACCTTTAACAATGTTCAATTTCGGGTGCTTAGCGATACTTAAATGATTAAACCATTGATCATTTTCAGCAATTGAAACAATCACTTGGTTAATGTCGGGATGAGCTAAGAATGGAGCAAGACTATATTCAATAATTGCTTTGTCTAAAATAGTTAAATATTGTTTAGGAATCTCTGAACCTACCCGCTTGCCAATACCAGCAGCAGGTATTACTACAGAAAAGCGTGGCTTACTCATCTAATTCACCACCTTTAGGAACGATACGGAAGAAGGTTTCGCCTTCTTTAACTAGCCCTAATTCATTTCGGGCCCGTTCTTCTATTGCTTCAGTACCTGTTTTTAAATTATCAATTTCAGAGAACATCATTTGATTACGTGTGGTGAGTTCGGTGTTGCTTGCGGTAGCAAGATCAACAGCCTTTCTATATTCACGATTATCTTGTAACCCATTTTTGCCAAACCATAAATGGTACTGTAATAGAGAGAAAAGGAAAACAAACACGAATAACAGTAAGCGCATGATAAGTAAACTCAATAATAAAAGGTTAATCATCCCACATTACACTGAAAATTAAAATCAACCCAATCATGCTAAATTGGGTTGTTAGCTTTTAATTTAAGTGAATACTACTTTTTCCAGAAAAGTAATTTGCTTTCTACCTGAGGAAATAAAGGATGAATGAATAATTTATGGGTCATAATTAATCCAACAATCATTTTAATAACGACCATCTGATCAATGCCTAATAGATAATAAGCGTACCCACCAACGAAGGCTGATAACCACATAAAGAACTGAAAGAGACGTATTTTCTTAACACTCAGCGCAGTTAAAATAACAGCAAAGTCCACCCAGGTTAATAATAAACCTAACGATGGGTTAGCAAGGTAGTCATTAACTGAAAAATAAGTCGCATAAGTCAAAAAGGCAATCATGATAACTAAGATAAGTTTAGTTATTCGAGTAGACAACTCAGTAAAATCACATAAATAACGGTAAAGGGTAACACTGCCAACGACTAGGTTTAGTAAAACCTTAGGCATTACACCGATCAAGATCCCCCACGAGACATCATTAATAACCGAAAGAAATGAAGCTAATCGTATGTTCTTCATACCATTAAACACCATTAAAAAGATGTAAAAGAACACACTTGTCCAACCAAGGATCTCAATAATTAAAGGCATGATAATTCCAACCGCTAAATAAAAACGCGCATTTTACGCTGAGTTGCCTCAATAAGATACGATTTAACGATAGTTACAACTTAATATTATAGTTTTAGTGTATTTGTAGTGCTACAGTGATTTTGGCCACCTAGTTAATATGGACATGAGTCACTACAAAAGTCGCTACGCGACTTCAATGATAAAATAAATGTAATAGGGAATTTATAAAGCATGAATTACGACACTTTGATAGTTTACCTTTTAGTCTCATTTTTTTACATAATAAGTCCTGGTCCTGCGATATTTTTGGCCGTTTATAATGGTGCAGTTAATGGTTTAAGATGTGTCACCGCCTCTGCCTTTGGTAATATTATCGGTTTAATGTTACTTTCTATACTTTCGATCAGTGGCTTGAGTGCAATTTTATTAGCTTCATCAACTGTATTTATGATTGTTAAAAGTATTGGAGTTATCTACCTAATCTATTTAGGGATTAAACAAATTCGTACTAGCAATAGCCTCAAAGTAAAAAAATCAGGAGAAGTCACTCATCAAATAAAAGGCCTTTTCTCATATTTTAAAGAAGGTTTTTTTGTCTCTGTCACTAACCCCAAACCTATTATATTTTTTACAGCTTTGTTTCCTCAATTTCTCAATACTGACCAGCCAATTTTCAGCCAATTCGTAATCATGACGTTAATATTTATGTTTTTCTCATTTCTATCTTTATCCACCTATGGATATTTAGCAAACCGAGCGAAAGGATTTTTATCTAACGTCAATAATGTGAAATGGTTCCATCGTATCAGTGGAGGGTTATTTATAGGGATGGGGATTAGTATTTTGGCTATTAAAGCTAATTAATCATCAAGTTAAAATAATACCGATTACATTAATATGTTGTAGGTATTATTGGTTGGCCGTAATTAATAAAAAGTAACAACAAGATTAGAGTTGCTTAATATTCTTTATTAAAATAGTAGCTAAAAAAAATCCCCACCGAAGTGAGGATTTAAATCTTAAAAATCAGAATTACTGACCTTTAACTGCTTTAAGGCTGAAGTTATGGGGGTGCTTTGCATCTGTAATTGCACCAAATAACAAGCAAAAAAATCCCCACCGAAGTGAGAATTTAAATCTTAAAATTTAAAAATCATATTCTATTTAAAGAATTACTGACCTTTAACTTCTTTAAGACTGAAGTTATGAGGTGCTATGCACCAGTCAAATTACTGACTTTTAACTTCTTTAAGACCGTTGTAAGGTGCTTTTGAACCTAGCGCTTCTTCGATACGTAGAAGTTGGTTGCCCGTAGTTAATAAAGAGTAGCAATACGATCAGAACGGCTTAATGCTCTTTCACCAAATAATAGGCAAAAAAAATCCCCACCGAAGTGAGGATTTAAATCTTAAAATTTAAAAATCATATTCTATTTAAAGAATTACTGACCTTTAACTTCTTTAAGACTGAAGTTATGAGGTGCTATGCACCAGTCAAATTACTGACCTTTAACTTCTTTAAGACCGTTGTAAGGTGCTTTTGAACCTAGCGCTTCTTCGATACGTAGAAGTTGGTTGTACTTAGCAACACGATCAGAACGGCTTAAAGAACCAGTTTTGATTTGGCCAGCAGCTGTACCAACGGCTAGGTCTGCGATAGTTGCATCTTCAGTTTCACCTGAACGGTGAGAGATAACAACAGTGAAACCAGCATCTTTAGCCATTTTGATTGCAGCTAAAGTTTCAGTTAAAGAACCGATTTGGTTGAATTTGATTAAGATTGAGTTAGCAATACCGTTGTCGATACCACGCTTAAGAATCTTAGTGTTTGTTACGAATAGATCGTCACCAACCAATTGGATTTTATCACCCATTAGTTTAGTTTGGTGTGCGAAACCATCCCAGTCAGACTCGTCAAGACCATCTTCGATAGAAACGATTGGGTACTGTTCAGTAAGATCTTTAAGGAAGAAGTTGAACTCTTCTGAAGTGAATTTTTTGCCTTCACCTTTAAGGTCGTAGATGTTTGCTTCTTTGTCGTAGAACTCAGACGCAGCACAGTCCATCGCTAATGTGATGTCTTTACCTAGCTCGTAACCAGCGTTTGCAACAGCAACTTTGATTGCAGCAAGTGCAGCTTCGTTAGAAGCAAGGTTTGGAGCGAAACCACCTTCATCACCAACAGCTGTTGAATGACCGTCAGCTTTAAGTACTTTAGCAAGGCTATGGAATACTTCAGCACCCATACGTAGGCCTTCACGGAAGTTAGCAGCGCCAACAGGTTGGATCATAAATTCTTGGATGTCTACAGAGTTATCTGCGTGCTCACCACCATTGATGATGTTCATCATTGGAAGAGGCATAGAGTAAACACCAGAAGTACCGTTTAGATCAGCAATGTGAGCGTATAGAGGTACTTTTTTAGAGATTGCAGCAGCTTTAGCAGCAGCTAGAGAAACAGCTAGGATAGCGTTTGCGCCGAATTTAGCTTTGTTTTCTGTTCCGTCTAGGTCGATCATGATTTGGTCAAGCTCAGCTTGTGCTAGTGCATCTTTACCAGCTAGTGCTTCAGCGATTGGACCGTTTACAGCTTCAACAGCTTTAAGTACACCTTTACCTAGGTAACGAGCTTTGTCGCCGTCACGTAATTCAAGTGCTTCACGAGAACCAGTAGATGCGCCAGATGGAGCAGCAGCCATACCGATAGAACCGTCTGCTAGATGAACTTCAGCTTCTACAGTTGGGTTACCACGTGAATCCATGATTTCACGACCAAGTACTTTAACGATGTTTGACATGATTTTTCCTTTGTTTTAATAAAAATAAATTTTAAAAATTCTTCATTACAAGCTGTGATTTGTGACCACAGCCTTTTAATGTGTAATTTTTTAACAAACTAATGCGATCGGGTCAACAAAAACTATGAAAAACGACCTTGTTGATGATCTATCGCAGCTTTTATAAACCCTTTAAATAAAGGATGACCATCGCGTGGTGTTGATGTGAATTCCGGATGGAATTGCGCAGCAACAAACCAAGGATGATTTGGGTTTTCAATGATTTCTACTAGTTTCTTATCTTCTGATAAACCAGTGATCTGTAAACCCGCTTTCTTAATTGCTGGTAATAGGTTGTTATTTACTTCATAACGATGACGGTGGCGCTCAAATATTTCCTTGCTACCGTACATTTCCAATACTTTAGAGTTATCCGCTAAGTGACATTTCTGCGAACCTACTCGCATTGTACCACCTAAGTCAGAATCTTCAGTACGCTGTTCAACTTCACCTGATTTATCAATCCACTCAGTAATTAAACCAACTACTGGGTTTTCAGATTTTTCATCAAATTCTGTTGAGTGTGCATTTTTAAGACCAGCGACATTACGAGCAAACTCAATTAATGCCACTTGCATACCTAAACAAATGCCTAAGTAAGGGATCTTATTTTCACGAGCATATTGTGCAGCAAGGATTTTGCCCTCTACACCACGCTCACCAAATCCACCTGGGATTAAGATTGCATCAACGCCTTCAAGTAGTGATAAACCTTTAATCTCTACATCTTGTGAATCAATATATTTAATCTTCACTGTCGCAGCACTTTTTAAGCCACCGTGTTTCAGTGCTTCATTCACTGATTTGTATGCATCTGGTAATTCAGTGTATTTACCAACCATACCAATAATAACTTCACTGGTTGTATTTGCTTCTTCTGCAACAACCTTTGACCATTCACTTAAGTTAGCTTCAGGACAATCTAAACCAAAACGCTCAACACAGATTTGATCTAAACCCTGTTGTTTTAATAATGCAGGAATTTTATAGATAGAATCTACGTCGCGTAGTGAGATAACTGATTTTTCTTGCACATTACAGAATAATGCAATCTTAGCGCGTTCATTCGCTGGGAAGCTGACTTCACTACGACAAACAAGAATATCTGGTTGAATACCTAAACTGCGCAACTCTTTTACAGAATGTTGTGTTGGTTTAGTTTTAACCTCACCTGCTGTTTTTAGGTAAGGTAATAATGTTAGATGCATAAACATTGCATTTTCACGACCTACTTTTAAACCTAATTGGCGAATGGCTTCAAGGAACGGTTGTGATTCAATATCACCTACAGTCCCACCTAATTCAACGATAGCTACATCATGGCCTTCACCACCAGCGATAACGCGAGCTTGAATTTCATTAGTGATATGTGGAATTACCTGAATAGTCGCGCCAAGGTAATCGCCACGACGCTCTTTTGCTAATACGTCAGAATAGATACGGCCCGTTGTAAAGTTATTACGTTTAGTCATCTTGGTACGAATAAAACGTTCGTAGTGACCTAAGTCAAGATCGGTTTCAGCACCGTCGTCAGTCACAAATACTTCACCGTGCTGAATTGGGCTCATTGTACCCGGGTCAACGTTAATATATGGGTCAAGTTTTAGAATCGTTACGTCTAAACCACGCGCTTCTAAAATTGCTGCAAGAGAGCCTGCTGCAATACCTTTACCAAGTGATGAAACAACACCACCAGTTACGAATATATATTTTGTTGTCATAATAACCCTGAGCCATTAAGAGAAAAGGAGTGTTAATTTTATTCCCCAATAAAAAAATCACACGCTAAAAGAGCCTAACTTGTTAATTATTAAAGTTAAGATTTTTAAAGTGTGACCGCTTTATCAAAATGGAAGAAAATTGAACATTTAGATGGGACAACAGTATAACAAGTACCGCTATCCTCGACAAACGATAAAAGCATTTTAATGCATAAATGGTGTTTTTTTGAGAACAACCCGATCACTGCAATATATAATTGCTATTACTTAACAATATTACTGCTGCACATGTAGTAAATATCATCTTACTACTATCTATTGATATTCTGCTTATTTCATAATGTTTAATCGTTTAAGTTTAGCTAAAAATAAAAAAACGGCGCTAACTGCGCCGTTTTTTTGAAGCGGTTAAAGCACTTTACTTAAGAACTGCTTAGTACGCTCTTTTTGTGGGTTTTCTAGTACTTGTTGCGGTGTCCCCATCTCTTCAATTAAGCCTTTATGGAAGAAAGCTACTTTATCAGAGACTTCTTTAGCAAAAGCTATTTCATGGGTAACACAAATCATAGTCATGCCATCATCACGAAGTAACCTTAGTGTGTCTAATACTTCCCCCACTAACTCTGGATCCAATGCGGAAGTCACTTCATCAAACAACATATACGGTGGATCCATCGCTAACGCTCGAGCTATTGCTAAACGTTGCTGCTGTCCGCCTGACATTTTGGTTGGATACTCATGTAACTTATCTCCTAAACCAACATGGGTAAGCTCCTTCGTTGCTATCTCTTCGGCTTTTTCTTTACTAAAGCCTTTTACCACTTGTGGTGCTAATGCGGCATTTTCTAATACCGTTAAGTGCGGGAAAGAGTTCCATTGTTGGAAGACCATGCCTAAATTTTGTCTTAGTTGGTTTTTATCGGTATTTTTATCATGAACATCCACGCCGTCTACTAATATTTGACCGCCATTAATTGCTTCAATGGCATTAATACAATATAAAAGCGTTGATTTACCACTACCACTAGCACCGATAATACTAACCACTTCACCTTTTTTAACGTCTAGATCAATGCCTTTTAATACTTCTAAATCACCAAAAGATTTATGAACACCTTTGATTTCTATCATCTTGTCATTTTCCTTTCTATGTATTTACCATAAAGCGACAATGGGTAAGAGATCAAAAAATAAAATAACCCTACGCCGACTAAAATCATCACGGCTTGTTGTGAGCGTGATATCAACTGCTCAGCAGTTCTTAACAATTCCATATAACCAATAACAGAGACTAACGCGGAGTCTTTAATAACACTCAGTCCAACGCCTATCCATGATGGTAAGACTGATCTCATGCCAATTGGAATACTGATATGTCGTACTGTTTGCCAATAACTCATGCCGAGTGAACGAGCTGCTTTTTTCGTGGCATGAGGTACATTATCAAAACCACTTCTAAATACCTCGACCATAAACGCCATGGTATATAGTGATAAAATAATTGAACCAGCAACAAACGGATCAAGTGGATAGCCCATTGCACCTATAAAAGTGCTGAATAAGATAAGTTGAATGATTAATGGAACTGACTTTAAAATGTCTAGTACACCGCCTAAACACATATTCACTATCTTGTTACCTTCTGCTCTAGCAAAACCCAGTACCAAACCTAGAATAGTACCAAAGAAGATCGCAACCACAGAGATGTAAACGGTGTTTAATACACCCGTTAGAATGAAGCCTGCATCATTCCAAGAAATAGGAGTAAATAAATTCATTATGATAACTCCCCTTTAAAGACGCGTTTCGACACAAGGTGCGCAGCAAATAATACTAATTTTGCAATAACGTAATACATAGCAGCAGCAACAATAAAGAACTCTAAGGTTCTAAAGGAGCTTGATTGTAAGCGCTGAGTTTCCCCTGACAGATCATTCATCCCTACTAATATCCCCAGTGAGCTCATTAAGATTGACCAGATAAATTGGTTAGTCATTGGATGGTAAATTCGTCTGAACATTTGCGGTAAAATAATATGGCGATATGCTTGTACACGATTCATGCCGAGTGAACGTGCCGCGTTATATTGTGTTGGTGGAATAGATTGAAAACCACCACGAAATGTTTCCGCTAAGTACCCGCCATTAACAAAAACTAAGGCAGCAAAAACCGATAAGTAAGGACTTAAATGGATGCCATAAGCACCTAAGCCAAAGTAAGCCATGTAAATAAGAAATAATGCAGGCGTATTTCTTGAAAGTTCAATCCATACACTTGATAGAAAAGATAAAAATTTAGAGTTAGACATTTTACCTAGCGCCAAAAAAACCGCCGCAACGATCCCCACTAGCATAGATAAAACAGAGACATGTAATGTTGTAAATGCACCGCTTAATAATTGCGGAAAAGCATCCCATACAACATTCCAATGAAAGTTATAACTATCCATATACCCTCTTTAAATAATTCAAACTGCAGTGAGTTAAACTCAAATGCTACTTTGTCCATTACCTGATAAATATTGCGATTATGATCTTGTTTGAATTGTTGATATTACGAAAGTAAAAACGGCCCATTTAAAGGGCTCTCTACCATAAAAGAAAATGGTCTACTTTATTTAAAAAAGTAGACCATTAGATAATGATGTTAGAGTTTATCGGTTTTCAATTAACGCTTTTACCATATCTTCTGATACAGGCGCACCAAAGTGTTTAACGTGTAAATCATTTAATTTACCGTCGCGTACCTGGTGGATTAAGAATAGATTTAAGTAATTGATCCAAGCTAGTTCATCACGCTTAGCAATAATACCCACTACATCATCGTAGTTAGGTACGTAAGGACCAGCAACGAAGTCATCAAATTGGCCAGAAGCTAGTTTAGTAGCGATATTAGTATTGGTTGAAACCAGCGCATCGATTTTACCTTGGTATAACCCTAGGAATGCATCATTCTCTGATTTGAAAGATGTGTAGTTGTCTCTTCCCCAACCTTTTTCATCGGCATAGTTAAAGTACTCTGTTTCGTAAGTAGTACCAATTGCAGCACCGACTTTAACGTTTTTAAGGTCATCAAATGAGTCGATTTTTACGCCTTTTTTAGATAACACTTGGAATTTAAAAACAAAGTAAGGGTAAGTGAAACCAACTGACTTAGCTCGCTCTAGCGTGTCTGAAGTCGAACCGATAACCACATCTGTTTTTGAAGAGATTAAAGAAGGGATTCTGTCTGCCCAAGTTAAATTAATAACGTTAGATTTTACGCCTAATGCTTCTGCTAAATCGTTACAGTAGTCAACGTCGAAACCTGCTGGTTGATTGTCTTTATCAGTGTAGCCCATAGGTGGGAAATCAAGTACAACGCCACAATTTAGCGCGCCTCGCTCAATGACCGTATCTAAGGCATCTGCATTAGCAGTTGATAAAGCACCTAATGCCGCCATTGAAGCAACAACCATCGAGATTTTCTTAACTAACTTCATACTTCCTCCGTGAGTTTTACAAACAAAAAATTTTATACTGGTCAAATCTATTAACAGTGGTTAATGAACTTACTCAGTAATTTGGGTGTCCGAATCTAGTACCCAAATGCGTATTTGCATATTTATTAACATATCATAAATAAATCAGCGATTCTTAGTTGTACAAAACATCAACACCTTTTACCCAACAAATAACACCACAAATGCTATAAGTTATTCACCTATAAATAGACACCTAGAAAATAGAGCTGACATGCAAAGAAGCCTATGCTGATAGGCTCCTAGTTAATTTCATAGGGAGAAAATAAATGAAGAAATTTAAACTGTAATTTGTAATAAAAAATTTATTAAAATAAATTGTAGTAGGGTATAAAAAGCAGCTAATGTGTTTAAAAAACAATCAAAAACCAGCTTATTTGATCTAATTTCCCTCTATTTTGGTAAGTGCTTAATCTCATTCCAAATTGCATCTAACTCGTTCAAAGTGCAATCGCCCATCTCTTTGCCAAGTAATTTTACATGCTCTTCAACACGCTTAAAACGCGTTGAAAACTTGCTATTTGCTTGAGTTAATACTTGCTCTGGGTTTGCTTTAAGATGACGAATAAGATTCACATTAGCAAATAATAAATCACCTAGCTCATCGACAATACGCGCTTTTTGTTGAGTCTCATCTAAATCAGTGCGCTTTACTTCAACCAATACTTCATCAATTTCTTCATGAATTTTAGCAATCACAGGCTCCAACTCAGCCCAATCAAATCCGACGCTAGCAGCGCGTTTTTGAATTTTGTAAGCCCGTGTTAACGCAGGTAATGCTAAAGGAATATTGTCTAAAATGCTTTCTTGTTTATTTTGAGACTGTGCTTTTTTCTGGCGCTCTTTTTCTTTTTCAGCTTCCCAGTTTGCATTGATTTCAGCATCTGTTTTTAACTCTGAAGTAGAAAAAACATGGGGGTGGCGACGGATCAATTTTTCATTCAATACCGCCAAAATGTCATCAAATTCAAATAACTCCTGCTCTTTGGCCATTTGTGCATAGAACACTACTTGGAACAGTAAGTCTCCTAGTTCGCCTTTTAGATCATCAAAGTCTTTATTGGCAATCGCATCAGCCACTTCATAGGCTTCTTCTATAGTATGTGGTACAACGCTATCAAAAGTTTGTTTTAAGTCCCAAGGGCAGCCTGTTTCTGGCGTACGAAGTTGCTGCATAATAGAAAGTAATTGCGTTAAGTTTGCTGACATGAAAGCCCCTCAAAATGATAAAAATAAATTTATTAAGTAATCATATCAACTATATTTATGCCAAGCTTTAACTAAAATAGACAAAAACATAAAGTTTGTTTAACAACCTTAGTGCTAACCTGATAAATGATAAATCCAAAACGCATTACTTTTATTAATGGTTAACTAAACTTTCAACTATGAACTTAACACCAAAAACCTCCTGGTTATTACTTATATTAAAACAGCATAAGCAATGGTTTATCTCACTTTGTTATTTCTTTGCTAGGCGATTAGAATCGCAGCCCATCTCATCTGACTCCCTAGTTAGATGAAAATAAAATCAATCTTATTCATTTCACTCGTATTTATTATTAAGGAAATTCCATGTCAATTGCAGTTATCGCAAACCTTGCGATATTTGTGGCTATTCTATTGTTCCTATTCAAGCAGCAAAGAAAAGCTAGCACCTTATCTCGCCAAGTATTACTTGGGTTAATTCTAGGCAGCACGTTCGGCCTTGTTATTCACTTATTTTATGGTGAGACAAACCCTATCATTAAGCACACTTTAGAATGGGTAAATGTTGTAGGTAGCAGTTATGTTGGGCTGTTAAAAATGGTGATCATGCCATTAGTCTTAGTCTCTATGATTGCAGCAGTAGTAAAGCTTGAAAACTCAGGCTCATTAGGAAAAATTAGTGCATTAACCATTGGTATTTTGTTATTCACTACTATGATTGCAGCGCTGATTGGTATTGTGGTGACACAAACCTTTGGTCTATCAACAGCAGGTCTATCTGAAGGCGTGCGTGAAACTGCACGTATTAGTGTTTTAGAAAACCGATTGGGGAGCGTGGCCGACCTAACAATCCCACAAATGTTAGTTAGCTTTATTCCTACTAACCCTTTTGCAGATTTAACAGGAGCACGTTCTACCTCGATTATTGCAGTAGTAATTTTTGGTATTTTAGTGGGAATTGCAGCTCGTCGTGTCATGCTTGAAAAGCAAGAACTGGAAGCGCCAATTCGTACGTTCATTGAAGCAGCTCAATCAGTAGTAATGCGTTTAGTTAAAATGATCATTGCATTAACGCCTTACGGGATAGCCGCATTAATGGCAAAAGTTGTCGCGACCTCTAGCTTAAGTGATATTTTAAATTTACTAGGCTTTATCGTTGCTTCTTACATTGCTATTTTCTTAATGTTTATCGTACATGGGCTATTAGTTTCATTGGTAGGAGTTAGCCCAGCACAATACTTTAAACGTATTTGGCCTGTACTTACATTTGCCTTTACATCACGTAGCTCTGCAGCCACTATTCCGCTTAATGTTGAAGCACAAATTACTAAGTTAAATGTGCCACCAGCTATTGCTAACTTGTCAGCAACCTTTGGGGCAACGATTGGGCAAAATGGTTGTGCAGGTATTTATCCAGCGATGCTTGCTGTGATGGTAGCGCCAACTATGGGTATTGACCCAATGGAGATTAGCTTTATTGTTTCATTAGTCGCGATTATTGCTATTAGCTCATTTGGTATCGCAGGCGTGGGTGGCGGTGCGACTTTCGCAGCTTTAATTGTATTACCGGCAATGGGTTTACCAGTAACGATAGCAGCTTTGCTTATTTCAATTGAACCTTTAATTGATATGGCACGAACAGCGTTGAACGTGAGTGGAGCAATGACAGCAGGGACAATTACGTCGCGCTTGTTAGGCGATAAAAAAGAGATTAATAAGGCATTTAAATTAAGCCCTAAACAAGTCACAAATTAATCTACTCATAGACAGTAAGACCCCACCACCCGGTATTTTAAGAACACTTAAAGACTAGATGGTGGGATAAAACGTTATTCTTGGAGCATAAGAATAACATTTTTTAATGCCGTAATAAATGCAGCGGCTTCTTCAAGCGTATTGTATATTGAAAACGAAGCTCTAATCGTACCGTTACATTGTAAACTAGACATCAAGGGCATGGCGCAATGTGTCCCACTTCGCACAGCAATCCCTTGCGCATCTAATAACATAGCAATATCGCTATTATGCTCGCCTTTCACCACAAAACTAATCGCTCCAGACTTTTGTGTCTCACTGGCAAACACAGTCACATCAGGTATTTGCATTAGCGCTTGTTGTGTAAAGTTAATAAGTTGTCGTTCATGTTGGTGGCAACGCGCTAAATCTAAACCATTTACAAAATCTAAGGCTACTCCTAGTCCAATCGCCCCTGCAATATTCGGCGTGCCAGCCTCAAACTTAAACGGCAATTGATTATAAGTGGCTTTAGTAAAGGTAACCGTATCAATCATTTCACCGCCGCCTTGCCATGGTGGTAGCGCCTCTAGCAGTGCTTTCTTTCCATACAACACGCCTATTCCCGTCGGACCAAATATTTTATGTCCAGAAAATAGATAAAAATCGCAATCTAATGCTTGCACATCAACGTCGATATGAGCAACAGCTTGCGCGCCATCAATGATTACTTTTGCATCAAACTGATGTGCTAATGCAATCATAGTTTGAATGGGGTTAACAATACCTAAGGCATTCGATACATGAGTGATTGAAACAATTTTAGTACGTTCAGATAGAAGTGTTTTAAACGCATCGATGTCTAAGGTGAATTCAGCAGTCAGCGGAATAACTTTTAATACAGCGCCGGTACGCTGAGCAACCATCTGCCAAGGCACAATATTAGCGTGATGCTCAACAGCGCTTATAATGATCTCATCACCTGCCTGTAATTGTGCAGACATAACATTGGCGATCAGGTTAATTCCCTCAGTAGTACCTTTTGTCCAGATAATCTCTTCAGAATAATGCGCATTAAGAAAGTGCTGTACTTTTAAACGACTGGCTTCAAATAAGCCTGTTGCTTGATTACTCAAAGCATGGCTCGCACGATGTACATTAGCATTACTAGTTTGATAATAGTCACAAATAGCATCAATCACCGACTGTGGTTTTTGGGTGGTCGCGGCGTTATCAAGATACACCAAAGGGTGTTGATTAACTTGTTGCTGTAGAATGGGGAATTGTTTGCGTAGTTGTTCAATGTAGGGAGCTGAACTCAAGGTGATACCTCATAAGATAAAATAACGCATTAATCGTTACTACAATTAATGCGTTTAATTGCCTTTAATAAAACATTTATAGGCTTTGATTACGCCCTTCAACCATTAAGCGCTTCATTTCACTTACCGCAACAGCAAAACCATCTACCAATGCACGCGCTACAATCGCATGACCGATGTTCAGTTCGATAATTTCAGGTAAAGCTGCAATCGGTTTAACGTTATGGTAATTCAAACCATGACCAGCATTCACTTTAATACCAGCTTGTTGACCATAAGTAGCAGCTTTAGCAACACGTGCTAATTCAGCTTCTTGAATAGTTTCATTTTCAGCATCTGCATATTGCCCTGTATGCAACTCTACATAAGCAGCTTTCATTTTTACAGCTGCATCGATTTGCGCAGCTTCAGGGTCAATAAACAAACTAACTTGAATATTAGCGGCGTTTAAGCGGTTCACTGCATCGGCAATTTTATCGTAATTACCAACAACATCTAACCCACCTTCAGTGGTTAACTCTTCACGCTTCTCTGGGACTAAACAAACAAAAGTTGGCTTCGTTTTTAAGGCGATCTCAACCATTTCATCTGTGACAGCCATTTCTAAATTCATGCGTGTTTGTAATGTTTGCGCCAATACCGCAACATCACGATCATGAATATGACGACGGTCTTCACGTAGGTGAATAGTAATGCCATCTGCACCAGAAGTTTCAGCGACTGCTGCTAAATGCGCAGGCTCAGGATAACAAGTACCACGTGCATTGCGCAGTGTTGCTACGTGGTCAATATTCACACCCAATAAAATTTTGCTCATCTTCTTTCCTTTATTTGTACTGTATTACTTCGCGGCAAATAAACTGCGGCTGTGTAATGGCTTGTCACCTAATAAATTAGCCAGTGCCTGGCGACAGAAACGCTTTGCCATTTTCAGCGTAGCTTCGCTATCTAGTTTACGTTGCGATAGGTTAATAATATCCTGACCATCATAAACTTGCTCCGGCTTACAAATTGCCTGCTTAGCAAAAAAACCAAGTTGTTGCTGATATTGATATTGAAAGCCAGCTTCAATCAACTCTTCGCTGTATACGTCTTGCTCGAAGTTAACACCGTATCCTAATGTTTCTAATAGAGTTAGCTCAAATAAGCGCAATGATTTTTGCGGATCTTCATCTCTGGCAATGCTAATTAGAGTACGTTGATAGCACTCAAAAAGACCATCGCAGGCAGTCTCTGCTTGCAACAATCGATATAACAACTCGTTAATATACATGGCAATATAGAGGCGTTGACCGTGCAGTGGAACCACTTGTGTTTGTGCTTCGAGTGACTTAACTGTTTTTAAACTGCCTCGTCCAAAATAACTAGCAAGTAATAAAGTAAAGGGCTGAGCCATACCACGTTTCATACGTGTACTGCTTCTGCCTCCTTTAAAAACAAGGCTTACTTTACCGATATCTTGGCAAAACAAATCAACGATTTGACTTGTTTCACCATAGGGACGACGATGCAATATAAACGCATTGTGACACTCTATAGACATTCAAAAACCCCTATAAGCAACATGCTCACGACTATTAGCCGCTGTAATCATCACCATAACCCAATGAACGTAATGCACGATCATCGTCAGCCCAACCTGACTTCACTTTTACCCAGATTTCTAAAAACACTTTTGAATCGAACAACTCTTCCATATCGATACGAGCTTGTTTACCAATGGCTTTTAATTTCTCACCCTTGTTACCAATAACCATACGTTTTTGGCCATCACGCTCTACTAAAATAAGTGCATTGATATGCAACACGCCATTTGCTTTTTGTTTGAACTGCTCAATCTCAACAGTTACAGAGTAAGGTAATTCATCACCTAAAAAGCGCATTAGTTTTTCACGTACAATCTCTGATGCCATAAAGCGAGAAGAGCGATCAGTAATGTAGTCATCTGGAAAATAGAATTCAGACTCAGGTAAAATATCTTTGGCCCACTGTCTAATTTTTTCTACGTTATCGCCAGATTTAGCCGACATAGGTAAGATATGTGCAAAGTTAAAACGCTCACCTAGTTGTTGAAGATGTGGCAATAATAATTCTTTATCTTCAACATTATCAATTTTATTAACAGCCAAAATAACAGGGCATTTTTGATGTGTTAGTTTCTTTAACACCATCTCATCATCTTCGTTCCAGTTAGTACCTTCAACGACAAATACGACCATTTCAACATCATTAATTGAACTTGATGCAGCACGATTCATTAAACGGTTAATGGCGCGCTTTTCTTCAATGTGTAACCCCGGCGTATCAACAAAAATAGTTTGATAATCCCCATCGGTATCAATACCCAAAATACGGTGACGGGTAGTTTGCGCTTTACGTGAAGTAATACTTACCTTTTGTCCGAGTAAAGCATTGATTAACGTCGACTTACCTACATTAGGGCGTCCAACGATGGCTACTAAGCCACATTTTTGAGTCATTATTTAGCTCCTAATAAGGTTAATGATAGTGCGGTATAACATACAGTGTAAGGTAACATTATTGATCACCTAACAGTGCTGTTAACATAGTTTGCGCAGCCAGTTGTTCAGCTTTACGACGGCTAGTACCTTTGCCTTGTACAGGTTGCATCCCTTCAATCTGACAGCTCATAGTAAATTGTTGGTTATGTGCTTCGCCTTTCACATCTAGTACTTCATAAACAGGCAATGCTTGCTTACGGGACTGTAAGTGTTCTTGCAGACGAGTTTTAGGGTCTTTCTGCGTAATACCAGGCTTAATCGTTTTTAAACGGCTATCAAACCAACTTAAAACTAATTCATTCACGGTATCAATATCTGAATCTAAGAATACCGCGCCAATGATCGCCTCTACGCCATCTGCAATAATAGAATCGCGACGGAAACCACCACTTTTCAGCTCGCCAGGACCAAGGATTAAACAATCACTTAATACAAACTCTCGGCCGACTTCAGAAAGCATTTTCCCGCACACTAAAGTTGCGCGCATACGACTTAAATCGCCTTCGTCAACTTTTGGAAAACGCTTATACAAATCTGTTGAAATAGCGAAACTTAAAATTGAATCACCTAAAAACTCTAAGCGTTCATTGTGCAACCCTAACGCACTTCTATGCGTTAATGCTTGTTTTAATAATCCAAAATCAGAGAATTGGTAACCAATACGTTTTTCTAAACGTTTTAACTCTTGTTCTTTCATCTTCATTTAATACTACCTATACGCTCAAAACGCACATTACTTGGTACCCAGCTTGGTAAGAAGTCATCTGCGCCTCGGTCAAACTCAAAACTAATCCATTTTGCTACGGCTTTACCCACTAGGTTACGCTCAGGAACAAATCCCCAAAAACGGCTATCGCGGCTATTATCGCGGTTATCACCCATTACAAAATAATTACCTTCAGGTACAACCCACTCATAGGTATAAGTCGATACATCTTTTTGTTGGTAGTAGGCTTCCACTTGCTCTCTACGTAAAGGGTTAATGAGTAATTGGTGTTCAACATCACCTAATACTTCAGAATAAACCTTAACCGTATTACTCTCATGTTTAAAATCTTGATCGCCTATGAAAGACGTATCTAGTTTTTTGTAATCGCCGCAGCTAGCATCACCACAAGCAGGTGCAATATAGAGCGCTTTATCTTTATAAACGATACGATCACCAGGTAAACCAACTACACGTTTGATAAAGTCTACACGTTGATCTTCTGGGTATTTAAATACCGCAACATCACCACGTTCAGGGTGACCTGTTGGAATTAATGTATTTTGCCATACCGGCTCTTTGATACCGTATGAAAACTTCTCAACTAAAATAAAGTCCCCAACTAATAAAGTTGGCATCATCGAACCAGATGGGATTTGAAATGGTTCATAAATAAATGAACGCAGAATAAACACAGTAGCAATCACTGGGAAAAGACCACGAGCATTTTCAATGATAGGGTTTTCAGGGTACATTTTAGCAAGCTTTTTATCGTCTAATTTAATCTCAGATTTAGCCTGTAATTCAGCATAAGCTTGCTTGCGTTTTTTTGCCCATTTTATTTTATCAATAACCCAGATAATGCCGGTTACTAGGGTTAAGATAACTAATATTAATGCAAATGAGTTTGCCATTTTTTTTCCTAATAAATGTAAATCATATTAATTAATGTGTTTAACTAATATGACTCGTTTAAAATACAAAATGCGCTGATCGGTTAATCAGCGCATTCCCTAAAGTATTGACTACTTTTCCTAATCAAACAGTAATCAAGAACTACTTATCTTTACCTATGTGTAACACGGCTAAGAATGCTTCCTGTGGTACATCAACATTACCAACAGACTTCATGCGTTTTTTACCTTCTTTCTGTTTCTTCAGTAGTTTTTTCTTACGGCTGATATCACCACCGTAACATTTTGCTAATACGTTTTTAGTTAATTGCTTAACCGTTGAACGAGCAATAATCTTACTACCTATCGCAGCTTGAATCGCAATATTGAACATCTGACGAGGAATTAACTCTTTCATTTTTTCAACTAGGTCACGACCGTAACTCTCTGAATTGTCACGGTGTGTAATTAATGCAAGTGCATCAACACGATCGCCATTAATCATGACATCTACACGTACCATGTCAGATGCTTCATAACGAACAAAGTTATACTCTAAAGAAGCGTATCCACGACTGGTTGATTTTAATCGATCAAACAGATCCATTACTACTTCACCCATTGGGATTTCGTAGGTTAGTGCAACTTGGTTACCGTGATAAGCCATTTTAGTTTGTACACCACGTTTATTGATACACAAGGTAATAACATTACCTAAGTAATCTTGTGGCACTAGAATATTACATTCAGCGATTGGCTCACGGATTTCACTAATATCGTTAGTTGGTGGCAATTTAGCCGGGCTATCAACATATTCAATTTCTCCACCATTTTTCTCTACTTCGTAGATTACGGTTGGTGCAGTAGTAATTAAATCAATGTCGTATTCACGTTCTAAACGCTCTTGAATGATTTCCATGTGTAATAAACCAAGGAAACCACAACGGAAACCAAAGCCTAAAGCAGATGAATTCTCTGGCTCATACAATAATGAAGCATCGTTAATACTTAGTTTTCCTAACGCATCGCGGAAGTTTTCGTAATCATCAGAGCTTACAGGGAATAAACCTGCGTAAACTTGTGGTTGAACACGTTTAAATCCAGGTAACACTTCAGGTGATGGATTATCAGCCAGTGTTAAGGTATCACCAACAGGTGCACCTAAAATATCTTTGATACCAGAAATAACATAGCCAACTTCACCGGCTTTTAAGATACCCGTTTCTTTTTGTTTAGGCGTAAAGTAACCCACTTTAGTCACTAAATGAACTTGACCTGTGGTCATTACTTTCATTTTATCGCCGACTTTAATCTGACCATGTTTAATACGTACCAATGACACTACGCCTTGGTAGTTATCAAACCATGAATCAATAATTAACGCCTGTAATGGTGCATCAAGATTGCCTTCTGGCGGCGGGATCATTTTCACGATCTCTTCTAATACCAGGTCAATGCCTATGCCAGTTTTTGCTGAACAACGCACAGCCTCAGTCGCATCAATACCCACAATATCTTCAATCTCTTCAGCAACACGCTCAGGCTCTGCAGCAGGTAAATCAATTTTATTTAAGATTGGGACAACTTCTAAATCCATCTCTAATGCGGTGTAACAGTTTGCTAATGTCTGTGCTTCAACGCCCTGACCGGCATCAACTACTAACAAAGCACCTTCACAAGCAGCTAAAGAACGTGATACTTCGTAAGAGAAATCCACATGTCCAGGTGTATCGATGAAGTTTAACTGATAAGTTTCACCATCTGCGGCTTTATAGTCCAAGGTAACGCTTTGTGCTTTAATGGTAATACCACGTTCACGTTCTATATCCATAGAGTCAGTTACTTGCGCAGCCATTTCACGTTCAGTTAGGCCCCCACAGGTACTGATTAAACGGTCTGACAATGTCGACTTACCATGGTCAATATGAGCAATGATTGAAAAGTTACGAATGTTTTTCATGAATACGTTAAATACCTTATTAGTGACTACATTTTGCATGGTGATACAAGCTAATCGGCTTTATCACAGCTAACTTAACGCCTTTTGAAAGATGTTTTCAGTCGCTTTAATGCTAAATTTTTATGTTTGTTGTTAATTTGTCTATTTCGAGTACATTAATTGCCGTGCATTCTAGCGAATTTCTGTTTTAATCTCCATCTTTATAGCGTTATCCGGTAAATGGATCTTTACTCGGTTCTTTAGCGTTATCTTTAAATGTAATAAAAATTTAACATTCTCCTAAAAAAGCACTTTAAGCATAAAAAACGAGCACATAGCGTTCATATTTCAACCACAAATAGCGAGGCTTGCTTCACATTTTTAACTTTTCTTAAACAAGATCAAAGCGGATCAAGCAATCTATTAACGCTATCACCGTTTTTTGACATACAATAGACCTTGCTTTTAATGGATTGATAATGGCAAGGATTATGCCACCCATTCTCAAAAGCTTCATGAGCTATTTTCATAGATAATGGATTTACGCTTACGTTTCTATTCTTTTCTTATTTTTGAGGTTATTAAATTATGAAGTCAAACACTCCAGTGTTGCTTTCTGTTGTAGTTGCTATTATCGGTGCAGCTGCCATTGCTTTACTCCAAATCAGCCTAGATGGCGCCCTTTTATTCGCAGCCGGTGCTGTAATAAGTGGTTTTCTTATCCAATTTGCAAACTCAGCGAAAAGTGCTTCATCAGAAAGCGCAGCAGAAGTAGATTTTGCAACAACAACACTTTACGTTGGTAACTTACCTTACCGTGCTAACGAAATGGCTATTCGTACGTTATTTGCAGAGCATGGTAAAGTAATTTCAGTACGCTTAATGAAAGACAAACATACCGGCAAACGCCGTGGATTTGGTTTTGTTGAAATGCCAGAAAGCGATGCAGCCAATGCAATTGAAGCTTTAAATGAACAAGAGTTCCAAGAACGTTCATTAAAAGTCAGAGAAGCTAACGAACGAGCTCCTCGTAAAGAAACTACTGAATAACTTATTTCAATAGAAATTTAAAAAGCCGAGGCAAGTAGTGTACTTCTCTCGGTTTTTTTGTACCTGTTATTTCAAAATACGATCAAGCTAACCAAGCTAATAAGGTTTGTAATGGCAAATGATTGCTCTTTTTTGGATAAACCAAATAATAAGACTTCCCTGATCGTAATTGCAGTGAATGAGGCATAATCAGTTGGCCTGTTTGCACATCAGAAGAAGCTAGCACCACATCTCCGATACTAATTCCAAAACCTTGTTTCGCCGCACTCACCGCTAGATCTAACGTGGCAAAGTGCTGTTGATGTTTAACCGGTAAGCTGTCGCTTCCTGCTAATGCGAGCCACTGTTTCCAATCATGCTGCTGAGGGGTGGAATGCAACCAAGGCAACTTTCTCATCTCGTCAATGCTGAGTTGAGCAGCCCCTTCGGGTAATAATGAAGGAGCACAAACAGGCGTTAATACTTCTTCAAATAGGCACTGGCTAATTAAGCTTTGATCGCTAACCTGTTCGCAATAACAAATGGCAGCATCAAAGGCCTCTGAAGAAAAGTTAATGTCATGTTTAATAGATGACGTTAACTCAATGGTTATATCTGGAAAAGCCTGTTGAAAAGCCATTATTTTAGGCAATAACCAATTACTAATGCAGCTAGGTGCTTTTAATCTGACCACAGGATGAACACTAGCAACTTCAGCTACCGCACTTTTCATTTGATTAATGACTTGCTTCACTAAAGGTAAAAATTGTGCACCTTTTTCAGTCAAGCTTAAACCACGTGCATGACGATGAAATAGTTGAATATCCAATTTTTTCTCTAAAGAGATAATTTGTCGACTGACTGCTCCCTGCGTCACATTTAAATGTTGTGCCGCTAAGGTAAATTTAAGGTGATCAGCAGTGACAATGAAGGCTTGCATCTCAGTGGTAGAAGGTAAACGAATACTCATGGATATCTCGTATTTTAGGAGAAGAATTAACAACACTCTTAGCTATGACTTTTTAGCATAACTAGTATACCTATTTTTCGTTTCACCTTTCAAATTAGATTTGCTTAAATCGCTCCCACATAAAAAATGAATATTTATTCTAAGTTAAAGATTAAATATTCACTTTGTAACTTATTAAATGGAAGTTGGTTAATGCAATCTCTCGCATCGAAGTTAGTCCCTAAAGCAGTTGAAAAGCTTATCCCCTATCAATCTGCTCGCCGCATTGGTGGACAAGGACACCTATGGTTAAATGCCAATGAACTAGAGCAACCGATAAACTATGGTGATTTAAGCGAAAAAGATAATAATCATTACAATCGCTATCCAGACTTTTTACCCCATGACACAGCTGAAGCTTACATTGAGTACTGCGAGCAAAACTCAGGTAAATTAAATTGTGAAGCAGTAACGGTTCGCGGTGCAGATGAAGCAATTGATCTACTTATTCGCACCTTTTGCCACCCAGGTAAAGACCAAATAATTATCTGCCCACCTACCTATGGCATGTATGAGTTTTGTGCAGATTCATTTTCAGTTAATACCTGTAAAATCCCACTATTAGCAGATTTTCAATTAGATGTAGACCAGATTAAAGAACAACTTCCTAACAGCCCATTACTGTTTTTATGTTCGCCTAATAACCCAACAGGAAATAGCATCCATGAAGCCGATATCATTACTCTATTAGAAGCAAGTAAAGATTCAACGCTGGTAGTGGTTGATGAAGCCTATATCGAGTTTTCATCACAACAAAGTGCCTTACATTTAATGCATAAATACCCACACCTAATTGTCATAAGAACACTTTCAAAAGCCTTTGGCTTAGCCGCTATTCGTTGTGGTTTTTTACTCGCGGATAGTAGTGTTATGACATATATTAATCGCCTTATTGCTCCTTACCCTATTGCAGATCCTACAGCTGAGATAGCACTAAAGGCACTATCTTCTAATGGACTAGAGGTTATGCATAAACAAACAAATCAATTAATACAAATAAGAGAATGGTTTAAAGCACAACTGATGCTATTGGACTCTGTACAGCATGTATTTGGTAGCGAAACAAACTTTGTGTTAATCCGCTTCAAAGATCATTTGGATACTTATCAGCACCTTATTACGCAAGGTATTGTGACAAGAAATCAAGCACACGAAGAGATATTAAAGGACTGTGTGCGAATAACTATCGGCTCTAAAGAGAGCATGCTCGAAACATTAAATGCACTTAAAACATTAAAATAACTAAAGGGAACTTACCATGAAATCATTAAAAATTGCGGCACTATTATTATCAACCATGTTAATAGCACCACTACAAGCAGCTAGTTCAAAAACAGTACGTTTATCTTCTGACTTTACTTACCCGCCTTTTAACTATAAAGACGCAACAGGTAAGCCTGTTGGCTTTGATATTGAAATTGCTGACGCATTATGTGAACAAGCAGCGTTAAACTGTGAGTGGGTTACATTAGCATGGGATGGGCTTATTCCTGGTTTGTTATCTAGAAAATCTGATGTCATCATGGCCTCAATGCGTATTACAGAAGAACGTAAAAAACGAGTGCTATTCACAGACAAATATTACCAAACACCAGCGAGTTTTGTCGCAGCAAAAGACGCGACTTTTAATATTGATAAAGCCGGCCTAAAAGGCAAAGTAATTGGTGTGCAAGTAGGTACTATTCACGATAATTATGTAACAGACGTGTATGGTGATGTTGCTGAAATCAAACGTTATACAGGACAAGATCAGGTTTATATTGATTTAGAAAATGGTCGTTTAGATGCCGCTTTTGCAAACTCTGATCAGCTAGTATTAGCTTTCTTAGAAAAACAAGCAGGTGCTAACTTTGCATTAAAAGGAAAACTTGTTACTGATAAAGCTTATGTAGGTGAAGGAACAGCTTTGGCACTGCGTAAACAAGATAAAAAACTAGCAGAGCAATTCAATACAGCGATTGCAGAAATCCGTGCTAACGGAACTTACGATAAGATTGCTGCTAAATACTTTAGCTTTGATATCTACGGCCAATAGTAATAGCTAAATTGACATAACAAAAAGCTGATTGTTAATACCTCAACAATCAGCTTTTATAGATGACTATTTAACTCGCTAAATCAATCAAAAAAGCAAACTCTCTTGCGATATCTTCAAAGTGTTTAAATCGCCCTGATTTACCGCCATGTCCTGCTTCCATATCCGTATATAATAATAGCTGATTATCATCCGTTTTTAATTCACGTAACTTAGCAACCCATTTAGCAGGCTCCCAATACTGTACCTGTGAATCATGTAAACCAGTAGTGACCAACATGTGTGGATAGTCTTGCGCAACCACTTGATCATACGGGCTGTAACTTAAAATATACTCATAATACTCTGGGTCATTAGGGTTACCCCATTCATCGTACTCACCTGTAGTTAATGGAATTGAGTCGTCCAACATGGTTGAAACTACATCGACAAAAGGCACCGCAGCGACTACACCTTTATATAATTCCGGCGCTTGATTAATAATCCCTCCCATTAACAAACCACCAGCACTACCGCCCATCGCAAAAACTTGCTCTTTTGCACCATAACCTTTTTCTACTAAGGCTTTAGAGACATCAACAAAATCGTTAAAAGTATTTCTCTTTTGAAGCAGTTTACCTTGCTCATACCATTCTCGACCTAACTCTTCGCCACCACGAATATGTGCCACAGCATACACAAAACCACGATCGAGTAAGCTCAAATTAGCAGAACTAAAACCGATATCTAAACTGTGCCCATATGAACCATAAGCATAAATTAATAAGGGATTTTGTTGATTAAATAAGTCACGCTTATAAACCAAAGAGACTGGTACTTCGACACCATCACGGGCGGTTACCCATACTCGCTCACTTTGATAGTCGCTACTGGTAAAATCGCCCATTACTTGGCTTTGTTTTAATAAAGTCGTTTCGCCTGTTTCTAAATCTAGTTCATACACCGTGGAAGGCGTCGTAAAAGAGGTATATTGATAACGGAATTTATTGCTATTGGATTGCGGATTGTAATGACTAAATACGGTGTAAACAGGATCATTAAAGCTTAATACTTTAGACTCACCCGTTGTAAAATTAATTTGACGTAATACAGGTAAACCCAACTCTCGCTCTTCGACCACCAGCCAATCATCCATTAACTCGTAGCCTTCCAATAACACTTTTTCTCGTGCTGGCACCAATGTAGCCCACTCGCTTGGTGTCGTTTCTAAAAACTGGCTAGCGTTAACAGTATGTAAGGCGAAATTCTTACCGCTGAAATTACTGCGAATAAAGAATTTATCTTGAAAGTGATCAACGCTATATTCATGGTCTCGTTGTCTCGGTAAGAAACAGGTAAATGCTTGCTCTGGCGTATTCGCATCTAAAATTAAACATTCTGATGTCATCGTGCTATCGGCACAAATCACCAAGTAGTCTTCAGAACGTGTTTTATACAAATTCAAATAGAAGGTATCATCTAACTCTTCGTAAACCAGTTGGTCATTAGCAGGATCATCCCCTAATTTATGACGGTAAACTTGGTAAGGCAGTAATGTTTGTTGATCTTGTTTTACATAAAAGAGTGTTTGGTTATCGTTTGCCCAAACCACATCAGTGACATCTTCAATGCTTTCATCAAATAGTGCATTGCTCGTTAAGTCTTTAAATCGTAACGTATATTGGCGACGACTCACGGTATCTTCGGTAAAGGCTAATAATTGAGAGTCAGGCGATAAGCTCAAAGCACCTAGTTGATAATAGGCGAAACCTTCTGCGCGCTGATTGCAGTCGAAAAAGATCACTTCTTCGCCCTTCTCCTCGCCATCTTGGCTACCTTTTTGGCGAGAATAAACACTGTAATCTTTACCTTCATCATAACGAGAGGTGTACCAAAAGCCTTTTTTAAAATAGGGAACAGAGGCTAATTCAGGCTCCTGTCTCGCCACCATTTCATCGTATAACGTTTGTTGCAGTTTAGATAACGGTGCCATTACGTTTTCTGTATAAGCATTCTCTTCTTCTAAATAAGCTAATACAGCAGGATCTTTACGATTATCATCACGTAACCAAAAATAATTATCTTGACGTTGATGTCCATGAATTTCATGGACATGCGGTTTAATAGCGGCAGCAGGGATCACAAGATCGGCTTTGTTGGTCATATTGTCTCTCTTTTACGCAGTGCATAATGTATAAATTGTGTTTATAGCGGTAAACCAAATGACAGACAACAGTAACGCGGAGCAGGACTGAAAGCTACCAAATAAGAAAAGTTATAAAGAATGTTAAGGAATAACTAAAAAGAAATTGAGATGAACAACGTTTAATGAACGCTAAATTGCCATTAAACGTTAATATTTAAGACAGGTAATAAATTACTTCAGCCAACCATTAGCAACTGCTAACTCAGTTTGCTCAACAACATATTGCCACAATTTAGGCGCACTCTTTTCTAAATAACTGTTGCGCGCTAAGACTTGCGCCTGACTAATCTTATGTTTAGCCCAACTACCGCCTTGGTTATTCATGTTCTGTACTAAAGGTAAAATTCTATCCATACCCTTAGCAAACTGTGCATCATCGGTTTCGGCTTGTTCAAACTCAAACCATAGGCTTTTATATTCCTGGTGCTGTGCTTCAGGTAATAAGCCAAACAAGCGCTGTGCAGCTTGCTCTTCTTTTAACGCTTGTTGCTGGTGATCTTTTGTTTCGGCAAAAGCAAACAGATCGCCCGCATCAATTTCAATAATATCGTGAATTAATAACATTTTAACGACACGAGTAATATCAATTGGTTGTTCAGCATAATCTTTTAATAATTGTGCAATTAAGGTGATATGCCAGCTATGTTCAGCACTATTTTCATAACGATCGTTATCTTCTTTTACCGTCGTTTGACGATACACGGCTTTTAATTTATCGATTTCAATAATAAAAGCTAATTGTTGCTGTAAATCTGTCATATTTTAATTCCTATAAGTAGGATGATTTTTGTTATTAATATTAATGCCCACCAGCAGGCTCAGGTGCTTTTGATGATTTAATAAATGGCCCTTTTGCAAACCAAACTACTATTATCAAGGCAAAGAATAAACAACCTAACATGTAAAAGTAATCGTTTAACGACATTAAATAAGATTGTGATGTCGTTAGGTTATTCACAGTTGAAAGGTTAGCTTGAGTTGCTCCGCCCATTTTATCCAAATACTCTACAGCACCAGGGTTATAAATGCTGACATGTTCAGTTAAGTTAGCATGATGGAAGTCGGCACGACGGTTCCAAATCCAAGTCGTTAATGATGAAGCAAAACTTGAACCTAATACACGTAAAAAGGTGGTCAAACCTGACGCATCAGCAACTTGCTTATCATCTAAGTTGGATAAAAAGATAGTGGTTAACGGCATAAACATAAAAGCAATACCAATCCCCATAAACAGCTGCACTTCAGCCACTGAAGCGAAATCAACAAAGCTATTAAAGTTAGCACGCAAGAAGCATGATACGCCAATCACTACAAACGAGATACTCGCTAATAACCGTAAGTCTGTTTTGTGCGCATAGTTACCAATCAAAGGTGCTAAAATCAGTGGCAAAATCCCCATTGGTGCTGAAGCTAAACCCGCCCAAATCGCAGTGTACCCCATATAAATTTGTAACCACTGTGGCAAGATAACATTAATCGCAAAAAAGGCTGCATAACTGATAACAAGGGCAATAGTACCGAACGTGTAATTACGATCTCTAAAAAGGTAAAGGTTCACAATTGGGTTCTTTTCAGTTAACTCCCAAATGACAAAGGAGATAAGCGCTATCACCGCAATAATCGTCATGATCACGATTTGTGTAGACTCAAACCAATCGGCATTGTTACCTAGATCTAATACAACCTGAAGCATACCGACACCCAATACTAACAATGCAATACCAATAAAATCGATAGGCAATTTAGCCGTCGTATCAATACGCCCTTTTAACTGTTGCCAAACAATCGCACAACAAAAAATACCAATGGGAATATTGATAAAGAAAATCCAAGGCCAGGAATAATTATCAGTGATCCATCCACCAGTTATTGGCCCAACAATCGGCGCGACTACCGTCACCATAGAGATCAAAGCGAGTGCCGCACCACGTTTTACAGTAGGGAAAATCGCTAGCAATAAGGTTTGGCACATTGGAAACATAGGTCCTGCAAAGAAACCTTGCAGTGCACGGAAGGTAATCAACTCAGGCATACTCGTCGCAATACCACATAAAAAAGAGGTAAAGGTAAACAGCGATACTGAGATAATAAATAAGCGAAGTTGCCCAAACCGACGAGAAAGCCAACCGGTCAACGGTAAGGCAATCGCATTGCTTACTGCAAATGAAGTAATAATCCAAGTACTTTGCTCTGAACTTACTCCGAGGTTACCTGCAATAGTAGGCAAGGCAACATTCGCAATAGTACTATCTAGCACCTGCATAAAAGTTGCCATTGCTAAAGCAATAGTCGCTAATACAACACTCGGTGGCGTATAAGTCTGATCTTGCATAACCGCCTCTACTTAGCTTCTGTTAAGCTAGTACCGATGTTTTCACGAAGAATTTTAGTGACCAATTGGTCGGCATCTTTTAAGGTATTTTGATAGACGTCCGTATCGAAACGCGCTTCAACTTGTGGTTCTTGAGCAAGTACTTTGCCGCTAGTGTCCTCAATATCCACTTTCGCCACCATGGATAAACCAATACGTAGAGGGTATTGTTCTTGGTTATCTGGTTGTAGACGAATTTTAACCGGTAAACGTTGCACTATTTTAATCCAGTTGCCACTCGCATTTTGTGCAGGCAATAGTGAAAAAGCGCTACCAGTACCGATTCCTAAACTTTCTATTTCACCTTTATATTCAACATCTTCGCCATACAGATCTGAGGTTAAAACAACTTTTTGACCAAGACGCATATCTTTCATTTGGCTTTCTTTGAAGTTAGCATCAACCCATACTTGATGTAACGGTACAATGACCATTAATTGACTACTTGGCTGCACACGGCTGCCTAATTGCACTGAGCGCTTCGCTACATAACCACTGATTGGTGCAATAATTTGTGTACGTTTGTAACTCAAATAACTTTTTCGTACACCTGCAACAGCCGCTTTGATCGCTGGGTGTGTTTCAATAATGGTATTATCAACCATAGATGTCGACATTTTAAATTCTTCTTGTGCGGCAATATATTGACTCTTAGTGGTATCCACAAGATCACTGTAATGCACTAAATCTTCTTCTGAGATAGCGCCAGATCTAACAATATTTTTACGGCGTTTATAATCATTAACCGCCTGATTATATTCAACTTTACTAGTGTCTAGTTTTGCTTTGGTATAATCAGACATAGCAAATAAACTACGCACTTGTCGTACTGCAACCGCTAACTTTGCTTCAGCCTCCTGTAACGCAACTTTGGCATCGCTGTTATCCAAGGTCACTAATACTTGGCCTTTTTCAACATAATCACCTTCATCAACCGCAACCTTGGTAACGGTACCTGATATTTCTGGCGATAAAGTAACAAGCTCACCATTCACGTATGCATCATCGGTTTCTTCAGAGAATTTTGCATACATTTCATAATAAGCAAACCAACCTCCACCTATTACCAGTAATATAATAAATAAAATCAAGAAAGAAGTTTTACGCTTACTCTTATTCGTTTTGTTTTCAGCGCTGTTTACTTGTGTATTTTCCATATTGTGTTTGCTCATTATGTTGAAATATATAAAAACCGATTAAGACGATATCCGACTAGCAATGGGTATTTGTAGAGAAAGTTATTTAGGTAATAAACGCGTTAATAATGTACTCAATTGCTCTACTTCTTGATCTGATAGGTCACCTAATAGAAGAGGGCCTACTTGGTCCTCCATTGTATCCATACATTGTTGCAATAGAGACTCACCTGTATTTGTTAAGTTCAGTAATACGCCACGTTTGTCTTCTGGGTTTGGTTGTTTTTCGAGTAACTCTTTTTTTACTAAACGATCCACCATACGAGTCATTGAACCGCCATTGATACTCAAGTATTTACATATATCCACTGGTGTTTTCATTTCATAAAAATGAATCGCAGCTAACACTTTAAATTGTGCTGAACTGAGGCCAATCGGCGCTAAATACTGATTCATTAACTGTTCTTTATGTAGATGCGCTAAACCGATTAATTTAGCTAGTGGGATCCCCAGAGATTTTGGTTGGAAAGTTAACATCAATACCTCACTTTAATGCAGACAAACTAGTTGCCTAGGCAATTAATTGAAAAAATATTTTACTGCCTAGGCAACTAAATTGTCAATTATAATTAATTGATTATTTTTCATATCAATTATATTGAATGAGCGGTCTAAATTTTGCGTAGCAGTATGGCTTAGTTAAAGTCGTAATTTTAGCCTTTCGAGGATTAACGAAACGTGTTGATTAATGTGATTGATATAAGAATAGATGAAGTATCGGACGACGAATGGCTGATAAGGTTAAGCTTGGTTCTTAGGAAAACGAAGCTTAATTTATCGCTATACTGAAGCTAGTTGAATTGATAGGGATAGATTAAACCTCTAAAGCAAGTTGCTGAAGGTAACCTTCCATCCACTGTGTTCTTTGCAAAGCGATTTTCTTGCCCATATTAGTATTCATAGTTTTCGCTAATTTTAATAGCTTGGTATAGAGATGATCAATAGTAAACTGCTGATCATCTAATGTTCGTTGTTCAGCAAAGGGATCTGACTCTGAATATAAAGGACGTTGTAATTGGCTACTCACTTGAATGCAACGTGCTACCCCAATCGCACCTAATGCGTCTAAACGATCCGCATCTTGTACTATTTTAGCTTCAAGACTTTCAGCTTTAATACCGCCACTCACACTGTGCGCTGCAATGGCATGATGAATCGCTAACAAATATTGTTCTGGATAATCAATAGAGCGTAAAAATACTATCGCTTTGTCAGCCGCGTGTAATGAACTCAAAGAACGTAAAGCATGATTTTTAGGATAACTTAAACAATCATGCAACCAAGCAGCAGGTAATACCACATTTAATTCAGCTTGCTCACTTTCTGCTATTTGCGTTGCTAACTTAACTACTCGTTGTACATGTAAAAGATCATGGGCTAAATCGGTTTTCATATGCTCAATAATAAAGCTTTCGCATTGCGGTTGGTATTGACGAAACATTTTGATTCTCTATGGCACACCTAATGTGCGCAAAATGTTACGTGTTTAAGCTAAGAAGTAAAAGAAACTTATCACTTCACGAACAAAAGCCAGAAATACTTTTTGATAGCCTATATAAAGAAAAGTATAGAAAAGTATAGAAAAGTAACTTGTAATAGAATAAAACTCAGATAGAGCCCATTAAAATTAATCGGCTCTATCTTAATATGTTTAACGACTTAATCGTGCATTGCTTCCTTTTTGCATCGCATTACGAATCTCTGATTCAGTTACTAGATTTAAATCACCACTGATAGATAATTTTAAAACACTTGCGGCAATCGCAAATTCAATGGTTTCTTGCGCTTCAAACTTATTAACCAATCCATGTAATAAACCAGCACCAAACGCATCACCTGCAGCAACACCTTCCATGACATTCACGTTATGGATAGGCGTGTCATAGAACTGCTCGTCTTGGTATAAAATAGCCATCCAATCACTTTGTTCAACGGAATTAATATTACGTAGAACACTCGCCACCACTTTACAATTTGGGTAGCGTCTAGTGACCTCTTTCATACCTTCACGGAAGTCGTCTATTTGTTCAATACCATGTGACAGATCGCCATCAAATGCTTTAATACCTAGCATTGCTTCAAAGTCTTCATCGTTTGCAATACAAACATCAACAAATGGCATTAGCTCATGCATCACGATTTGCGCTTGCTCTGGTTTCCACATTTTACCTCGATAATTTAGATCACATACCACTTTAATGTCATTGGCTTTACAGTAATCTAATGCGCTTTTTAATGCAGTCTCTAATGCTTTAGAAATAGCCGGTGTAATGCCTGAGAAATAAAACACTTCAACGTCTTTTAAAAGAACAGCCCAATCGAATTCATCACTTTCTGCCTCCGCTATAGAACTACCAGCACGGTCATAAACAACCCCCGTACCACGCGCACCATTACCTTTTTCAAAGAAATATAAACCTAACCTTGGGCCGCCACGTAAAGAGCGGCTTATATCTACCCCAAACTTTCTTAATGTACTAACAGCAGCCTCTCCTAATGCATTTTCAGGAAACTTAGATAAATAAGCTGAATCATGTCCTAATTGCGCAAGAGATACTGCAACATTTGCTTCAGCACCGCCATAAGCAGCCTCAAAGGAATTCGTTTGTAAAATACGTTCAAATGCTACTGGTTTTAGGCGCAACATCATTTCGCCAAATGTTAATATTTTCATTTGTTCCCCTATAGTCGTCATTAAGATTTACACTAAAAATTAATACCATCACTTTATTTGTATTATATTAAGATAAATTAAAACTTTCATTGAGGAAAATCAAGAACAGTGTTTTTATTTCGTAGAAAAAATTGTGCTTTCAAAAGGCAGGGAAACTAAATAAAAATTATTAACCATTGAATTTAATAAGATAAATATTAGTTATCTATCTTAATATCGACTTAAAATTAAACTAGAAAGTAATATTTTATCAGAAGATTAAATATTAAAAATATCAGTAACCTGACTAATAAATATAATTAAGTAATACAAATAATCGTTATAATACTGATTATATTAAGTATATTATCTAAATTTCACATTGAAAAAACAGCTTCCTTTACTAATACTATAGCGAGAAAATAAACTATTTTAATGAGCAAAATAAATAAGTTATTTATTGGTTTAAGTTGTCATTTATATCATCAAGATTTTGATTAATTTAACAATAACATCGCATTTGTTGCTTCAATAAGATGATGTTTAGTATTAGTTTCAATAGAAGCATGGCCGGATGCATCACTTGCAATCAGCTTTGATTGAGGCAATGCTTGATGTAGTTGCCAAGCATTATCAAATGGACAAACAATATCGAACCTTCCATGAACGATCGTGACTGGAATATCTTTAAGATGGTGGCAATTTTCTAGTATTTGATTATCTGATAAGAAACAATCATTAATCATAAAATGAGCCTCATGACGCGCCATAGTCCAAGCTTGTTCATCTCCAGTTGCAGCATCAACGAAATCTTGATTCGGAATTAATGTACAACAACGGATTTCCCAAGTGCACCATGCTTTCGCAACTCTCATGGCTAACTCTTTGTCATCTCCTATCATTAAGTTATAAGCATCTTGTATTGAGGTTTTTCCATTGGGTAATACATCAAGATATTCTTGCCAATAATCCGGATAAATTTGTGTTGCACCGCCACCAGAAAAAGTCCAGTCAGTGTCTTTTGGCCTACCTAAAAAGATTCCTCGTAACACTAAGCTATTTACTCTAGCTGGATAAGTTTGCGCATACACTAGTGCGAGAGTAGATCCCCAAGATCCACCAAAGGTGTGCCAATCCTGAATTTCTAGTTTTTCACGGATAGCCTCAATATCTGCCACTAAAAAGGCTGTCTCATTATTATCTAAACAACCGTGTGGTAAAGACCGACCACAACCTCGTTGGTCAAATAATATGATCCGATATTTTTCAGGATTAAAGAAACGTCTGTCATTAGTAGAGCAACCACCGCCAGGACCACCGTGAATAAATAACACCGCTTGTCCATTTGGATTACCACACTCTTCAACATAGATTTGATGTTGATTATCTACTTTAATTAAAAAGTGATTATAAGGCTCTATTTCAGGGTAAAAGTCATTCATCATATTAACTCATTATCTTTATTTAGGTTTTAACGACTAGCTTATACCAATTATATTAATTAAGAGATCTAAGTTTTACATAACAAAGTGACTTTGTTTAAGGTGTGAATTTAGGTGGGAGAATTTGCTCAATCTATCTACAAAGTCTAGGCAAGTATTTATTTCAGATATAGCGATAATATGTAGTAGAAAGTGGGTTATAGACCAAGGCATTATCGTTATAAAGACAACAATAGAGCATCATTTCATTAAGATGTCGCTATGAGTGTATTTATGAGGGTTTATCAGCCTTATCTTGATTAATGTACTAGAGAGCAAACTAGCCCTCTTAAATATTTAGTTTTAGCACAACCAATAAAAGGTAATTACTTATCTTTTCCAGAAGTCATATTATTAATAGTGACTGCTAAAATAACACCAAGTAATACTACTACTAATGTCGATAATGCACGCCAAACTAAACCGCTATCGCCGATGTATCCCCAAATACCTAATACAGAAACTGTGGTACCCAGTAGAATACAGATTATACCGATAACTAATGCTATTTTGTTTACGTTCATACTTACCTTCTTTTTATTATTATTGTGTTGAATACTTTTCATTATTTTTAGCTAGATTGATTTTTCATTGTAGCATTTAATAACTGCGCTAAATATATTAACGATTTAGGTCATTTGTAAAATGATGTATGACAGGTTTTCCTTCCACCTTTTTAAAACCAAAATTAGATAATTTAATCGTTTTATTACCCTTCTTCCAATAAACCTCAGCTCTGTGATTTCGTATTTCATGCATGATCACATCGTAACTTAAGCTTAATGAAAACGGTGGCTCCTGCGGTACTTTTTCGGCTAATAATTCCACAGCCAAAGAACGAAAATGCCCAAGATGCTGATTGTACACCACATCTATCTCAGCCTGCTGCGGTAACAACTTTAACTTTTCAGTTCCACTTAACATGAACATATGCGCTTGAAGATACTGGCTCAATTGCTTTAGTAATTTCGGAGGTATCTTTTGCTCAACATCAACCTTAGCTAACACTTCAAGTTCGGGAGCTGCGATAATAAGATCTTCTAAAGGAAAACTAATCTCTACTTTTAATGCACCATATTGCTGTTCCGATAATGTAATAACACTCCCAGGAAGTGCGTGGGCGTTCACAGTTGAAGAAATACTAAATAGACATAATAATGCAAATAAACCTACTCGTATTGTCTTGTTTAACGTCGCCCAAACAAACATAAACCGGTTAAAAATCATTCCTGTTGACCACCGTAATCATCAGTTTTATCTCGCCATACAGAGTGTGGGTGATTGCCTTTTTCATTAGTTGATTTATTAGATTGTAGCGAAAACTCAATCCATAAAGATGGACCATCTACACGCACATAGTCGTCTTCACTATTTAAATCGGTTGTACCTGAATACCCGATCACTGTTTCTGACAATTGCGAGCGGTATTTATCCATGTATTTCTTCGCATCTGCAGCATTAAGGTCTTCTACATAGGTCGCGATCGCTTTTAACAGCAATACCTTTTGAGTATCACTAAGTTTTTCGACACTCATCCCTTCCTGTTGTTCAGGGATAGCATCGTCAGCCTGTGGCCCAGCTAAAATATCGCGATAAGTACCTTCTAGCTTGGCTTCTTCTAGCTGCGCAGGTGTTAAGGAGTTAAGTAAAGCAGCAAAAGTATCTCGTTCTTGCAACATTGGAATATTCGTTCTGCTATTCATTTCAAAAGCATGAAAAGGCTCTATCCCCCTGAATGAAGGAGTTGCTCCGATTAACTCTCCATCCTTATAGGTATTTGATAAAGCTAAGTGATGACCTCCATAATACAGTTCCCAAACACCTGTTTTTGAAGGTGTACCTAAGAAAGCAAGTTTAGAGTTAAATGAGGAGTAACCTGCTTTGTAATCATCGCTTACTGTACCAATATAATCATCAGCATTTAGTGTTTGCAATAACTCATCAAAGCCTTCATTTTCTTTGAGGCCAGTCGCTTCCATTAGAATTGCTTTTACCACACCACGTTGCTCAACCTTTAACTCACCTAAAAATACACCAGGTCTAGAAGGAAAAGCTCCCGCAGGCAGATTGCTCCATTTTTTAGCTTCCGCAACAGAGTAATCTAACTGCATTAACGCTAAAACGTCATCAGAGACGCTGGTTTTCAACAAATCAATTAAACAAAGTAAACGTGTGACACCAGGTTGCTCCCCACAACTTTCCACAGATTCTGGAATAGCAATGGTTCCCATTAGAGTACTTGTATCGCCCAGTCGAGCTTGTATAGCTGCATTTTCAGCACTATTCTCAGGCGATGGAGGGTGGCCAGCTCCTGGACCATGCTCTTGGTCAGATTGAGAATAAGCGTTGGAACTACTTAACACACCAGTTAATAATGCCCCAATTAAAACTGATAAAGTCGTTTTCTTTCTGCTCATATATCTCTCCAATGATAAAGTAATCAAAGTATTTTTATTCACAACGTTTAAACGATATATTTTTCAGCAAGTTGCATTACCACTTCACTTGTAAGGTCTGATAACAGAGACTGATCAATAAAAGTAAAAGCCTCGGTACCAGCTTCTCCTGTGCCTATCCCAACAATATCAGGATGGGCATCTAAGATAATAAACATTAATTTTAGGTTACGTTTAATGTTGTTAATAGTCACTGCATTTGAAGCCTGTAGGCTTTGCTCTAATAACCCAACAGTACTAGATAGCTCTGGGTATTTTTCTATTAATAGATCATTTGTTTCTGCCACTAAGGTTAATAGCTGCTCAATATTTTTATCCAAGATAGTTCCTTTTTCTCTGTTATTGGTCAGCTAATAAAGCCTTTAGTTGCTCAATACGTTTTTTATTTGCACCAAAATCTTTACGTCCTACACGCGATGATGATCTGAAATGCAATTGTTGATCATTGGTTACTCTAAATTCTACGTCATCGACAAAACGAAAAATTCCCGAGCTAAAGGTGCTAGCAATGTAGGAAGAGTCGGACGTTACAATTTCGCCTCCCATTGTTCCAATAGCTTCCTTTAGTCTATCCATAAACACTGGCTTTGGCTCACTAAATATTAAGGGTTCGATGGTAGCAGAAGAGCCGTCAATATCTTCGCTGATTACGCAATTATCAGTGCTACTACAAGCTTGTAAGTGACCATCTTTTAGACCTAATGCTTTGCCTTTTTGGGAGATCATCCCCATCACAAAAAATGCAAGAATGATAATAACAGCAATAACAATGAGGATATAAAGTAACTTATTCATAATTTTAACCTTATTTAATATATTCAATGTAAATATGCGTATTGTTACATTAAAGATCATAGCTATGATCCTATTTTAAGCTGCCACTTTGAAGCATTTAGCACTTTTAAAAACGATTTCATCTTCTATGATTGATGCCTAACCTAAAAAATTTAAACTTTGTAAGCAATAGCCAGTTCTTTGCTCAGGTAAACAAACCTTAATTCTTATTATTCAAAAACGACTCTAACAAACAAAAAATAACGATACAATTCTGTGTTATTTCAATGGAAGCATAGAATACAGCCTAAAAATGATACTTTTATTTAAGTACAATTAATTTTTCTGACAAATGTTGTTTCATGAATTGGTTGGCTTTCCAAATATTAGCCAAATCATGACCCGTTGTAGGATGTACATGAGCATAGGGGAATGGGCCAAACTCAGGTGTGATAGTGAATGCTTCTTGTTCACGAGCTAATGCATTATCGATCACCTTCTGCCAACATTGAGTATGATTTATAAGGTGTTCTTGCCAACACGCTTGTTGAGGATCGGTTACCTGCGGCCCTTCCTCAAATCCCACTCGACCATGAATATGATGTACAGATTTAAATAACTTATCTAATCGTTCTTGTTGATCTGTTAAATCAGACTCATGTACAACCATCCAATGACTTATATCTAAATTTAACTTCAATTCAGGTAATGCATCAATAATTTGCTCTGTACCAAAGGTGCTAAAAGTGGGTCTAAAGCGATGCGTTTCATGCGTAATGGTAATGCCATATTTTTGCTCTAATTCAAGTGCCGTTTTAAATAAAGTGAGGTTATCCTCCAAACTAAAGATATCTCGTCCAGTATGACAGTTGATTAACTTAGGAAAAAATAATGATGCATACTCGACTTGCTCCACTAGACTCGCTATATGCGCTTGTATATCTTTCCCATCGGTTGCAATACCCGTTATGATATCCAACCCTTTCAATGCGTGTGCTTCAAGGGTTGTATTGAGATCTATATTATAAAAAGGTAAAAATAGCTCAGTTCCTTGATACCCTTCATCTTTAATAGCCGCTAAGTGATGGTATAATTCATTTGGATTTTTACACTCTACTTCCCAAAGTGATTTATGAAAATTAAGCTTCATGTTGAGCCTCTCTTGTTAATATTGATTTCTTTATCGTTTTAACTTTTCAGCTTAATTACTTTTCTCTTTCTGGTCGAAAAAACAATTAAATTCAAATAAGTAAGAATAGAATACCGTTGTTATCTGTTTATTTAATATTCCTATTTGGAAAAATGGATATTCGATTTACTCAATATTAGAAATGTTTGGTTAAGGTTATATTTGTTAAATAAAAGTAAAAGCCTACTCTATTTATATTGACCAATATTTGAATTTATCAGCAAGGAAATGACCTATGTTATCAGCGGAACAAATAAAACATTATAATGAGCAAGGTTTCATCGTGATGGATCAAGTGATTCCTTTAGATGAAATAGAGGCCATAAAATCACGTGCAAATGAAATGGTGGAACAATGGGCTGAAGATAGTCCAGATCATGTATTTACCACCAATGATAATGACCGCAGTGATGACTCTTACTTTTTAGACTCAGCTGAACAAATTAAATGCTTTTTTGAAGAAGAAGCATTTAATGAACAAGGTCAATTAGTACAAGATCGTGCATTATGCATCAATAAAATTGGTCATGCTTTACACGAGTTAGATCCTGTATTTAGTGCCTTTAGTCATCAAAAACTACTTGGTAATATCCTCTCAGATATTGGCATGATTACGCCACAAATTCGTCAATCCATGTATATTTTTAAACAACCGAATATAGGTGGCGTTGTTAATTGGCACCAAGATGCTAGTTTCTTTTTTACTACCCCTCAGAGTGTTGTAACGTTATGGTTTGCGGTTGAAGACGCCACCCTAGAGAATGGGTGTCTTTGGGTTGAACCTAGTGGCCATTTAGGTCCCTTGCGAGAACGCTTTAATTTAGAAGGCAAGCAAACCACCATGGTTCAATTAAATGATATGCCATGGCCAACAGAAAAAAGTGGAAAAAGTGTTGAGGTAAAAGCAGGTAGTTTAGTCGTATTTCAAGGACAGCTACCTCATTACAGTGCGCCTAATCGCTCATCCAAATCTCGCCAAGCATTTACATTACATGTGACAGATGGGGAATGTGAGTATGCAGCTGAAAATTGGCTGCAAGCTAAAACATTACCTTTACGAGGATTTAATACCAATCCCAATAAATAGCTGGTCTATTTTACTGGTTAAAGCGCCCCACTTCCTCGTTATAAATTTTGTAACGGGGACAGCAATTGAACAATTAATATCTTTTAGTTATATCAAGGTTTAATCTTGAAGCAGACTTTAAAACCTAACTTTACTTACTGGCAATAAGTGAAAAAAGTTAAGTTTTAAAGAGGCTTAATAACTGTGCTCTTAACCAACTGTGTGCATGGTTTGATTCACTACGCTGATGCCAAATCAACGAATAAACTACAGGCTCAGATGGACAAGGTAGATTAAGTTTAACTACCCCCTTAGACTTTAAAACCGAATTAGCCCAATTTTTAGTTGTGGTAAATACCAAATCGGAATGACAACATAAACTCGTTGCTGCATTAAAGTCAGGTACTTGTACTATCACATTTCTTTGAAAACCTAGTTTAGATAAAGACTGATCAAATATCGGTAACCCCAACTCATTATCTTTAACATGAATATGTTTACTATTTAAATAGGCCTGTTGATCCCACTTTTTTTGTAAAATAGGGTTTTTATCTCTTACTAAACAAACCAATTCGTCTCTGTATAACTCGTCAATATTAAGTTGGTTGTTTAAATTAATTTGCTGTCCAACATCATGAGGGATAATCACAAAATCCAAGCGGCCTTGGTTTAGTTGCTCAATACTAATATTGTCTTTAACCCAAGTATTAATTCTCATATTCGGTGCTTCATCTAATACTCGTTGCATCACTTTGGATAATACAAATTCAAAAGCACTTTCTTGCATCGAAAGATTAAAACTGCCTTTATATTCTTTAAGATCAAACTCAGAGGGAGAAAATATTTCGTTAATTGCATTAACCGCGAGATTTAATTTGGGCTCTAATTCTTGCGCTAATGGAGTTGGCATTAAACCGTGAGAAATTCGGTGAAATAAAGGGTCTCCAAAAATATGCCTTAATTGCGACAAGTTTTTACTAATAGTCGACTGACTTAAGTTCAATCTTATCGCCGCAGATGACGCATTTCGCTCCTGTAATAGGACTTGTAATGTGACTAATAAATTAATATTAATACGCGTTAACTGTGAAATTTCCATATTTTACTTCAACGACCTGATATTCAAATAAGTGAAATAGATTCTACAACCCATTATCTTTATGGACAATCCACAATACCATTGGTTGTATTATTGGCTTACCCACTTACTGAACATCAATTAAACTCAATAGTTACACTTCTGCTGGTGACGACTCAATTTGCTTTAATACTTCCACTGCTTTTGGAAACTGCTCGATATTAAATAGTTTATCTCTTACCTGCCAAAATCGTCCAACTTTATGTGCAATCACGATTTCTGGCGGTTGTAATCTATGTTCATTTTGAATCACCTTAGTTACTGACGAATCAGTAAAAGGACGGAAACGGTCAATCAAATGCGGCTGAATAAAGCGCTGCAAAAACATCGCTTTTTGCTTAGCAGTAGTTAGCTGCCAAAATTCACTGATTTGCCCTTGTCCGCCACGGTAGGTCACCTTTAATTGATTTTTACCGTGCTTATTTTTAGTCCCTTCAAGTTGCATATCGTCACAACGAATAATCATTGCATCTTTTAGTTTTAATGCTTCACGTAGTTTTTTATCTGGGTCAACGAGTACTGCTTCACAGTGACCACAAACTCGCGCAGCAATATCATTATCTAACCCACACTGGTCACAAAATTTAGCTCGAAAGCGATAATCACAATGGACACGTTCTTCAAACTTATTGCCCTGTTCATCTTCGGTTATTTTTAAAGAATATCCTTGGCATTTACGACCATAATGTTCAATCACAAAACCGGCTGGGTCGACTTTTCCCCAAAAGTTATTATTAAACTGGCAAGCAGGACAAGGAATAGTCACGATTTCACTACCACTCTCAGGCTTTTCTTGCCCTACTTCTGGCTGATATAAGTCGTAACAGTTCCCTGCAAACTCCATCACTAAACAATCTTCTTTACCTTCCGACAAGCGTAATCCTCGTCCGACAATTTGTTGATATAAACTAATTGACTCTGTGGGACGTAAAATAGCAATAAGGTCAACATGTGGTGCGTCAAAACCGGTCGTTAAAACGGAGACATTCACTAGGTACTTAATTTTTTTAAGTTTAAAATCTTGGATAATTTGGTCACGATCTTTACTGGCAGTATCGCCAATAATCAAAGCAGCACTTTGCTCTGATAAGTAGCCCATGATCTCCTGTGCATGTTTCACCGTTGAAGCAAAAATCATCACTCCTTGGCGATCTTCTGCATGTGCAATCACAGACTTAATAATTTCAGGTGTGGCACGGCCAGATTTTTCAATGACTTTGTTTAAATCAGATTCTTTATAAGCGCCAGTATTCGCTGGCGATATTTGTGAGAAATCATAACTTAATACCGCCATGTCCATCACTTTGGGTTCAGTTAAGAACTTTTCATCTAATAAGAAACGGATTGGTAAATCAAAGATACAATCACGAAAAAAACGGGGGGCTTCACTGCGTACTTGGCCACGCGTATGATATTGATAAATCCAACCTAACCCTAATCGATATGGAGTAGCCGTTAATCCTAAAACCTTTAAGTTTGGGTTGATAGATTGTAAGTGTTTAATCACTTTTTGATAGCTTGAGTCGCCCTGCATAGGTACGCGATGGCACTCATCAATGACTAATAGTGAAAAAGCATCGTCAAACAAATCCAGGTTATTCACTATCGACTGTACCGATGCAAACACTACCTGCTGTGATGTTTCTTTACGCCCTAACCCTGCTGAGAAAATAGAAGCTTCAACCCCATAGCTTTCATATTTAGCATGGTTTTGTTCTACCAGCTCTTTAACGTGAGCAAGTACTAACACACGCCCTTTGGCTATTCTTGCCAGCTCTGCAATGATCAGGCTTTTGCCCGCTCCTGTAGATAAAGCCAACACAGCCGGTGAACTAAAACGACGAAAATAATGCAAAGTCGCATTCACAGCATCTTGTTGATAAGGACGAAGTGTAAACATAAAGAACCGTTATAAATCCATTAATAAGGCGTAAATAAAAGAGAAGTTTACCATGATTTACTGCCCTTTAAATTAGCTTGGTATTAGCTGTTTAAAAGGCGAGTAAACACTTATTTATTCATTCTCTGCGAATAACTACTTGTGCTTCCATCACCACCTTTTGTTGTAACTGCGATTCAATACTGTCTTTAATCTTATCGAGTTTCTCGCTATTTAAGGTTTCTGGCGTCACAATTTTTAATGAGATTTCGATAGGTTCAATTGCCCTTGCATAAACTTCTCGAAGCACTACTTGCCCTATTTCTTTACCTTCTAACTGCTGCATTATTTTTGCTTCCTGGGATAAACGTAAGAAACTAAATATTAATGGTATAGATACTAATACAACGCCAATAAAAGCAATCATTAGGCCTTTTTTAGCTCGAGTAAAAGGTGCAAAGCCAAGCGCCAGAAAGGTTAACGCAGCAGCAAAAACGATACCTGCTAAGTTAGTTAAAAATAATAATAATGCTCCCCAAGCGACATGAGAATCTAGCCAGCCTATACCGATGCCAGTAACTGATAAAGGAGGAACTAAGGCAACGGCAATGGCAACACCAGCTAGGCTCTTAGCAGCCCCTACACGCGCATGAGCATAGGCACCCGCAATACCTGAAATAACTGCCACACCTAAATCTAATAAGCTCGGGCTTAATCGTGCTGCAATTTCAGGCGTGGTGATTTCCATAGGAATAATAAAACTAGCAATAGAAGAAAAACCTAAGGACACCAATATACCAATACTTAGGGTACGTGCACTTGCGGTTAATAGTGACGGGTCTTGTCGCGCAAGTGCCATCGATAATGAAATAATAGGCCCCATTAACGGTGCTAAAATCATCGCGCCAATGATGACCGGCGCAGAGCTAGCAAAAAGCCCAACACTGGCTAATAAGGTCGACAATGCCATTAAAGTTAAGAAAGCAGAAGATGCGGTCGCATTGTCTCTGAGCAATTGGTATAAATCTTTGAACTCATCAGTTGCCGCATGGGCAATAAACGCCAATGGTTTAGAGGCGATCTCAGAAACTGCACCACCTGATGGTAAACGTGTGGTTTTGATCTGTTCTTTTTTTGCACTTGAGGCATTAATTATTGGTAATGACTCACCCACTAGCAGTGTTAATTGTTCCGGTTCAGTTTCAATAGTAAGTGTTTCAGCTTTACGCGTTTGGCCATCAATTGAATATTCAAATTTATCGCCATTAGTAATCGTTAAGGTTGTGCTTTTGATTAAGCCTAAAAAGCTCGGTAAGGAATAGTATTTTATTACTGAGGTCATAATAAAAAAGCGCAATAATTCCATTACACTTCGCGGGGCAATAATCATTGCATGACACATACCATCGTTAATATGGCTATTAGGTAAAATATGTTTTGATAACCAAGAGTCATGAACATGGCCAGCAATCACAACACCTAATGCAGCAGTAGTCACAGTGCTTTCATTCGCTGTGATAAACGTCATCTTTTTAGGGCAAGCTTGACGAATTTTAGTGATGTTATGCCAACCAAGTTTAACTCTATCAATAAAACCTAAGCTTTTAGCGGTAGGGATTAAGTTAAAGCTTTCCCCTAACACTAATGAAGATAATAGAATATCACCATTACAGCGGACTATATCAACTTGTTTCGCTTCACTTTTTTCAGCATCTTGAATGGCTTTTTTTAGACTACTCTGAGCGCAAAATCCACGTTTCGCATATAGCGCATCTGGATGAGGCAAAATTGCTAAGTGCCAACCGCCTTCAATTGCAGCTTCAATTGCTGCAGGTACTTGTAAGTCACTAAGATAAGCGTATACACGACTACCTTCAGCAAAAGTTAGTGTTTGATCATCCCATGCTCTGGGTAGGATACTTTCTTCAAAATAAGGCAACACGTCATCAGCAAGCTGGTCTTTTTGTTGAATATCAAAAAGTAGGAAACTATCGGCCATCTTGTATTCTCACAGAAACAATTGATAAAAATACAGTATGCGTTTAGGTTTGGGGAAGTGCAAGTTAAGGAAATAAAAAGGGAATATGTCAAAAACACATCCCCCTTTTAATTTAGATCTTAAAAAACTTTTAGCCTTGCAGCTGTTTTTCTATATCTGCCACAATACTTTGTGGGTTACTCAAGTATTGAGCATGATTTAACAGTACGGCGTTATCATTGTGTACCAACAATAAAGCAGGGAAAGAAGCCGTTCCCATAAAGCCTTGTAATTCACTAATGTCTGATTGGACAAACATCGCATCTTTACTTAACTCTTCTTTAAATACTTTATTCGGTATAGACAGTTTTAACGTTTCAGCTAATTCCGTAAAATCGATTTTTTTACCTAAAGAGTTACCTTCAACAAAGTGAGCATGTTGTAATGCCTGTAATACTGGCAACAATTTCTCTGGTTGCTTAGCAGCAATCCAGGTTAATAAGTTTGCACTGATGATGCTATTTTTAGGGCTATCTACGAAACGTACATAATCCTGTGAAAAAGCAACATCACTCTCTTGCTCTACAGACTTAAGGGTATTAAATCCAACGCTGTTACCACCATCATAATGTGCACAGTGCCATGCATTTATTTCCATATCAGGAAATGCATTTTCCAGTGCAAGCACTAATGGTGTAGCAGCATAACTCCATGGGCAATGAGAGTCGTAAATAAAATATAGTTCTGAACTCATAAATATTACCTTTACCCGATACTTTATTGTTCGAGTTCTAAATTAATCTGGGTACAACCTTTACTACATTGTACGCCACTTTCGCCTTCACTGAGCACCGTCAAGGTTAATGGCTTATCACAGGCTTCACAAAGCACCGTCTGTCCTTTAGCGATACGTTTTATCACGTTACGTTGCTGATTAAAGGAATCAGCGGCAGTTTTATTAATCTGAGAAAAATCTATTTTAGTCATATTGATACCCATTCACTAGAAATACAATTAAGAAAGATCTAAGTTTGCTAATCGTTTCGGCGCAATTAAGCCATCATCGTTCATTTGCCCGACACCAATAAAGGTTTTTTGATCGCCGACTGTAATCCTAACAATTGTGTTATCTGGTGCACCAAAAACTTGAACTGGTTGACCATGCAATACATAAGCACCCATTTCATCTGAAATGTTCACTTCTGGATAATTTTTCACTGCTGTATCCATCTCTAATAAGAGAGGATCTAATAAGTCGTACGGGCTAATATCTTCTGTTTTCGCTTTTACAATCAATGCTTCAAGCTCTTCGATAGTGACCATGCGTTGATATGGGTAATCAGCAACTTGTGTTCTACGCAACATAGAAACATGTGCCCCACAGCCTAATAACTCCCCTAAATCATCTACAATGGTACGAATATAAGTACCTTTGCTTACATGTATATCGAGATCAACTTCATTACCTTCAAAGCGCAATTGGTTAATTTCATAAACTGTAATTGGACGAGCCGGACGATCAATGGTGATCCCTTCACGTGCATATTTATATAGAGGCTTACCTTCAAATTTCAAGGCTGAGTACATAGAAGGCACTTGCTCAATATCACCACGAAAAGTATCTAAAGCAGTATCAAGTTGCTCTTGCGTCACTGAAACAGGCTTTTCACAGACAACATCACCCTGTGAATCACTGGTATCGGTTCTTACACCTAATGTTGCGGTCACTGTATAACGTTTATCAGAATCTAATAAAAACTGTGAAAACTTAGTCGCTTCTCCTAAGCAAACAGGCAACATACCAGTCGCAAGTGGATCTAGAGCGCCAGTATGTCCTGCTTTTTGTGCAAAGAAGATACGTTTAACACGTTGTAATGCATGATTGGAACTGATGTCCGTAGGTTTATCTAATAAAACGATGCCATTAATCGGGCGACCCTTTCCACGTTTTGCCATTACTGTGCTTCCTCTTCTTGCTCGTCTTCACGACCCGCTTCTTTCAATTTAACTTTATCGTTTTTCACTGCACCGCTAACTAACTCTGAAATACGTAAACCTTCAGTTAATGTTTCATCAAAGGTAAAACGGATTTCCGGCACAATACGTAAACGCATTGCTTTGCCTAGTAAACGACGAATGTAACCAGAAGCAGCATTTAAGCCTTTTAGTGATTCTTCGTTTGTTTGGTCACCAATTGTTAAAAAGGTAACAAATACCGTTGCGTAAGCTAGGTCACGAGTGATATCTACACCAGAGATAGTCACCATGCCAATACGTGGATCTTTTACTTCTTGTTGTAGAATTCGTGCAAGTTCTTTTTGTACTTGCTGAGAAACTCGAGAAGTACGGCTATATTCTTTTGCCATTTGTAACTCCTAATCAGCACCCTTTTAAGTGCTGTTTAAATAAGAATGGAGGCAAAAGCCCCCATTCGTCATCATTATTCAGATATTAAAACTAAAGAGTACGTTTAACTTCAATAGTTTCAAATACTTCGATTTGGTCGCCTACGCGTACATCGTTGTAGTTCTTAACACCGATACCACACTCAACACCGTTACGAACTTCGTTTGCGTCATCTTTAAAGCGACGTAGTGACTCAAGTACACCTTCGTAGATAACCACGTTTTCACGTAGTACACGAATTGGGTTGTTACGTTTAATAGTACCTTCCGTCACCATACAACCAGCGATTGCGCCAATCTTAGGTGATTTAAATACTTCACGTACATCAGCAATACCTGTGATTTCTTGTTTGAACTCAGGTGCTAATAAACCACTCATTGCAGAGCGTACTTCATCAATTAGATCATAGATGATGCTGTAGTAGCGTAATTCAACCGCTTCGTTATCAATTAATTTACGCGCAGATGCATCAGCACGTACGTTAAAGCCGATTACGATTGCGCCAGACGCTGAAGCAAGAGATGCATCAGTTTCCGTAATACCACCAACACCACGACCGATGATGTTCACTTTAACTTCATCTGTAGATAGTTTGTTTAATGATTCACAAATCGCTTCAAGTGAACCTTGAACGTCAGACTTAAGTACAACGTTAAGTTCAGATACTTCACCCGCTTCCATGTTAGAGAACATGTTTTCAAGTTTCGCTTTCTGTTGACGAGCTAGTTTGATATCACGGAATTTACCTTGACGGTATAATGCAACTTCACGTGCTTTCTTCTCATCTTTAACAACTGTCGCTTCATCACCCGCTTGTGGAACACCTGATAAACCAAGTACTTCAACAGGAATAGATGGACCAGCAGACTCAATTGGCTTACCGTTTTCATCACGCATTGCACGAACACGTCCGTACTCAAGACCACATAATACGATATCGCCTTGTTTAAGTTCACCTTGTTGTACCAAGATAGAAGCAACTGGACCACGACCTTTATCAAGACGAGATTCAATAACCACACCAGATGCAGGACCTGTAGAAACCGCTTCCAAATCTAACATTTCAGCTTGTAATAAGATGCTGTCTAGTAATTCATCAACACCAGTACCTACTTTTGCAGAAACGTATGAGAAGATGTTTTCACCACCCCATTCTTCTGAAATAACATCATGTTGTGAAAGTTCCGTTTTAACACGGTCAAAATCAACACCTTCTTTATCGATTTTGTTCACTGCAACCATTAACGGTACACCAGCTGCTTTAGCATGTTGAATCGCTTCAACAGTTTGTGGCATAACACCATCATCTGCTGCAACTACAAGGATAACGATATCCGTTGCTTTAGCACCACGTGAACGCATTGACGTAAACGCCGCGTGTCCTGGTGTATCTAAGAACGAAATCATACCTTTATCAGTATCTACATGGTAAGCACCGATATGCTGTGTAATGCCGCCGGCTTCACCGTCAGCAACTTTTGCACGACGAATGTAATCAAGTAGTGACGTTTTACCGTGGTCAACATGACCCATGATAGTTACAACTGGTGCACGAGATGTTTTCGCTCCACCTTGTTGTGCTTCAGCTAGTACTGATTCTTCTAACTCATTTTCTTTTGTTAGGATAACTTTGTGACCCATTTCTTCAGCAACGATAGTCGCTGTCTCTTGGTCGATCACTTGGTTGATAGTTGCCATTGCACCCATCTTCATCATAACTTTAATAACTTCAGTTGCTTTTACAGCCATTTTGCTTGCTAGCTCTGCAACTGAAATTGTTTCACCAATTTTAACGTCACGTTCAACTTTGGCAGCTGGCTTTTCAAATGCTTGTTGAAGTGCAGAAGGAGTTGCTGTTGCGCCTTTCTTACCACGACGGTTGTTACGACCATTGCGACGAGAATAAGGTGTTTCAAGAGGCTTATCAGCTACTGCTTTCTTTTTCTTTTTACGGTGAGTTGGACCTTCCGCTTTTGCATCAACAGAATCTTCTGCTGCACGTGCTTCCGAAGAAGTTGTTACGTGGTAATCAGCGCCTTCAGCTGCTTTACGGTCAGCTTCTTCTTTTGCCCAACGCGCTGCATTTTCTTCAGCTAATTTTTTAGCGTTTTCAGCTTGTAATGCCGCTTCTTTCTCAACTTTAGCTAAAGCTTCAGCTTCTGCTTTTTTCTGCAAGTCAGCCGCTTCTTTTTCTAATTGAAGTTGCTCTTCTGTTTTAGTTGATTTAGATGCCGCTTGTTTTTGCTTGTTTGCTGCAGCTGCTGCTTTCGCTTTTGCTTCAGCTTCTTTCTTAGCTGCTAATTTTTCAGCTAGTACTTTTTCAGCTTGCTCTTTCTTCGCATCTAATTCAGCTTGAATTTTTGCTTCAGCTTCTGCTTTGATTGCTTGCTCTGCCGCTTTTTCAGCTTGAATCTCTTCATCAGTACGCTTAACAAAAGTACGTTTTTTACGTACCTCTACATTTACTGCGTTTGATTGACCTTTTACGTTTAACGTCGTTTTTGTTTTACGTTGTAAAGTCATTTTTTGTTTTTGCTCACCACCGTGTTGCTTTTGTAGATGAGTCGTTAATTTCTCTTTTTCTTCAACGCTTACTGTGTCGCTAGCTTTTTTAGTAATACCGGCAGCCGCAAACTGCTGAACTAACGCATCTTCAGATTTATTTAGGTCTTTTGCGAGGTCTTTTAATAGAATTTCTGACATTATTTATTTCTCCATACTGACGCTATTATGCATCTTCACTAAACCAACAGATGTTACGAGCAGACATGATCAGTGCCGCTGCTTTATCTGCATCTAGTTTTTCATCAATCTCTAGTAGATCATCAACAGCTTGTTCTGCTAAGTCTTCTAACGTAACTACACCTTTACTTGCCATTACAAATGCAAGGTGAGCTTCTAAGCCTTCAAGTGCTAATAAATCATCAGCTGGTTTTGCACCTTCAAGGCTTTCTTCTTCAGCAAGCGCTTTTGTTGCTAATACATCTTTCGCGCGAGTACGTAGCTCTTCAACCATATCTTCATCAAGACCGTCGATAGCTAATAACTCCTCAGCAGGAACGTAAGCAATCTCTTCTAGAGAACTAAAACCTTCCTCAACTAACACACCAGCAAAGTCATCATCAATCTCTAATGCAGATGTAAATACTGAAATAACATTATCAGTTTCAGCTTGATGCTTAGCTTGTAACTCTGCAACCGTCATTACATTTAATACCCAACCTGTTAGTTGTGATGCTAAACGAATGTTTTGACCATTACGGCCAATAGCTTGTGCTAGATTATCTTCTTCTACCGCGATATCCATACTGTGTGAATCTTCATCAACAACAATAGAAGCTACTTCAGCAGGTGCCATTGCATTAATAGCAAATTGCGCTGGGTTTTCATCCCAAAGGATAATATCAACACGCTCACCACCAAGTTCGTTTGATACTGCTTGAACACGTGCACCACGCATACCAACACATGCACCGATTGGGTCAATACGTTGGTCGTTTGATTTAACAGCAATTTTCGCACGAGAACCTGGATCACGAGCAGCGCCCATTAAATCAATCATCTCTTCAGCAATTTCAGGCACTTCCAAACGGAACAATTCAACCAAGACTTCAGGCTGTGTACGCGTCATAAATAATTGTGCACCGCGAGCTTCAGGGCTTACTTTGAATAGTAAACCACGTAGACGATCGCCCGGACGGAAGTTTTCACGTGGTAGCATTTCGTCACGGAAAATAACTGCTTCAGCATTGTTACCAAGGTCTAACAAAATACTATCACGAGTCATGCGCTTAACTACACCAGTGATTAACTCACCTTCTTTTTCAGCATACTGTGCAACAACTTGTGCACGTTCTGCTTCACGTACTTTTTGTACGATAACTTGTTTTGCCGTTTGTGTGGTAATACGGTCAAATGTTACTGAATCGATTTCATCTTCAATGAACTCACCCACTTGAATTTCTGGGTTATCGTATTGAGCAGCTTCAAAAGTCATCTCTTTTGCTGGGTTTTCCATTTCAGCATCAGTCGCAAGTACTAACCAACGACGGTATGTATCAAAATGTCCCGTTTCACGATCAATATCAACACGCACTTCAATTTCTAATTCGTATTTCTTTTTAGTTGCGATAGACAATGCACTTTCTAATGCTTCAAAAATTGCTTCTCTCGGTAAGCCTTTTTCATTTGAAACCGCTTCAACAACCAATAAAATTTCTTTATTATTCATTTTTAACGCCTTAATTAATCAAATTTTGGAACTATATTCGCTTTTTGGATATTACTCAGCGCAAAGCGCTCTTCTTTACCCTCAACAGAGATGGAAACAATTTCCCCATCCACATTACTAATGACACCTTTCCATCTGCGGCGATTTTGAATCGGCATACGCAATTGGATTTTTACTTCTTCACCTACAAATGCAGCATATTGAGCAGCATTAAATAGGGGTCTTTCCATACCTGGAGATGAAACTTCTAATGTGTATTCATTGGTGATTGGATCTTCAACATCCATAATCGCACTTACTTGACGACTTACCGCAGCACAGTCATCAACTAAAATACCTTCTTCTTGGTCAATATAAATACGTAACGTTGAATGCTTTCCTGCACGAACATATTCAATACCAACCAATTCGTAGCCAAGATCTTCCACACTTGGCGCTAACATTTCAGTTAGACGCTCTTCTAAACTTGCCAAATCTATCCCCTTTCAGAAACAAAAAAAGGGCATATAGCCCTATTTAAATAACAACTTATGTTTATTTTTCATAAACATAAGTTGTCAGTAAACGCACTTAAAAATAAATTTCAAATACGCAAATAACAAAAAAGCCCCAATAAATTGGAGCTTCATTCGTTTTGTTTGAATAAATCAAACAAGATATTGCCATTGAGCACTGCAATATCGAATGTAGTAATAAAGTAAAAACTTACTTTATTCACCTTAACAAGCTAATCATAAACTACCTTGTAGAAAGTGTTGCGAATGCAGGATTTAACCTACGACCTTCGCCAGTGTTTTATTAAGAGTTGAGCCCGACGAGCTTTTCTTAAAACATACACTAAAATGTGGTTGCGAGAGCTGGATTTGAACCAACGACCTTCGGGTTATGAGCCCGACGAGCTACCAAGCTGCTCCATCTCGCGTCCGAACTGTTGTTTAAACATTATAACAATATTCAAACTAAAATCTTTTATTCGAGGCTTAAAAAAAGAAACTTACATGCAGTTCTTTTGATTGCCTTGAAAACGCGCATAGTATAGCGAATCTGTAATATTAGCGCAATCAAAAAACATAATTTGGTGCGGATAGAGAGACTTGAACTCTCACGGCCTAAGCCACAGCCCCCTCAAGGCTGCGTGTCTACCAATTCCACCATATCCGCTTAAAAATATTACTCAGGAATTTGAGTAGAAGTATCAACTTCAACAGGCACTTCAGAAACCTGTTCAACTTCTAAGTTTGAAAACTCTTCGTTTGCTGATACGTGATGTGAAGACAAGTTACCTAATACTAAGCTAAGTACAAAAAATACTAACGCTAAGATACCAGTAGTACGAGTCATAAAGTTACCTGAACCACTTGCACCAAATACTGTGTTAGAACCACCAGAGCCAAAAGATGCACCCATGCCTGCTCCTTTACCTTGTTGGATTAATACAAAACCAACTAAAATAATTGAAACAATTAAATAAACAACTAACAGTATTTCATACATATTCACATTACCTAATTTATCTTATTAAAACTTCCTGTGCTCCCACAAAGAAGCGGACGAATACTACCCAATGCTGGTGCAGATCACAAGTGAATATTAATACAAATTAATTACTTGTTATTACAACAGACTAAACCGTTTAAAAAAACATCAAATAGCTTCACATATAAAACAAGCCTAATATAAATATGGTAATTAGGCTTGTTTAACTTCTTAGCTTAAACTTTGACTTTACTAGCAAGAGATTTAGCATAACCGAGTACTTTTTCTTCACTTTCATCAGCTTCAACCATGACTCTAAATACTGGTTCAGTACCTGATTTACGTAATAATACGCGGCCTCTTTCCCCAAGTAAGCCTTCGATTCTAGCTAATTCTTTTAATACATCTTCATCTTGCAATGGATCTATTTCATTATTATAACGAATACTTTCAAGTATCTGTGGGTACTTTCTCATGCCTTGACGCAAATCGTGTAAACTCATACGGCTACCTTGCATCGCGCCCATTACTTGCAAACCGGAAACAATGCCATCACCTGTAGCTAAATGCTCTGCACAAATTACATGCCCTGAGTTTTCAGCACCAATTGACCAGCCATTTTTCTTCATTAATTCCATTACATGTCGATCACCAACATCAGAGCGATCGAATGGAATGCCTAAGGTTTTAAGCGCTTGCTCTAGACCTAAATTAGACATTTTAGTACCTACTGCGCCGCCTTTTAACTTACCTTTACGTAATTTATCACGAGCAATAATATATAATAATTCATCACCGTCTAATACATGGCCAGTATGATCAACCATCATCACACGGTCTCCATCGCCGTCAAAGGCAACACCAAAGTCCGCTTTTTCTTCAATGACACGTTTTGCAATGGCATCCATACTGGTCGCACCACAATTAAGGTTAATATTAACGCCATTTGGCTCAACGCCCATGGCGATAACTTCTGCACCTAATTCACTGATCACTGAAGGGGCAATATGATAAGTAGCACCATTTGCACAATCGACAACCACTTTTAAACCTGCCAGGCTAAACTCAGAAGGGAAAGTACTCTTACAAAACTCTATATAACGACCTGCTGCATCATTAATACGGTACGCTTTACCCATTTCGCTGCTATCAACACACTTTAATTCTTTATCAATTTCAGCTTCAATTTCTAACTCTACTTTTTCAGATAACTTAATACCTTCATCAGAAAAGAATTTAATGCCATTATCATAATATGGATTATGAGATGCACTAATGACAATACCAGCCGTTGCACGGAAAGTATGCGTTAGGTAAGCAATAGCCGGGGTTGGCATAGGTCCCATCAATACAGGGATAATACCTGCTGAGGTCAAGCCTGCTTGTAAAGCAGCTTCTAACATGTAACCAGAAATACGTGGATCTTTACCTATGAGTACTTTTTTATTACCAGATTTAGCTAATACACGTCCTGCCGCCCAACCAAGTTTTAAAGCAAACTCAGGGGTAATTAAAGACTCACCTACTTTGCCGCGAATACCATCGGTACCAAAATACTTTTTATTCATAAAATAACTTTTACCATTATCGGAGATACCTTGCCTATTTGAAGGTATTTATTTGCTGTAATACTTTCATGACATCAACGGTTTCTCGGACATCGTGAACACGGATAATTTTTGAGCCTTGCTGCATTGCAATCATAGCCCCAGCTAGGCTTCCTGCTAAACGGTCATTTATATCACGATTTAGTAGTTGACCAAACATTGATTTGCGAGAAACACCGGTTAATACCGGAAATCCTAGATTAATAAAATTTTGAGTTGCATTAAGTAAGTCAAAATTATGCTCTAAAGACTTACCAAAGCCAAAACCGAGATCGATAATAATATGCTCTCGCTTAATACCTTGGTCAATGCACTGATTACTACGTTCAATTAAAAATGCTTTCACTTCTTCAACAACATCCTGATAATCAGGCGCACTTTGCATACTTCTTGGTTGACCTTGCATGTGCATTAAGCAAACAGGAACATCAGCTTCAACTGCTGCAGCTAAAGCCCCTTCTTCTTGCAGCGCTCTTACATCATTAATAATATCAGCACCCGCTTTTACTGCTTCACGCATCACTTGAGCTTTACTCGTATCAATAGAGATCCAACAATCTAAGTGTTGTTTAATAGCTTTAATAACAGGAATAACTCTTTCTAATTCATCAACTAATACCACATCATCGGCACCTGGACGAGTCGATTCACCGCCTATATCAATGATAGTGGCACCTTGATCAAGCATTTCTCTTGCACGTTCAACGGCAAGCTCTACATCAGCAAATTTACCACCGTCTGAGAATGAATCCGGCGTGACATTCAAAATGCCCATAATTTGTGGTTGGTTAAGGTCGAGGCGTTTATGTCGGCTAGTTAATATCATGGCTTCACACTTAATTTTTTAATAAAAAAAACCTAAGCAAGCTTAGGTTTTTTAGAGGGAGAGTAGAAACAATATAATTATTTATTGTCTTTGTCTTGCTCACTTTCTGTTGATTCTGTTTCAGTTGTCGTTTCAGCTTTATCTTGCTCAACAAAATCTTCAACTTTATCAGCAGTCACAGGATCTTTAACTGACTCTAACTCTTTCTCATCATCCCAATCACTTGGTGGACGAACAGTAACACGCGCCATCAAATCATCTACTTGCTCAGTATCAATGGTTTCATATTTAACCAAAGCATCTTTCATTGCATGTAAAATATCGATGTTATCTGTTAATAACTGGTATGCACGTTTGTAGTTAGTATCGATAAGTACTTTTACTTCATCATCAATCACTTTACCTGTTTCGTGAGAAACAACATTAGAACGCAAACTACCTTGCTCACCCGTTAATAAGATAGGACCTAGTTTTTCAGAGAAACCCCATTCCGTTACCATTGCTCGTGCAATTGCGGAAGCTTGTTTGATATCTTGTGACGCGCCGGTTGATACCTTTTGAGCGCCATAAATAAGTTCTTCAGCAATACGGCCACCATAAGCAACCGAAATACTACTTTCTAACTCATCTTTATTTTGCGAAATCTGGTCACCTTCAGGTAAGAACTGAGTTACACCAAGTGCTCGCCCACGAGGAATAATAGTTACTTTATGAATTGGGTGATGCTGCGGCACTAATTTAGCAACAATTGCATGCCCTGCTTCATGGTAAGCTGTAGACTCTTTATCTTTGTCTGTCATCACTAAACTACGACGTTCAGCACCCATTAGGATTTTATCGCGCGCTTGCTCAAAGTCTTCTCTTGAAACTGTGCGTTTGTTACCACGTGCAGCAAACAATGCAGCCTCGTTTACTAGATTTGATAGATCAGCACCAGAGAAACCAGGTGTACCACGAGCAAGTACAGAAGCTTTCACTGCATCATCTAGTGGAATTTTACGCATGTGTACTTTTAAGATTTGCTCACGACCACGTACATCCGGTAAGCCAACAACTACTTGACGGTCAAAACGACCAGGACGAAGTAATGCAGCATCTAATACATCAGGACGGTTAGTTGCGGCAATAACGATAATACCTTCATTACCTTCAAAACCATCCATTTCTACTAGCATTTGGTTTAATGTTTGCTCACGCTCATCATTACCACCACCCATGCCAGCGCCACGTTGACGACCTACAGCATCTATCTCATCGATGAAGATAATACAAGGTGCAGATTTTTTAGCTTGCTCAAACATGTCACGTACACGAGAAGCACCAACACCAACGAACATTTCAACAAAATCAGAACCTGAAATTGAGAAGAATGGTACTTTTGCTTCACCAGCAATGGCTTTTGCTAATAACGTTTTACCAGTACCTGGAGGGCCTACTAATAAAACACCTGTAGGAATACGACCACCAAGTTTCTGGAACTTGCTTGAATCTTTTAGGTAATCAACCAATTCAACAACGTCTTCTTTAGCTTCATCACAACCAGCAACATCAGCAAACGTTGTTTTAATTTGGTCTTCGCTCATCAATTTGGCTTTACTCTTACCAAATGACATTGCACCACCTTTACCGCCACCTTGCATGTTACGCATAAAGAAGATCCAAACACCGATCAGTAACAGCATTGGGAACCATGAAACAAAAATAGACGCTAAGAAACTAGTTTCTTCTGGTGGCGTACCTTCTACTTTTACGTCGTTTTTAATAAGGTAGTTAACTAAATCCAAATCTGGTGCTGGGATGTAAGTAACAAACGGCGTTTGATTACTTTTTAAGCCCTTAATTTCTTGACCATTGATTTGTACTTGTTGGATCAGCCCTTGGCTTACTTCTTTGTTAAAACTGGTATAGTCGATTTGTGATTTATTGGTATCGTCTGATCCAAAGCCTTGGAATAAAGACATTAAGACTACTGCGATGACTAACCACAATATCAGGTTTTTTGCCATATCGTTCAAGATGTAAACCTCATGTTTAAAATGAATAGAATATAATAGTAAATCAGATTACTACAGTTTAAAACCGGTCGCCACTAAATAAACCTCGCGAGATCTCGCTCTTGAAGAATCGGGTTTTCTTGTTTTAACTGATTTGAATAGTTTTCGTACTTCACTCAGGTAAGCTTCGTATTCCGCTCCCATGAAAACTTTGACGATAAAGCTGCCATCTTTCACTAAAACATCACGACACATATCCAAAGCAAGTTCAACTAAATACATTGATTTCGGTTGATCAATACCAGCATTACCACTCATATTAGGAGCCATATCAGATAACACAACATCAACTTTGTTATCACCAATACGTTGCAATAAAGCATTCAAGACCACTTCCTCACGGAAATCGCCTTGTAAAAAGTCAACACCCGCAATGGAATCCATCGGTAAAATATCACAAGCAATGACTTTACCTTTCATGCCCACTTTATCAACCGCCCATTGTGACCAACTCCCCGGTGCAGCACCTAAATCAACCACCGTCATACCTGGGCGGATCAGTTTATCTTTACCGTTAATTTCATCGAGTTTAAATACCGCACGAGAGCGAAGTCCTTGCTTATTAGCTTCTTTTACATACTTATCATTCACATGTTCCTGCATCCAACGTTTTGAGCTGCCTGATGCACTTTTTTTAAGACGATTTGTACTGTCTGGTTTTGCCACAATGACTTCCTTAGCGAACGAATATTAGGATAAATAATAATCTAAATAGTAAAGGTTAATATTTAAGGGTAGAATGAATCGTTTTCAACCCTTAATGAAAGATATTTGCATGAAATTATCAAACAAACAGAAACAATTTTTAAAAGGTTTAGCTCATCCTTTGAAACCAGTAGTACTACTAGGACAAAATGGCTTAACCGAAGGTGTATTAGCTGAGATCGAAAATGCGATCAGCTTCCACGAATTAATTAAAGTAAAAGTAGCAACGGATGACCGTGAAACTAAACAACTTATTATTGATGCCATTGTACGTGAAACAGAAGCGTTAGCGATTGCAAAAATTGGTCATATCGTTGTTTTATACCGTCCAAGCGAAGCTAAGAAGATAGAATTACCACGTAAATAATGACGTTTTAATCTTATTTTCAATAAAAAGCCCAGTAAATCTGGGCTTTTTATTATCTTGATTTTGTTCAGTTTTGTGAACTAAGCAATGTATTCAACTTTAGTAATATCGTAATCAACCACACCACCCGGTGTAGTAATTGAGATTTCATCATCTAATTTCTTACCGATTAATCCACGCGCAATAGGAGAATTAATAGAAATAAGATTACTTTTGATATCTGATTCATCATCACCAACGATTTGGTAAGTCACTTCTTCTTCAGTATCAACATTGACAATCGTTACCGTAGCTCCAAATATAACTTTACCGTTATTGGCAATTTTAGTTACATCGATTATTTGAGCATTTGAAAGCTTAGCTTCGATATCTTGAATACGACCTTCACAAAAACCTTGTTGCTCTCGAGCTGCATGGTACTCAGCATTTTCTTTTAAATCGCCATGTTCACGAGCTTCAGCAATAGCATGTACAATCTCTGGGCGTTTAACTGTTTTTAACTGCTCTAATTCAGCACGTAAAATTTCAGCGCCTTTTGCTGTCATTGGGTATTGAGTCATTAACCATCACCTTATTCTGGAAACAATGTTTCACTAACTATATTTAGAAAAGCGAGCATTTTACGCTAATTACTGACGTTAGTCATTTATTATAGAAAAAATGCTTTTGCTATTGTTATAAATTTGTTGTGCGATCACGTCTCGTGACTCTTCACGCAGAGCACATAATGCCTCAAAAATGACAGTTATATTCAAAGGTGAATTATGCGCTGATTGTTGCTTATAAATAGGCATGTCCGGCGCATCTGTTTCTAACACTAAGCTTTTTAAGGGTAAGTGCCTCAGTGTATTTTGTGTTTTCTTAGCAGTTGGATGAGTGATCACGCCACCAATGCCTAACTTAAAACCTAACTTAATAAACTCATTGGCAATTTCTTCACTGCCCGAGAAAGCATGGTAAACCCCACCATAAGAGAATTTAGTTTGTTTGAGTAGTTGTAAAATACGCGATTGAGTTTTAACCACATGCAAAATAACAGGCAATTGTAAACGCTGTGCGATAGCGAGCTGCGTTAAAAAAATAGCTTCTTGGGTTTCCATATCTGTTTCTATTAACTTATCTAACCCAATCTCCCCCAACGCGACACAATGACTTTGCCCCTGCTTCTGTAAGCGAGTCAGAGTCGACTCAAGTAATGCAAAATCCTCAGCTTCAACGTTCGCTAAAAAATGCGGATGAATACCTAACGCGAAATATAATCTAGGATATTGTTCACAAAGAGCCATTATCTCAGGCCAGCGTTGTGCATCAGTTGCAGGAATAATTACGTGATTGATATTAGCTTGATTCAAATCGGCTAATAAATGTGTGAAGCCTTCTTTAAAGCAATCAAAATTTAAATGGCAATGGCTATCTATAAACATATTTCTACGCCCTTTAAAACTTATAAAAAAAGCGCCCGAAGACGCTTTATTATAAACACTTAACACATAATATTAACGATTAATGCTCTCGTGTTTTACGGAATTTAACGTCTGGGTAACGTTCCATCGCTAGATTTAAGTTAACCATAGTAGGAGCCACGTAAGTTAAGTTGTTACTTCCATCTAATGCTAGATTGTCATACGCTTTTTTCTCAAATTCAGCCATTTTAATTGGATCTTCACAATCAACCCAAAGTGCTGTTGCTACGCTGATACCTTCATAAATAGCATCGACTTTGTATTCAGATTTTAAACGTTGAACAACTACTTCAAACTGTAGAACACCGACTGCACCAACAATCAGGTCATTACTACGTAATGGGCGGAATACTTGTACAGCGCCCTCTTCAGATAGCTGCATTAACCCTTTCAACAATTGTTTTTGTTTTAATGGATCTTTTAAACGAATACGACGGAACATTTCTGGTGCGAAGTTCGGAATACCCGTAAATTTCAGATCTTCACCAACGGTAAATGTATCACCGATTTGAATTGTGCCGTGGTTGTGCAAACCAATGATGTCGCCAGAGTATGACTCTTCAGATGCCGTTCTATCACCCGCCATAAAAGTTACAGCATCAGAAATGCTGACCATTTTACCTGTACGTACATGGTGCATTTTCATGCCTTTTTCATATTTACCTGAACAGATACGCATGAAAGCAATACGGTCGCGATGTTTTGGATCCATATTCGCTTGAATTTTGAAAACAAAACCAGAGAACACTTCTTCAGTTGGTTCAACTACACGTTGCACTGTGGCTCTTGGTAATGGTTTTGGAGCCCATTCCACTAATCCATCTAGCACATGGTCAACACCAAAGTTACCTAATGCTGTACCAAAATAAACCGGCGTTAATTCCCCTGATAAAAACATCTCTTCATCAAACTCATTAGATGCGCCTACCACTAACTCCATCTCATCACGTAGATCGTCAGCATGGTTTGGTAAGGCTTTATCTAATTCAGGATTATCTAGCCCTTTAATAATACGAACTTCTTGAATTGTGTGACCTTGACCTGATTCATATAAAATCACTTCATCGCGTAAAATATGGTAAACACCTTTAAACTCTTTACCCATACCAATTGGCCAAGTAATTGGCGCACATGCGATATTCAGGACTTCTTCAACTTCATCCATCAACTCGATTGGATCACGAGTATCACGGTCACATTTATTCATAAACGTGATAATTGGTGTATCACGCAGACGTGTTACTTCCATAAGCTTAATGGTACGTTGCTCAACACCTTTAGCGGCATCAATTACCATTAAACAAGAATCAACAGCTGTTAATGTACGGTAAGTATCTTCAGAGAAATCTTCATGTCCAGGTGTATCCAGTAAGTTTACTAGACCATCATTGTATGGGAACTGCATTACCGATGTGGTAATCGAAATACCACGATCTTTTTCCATCTCCATCCAGTCAGATTTAGCATGTTGGCCTGATTTTTTACCTTTTACTGTACCCGCTTTTTGTAACGCGTTTCCGAATAATAATACTTTCTCAGTAATGGTTGTTTTACCCGCATCAGGGTGAGAGATGATTGCGAATGTACGTCTAGAGTTGACTGCCTCTAGAAATTTAGCGTCTGCCATATTTAGTTTTCTCTTTATATACGCATCAAACTGCGCACAATAATTTTTCTACGAAATGAGTGATTTATAAATTTGGCAGAACTATAGCAAATTGCCTAGATGAATTCATTTCCTATTATCTTAATTAGCATAAATTTGTTGTTTGTATTTCACTCAAAAGACAATAGATAAGGTGTTAGATACCGAATTAAAATTACCGTTTACACCTAAACTAAGTTGCACTCGCCAAGGCTAGTTTTACAGCAAAGCCAACGAACCCAATACCTACACTACCACCAGAAATAGCACTGATTCTTTTACGCTTTTTAAAACCTTCAGCCAATGTTGAACCGGCATAAATTAAAGTTGCTAAATACAACAAACTAAAAGTTTGAATAGTAACTGCAAGTATTAAAAAAGGCACAACAGGTTGCGGATAAGTCGGATCAACAAACTGGGCAAAAAATGATAAGAAAAATAAAATGGCTTTGGGATTTAATAAGCTAACTAACAATGCTTTTCTAAAAGCTTGTGATGCACTGGTCTTCTTTATTTCAACGGCTTGCTTTAGATTGACCTGACCTAATTGACGCCAAGACTTTATTGCCCCACTAATAAGTTGATAACCGATATACACAAGGTAACCTGCTCCCGCATACTTAATAAACATAAAAACTGCAGGATAAGAGGTCAAAATAGTGACTGCCCCTAATGCAGTGGCAATAATCAATAACGAGTCACCAATTAATACAGCAGAAACCGCGGCCCAACCTATACGTCTACCTTGCTGTGCAGCCAAGGCCAAGACATACAAAGAATTTGGGCCTGGTAATAAAATAACAAATAATGCCCCAAAAAAATAAGTAATGTAATTAACTACGCCGAATGCTTCCATGGTCCCTCTTCACTTAATACCTTGCCAATAAATATATAACCAATCCAAATTGGTAATTGTTACCAATACATTATCTAATTACTTAATGTTTACACTCTTTCTTAAGCTTATATTATTTAAGCTATTACACTTTCTTCTGATAAATATCAGGTCGGTGTAATTCCATAAAAAGTTCCGGTGATGCTAAGGCAGAAAAGCCAAATTTTTTATATAAATTATGTGCATCACTAGTAGCAAGTAACATACGACGAAGTCCCTGTAATTTAGGATCATCAACAATAGCCTGTATAAGCCATTTACTTAAACCTTTACCGCGGTGTTCCGGTAACACAAACACATCGGCCAAATAAGCAGAAGTTGCATAATCAGTAATCATACGCGCAAAAGCCACTTGTTGACCTTCATCAGTAAAAATACCAAAGCAAAACGAGTTATTAACTGCGGTTTGCATTGTCGATAAAGGAACACCTTTCGCCCAATAAGAGCCAGATAAATAGCCATGTATAACAGATAAATCCATCTGTTTTGTATCAGAGCTGATTTTATATCCAGCTACCATAACGCTCTCCAATATCCATCACTCATTGTGAACAGGCTAGTTGCACATAATAATACTAGCTTTGTTTGCATCTAAGCTTCAGCTCTAGATAAAGCGATGCCCATCCCTATGAATAAAGTACCAAAGATTTTATTTACAAACTCCATTATCTTTTGGCTTGTTAAATAAGGTTTCATAAAAACACCCAATAAGGCATAACCAAGCATTACTAGGCTATCAATACTCACTACCGTTAGGCCTAATATTGAATATTGTTCAAATAAAGGTTGCTGTGTGCTAATGAATTGAGGCAAAAATGCAGCAAGAAAAACAATAGACTTCGGGTTCATTAAGTTAACCACAAAACCTTGTTTTATTAGTTTGCTGTAACCTTTAACGTTAGCGGCCTCTTGAATATCTAGCATTCCTTTATCGCGCCATTTTTTTATACCTAAATATATTAAATAAGCAGCACCAGTGTATTTAACAACCTCAAAAAACACCGCTGACGAAGCCAACAAAGCACCCAGACCACATGAAACAATAATAATGTGCAAAGCCAATGCTAACTGCAAACCAATTAACCCTTGAAGAGCAGACTTCAAGCCGCCCATCATTGAGTTATTAATTGAGGCAATAGTACCCGCGCCTGGCGCTAAACTAAATACGACACAAGCTGCGACGAACACACTCCAAATTCCTAAATCCATTTTAACTTCTCCATTTTATTACTAGCTATAATAAGAGTATTACTTGAAAACTAATGAATCATTTTATAGTTTAAGGCAAAAAATCACTCATCTTCGCGTTTTTTTAACCTTTTACTTAAAGCAGGTTGTGAAATGCCCAATATTCTAGCTGCCAATGATTGTTTACCTTCTGCACGCAGCAAAGCTTCTTCTATTAATAAGTTATTTGCTTGTTTTAAGGTTGGTAAAGTCGTTAAGTTTTGAAATAAAGGAGCTGTAAATGTACGAGGGAGTGAGCTTTGTTTGGCACCACCAATAATTTTCTCAAATGCATTAAGGGGCAAAGAGTCTACTTCACAAGTACTCATCGCATCATAAACCATTGATCTCAACTCTCTGACATTACCAGGGAAGTCATAGTTACTTAGTAAAAAGTGTAATTCAGATGAAACGGTAGGGCATGATTTAGAAAACTCTTCAGCAGCTAAGGTTAAAAAGTGCTCTAATAATAGAGAAATATCTGATTTTCGGTCTCTCAGTGCAGGTACTTCTATATGATGAATTTTCAGTCGATAATAAAGGTCATTGCGAAAATTATGCTCTTCTTTTTTCTTTTCTAAATCTTGATGTGTAGCTGCAATCACCCGGCTATTAATTTTTTTAGGTGTATCGCTACCAATCGGGTAATACTCACCTTCTTGCAACAAGCGTAATAGCTTAACTTGTGAAGCTAGACTTAAATCACCTATTTCATCTAAAAAAAGAGTACCACCAGAAGCCCTTTCGATCATACCTTGTCGACTTTGATTCGCTCCGGTAAATGCTCCTCTTCTGTGGCCAAATAACGTATCAGAAAACATGTTGTCATCTAATCCAGCCACATTAATGCATACTAGTTCGCCAGCACATTGGCTTGTTTCATGAATAGCTCGAGCAATTAGCTCTTTACCGACGCCACTTTCTCCAGTAACTAAAATAGGCTGCTTACTTTTTGAAATGGATTCAATATATCTAAAAATAGAGTGCATTTGGCTGTCTGCACTAATTATCTTGGAAAAAGCAGGATCTAAAGTTGTTTTATTGTTTAACAACTGTTGGCGCATTGCCTCATTTTCTATCCCTAGCTCTTGAAATTGAACCACCCTGAAAATACCACTAGCAAGTCGTTCAGGTTCTTCAGTTTTAACATGATAATCATAAGCCCCTAATTTAATACACTGAACGGCCGTTGTAACTTGGTTTAATCCGCTAATAATAATCACTGAAATATGGGGATAAAGCTCAATAATTTGTGGTAATAACTCTTCTCCAGAAATATGTGGCATATTTAAATCAAGTAAAACAACTCTAATATTCCCTTCAGCTAAATGCTCTAGTACCTTTCTGCTATCAGAACATTGAACGGTATTATTTATTCCACAATAACGCTCTATCGCAAAACTAATACTACGCAAAAACGTCGTATCATCATCACAAATTAATATTTGAAAGTTGGGGTATAAACTAACAGTCACGAATGTTCCTCTGTTTGTACTAAAGGCAAAGATAAGGTCACAGTCGTGCCTTTTCCTTGGGTAGATTTAAAATCAAGAGAGCCTTGATGGTCTCTTACTATACCTGCTGAAATTGAAAGACCTAAGCCCATTCCGCCTTGTTCTCTTTTACTGGTATAAAATGGATCTGTTAATTTACTCAAATCATTTTTATGGATGCCAACACCGTGGTCTTTGATAGTGAAAATCACAAGCTTTAATTCTTTCTGGTAATAAGTAGTAATTTTAATTTTTTGCTCTTTACCATCTAATGCTTGGCAGGCATTAAGGATTAAATTAATCAATACTTGTTCTATTCGTTGAACACTCCCCTTAATTAATGGCAAATCATCGCCGTAATCAACTGTAAAGTGATCTGTTGCATGTTTAATTTGATTGATTACTAAACGGATTGATGTACTGACAAGTTCATTTAAATCAACCATTTCATTTAACTCTAAATGCGCTTTATCATTACTTGCGAAGTGTTTCAGATCATCAACAATACCTCGTATTTTACGACTTGCAATATGCATATCATCTAGAATACTCGGAAAAACGTCTTTAAATTGTGTATACCTAACTCCAGCAATAGTTAAACTACCACTTTCTTTACCGAGTTCATCTATTAGATCGGTTAACTCCTCAGAAGCATCTTTAATAAATGGGAAATTCATAGTTAATATACCACAAGGGTTATTAATTTCATGGGCGACCCCTGATACTAATACACCTAGTGATGCCATTTTATCTGCATGTAATAACTGCAACTGCTGATCTTTTAACTCTTTTGTTCGTCTTTCTACCTTTTTTCGCAATGAACGATTCCAAATAATAATAACAATGCTAATTAATAAAGAAACAACAGCAACAACCCCAGTGAATATAACTAGTCTCGTCCAAGGAGATGCATTTAAGCCTCCCAACCACTTCTGATAAATAGCTTGTTGTCGCCCAGTATTTTTTAAAATGGCTAATCCCTGAGAAAACTTAGCTAATAGCTCTTCATTGCCTTTTTTTACAGCGTAACCGTATTTATTGCGCCCTTCTATATTAAAAACTGGCTTGATATTAGACAGCCCAAGCTCTTTACTTAGATACAAACCGGGTAAGTTAGAAACTAAGGCATAATCATATTGCCCTGAAGCTAATAGACGTAAAGCCGCAACGTGTGTATCGGTAGGGATTAACGTAATATCTTGACTAGTATTATTCAACAGGTCATACATTAACCCATTACGTTGAACAATCACTTGGTGACCATTTAAATCAGATAGTGAGTTAATACTCGGGGAGCCACTTCGCGCAAAGACAGACTGATCTACGTAAGTATAAGGACTAAAATCATATAAGTGTTCACGCTCTTTTGAATTAGCCATACCTTGCAGAATATCTACTTCTCCTGCATTTAAAGATTCTCTAGCTGAACTCCATTTATTTAATCTAATTTCAATTTCAAAGCCCATGACGTCAGCAATAGCATGACTTAATTCAACTGAGTAACCATCTGGCTTACCTTCTTTATTAATAAACTCATAGGGAGGATAATCATAGTCTCCTCCAATGATAATTACCTTATTAGTATTAAAATTATCTTCAGATAAAACAGAGGAAACAATACACCAAAAAAAAATGTTTATTTTTAATATAAAAATGAGAACCTTCGAATCTCTTCTATGCATTATTTTCACTAAGCAACTTTCCTTAAATCAAGCATAATACGAACAGTAAATCTGATTTTCTAAATAAAAGGGGTGGTGTTAAAAAGGTGATATGTTCAGATGTATTCGGTAAACCTTACAACTAAACTAATTGACTATTTTTGAGTAACTATTAAAAATAATTATTCAAAAAATTTAACAGTGCCACTACCAATAACTACGGATAATAACGTTTTTAATAGTTGTAAGGTGAATTTTTATAATGTTTCTGCGTGCTGTATAAGTTGGCTTGCCAATACCTTAGTTGCATCAAGGCAAGGAACTCCTTGATAAGTTTGGACTGTTATCGCTAATGGAATTTCAGTACAACCCAGAATAATGACTTCTGCACCTTTACCTATTAGCTCATCCGCAGCAAACAATAATTTTTGCTGCGCATTCTCAGTGACGGGGTTAGAGTACGCTTTAACACCATAATTAGGTGAGTAAATAGCAGGCATAACGTACTCTTCTTGTACACTATCACTAGGATGTATAGCTTGTAATCCTCGTTTTTCTAAAGCATCACGATATACGCTTGTAGAAATAGTGCCTGTCGTCCCTAACACTCCCACTTTTTTAAGGCTAGGATAATAAGTAACAATATGCTCTACAACACTATCAATTAAGTGAACGAGTACAACCCCTTTAGGCAGATATTTAATAACTTCATCTAAAATCGGTTTAGCATGGGCTGTATTACATGGGATGCCAATAATATTAGCCCCTTCAGAAGAAAGTCTTTCTATAATATCTAATATTCCAACACTTGGGTTTTCCTTTACCTTACCAATTAAAAATTCTGTTCTATCTATCATTTTATGAGGAGTAGAGATAAGCACCACAGGGAAATGTTCACTATCGCCTTTAACAGGCGTTAAATCATACACTTTACGCAATAGGTCTAATCCAGCATAGCTTCCCATGCCACCTACAATACCAATGGATTTTTTTGTCATTTTTGAAACCTTGAAGATAAGCTTTACTCAGCAATAGTGAGTATTTAATGAAAACTGAGCTTATGATGAGGTTAAAATAGCTTTTAACCTCATATAAACATCTAACTAATTGAGCTTTGTGAGGAAGTTAATCATTGATAGGTGCATTAGTTTGCTTATTGTTAAAGCGTTCTAGGTCAAGTTCACCTTCGCTCTTACCTATTAACAATGTCACCATTAAGTCACCAGTTACATTAACTGTTGTACGAGCCATATCTAGGATTCTGTCTATACCAGCCACGATAGCAATACCTTCTAAAGGTAAGCCTACTGTTGATAGAACAAGTGATAACATGATTAAACCAGCACCAGGAACACCCGCAGTTCCTATAGAGGCTAAAGTTGCTGTAGCAATGATAGTCAGATAATCAGCAGTAGAAAGATCTACACCAAACGCTTGCGCAATGAAAAGAGCTAAGACACCTTGATAAAGAGCAGTACCATCCATATTAATAGTTGCGCCCATTGGCAATACAAAGCTTGAAATACTACGAGACACACCTAAATTTTCTGTCGCACATTTAATACTCGCAGGCAAAGTACCTGAACTACTTGTAGTGGTAAACGCAATAACTTGAGCTTCAATAATGCCTTTATAGAATCTTTTAGGATTTAATTTACCAAACAGACCTACTAAACCGCCACCTAGGAATAAAACATGAAGAATACAACCTAAATAAACCAAACCGATAACTTTAATTAATGGTAGTAAAAGCTCTAAACCATATTTACCAGATACCCAAGCCATTAAAGCGAAGACTCCATATGGGGCAAACTTCATGACCAATTCAGTCATTTTATACATAGCTTCAGCTAAGCCTTCGAAAAACTTAACAACGGGCTCAGACTTTTCACCAACTAGGTTTAATGCAATGCCTAGCCCTAATGCAAATACTATTATTTGTAAGATATTTCCTGCAGCCAATGCACCAATAGGGTTTTTAGGGATTAAGCCAACGAGTGTATCCACTAAACTAGGAGAAGCCTTAACTTCATTAGTTGTAGAAGCAACCATGTTAAGCGCAGCACCTGGCTCAAAGAAGATACCTAAGCCAAGACCAATACTAATTGCAACAGCAGTCGTCGTAAGATAAAAAACAATTGACTTTAAACCAATACGTCCCATCTTAGTAGTATCCTTCATGGAAGTAACACCAACGACTAACGAACAAAATATTAAAGGAACGATTAACATTTTTATCGCACTGATAAATAAAGTACCAATAGGTTTGATTAGCTCTGAAGACTCTCCAAAAACAGCGCCTACAATGACACCAGCTACCATACCTATTAATATTTTAAACCATAGTGGCATACCCTTAGCTGAACTAACCCCATCTTTTATTTTATTTTCCATATATATCTATCCTTTTTATTTTTTATCAAATTGAGTAAAACAAAGGCTAACTCCAACATTACTTTTAAAAAAAGAACTAAACTGACATTTGATGTAGCCAAATCAGCATATTAAAAGAGCGCACCAACTTGATTTTGCATTATTAGTGCCAACCCAAAATAATATAAGCAATTGAAAAATAAGGAGATATTTTAAAAAAAAACACAAGGATTTATAACTTAAGTTCAAACTAACAATAAAAAAAACAAAAAAGAATTAAATATCAATAACTTAAAATATATAATAAAAGTTATAACAATTACTTTTGTTATAACTGTTTCGCTATTAAAATTTATTATCTATTGGAACAGTAATCATTGGTACTTCCTGTTAATATATTGGAAATTATTGATTAAGTGAGTTCCCATGAAATTATTAGTACGTAACCTTGCCAAGGCAACAACAGAAGACAAATTACTGAGTTTATTTAAAGAGTACGGCAACGTTCAATCTTGTAATCTTGTTCTAGATAAAGAAACAGGTGCATCAAAAGGTTTTGCTTTTGTTGAGATGCCTAAAGTAGGTGAAGCAAAAGCTGCTATTAAACAATTAAATAGCTATAAATTGGCAGGTAATATAATTCGAGTTAAAAAAGCAGATACAAAAAAAGAAGCGACACCTGAAACTCCAGCACCGAAAACAGAAACGGTAAAGAAAGCCGTAGAAACAAGCTCAACGGAGACTGCTGAAATGGTTGACCCGGCAAAAGTTTGGGGTGAAGTAAAAGAATAATTTAAACATTCGCTTTAAGCTCAGAGAACTTAATCGCATTAACTACCTAACCTTTAGCGCTATTAAGCTTAGCTTCATAGTATTGGCGAGATACTGAGTCGAATCGATGTAAACAGAGCTGGTATAAACCAGCACTGTTTATTTTACTTAACAACAAAGTTCCTTTCTCATACTCACTGTTAATATAAGCCCTTTCAACGTCATTATAAGCGCTATTTTCAGTTAAAGTAGTTTGTTTGATATCTTGATAATAATAAGCCATCACAGAATCACCTTCACTCTCAGCTAATTCCTGACATTTATCGTAATTAGCTAACGTATCACCAATCGCTTTTAAAGCTTCTTGATTCGGCAACATAGATTGCTCCTTTGCCAAAGCAAAGAAGCTAAATAAAGAAATTAACAATATAATAGAATATTTCATCAGCACCAAACAAAAAGGAACTTGCCCTTTATTGCTTAACCTAAAGCTTGTTCAAAGTCAGCAATGAGATCGGCGGTGTTTTCAATACCAATTGAACAACGGATCATATTTTCGCTAATACCCATCTCTTGGCGAAGTTTTAATCCCATTTCAAAATAAATAGTAGGCGCAACAGGTAATGCCAAAGTACGGTTATCGCCTAAATGTGTTGCACTAATCACTAGATTTAATTTATTCAAAAATTCACAGCAATCAACGCCATCAACTAAATCAAAACTTAAGAGAGCACCAAAACCACTAAATAACGATTTCGCGCGTTGATGTTGAGGATGATCACTTAAACCAGGGTAATACACTTTGGCAACTTTAGGGTGTGCTTGTAATAGCTCAGCTAAAGCCATGCTATTCACAGCTTGACGCTCCATACGTAGTTCCATGGTTTCACTGCCAACAGAGATAAGATGTGCGCCTTGAGAGCTCAAACAAGCGCCCATATCACGTAAGCCTTTTTTCTTAATTTGGCTGATACCCCATAAATTACTGTCACCTTTACGGTAACCTTCGTAAATATTTGGATATTTCTCCCAGTTAAACAAACCAGTGTCTGTAACTGAACCACCCAAAGCATTACCATGCCCAGCAACATATTTAGATAATGAAGTTACAATTAAGCTAGCTTTAACGTCTTTCGCATCAAATAAATAACTTGAAGTAATGGTGTTATCGATAACATAAACGAGCTCATTTTCTTCACAGAACTCACCAATTTCATCCAACGCACTTATTTGAGTAACAGGGTTAGCAATAGTTTCTACGAACACCATCTTGGTATTAGCTTTTAAAGCAGCACTTACGTCAGCAATATCTGTTGCATCAACTAAAGTCACTTCAATACCGTAACCTTCTAATGTACCCAATAAAGAAGTAGTATTACCAAACAAGAAACGGCTACAAATAAGGTGGTCACCAGATTTTAATAGGGTTAAGAAAGTAGCGACAATAGCGGACATTCCACAAGAGAAAACAGCAGTTGCAACGCCGTTATCCATCTTTTGAATTTTTTTACATAAAGCGTCTAAGGTCGGCGTTGAAGATCGTGCATATGCATGACCAGGTTGACCTTGGAAAACATCAATTAATCCTTGTACATCTTTAAACCCGTATGGGACAGAATTGTGTATTGGAGCATGAACTGCACCTGCTTCAAGGCCTAACTGATGATCTGAATGCACTATTTTTGTGGTAAAACCTAACGCTGTCATTTAAATTCCTTGCTTTTATTCTCAATAATGATCGCTTTGATCTAAAATGTCGTAAATTTAACGTATTATGCCTAATCTAGATGGATTTAGCATTAGGTGTATTAAGGAAATAAATTGAAGTCGAATATATACAGTGTTTTGGTCTTTTTATTAGGGGTTGCCTGCTCGTACCTTATCTCACTGCACCTGACTGAAAAAGAAAAAATACAGCAGCAACAAAACATACAGTTAGAGAGTAAAAGCATCGCCTTTAATATTCTCAATAGTATTGAGAGCAATGCAGAGCAAATTCAGCTATTAATCAGCCATTGGATTTCCATTGATGATCTTAATAGCCATTGGAAAACCGACACAAACTTACTTATTAATAGAAATCGCTTCATTAATACCATTAAACTATTTCCATTAGTCGACGACTCTTTATTCGATTTACCTCCTAAAACCTTGATTAAAGCTGATAGTGAAATAGAAAAAAGAAGGCAACTACGGGCTCGTGAGCACCTACCTAAAAATGCAAACCAAGTAATATCTAACTTTGTTTATACTACCCGAGCATCTTATCTCCCTGATAATAATATTGAGTTAAAATTACAGTTTCCCATTGTCATTGATAGACAACTTATCGCCTATGTAGAAGTGCCAATGAAGCTAGGTATGTTATTGAAACATAAGCTAGATACTTACCAAATTACTAAGCCATTTGCTATATCAGAGAATGGAACTGTTTTATTCAATTACTTACCTGAAAAGCTGCACATCAATAATATTACCAAAGAAACAACCATTCATGTTTTTGGGCACACTTGGAAACTGATGGTTTGGTCTAACATAGTACATCAAGAGAAAGGTTTATTTTTAATTCTGTCATTACTTGTCTCTTTACTGGCAGCTATTGCAGTTAAACTAGGTATGTTAAACCTTGATTTATATAAGAAGGATCTTAAGAATAAAAATTTAATAAGGAAAGTGGACGATGAGTGTAAAAGCAGTCAGGCCAAACTTATCCAATCAAATAAACTAGCGTCATTAGGAGAAATAGCCGCTGGAATTGCACATGAAATTAACCAGCCTTTACAAGTTATTTGTATTCATACGGACATTTGCCAAGAAAACATTAAAAAAGGTAATTACCATTTAATAGAAAAAAGCTTTAAGGCTATTACTGCACAAAGTGAGCGTATTGAAAATATCGTTAAGCAGGTAGGTAGTTTTGGGCGAGATAGTGAATTAGATAATTATCAGAAAGAAGAACCAAATCGTATCTTTAATAACGTTATTTCAATCGTAATTAATCAATACAAGCAAGACCAAGTAGAATTAAGACAAGTTATTCCAAGCTCTTTACCGTTATTGTTTTGTAATAAGACACAAATAGAGCAAGTATTAGTTAACCTCTTGATTAACGCTAAGGACTCCGTTGAAACTTCAGAAAGAAAAGTCGTATTTTTCAAAGCACACGCTCAAGATCATAAACTATATATTCAAGTTTCAGACTCTGGAACAGGTATTGATCCTACTAAAGTTAATGATATCTTCACGCCTTTCTATACGACCAAACCACTAGGTAAAGGTACAGGGTTAGGGTTATCTATTAGTTATTCGATCATTCATCAACATCAAGGACATATTAAAGTTTCCAGTGAAATAGGCCATGGCAGTGTATTCACCGTGATCCTTCCTTTCGATAAACCCAAAAAACATATAAATGAAAGCATATAAAAAATAGTAAAAACATCATTTGTAATGCTAGTGGATTTGAAGAAAAGCGTCTGAATAAAGTTGGCTCAGTAACGAACCAATCATCCTAATGAGCACAAATAGCTTTACTGATTATATGTTGAAACACATAACACAAGCATGTAATTAGGATGATTTGATTTGGGTATAGCTTGGAAAGAGTTGTTACTAGGGTAAATCTACAAATATATTTTTTACAAACGCATAAAAAAAGGCAAGTCATAACCTACCTTTTTTTCAATCAGAATGAGCATTTACATGCTCATCGAAGCAATATTAAAGAGCTACGATGTTTTCTGCTTGAGGACCTTTTTGACCTTGAGTTACAGTGAACTGTACTTTTTGGCCTTCAGCAAGAGTTTTAAAACCAGTGCTTGCGATAGCAGAGAAATGTGCGAAAACGTCAGGACCGTTTTCTTGCTCGATGAAACCAAAACCTTTAGATTCGTTGAACCATTTAACTGTACCAGTAGTAGTAGACATGTGTATATCCTAATATATTTGAGTAATTTAACCTTAAAAATTAAGGCAGTTGGCTAGAAGTGTTGCTATTACTTATGATGTATAGGATTCGGTACATAAATACGGAACAAAGAACATAAATATCAAACGAACTTTCAAGCTAAAAAATATTATATATAGGTTTATTTCGCTGTCAATAGCTATTTAACTTTAATATAAAAAAAACATTAATATAGATATCAACTTTAAAGCATTTCTATATATTTCAGTTAGTTAAGGTTAAAATTTAATTTAACGATTCATTAACACTTTAATATTTTTATAGTAATTACATTATATATATTGTCTAAATTTCGAACTAAAGGAACAGTTCAAATCAAAGATAAAGTTAACATAACTTACTGTTTACTTTGCTAAATATAAAAAAATACTAGACACTTTTTACAATTAAAATAAATCAGTTAATTAGCGTGATTGGTATTATCACTGCTATTATATTTCGACTATTAAAAACGAGGTAAATATGACAATTTGGATTGATGCAGATGCCTGCCCTGTGGCAGTAAGAGAAATGGTATTAAGAGCAAGTACAAGAACCCAAACACCATTGGTATTCGTTGCAAACTCCCCTTTACCCGTTCGAAGAACGCCCCTAGTAAAAACAATACAAGTTTCGCAAGGATTTGATGTAGCAGATAACTACATTAGCCAACATGTAGAACTGAAGGACTTAGTCGTTACTCAAGACATCCCTCTCGCGGCAGAATTAGTTGAAAAGGGAATAATAGCGCTTAACCCTAGAGGTGAGCTGTATACACCAGATAACGTTCGACAGAGGCTAGCAATGCGTAATATGGCTGAAGAATTAAGAAGTATTGGGCAAATCAGTGGTGGTCCAAATAAGTTTTCAGACAAAGATAAACAAAACTTTGCTAACTCACTAGACAAATGGTTACAAAAAGCAAAAAGGTAAGCGCTCGCTTACCTTTTAATAAAAGAAATTCAAATACAAACTTAGATGATGCGCGTTTCAGCTTGAAGTTTCTTTAATCTAAGTTCTTCTGCTTCCTTTTTCTTACGTGTATCGCAAGGATCCGGACAGTCACATTCTTTATCAATGCCGACAGATGCAAGTCCACCACAGCTACCGCCAATAGTCTTTTGATTGACAATATAACCGATTGCCATAGCAACGATAACTAATAAGAAAACAACAAAGGTAGCAATAAAATAGATCATTATTTTTCCTCTACAAGGTATTGTTCAAACTCAGGAGTGAAAGATTCAATAAATCCGTCGCCCTGCTTGGTCAATAAAAAAACAGGCTGCTTTAATTTAGTTGCAAATTCTAAGCCGTCTTTAGGTCCTAATACAGTAATCGCAGTAGCTAATCCATCTGCAACCATACTACTTTCGTCAATCACAGTTACAGATACTAACTTATGATTGATAGGACGACCAGTTTTTGGATCAATCGTATGGGAATAACGTATGCCATCTGCTTCAAAGTAATTACGATAATCACCCGAAGTAGCGATAGCACTATTACCAATATGTAACAAACGTTGTACATTTTGGCCGTTACCAGGACGTTCAATAGCGAGTGTCCAAGGCTGTTGATTTAACTTAGTCCCACTGGCTCTTAACTCACCACCAATATCAACCAGGTAGTTATTGATACCTTTTGCTTCCATAAACTCAGCAATGGCATCAACACCATAACCTTTAGCAATTGATGATAGATCAACATACAAATCAGGTTTAGCTTTGATCAGCTTGTTGCCTTCAATTGACAGATATTGGCTGCCAACACCTTGTTTGGTTTGCTCAATTAATTCTGCATCAGGTATTTTATTAGGCTTTTTATCTGGACCAAATCCCCATAAGTTAACCAAAGGGCCGACTGTTACATCAAAAGCACCACCACTTTGTTGATATATTTCAAGCGCTTTAGATACCACTTTAACAGTTGCATCTGATACTTCTAATGAAGAATTACTTTTATTAAATAAAGACAACTCAGAGTTAGGACGATAAGTTGACATTTGATCATTAACTAATTCCAATTGCAGATCAATTAACTCTTTTAACTCATTGCTTAATAGTTGTTTATTCGAAGTTTGTTCACTCGACAAAACATAAGTCACTTGATAATAAGTGCCCATAGTTTGCCCCTGAACTTTTAATAAAGCAGGCTCAGGTTTAGTGCACGATGAAATAAAAAAGGCTAGCCCTATTAAGGCTAGCCATTTAATCGATGCGTTAATCATCGGGGTTAACCGCCGAAGTCATCAAGTAAGATATTTTCGTCTTCTACACCTAAATCTTTAAGCATAGCAATAACCGCAGCATTCATCACTGGTGGACCACACATGTAGAACTCACAATCTTCTGGAGCTTCATGGTCTTTCAGGTAGTTTTCATACAATACGTTATGAATAAACCCTGTATGTCCATCCCAATCATCTTCAGGCTGTGGATCACTTAGTGCAACATGCCATTCAAAGTTTTCATTTTCAGCTGCAATAGCATCAAAATCTTCAACGTAGAACATTTCACGCTTAGAACGTGCACCGTACCAGAAACTAGCTTTACGTTTAGTATGTAAACGACGGAATTGGTCAAAGATATGAGAACGCATTGGCGCCATACCAGCACCACCACCAACAAATACCATTTCGTTTTCAGTTTCTTTTGCGAAGAACTCACCAAATGGACCAGAAATCGTTACTTTATCGCCTGCTTTCAGACTAAAGATAAACGAAGACATTTTACCACAAGGCAATGATAGATCACGTGGCGGTGGCGTAGCGATACGCACGTTCAACATGATAATACCTTCTTCACCTGGGTAGTTAGCCATTGAATAAGCTCGAATAGTCTCTTCATCAACTTTTGACTCTAAATCAAAAAACTTGAAGTGTTCCCAATCGCCACGGTACTGCTCTTCGATATCAAAATCTTTATATTTGATATGGTGTGCAGGCGCTTCGATTTGAATGTAACCACCGGCTTTAAATGGTACAGATTCACCATCAGGAATTTGTAGTTTAAGCTCTTTAATGAATGTAGCTTCATTTCCGTTAGAGATAACAGTACATTCCCACTTCTTAACACCAAAGATCTCTTCAGGAAGTTCGATATCCATGTCTTCTTTAACATTAACCTGACATGACAAACGCTCGCCTTCTTTTGCTTCACGTTTAGTAATGTGGTCAAGTTCTGTCGGTAAGATATCACCGCCACCTGATTTAATTTTCACACGACATTGGCCACAAGTACCACCGCCGCCACAAGCAGAAGAAACAAATACACCAGCGTTTGCTAATGCACCTAATAACTTGCCACCCGCTTGGGTTTTGATGCTTTTATCTGCATCATCATTAATAGAAATTGTAATATCACCCGTGCTTACAAGTTTTGCTTTTGCCGATAAAATAATAACGACTAGAGCTAAAACGATAATTGTAAACATGGCAACGCCGAGAAAGATTTCCATCGACTTTTTCCTTGTTTTGGGGAGGGAATAAATTCCCTCGAATTCATCTAAGCTAAAACAGTAACAACTACAGCTGGATACCAGAGAATGACATAAAACCTAATGCCATTAATCCAGCCGTTACAAATGTAATACCTAAACCACGTAAACCATCTGGTACGTCAGAGTATTTCATTTTTTCACGGATACCCGCTAATGCTACGATTGCTAATGTCCAACCAACACCACTACCCACACCGTAAACAACAGACTCTAATAAGTTGTATTCACGTTGAACCATAAACGAGACACCACCAAAGATGGCACAGTTAACGGTAATAAGTGGTAGGAAGATACCAAGTGCTTGGTACAACGCCGGGAAGTATTTATCTAAAATCATTTCCAAGATTTGTACTAATGCTGCAATAACACCAATGAAAGTGATAAAGCCTAAGAAGCTTAAGTCAGCATCAGGAAAACCTGCCCAACCAAGCGCACCAGGTGCTAGTAGGTTAAAATAGATAACTTGGTTAACCGGTACCGAAATACCTAATACCACTATTACCGCAATACCTAGACCGATTGACGTTTTTACTTTCTTAGAAACAGCAAGGAAAGTACACATGCCTAAGAAGAAAGCCAGTGCCATATTTTCCATGAAAATAGAACGCACAAATAAACTAAGATAATGTTCCATTCAAATTACTCCTTTGGCTCAACTTGTTCTGGTTTAATAACGCGAATAGCCCAGATAATGCCACCAATAATAAAGAAAGCACTAGGAGGTAATAGCAATAGACCATTACTTTGGTACCAACCACCATTAGATACTAACGGTAAGATCTCGAATCCAAATAAAGCACCTGAACCGAATAACTCACGGAAACCACCTACTAAAACAAGGATTAAGCCGTAACCTAAACCATTACCTATACCATCCATAAAGCTTGGGAATGGTGCATTTTTCATAGCAAATGCTTCAGCACGTCCCATAACGATACAGTTAGTGATAATAAGACCAACATAAACCGATAACTGTGTAGATAGTCCGTATGCATAAGCTCTCAATACTTGGTCAACAACGATTACCAACGATGCGATAATGGCCATCTGTACAATGATACGTACACTATTAGGAATATAGTTACGAATCATCGAAATGAACAAGTTAGAAAAAGCTGTTACAAATAATACAGCTAATGTCATTACCACAGCAGTTTGTAGTGTTGCTGTTACCGCTAAAGCAGAACAAACACCAAGAATTTGCAATGCTATCGGGTTATTACTTACAACCGGGGAAGTAAGTACTTCTTTTAATTCAGTTGATTTAGCCATTGTTTAGCGCTCCTTCACGAACTTTGCTAAGAAATGGACCAAACCCTTGCTCACCTAACCAAAAAGTAAAGGTATGCTCAACCCCAACACTCGTGAGTGTTGCGCCTGATAAACCATCAATTTTATGTTTAGAGCCAGCAGGTGCTTGACCTTTAACGATTTCAATAGCAGGGTCACCATTCTCGTCGTACAACTCTTTACCTTTGAACAGTTTAGTCCAACGAGGGTTTTGTACTTCACCACCTAATCCAGGTGTTTCACCTTGCTCGTAATAAGTAATCGCTTCGATAGTATTACCATCAGGTTGTACTGCAACAAATGCATACATAGTTGACCATAAACCAGCACCATGTACTGGTAAAATGATACGTTGCAGCTCACCTTGATCGTTAGATACTAAGTAAACCGTTGCAATATTTGCACGACGACCAATTTTAGCAACATTTTCATCTGCACTAAGCTTGATGCTTGTTTCAGGATCTTTTGCTGCTTTACGTTGGTCATAAGCTATTGGATCAGATGATGAAACAAACTCACCAGTTGCTAAATCAACTAACTTTGTTTCAATGTTAGAATTAAAAATTTCAGACACTGTTTTGTTAGTTGTTAAACCAGCAACATCAAGAATTTTGTTTTGTTTATCAATCGCTTTATTTTCGATTTGTAGCGGACGCAAACCAACTGCAGCCCCTGCAACAATAATTGAACAAACTAGACAAACTGCTAGTACAACAAGTATTGTTTTGCCGAATGTTTCCTGTTGATTAGACATTACGTGCTAGCCTCCGTTTGATGTTTCCTTGCACAACAAAATAATCGAATAACGGTGCAAACAGGTTAGCAAATAAGATAGCTAACATAATACCTTCAGGGAAGGCAGGGTTTACAACACGAATCAATACCGTCATTAATCCAATTAATATGCCGTATGCCCATTTACTTTTGTTAGTAAATGCAGCTGACACCGGATCTGTAGCCATAAAGATCATACCAAAAGCAAAACCACCCATTACTAAATGCCAATACCAAGGTAATTGGAACATGTGGTTAGTATCGCTACCAATCACATTAAATAATAATGACGTTGCAATCATACCGATCATGACACCAGCAATAATTCGCCATGAAGCAATACCAGTAATAACAATAAATGCACCACCGATAAGAATAGCCAATGTAGACACTTCACCAACACTACCTTGCATGTTACCGATAAAGGCATCCATCCAAGACATTTGTGATTGTAAAGCTTCTAAGCCACCTTGTGACATTACACTTAATGATGTTGCACCAGAGAAGCCATCTACAGCAGTCCATACCGCATCACCTGAAATATCAGTTGGGTATGCAAAATATAGGAATGCACGACCAGCTAATGCAGGATTTAAGAAATTACGTCCTGTGCCACCAAAGATCTCTTTAGCGACTACAACACCAAACGTAATACCTAAAGCAACTTGCCATAATGGCAGTGTTGCAGGCACGATTAACGCAAACAGTACAGAAGAAACAAAGAAACCTTCATTTACTTCATGTTTACGAACACTTGCAAATAACACTTCCCAGAAACCACCGACAACAAAAGTCACCGCATAGATAGGTAAGAAGTAAGCAGCACCAAATAACAAGTTATCAAAGATACCTGCACCGGAGCCAAGCGTTACGCCTAACATATCCAACAGTGCAACTCGCCAGTCTTCTAGAGCAGAGTAACCCGCAACAATCGCATCATTAGCTTGAACACCTGTGTTGTACATACCGTAAAACATTGCAGGAAAAGTTGCTAACCAAACAAAAATCATAATTCGTTTTAAGTCAAGACTATCACGAACATGTGTAAGGCCTTTGGTTACATAGCCAGGAGTATAGAAGAAGGTCGCAGCAGCTTCGTACAGAGCGTACCATTTTTCATGACGTCCCCCTGCCTCAAAATGCGGCTCCATTTTTTCAATTATATGTTTAAGACCCATGATTTAGCCTTCCTTCTCTATTTTGCTTAAGTTAGAACGTAAATATAAACCGTAATCATACTTACCAGGACAAGCATAAGTACATAACGCTAAATCCTCTTCATCTAACTCTAAGCAGCCTAATGTTTGTGCACTATCACTATCACCAACAATTAAGTCACGTAATAACAAAGTTGGCAGAATATCAAGCGGCATAATGCGCTCATATTGGCCAATTGGCACCATTGCTCGCTTACTTCCACCTGTTGTAGTTGTAAAGGCAAAACGTTTAGCTTTGTTTAAAACAGACAAGAATGCACGTGATACAGAGTGTTTATTTGTACCCGGAGCACCCCAGCCAAATAGTTCTTTCTCATAACCTTCTAGTAATGCAGAAACTTGGTTATGGTAACGCCCTAAATAAGCATGTGGACCAGTAGCAGTAACTCCGCAAAGTACAGAACCCGAAATAACACGTACTTGACCAGCAGCAAGTTGGTCAGCAGTTAGTTGAGCAATAGAAGCACCGACAACAGTACGAACTAAGCGCGGTTTTGTCACAGCAGGACCCGCTAAAGAGATCACTTTTTCACTGTAAACTTCACCTGATACAAATAATTTACCAAACGCAATGACATCTTGGTAATTGATTGACCAAACTTGCTTAGTAGCAGATACAGGGTCAATAAAATGTATATGAGTACCTGCTAATCCAGCTGGATGTACGCCAGTGAAGATCTTTTCTTCTACGCGCGCAACATCTGAAGTAGGTAATACTGTTTGATCTTTACAAACGTAAACCTTGCCTTCAGTTAACTGAGATAAAACAGCCAAACCGTCAGTGAATGCTTTTTGATTATCATTAATGATAAGGCTTGCATCAGCCGCTAATGGATTAGTATCCATTGCAGTAACGAAAATAGAAGCTGGCTGAGCATCAATTGCTGGCACTTTACTAAATGGTCGAGTGCGTAATGCAGTCCACGCACCTGATGCAACTAGGTTCTCAACAACCTTGCTTCGCTCAACGCTAGCTAGTTGCTGGCTTTCATACTTAGCAAATTGCACACTATCATTGCCTTGTATTGAAATAACCACAGATTGCAGCACACGTTTAGCGCCACGGTTAATTTCTTTAACTACACCAGATGCTGGAGCGGTAAAAAGCACACCTTCATTTTTCTTATCAGAAAATAAAGTTTGGCCTTTTTTCACCACATCTCCGACTTTGACAGCCATTGATGGGCGCATTCCAACATATTCTTCACCCAGTATAGCAACTTCTGAAATGGCAGGACCATTTTGAATGACTTGCTCTGGCGCTCCTGAAATCGGGAGGTCCAGTCCTTTTTTTATAGTAATCATATTCTCTTGCACTATGTTACGGGAGGAAAAAGTTAAATGCCTTTCGGCGATAAAACATTACACGCAATAAATTGAAGTTAACAATTGATTAACATGTACACTAAAAAATTCGGTGAAATATTAACATTAGAGAGGGGTTAATTGCTATATCAAATCAAAAAGCTTACTGCTGTTAGTTCAAATTTAAATAAAAAAGAAAACAAAGTTTACAAAAAGCATTTACATTTTAAATTCTAGTTACTTGATATAGTGATCTTACCATCTGTTGTTGCTATTTCTTACTTACTTTCCACCGCCTAAACATTTTGCTGATTCAGGCGAAGATTGACTTTTTTCTGCCCATTGAGTAGGCGTGTAAGTATGTAAAGCTAATGCATGAACAGGACCTGCAATTTCTTCTGCAAGCAGTTCATTAATTAAACGATGTCGCATAATTAAACGGACTCCCTCAAATTCATCACAAACAATTGTAACTTTAAAATGGGTCTCAGAATTTGGTGGAACAGAATGATTATGGCTTTCGTTGATAACTTGCAGGTAATCAGCTTGAAAGCGTCCTACCAGTTTATCTTCGATAATTTTTTGAACGATCATATTACCTCTATTGACGTGTACACCAGCCTAGGAAAAGCTAGATAAGTACAACTTAATTAGATGGGACACATATGTTACCGTATTTCTCAGTTTTTTTTCTACAAATTTAACATTTAATTTACTTATTAATACTCTATAAACAATTTCTATTGTACCGCCTACCAACAGGGTTAAATCTAATCGATATTAGCCACTCTATAAGCAATAAATAAGTACGTTAATAGACAAGTTAGACGAATATTATTACCCTTAATGAACAGTAGGCTCTGATTGCGTAGCGTGAGCCGATATCTTCTACTATCATTTTTAATTATAATAGGTAACGTGTGTCTCAAACCTCCGAACTTAAAGTTGGCCTTACTGCAGCCTTTCCTTGCTCTTATTTAGCAGATAAAGAAGAACAACTAATTATGTTGTTAGACCCGGAACAGAATGCAAAAGTCCATTACGCTTCTTTAATGGCAATAGGGTTTAGACGCAGTGGTGAGCAAGTATATCGACCACACTGTTCTGGTTGCGATGGCTGTGAGTCATTACGAATTAACAGTAATGACTTTCGATTATCTAAGAGCCAAAAACGTTTAATTAATAAAAATAAACATTTTACAACGGTTACTTCTAACGTCATTAGTGAAGCTTATTACCCTTTATACGAAAGATATATTAATCAGGTTCATCGAGATGGTGTAATGTTTCCAGCGACAAAAGATCAGTTTGATTCTTTTATCGCATGCTCTTGGGGAGATATTATGTTCGTTGAGGTTTATGATCAAGATAGGCTTATTGCAGTCAGTGTGACAGATGTATTAACTAATCGGCAATCCAGCGCATGGAGTGCTTTTTATTGCTTTTATGACCCTGACTATCACTATGCTTCATTAGGTAAATATGCCGTTTTGCAACAATTAGCCTTGGCTAAAAAACACAATATTGATTTTTTATACTTAGGCTATTACATTAAAAACTGTCAAAAAATGAATTATAAAAATCAATTTAATCCGCATCAACGTTTCATAAACCAGTGCTGGAAGGACTTTGATTAGCTTTTTAGTGTGAATTATGAACAACAATCCTTTACCACTCTCAATTATTCTGGCATTATGCGCCGATTGAAATTAGCACTACTTACCTATTACAAAGGATCCATCGCCAATGGCAAAAGAAGACAGTATTGAAATGCAAGGCACTATCTTAGATACGCTGCCTAATACAATGTTCCGTGTGGAATTAGAAAACGGTCACGTTGTTACTGCACATATCTCAGGAAAAATGCGTAAAAACTACATCCGTATTCTAACTGGCGATAAAGTGACAGTTCAGCTTACACCTTATGACTTATCTAAAGGTCGTATTGTTTTCCGTGCTCGTTAATTACTAGCCGGTAACAAAATCAGGCTTTTATTAGCCATAAAAAAACCAGCTTAATGCTGGTTTTTTTATACTCTAAACAAAATGAATAATTAATTACTCATTTCTAGTTTTTTCTCGTAATTAAACTCAATATCGTTACCATCGCTATTCAGGTTCACACGAACACTGCCACCGTCCTGCAAACTACCAAATAAGATTTCATTAGCTAATGGTTTTTTCAGTTTTTCTTGAATTAAACGTCCCATTGGTCGAGCGCCCATTGCTTTATCATAACCATGTTCTGCTAACCAATTTCTAGCATCACTGCCTACTTCAAGTGATACTTGTTTTTTATCCAACTGTACCTGTAACTGAACAATAAACTTATCCACAACTTGACTAATAACATTAAGATCTAAATGGTTAAACCAAATAATATTATCAAGACGGTTTCTAAACTCAGGTGAGAAAGTCTTATTGATCTCATCCATTGCTTTAGCGCCCTCTTTTTGTTCTTTGAAACCAATGCTCTGTTTCACCGTTTCTTGAACGCCTGCATTTGTTGTCATAACCAAAATAACATTTCTAAAGTCTACTTTACGACCGTTACTATCGGTTAACGTCCCGTGATCCATTACTTGTAACAAAATGTTATAGACATCGCTATGCGCCTTTTCTATTTCATCTAGTAACACTACAGAGTATGGGTGTTTAACAACCGCATCTGTTAATAGACCAGCTTGCTCGTAACCGACATATCCAGGTGGTGCACCAATTAAACGAGATACCGTATGTTTTTCCATGTATTCAGACATATCAAAACGCAATAACTCAATACCAAGCGCTTTTGCAAGCTGTTGTGTTACTTCTGTTTTACCTACCCCTGTAGGGCCGGCAAACAAGAATGAACCTATCGGCTTTAATTCATCCGATAAACCTGAACGATTTAAATGGATAGCATCTGTTAATGCATCAATTGCACTGTCTTGCCCAAATACAGTCATTTTCAAACGTTGATGTAACTTAGCTAATGCATCTTTATCTGAGCTAGAAACAGATTTTTGGGGAATACGCGCTATTTTAGCAATTATGTTTTCAATTTCAGTCACGCCAATGGTTTTCTTACGTTTGCTAACTGGTAACAAACGCATTTGTGAACCAGCTTCATCAATTACATCGATTGCTTTATCAGGTAGATGGCGATCATTAATATATTTAGCACTTAACTCTGCTGCTGCAATTAAGGCTTTGTTGGTATAACGAATATTATGATGCTCTTCGTAACGTGTACGTAGCCCTAATAATATTTGCCCTGTTTCTTTCACTGACGGTTCAAGTACGTCAATTTTTTGGAAACGGCGCGCTAAGGCATGCTCTTTTTCAAAGATTTGCCCAAACTCTTTATAAGTCGTAGAGCCAATACAGCGTAATTTACCGCTGCTTAGTAATGGTTTTAATAAATTTGCCGCATCGAGTTGCCCACCGGTTGCAGCACCTGCACCTATAATGGTATGAATTTCATCAATAAACAGAATCGCATTATCCTGTGACTGCAATTTCTTCAGTACATCTTTAAAACGTTGCTCAAATTCACCACGATATTTTGTACCTGCAAGCAATGCCCCCATATCTAATGAATAAATAATATGGTCTTCAATAACATCCGGCACATTATTATTTACAATTTGATACGCCAACCCTTCTGCGATTGCTGTTTTACCAACCCCAGACTCACCAACTAATAGTGGATTATTTTTACGACGACGACAAAGAATTTGAACACAACGTTCTACCTCTTTTTCACGTCCAATTAGAGGATCAATACTTCCAGCAACAACCTGTTCGTTTAGATTGACAGCGAAAGGCATTTCATTACTTTCTTGTTCTGCCATTTCAGCTTGCTCTGGCTCATGAAAAGTAATGCTATCAGGATGCTTCTCAGTACCGTGAGATAAGTAATTAACGACGTCTAATCGTGATAAGTTAGATTTTTTAAGCAGATAAGTCGCTTGTGATTCTTGCTCACTAAAAATAGCCACCAACACATTAGATGCACTAACTTCTGATTTACCTGATGATTGAACGTGGAAAATAGCACGCTGTAAAACTCGCTCAAAGGCAATGGTAGGCTGAACTTCTAGCTTTTCTGTTTTCACGTCAGACAGACTAGGATTAGTCTCTAAGAAATTAGTTAATTCGATATGTAAAGAAACGATGTCTACTGAACAAGCCTGCAGAATTTTTTTTACTTCTTCATTCTCTAATAAGGCTAATAGTAGATGCTCTAATGTCATGAACTCATGATATTTTTCGTAAGCAATTCGAAAAGCTAAGTCAAGGCTATGTTCTAAAGGTTTATCTAGCATGGAGACTCCTTATGAGAGTGTAAATGAATAATCTCGTAAAATTGTTAACTCTCTTTTTCCATTGTACATTTCAATGGATGTTGATTGTCTTTAGCGTATTGAACTACTTGCATCACTTTTGTTTCTGCAATCTCAGCTGTAAAGGTCCCACAAATACCAATCCCTTTATAGTGAACGTTCAACATAACTTCTGTTGCTGCTTCATGATCTAATCGGAAAAAACGTTGTAACACATCAATAACAAAGTCCATTGGCGAATAATCATCGTTATGTAGTAATACGTTATACATAGATGGCGGCACTAATTTTGTTTGTTCAGATTCAATTGTTGCCGATTCATTGTCCGTTTTTGGAGAATTTTTATCACTCATTTTTTAGTCTAGTCTTCATTATTAAGGTTGTTGAAATAATTAGTTTTTTCTTTCGAATAACGTTATGAATCTCTCAATATTAATCATATAAAAAGGCATAACGCTAGTCATTTATATGTCACACCAGTCATATTGAATATACGCAGTACATACGCATCAGGAAAGAAAAAAATGTTCTAAGTAAGTAATCTATTGATATAAGAAGTAATTCTTACTACCTACGACACTTACAAAGATCAGAGTAAAGCTTAATTCTATAGAGTGCAAATCACAGTGATTTAAACATTTGATAAGAAGAAATAAACCATCTAGCTCATGTAATTTAAATAAGTATACTTATAACTCTATTTTTTCTTTCAAGCGACTTTGTACGACTTCAACTAAACGGTCAGGCTGGAATTTAGACAAAAACTCATTACAGCCAACTTTTTCCACCATGGCTTTATTAAAGTCACCGCTCAACGAGGTATTGAGTACAACAAACATATCCGACATACGAGGATCATTTCGGATTTCAGAGGTGAGTTTATAACCGTCCATCATTGGCATTTCAGCATCAGTAATCACCATCAAAAGTTCATCTTGAATCTTTTTACCTTGATCTAGCCAACCTTTTAGTAGATTTAATGCTTCAAGACCATTCTTAGCTGGAACAATCTCAACACCGAGTTGCTCTAGCGTATTCGCAACTTGTTTACGAGCAGTATATGAGTCATCAACATGAAGAATACGCTGCCCCGCAAATTCAGACAGAATATTAGGGTCAACAATCCCCTCTGATATATCAACTTTATAATCCAAGATTTCCGCAAGCACCTTTTCAACATCAATAATTTCAATTAAACCAGTTAACTCACCTCTTGTTTCTTCTTTAAGTTTGGTAATAGCAGTTAAGTAATGGTGTCGACCTACCGTTGAAGGAGGCTCCATTATTTCGCCCCAAGTCATATTCACAATATGCTCAACTTTCCCAACTAAAAAGCCCTGAATGGTTCGATTGTATTCAGTAATAATAAGGTTAGACTCACTATCAGGTACTAAAGGCTGTAAGCCAATAGCTGCTTTTAAGTTAATTACAGGGATAGATTCACCACGAATCGCAACAACACCATCAATATGAGGGTGAGAGTTAGGTAGCTTATTAAAACGAGGTAATTTTACGACCTCTTTTACTTTAAACACATTTAGAGCAAAGAGTTGTCTTCCAGACAAATGGAATAGTAATAGCTCTAAACGGTTCTCACCCACTAAATTGGTGCGCTTATCGATATTTTCCAATAAGTTAGTCATTTTTATATCCCTATGAATCAAGTTATATATTTAATCATTATCACGTTTAATATAATCACTAAAATACAGAGATAATAAACGGTTTACTTATACCTATTATAATAATTAGGTACATCGAATAAGAGTAACTGCTATTAGCGTTTTATTTGGTCACTCTTTTTTTATGTTACGTGTTCATTTTTTGATAACCCACTTAACAAAGTAGATAATCGCTGTATTTTAACGTTTGATAGCTGCCTATAATCAAAATAAGGGCATACGATGACTCGTTGATTTACATTGATCGCAAACTCTTCATCTAGCCACAATAACGAATCTGTTAATTGCCCCGTTTTGATTAACTGCTTTGCATAAGTTCTACCACAGATAATATGCACAATTTGAACACTTTTTTTACTATTATAGTCGTTATCTATAGTTAAGCTTGTTGCATTAAACAGTAATGCTGTTTGACTACCTTCCTGCAATAGATATTGATCTCGATAAGCTTGCCACGTGGGTGCTGATAAAGAGAATTTAAAATATTCTTTATCTAAGGCGTAAAGTAATTTGGCATAAACATTAAACACCTTCCTCCAACCATTTCCGCATGCTTTACCAATGCTATCAACATCAGTTTTTTGCAGTGGAACCACCCTATTTAGTTCTTGCCATTGCGGCATATTAGGTTGATTTTGAATATATACAGCAAAAGTAAAATCCACATCTCCTAGACCAATACAAACCTGTTTTTTATCTAACACTTCATCGTTGTCCTATTAAACCAAAAAACCACTAAAAAAACACCTCATTAGAGATAGAAAAGAGACTTATAACAATGTTATTATCCGCGCAATTTATATCTATCCCATAAAGGTAGCCACACGCATTGATAATTTATTAATGCCAACTCTAACTTTCAAACCACTCAAGAGCCACTACATGTATCTTAACTTCAAAGGTCGAATCGTTTCTGCTGCAATTATAATGTTAACCGTTGCAACAGCTACACTCTCTTTTATTTCTTATACACAACAGTCAAACATTACTATAGATAATGTTGATCGTTACTCTATGCTAAATTTATCCAGTAACGGTGATAAAATTCATGAGTTTATCGATAAAATAAATAGAAGTATCAGTACATCAGCGGAGTTATTTTCCACCAGAAGTGACGATATAAATACCATTACTAATCTTATGTTATTGCAACGCTCAACAGAGGCATCTGCTATTGTAGTCGGTTATGAAGATGGCTTGGCCTTTAACAGCAATAAAGGTAAATATGCAGCTAGTTATGATCCCCGCACTCGAGGTTGGTACCAACAAGCAAAACGTAAAGGTGCAGCAATTATTACGGATATCTATACAGGAAGTAGCACAGGCCGATTAATGATCAGTATTGCAGCGCCCTTTTATTATAAGAATACGATACAAGGAGTATTACTGGCAGACGTGGAGTTAAACGGTTTACAGCCTATGGTTGATAACACCGTTTTTTCTGGCGCTACAGCAACGCTTTATACAGATTCAGGCTTAGTATTGGCCTCTTCTAATCGCACTTTAACAGCAGGTAAAAGTAGTATTGCAGATACCAAAGCTTTATTACCTTTTAAAAGCCAGCTATTGAATGACCAACAAGGCACATTCTCATTCCAAACCGATCATCAAAATAACGTTAATTACTTTGGAGCGATTCAAATTAATGACGCAACACATTGGCACCTATTAATTACGCTTGATGAATCAGTCGTATACCAAGTTGTTGACCAATCATTAAAAACTAGTTTACTTAGTACTATCAGCTTAATTATTATTGGCTCACTGTTTATATTTTTACTCTTGAGTTACACCTATAAACCAGTACTCGCGTTAAAAAATACCGTGCAAGCTCTTTCAAGTGGCCATGGTGATTTAACTAAACGTTTACCCGTAACAAGCCAAGATGACTTAGGACAAATATCCACAAACATTAATACCTTTATCGATAACCTACAGCATATGATGTTAGATATCGCAAAGGCATCTTCTCGTATTGATTCAAGTATTGATGGTTTACAAACATTAACAGAAGAAAACAAGCAGACTTTTAACCAACATAAAATTGAAACAGAGCAAGCGGTGACAGCTTTAGAAGAGATGAACGCAACCTCTCAAGATGTGGCTCAAAACACCTCTGGTGCAGTTGAATTTACTAGTAAAACCAATGCACAAACAGAACAATCAAAAATGGTCGTACGTAATGCAACACAAACGGTGACTGAACTAGTTGAAAGCGTTGATGATGTTTCACAAAATATCAGCGAGATGGGATTACAAATATCTGAAATTGCAAAAGTATTAAGTATTATTGGTGAAATAGCTGATCAAACAAATCTACTGGCATTGAACGCAGCAATTGAAGCAGCACGAGCGGGCGAACATGGTCGAGGTTTTGCAGTTGTAGCAGACGAAGTCCGTGCATTAGCATCAAGAACTCAACAAAGTACCACTGAGATTCAACATACTATTAATAGACTTACCGCCAGCGGTAATACAGTGACGCAAACAATGAAAGCTACAAGAACTAGTTGTGAAGAAACTTCATTACAAATTAATCTAGTCGTAACCGATCTAGATGATATTAGCTTATCCGTTGAAGAGCTAAACGCAATTAATGTACAAATAGCCACTGCAGCCGAAGAACAAAGTGCCGTATCCCATGAAATAAATAAGAATATGGCAAAGATTAGCGAAATGGTGGAGCGAATTGCCACAAGTGGTGATGATGTAAATCATGAGGCGGTTAACTTAGCCGACGCCAACTTACATCTCGCAGATATAGTTAAGAAATTCAAACTGCAATAAATAATTATTTAGTTTGATTAAATGAAAAAGAAGAGCTTATTAGGCTCTTCTTTTGTTTCTGCCACAGAATTATTTACAAGTAATGAATAACCTGGTTAGCACTGCCTCGCCAAGCCAATGAAGGATCAGCAAGATCTTTTTCAAACTTACCATCGATCAATACATCCACCAGCTCAATAACTTGTTTCTGTTTAACATTAAGTTCCGCTAACAAATATCCAGTCCACATCCAAATATCCTTACCTTCACATTCACGTTTGACTCGTTTTAAAAGTGCTAAAACCTGATCAACGTTCGCAGGGTGTAAGGGGTCTCCTCCAGACAAAGTAAGCCCTTGCTTTACAATACGTTGATCATTTAAATCATCAATAATCTGCTGCTCAAGCTGCTCGGTAAATAACTGCCCCGCAGTTAAAGACCAAGTTGATTGGTTGTAACAGCCTTTACACTGATGTACACAACCAGAGACAAATAAGGTACAACGAGTACCTTCGCCATTAACCACGTCGACTGGGTAATATTTTGAGTAGTTCATAAGCAATACTTAATATTTAGTTTGTTAATAACGAGTGCCTGCTTCGTAAAAGGTGATCGATACAGTAAGCACTACTTTTAACCTGTTTATGCTCACAGCCAGAAAACATCTAAACTGAAATACCTCGAAAATTAAACCGATTAAAAAGAAGTTTATGTATTAGGGAGAACCAACCATCATGACACCAAGTCCAGCTAACTTTATCAAAACAGGGTTCCTCGCAACCTTCCAATGCATAATCGTAAACACAATTCCCAATGGATATATAAAAACACAAGCAATTCCCCAAGCCACACTTGTTCGAAATACTTCGACAATATAAAAAATAAACCCAACAACAAAAATTAACATTCCAATCTTAAAAACAATATCCACCTTTAAACTTCCTTTTAATATTAATTACTTCTTAAGATAAATTTTCTTACCAAACATAATAACTAGACTAAATGGCTACGTGTCCTTCTCCATTGCGCTCTTCTGAATTAATGAAGCCTTCAAGCAAGGTAAGTGCTCGTCACAGGGATATGACTTCTTAACTGCACGTCAGAAGCCAGTCATTAATTCAGATTAAAAACGAATTGGAGCGATTTTTATTTACTTCTTTTTCCTTTGCTAGTGCAAAGAAAATGAAGTCGCCGTCAGGACGAAACACCAAGCAATGAATGATCAAACAGCTTCGATGAGCGTAGACGAAAGCAATTTAAGTTTTAATTACAAATTTTGCTCGCCTCAATTTTAAATTCACAACTATTTCGTTGTATATTTTTCCATAAGATTTGGTCCACCTTTGCATTACAACCAACATCTTCAATTAAGGCTATATCCTCATCACACAGAAGCAAAACAGCGTTGTCAGATTGAATATCAACTTTTATGTCATAACCAACAAAATCATCAACTTTATTAGGATATTCTTTTGAAACTAAATCTAAAAGTTCAGCGCCATCTTTAAATTCCATATCACTAAATTTCAAATAACCATCAACAGTTTGCGATAGATCTTTCAACTCAGATGCTAAATCATACATTTCTTCATCATTATATTGGTTTGTAGTGCAACCAACTGATAATGAAACCATTAAAATTACGAATATAAATTTCATATTTAATTCCAAGCAGTTAGCTCATTTAATTCTGACAACCCAGTATCTAAATTCCAATTTAAAAACATATTATCATCGCCTTCACTAAAAATAGCATTTGATAAATACTCCCAATACAAACATATATTACTAACAGCTAAATCAAAGATTTCATCATAATTTTTTAGTCCAGTAGGAGTTTCAAGATTTTTTATATAGCCCATATCAACGTCCTCTCGACTTGGATAAACTATCCCTATTTTAGCAGCTACATGTCTAGCAAAAGGAAATAGTCTGTAACCTTCTTCCACATTATCAACGATAAATTGAAAGCCTTTATGCCATCCATCTATTTCAGGTTTACATTTTTTCACTTGTTCGGGAAATACGCTTGTTAAGCAAGATAGCCATAATTGACTGATCACAATATCAACTTTAGAAGGATCTGATTTTTCTACACAAGAACCTATGTTAGCTCTAACCCTATCAGCAAGGCCTTGTTCTCCAAGGTTAAGTCTCTCCCAAATATAAGTATCTTGATTCATTTCGCAAATACGATGCTCTTTCGCATTTTCATGGTAGGGACCGACTTTTAATTCCACGACAGGATGAATAGTAATGTCAGCGATAACATGACCTACATATCCGCAAAGCCAAGCAAATGTTTTTTCTTTTTCTATTCCATCTAACTCTTTAATTAAGGCTATTGCTTTACGAATGAACACTCCAACATTGCTATAATGCATTTTGTCAGCCCATCCGTTTTGCCCTTTATCACCAATTTTCAGATAAGGATAATCAGGACTAACACAACCTAACTCTATAAATTCAATATTTTTAGATAATATAAATTTAGCTTGATTAGGTATATTTAGTTTTGTTAGTTTTTTGTTTTCTGATGCTAAATTTACCGCTGTAATATGTGCAAAAGCTCCCGGCATAATCATTCCTTAATATAATTAATAGCAATAAAAGATAAAACAATAGACTTTTCTAATTAATTTAGCATTAATAATATTTAGAAAGACATAAAGAAAAACTACAAATGCTTAACCCTTCTTTTAACCTCTTCTTGCTTCCCTTCATTAAAAGGCCGAGCATCAGGGCTTCCTAAATACCCGCAAACACGTCGAGTTACGGCTACTTTTTCAGGATCAGAATTGCCACAACTGGGGCAAACAAACCCCTTACTGGTACAATCAAATTCGCCGGTAAAGTCACACTCATAACATTCATCAATCGGAGTATTAGTTCCGTAGTAAGGAACGCGCGTATAACTATAATCCCAGACATTCTCTAATGCTTTAAGGTTATGCTGCATATTTGGATACTCCCCATAGCAGATAAAACCACCGTTACTGATTGCAGGGTAAACCATTTCAAAATCAATTTTATCGTAAGGGTTTACCGACTTTTCAACATCTAAATGAAATGAATTGGTGTAGTAACCTTTGTCAGTCACACCACTAATGACCCCAAACTCTTTTGTATCTAATCGACAAAAACGATCACATAAGTTTTCAGAAGGAGTGGAATATAAACTAAAGGCATAGCCTGATTCTGCTGACCAATCTTGCACTGCTTGTTTTAATACCTGGAGTATTTGTTGAGACTTTTTCTGCTTAAGAGCATTATCGAAAATATGCTGATCATGACCAAATAAAGCATTTACTGTTTCATGTAAACCAATATATCCCAAAGAAATAGAAGCTCGACCATGCTTAAATACATCAGCGACACAATCATCGGCTTTTAGCCTGACCCCGCAAGCCCCTTCCATATATAAAATAGGCGCGACACTTGCTTTAACTTCGCTTAATCTTTCAATGCGTGTATTCAACGCTTTTTTTAATAGACAAAGACGTTCAACTAATAACGCATCAAATATTTTTTGGTCGCCCTTTGCCTGCAAGGCTATACGGGGTAAGTTAATACTTACAACCCCTAAATTACCTCTGCCATCGTGAATCAACTCAGAGTCGGTTTCGCCATCCTCTGTTACCGAAGTCTGTTGATAACGGTCAAGGAAACTTCGACACCCCATTGGCGTTTTAAATGAGCCAGTCACCTCTACTACTTTGTCATAGTTTAAAATATCGGGATACATACGCTTAGAGGCGCAACGTAACGCAAGTTGCTTGATATCGTAGTTTTGATCGTCTTCTTTTAGATTGATGCCGTCTTTAATAGCAAACACTAACTTCGGAAAGATAGCGGTCTTCCTATTCTTACCTAAACCTGCAATGCGATTTTTTAAAATAGCACGTTGGATTAAACGAGATTGCCAATCCACACCTAACCCAAAACCAAAGGTAACAAAGGGAGTTTGCCCATTAGCCGTATGCAAAGTGTTCACTTCGTATTCTAAGGATTGAAACGCGTTATAACATTCAATTTCAGTTTGTTGTGTTGCATAGGCGTGAGCATCTTCAATCCCCCATTGTTTCGCAATCAATAAATGCTTTTCAAAACTTTTTGTGACATAAGGAGCTAGGGTTGTATCGATCCCATTGATTGTAGTTCCCCCGTAAATATGGCTTGCCACCTGTGCAATAATTTGAGCAGTTACCGCAGTAGCTGTTGAGATTGATTTAGGATCTTCAATCTCTGCATTACCCATTTTAAAACCTTGGATAAACATTCCCTTAATATCAATTAACATACAGTTAAACATAGGAAAAAATGGTGCATAGTCTAGGTCATGGTAATGTATTTCACCGCGATCATGTGCTTGAACTACATCGCGAGGCAACATATAAGATTTGGCATAATGCTTAGCAATAATCCCCGCTAGTAAATCACGTTGAGTGGGGATCACCTTGCCATCTTTATTAGCATTTTCATTCAATAAAGAAGCATTACTTTGTTCAATTAATCCATTAATTTCATGGTTTAATTTACTTTTTCGCTCTCTTGCAATATCGCGATCATGGCGATATTCAATATAAACCCGCGCTAATTCAATATGGCCATTTTTCATTAGACTCGCTTCAACAGCATCTTGAATATGGTGAATATCCACTTCTTCTAACATTGACAAGGATCCACAAACCTCCTGAACAATTAGCTCTGGTTGTATTTTATTATCTTTAATTACCAGTGCTGCTTTACTTATCGCCGCTTTAATACGCGCTCCATCAAAGGCAACTTGGCTACCATCACGCTTAATCACAACAGGTTTCATTAACCACTCCAAAACACAATATATAGTGATAAAGCACTATACTTAACACCAGATATAGATCATTGATGCAAATCAAGTTTGTAAAAAGAGTCTCATTAATGGTAAAAAAGTAGAAGATGACGCAACAAAAAAACCTTTTAGCTCCTTTGTTCGTAAGATAAATGGATAAATCACTAAAATAGTCTGCATTTTCACACTGAAATAGGCTGATTTTATTGTTACAATGCCCCTCTTTTTTTATGCATAAAATAACCTACAGTTTGTAGTGGAATCATTATTTATGAGCGATTACTTTTTACTCTTTTTTGGCACAGTATTAGTTAACAACTTTGTGCTCGTAAAGTTTTTAGGTCTATGCCCATTCCTAGGCGTATCTAATAAAATTGAAACAGCGGTTGGTATGTCTTTGGCAACGACCTTTGTTCTAACATTAACAGCAGCGCTTTCTTATATTGTAAATACTTACTTACTTGTGCCACTAGGCTTACATTATTTACAAACATTGAGCTTTATCTTAGTCATTGCCGTAGTAGTACAATTTACTGAAATGGTAATGAATAAAACTAGCCCGACTCTATATCGTTTACTGGGTATATTTTTACCGCTAATCACCACCAACTGTGCCATTTTAGGTTTAGCTTTATTAAACTTAACTGAGCAACATAATTTTGCACAGTCAGTCATCTATGGATTAGGCGCGGGCGTAGGTTTTTCATTAGTACTTATTTTGTTTTCTTCTATTCGTGAGCGTCTCAGCGCTGCGGATATTCCGTTACCTTTTAAAGGAGCATCCATCGCAATGATCACAGCAGGTTTAATGTCGTTAGCATTCATGGGCTTTACTGGGTTAATTAAATGATCATCAGTATTATTATTGCCATTGTTACTTTAGGTGTTTTAGGGCTAATTTTTGGCTCCCTATTAGGTTACTCGTCGATTCGTTTTAAAGTAAAAGAAGATCCGATCGTAGAAGAGTTAGATGCGATGTTGCCACAGACCCAATGTGGACAGTGTGGCTACCCGGGTTGTAAACCTTATGCTAAGGCCATTGCTGAAGGCGATGATATTAATAAATGCCCGCCAGGCGGCGAAGCCGTTATGCAGCAACTTGCAGATCGCATGGGAATAGAGCCTAAACAACTAGAAGGCGAAGAAAAACCTAAACTCATCGCTTTTATTCGCGAAGATGAATGTATTGGTTGTACTAAATGTATTCAGGCATGCCCAGTTGATGCGATTTTAGGCGCAACAAGACAAATGCACACAGTGATCACAGACGAATGTACTGGCTGTGAACTATGTGTTGCACCATGCCCAACAGACTGTATTGATATGCTACCTATCCAAATTACAACACAGAACTGGCAATGGAATTTACAAACTATCCCAACGAAAACTATCTCAACAGACAGCAGTAACGAGCCGTAACATGACACAAAAAAGCAATTTATTAAGTGATAAAAAATTAGAGCAGATTGCGGCTGGTAAAATGTGGGATTTTCACGGTGGTGTGCACCCTGAACAAAATAAACTACAAAGTAACCAAAGCGCAATTACTGACGCAGGTATTCCAGAAGAATTAATCATTGCCGTTGAGCAAAAAGGACATATTCCACAATTACTCGTGGAAGTCGGCGATACCGTTTTAAAAGGCCAACCTTTAACTAAAGTGTACGGTGCGTTAGTAGTACAACATGCAAGTAGTTCAGGTGTCGTAAAAGCAATAGAACCAAGAACAGACTGCCACCCTTCTGGCCTGCCTGTATTATCTGTAGTAATAGAAACCGATGGCTTAGATAGACCTTTTCCTACTCAAGGATTTAGCGACTATCGTCAAGAAATGCCAGCAACCTTAATCGAAGCATCACAGCAAGCCGGTATTGTTGGGTTAGGTGGTGCAGGTTTTGCTACTCATTTAAAATTAGCACATAGAGAAAATCGCCTATTAATTATCAATGCCATTGAATGTGAACCTTACATCACAGCTGATGATCGTTTAATTCAAGAACATGCCGATGAAATAATCGAAGGCGTTAATATACTGCAACACATTTTGCAGCCTAAATTGACAATATTTGCTATTGAAGATAATAAACCTGAAGCCATTGAAGCATTCACTAAGTCACTGCAAAGTATTCCCGGTGCGGCTGACAATATCTTATTGCGTGTTATTCCTACTCGTTACCCTTCTGGTAGTGCTAAGCAACTAATCGAAGTGTTAACAGGAGAGCAAACCCCAATTAACAAACATTCCTCAGAATTAGGCATCTCTATGTTTAATGTTGGGACTGCTTTTGCTGTCAAAGAAGCAATCATCAATGGTAAACCACTGGTTTCACGTATCGTAACTATCACTGGAGATGCTTTTGCGCGCAAAGGTAATGCCAGCGTGCGTATCGGTACACCAATTCAACACCTGTTAGACACTTACTGGTTAAACGCACTTCATCACCAACAGTTAATTATTGGTGGTCCAATGATGGGCTTTACCGTTAGTGATCCAAGCATGCCAGTGACCAAAACTTGTAACTGTATTCTCGCACCGACAGAGAAAGAACTACCTCAGCCAGAGTCTGAGATGAACTGTATTCGTTGCAGTGAATGTGCAGAGGCTTGTCCAGTAGAGCTATTACCACAACAGTTACTGTGGTACTCGCAAAGTGAAGACCATAAAAAACTAGAAGAGTATGATTTATCTTCTTGTATCGAATGTGGTGCCTGTGCATTTGTTTGTCCAAGTCATATTCCATTAGTTGAATATTACCGCGTCTCTAAATCACAAATTAAAGCCGCTAAGTTCGAAGCAGAAAAAGCAGCGATTGCCCGTAAACGCCATGAAGATAGAGAATTACGTTTAGAAACTGAAAAACAGCAACGTCAATTAAAACACAAACTAGCTGCTGAAAAACGTAAACAACAAATGCAAGATAAGAATGGTGGCGAAGACTTAGTAGCTGCAGCATTAGCACGTGCTAAAGCCAAAAAACAAGCGAATAGCGAAGCTGAAGCTCCAGCAGAGTCAAACAGCAAACCGACAGCTGCTAATAGCCAAGTGGCAGCAGCCATTGCTCGCGCTAAAGCTAAAAAACAAGGCGCTACAGAATCAACACCTGCAGAGTCTGAAACAGATCCAAAGAAAGCTGCAGTAGCGGCTGCTATTGCACGTGCTAAAGCTAAAAAACAAGCCGCTGCGGAATCAGCACCTGCAGAGGCTGAAACAGATCCAAAGAAAGCTGCAGTAGCGGCTGCCATTGCACGTGCTAAAGCTAAAAAACAGGCTGCGGCAGAATCAGCACCTGTTGATACTGAAGCAGATCCAAAGAAAGCTGCGGTAGCTGCTGCAGTTGCTCGTGCTAAAGCTAAAAAACAGGCTGCGGCAGAAGCTAAGGGGCAAGCGGCAACATCAGATACACCAGACAATGACGTCAAAGCTGAAGCAGAAGTCGATCCTAAAAAAGCAGCAATCGCAGCTGCAGTTGCTCGCGCTAAAGCCAAAAAGCAGGCTGCGGCAGAAGCTAATGGACAAGCGGCAACATCAGATACACCTGACAATGACGTCAAAGCTGAATCAGAAGTCGATCCTAAAAAAGCAGCAATTGCAGCTGCTGTTGCTCGCGCTAAAGCCAAAAAACAGGCTGCCGCAGAAGCTAAGGAACAAGCTGTAACATCAGATGCATCAGAGAATGACGTCAAAGTTGAAGCTGAAGTTGATCCAAAAAAAGCTGCAGTCGCAGCTGCCGTTGCTCGCGCTAAAGCCAAAAAACAAGCTGCCGCAGAAGCTAAAGATCAACCACCAGCATCAAAATCGGATGATACAACGGAAAATAATCCTGCAGACGATAAAAAAGCAAGAATAGCGGCAGCCATTGCCAAAGCAAAAGCCAAAAAACAGGCAGAGAAGGATTAATAAGTTATGGCATTTTTCAGTTCGACCTCACCGCACCAACGTATAAAACGTCGTACGCCTGAAATCATGAAAATGGTTGTATTGGCGTTAATACCTGGCGTGCTAGTACATAGCTACCTGTTCGGTCTAGGCATCTATGTACAAATCGCTCTAGCGATAGCAACAGCTGTTGCATCGGAAGCTATTTTTCTTACGTTACGTAAACGTCCTTTTATTAATAGCATCAAAGATTATACCGCGATTGTCACCGCTGTATTACTAGCAATCTCTATCCCTTCTCTTGCGCCATGGTGGGTAATTGTTATTGGTACTGCTTTTTCTATCGTGATAGTTAAACAACTTTACGGCGGTCTTGGTCAAAACATTTTTAATCCTGCCATGGCTGGTTATGTTTTACTGTTAATCTCATTCCCGGTACAAATGACAGCTTGGTTGCCTATTGAATCAATGCAAGCATTTCCTGTAACCATTATGGATACGTTGAGCTTAATCTTTACTGGTTACAGCATTGATGGTTATAGCGTGACGCAGATTAAGACATCTATTGATGGCATTACCTTAGCGACGCCATTAGAAACGATCCGTAATGCGCTGCACGTAGGTGACACGATTTCTGAAACATTGAAAACAACATTATTCAGTCCAGATTCATTACAAGGCAGTCAATGGGTTAATTTAGCCTTCTTAGCAGGCGGACTTTACCTACTCAAAAAACAAGTTATTTTATGGTACATCCCAGGTAGCTTTTTAGTCGGTATGATCGTTTTTTCTTTCATTCCTTTTGCCACTGATCCAGAGCTATTCCCTTCTCCGCTTTATCACTTATTCTCGGGTGCAACCATGTTGGGAGCTTTCTTTATTTTAACCGACCCTGTTACTGCGAGTACCACAGTGAAAGGACGCATTGCCTATGGTTTATTATGTGCGTTACTGGTTGTTATCATTCGAGACTTTGGTGGTTACCCAGACGCCGTAGCCTTTGCTGTTTTATTAGCAAATATATGTGTGCCATTAATTGATTACTACTTGAAACCTAAAGTTTATGGGAGAAGACGCTCATGATGATGCCTGCAGTTAGCCGTAATGCGCTATTACTCGGTATATTTGCAGTATTGTGTACAGGTGCTATCGCTCTAGTGAATGTATTAACACAACCTGTGATTTTGCAGCAAGAACAAATTGCATTGCAAAATAATATCAACGAGTTAATCAAACCAGATCGTTATGACAATAACATCATTGAAAGTTGTTTCACCGTTGTCGACAGTGAATTGCTAGGAGATTCAACACCTAAACAAGTGTTTATCGCCAAACAATACAACCAACCAGTAGCGGCTTTAATACAAACAAATACCTTTAAAGGCTACTCAGGTGAAATCAAATTACTCGTTGGCATTTACGCTGATGGCACTGTTGCTGGTGTGCGTATTAATAGCCACACAGAAACACCTGGGTTAGGTGATAAAATACAAACCAACAAATCAGATTGGATCTATTCATTTGATGGCACTAGCTACCAAGCAGATCAAGATGATAAATGGGAAGTGAAAAAGAATGGCGGGAGCTTCGATGCTTTCACTGGTGCGACTATTACACCACGTGCAGTAGTATTTGCTGTTAAAAATACACTTATGTATTTTAACCAGCATAAATCAACCCTATTCAATACAGCAGCAACTTGTGGAGACCTATAATGACACAAGAAAATAAAGCTAATGCCACTATCGCAAATGATATGACTGAAGAGATAGATGCAGAAGAAGTAGCACCTCAAGCAAGTGATGCAGCAATTTATAAAGACCTAAGTTTACAAGGCTTATGGAAAAACAACCCCGGCATAGTGCAGTTATTAGGGCTATGTCCATTATTGGCTGTCACCAATACGTTAACCAACGCACTGGGGTTAGGGTTAGCAACATTGTTTGTAGTAATAGCATCTAACGTATTGATTTCACTAATTCGACACTATGTGCCTAAAGCAATCCGAATTCCTGTATTTGTATTGATCATCGCCTCTTTAGTAAGCTGTATTCAGCTATTAATGAATGCTTATACTTATCAGCTTTACCTGTCGCTAGGTATCTTCATTCCATTAATTGTAACCAACTGTATGATCATTGGTCGTGCAGAAGCATTCGCCTCAAAAAACAATGTTAAACATTCTGCCTTTGATGGCTTAATGATGGGTTTAGGTTTCACTGCCGTACTAATTATATTAGGTGCAGCACGTGAAATACTGGCTCAAGGTACGCTATTTGATGGCATCGAAACTCTATTAGGCGACTGGGCAAGCTTCATGACTATTAGCCTATATAATACCGACACTAGCTTTTTAATAGCAGCATTACCGCCAGGTGCTTTTATCCTGATGGGTTTAATCATCGCTTTTAAAAATAGCATTGATAACATGTTGAAAAAATAATGAATACTATAAAACGTAAACAAATCTTAACCCGCTTAAGAGACAACAACCCTCACCCAGAAACGGAACTAAATTTCAGTTCTCCTTTTGAGTTGCTAGTTGCAGTGACTTTATCGGCACAAGCAACCGACGTCAGTGTTAATAAAGCCACTGATAAGTTGTTTCCCGTAGCCAATACACCAGAAGCGATTTATGCATTAGGCGTCGATGGCTTAAAAAGCTATATTAGAACCATTGGCTTATATAACAGCAAAGCCGAAAATGTCATTAAAGCATGTAAAATGTTAATCGATCTTCATAACAGTGAAGTACCGCAAGACAGAGACGCACTTGTCGCTTTACCAGGCGTCGGTAGGAAAACAGCTAACGTAGTCTTAAACACCGCCTTTGGTTGGCCAACCATTGCTGTCGATACACATATCTTCCGTGTTTCTAACCGCACTAAGTTAGCCATGGGTAAGAATGTTGATGATGTAGAAAAGAAGCTATTAAAAGTTGTTCCAGCGGAATTCAAAGTAGATGTACATCACTGGCTTATACTCCATGGCCGTTATACCTGTATTGCTAGAAAACCACGCTGTGGCTCATGCTTGATAGAAGACCTATGTGAGTTTAAAGAAAAAACCAATTATTAAATTTAACCGCAACCTAATATTAGTGGGTTGCGGTCAGGCTCTCTTCAACAAACTCAATATCTCTTCAAAACGATTTAAAACTTCAGACTTAAAACAATGAATACTAAAACATAAAGGCCACTTGCCTTTATCCAACAGAAAGATATTCTGTGTTAAATCAAACAATAAAAAGTTGAAACTTATGCATTTTCGTCACCTACAGCACACACTATTTATCCTATTCAGTTCAGCGTCTTTTGGACTCTCAGCAGCAAGCATTGGCACCGTAACATTAGATAATGGCGCCACAGTTCAATTAAACGATGACCACACCTGGGAATATATCGCGGTTAATACTGAGCCAACTACAAAAGTTGATAATACAATTGCACCAGCCGTCATCGCCTCGACGACAGTAATACCTGCTAGCACAGAAAAAACAGCAAAAGATAAATCATCACTAGTGCGTTCAGGCTTGTTAAATACTGCCGTAAAAAGTGATATCAAAGTGACCTTTAGTGAAGCCATTTGGCGAGAACAATCCCTTGGTTTGAAGTTTGCCTTATCCAGCAATAACTCAGAGGGTGTGGTAATAGTAAAAGTTGCAGCCACTTTTTATAATGATGAAGCTAAACAAATTTCCGAGCAAACCTTCAACGTATGGCAAGCCAGCTACAGATTGCCAGATACTTACTTACGCAAAGGTGAAACACGAGACAGTCGAATAATTTGGGTTGATGGTATCGACAAAGCTAACTGGACAGATAAATTACTCAGCCTGAAAATCGTTGAAATAGAAACTCGTTAGGTTTTCTTCTTAAAAGCGATGAATATTCAATGGGAAAGTTGCGTTCGTATAGCGAGTTTCCCTTTGGAGAGGTTCTACAAGCTAATGGCGCATAATAAGAAATTTATCGTTAACTAAAACACTGAGTGTAGTGAAGATAGCTAACTCTAGGTTTTCCGACTTGTTAACTGTACTTGCTAAGAAGGCTGCTTATCGAAAGTTTTAACGCCCTCAGGAACCTGATACCAATCTTGCTTTTCACTAAGCCATACATGCACAGTTGGCTTTATTATACGAGTGTCTGCTAAGTTGCTTGGTTTTAATTTTAGCTTGTCAGGATCATTGGGATCGAAATGATAAAGCCTATTGCCGCATGACGGACAAAATTTAGCGCCATTAATATTTCCACTATCCGAGGGACGACTCCATTCTTTCATTGCCCCACTAAACTTAACACTTTTAGTTGTCACCACAGCCGTAATACTAAATGCGCTAGTAGATAACTTTTGACACTCTTTACAATGACAAGCAACAACCATTAAAGGCGGCTCAAGAAGATCATAAGTTACTTCGCCACATTGACAAGAACCTTTAATAGGGTATTTAACGCTTTCCATGATCGACTCCAATGTTTAGGTGCAGCTTAGGCCGCTTAAACAGACAAAAATTGATTTGTTAGGTAACTATACATAAGAACCAACATAAGCTGATCCAATAGTAAATATTGCCATTAGCCCCAGCCGAATAAACCACTTTGATCGATTGCCAAACACCATATTTATGATAAACAATATTATTGAAATAAAACCGAACAATAAAGCTACACCAACAACAACTCCTCCAATATGATCTCCTCTAAAAAAGTCGAGAAAATACAAAGGTAAATATTGGTGGCTGAATAATACAATAAGCTGGAAAAGCACAGCCACAATGCCTATTACAACCCCTGATATTTCTATTTTAGTTAGCATACTCATTACATATAACGAGACTGTAGAACTTATAATTCTTAGCCTGATTATTTAAAATAACAAACACATTAATTTACATTTACCTGACATTCAAATAGATTATTCACTTTAAAATAAATGATTGATTAAATTGAGTTGTAAGAGTGTTTATAAGGTTAATTTGCTCACAGGACGATACTCGATATTTACACAAGTCTTCATTTTTTAAATGCAGTAGAAGGCGCTTCAATCAACAGGCATAAAAAAGCCGAGTTAATTAACTCGGCTTTGGTATTAGATTGAAGCTAAACATGTTTACTCAGCATCAACTGCGTCAGTACTTGGTTTAGTTCCACGGAACTGCACTGTGATACCGTCAATAAAGCGACGTAGTAGTTGATCGCCACAAGGCTTATAATTACGGTGATCAGACTTTCTAAATAATGCTGATAATTCACCTTTCGATACAGGAAAATTAGCAAGTGATAATGCATTTAGCATATCTTCATCTTTAAAGTTTAACGCGATACGTAACTTACGAAGAATATCGTTGTTAGATAAAATCGCTTTAGCAGGCAATACAGCTGGTACTGCGCCCTCTTTACGGCCACGTTTTTCATAGATTAAGCCGTCAAGAAACAACGATAAAACGCTATCACGACAAAGTACAAAACCTTCTGCGTCTTCTTTTGCAATAATGCTATGTAAAAAATCAACGCTCATTTCGTTATCGACAGAAGCAAAGATGGCTAGCATTTTTGTATCATTTAATTGCAGTGCATAACGTACACGGCGTAAAACATCATTAGTAATCATAAATTCTCAATAAGTTGAGTGATAGTAAGCTCATTATGTCAGAGCTTACAATAAAACGCTTACGCGTTACCTTTAACTTTTAACTGTTGCTCAGCGGCAAAGTTTAACATTCTATCTAGCGATACTAACGCGCCTTTAGCAACGTTAGGATCAACATCTATCTCATGCCCTGAAGCATCAGTTAATGAATCATATATTGCCTTGAGGCCATTCATAGCCATCCAAGGACAGTGTGCACAACTACGGCACGTTGCGCCGTTACCAGCAGTTGGTGCAGCCATCATCTCTTTATCTGGACATGCTTGCTGCATTTTATAAAAGATGCCTGTATCAGTAGCTACAATTAATTTTTTATTAGGTAATGTTTGCGCAGCTTTAATTAGTTGGCTTGTAGAGCCTACTGCATCAGCTAATTTTACTACACTCTCAGGCGACTCTGGATGCACTAGTATAGCAGCATCAGGGTGGATTGCTTTCATATCGCGTAATGCACTAGCTTTAAACTCATCGTGAACAATACAGTCACCTTGCCACATAATCATGTCAGCTTGAGTTTTACGCTCAATATAACTACCTAAATGGCGATCTGGTCCCCATATAATCTTTTTACCTTCGCTATCTAAGTGTTCAACGATCTCTAAAGCAATGCTCGATGTTACTACCCAATCTGCGCGCGCTTTAACAGCAGCTGAAGTATTTGCATAAACAACCACAGCACGTTCCGGGTGTTCATCACAAAAAGCAGAAAACTCGTCCACAGGACAACCCACATCTAAAGAACAAGTAGCGGCAAGTTCAGGCATTAATACCGTTTTATGTGGGGTTAAGATTTTTGCTGTTTCTCCCATAAAGCGAACACCAGCAATAATTAATGTTTTTGCTTTATGATCTCGACCAAAGCGAGCCATCTCTAAAGAGTCTGCAACATAACCGCCCGTTTCTTCAGCCAGCGCTTGGATTTCAGGGTCGGTATAATAATGAGCGACAAGTACCGCATCTTTTTCAACAAGTAGTTGTTTGATTTTAACTTTGTAATCAATCTTTTCCTGTGAAGTTAATTCAACAGGTTTACCAGGAAATGGATAATCAGATCCAACAAGCGGGGAAAATTGGCTCATTATTAACTCTTAGATATAGAAAAATGGGTGCAGATTATAGCAACATAGAAGAAAAAAAGTAATGAAATATTTGCTAGGAATTAGATATATAAAGGGGATTTAAAAGGTGGTGGGCCGTGAAGGATTTGAACCTTCGACAAATGGATTAAAAGTCCACTGCTCTACCAACTGAGCTAACGGCCCATATAATTTATATATGGTTATGGTTTTAATTTTCAATTCACTTTTAGATTAAAAGTGTATCAATAGCTCTACCAACTGAGCTAACGGCCCATATAATTTACATATGGTTATGGTTTTAATTTTCAATTCACTTTTAGATTAAAAGTGTATCAGTAGCTCTACCAACTGAGCTTATATAAAAGTGGTGGGCCGTGAAGGATTTGAACCTTCGACAAATGGATTAAAAGTCCACTGCTCTACCAACTGAGCTAACGGCCCATATAATTTTATATGGTTTTGGTTTTTTTAATGAAATCGCTTTTAAATTAAAAGTGCTTCAACCGCTCTACCAACTGAGCTAATCACCAATAGTTAATTGGTTTGTTTTTAACTCTACAACTGAGCTTATATAAAAGTGGTGGGCCGTGAAGGATTTGAACCTTCGACAAATGGATTAAAAGTCCACTGCTCTACCAACTGAGCTAACGGCCCATATAATTTTATATGGTTTGTTTTTAACTCTACAACTGAGCTTATATAAAAGTGGTGGGCCGTGAAGGATTTGAACCTTCGACAAATGGATTAAAAGTCCACTGCTCTACCAACTGAGCTAACGGCCCATATAATTTTATATGGTTATGGTTTTGTCTAATGAAGTCGCTTTTAAATTAAAAGTTATTCAACAGCTCTACCAACTGAGCTACATACGTATTTAATAACGTTTTGGTTTTGTTTAATCTTAAAATAGATTAAAAGCTCTACCAACTGAGCTTTGGTTTAAAGCTAGAACATGATTTGCGTCACGTGTTGCTCTCAACTGCGGCGTATAATATACAAATATTTTCAGAGCGCAACAAAAAAATGCGACTTTTATTTCATGTGCTGAGAAATTAAACAAAAATAGATTTAAGCACAATTATTCTAAATAAAATATGTGCTTAAAGTGCCTTTAAACGTTTAGCAGCTAAGTTTGCTGCAGATGAATTTGGATACTCAGTGACGGTTTTCTGATAGAAAGATTTCGCAGAATCAATCGCACCAGTATATTCATCAATGATACCAATTTTAAGCAATGCGTCGGGGCGTTTATTAGAGTCAGGATATTTATCCGTAACAACTAAGAATGCGACTTTAGCTTCATCTCGTTTTTTCTCTTTGTAAAGGAGTTGTCCTAACCAATACTGAGCATTTGGAACATAGCTTGATTCAGGATGATCAATAACAAACGCTTCAAAAGCAGTAATAGCCTGCTGATACTGTTTGTCATTAAGTACTAGATCAACAGCAGCTTGGTAAGCAGCTTTATCTGTACCTGGAGCAGCTGGTGTTGCAGATGCAGCAACAGGTTTTGAAGTTTGCTGGCGCTCATCTAACATTTGGTAGAGATTACGTTGGCGTTCTTCAATTTGCTCTAAATCGTTGGAAAATACTTCCATAGAGCCTTTTATTTGATTTATCTCTTGGCCTAGCTGATCTAACTGAGTTTGGAAACGAATTTGCAATTTATTGCGCACCGTCATAACTCTTGTTAATTCATCCATACGTTTTAGTAATTCAGCATTACTAGCGGTACTTACCGTTGCATCTGAAACAGGAGCAGCAGCATAGCTTGGGAAAGAGAAAAAAGCGGTCATAAGCATGACCGCTGATAGGTTACGTTTTTTCATATAGAAATTAGTAAACTAGTTCTGCACGACGGTTTTCAGCGCGAGCAGCTTCATTATGACCTAGGTTTACAGGCTTCTCTTCACCGTAGCTTACTACTGTGATTTGGCTTGCAGAAACACCCATGTTTTCTAGGTAAGTAGACACAGCTAGACCACGACGTTCGCCAAGTGCGATGTTGTACTCAGGTGTACCTAGTTCATCAGCATGACCTTCAACAGTGATTGATTTATCAGTGTTGTTCACTAAGTATTTAGCATGTGCGTCTAAAATTGTTGCGTATTTAGGAGAGATAACAGACTTATCAAATTCAAAGTTGATTGTTGTCTCTAAAATCGCGCTAGTGTATTGCTCAACTAATTTTTCTTCAGCAGTTAATGCAATTGCTTGGATTGTATCTGTTTGTACTGCATCTTCAGCTGCTTTTTTCGCTGCTGCCGCTGCTTGCTCTGCTTGTAGCTTCGCTGCCGCTTCTGCGTCTGCATCTGTAGTTGAAGAACAAGCACCTAATGCTAGCATTGGTAGTGCAATTAATAAGCCTTTTGAAATCATAGAACGATTCATTTTATTTCCTTAGTACGTTTTAATTAAATTATTGTAAAAATGGTGACCATGCCGGTGATTTAACCTCACCATTATTCGCTGGTATATTCGCTTTAAATCGACCATCCATCGAAACTAGTGCTAAGCCTTGTTTACCTTGGTAAACAGTGCTGTAAATAATCATACTGCCGTTTGGAGCAATACTTGGTGATTCATCTAACTGTGTTTTTGTTAGTGTTCTTAACTCACCAGATTCAAGGTCTTGCACCGCAATCATATAATTCCCATTATGACGACTTACAAGTACAAGATTATCACCATCTGGGGTCATTGTACCACCTAAATTAATTTCACCTTCCCAAGTTAAGCGTTTCGCTTTACCCGTAGCTAAAGACACTTGGTAAATTTGTGGTCTTCCGCCTCGTTCAGATGAAAATATAATCGACTTTCCGTCGGGTGTCCAACTAGGTTCAGTATCTATGACACGATTATTTGTTAATCGTTTCAATGCTTTTGTCTTTATATTAAAAGTATATATCTCTGGTTGTCCATCTTTCGACAACACTAATGCTAATTGAGTTCCATCTGGTGACCAAGTTGGCGAACCATTAATTTTTGGAAAAGAAGTCATTAGTTCACGTTTCTGAGTATAAAGGTCTTGAATATATACTTGGGAACGACGTTTTTCAAAACTTACATACGCTAGTTTACGCCCATCTGGAGACCAAGAAGGAGACATGATCGGCTGTTTTGAACGCAAAACTAGTTTTTCACCTTCACCATCATAATCAGAAATGCGTAATTGATATGGGTGCGAGCTATTTCTGTCAATTGCAACATAAGCGATGCGAGTTAAGAACGCACCACGCTCGCCGGTTAATTTTTCATACACAATGTCACTGATGCGATGTGCATATTGTCTTAACTGACTTGTCGATATAGTACTACGACGCTTATCCATCACGGGATCAAAATTAGGCATATTAACGTTACCTGTTAATACGTCTAATAACTCAAAGGTAACTATATACTTACCAGCAGTAGTGTCCGGTTTTACTTCACCCATCACAATAGCTTCAACACCTAACTCAGTCCACGCTGAGTAATCAATATCTTTACTGTTAGAAGGTGTTTTTGGCATTTTTTCAATTGATAAAGGGCTGAACTTACCGCTACGCTGTAAATCAGCAGCAACAATTTCAGAGAAATTCTGTGGCTTATTGCCTTTGCCTAGCCATTTAAAAGGCACAACAGCAATAGGACGTGCGCTATTAACACCTTCTGTAATTAAAATTTCTAAACGTGCTGACGCATTGCTTGAGGCGGCGATCAGTATTATTAAACTAATTAATCGAACAAACATGTTCATTCCTTATAGGTCTGGCTCTAATGTAATATCGAAATCCCTAAACTGACTGCTAATTTGAGGATCTTTAGGAATAGGTAACGTTTTAGCCTGCAGTGTTGCTCGACGAGCAGAGTCACATAACAACTTGTCACCTTTACTCATCGTTGCACTTAATACTAAGCCGTTAGAAGCTAATTTAATTGCTAATGTACAAGTTTGACCGCTCATGCTTTGATCAACTTTCCAGTTACGACTTATTTTAGAGCGAATCAGTGCTTGGTATCTTGCGATCTCTGATGTTTGCTTTGCACTTCTTGCACTTGAGAAATCATCAGAAAACTCAGCTTCCATTTGTCTATCTAACTCTTCTTGTCTTAAACGTTCTTTTTCAGCGGCTGCTTTTTCCCTAGCAATTTTTGCAGCTTTTTCTTTAGCCGCCTTTTCTTTCGCTGCTTTCTCAGCAGCTAGCTTTTTAGCCTTCTCTTTGGCAGCCTTTTCAGCAGCTAGTTTTTCAGCTTTCTCTTTCGCAGCCTTCTCTGCAGCTAATTTATCCGCTTTTTCTTTCTCAGCTTTCTCTTTGGCCGCTTTTTCAGCAGCTAATTTGCTCGCTTTTTCTTTCGCCGCCTTTTCAGCGGCTAGTTTGTCAGCTTTTTGCTTAGCAGCTTTAGCGGCATCATCCGCTTTTTTCTTTTCAGCTGCGGCGATAGCTGCTTGTTCAGCTTGTTTTTGTTCTTCCGCTGCTTTTGCTGCTGCTAGTTTTTCATTTTCAATACGCTTTTGTTCTTCTTGCTGGCGAACTGCTTCTGCTTTTTCGGCCTTTAGCTTGTCATCTTTTTGCTTTTGCACCAGCGCTTGTTGACGTAACTTTTCAGCTTCTTGTTCTTTTTGAAGTTCACGTTGTTGATCTATTATTTTTTGCTGTGCTTGTTTTTGTTGCTCTGAATGCTTTGCCATACTATCAAGCATATCTTGATTAATAACAGTGGCATCAATAATTGACGCTGCCTCAGGTTTATCTTTAGGCAGCGAAAATTCAATATTCATCAGCAACACACCTCCAATAATGAGGTGCAAAGCTAATGCTGTTATAAATGCAATAATATTTGTGCTATTTTTCATCTATTCATCGGGCTCTGTCATTAAACCTAAAGAAGGCACGCCTGCTTGTTGCAGCAATACCATCAATTTCACAACACTTTTATAATCAACATCACCATCACCTTTCACAATAAATTGTGCATCAGGATCAAGCTCTATTTGTCCCGCTACAAGCGAAGACATTTGCGACGCGTCTAACGGTGTATCAGAATCATCGCCAACACTTAAATAGTAGCGCCCTTGTTTATCAATTGAAGCAATTAAAGGCGGTTTAGTGTCTTCAGGTAATGACTCGGCAGCAGCTTGTGGTAAGTCAACTTTAACACCTTGTGTTACTAAGGGTGCCGTTACCATGAAGATAATCAGTAGTACCAACATAACATCGATATAAGGCACTACATTGATTTCCGCAATAACGCGTTTTCGTCTAGGCGTTCGATAAGAATGTCGCATAATAGTTACTCACTCTCAGTCATTGCTTGGCGCTGTAATATCGAGGTGAACTCTTCCATTAAGTTAATGTATGAAGCTTCTAAATGACCAACTTGAGTAGAAAACTTGTTGTAAGCCATTACAGCAGGGATTGCAGCAAATAGACCCATTGCTGTCGCAATAAGTGCTTCCGCGATACCAGGTGCAACCATAGATAAAGTCGCTTGTTGTACTTCACCTAAAGCGATAAATGAGTTCATAATCCCCCAAACCGTACCGAATAGACCGATATATGGGCTGATAGAACCAATTGTTGCTAACGCCGGTAAACCAGATTCTAGTTCATCCATTTCACGTGATAAGGTAACACGCATTGAACGATGTGCTCCTTCAATAACGCTATCAACATTGCGACCAGGCATACGGTGCAAACGAGAGAACTCTTTAAAGCCCATGTAGAATATTTTTTCACCGCCGTTAACTCGCTCACTGCGAGCAGAAGTTTCTTTGTATAAGCGGCTTAAGTCATGACCTGACCAAAAGCGATCTTCGAAATGTTTTAGTGCTAACTTAGAAGCCTTTAACATTCTTGCACGTGAAAAAATCAACGTCCAAGAATAGATAGACATGCCTAAGAGCAATAACATAACCGTTTTTACAAGCAAGCTAGCTTGTAGGAATAACCCTAAAAATGACATATCAGCGTGCACGAGTAATTACCTCAATTATTTCTGTTGGAATAGCGGTTGGTTTCATTTTATTTAAATTTACGCAAGCGATTAGAGTGTCCGCCTGACAAAGAAGTTCCCTGTTTTCATCAAAAACTTTTTGTGTGAATAATAAGCTAGCTTTACGATACGATGCAACCTCTGTTTCAATTGTAAGTAGTTGATTAAATCGAGCAGACTTAATACAGTCCATATCGACCTTTTTAACCATAAAAGCAATGCCTTCAGCTAAAAGCGTATCCTGTTGAATATCAAAATCGCGTAAAAACTCTGTTCGGCCACGTTCAAAGAATTTCAGGTAATTGGCATAATAAACAACGCCTCCTGCATCCGTATCTTCATAATATATTCGAACTGGTAAAGTTGAGGTTAACAAACTGTTTTCCTTATACTAATTCTATTAAAAATTTAGCGTGATAATAATCGATCTAGCAATAAATTAATATGGCTATAAATGATGATTGAAAACGCTCATTTTCATCACCCAATTATGTTATATATAAAGGTCTATTTTACACAGATATCATGAAGTTGCATGTTGCTTAATAGTTGATTAAAAACAAGGTTGCCTCACTAAGCTGTAATTACTATTGAATTTACTGGATGCTCTCAGTATTGTGTGTCCTCACTTCAAAAGGTTAGGTGTACTCAGGCTAGTAATCATTACGTTATAGTTTTTTATTATGCAGTGCAGCTATTTTTGTATAGTTCAATCTAGGAGTTCACAAAATAAGCGTAACATTCGCTTTTTTACCGAGAACAGAAGTGAGTAAATAAGTCCAAAAGAGCAGATTCAACGTACAACTAATTTGATTCTAGAATAAGCAAAAGGTGATCGCCTAAGCATCTACTTTTGCTTAATTATGCACAACATGACAATGAGCTACATAAATGAACATCCCTTTAGAAAAGCAATTAACAAAATGGTTAAAACAACAGAAAAAATCCTGTGGTTTCTTCCTTAATTTAACCGTTACTTTTGGTGTATTAACAGGCTTGTCTCTATTAGTACAAGCCTATTTAATTGCCTCTATCATTCATGGCATTGTAATCCTTGAACTACCAACTCAAGCCCTTAACCACCATTTTATTGGCCTTTTGTGTTTAATTCCGGTCAGAGCAGCTTTGGCCTTTGCTCGCGAGCGTAGCAGTTTTGAGGCAGGTAAACGCTTACGCTTGCAAATCCGTCAGCAGGTATTAGACAAATTATGCGAATTAGGTCCTGCTTACATTAAAGGTAAGCCTGCAGGAAGTTGGGCGACTATCGTGTTAGAGCAGATTGAAGACTTACACGATTTTTATGCTCGTTATTTGCCGCAAATGTTATTAGCTGGCTTTATTCCTTTAACCATTTTAATTGCAGTTTTCCCATTAAATTGGGCTGCAGGATTAATTTTATTAACCACCGCCCCACTCATTCCTATTTTTATGATTTTAGTAGGTAAAGGCGCTGCTGATGCTAACCGTAAAAACTTTAAAGTATTAACCCAATTGAGTGGCCACTTTATGGACCGCTTAAAAGGTTTAAAAACGCTTAAGCTATTTAATCAAGGTGAAACAGAATTAAAGAATATTGAGTCAGCTTCTGAATCATTTAGATCAGGAACCATGGCAGTCCTACGTTTGGCTTTTTTGAGTTCAGCTGTATTAGAGTTTTTTGCCGCAATTTCTATTGCTGTATTAGCCGTTTATTTTGGGTTCAGCTTTTTAGAAGAACTGAATTTTGGGCATTACGGGGAAAGTATTACGCTGTTTATTGGTGTATTTGTATTAATGCTCGCTCCTGAGTTTTATCAACCTTTGCGAGATATGGGGACGCATTATCATGCTAAAGCACAGGCGATTGGTGCTGCTGAAGCCCTTAAAGAATTATTAGATTATGAAGTTCCACATCAACAACAAAACAGCACAACACCTTCTCAGTCAGTTCAAACTAACCAAGCGTTAACACTGCAAGCAGCAGACCTTTGCGTTTATAGCTTAGATGGTAGCTTATTGGTTGGCCCAATTAGTTTTACTGTAGAACAAAATCAAAATGTTGCTTTAGTGGGCCCTAGTGGCTCAGGGAAAACCAGCTTACTAAATGCTTTATTAGGTTTTTTACCTTACCAAGGTTCACTACTGGTTAACGGAGTTGAGTTATCCAGTATCGATAAACCACAATGGCGTAAAAACTTAGCTTGGTTGGGTCAAGACCCTCAGCTTTTTTATGGTACTGTGCGCGAAAATATTACTATGGGTGATACCACGCTAACAGATGAAACAATTAAAGCTCATCTACAACAAGTGGCTATCTGGGACTTTATTGAGCAAAAAACTCTCGGCCTAGCACATCCAATTGGGGAGCAAATGTCTGGTCTTTCAGTGGGACAGGCACAACGTATTGCGCTCGCGCGTGCATTAACTAAAAATGCACAGTTGTTCTTACTAGATGAACCTACGGCAAGTTTAGATCAAGACAGCGAAAGAGTCATTTTCAGTACGATTCAAGATGCGACGCAAGATATGACGAGCCTGATGATCAGTCACCGTTTAGATCAACTACAGCACATGCACAATATCATCGTCATGGATCAAGGAAAGATAGTACAACAAGGTGACTTCGACACTCTCAATAAAGCACCAGGCCTATTTAACGATATGCAACAAGATATGAGTCATCTCGATAATACAATTTCAATGAACTCTCAGGCGGAAATATAATGACAGTATTACTTCCCTTTATTCGACTATTCAAAAAACAATGGTTAATGATGTCAGTAGGTTTGCTGCTGAGTATTATTGCCCTGCTTTCTGGGATTGGCTTGTTATCTTTATCGGGCTGGTTTTTATCGGCGTCAGCAATTGCAGGTTTAACCTTGTTAGCGACGCAAAGCTTTAACTATTTCACACCTGCAGGTGGTGTTCGTTTTTTATCTATCCTACGTACGGCAAGTCGTTATGGGGAACGCTTAGCAACTCACCAAGCAACATTCAAATTATTAACTCAATTACGAGTGTGGGCATGGCAGAAATTATTGCCGCTTAGCGCTTCCAATATGCAAGGCAAACGACAAGGCGAAATACTTAATCGTTTAGTATCGGATATTGATACGTTAGATCACTTATATTTACGCTTACTAACCCCACTATTCAGTGCTTTCTTTGTGCTGCTTGCGATGTTTTTCTTCTTAGCATGGTTTGACCTACACCTTGCTATCATTTTAACATCTAGCTTATTAGTACTATGGCTGGTATTGCCGGTTTTATTTTACTTCTTAGGGCGTAAACCAGGTGTTGAGCAACTACAAAATAAACGCCAATACCGTGTACAACTCTTATCTTTTTTACAGGGATTTTCTGAAATATCCCTATTTTCAGCTACGGATCGTTTTCGTCAGCAGTTAGCTGAGTCTGAACAAAAACTATTGGCTAGCCAACAGATGACCTCCAATGTTATGGCATTCAGCCAAGCATTACTGATCTTATGCCATGGCTTTATTGTATTAAGTATTTTATACATTGCCTCATCAGGTGTCGGGGAGTATCAACCACCGGGCGCACTATTAGCCATGGTTGGCTTTATGGCTTTAGCGAGTATTGAAATACTCTTGCCTATCTCAGGAGCCTTCCAACATTTATCATCATGTATTAATGCTGCGACACGTGTAAATGATCTATTAGAACAAACACCCGACATTGTATTTAATGAACAAAGCACTCAATCCATTACTCGGGGTAATATTCATTTTAAAGATATTCAATTTGCTTACCAAGATGAGACATCACCACAAGCAAGTACGGCAGTATTAAATGATATTAACCTGACGATAAAAGCTGGTGAGAAAGTCGCTTTATTAGGAAAAACCGGTTGTGGTAAATCGACTTTATTATCGCTAATCACACGTGAATGGGAAGCAAACTCGGGCAGCATAATGCTCGATGGTACTGCCATCGAACAATATTCTCAGTCTGCACTTACCACTGGTATTTCAGTAGTGAGTCAACGCGTATACATTTTCTCGGGTACATTACGCGATAACTTAACTCTTGCTCAACCTAACACAGGCCAACGAACCTTTAATAATGCTGCAGAGCAAAAGGCAGCTCGAGATATTAACGACCAAGTATTAGCGTCTGTATTGAACAAGGTTGGACTGAGTGCATTAACGAAGGGTGAAGAACCTTTTGATATGTGGTTAGGAGAAGGTGGTAGACAATTATCAGGTGGTGAACAAAGACGTATTGGTGTGGCTCGCGCTTTATTACACGATGCGCCAATTTTATTACTAGATGAACCTACAGAAGGTCTAGATAAACGTACAGAGCGCGATATATTAAAGCTGTTATTTGAGTTTGCTGAGCATAAGACACTTTTAATGATCAGTCATCGCTTAACCGCTATGGATAAAATGGATAATATTTACTTAATGGAGCAAGGTACGTTGCGCAATCAAGGCACACATCAGATTCTGATTAAGACAGATGATTATTACGCTTGTTTACATAAACACTTGTGCTAATTCTACTAATAGGGTTTAGGTTGGCAGCAGTCAACTTAAACCCTGCTTTAAACACTTTTCTGTACTAATACCAATAACACTAATTAACTGATCTATTTTACTTGTTAAAACAACTTATTTCTTCGTTGTAATTTTCGCAAATAGAACAACTATTTAACTTAAATTACGCCTTGAACTCAGTCATTTTCCCGGTGTAAAATTTAGATCACTTATTTAATGTAATTGGTATAACACACTAATTCTTCAGGCTCTCAACTTTAAAGAGCACTTAAACTAGCCATTGAGATATCGCTTGATACTTCGATTCATGCCTCCTGCTCTTAATTACCTAATCTAGTAGCAAAGGCTTACTTTTCACAAGCGCTATAAATTGAGCTAACTCGCGCCAGAAAAAAGACAAAAAAAAGCGGTTACTTAAAAAGTAACCGCTTAATTTAAAGACCTATTTTATTGGTCTTTTTCATCCTGCTCATTGGCTTCAGTTTGTTCATACCAAAGTCCATTGATAATGCCCAATGAACAAGCCAGTAACACACCTAAAATCCATGCAAAATACCACATAATATAATTCCTTAATTAGTACGCTGAATGTTTATATTTAACTAAAAACTCTTTACCTACACGACCAAACATCTTGATGTAACCGAAGCTGGTGTAAAGTAAAATGATAGGTAAAAATATCGCTGCAGCAATTGTCATAATGTTTAATGTTAACTCGCTTGAAGTCGCATCCCATACAGTCAAACTATGACTTGGGTTTAAACTTGAAGGCATAATGAACGGGAACATGCTAACCGCACACGTTAACAGCACACCAAATTGTGTAATACTAGTTGCAAAGAAAGCAAACCCACTGCGTTTAAAGATGCTCATTACAAACGCAATTAATGGGAACAGTAAACCAACAATAGGTGCTAGCATCGAAATTGGGTAATCGCTGTAATTCTGTAGCCAAGCACCTGGTTGTACTTCTACAACTTTCGCTAATGGGTTAGATACACCGTTCAAATCAATCGCAGAGGTAATAACAAACCCATCAATACCTTTCGCTAACCAAAGGCCAGCAAGAGCAAATAATAAGGTTGTTAATGGAGCAACAATTAATGTCACTTTTCGTGCACGCTCGTATAACGCTCCTTCGGTTTTCATTTGTAGCCAAGTTGAACCTTGCAATACAAATAGACACAAAGTGAATACACCCACTAATAATGCAAATGGGTTCAATAGCGCAAAGAAACCACCTTGGTAATTAGCACGTAGAAATTCATCTAATACAAAAGGAACACCTTGTAATAAGTTACCAAATGCAACACCGATTACGATTGGCGGAACGGTACTACCAACAAAGATTCCCCAGTCCCAACTTGATTTCCAACGAGGGTCTGCCACTTTACCTCGGTAATCAAAGCCAACTGGTCTGAAGAATAATGCGAAGAGTGTCAACATCATTGCCACATAGAAGCCTGAAAATGCTGTTGCATAAACAGCAGGCCAAGCTGCGAAAATGGCACCAGCAGCTAATACTAGCCAAACCTGATTCCCTTCCCAGTGAGGGGCAATACTGTTAATCATCATACGACGTTCATCATCACTTTTACCAATCACAGGTAAAAGCGTACCAACGCCCATATCAAAGCCATCAGTTACCACAAAACCAATTAGCAATACGCTAATCAACACCCACCAAATTAATCTTAACGTTTCGTAATCAAACATTATTTTAACTCCTGTTGGTTTTCAAGCTGCTCGAAATGATACTTACCTGTTTTTAAACTACTTGGACCTAAACGTGCAAACTTAAACATTAAATAAGTCTCAACAATCAGTAATACAGTGTAGAAACCGATAATAGATAGAATACTAAACCAAATTTGATCCGTTGAAAGTGAAGATACCGCCATATGTGTAGGTAACACTTCTGCAATAGCCCAAGGTTGACGACCATATTCCGCAACAAACCAACCAGCTTCGATAGCAACCCAAGGTAATGGCAAGCTGTACAAACAAATACGAGCAAATAGTTTACTTTGACCAATGCGGTTAGTTGCTGATTGGTATAGAGCAAACAGGAATATACCTAACATTGCGATACCCGCGCCCACCATGATTCTGAACGACCAGAACATTGGAGCAACACCAGGGATACTGTCATCAACGGCCATTTGAATTTGTTCATCGGTAGCATCAACTACATTTGGAGCATAACGTTTAACTAATAAGCCGTAGCCTAAGTCAACTTTAAGCGCTTCAAACTGCTCAATATTTTCAGGCGTTTCATCACCAGCACGTAATTTTTCAAGCAAGCCATAAGCAATCATACCGTTACGAATACGTACATCATGCTCATCCATTAACTCTTTTAAGCCTTTTACTTCACCATCAAGAGAACGTGTCGCAATAATACCTAGTGCATAAGGAATTTTAACTGCGTAATCAGTACGCTGCTCTTCTTGGTTTGGTAGGCCAATCATAGTAAATGAAGCTGGAGCAGGATGAGTTTCCCATTCTGATTCGATAGCAGCTAATTTCACTTTCTGTACGTCACCAACTTCATAACCACTTTCATCCCCCAGTACAATAGTACATAAGATACCAGCAGTACCGAATGCAGCTGCAATCGCAAATGAACGCTTAGCAAATGGTAAATCACGACCTTTTAATAAGTAGTATGAGCTGATTGCTAATACAAACATCGCACCCGCAACATAACCAGAAGCTACTGTATGAACGAATTTAACCTGAGCAACAGGATTAAATACAACATCTGCAAAGTTAACCATTTCCATACGCATACTTTCATAGTTGAACTCTGCGCCTACTGGGTTTTGCATCCAAGCATTTGCCACCAGAATCCATAACGCAGACATGCTCGACCCAAAGGCAACGAAGAATGTTGCTGCAAGATGCTGTAGCTTAGAAAGCCTATCCCAACCGAAGAAGAATAAACCTACAAAAGTTGACTCTAAGAAGAATGCCATCAAGCCTTCAATGGCTAAAGGTGCCCCAAATACATCACCCACGTAGTGAGAATAGTATGCCCAGTTAGTACCAAATTGGAACTCCATGGTTAAACCAGTAGCGACACCTATTGCGAAGTTAATCGCAAATAACTTTCCCCAGAACTTAGTCATGTCTTTATAGATCTCTTTCTTAGTCATCACATATAGTGATTCCATAATCAATAAGATCCATGCTAACCCGAGGGTTAAAGGCACAAATAAAAAGTGATACATCGCAGTCATGGCAAACTGAAATCGCGATAAATCAACTATATCGTCCATTATATTCTCCTAAACGTATAAAAATAAAATCTGTAAGTGAGTCAACCAGTAAACTCTTGCACTTTATTACTTGTTAAACCCTTGAGTATTTTGCACTGTTAAAATACCGGGCTGGCTAGGGGAAGCCGGGTATTCTAAATGGTGATTAGCTTATCTTTCTTATCCTAGATCAAAGAATAGTTTTAAATAATGCAGAAACTTTAGGTAAGAATATTAACGACTTAAAGTTACACCATTTTGATTGTTAACCTGATGTAAATATCCCCTTAAAATGAGTAAAAAATCGTGTTAAAAAATAAAAAATTTAAACTTTTATAGGAGAGTGTAAATTAAAAACTTAAAACACATTTTACGGCTTGTTTGTTAACTTAATGTTGCGTGTAAAGGTTAACAACTTGTTGCGTTAACCCTTGTAAAACAAGCATGTAACCTAGCATTAACATCTAGCTTGAATAGCCTAAACTTACTCATTTATACTGCTAATAATGATCGAGATCAAGCTTAGTAAGCCATTTTTAAAGGTTGTTTTTGAAGATTTTAAGAAAAATATACAGACTAAAAAACACGCTAAATTTTTACTTTATAATTACGCGATTTAAAGTAGGAAATGTCGTAAAAAAGAGATGACTTAAAAACAAAAACAGCCCTGACATTAAAATGTGAGGGCTGTTTAAATGAGTGACAGAAATTAAATGAATTGAGTTGCTAGCTTTTCGGCTTATCAAAGCCAAAATGTAAATAGGTACGATTAGTAGCAATACGCCCACGCGGTGTTCTTTGTAAAAAACCTTGTTGGATTAAATAAGGCTCTAAAACATCTTCGATAGTTTCTTTCTCTTCGCCAATTGCTGCCGCTAAGTTATCTAAACCTACTGGACCACCTTGAAAGGTATCTAAAATAGCCATAAGTAACTTACGATCCATGTAGTCGAAGCCTTGTTGGTCAACTTCAAGCATATCTAAAGCTTGTTGCGCAATAGCGGCATCAATCGCTGTGGCTTTCTTTACTTGTGCATAATCTCGTACACGACGTAGTAATCTGTTGGCGATACGTGGAGTACCACGAGAACGCCTAGCTACCTCTACAGCACCCGACTCCTCCATCGCTAATCCTAGATGGGTTGCACTGCGCATTACAATTTTGGTCAATGATGGTAAGTCATAATATTCTAAACGTTGCACAATACCAAAACGATCGCGTAATGGTGATGTTAAGGAGCCCGCTCGTGTGGTCGCGCCAATTAATGTAAAAGCGGGTAAGTCTAGTTTAATAGAGCGTGCTGCTGGGCCTTCGCCTATCATGATATCTAATTGATAGTCTTCCATAGCAGGATATAAAATCTCTTCCACCAGCGGGCTTAAACGATGTATTTCATCAATAAATAGCACATCATTTTCTTCAAGATTAGTTAATAAGGCAGCAAGATCACCGGCTTTTTCTAAAATAGGCCCAGAGGTGGTTTTAATATTTACATCTAATTCATTGGCAACAATATGTGACAAAGTCGTTTTACCAAGACCGGGAGGACCAAAGATAAGTAAATGATCTAAAGCTTCTTCACGCTGTCTAGCCGCCTCAATAAAGATCTCCATTTGAGCATTAACTTGAGGCTGCCCTTCATAATCAGCTAATAATTTAGGACGGATTGCTCTGTCTATTAAACTATCATCAATTTTTTGGGTACCTGAAATCAGGCGATCTTCTTCAATCATGGAGTTACTCTATTAGTTTTAGAAATTCAGCTAGCTTAATGGGCTATGATTACATCATATTCTTTAATGAACTACGAATGATGGCTTCACAATCCATCCCTTCTTGATATACACCCTGCACAGTTTTCTCTGCAATTGCTGGTTTATAACCTAGTGCAATTAATGCACTAATAGCTTCATCTTTGGCATTACCACTAACAAACGTATTCTCAAAATCATTAGTAAGTGACAGTTTATCTGACTCAGGTGTCAATAGATCTGAGCCACCCCAGTTTTTCAGGCGATCCTTCATTTCTACAACTAGGCGCTCAGCTGTTTTCTTGCCAACACCAGGAAGTTTAACCAAAGTGGTTACTGCATCATTATTAATGCATTGTACAAATTGGTTTGCAGACATACCTGATAAAATAGCTAAAGCTAATTTAGGGCCAACACCATTAACTTTAATTAGCTCACGAAACATTGCTCTTTCATGCTTATCAGCAAAACCGTATAACAATTGAGCATCTTCACGCACAACGAAGTGCGTATAAACAATCGCTTCTTCACCTACTGCCGGTAAAGGGTAAAATGAGCTCATCGGTAATTGGATTTCATAACCCACACCAGACACATCTAACAATATTTCTGGCGGTTGTTTTTCTAATAAAATGCCACGCAATAATCCAATCATAATACCTTTACCTTATCTCAATCGATCTCAACGTAATAATAGTCACAAGCATAAAAAACAACTGAGTAAATATCCAGTATTAGTTTCAATTTATTTTAACCATCGTGTGATTGTATTTTCAAAAACAAAGACTAATATTCCAGTCCATATACAGGCAAAAGTGAATAATTTAATCAATGAAACAGGCTCTTTATATAGAAACACTGCCAAAATGAACATTAATGAAGGACCTAAATATTGGAAAAAACCAAGTGTAGATAATGGCAAGCGTAACGCAGCTTGTCCGAAACATATTAAGGGCAGTGCCGTAACAACGCCTGCTAGCATCAGAAACACATTTAATGACCATTCATTATTGAACAGATTAGATGTTTCACTGTGAGCAACTGTAAGTAAATAAATCATAGCAATTGGCAACACCACCAGCGTCTCTAAAAATAAACCAGTGATAGCCTTAACTTTTACTTTTTTACGTAATAAGCCATAGAAAGCAAACGTGAAAGGCAATACTAAAGAAACCCAAGGTAATTCACCTAATTGCCATGCTTGTGCCGAAACCCCAATAAAAGCTAAGAAGACCGCAAACCATTTTAATCGTGATAAGCGTTCACTCAGAAACACCAATCCTAGAACGACATTAACAATAGGGTTAATGAAATAGCCCAAGCTCGCTTCAAGCATTTTTCCGTTATTAATTGCCCAAATAAACACTAACCAATTACAGCTGATCAATAATGAAGTGACTACTAACATCAATAAACTTTTATACTGACGACATACAGATAACACATTCGGCCAATCTTTTAGGTAACTGACTAATAGTGCAGTAACGACCACAGACCAAATTACACGATGCGATAAAATTTCATAGACAGAAATGAAGTCTAAATACTTAAAATAAAGTGGTGCAATACCCCAAATAAAATAAGCAGATAGCGCATATAACACACCTATCTTAGTCTCTGATAGTTTATTCATCTGTTTTATTGTGTCCGAGCCTTATTCTCAATCCTTGAAAATAAAACCAATATAAGGAGATTAACGGAAACGTCCACGCACCGTTTTTTTTACTTGTCCTGCCATTGCCACCAATGATTGAGCGGTATGAGCGTGGCAAATAGCAACAGCTAAGCCATCGGCAGCATCTGCCTGTGGTCGACCTGACAGATTCAATACCTGCATCACCATTGATTGCACTTGTTCTTTTGTTGCTCCACCTGTTCCCACAACAGCCTGTTTAATCTGGCGAGCAGAGTATTCGCAAACATATAAGTCAGACTGAGTGGCAGCAACAATTGCCGCACCTCTTGCTTGCCCCAGCTTTAGCGCTGAATCAGGGTTCTTAGCCATAAACACTTGCTCAATAGCAAACTCTGTTGGTTGATACTGTTTAATTATTTCAGCTACACCATCAAAAATCATATTAAGTTTAGGTGCTAAGCTTTCGCCTTTAGTACGAATACACCCACTGGCTATATAGCTACAACGACTACCCTTTTGTTCGATAACCCCATAACCAGTAATACGCGACCCAGGGTCGATACCTAATATAATACTCAAAAAGACTCCATACCTTTATTATTAGCTCTGAAAATACAGCCTGAAATAACCAACATCAATAATAAATCATTTGATTTTGGCCATCATAAACTATTTACTCTTAACGCGGCATGTTCAAATAGCATTATTATTTAAAATCAAAATATTACTAATAGTATCATTACACTTAGCAATCACTTAATGATAAACATAGACTTAAGATTTTTTGACAAAGTGATGCGCCAGAAAACGATTACATAATGCAGGAACATTTTCTTCAGGCGACAAAACAAACTCAACAAAAGCTTTCGCGATAGGTGATAGGTGTTTACTTTCATGATGCACTAAAGACCAACTTTTTTGTAAAGGGAACCCCTCAATGTCTATCTCTTTAAGCACACCGGTTGCAAGCTCTAATGTGACACTATGTCGAGACACCACAGAAATACCTAGATCTGCCATTACTGCTTGTTTAATTGTTTCACTGTTACCTAATGTCATATTCACTTTTAATTTCACATTATTCGCTTTAATTTCTTGTTCAAAGGCCTTTCGTGTTCCAGACCCTTGCTCTCGGTGAATAAAAGCGTGCTCTGCTAATTCTGACAATGGGATATTTTCCTTTTTCACGAGCGGATGCTGTGGACTAGCAATCACGATAATTGGATTATCAACAAAAGAGTGTTTTGCTAACGCCATGGTTTCAGGTACTAAGCCCATGATCACTAAGTCATCTTTATTGTCATGAAGGCGTTTAATAATTTGCTCACGGTTAACAATATCTAAATGAAAATTAACTTTAGGGTAACGTTTATGAAAAGCCCCCAATAGATGTGGCGTAAAGTACTTAGCGCTGGTCACTGCTGATAAATATAGATCACCAGCTAACTCCCCTTTTAAGCCACTTAATGTCATATCGATATTATCAAAACTGATAAACAACTGATCACAAAACACCTTTAGCTCTTTACCTGCTGGTGTTAAAAATAGCGTTTTACCTATTTTCTCAAATAGAAAAATATCTAAATTATTCTCTAGTTGTTTTAATTGAATACTGACTGCTGGTTGAGATAGACCTAACTCATCTGCTGCTTTTGTGTAGTTCATGGATATCGCCACTTGGCGGAAGACTTTTAACTGATGGAGAGTAGCGCGCATTTAACATTAACCTTTATTTATGGTAAAAATAAAATATATTAATTTTTATTAATGTTATTTATCCTTTATTATCTGCTTAATGTCAATTATAAGGAAAATCCAATGTTAGCTACTGATAAGTTAATTGCAGGCTACCAACGCTTTCGTCAAGGTTATTACAAAGAACATCAAGAACAATTGTCAAAGCTGTCTGAAGAAGGGCAGTTCCCTAAAATAGCGATTGTTAGTTGTTCCGATTCACGTGTTGAGCCTACGCTAATTTTAGACTGTGAGCCGGGTGATCTTTTTGTTATTCGAAATGTGGCCAACTTAGTGCCGCCTTGTGAAATTGATGATAATTATCACGGTACCAGTGCTGCATTAGAGTTTGCTGTAACAGGGTTAGAAGTAGAAAGCATTATTGTACTAGGCCATACACAATGTGGTGGCATCAAAGCATTAATGGATGGTGCAGGCAAACAAATAGATAAAAGCTTTATTTCAAAATGGATGATGCAGTTAGAAGATGTTCGTGATGAAATTTTAGCAGATACTGAGTTAACGGATAAAACAGCACATTACGACTGTTGTGAGAAAAAGGGTATTGAACAATCATTAACGAACTTGATGACTTTCCCTTGGATCAAAGAGCGTGTAGAAGCGGGGACATTAAAGCTTCACGGCTGGCGTTACGACCTTTCAAGCTCTGAATTATGTGCTTTAGAAGAAAAAACAGGTCGCTTTTTCCGAATTAGCTAAGTGAAATAAACCTTAGTTTAGTTCATAACGTAGAAACGATAATATTTTACGTTTTATCTGAGCAAAGGCTTGTTGTATAAATAGTTATCAATGGCCAGTGTTAAAGTAGTATTTTCCCCACTCTTTGCACTGGCCTTCTTTTACCTAATAGCCATTATTCAAAACGATTAATCATCATAACCGTCATCATAGCCATACTCGCTATCACTATCATAATCGTCTTCATCTGCATTAATGTATAAACCATCTTCCAACTCTTCATAACCCGCTGGCATTTGCACAACAAACTCTTCTGCATCAACGTCAAAAGTCGCTACCACTTCTGGCAAGTCTTCTGTTTCAACATGGATAAAGCGATATTGCTCACCCGATTGGTTTGCATCTTCCCAAATAAAGTCATCAGCATCTAACGTGTACTCTTCTTCCGTATCTTCGTTACGAATTGCATAAAAACCCATTAATGACATAACTGCCCTTCCTTAATAATCACAACTTTTAAAACTAATACCAACCATTTATTTATAGTATTGGTATAACAAGATTCGATGGCATTTTTATGACACCTAATATGGCTTCACAGACCAATACAAACATTCACCTAAAATAGATGAGAGTGCTGATTTTGTCAAAAACTACCAGATACTTTACAGTACTTTACCGCGTAAGGCTTTATTAGTACCAACACGTTTTTTTTCATCAACACGACGTTTCTTAGCATTACGTGAAGGTTTAGTTGCTTTGCGTGACTTTTTAATTTTTACAGCCTCTAAAATCATCGCTTTTAAACGACTCAATGCCTCTTCTCGGTTTTTCTCTTGCGTGCGGTGCTCCTGCGACTTCAACACAATGACACCATCTTCTGTCACACGATGATCTGACAATGCTAATAAACGTTGTTTATAAAAATCCGGCAACGTAGAACTTTTTATGTCAAAACGTAAATGAATCGCAGAATTCACTTTATTGACGTTTTGTCCACCTGCACCTTGAGAACGAATCGCGGTTAATTGTAATTGCCAATCTGGAATAGTCACGCCAGCGGAAATAGCTAATGGCATTAAAGGTCATCCTGTGTTGTTTTATTGAGGTAGTGCTGTTGGTAGATTTCAGCAGGCATACTAGCAATTTGAAAGTCGATCATCTGTTTAAACACATCCAATAAAGGTAAAAATTTATCGTAATTATTTTCTAATTCAGATAATAAATAATAACCTGCTTCAACTGTTGATAACCCATCTTCTCGAGGGGATTTACGAATGCGATAACGACTTTGCTCTTGAACATTAATGGTTAACTTAGGTAATGACTGTAAAAAAGGGTTGGTCATTAATAGTTTATACGCTTTCTTCCAGCTACCATCGAGTAGAATAAACTGTGAATCGTTATTTAGCTTTGCTGTTTGCTTTAAAGAATCAATCGTTTCAGATTGATCATCAGGAAACACTAAAAACGTATTACTTAAATCAAATTGTGCAGCATCAAATGTATCAGCAACAGTTAATTTTACCTTAGATAAGGATAAGTCTAAGATACGTGCCGTCCCTATCGCTTTATTTTGCTCACTGGGGTCTTGTAATATATGCAAAAAGTGTTGATTATCAAGTGCACAAATTGCATCGCAAATACAGGCAGTTAGCGCTTTATTACACTCAGTGCAGAATGCTCGTTTTGTCATTTATCAGTTTCATCTTCTATTAAGGTTTGCTCAATGCGCACTGTATGGGTCCACACTGCTATTATTTTGACGCTCAGTACACTATTGTTTTTATTCCAAGATAATAGTAACCAATGGTTAGCATATTATCACAATGGCATTGCAAAGGGACAAATCTGGCGTTTACTAACGGCGCACTTTTGCCATACCAATGGTTATCACCTATTACTGAATGGTACAGGTTTGCTAGTCGTTACAGCCTTATTTTTAGATACCTTCAAACATTACTCGATGTTGACCATGATGATCTCTGTCGGTTTATTTATTAGCTTATGTCTATATTGGATTGAACCTGAATTACAATGGTATGTTGGGTTATCAGGCGTATTACATGGTTTGTTTGCTTTTGGTGTTTGCGATGAATTGAAAAAAAGAGATAAATGGGGAGTTATTTTAGGTTTAGGCTTTATTGCTAAAGTAGCCTATGAACAGATTCTTGGCCCTTCGGCGGCAACTGAAGCTTTAATTGATGCAACGGTCTTAATTAATGCTCATTTATACGGGGCAATTGCAGGTGTGATTTACTTTTTTTTAATGCAAGGCTATCAAAAATTGGTAAATAAATAATAAGTGCTAAGTCGCTAAAACAAAAAAGGTAGCCGAAGCTACCTTTAAATGAACTGAAATAGAGGAGATCATGAGAGTAAAAAACCAAGATATTTCATTTCATCTACCTTAGGAGTTCAAAGAACTCTTTATTCCAATTACTGTTGTAATAATGACAATACGTTTTGCGTACTTGCATTTGCCTGTGACAACATTGAAGTACCCGCTTGCTGTAAGATCTGCGCTTTACTCATATTCGATGTCTCAGCTGCGAAGTCTGCATCTTGAATACGTGAGTTAGAAGCTGATAGATTTTGCGATACATTCTCTAAGTTAGAGATTGTTGAATCTAAACGGTTTTGAATCGCACCTAAATTTGCACGTGATGAAGAGATACTTGCCAAGGCATTATCTACTTTTGCTAAGCTATCACTTGCACTTCTTGTCGTCGTTACGTTTAATTTAAGTTCAGTAACCGCAGTACCACCTACATCAATTACACCTAATTTAGCTAACGCAGCTGTTTTACCTGCATCACTATTAGCCGCACTTGCAATGGTAATATCGCCACCTGTTTCATTGGTAAATAAAATACCACCTGAAGCATCTTGTACTGCAGATACACCTGTTTGTTCAGTTAATCGGTTAATACCTGTAATTTTCTCTTCCAGTGTCAATGAACCGGCAGATGCACCTTTAATATCTAATTCAACACCATTAATCGTTAATGCATCCGCTTCAGTAATCGCAGTTGAATCTGAAATAGAATCACCTGTTACTGCTGCGCCATTAGTGACCATGAAACCAATATTTTTAGTATCTCCAACAGCACCATTTGTACCAATATCAACACTAATTGGCTCACCTGATTGGCTTGTTAGTCCTAAATAACCTTCGTAACGAACATCTTCGCCAGCTGTTGCACCTGATTGCAAGCCTGCGTTTGAACGCATGCTGTCTGGTCCACCAACAATAATCGTTTCACCAGTATCATTATTCAGAATAAGCTGACCATCGTCACCGACATTAGCCTGTAAGCCAGCTACGTCACGGTTAATTGTTTCTGCTAAGTTTTCCATTGATGATGTTGGCCCTAAAGTCACTGTCTGGTTATCACCTACAGTAAATTCTAATCCATTAGTGACACCTGATAATGCGACACCATTATCATCTAAAGCTCGACCTTCAACGATATTATAAGCATCAGCCACTACTCCTGTTGATGCAGTTTGTAAATTAACTGATTTTGCAATTTCAACTGCACCGCCACCTTCTTCTACCGCAGATAAATCGATACCATTAATAGCAATTTGCCCATCAACCATGGCACTTGCACTGACTCGACCACTGTTTAAGTCACCTTTATTTACGCCGCCGTCTAAACCAAGAGCAGCGGTCGTTACAGGGTCAATAGAAAAAGTTAAGTTTTGTCCTGCGTTAGCACCAATTTGTAGTGTCGTAGAGGCATTTGAACCATCTAATAAATTGCTGCCGTTAAATTGTGTTGTATTCGCAATACGATCTAATTCAGAGTAAAGCTGATCCACCTCTTCTTGGATGAAGGCTTTGTTTTCTGCAGAGTTAGTATCGTTGGCTGCTTGAACAGATAACTCACGCATACGTTGTAGTATGTTTGTCATCTCATCCATTGCCCCCTCAGCTGTTTGTGCCATCGAAATACCATCATTCGAGTTACGAACAGCTTGTGTTAGACCTTTGATCTGAGATTGCATCGCAGTAGAGATCGCAAGACCCGCTGCGTCATCTTTAGCGCTGTTAATACGCAGGCCAGATGATAAACGCTCCATTGCCTCATTTTGCATTGATTGCGTTTTATTGAGCTGACGTTGTGCATTCAGCGACATTATATTCGTATTAATGACTTGAGCCATGATGTAATCCTTTTATGTCTTGGTAACCCCGATAAGGGAGTGTGGCAATACACCTCAAAGTGTTATAATTTGCCGTCAATTTTTACTCTCACGGTTAATAATGCGATTAATGTGCCAACTTTTTAAATAAAAATATCCATTACATTTCAGTAACTTAATGACAAATACCTTAGAGTCATTAAATAGTCATGCTCAGTTCACAAAATAATTAAAATTAATAGGCAAAAAAAAGAGGCAAACAATTGCCTCTTTTTTTTAATGCGATTTTAAGTCTTGCCTAACCTTTACATATGATTAAATAAACTCAATTTTTGCAATTGTACAAATGTTTGCTGAGAGACTTCTAACATGCTGTGTTGTTGTTGATATTCACTGATTGCTGCGGCCATATCTAAATCTTCTAGAGAGGATAAAGTCGTTTGGATGGTTAAGTTAAAATCCAATGTAGATTCATATTGATTATCAATACTTCTCAATCTTGCCCCTACCGCACTTTGTACATTTGATACTTTATCCAAAGCACCATCAATTTGTAATAAAGACATATCAAAGGCGGTATTCTGTTTGGCTAAAGTAGTTTTATCTGTTCCCGGCATACGCAGTGCATCAATAGCTGTTTGAATAGAAGCAAAGATATCTTTCTCTTCACTTTGACGTAATGTGAAAGAGTCTAAGTTTTCCACATCGCCCTTAATTTGAGTTTTAATCCCGTTAAAGGCAATCGCTTGATCTTCTTCATAAGGTGTTGGTGCAATAAATTTAGTTAACCCATAATTATCGCCATCAGCAGGTAACCCATCCACTTCTAATGTAATACCGTTAATAGCTAATAACTGTGGATCGGCATTATTTGCATCAAAAGTTGTCGATGCCGTTTGACCATTTATTGCCACATTAAACTGCTTACTGCCAGGACTTGTTTCAGTAAACTGAATACCCATTGTGCTATTTACACTAGGATTAACGCTATTAATGCCACCAGCTTCTAAATCAACACTACTAATAGTAACTTTGGCATCACCTTTTACAGCTTCCTCTTTCACTCCATAAACAGAGTACTCTGGGCCTTCTTCGTTTGTGTTAATTGAAATAGTATAATCTTGGTCTAAAAAATCACGTGCAGCATCTTTATCAACAACATGCCCAGCACTAATCACGCCACCGCCCATATTGCCCACACCTAACTCAGAAACAAAAGTGCCATTACCTTCAGGGATATCCATGAAGATCTTGGCACCAGAATCATTACCTTGTACCAATACGCCAGTACCGATGCGATATTCACGCTCACCGTTATCCCCGTGGTAAACTACCTCACCAAATTCATTTTTTTGGAAAGGAGCGACATCAACCTCATAACCACCATAGATATATTGGTTATTACCATCTTTAGTATTGGCTACGCCCATTAACTCTTCACGTAGTCCGTCTAATTCAATAGCAATTGCTTCACGATTTCCCTCGTTCATAGTGCCATTACTACCACTGACCATTAACTCTCGTACACGCTGAATAATATGCGTACTTTGTGATAATGCGGTATCCGATAAACTATTACTTGATTTAGCTGTTTCGCCGTTTTTAATGTATTGCTCACCAACTGAAAGATCCTGCTTTAAACGCTGGATCGTAGCAATGGCGACAGGATCGTCACTACCGTTCATCACTCGCTTGGTGCTGGATAAATGTAAGTTTTTATCACTCAATGAAGCTTGCTGCTCCATCATTGAAGTGGTATTTCGCATAAAAAATAGTGGCGATGAAACGCGCATATAACCTCTCTATAAACCCTGAATAGGCTGACGCCAACTTACACTTAAAAAAATCAAATAAGAATTATTAACGAGATGCATTTAAAATACTCTCGAAGACTTCATTTGCTACCGTAATAACACGCGCCGCAGCACTATAATATTGTTGATATTTTAATAAATTAGCGGCTTCTTCATCCATATTGACGCCACTCACTAACTGAATTCTTTCAAAGGATTGGTCTTTTAAAATCGAAGCTGATTGCATCGCAACATCTGCATTCGCTGTTTTTGCCCCGACTTCAGATATCATGCCGTTATAAACATCTTGGAAAGTCGCTTTCTTACCATTCATGATTTTTGCATCTTGTAAATCAGTCATGGCTAACATATTGCGGTTATCACTATCACCCGTTTCATTAAAGACTAAGGTGAACTCATCATTCGGTAAGGCAGTGCCTTTGGTTAGTTCTACCTCAACGCCACCAGCAATAAGAGTCGCTTTACCGCTTAATGGATCTACAGGGGCAGTTAACTCAGCAGTATTTACTTGAGATCCATTTTTATCAAATACGTTATATGCCAACATACTGTTACTACTATTAGCAGAAACTCTAATAGTTAACGGATTATCTTGGTTAACGTAGTGAGGATGAGATTTATTCACCAGCGCACTAACTCGCAATTCAGCAGTGCCTGTATTTAGGTCTCCGCCTGATGCTTTTACTTCAGCTTCAGCAGCAGCTACTTTCTTAGGATTAGTTTCTTGCATACTTGCTTCTAGGGCACCATAGCGAGTTGGGCGTAAGGTAAATGTTTTACCCTCTTGCAATGGCGTCATCATTGAGTCAATGCCAACGCTAATACCCGCGCCTGGTATATCAAAACGATTATCAGTCGCTAAGTCATCGATTGCGACTTGGTTAGTTTCACCAGTTCTATTATTAGTAACAGAAAAAGCGATAGAGGTACCCGGAACGTGCTCTGTTACTTTTAGCGTTAACTCATCTGGTGATAACGTCGTTAAATCATCAATACGCACACTTAATACCGCTTTTCCTAAATCATCTTTATGACTCAGTACACGACTCTCCATTGAATCTTTACTGTTAATATCATTAAATAAATTTTGACCAATTTGGCCATCCAATGTTTGACCTTGTTTCTGCTGTTCGTTAAGCGCATGAGTCAAACCGATGACACTTTGCCCTAGTTGATTCATTGCCACTTCTAGGTCGTTATCACGACTATTAAACAGCCCTGCAACTTCTCCACCCAATTGATTACCATTAATCACAGCAGCTTTGCCATTAAATTCAAGAGCTAACTGTTTACGAGCAGGATCTGGGTCTCCATCAACAGCTAATACCTGTTGTGCATTTTGCCCCATGACTAAGCCTTGACCACTTCCAATATAAACATTAACCATATGATTATCGGTTGCAACCACTGACGTATTCACATATTTACTTAGCTCTGTGATGGCTAAGTTACGTTTATCTAATAAATCATTGGCTCCGGCACCATTTCCAGGACCACCGACAGAAGCAATTTGATCATTTAAACTAGCTATACTCGCGGCTAGCTCTGACATTACCGATGCAGAGTTCTCGATATCTGCATTAATCCCTTTGTATTGGTTATCTAGATGCTTATAAAGTGTGTTGTATTGATTCACCATGCTGCCAGCATCTTCTAAAAATACAGTGCGCGCTTCTAATAGATTTGGATTGTCAGCAACACTAGATAAAGATGAAAACATATTAATAACAGGTGCAGTTGCAGAGGTACTTTCATTGGATAACAAGCTATCCATTTGATTTGCCTGTGTGTACTTTTCTTTGTAATAAGCATGATTAGTGGTGTTAATCATATTTTCAGTAAAAGCAAATTGATCGTAAGCACGGTCAATACTGCTCACCATTGAGCCAGTGCCAATAAAGTGAGAACTTAAACGCTGCGCACCTGTTGTACTCACATCTACACTTTGACGCGAATAACCTTCAGTGCTTACGTTACTGATATTGTGACTGGTTGTTGCTAAGTTAGCTTGTGATGTATAAACGCCAGACAGTCCAATTTGTAGTAGATCAGCCATTATTATCTCCTGCAACAACTGCTTTAAAGCTATTGCTATTCATAATTTTTTTCACTTTATCTGCATATTGCGGATCCGTTGCATAACCTGCATTTTGCAACTCCTCAATATAACGATCTGCATTACCACCTTGCTGTAAAGCTTGTTCATAGCGTTTATTGTTTTTAATGAAGTGAGTATAATCATTAAAACTTTCTTGTAGCCCTTCGTAGACACGAAAGTTAGAGCGGCGTTTAATGCCTACACCGTTTTCTACCTCAAGGCTGCTTTTATTGACGCTATCACCTTGCCAACCGCCATGAGATTTAATATTAAAGAGATTAAAGCTACTACCTTGATCTGAAGTTTGTAATATCTTCTTACCCCAACCTGTTTCTAACGCTGATTGAGCAACTAAAACTTCCGGTGTAACGCCCAAGGCTTTGGCCGCTTTCTTAGCATAAGGTAATAACGACTCTATAAATGAAGAAGGTGAACTAAAATCAATAGACGAATTAGATTTACTTTGGCTTATATTTTCACCAATACCACCGCCAGTACTTAACTGGTTTTGTCTCGTACTATCATTCACTCTAGTGATTGATAATTCTCTTAACTGATCAGGTTTATTAAATTGAATATTAGCTGGAGCCGGATTTAAATCATGCATTGCCAATGCTTTATCTTGATTAGGCATAATCAATTTATCTTGATCTACGGATTGCAAGCGCGTCATTGAAGAAGGATCAAGCTGCCTTACTAAAGCATCAGCTAAGCCTAATGAGCCATGTCGACTAATATCAACAGCGAGCTGCTTATCTTGCATATCTGTATAAAACTTAGTTTGTTGGTTATTGAATGGGCTTTCTGTTTCAAAGGCCTCATTTGCTTGACGCATTGATTTAATGAGCATGCTCGCAAACATCGACTCGAATTGATTCGCCACTTCTCGAATCGTTTCTTTATCGTTTGTTTTGGTTTTTTGACGCAACTGCTCCAACCCTTGTAAATCAAAGTAATTGCTTGCTTGCGTTATTGTTTGACTGCTCATTAACCAACCTCATTTATGCCGTAATATTAATAAAGCAAAAAAAATGCCACTTATTTAATTTTCATAAATAAGTGGCATTTACTAATTAATCATCAAAGCAGATGCAGTTTTTTAAGCAAAGCGTTGTCGCATCGAGTAGAATGCCTGCGGATTTTTGACCCTACCACAAGGAATAATTATGTTTAACCCTGTTTTATTGGCGGTATGTATCATGCTCATACTGTCCATGATGCGTATTAATGTTGTTATTGCGCTGACACTGAGTGCATTAGTTGGCGGTTTAACCGCTGGTTTATCTTTACCTGATACTATTTCAGCTTTTGAAAGTGGTTTAGGTGGCGGAGCAACTATTGCCTTAAGCTATGCGATGCTTGGAGCATTTGCTGTTGCTATCTCGAAGTCAGGTATTACAGATCTTTTATCGCAAGCAATTATTAAACGATTAAATGCACAACAAGCTCAAAATACTTCACAGTTTATTAAATATGGTGTGTTTTCAGTTATTTTATTAATGACTATCTCTTCACAAAATATTATTCCTGTACATATCGCATTTATTCCAATTCTAATTCCACCACTATTAGGCGTATTTAACCGTTTGCGTGTTGATAGACGTTTAACAGCTTGTATCCTAACCTTTGGTTTAGTAACGCCTTACATGGTATTACCTGTTGGTTTTGGTGGTATTTTCTTAAACAATATCCTGTTAAAAAACTTGCATGATAATGGCTTAGACGTAACCGCTAGCCAAGTACCTACAGCAATGATCTTACCTGCATTAGGCATGGTAACTGGTTTATTAATTGCAATTTTCATTAGTTACCGTAAGCCACGTGAATATCAAGAAACAACGGAAACCAATAATACAACTGAATTTAAAACTCTTAACAAACGTCATATTATTGTCGCATTAGTTGCCATTGTCGCGACGTTAACAGTACAGCTTATTACCGGATCTATGATTGTAGGCTCACTCGCTGGTTTTAGTGTATTCACTTTCGGTGGCGTAATTGCTTGGAAAGAAACCCATGATGTATTCACTAAAGGTGTTCACATGATGGCAATGATCGGCTTTATTATGATTGCAGCAGCCGGTTTTGCTGCGGTAATGAAAGCAACTGGCAGTGTTGATACGTTGGTATCTGCATTATCATCAGGCATTGGTGATAACAAAGCGTTAGCTGCATTATTGATGTTAGTGATTGGTTTATTAGTGACGATGGGGATAGGTTCTTCATTCTCAACGATTCCAATCATTGCGACTATTTATGTACCATTAGCGATTGCCTTTGGTTTTTCTCCGATGGCAATTATTGCCTTAGTAGGTACGGCAGCGGCACTAGGAGATGCTGGTTCTCCAGCTTCTGATTCAACATTAGGGCCAACATCAGGTCTTAATGCAGATGGTCAACACGACCACATTAGAGATACTGTTATCCCAACCTTCTTACATTACAATATCCCTGTTATCACCTTTGGTTGGATAGCAGCAATGACCTTATAACTCGCTATTTAAGTTGTAAGTTATCACCATAGTTAAAAAGGAAAGCATCAGCTTTCCTTTTCTATATTTGGCGGATAAAGCTTCAGCTTAAATAATAATTAACTCGCCTTCTAATGCCCCTGCTTGTTTAAGCGCTTCTAATATGGCCATTAAATCACCGGGAGCAAGGCCGACTTCATTCACGGCTCTCACCAGATCATTAAGGTTCACACCTGGGTCAAATCTAAACATACGACTATCAGCTTGAGTAACATCAATAGTGCTATTATCAATCACTTCAGTGTTACCGTTAGCAAATGCATTCGGCTGAGAAACGGTTTTGTTTTCACTGATGGTGACACTAATACCACCATGAGTAATAGCTGTTGGTAACAATTTCACATCCTGGCCAATGACAATTGTACCTGTGCGTGAATTAACAATAATTTTTGCACTCGAACGTGCTGGTTCAAACTCTAAGTTTTCTAAAGTGGATAAGTATGACACTCGCTGTGACACATCACGTGGCGCTAATACTTGTACTGACGTCGCATCTAACATGCTCGCAGTATGAGGCCCCACTAAGTTATTAATAGTATCAGCCATTTTTTTGGCTGTAGTAAAATCCGCTTTGTGTAAGTTAAAGGTAATTGTATCGCCCTGTCCAAAAGGTGATAACACCTCTCTTTCAACAATTGCACCATTTGAAATACGCCCTACTGTAGGTGTGTTGATAACGACTTTAGATCCGTCAGCACCTTCTGCACCTAAACCACCTACCACTAAACTTCCTTGAGCCAATGCATACACTTTACCATCAACCCCCTTCAAGAAAGTTTGTAGCAATTCACCGCCACGTAAACTTTTAGCTTCGCCAATAGCAGATACTGTAATATCAATAGTTTGACCTGGCTTGGTAAACGGTTTTAGTTCCGCTGTAATAGCTACAGGAGCAACATTTTTAATTTTTAAGGTTTCACCCGGTGGGACGTTGATACCAAAATTTCGTAACATAGTAGAGAAAGCTTGCTCAGTAAAAGCACTACTTTTTTCACCTGTTCCAGGTAAACCAACCACTAGACCATAACCAACCAATTGGTTACTACGTACCCCTTGCACACTAGCGATATCTTTAATTCTTGCTGCATCAACGACGCTAGTAAACAATACGATGCAAATTACAAGACAGGTATTGAGCAGTAATTTAGTGTTGTTCAATATAGTAAATGGCATAAATCTCTCCAGTACATCACCCATTAAAGTAATATTCACGTTATAACTGTTGGCTAATGTAAGACAACATTTCATCAACGGCAGAAACGACTTTTGAGTTCATTTCATAAACACGTTGGCTTTCGATCAAGTTCACTAACTCTTCTGTCACGTTTACATTGGAAGTTTCCAACATGCCTTGACGAATAAAGCCTAACCCATCGGCCCCTGGTACTCCTTCAATTGGCGCTCCAGATGCGCCAGTCTCTGCAAATAAGTTTTCACCGAGTGGCTCTAAGCCTGATGCATTAATAAAAGCATTTACATTTAATTGTCCAACGACTTGGTTAGCCGCTTGACCTGCAATACTGACGGATACTTCACCCTGTGCGCCAATACTAATGGATTGGGCATCATCGGGTATTTGTACTTGCGGTACTAGAGGATAACCAGACCCAGGAGTTACCATCACACCTTCTTCATTTAGCATAAACTGACCATTACGAGTAAATGCAGAACTTCCATCGGGCATTTCGATTTCAAAAAAACCTTTACCGTCAATCATCACATCTAATGAGTTATTGGTAGTTAACGCATTACCTTGTGAAAAGTTCTTTTGTACAGCAACAACTTTTGCGCCCGAACCAATCATCAAGCCAGAAGGTAACTTGGTATCTTGCGTTGCATTAGCGCCAGGTTGATTAACATTTTGGTAGAGTAAATCTTCAAAAATAGCTCTACTTTTCTTAAAACCAACGGTACTTGCATTGGCTAAGTTATTTGAAATGGTGGCGACGTTAGTTTGCTGTGCATCTAACCCTGTTTTACTAATCCATAAAGCGGAATGCATACACTTCTCCTTAAACTTTTAATTTATAATCGATGATTTAAACAACTTTCAATAGAGACTCAGAACTCTGATCTATCTCTTCCGCTTTTTTCATCATCTTGACCTGCATTTCAAAATTACGCTGCAGGTTGATTAAACTCGTCAACTCACCGCTTAAATTTACGTTCGATGCTTCTAAGGCACCACTGGTAACAACAACCTCATCAGATACTGATGGTTGTTGCCCATCTATACGTCGAAAATAACCATCTTCTCCACGCATTAAGTCTTGGATATTAGGGTTCACTAATTTTAACTGTGCGACCTCTTCCATACCGTCAGCTGGCGCACCTTCTGGACGAATTACAATAACGCCATCTTGACGAATAGAAAATTTTTCAATAGGCATCGGCACAAAAATACTATTGCCTACGCTATCCAATACCTCTTGCCCATTTGCATCAATCAAAAAGCCATCAGCAGTAATATTAAAGTCACCACTACGTGTTAAACCTTCATCTCCTGCATCAGCTCTCACCACAAACCAGCCTTCACCTTCTACGGCAACATCTAACTCTCGGCCCGTCTCATGCACTATGCCGCTGTCAAAATTTTGTCCTGGCGATTCTGCTAATGAAAAAACGCGAGTCGGTAACCCATCACCATGCACCTGCATACTGCGGGCTTGCTCAAAGCTAGCTTTAAACCCTGTTTTACTAGCGTTAGCTAAGTTATTACTGTGAATCGCTAAGGCATTCATGTTCTCTTTAGCGCCGGACATTGATACATAAAGAAAATTATCCATTTTGACTTCCTTAGCAATTTATAAGTAAATAACAGTTAACAAACGTTTACTGTGTCGATAAATATATAATTGCAATCATTGTGCCAACAAAGTATTTAGGTTAAAGAAAGTAGATAGAGAGGAGATACAGAAAGGGAGTAGAAACAAAAATGCGCCCAAATGGACGCATCTAATATAATAAAAATTAGCTTTGATTAACGAATTTGTAAGATTGTTTCTTGTAATGAAGAACTAATCTCTAATGAACGAGAGTTCGCTTGGAAGTTACGTTGAGCACTAATTAAATCAACTAGCTCAGTGGTTAAATCAACATTTGATTGCTCTATAGCACCCGAGCTAATGCTACCGAACGTACCTGAACCTGCTTCTCCTGTGAGTGGGCCACCAGAACTTTGAGACTCAGTCCAATTAGAACCAGTTTGTGATAAACCTTGTTCATTTCTAAAACGCACCATCGCTACTCGCGCTAATGGATCAGAAGTACCATTACTATAAGAAACTTGCACCAGACCGTCAGATCCAATTTCAATCCCTGTTAAACGACCAACCGTTAAACCATTTTGCTCTAATCCCGTTACTTGGAAAGCAGAAGCAAATTGAGTAGGCTCTTCAAAATCTAATGTAATAGCTTGAGTACCATCAGCACCTGCAGATAAAACGTCTGCGCCATCAACCCCCAGGCTTTCAAAGGCCAATTCTTCGGGGCTTGAATTAATATAACCACCATTTTCATCAAAGTTAAGTACGATACCATTATGAACAGCTCCATCAGCATCCGTATAACTTGCTGAAGTACCAATTGCATCATCAAAAGCACCATCGCCATTAGCATCTTGGAAATAATTTGCCGCGGTTGTGCTATCGACTGGTTTATTATCCACAGTAACAAATGAAACCCATTGGTTAGTACCTGCAGCAGAACCATTTTCTGGTTTTACATAGTAAGTGTTTAATACATGCGGCTCACCTAACGAGTCATAAATAGTAACCGAAGTCGCATTATTATAGGTATCAGGATCTGAAGGGTCGAAATCAGCCAGTGGCTTTTCTTCGTCTCCAGCAGGTAAATTCAGGCTAAGACTAACCGCGTCAGTTTTTACTGGTGTTCCGGCTGTTTCAGGAATTTTAATAGGCTGTGTTGTTGCCAAACTAAGTGAAGAAGAACTTCCGTCAGGGTTAACAGGGAACGCTTGTAAATAGTTGCCACTGTTATCAACAACGTAGTTTTCTGAGTTTAATTTGAATGTACCAGAACGCGTATAATTAACATTATTATCGTCAAGGCCAGGTGCAGTAGCAAAAAAGCCACTACCAGTAATAGCTAAATCTAATGGGTTATCAGTAAACTTAAGGCTACCTTGATGGAATTGTTGCGCTACAGCTGATACTGAAGCACCATCTCCCACTTTTGTTGCGCTATTAGTGAATAAAGAGTTAGCGTAAACACTATCAAACTCAGCTCGTGACTCTTTAAAACCAGCAGTACTGACGTTAGAGATGTTATTAGCAGTTGCATCTAAATCTGTTTGTGCAGCTGAAATTCCGCTTAATGCTATATTAAATGACATAGTAATTTCCTTTAATTATATATTCTCAGCAACTTCAATTGCTTCATCCAGTTCGATACCGCCCAACCCTTTCAGGTTTAAGTAGACGCTTGCAGAACCACCACCTAAACTGACACTTTCAACATGCGCGTAACTTGCTGTTGTTAATGCCTCTCCATTTCCGTTTACTGAACCAAAAGCTTCGAAAGTATAAGTACCTTGAGGAGCGGGTTTGCCGTCGGCATCTAAACCATCCCAATCAAATCGTTGGTTACCAACACCAATCTCACCTAGTTGAATAGTGTTAACCACATTGCCAGTACTATCTTTAACAGACACAGTTGTATTGATTGCCCCTGTGTTACTAGTAATTGAACCTGATGCAGTCCCTCCTTCAGGAAGGAAGGTTTGATTATTTGGCACTAATACTTTTTTACCGACAAGCGAAGAAGCTTCTAATGCTTGACTAGAATTTAGTACCTCTTTTATTCCGGCAAATTCAGTCCCCAATGTGGCAATACCTTCTGCAGTGGTAAATGATGACATCTGCGAAATCATTTCTGCATTTTCAACGGGTGAAAATGGGTCTTGATATGCAAGCTGTTGTGAAAGCAAGGAGAAAAAATCTTCTTGATCTAACTGTTGCTCAGCATCGATATCTGTATTTTTCTTAATTTGTTCTTCAGTTAATGGCTTGGTTAAACTGAGACCTGATGAAGTTATAGTAGTCATCTAATTATCCTTATTTACCCATTTGCAATGTACGACTCAACATCTGCTTTGCCGCATCCGCGATTTGCACATTAGTTTGATACGAACGGGAGGCACTGATCATATTCGCCATCTCTTCCATTACATTGACATTAGAGTGAAAAATAAAACCATCTTCATCCGCTTTAGGGTGATTAGGTGCATATTCTCGATTTAATTCGGCAGTACTTTCAACAATCCCCTGCACTTTCACTCCTACACTACTATCGAGTCCACCCATTGCTCGATCTAACTCTGCCGCAAAAACAGGGTGACGCGCTTTATAGGTTTCATCAATGTTACTACTAACACTATTGGCATTGGCTAAGTTACTAGCAGTGGTATTTAATCGCACAGATTGCGCACTCATCCCAGTGCCGGCAACATCTAATACTTTTAATAAACTCATGATTTTTCTCCCACTAGCAATTATTGACCTTTAATGGCCATGCGTAACCCTGAAATCTTACTATTCAAAAAATCTAAACTAGCTTGATATTCCATACTATTTTTCATAAATAAATTTCGCTCAACTTCTAAATCAACAGAGTTACCGTCACCAGTATCTGGCTGATTAGAGGTGCGGTATAACACCCCATTTTGAGCCATTGAACTTGAGAAACCAGGCTTATGAAGTGTGTCAGTACGATTTAATGACATACCACTTCCTGACTTAGCTGCGTTTAAAGCATCTTTGAAATTAATATCTTTTGCTTTGTAATTAGGTGTATCAGCATTAGTGATATTAGACGCTAAAATCTCAGTACGACGAGAGCGAATACCTAATGTGTGTTGATGAATGCCTAATGCTTTTTCAAAGTTAAGTGCCATAAATTTCTCCTTTGCTTATACAAATGCAAAGCTTGTGCCAAAAGAATAATTAAAGGAAAAAGTTAGGTTTATTTTTGTTAAGAGAGGTAACTTGGAGGTTATGGTATCGAGTACATTAAACATATCATCTAAATTTCGCACTATAAAATAGTTAAATTCATGATGTAAACGGTTGTTATATTTACGAAAATAGACAACAAGAAGGTAGGCAGTTTTAATAAAAAGTAAGCGATTTATGTTGGTAAGTAAAAAATGGATATTATCTTAATGAAATAAGAGTAATAAAAACTGACTCTATCTGACTTTAATCGATGTAGGCATAAAAATTAATAATGCCTCAATAAAACATGGTATAAAAATAAAGCACAAAAAAAGAGGCAATAGTTGCCCCTTTAATATTTAACAAAAAATCGCTGTATTATTACTTCTTCAATTTATAAATAATACCTGGATTACAACGTACCATTTCAAATTTATCAGTTAACCCATTTAACGATTCAGAGGCACCTAAAATAAGATAACCACCTGGATTTAAAGCACCAGCAAACTGATTCAATATTTTAGCTTTAACGTCGTTAGAAAAATAGATCAATACATTACGGCAAAAGATTAAATCAAACTTACCCAATGATGCATAGCTATCTAATAAATTAAGACGCCTAAAAGAAGTCAATTTTTTGACCTCTGGTTTTACTTGCATTTTATTACTTAAACCGTGTACAGGAATAAAAAACTGACGCTTGCGAGTCTCAGATAAACCACGAGATAACGCTAACAGATCATACTGTCCAAGGTTACATTGCGCCAACATTGAGTCAGAAATGTCAGTGCCGATGATTTGTGTTGTTAGTTTACTTGTTGGTTTAGCCTTTACATATTCAAGGGCAGTCATTGCAATCGAGTATGCTTCTTGGCCGGATGAACTAGCCGAAGACCAAATTTTAATATTTTTCTTTGTCTCTAACAATTCAGGGAAAAGTTTATGAGTCAATAATTCAAAAGGATAAGTATCACGAAACCAAAGAGTTTCATTAGTCGTCATAGCATCAACTACAGCACTACGTAACTGCGAATTCATACTATTAATCACTTTCTCTATTAATTCATCTAAATCAGCCAAGTTAAATTGAGCTATAAGTGGACTTAAACGACTTTTAACTAAATATTGCTTATTATCCCCTAATACAATGCCACATTGTTTTTCTAGAAAAAGAGCAAATTTTTTATAAAGTTGTTCAGACAAAATTTTCACTAATAATTACCTGCATTCCATTGTGTGAGTTGAATTGATACTTTTTAAATAATAAAAATATTCTAATAAACTTACCATTAAAAATTATCTGAGTTAACTATACTTTTAACAGTTAATGACTTTTTGTACCGCTATCGCAAGTTCGTCCGGATTAAATTTAGCAATAAAGTCATTGGCACCGACTTTTTCAACCATTGCCTGATTAAAAATACCACTAAGAGATGTATGCAATATAATATATAAATCCTTCATATCAGGATGATTTTTAATCTCAGAAGTTAACGTATATCCATCCATTTCAGGCATTTCTACATCTGAAATCATTAAAGCGTATTTTTCAAATACAGGTTGAGTTTTAGAAACCTCTTGCAACATTTGAAGTGCTTCTTTACCATTTTTAGCAAGGTCACATTCTAACCCAAGCGCTGTTAAAGTACGTTGTATCTGCTTGCGGGCTACCGAAGAATCATCTGCTACCAGGATTTTTTTATTTTCCATATTCTCAATAGTAATTTGCTCTGTGACTTCGGTGTTAACAGGGGCAATTTCATCTAATATTTTTTCAACATCCAGCACTTCGACCAGTGAGTTATCGACTTCTGTTACCGCTGTTAAATAACTGTAGCGACTGCTACCAGCTGGTGGCGGTAAAATATCTTCCCAGTTGATATTAATGATTCGTTCAACTGAACCTACCAAGAAGCCTTGCACTGAACGGTTGTATTCCGTCACAATAATAAAACGGTTTTCTATGTCATCAATTGCTCGACCACCAGTTGCCAAATTCATGTCAATAATAGAAATTGCTTGTCCACGGACATATGCGACACCACGAATGGCTCCATTTAATTTAGGAAGCACAGTTAAAGGAGGACATTGTAAGACTTCTCTTACTTTAAATACGTTAATACCATAACGTTGAATTCCACCTAACTTAAAAAGCAATAGCTCAAGTCTATTTTGTCCTACCAACTGGGTACGTTGGTTAACTGAGTCTAAAACTCCTGCCATATTCTATTCCTTTTTGTTATGGTTATTACTAAGTAAAAAGCATCTATAATATTTTTACTACGTTATTTCGTCATGAAACAAATTCACTTAACCTAAGGTGAGCAAATTGCTTCGATTTATTTTCATACTCCTAAGTCTAGGTACTTCTCATATTTTTGCATCATCTAATTACTCAAAAGAGGTAGAAAAATTTGCTGAAACGCTTATTTTTGATAAATACCAAGCAACTTTCGAATTAACAGATGAGCAAAAGCTCTATATAAAAGCAAACCCCATTACCAACCGAATTAATTTTACTGAATGTAAAGTCCCTTTAGAGGGGTATATTGTTGGTGACAAAATAAAAAGTAAAACCGCAGTAAAAGTTTCCTGTAAAGACAAAACACCATGGGATTTATATGTGCGAGTTAAAGTACAAACACTGATTCCATTAATTGTTAGTAGCCGCCCACTCAGTAAAGGCGAAACATTAGATGAAGATAATATAGAGCTGATTTACAAAGCTAAGTCACAAGTCAGAGGCAGCACATTCTCTGAGCTAGATCTGTTAAACGGTGTCAGACTTAAACGAAATGTATCATCTAAAAGAAGCATACGCTTTAAAGATGTTTGTTACGTCTGCAAAGGCGATAAAGTGACTATTACAGCAAACCAAAGCGGACTCAAAATAAAAGCCTCGGGTATTGCTTTAACAGATGGTAATATAGGCAGTACTGTAAGAGTTAAAAATACTAGAACCCAACGTGAAGTAGTTGGTACAGTATATGCTTTAAAAGAAGTACAAGTTTCTTTTTAAAAAGGCTGATTTTTGCTAATTTTAACTAAAGTTATTTAATCCTTTGCCGATACATTAACTGTGTAAACTAATTGGAATACGATTATGAGTATAAATATCAACCGTCAATCATTGCAAAATAGTATTGCGATTGACCAGAATAACTCACTCAAGAAAAATAATGGCAACATCGGTGATAAAAAAGAAGTACAAAATCCTCATAAAGATTCTGTACAACTAACATCACAAGCAGTGAATTTAAATAAAATGCAAAAACAAGCTTCAAGTGAGTCTCAAGTGGATATGAAACGTGTTGAAACACTAAAGGCAGCTATCTTACAAGGTGATTACAAAATTAACTCTACTCAGTTAGCTGAAAATATTAGCAAGTTTGAGAGCAACTTTAGCGATACTTACCCAAGTTAGTTCACCAGCTAAAAAGAATATGCAATGTTACAAGATCAGTTAAATGAACTACTCGACTCAATCAAAAAACTTCATCAATTACTTGATGATGAAAGAGCCTGCCTTAAAGAAAAATCCTTCGATAATCTCAGTTTAATATTATCCAACAAACAAAAGCAGTTACAAAGTATTGCTGGCTTAAATAAAGCGATTAGTAGTGAAGATAACTTATATTTAATCGAAAATAACAGCGAATTACTATCTCTTAAGCAAGATATAGAAACCCGCTTGATAACCTGTCAAAAAGATAATGATATCAATGGACGTTTGATTGAATTAAGCATGCAGAGTAATAAACACTTAATGCAAGTTTTAACACAGGCTAAAGGAAAAAACACAGTAACCTATGATCAAAAAGGTGTGTTGAGTAGTGCGAGTTTATTAGGAAAAAATATTCAAGCCTAACGTATCTGAATGCCTCTCTTACCTCTATACTCAGTTATCAATAAAGACCAAGCTAGTAATATATTTGACTCGGCACTCTAATAACCTCACTTCTATCGGTGAATTCAGCACTTTTAAGATACGGTAACGTCTCCATATTTAAACCAAGCTCAGTTATATATAAGTCTTTTTCATGGTAACTACGCAATACCTTCGCGCCTCTAACGAGACCTTTCACCTTGGTACTCATACCATCGTTGCGTAATTGATATTGTTGTACACTATTTTCAGAGCTCAACATAACCCCATAAACCTGCTCAGCAAGCTCTTTATAAGCTTCTAGCTTTGAAGCTTTAATAGCATTCAACATTTTTATATCATCGGTAGCTCCAGTCTGGGCGCTCATGGTTGCATATCCAATAGCGACAAATTTATAAGTATCGACTTTTTCAACTTCTACGACCTCTTTCTTAAATAAGGAGCAGCCACTTAATAACACGCTAGATAACAGCGCAGTTAATAAATATCTATGTGAATTTACCTTAAACATCAAAAACTCCTTATATAAACTGACGGACAAAACTAGTATTAATCCAGATAATTTATAACAAGCAATAATTGAACCAAGAAAGTTACATATCAATTATTTTAATATGTAACTAGGCCTTCGAAGATTAATTTAGTTAATAGTTGTTTTATTTCCGAACATTACAACAAAGGAATAAGCAATTTTAACGAGTAAAAAGTTAATTAGTTTCAACTTTAGAAGGTTAACTTGCTTGATCATTTTCCGAAATATTTATGACAAAATATTAGCGCTTGTAATGTGTATTACTTTGATAAAATATTCAATGAAATAACTTGGAAGGAACTACTTTGGATAATTATTTTCTGCTTTAGTGTCAGACAAGTAAATGTATCGAGCCAATTACCTGTCTAACACAAAATACGAACTATTCTACTAAGCGTACTAATACTCGATTATTATTACCACTATTGCGTGATATATAATTTCTAGGGCGGTAATCGTAAACTCCGCCAACAAACATACGTTCTGGAATAAATGCACTAGTAGTTGACTCGACTGCATTATCTATAGCATTAACGATTCTAACATTAACGATCACGCCTTCTTCGTTTCGAGAGATAGTGCCAGTCAATATACGTCCAACATCAACATTTTTGTTTAACTTTTTCCAATCTCGAGTCACAGCAAACTCACCAGCCGGTGTTACTTGAATACTGCCTGTTAATTTGTAGTCCACCACACGTAATTGCCTAATATGTAGCTCATGGATAAACTGCTCTGAAATAGTTTGTCCTAACCAACTAGTATTATTGTAGTCATTGAGATCGACTAAAGAAGTTAACGCTAGAGAACTGTTATGGTATTGGTCGTTATAATTATAGAGTAATTGATCTGCCATTTTACTGACGATTTCAGACAGGATTAATGATTTTTTACCTTGGAAAGTATACAAATGCCCATAGCCGTTAGAGCCAGTTTTCACTCCACCTGTATCGCTATCATGATCTGATAAATAATTATTACTAGTTGAATGAGCAATGTAGTAATAAAGATAATTTTCACTATTACGTGCAATTTCTTTTTCTTTTATCGCTTCATACTCTTTAGCCGACATAAGCTTTACAGAGGCACAGCCTTGAAGCATAAAAATCAATGTTGAAATAATAAATAGTATTTTCATTCAGACCTGCCTTGGTAATAAAATGTTATCTAATTATAACTATCGGCAAGATTAATTATAACTTTAGGGATAAAAGGAAACTTATTACAGATGAACGATAAACTAATTTGATAAAATCAAGCACAAAATACTTAAGAGAATTTAACTAAAGCGCTATCAATATCATCAGTGATTTAAATCAATAAGTAATATATACAACTCACCATTGACTAAGTTAATAAACTAACAGAAAATTACATACTTATATCGATTATGCTACACAAGAGATGTAAATTTTGCGCAAGGAAAATAACTTAATTTGAGTTAAATAGGCCAGCAAATCAGTACGATCGATATTATATAACTCTCTATAGCTCAACAGGATAGAGCACCCGCCTCCTAAGCGGATGATCGGGGTTCGAGTCCCTGTGGAGAGACCAATTCAAATATGCTTGTATAATATTACCTAACAAGCCCTATATAGCTTTCATATTAAGGCTTCTTAAATATCTTCAATATCACTAAATAAGAGTAATAAATGAGTCGATTAAGTCATAATTTTATAGGTAAACACTTCTCTATTTTATACTCAGAGCCTAAAGCTTAACCAACTAAAAATACTAGTTAAGTGAGATAACTTCTTCCCATTGAAATGGCTTCGTAAAATAAAAACCTTGTACTGTTACACCTGGTAACTTTTGGACGTGTTCGAAGTCACTCTTAGTCTCAATTCCTTCGATAATTACTTCTAGCTCATAAATTTTTGCCAGTTCATAAATAATATCTAAAGTAGGTTTTTTACCCGCAGCAGTGTCACCCAGACTTTGTACAAAAGAACGATCTATTTTAAGTGTATCTAAAGGGTAGTTAACTAGCTGATTAAATGAAGTATAGCCGGTACCAAAGTCATCTATTGCAATGCTAACGCCTAGAGATTTTAACTGCTTAAGAGATTCAATTGCTTGATAATCATCAGGCATTAAACAAGTTTCAGTTATTTCTAATTCTATTTGTGTAACATCTATATCGTATTCTTTAATGAGTGCTTTTAAACGCACATAAAAGTCATCATTTCTAAGTGATTTAGATGAGACATTGATGGCAAAAAAACCTTTAAAGCCGGTTTTATTTATAAGCTCTTTTAATTTGATGAAAGCATTTTCGGTTACCCATAAATCAATCATTAAAATGAGGTCTGTTTTCTCTGCGATAGGAATAAATATATCAGGTCCAACACTAGTATTGGCTAAATTAGGGCATCTCAATAAGACTTCGTAACCGGTTAGTACTTTTTCTTGAGCAGTATAAGCTGGCATGAATACTAATACGAATTGATCATTTTTGAGAGACTCAATTAATTGGTTTTCAATTTTGAGTTCGTTGTTTATTTTATCTTCTATCTCTGGAGTAAATAACTTGTAATTATTCTTCCCTAATTTTTTAGCTAAATACATTGCACTATCCGCTTGGCTTAAAAGGGTTTCTCCATCTTTTATTTTATTGATAGTATAAGAAATGCCAACGCTTGCATGAATATTAAACTTATTAACCCCTATATCAAAACTATCATGAAACAGAGCACAAACCTTCTCCCCCAATTTTTCTATTTCTAACAGAGAAGGAAAGCCATTAATTAGAACAACGAACTCATCACCGCCTAATCTTGCTATACTTTCAATTTTTTCATTATAAGTAGCATGATCACTCTCCTTTTTTAACATTACTTTTAAACGTCGACTAAAAATAATAAGCAAAAGATCGCCAACCTCATGACCATACGTATCATTAACATATTTAAAGTTATCTAAATCAATGAAAAATAAAGCCGTATAGTCACTGTTTTTTTTATCATTAATAATATCAAACAAAGTAGATAAAGAATTATTAAAGCTTCTTCTATTTGAAAGCCCTGTTAAAGGGTCATTGTTAGCAAGGTTATTAATTTTCTTAATAAGTGATATGTAACTTTCATTGAGCGCAGATACTTCATCTTCTGTTTTTAAGGGCTTTAATTCAATGGTCAACGATGCTTCAACTTCTTTTATACTCTTAGCAAGCTTAGTAACAGGAAATATGATTTGATTATCAATTAGCTTAACAACTATAAAATAACTAACCCCCATCAGTACAAAACTTAAAAATAAAAGCTTAATAAGAACAAGATTTAAAGTTTCAGAAAAATATTCATCATCAAGCTCAATGATGATTTCAAACAACTCAGTTTTAATCGTCGCATTATAATTATTGATTAATGAGTCAAATGGCAGTAGCTCAATGGATAATTCATTTACTATATTATTTGATGGGATAATAGCCGTCGATTTGATAAAACCATTATGTTCATTAATAAGTTCATCTACAGCTGCTCTTATTAAACCAACCCCAACTTGAGCTTGAACTATATACAAATCATCATTTGCATCATAAAACTGCTGGGATGTTAAATGATAAGGTGAAAAGACCTGAATTAAGTTAAGTAATTTTTGCTCCGTATCATCAATAAAATAGTAGTATTGTGATACCTTCTTAGTAGGCTTATTATTTATCTCGTCTAGTAAAAATTTGGTTTGTGATTTTAAATTTGGAACAGAAAATGGATCTTGAGTATTAATATGAACTATAAGCTGTTGTTTAGCATCATAAATACTAAAGTCATTAACCACATTTAAAGTATTATTTAAATTTGCTCCTTGATTAACAAACTGCTTTAAAAATTGGCTTATATAAGGCGCAGTTAACTGAACACCTTTCTCATTCTGAGTAAAAATAAGCGAAGCCTCTTTACTATCAATTTTATGTTGTAGATAACTCTGTGCATATGCAAGGTCATATTCTGTTTTTGTTACAGCAGCTTTCAGATACTCATTTAGTGAGTGGATTTTGTTTTCTATAATCTGATTTTTATAGATACCATAATAAATACTAGTCACTACAATAGAAACTAGCATTACAATAGGTAAGATAATGTATCTTATTTTTTTACCAAGCCTCACAATCGCACTACTCTGAGGTATTCAATATTGAAACCATTCTATTACGAACAATCCGACTTTCTGTGGGTAAAAGCTGATAACGATAACTTCTATTTAAGATATCTTCATTAGGAAAAATTTCACTATCATTTTTATACTCCTCATCGGCCAATAACAATGCAGTATTATTAGTCGTAGAAAACCACATTTCAGAAGCATTTTCATAAGCAATATCAGGCTTATTAATAAATGAAAGGAATGATTTAGTTGCTTCTTTAATAGTATTACCGGCAGGTGCAGTAAAACAATCAACGAAGAGCAAAGAACCTTCTTTTGGAACAACGTACTCCCAATCAGTTTGTCCCGTTGCTTTATTAAGGTTATATATATCTCCTGAATAAATAACAGCCATTGTTAGCTTAGAATTTTCTTTATATTGATCGACATAACTAAGTGGATAGCCATATTTTAAAAGATATTGTGATTGCTCCTTTAACAAGGAATAAGCAGACGTAAGCTCATCCTTACTCTCTGAGAAAGGATCTAGACCTTGTGATAGCAACGCAATTGCAACGGTATCAACATCATCTTTAAGCATCATAGTAGTGCCAATATGCTCTTTAGGCGGTATTAAGATTTGTTTCCAAGAGTCAATTTTTTCCTTAGATACTGTTGTTCTGTATGCTATTCCCATAGTGCCTGTTGAGTATGGAACACCATATTCGCTACATGCTTCAATAGATTGCGAACTATTATTTTTAATATTTTCTAACTTAGTAGCAGATAACGAAGTTAATACACCTTCCTTACCGTATATAATTGTTGTTGCATTATCAACAAGAACGAGGTCATATCGAGCTCCTTGTCCATTTACTAATAATGAGTTTCTTTCAACCTCATTATCAAAAAAGTACTGTTTTACTGTGTGCCCAGTTTCTTGGGTAAATTTATCAATGATAGCTTCAGAAATAAAATGCTCCCATATAAAGATTTTTATTTCATCGGCATGAATTGCCGTCGAAATTGTTGATGCGAGCATAGCTGTTATTAATTTTTTCATTTTATTCCCTTAAGAAAAAATACCTCTTACTAGTTACTTTAGCATAATTATTGGTTTATATATAAATTAGCTAACTTACTTACAATCAAACTTAATTAATATTGACCCATATCATCAATCAACAAGAGGTGCTTTTATTTATTTTTATCTTTCATTGGAAGGCTCGATTCAATTAATATAATGAATAATAAGATATTTTTAATTACCTGATACCGATACTGATCAAAAAACGTTAATGGTTAAGTTATCAAGCACAATTAGTTAGATGACAAGATTCAAACAATAATTGATAATTTCGATGACAAATGCTCAATTAATAGCGATAACAATGAGCGTAGCTTAATAATCGGGGCGCTGACTTGGGTCAGCAGGTTTTTGTGTTGGCTTTTAATTTTTATATCGTTTTTTATAAAGCAGTAAACCATAATAAAAATAAAGTTCAAAACATAACCCACTGCAGGCTGAAGCCAGCACCCCTTAAAAGATGTTTCGTCACTGGAAGGGTAAATATCTCTAGGCTCAGATGTCGTCGAGTTTCAGACATAAAAAAACCCTGTCGACGTGAGTCAACAGGGTTCGTTTAATGAGGCGCTTGGCGATGGAAAGTCGTCGCGGAGCTCCTCCGCTCGTGAAACATCGCTGTCGCGATACTCGCCCTACTTTCACGTAGCTCATCATAAATCAACAGAATTAAAAAAACCCAGTAAGAAAAGACCTACTGGGTTTGTTTAATTAGGCGCTTGGCGATGACCTACTTTCACATGGGGAGACCCCACACTATCATCGGCGCAGCTGCGTTTCACTTCTGAGTTCGGCATGGGATCAGGTGGTACCACAGCGCTATGGCCGCCAAGCATAAATTGTAATTAGGAAAGTGACATTCTAATGTTCTTTTTCGTTGTTCTATTCAATCAGAAATATGTAAATACGCTATCACAAGCGTTTATATTTTAACGTCTTCTTTGACAATCTTGGTAAACACCAACACTACTTAGGTGTTGTATGGTTAAGCCTCACGGGTAATTAGTACAAGTTAGCTCAATACGTTACCGCACTTACACACCTTGCCTATCAACGTTGTAGTCTCCAACGGCCCTTTAGGGAACTTAAAGTTCCAGTGAGAACTCA
>NZ_JBAHZA010000043.1:0-1375 GCF_036697365.1 Psychromonas arctica
GCACTTACACACCTTGCCTATCAACGTTGTAGTCTCCAACGGCCCTTTAGGGAACTTAAAGTTCCAGTGAGAACTCATCTTGAGGCTCGCTTCCCGCTTAGATGCTTTCAGCGGTTATCGATTCCGAACGTAGCTACCGGGCAATGCTATTGGCATAACAACCCGAACACCAGCGGTTCGTCCACTCCGGTCCTCTCGTACTAGGAGCAGCTCCTCTCAATTCTCAAACGCCCACGGCAGATAGGGACCGAACTGTCTCACGACGTTCTAAACCCAGCTCGCGTACCACTTTAAATGGCGAACAGCCATACCCTTGGGACCGACTTCAGCCCCAGGATGTGATGAGCCGACATCGAGGTGCCAAACACCGCCGTCGATATGAACTCTTGGGCGGTATCAGCCTGTTATCCCCGGAGTACCTTTTATCCGTTGAGCGATGGCCCTTCCATTCAGAACCACCGGATCACTATGACCTACTTTCGTACCTGCTCGACGTGTCTGTCTCGCAGTTAAGCTGGCTTATACCATTGTACTAACCTCACGATGTCCGACCGTGATTAGCCAACCTTCGTACTCCTCCGTTACTCTTTGGGAGGAGACCGCCCCAGTCAAACTACCCACCAAACAGTGTCCCAAACCCCGATTCAGGGGCCATGGTTAGAACTCAAAACATACAAGGGTGGTATTTCAAGGTTGGCTCCACCGCATCTGGCGACGCGGTTTCAAAGCCTCCCACCTATCCTACACATGTAGGCTCTAAGTTCACTGCTAAGCTATAGTAAAGGTTCACGGGGTCTTTCCGTCTAGCCGCGGGTACACAGCATCTTCACTGCGATTTCAACTTCACTGAGTCTCGGGTGGAGACAGCATGGCCATCATTACGCCATTCGTGCAGGTCGGAACTTACCCGACAAGGAATTTCGCTACCTTAGGACCGTTATAGTTACGGCCGCCGTTTACCGGGGCTTCGATCAATAGCTTCGACCTAAGTCTAACCACATCAATTAACCTTCCGGCACCGGGCAGGCGTCACACCCTATACGTCATCTTACGATTTAGCAGAGTGCTGTGTTTTTAATAAACAGTTGCAGCCATCTGGTATCTTCGGCCCCCAACAGCTTAGAGAGCAAGTCTCATCACCGTCAAGGGCGTACCTTCTCCCGAAGTTACGGTACCATTTTGCCTAGTTCCTTCACCCGAGTTCTCTCAAGCGCCTTGGTATTCTCTACCTGACCACCTGTGTCGGTTTGGGGTACGATCCTCATATTTCTGAAGCTTAGAGACTTTTCCTGGAAGTATGGCATCAATGACTTCACTACCTTGGTAGCTCGACATCGAGTCTCAGCGTTAAAAGAAATCCGGATTTACCTAAATC
>NZ_JBAHZA010000044.1:0-1343 GCF_036697365.1 Psychromonas arctica
GTGTACGTAAATTCGTCTTCACCATTAAAGTCTGCGTTTGGTGTGTAAGTCACGGTGCCGTCAGCGTTAATCGTTACTGTCCCGTTCGTGCCGTCTGTCACTGACGCAACAGGTGATGTGACGCCATCTGCATCCGTATCATTTGCAACGACATCAATCACCACTGGCGTATCTTCATCAGTCGTTGCTGAATCGGCTACTAATACTGTGTCATCGGCCACTGGATCAACCGTCACTGTGACCGTTTCTGTATTGCCATCTTCATTAGTGTACGTAAATTCGTCTTCACCATTGAAGTCTGCGTTTGGTGTGTAAGTTACGGTACCGTCAGCGTTAATCGCTACTGTCCCGTTCATGCCATCGGTTACTGACGCAACAGGTGAAACTTCACCATCTGCGTCCGTATCATTTGCGACTACATCGATAACCACTGGCGTATCTTCGTCAGTTGTTGCGCTGTCTGCTACTAATACTGTGTCATCGGCAACTGGATCAACCGTCACTGTGACCGTTTCTGTATTGCCATCTTCATTAGTGTACGTAAATTCGTCTTCACCATTGAAGTCTGCGTTTGGTGTGTAAGTCACCGTGCCGTCAGCGTTAATCGCTACTGTCCCGTTAGTACCATCGGTGACTGACGCAACAGGAGATGTGACACCATCTGCATCGGTATCATTTGCAACGACATCGATAACCACTGGCGTATCTTCATCAGTCGTTGCTGAATCAGCTACTAATAAGGTGTCATCAGCAATCGGATCAACCGTCACTGTCACGGTTTCTGTATTGCCATCTTCATTAGTGTACGTAAATTCGTCTTCACCATTGAAGTCTGCGTTTGGTGTGTAGGTCACGGTGCCGTCAGCGTTAATCGCTACTGTCCCGTTAGTACCATCGGTGACTGACGCAACAGGAGATGTGATGCCATCGGCATCCGTATCATTTGCAACTACATCGATAACTACTGGCGTGTCTTCGTCAGTCGTTGCTGAGTCTGCGACTAATACTGTGTCATCGGCCACTGGTTCAACTGTTACTGTGACCGTTTCTGTATTGCCATCTTCGTTAGTGTACGTAAATTCGTCTTCACCATTAAAGTCTGCGTTTGGCGTGTAAGTTACGGTGCCGTCAGCGTTAATCGCTACTGTCCCGTTCGTGCCGTCTGTCACTGATGCAACAGGTGAAACTTCACCATCGGCATCCGTATCATTTGCGACGACATCGATAACTACTGGGGTATCTTCATCAGTCGTTGCGCTGTCTGCTACTAATACTGTGTCATCAGCAATCGGATCAACCGTCACTGTCACGGTTTCTGTATTGCCATCTTCATTAGTGTACGT
>NZ_JBAHZA010000045.1:0-1308 GCF_036697365.1 Psychromonas arctica
CGGTTTAAGGGCTTAGCCTTTGGCTTAATGTAAACTATTCCTTAACTTCTCTATATTATGAACGAGACAGTACATTTTCCATTGGGTATTCACTTTATCTTGCCCGCGTAGCGTGAATTTATTCATGCCTTTATTCACCGTGATATTACCAAATACGGGTTCAATGGCACCTAATCGTTTACTGTATTGGCGCCGTCCTATTGGACTATCTATCTTAACTTTCATTTTGTCGCCATAGCTTAGCTTTTTCCGTGATTCATTATTTTTAAATTGGACTTGTCTTCCTCTATCCTTCGGTGGTTTACGCATGCATTGCTGTTGTAAAGGGCATATCTTACAGTCTTTTAAATAACCACAGAATCGTGTGTATTGTTGCTTGTGACTCTTTACATTTATTCCACTTCGCCACATTTCATTACCTGCTGGGCAATGACAGGTTTGTGTTGTTTCATCATAATGAAAGTCATCTGAGGTGAATAATCTTGGTTTACCTTTACTGCGTTTTAACCGTCGTTTTTCTTGCTCTGTTTCATACGTTTCACTCTCGTTAAATAGTGGATTACGCTTTCTAAATTGATTGTCCGCGATATAACTATCGAATCCACTTTGTGCCATAAATTCCAAATTAGCTTCACTGTTAAAACCACTGTCAGCTGTGAATTTTATCGTGCGTTCGTTTAATTGTTTTGCTGTTGTGAGCTTATCGAGTTGTTGTTTTAATTGAGTAACGGCCGGCGCTAAAGTTTGTTGTTCGCCCACAGAGCCCCATGTTTGTGCTTGCAATATTATTTGGTGTTTGTCGTCATTAATAGCAATCCTATTGTAGCCTTGTATGGTGCCTTTACTTGTTGTCATTTTTGCGCTGTCTGGGTCTGTTATATTGCTTTTAACTTCCTTACCTTTACTGCCTGTTTTTTCTTGATGTGTGGCGAGATATTCTGTAATTTTTTCTGCACTTTTATCAAGTTTCGCTTTCTGTTTTAAATCATGCGCCACTTCATCTTCGCCTAAACTATCTTGTGCTTGATGACGCTCAAGTATTCGCTCGCTGGCTCTGCGTAACTTGGCTTGCTTTCGCTCAAGTTCGCAAAATGTGCCACTCCATTCTTTGCTAGCGTTTGAGCTTATTTTACATCCATCAATGGCAAACATGTTTCGGCCAATCAACCCTTCACGGTCGCATATCATTAATACTTGAGTAAATAGTGGTTCAATTTGGTCTTTCATTTTAGCGACAAAACTGGCAATTGAAGTGTAATGTGGTTGTACGTCACCCGATAAACTCATGAAGGTAATATTGGTTTCACA
>NZ_JBAHZA010000046.1:0-1214 GCF_036697365.1 Psychromonas arctica
GCAACTGGCGTGGTAACTGAAGATGATGCTGCTACGTTGAGCACGACTGGTACATTAACGTTGTCAGATGTTGATAGCTCGGATACAACTACTTTTACTGCTGAAACGATTAACGGCACTTACGGCGATATTACTATCGATGCTGATGGTAACTGGACATACGCAGCCGATAACACGCAAGCAGAAATTCAATCTTTAGATGATGATGAGTCGATCACCGATACCATCACAGTTATGACTAGCGATGGTGTTGAACAAGAGATTGTTATTACCATTAACGGTGTGGATGACTTATCTATCGTAGCTGGCGATACAACGGGTGCGGTCACTGAAGATGATGCTGCGACGTTAAGCACGGCTGGTACATTATCGCTAAGCGATGTTGATAGCTCAGACACCACAACTTTCACTGCTGAGACCGTGTCAGGTACTTATGGTGCAGTCACTATCGATGCTGATGGTAACTGGACATACGCAGCCGATAACACGCAAGCGGCGATTCAATCATTGGATGATGGTGAGTCGATCACCGATACCATCACTGTTATGACCAGCGATGGTGTTGAGCAAGAGATTGTTATTACCATTAACGGTGTGGATGACTTATCTATCGTAGCTGGCGATACAACGGGTGCGGTCACTGAAGATGATGCTGCGACGTTAAGCACGGCTGGTACATTATCGCTAAGCGATGTTGATAGCTCAGACACCACAACTTTCACTGCTGAGACCGTGTCAGGTACTTATGGTGCAGTCACTATCGATGCTGATGGTAACTGGACATACGCCGCGGATAATACGCAAGCAGCGATCCAATCTTTAGATGACGGCGAGTCAATCACCGATACCATCACAGTTATGACCAGCGATGGTGTTGAACAAGAGATTGTTATTACTATCAACGGTGTCGATGATTTATCAGTTGTTTCTGGTGATGCAACTGGCGTGGTAACTGAAGATGATGCTGCTACGTTGAGCACGACTGGTACATTAACGTTGTCAGATGTTGATAGTTCAGACACAACAACTTTCACTGCTGAAACAATTAACGGCACTTACGGTGATATTACTATCGATGCTGATGGTAACTGGACATACGCGGCGGATAATACGCAAGCGGCGATTCAATCATTAGATGACGGCGAATCGATCACCGATACCATCACTGTTATGACTAGCGATGGTGTTGAACAAGAGATTGTTATTACCATTAA
>NZ_JBAHZA010000047.1:0-1187 GCF_036697365.1 Psychromonas arctica
GGGACAGTAGCGATTAACGCTGACGGCACCGTGACTTACACACCAAACGCAGACTTTAATGGTGAAGACGAATTTACTTACACTAATGAAGATGGCAATACAGAAACCGTCACAGTGACGGTTGATCCAGTTGCCGATGACACCGTGTTAGTAGCCGATTCAGCAACAACTGACGAAGACACGCCAGTGGTTATCGATGTCGTCGCAAATGATACGGATGCCGATGGTGTCACATCTCCTGTTGCGTCAGTAACCGATGGCACGAACGGAACCGTTACGATTAACGCTGACGGTACCGTGACTTACACGCCAGATGCAGACTTTAATGGTGAAGACGAATTTACTTACACTAATGAAGATGGCAATACAGAAACGGTGACAGTGACGGTTGAACCAGTGGCCGATGACACAGCATTAGTAGCTGATTCAGCAACGACTGATGAAGATACCCCAGTGGTGATTGATGTCGTTGCAAATGATACCGATGCAGATGGTGTCACATCTCCTGTTGCGTCAGTAACAGACGGCACAAACGGGACTGTAGCAATTAACGCTGACGGTACCGTGACCTACACGCCAAACGCAGACTTCAATGGTGAAGACGAATTTACTTACACTAATGAAGATGGCAATACAGAAACAGTCACAGTGACGGTTGATCCAGTTGCCGATGACACAGTATTAGTAGCAGACAGCGCAACAACTGATGAAGATACACCAGTGGTTATCGATGTCGTTGCAAATGATACCGATGCAGATGGTGTCACATCTCCTGTTGCGTCAGTAACAGACGGCACGAACGGGACCGTTGCGATTAACGCTGACGGCACCGTGACTTACACGCCAAACGCAGACTTTAATGGTGAAGACGAATTTACGTACACCAATGAAGATGGCAATACAGAAACGGTCACAGTGACGGTTGATCCAGTGGCCGATGACACAGTATTAGTCGCAGACTCAGCAACAACTGATGAAGATACGCCAGTGGTTATCGATGTCGTCGCAAATGATACCGATGCAGATGGTGTCACATCTCCTGTTGCGTCAGTCACCGATGGTACAAACGGGACAGTAGCGATTAACGCTGACGGTACCGTGACTTACACTCCAGATGCAGACTTCAATGGTGAAGACGAATTTACGTACACTAATGAAGATGGCAATACAGAAACCGTGACAGTGAC
>NZ_JBAHZA010000048.1:0-1172 GCF_036697365.1 Psychromonas arctica
TGTCCCGTCCTGATATAGGTTGACAGTATTTTAATTAAAACGCCTGGTGTACTTCATCGGGCGTTTTATATTTTAAGACCGTATGTGGCCTTTCTTGATTATAGAGCTTTACTGACTCTTTCACCATTTTTCTTGCTTCGCTAACATCCTTAGGTTTCGCTAATAAGTATTCATTTTTTAAAATACCATTAATGCGCTCGGCTAGCGCATTTTGATAACAGTCATACCCATCCGTCATTGAACAGGTAATGCCATACTGTTTATGAAGTGCTTGGTACTCACTTGAGCAATATTGAACCCCTCTATCTGAATGATGTACTAGGGGCTGATTGCTTTTTCTCTCTCGTAATGCCTGCTTAAACGCTTGTTTAACTGAGCTCGCTTTCATATTATCATCAACATGGTAACCGACAATTTTTCTTGAATAAGCATCAGTCACCAAACTTAAGTAAGTATTCCCTAATAATGTAGGTAAGTAGGTGATATCAGCAACCCACAACTGCTCAGGCTTGGATGGAGTTAAGTTATCTTTTACTAAATTAGGGTGACAACGAAAGTGATGGTGGCTATTAGTTGTTTTATGATAAGCACGTTTGGGTGACACCAATAGATGATGAAAACCTAGCAACGTAAATAAATGGTCTCGTCCAATATATAATTGTTGTGAGGCCATTAAGTATTTGAGTTTACGCGCTCCTATTCTTGGATGCTTGATTCGCTCAGTCGTCACAAAGTCCAACACACACTGCTCATTAGCCTGCCGCTTCATCTGGCTTATACAGCGTTTATAGTGTGCTTGACGAGTTATCCCAAGAAATAAACACGCTCGAGTTACCGACAACGCTTTCACCTTTTTTTGTTGGATAACTGCGCTTTCTGCTTTTTTGTAATGCGTACTCCATAATCAGTTTCTAGTACGCTAACGACGGCTTCAAAAAACTGAGCTTTCAATTGGCTGTCTGCTAATTGTTGCTCTAATACTTTAATACGTTGTTCAGGTGTTTCTTTAGATTCTGACTTAGTCATAGCAAAACCTCTTGTTAAAAAAACAGGTGTTCCTTTAGACCAGTTTAGGCGACCATGTTTACGAAGCCAAGTTAATACTGTAGAGCAACCTTGTATTCCGTATTTATCTTGAGCCTGTTTATAGGTAAGTTCGCCTCTTTCTACTT
>NZ_JBAHZA010000049.1:0-1121 GCF_036697365.1 Psychromonas arctica
GTGTACGTAAATTCGTCTTCACCATTAAAGTCTGCGTTTGGTGTGTAAGTCACGGTGCCGTCAGCGTTAATCGCTACTGTCCCGTTCGTGCCGTCTGTCACTGATGCAACAGGTGAAACTTCACCATCGGCATCCGTATCATTTGCGACGACATCGATAACTACTGGGGTATCTTCATCAGTCGTTGCGCTGTCTGCTACTAATACTGTGTCATCAGCAATCGGATCAACCGTCACTGTCACGGTTTCTGTATTGCCATCTTCATTAGTGTACGTAAATTCGTCTTCACCATTGAAGTCTGCATCTGGTGTGTAGGTCACGGTACCGTCAGCGTTAATAGCTACTGTCCCGTTAGTACCATCGGTGACTGACGCAACCGGTGAAACTTCACCATCTGCATCGCTGTCATTTGCAATGACATCGATAACCACTGGCGTATCTTCATCAGTTGTTGCGCTGTCTGCTACTAATACTGTGTCATCGGCCACTGGATCAACCGTCACTGTCACGGTTTCTGTATTGCCATCTTCATTAGTGTACGTAAATTCGTCTTCACCATTAAAGTCTGCGTTTGGCGTGTAAGTCACGGTGCCGTCAGCGTTAATCGCCACGGTTCCGTTCGTGCCGTCTGTCACTGACGCAACAGGTGAAACTTCACCATCGGCATCCGTATCATTTGCGACGACATCGATAACCACTGGCGTGTCTTCGTCAGTCGTTGCGCTGTCTGCTACTAATACTGTGTCATCAGCAATCGGATCAACCGTCACTGTCACCGTTTCTGTATTGCCATCTGCATTAGTGTAAGTAAATTCGTCTTCACCATTGAAGTCTGCATCTGGAGTGTAAGTCACGGTCCCGTCAGCGTTAATCACAACGGTCCCGTTCGTGCCGTCTGTCACTGATGCAACAGGAGATGTGACGCCATCGGCATCCGTATCATTTGCGACGACATCGATAACCACTGGCGTATCTTCATCAGTCGTTGCTGAATCAGCTACTAATACTGTGTCATCAGCAATCGGATCAACCGTCACTGTGACCGTTTCTGTATTGCCATCTTCATTGGTGTACGTAAATTCGTCTTCACCATTGAAGTCTGCATCTGGAGTGTAAGTCAC
>NZ_JBAHZA010000006.1:0-287013 GCF_036697365.1 Psychromonas arctica
TGGCGGAGTGGACGGGACTCGAACCCGCGACCCCCGGCGTGACAGGCCGGTATTCTAACCAACTGAACTACCACTCCACGAGTGTGTTACAGTTATTTCTTTTTCATATAAATGATTGGTGAAATTAACCAATAAGCTCTTAAATAATACTGTTGGCGGAGTGGACGGGACTCGAACCCGCGACCCCCGGCGTGACAGGCCGGTATTCTAACCAACTGAACTACCACTCCAGTAAAATCAACGTTACATAATATGCAACTCCGTTGAGGCGCAGATAATACGGAGTTGCAGGTACTGAGTCAATAACGAAAAACAAAAAAAACACAATATTTACAAGGTAAAAGGTCTAACTGCTCGTTTTATCGCCATAGCGTTTATTTTTTAGCTTCAGTTTCATCTATATCTAACGGTTTTAGTTGATCTAAAGAAAGAGTATTCAGTGCTAAGTCACCTTCTGAAAGTAGTTTCTTTTGTTTTCTTTTTAAAACAAAAAGTATTACCGCAATACTAATTGCGATTAAAAGTATCAGCGCTAATACAATTATCCATAAATATTGAAAATCGCTACTTGTTTCTTCTTCAATATTTTGTTCTACGAGTGTATCTGATGTTTGTTCTGTTGTCGGAGTTGCAACAGGTGTTGCAATCTCTTCAATAATCGGCTCGGGTTTCGCCAACTCAAAAGTATATTCTGGTAGGGTAAACTTAATTTCACGCCCGTCTGCAGTGTTAGCAAAAACAGTTCCTGAGAATTTATACGCAGTGTGTGGAAGCAGCACCTTTAAAGAAAGAGTATCGTGAGCGAGCGTTTCATCGGAAAAGTGTACTAACAGTTGAGTCTGTGTATTTAATTCCGTGTTATTAATATTACCTTCGACAATTACTGATTTCGGATCAATTTCTGATGAATCAACTTTAAAAACAAAATTAGCTTCATCGCTTTTTTGCTCATGTTGCTCAATCTGATAAGTCACCGGTTGTGGGAAAACCACTACATCAGCATTATAACCTCGTGTGAAAATGTTATTTTTAGTTTTGACGCTAAGTAAATAACGACCCGGTGCTAAATCCATAAAAATATGCGTCGTTAACTCTCCATCAAAGGGAAGCGAGTCATAATACTCCCCATTATCTTGATAAAGTGATAGTAAATCTTGCTCGTCATTTACTAAGGAAACGCTAAGTCGAGCACTGCGTAAAAAGTCTTTGTCAGTCATGACTTTATCTTCATTGACCAAAGAAGCATAGGTTGTTAGGTACTCTCTTTCGTAGACTTTTAACGGTAGTTTTTTAACTTTTAAGGTAACTGGACTTAATAATTGAATGCGGTTGTCACCATGCAGCGTGGCAATTGCTTGCCAAGGGCCCGGCATAGGGTTTTGGATTGTGATAATGTCCTGATTTCGATTATTTACCCAAGCAACTTGGCTTTCTGGGTTACGTTGTGCGTACCACTTACTTCCATCCGGTTTCACCAGTACTACCTTTTGAGGGTGAGCTGGATGATTCAAGATAATAGTTACTTGCTCTGTTTTGGGGTCTATTCTAAATCGGTTGTCTAATAACGATATATCATTAGGTGCATAAATGGTATGTGCTGAAGCATTGATTGATAACAATGCTAAAAAGATAAGTGCTATCCATTTACTATTGATTATCGCCATAAACAACTCCCTGATTTAGCTACTAAGTCTAATCTAGACTCATGTGCTGTTAATTCTTCTTGATTCGCATGAATGATAGGTAATGATGACTGCTGCTGACGCATGCGTCGTCCTGTATCATTACTACCTGATTCATTATTTGCTAAATTAAGATCCTTTTGACCACCTGACATTAGCAGGTAAACATCGGCTAAGATCTCTGCATCTAATAACGCGCCGTGTAATACTCGATGCTTATTATCGATACCATAACGATCACATAAAACGTCCAAGTTGTTTCGTTTTCCGGGAAACATTTTCTTAGCCATCTCTAAGGTATCGGTAATAGTTGATATTTCTGCAGTGGGTTGTGTTTTTTTATTTAAAAAACGAAACTCTTGGTCCATAAAGCCAACATCAAAGGGAGCATTGTGAATAACCAAATCAGCGCCTTTGATAAAGTCGATAAACTCATCTGCTATTTCTGCAAATCGTGGTTTGTCATATAAAAACTCATCGGTGATACCGTGTACGGCCATTGCCTCAGGGTCGATTAACATATCAGGTTGTATATACACATGATAATGGCGTCCTGTTAGGCGACGATTAATGACTTCAACACACCCGATTTCAATAATGCGATGACCTACATATATTTGTCCATCTTTGTTCATACCTGTGGTTTCTGTATCTAATACAACTTGTCGGGTGAGTTTACTTGTGTTCATGGTCATCTCTATTTATAGTTGTTGCGCAGTTTGCTCAGCTTAATTCGTAGAGCATTAATGTCCTAGTCTAACAAATTTATGTGATGGTAATAATGAAAAAAATCCAACTTTACACCGATGGCTCTTGTCTTGGTAATCCTGGTCCCGGTGGTTATGGTGCAATTTTAGTGTTTAATGAGCATCGTAAGGAGTTATCTGAAGGTTATGCAAAGACAACGAATAATAGAATGGAAATGTTGGCTTGTGTGAAAGGACTGGAGAGTTTAACTGAGGTATGTGAGGTAGATGTCACTACTGATAGTCAATATGTACGTCAAGGTATTACCCAATGGATTCATAATTGGAAAAAAAGAGGTTGGAAAACTGCAGCCAAAGCACCTGTTAAAAATGTAGATTTATGGAAAGCATTAGATGCTGCTCAAGAGAAGCATACAGTTCGCTGGCATTGGGTGAAAGGTCACTCAGGGCATCCTGAAAATGAGCGATGTGATGATTTAGCACGTGAAGCGGCAGAAGCAAATCCAACTCAAGTTGATTCTGGGTTTGATGGTTAGGGCAATAATTTAGAGTGGGTTTGTTTAGTCGCGACAGGGCGATTATTGATGATTGCTCTTTTAAACGTAATTCCTGTTTTTATACGCGTCATGGGCGTGCACTGTTTTTTCGCTACGATAAAGTAGATACTGCAAAATGTTGATAGGTATTGTCTGCCTATTTTCTCTATTAATGATGAAATAGCATTTTTAGGTTGTGGTGATATATAGTCAAAATGTTTTTTTTGCTTTATCTCAAAGCCGAGTAAATGTAACCAATCTATTACTCGATTAGGTGAAAACAAGCGTGCAGTATGTTCATTTTTTGAAGATAGCAGCGCCCGGCAGCCAAATAAACTATATGGATTAAAGCCACTAATAATTAATATACCATCTAACGTTAATACTCTATCTATCTCTCGTAACAACTGGTGTGGGTCGCTAGAAAAGTCGAGCTCATGAACTAAAATACACAGGTCTATAGTTGCGTCTTGAAAAGGTAAGTGATGTAGGTCACTTCTGAGGCCAATATCTTCTCCATCTTGAGCACAATTTATTTGATGACGAATAGGGCATTTATTGGTCTTCAATTGTGTGCTTAAATGACCTAGCTTTAAGAGATTATAACCAAAACAATGCGATATAGCCTCATCTACTAACTGTTGCGTTTGTGCATGTAAGTAACGTCCATTACTCAATTGTAACCAATCTGTTATGGGGGCTAAATTACGTGACGTTTTTGCTATTTTCATCTATTTTCACCTCCTAAACTGAAAAGTTGAGATAAATTATGTTTACCGTATTAACTATACCTGCTTTTAATGACAACTATATTTGGCTTATTAAAGATAGTCAAAGTCAACGCTGCGTTGTTGTTGATCCCGGTGATGCAGAGCCTGTATTAGCAACATTGGAAGCACAGCAACTGATTATTGAAGCTATTCTGATCACACATCACCACCACGATCATACTGGTGGTGTTGCTGCTTTAATAGCTGATAATCCTGAGATAAAAATATTTAGTAAAGCACCTCTTTTTGAGGGCGCGACATTAGTAGATGACAATGATCAGGTGTCATTACTGGATGGTCGTTTAAGTTTAAATGTATGGCAAGTCGCAGGTCATACATTAGATCATATCGCATTCTTTAATGAGCAAGTCTTGTTTTGTGGAGACACTTTATTTTCTGCTGGATGCGGACGCATTTTTGAAGGGACGCATCAACAGATGTATCAAGCTTTATTGCGATTAAAAACGTTAAATGAAAATACTAAAGTTTATTGTGCTCATGAATATACACAAAATAATTTAATCTTTGCATTGGCTGTTGATCCAACTAATCAAGATTTATTGGCATATACCAAACAAGTTAGTAAATTACGTCAACAGGGAGTACCAACGATCCCAACTACTATCGCTCAGGAAAAGCTAGTAAATCCTTTTTTACGATGTGAAGATCCTGGATTATTAGCTAATGTTCAGAATTTACTCGCACAACCAATAGTTGCTGGAGAGCCGTTATTCAAGGCTTTACGCACCCATAAAGATCATTTTTGATTCAATAGAGAAAAGCACATAGAATACACGGCCTACTTTTTTGAAAATGGCTCAACAATGAAATTGTTTTTCTCTATATTTTTTATCTTTCTTTTGAGTGCTTGTCAAAGCACTTCATTACAAACAACTGCTCCTGTTGAGTTATCTACCGAAAAAATTTCAGATATACCTCAAATAACTAGTAATAGTGGCGTTGTCAAACACGCTAGTATAACTAAAACTGTGGAAGTAGAAGTTCCTTTTGCCGAAAAACACTACGATAACTTGTGGTTAAAATTAGCAGAAGGTTTTCAATTTGAAGTACCGAATAACCCTCGCATAACTGCAGAGCGTGATTACTATTTGAAACATCCTGCCTACCTACAACGTGTTTCAAAACGTGCAGAGCCTTTCTTATGGTTGATTGTTGAGCAAATTGAAAATAATAAACTCCCTTTAGAACTTGCTTTATTACCAGTTGTAGAAAGTGCTTTTGATCCTTTTGCTTATTCACCAGCCGGGGCTTCAGGTTTATGGCAGTTTATGCCAACTTCTGGTCAACGCTTTGGTTTACAACAAGATTGGTGGTATGACGGTCGCAGGGACGTATATGCATCAACGCGTGGAGCATTAAATTATATGCAGGTGCTGCACAATTATTTAGGTAATGATTGGTTGTACGCCTTCGCAGCCTACAATTCTGGTGAAGGACGCGTAGAAAGAGCGATTAGAAAAAATAAGAAAGCGGGTAAGCCAACTGATTATTGGAGCTTATCTTTACCTAAAGAAACGCAAAAATATGTGCCTAAATTTTTAGCCTTAGTGGATATTTTACGTAACCATAAAGCTTACGGTATAGAGTTACCGCATATACCTAATACTCAAGCACTTACCTATGTTGATATTGGCTCTCAAATGGACTTAGCTTATGCTGCTGAATTAGCGGATTTGACGGTTTCTGAAATCCAATTATTGAATCCTGCATTTAACCATTGGGCGACTTCGCCTGAAGGGCCACATCGACTGTTATTGCCAACTGCAATAGCAGAGCAGTTCTCAAATAAACTCGCGAAGATAGATAAAAGCCAACGTATTCGTTGGGATCGTTATCTAGTAAAGTCAGGCGATAGCTTAAGCGTCATTGCTCAGAAAAAACAAACGACAACTCGTGTTTTAAAACAAATTAATGATTTAGATAGTTCATTTATTAAAGTCGGGCAGGCATTACTAATCCCTATTGCGAGTAAACAGCAGCAACAAAATTTATCTTCACAGGCGAAGGAATATGAAAAAATTGCTGCAGCAAGCGCAACAACCAATAAAAAGGTAATACATAAAGTGGTAGAGGGAGACACGCTTTGGGATATTAGTAAAGAATACAAAGTTACCTCTCAGCAAATTGCGAAGTGGAATGGTTTTAACGTTAAAAAAACGTTGCGTTTAGGTGAAAAATTAACGATTTGGAAGGCTGTACCGACTTTAGCTATTACACAAAATAAGAGTATTACCAGAAAAGTGACTTACCATGTACGATCTGGTGATTCCTTAGGTGGTATAGCGCAGAAGTTTAAAGTGAAAACTGCGGACTTAATTCGTTGGAATAAAATTAAAAATAGTAAGTTCATTAAGATAGGCCAAAAGCTGCAAGTATATGTTGATGTAACTAAATCTAACACTTAAAACTAGCTTTACTTTATTTCGTAACATGGTTAATTTAGCTAAGAGTTATGTGTTTATTTTACATATTCTTAGCTTTATTAATGCTGTTTTTTTCGTTAGAAAACCTTCGCGATAGGTAGAATGGCAATAGCGTAATTAAAGTTACTAGGCTTTATTTAGGCTATCAACAGTTTCAGATACATTATGAGCAGCAAGTTGAATGTCGCTCATTACCTGTTCTATATGGGTGATCTGTTCTCTGCCTTTTTCTGCAAATTCAGATACTGCATTGATACCTTGTTGCACATTTTGTGTAACTTCTTGGTTATTTGCGACTACATCTGATATCTCTTTAGTTGAATCAGTAGTACGTGAAGCTAATTGTCTAACTTCATCAGCTACTACAGCAAAACCTCTGCCTTGCTCACCCGCTCTGGCTGCCTCTATAGCTGCATTTAACGCTAACAAATTGGTTTGATCTGCTATGCTTTTAATCGTTGACACCATTGCTTGAATATTATTTGCTTGCTCACTTAATACGTCTATTTGCTCTGTTGTTTTAACCGTTCGACTAGAAATATCTGCTGAGGTTTGCACGGAAGAGGCCAGCATATCAGACGCTTTATTAATCATGCTGACTGTTTCTAATGAGGTTTCGTGTGCGATCAGTGATGCATTTTTCACTAAAGCTTCTCGTTCGACATTGTGTGTAATATTACTGGCAAATTTAATAACTTTAATAACCTTATTGTTTTGATCTACGATTGGGTTATAGGTAGCTTCAAGCCATAGGTCATTGCCATTTGCATCTTTTCTGAGGAACTGGCCAGTTTTAAATTGATGTCGTTGTAAGTCTTCCCAAAAAGTAGGATTCTTTTGATAAAAAGTATCATCACAAAATATTTTATGATGTTTACCTTGAATGCTGTGGAGTGGATACTGTACTGCATTTAAAAAATTTTCATTTGCAGTAATAATGTAGCCGTCAGGAGTAAATTCAATAATTGCTTGAGACTTATCTAATGCGTTAAATACCGCCTCCTTGGACATAGATGCTATTTTAGTTGAAGTAACATCTTTAGCTATTTTCATGATTTTAATTATTTGGCCGTCTTCGGTAATAGGGAAATAAGTTGCTTCTAGCCAGATGGTATCTCCATTTTTATGTTTACGCATAAAAGTACCTTTAATGGAGTCACCTTGCTTAAGTGAACGCCAAAACTGTTGGTAGTCATTACTTTTTACATAATCAGGGCAACACATATTTGAATGGTGTATACCAATAACTTCGGATTGATCATAGCCAGTAATCTTTAAGAAAAGGGAGTTTGCATCAAGGATTATACCGTCAGGTGTAAACTCTATTGTCGGTACGCTATTTTTAATAGAATTAACAATACAATCTGCTTCTTTAAGCATTGATTTATATTGTGTTAATTCATTCTTTAATTGTTTATTAAACATATTGGATCCAATATTGATGTTATTTATAGCATTGTTAGTACTATTTGTTTTTTAGTTACCCCTTATCACAGTTGATGCGTTATATCGACTTTTAGTATAAATACAAGTATGTCTAAAATAGCGTTATCAATGATAAATTTCCTTGTGTGCTGCATTCTTAAGCAGAGATGATTTATTGGTTTCAAATACACTTTTTTCAATAGGGAGAAGAACTCGTTAGTATAGTTTCTAAATTATTATTTTGTTCATTAAATAAACTATTTTATTCGTATATTTATATCACTTTAAAATATTTTTACAGCTGGTTTATTGATAGGCTTTTACTACTCCATATTAGATAATTCAAACTATATAGCGATAGTGTTTACTATCAAACATTGCATTTTTTTTATCTTGGAAGCTATAATTGATTTAGTTTAATAATCTCATACTTTTTTTTGATGTAATTGTTTGAATTTATTGTGAGTATGGATGGATAACAGAGAAGTGATAAATGGAATTTAGTTTCAATTTGATAGAAGGAAATTGGTTAAAAAGCTGTGTAGAAATAGCATTAGCAATGATTGTTCTTTTCAAAGTGCCTATTCTACGTATTAGAATCAGCTTATTTGCATGCGCTGTCATATCTGTTATTTGGCATAGTTCAGTGCCTGAATCTATTTCTGCTGCGTCTTTCTCATGGAGTTTTTTATTACTAGAATCACTCCGATATTTATCTTGGATCATCGCTTTACTTTATCTATTGATGCTCAGTAGGCAATCAAAACTACCTAATAGTTGGGCTTATAGTTTGTATGCCGCTATGACGGTTATATTAGTATTGTTCTTGTATAATATTGATAACGAAGCGTTATTCCCTTCACCCGTATTAGCATTGTATCTAAAAATTTTACTAGGGTTATTCGGCGTAGTTATTTGTGAGCAGTTGATTCGAGATGACCATTCAAGTCGTATGACCAAGTTAGTTGCGCTTGTTGCTTTTATTCTTTTTGCTTATGACATTATTGTTTTTTCTTTATTGTTATTAAGTAGTGATTTACATGTTTCTTTGTGGGAAGCTAGGACAGTTATAAGCTCTGTTACCTCATTAATATTGGCATTAAGTATCATATTTTATGCAGGGCAATTACAAGAACGTAGTCGTTTTAAATTATCTAATAGTGTCATTATTTTCAATACAAGTTTAACGGTCGTAGGCGGGTTTTTAATTGCAATAGCGCTACTAGCTTCTGCATTTGATTACTTTGAGATTAGTTGGTTAAGTGCATCAAAAGTGATTTTATATGTACTAGCTGTGTTTTTACTTATTGCTTTATCCTTGTCCGAAAAAATTAGAGATAGCTTTGTTGTCTGGACGAGTAAACATTTTTTTGCACATAAATATGATTATAAAAAGCAGTGGATTCAACTAGATGGCTTATTATCCAAACAGCATAAAAATCAAAATTGTTATGATATTTCACTTAATGCATTAAAGACTATCTTTCATTGTAATGCTGGTGGTATTTGGGTAAAAGGACAACAATTTTATACCTCTGTTGCAACACAGAATCTTAATTTTTCAGGTAGCGTTCCTATCGAGCCAAATCAAAGTGATTTAATAAAAAAGCTAGAAGAAGAGGAATGGATCTTTCAAGCACGCGAATACGCAAATAAATACGATGCGCAATATAACTCTTATTTACCAGAATGGGTCCCTAATATTGAGGGAATTTGGATAATACTACCTCTTAATAGTGCATCCGGTTTAATCGGTTTTGCTGTATTGTGTAAAAATAATCTGAATGAAAAAGAAAAGTTAACGTGGGAAGACTTGGATTTACTTAAATTAACAGGCCGTCAAATCGCTAGTTATATTAGTCAAGAGCAAGTATCTGAAAAACTAATTCAAAACCAACAATTTGATATGTTTAATAAAATATCAGCGTTTGCTATCCATGATATTAAAAACTTAATTGCGCAACAGGGGTTAGTGGTAAAAAACGCGGAAAAATATAAACATCATCCTGAGTTTATTGATGATGTTATTGCTACTATTGCAAACTCAGTAAATAAAATGGATCAGCTTCTTAAAAAAATAAAAGGGGAGGTTGAATCAAAAACCATTAATTTACATGAATTATTGAAACAAGCTGTGAAAATGAATGTAAATGGATTGCCAAGTCCTGTTTTTACTTCTGATTGTGATAGTGCTTTTATTAATGGTGACAGCGATAAGCTGTTAATGGCTATCAACCATTTAATCAAAAATGCTCAAGATGCAACTGCTGCTGATGGCTCGTTGACTTTACATCTTCGTAGTCATGATAATCAAATTTGGATAGATATTACAGATACTGGGATTGGGATGGATCAAGCATTTGTTAAAAATGAGCTATTTCAACCTTTTAATAGTACAAAAGAAAATGAAGGCATGGGTATTGGCGCATTTCAAATACGTGAAATCATCCATGGTTTAAATGGTGAATTAATCGTTGAAAGCACGCCTCGAAAAGGTAGTAAGTTTTCAATATATTTACCTATGTTAAGTTAGTTATTTTAAAACAGTTGTTATAGATGGAATGTTAAAGTGCGAAGGAGTAGCCATTACATTAATGTTTTACTCTAAATATGATGTTTATTAGTTAAATTTTAAAAGAGAGATGGATATGAAAAATTACCTTATAGCACTGTTTTGTGCCGTCATTATTTCTGGATGTGCAAAAACAGAAGTTTTGAACGAGGCTCCTTATGCTGACCGAGTGAAGTTTTCTGAATATAAAATAGGGAATAATGATCAGTTATTAGTTAGCGTATGGAAAAATACAGAGTTATCAATCAGCGTACCAGTTCGCCCTGATGGTAAAATTTCAATGCCTCTAGTAGGCGATGCGCAAGCACAAGGGTTAACACCTGAAGCATTAGCGGAAGAGCTAGCTGATAAGTTAAGTAAATATATTCGAGCGCCTAATGTTACTGTAGTTGTTCAAGCGGCTAACAGTGCGTCTTACTCAAGCCGAGTTCGTATTACAGGTGCAGTGAACGGGCCATTATCTATTCCTTATTACACGGATCTTAATGTATTAGATCTCGTGCTAGAAGCCGGTGGTTTAACTGAATTTGCTAATGCTGATGAATCAATCTTGTACAGAAAAACCCCTGATGGTATTAAACCTTACCATGTCAATGTTGAGGATATCTTGCATCGTGGCATTTTAGAAACCAACTACACATTACGTCCATCTGATATTTTAATTATTCCTGAGAGCGTGTTTTAACAATGGATATTACTGAGATCTTTAAATACGCTGCGGTTGTTTGGCGTGAAATATGTCAGCGAAAATTTAAGGTGGCTTTTGTTGTCACTTTGATTAGTTTTGCGATTATGTTTATCGGTATTTTACGCCCGCCAAGCTACTCTAGCTCTATTACTATTTTTGCAGATAATCAAAATATTATTAAACCTCTATTAGGGTCTAAAGCATCTGTTACGGAGCTTAAGCAAAACAGAAGTAACCAAGTGCGTGATATTATCTATTCTCCACGTATTTTGTCTCAAGTGGTTGATAGTGTTTATGGTAAAAATGCTTTTCCGACACCACTAGCGAAAGATATTAAAATTAGCCAAGTACGTAATAACCTTACCATTGAAGGACGATCTGGAAATTATATTCAAGTTTCTTATAAAGATGATAGTGCTGACAGAACCTTTGAAATATTAAACAAAGTCGTGTCTGTATTTATTGAAGACAGTGCAGATACCAAACGTGAAGAGAGTCGAAGTGCTTTTAACTTTATTGATCAGCAAGCTGCATCATATAAATCATTACTATTAAACGCAGAAGAAAAGCTTAAAAGTTTTCAATCGAATAACTTTGATGGTACTGAAGATGAAGTAAACAATCGTATTGCTAGCTTACGTGCTTCTATTGAAGAGATGAATATTCAAATTCAAGAAAGCAATACACGTGTTGGTAGTCTCAAAAGACAGCTTTCTAGAGAGAGCAAGTATGCTGATAATAATTATGAAAGTGCGGTCTACAACAGCCAGTTAAGAGAGTTAAAAAAACAAAAAGCAGCGCTACAGGTTAACTATGAAGACAGTTACCCTGCGATTGTCGATATTAACTATCAAATTAACGATTTAGAAAAAGTGATTTCTGAAATCGGGACTAAAAAAAGCACTGAAAGCTCAGTAAGTGCGGACTTTAACCCTTTATATGAAGAACTAAGAAGTTTATTGTCTGCAGCACAAGTCGAGAATCGTACGCTATTAAATCGCTTAAAAGCTTTTAATCGTTTATTGGACGAGTCATATGAGCGTCGTAAACGTATTGCAAACAATAAGGCTGAGTTGTCAGAGTTAACACGTGATTACAGTGTTTTCCAAGAGCAATATGAAGAGATGCTGACTAAAAAAGAGAAAGCTCGTATTTCAATGGTACTTGATATTCAAGGTCAGGGAGTAAACTACAAGCTTCAAGAAGCCGCTACTTATCCAAATACGCCAATTGGTGCTCGTTTCATTCATTTCTTTATTGCGGGCCCAATTGTAGCTTTATTGGTTATTATCGGTATTTTTGTTGCGAAAATTTTAGTGGATTCAAAAATTAGATTTTCTTCTGAAATAAAAAATATCGAAGGGACTGTGCTGTTAGCTAGTATCCCTCATGCTACTTGTCATTCGGAAAGTAAAACTCGTCGTCTACATAACACCTTTTTATTACTTTACTATATTGTCTGTATGTCTGGTTATGTTGCGATTGCGCTTGCCTTCAAATATGGCGCATCGTTAGACAACATCGTTAGATTAGGAGCATTTTAATATGTCTGTATCTGAAACTACTTCAACAAATACAACCGCATTGAAAAATAATGATGCTCTAATGCCTGATTCGGTTAATACCAATCAGATCAAAGAGATGGCTGAAGCGCCTTTGTTATCAGCAAAAGAACTCGATGAATTAAAAATTATTTATCCTGGTTTAGATGATTATAAAACCCTGAATGCTTATCGAGAGTTACGCACCAATTTATTCAATAAAATGCAGCACAATAACTTTATTTGTATGGTGACAGGTATATCTCAACAATCCGGGACGAGTCACGTCAGTATGAACTTGGCGACTAGTATTGCCTTAGATCAAGGTAAGACTGCCTTAGTGATTGATTGTAATATTTATAAGCCACGCATTGCTTCTTACCTTAAGGAGAAGCCAACTTTGGGCTTAACTAACTTCTTGGCAAGAGATACTGATGCTATTACGGATATCATTTATCCATCAGGTATTCCTAGGGTTCGAGTTATTCCTGTCGGTAATAATACGATTCATGCGGCAGAGCTTTTTTCATCGAATAAAATGCAAAATTTTATTAACTCAATTAAAAACCGTTATCCAGACCGGTTTATTATTATCGATACGCCACCTATTGGTTTATATGCAGAAACACAGATATTAGCGTCCATTTGTGATACTGCTTTATTGGTCGTTGGATATGGACAATCTAATTCATCACAAGTCGAGGCAGGGATTGATGCGTTAGGAAAAGATAAATTAGCAGGAGTCGTTCTTAACAATCAGTAATACTTATTTGAAATGTTTATGAAGCTTAAATAAATAAAGTAAAGCATGACATAGACGGCAGTAATACGTTTCTTTAAATATTAAATTATTAAGTGCAACGTGTTTATTTATCTGCATTACAAAAATAAGTCATTATCAGATTTAATATAGGCAGTGTGTGAATATGAAACTAAAAAAACGCTATCAGAGGTTACTCGAAATAGGATGTTTGGTGCTATTACCAAGTATCGCGTTAGCAAATGATTTACCTGGCTCTGTCAGTGAGAGTTATGTGTCATTTGGTTTATCACACACTCAAAGTGACAATATCACTCAATCCACCAATAATAAACAATCAGGATATGAGCAGCAAGCCGATCTTGGTGTTGGTTATTTTAATCAAACCGCAACTAACCGTACCGCATTAGATTATTCTGCATATTACACAACCTATAGTGAAGATAGCATAGACAATGAAGGTGATGTGTCTGGTAGCTTAAGTATAAGTCAGGAGCTTTTTAGTAAAAACCTAACCCTTAATTTAACGCACTTTAGACGCTCTTATTTGCTAGATGAAGCCGGACTTGATGTTCCTGAAAATACAGGGGATAGAGACGTATTTACTATTAACCCTGTTTGGGTTCTACCATACTCATCAAGAGCAGGTGTGGAGCTTGATTATGATTTTACTGCCACTCGCTACACCGATGATGATGACCAAGATACCAATCGCAATGGGGTAGGGGTAACTTGGTATAATGAATTATCATCTAAAGCTCGCCTAGAAGTTGCTACAGATATTAATAAAGTAGAGTACCTTTCTTCTAATTTTGATTACACACAAACTGACGTGAATGCCTCTGTTGAGGGCAAACTGCGTGAAGGATCTTACCTCGTGCAAGTTGGTTATAGTAATGTCACTTCAGATCAAGGCGATGAAGGAGGGGCTGTTTTTAAATTATCTTATAGCTACCAATTTAGTCGACAAAGTCTTTCACTAACTGCACAACGAGAATTAAGTGACTCATCACTGGGATCCGGTGATGATGTACTAGATAACAGTGATGAAAGTGTCAGTGATGATGCTGAAATTCAGTGGATAGATAGGGTTGACCTACAACACCAGTTTTTCATTACAAACCGCTTAAGTAATAGTAATACTCTGTACTATCAGAAAGATACTGAAATCATTGGCGATGATGTAGATCCTCGTTGGGGAGGAAGTACATATTTCAGCTTACAAGCGACTAAAAAAATAAATACGTTTTTATCATTTGGTTATAGTGAATCAACGATAAATACTGATTTTGATAAACAAGCGACTAACGCAACCCTTGGCAGCAGTTATGCCTTCCACCCTCATTTAAGTTTTTCTTTACAGGCTAATTATTATAAACAGTCTATAGAGGACGAATCCGATAGCTATGATGAGATGCAATACACCGCGAGTGTCGAGTTTAAATATTAAGGATTGAAGATTGAAAAATAATAAAGCAGATGCATTATTAATTGTTGAAGATGATTTGGGCCTGCAAACTCAGTTGAAGTGGCACTTTGCTGACTACAATGTCATTACTGCAGCTAATCAGAAAGAAGCCATTTCTGCAATACGGCTGCATGAGCCAAAAGTCATGATTCAAGACCTAGGATTGCCACCAGATGAGGATGGTGTAACGGAAGGGTTTGAGTTACTGCAACAAGCATTACATTTAAGCCCACACATGAAGATTATCGTGATGACAGGGAATGAAGGGAATGAACATGCAATGCAAGCAGTTAAGTTAGGTTCATATGACTTTTATGCTAAACCTGTTGACCCTGATACCTTGGATTTAATCGTTCAGCGTGCGTTTCATATCTATCATCTTGAAGAGAAAAATAGGCAACTAAACAATCAACAGGAATCAATGCTGAATGGTTTGATTGCTAGTGATACTAAGATGTTAAAAATCTGCAATATGGTGGAAAAAATAGCACCAACCGACGCGTCTTGCTTATTAATCGGTGAAAGTGGGACTGGTAAAGAGGTTATTGCTAATTCATTACATCAATTAAGTTTGCGCAAAGATAACAAGATGGTCGCGATTAACTGTGCCGCTATTCCTGAAAATCTTATTGAAAGTGAATTATTTGGTTATGAAAAAGGGGCATTTACTGGTGCAGTAAAAAGTACTGTCGGTAAAATAGAACTAGCCCATAAAGGCACACTATTTTTAGATGAAATTGGTGATATGCCACTTCATTTACAAGCTAAGTTATTGCGCTTTCTACAAGAGCGAGTGATTGAGCGAGTTGGTGGTAGAAAGCAAATAGATATCGATACTCGAATTATTTGTGCAACCCATAAAGACCTAGACAAGTTAGTCGAAACAGGTGAATTCAGGGAAGATCTTTATTATCGTATTGCTGAAATACAAATTGATATTCCGCCTTTAAGAGAGCGTGGTTCAGATAAATTATTATTAGCGAAATACCTATTAAATAAATATGTAAAAAAACAAAAACTGCAAATTATTGGATTTTCGGAAGACGCTGTTAATGGTATTGAAAACCATACTTGGCCGGGTAATGTACGCGAAATGGAAAATAAAATTAAGCGTGCTGCAATAATGTGTGACTTGAAATATATCAGCGCATTAGATCTAGGGCTCGTTAATGAAGAAGTCGCACCATTAAATCTGAAAGAGATTCGCCGCAACGCAGAAGTTAATGCACTGAAACAAGCATTAATTGCTTCTGATCATAATATCAGTGCTGCTGCTAAATCTTTAGGTATTACAAGGCCTACCTTGTATGACCTAATGAAAAAATACGATATGCAATAATTATTAACGCTATTTTAGTTACCTTGTATAAGGGAAGAAAATGAAAAAATCATCTACCGTCATGTTTAGCTCGTTAGTACTAGCCAGTAGTTTATTTATTACTGCATGTAATGATGACTCCAATGCTGAAAATGTTGCTGAGTTGGCTCAATATACTCAGCAAGGTAAAACTTACTTAGAGCAAAGCCAATTTAAAGCAGCAATTAATTCAGCAAGTAATGCAATTATTCTTTATCCTGATCAACAAGATGGTTATGTTATTTTAGCAAAAGTTTACAATAAACTTGGTCAATCCAATCAAGCACTTGATGTATTGAATCGTTATCAAGGACAAAAAGATGCTGATTTCTATTTATTATTACTAGAGTCTTACCAGCGTACTAAGAAAGTTATTTCAGCAAATAAACTGATTGAACAGCAATCTGATTTGTTGTCGTCAAAAGGAGATGACTTTAAGCTGTTAAAAGCTAAGTTATTACTATTAGAAAATAAACCTGAACAAGCACTTTCAATTTTTGCTGATCTGCAACAGCAAGCCGGTTTTGAAAGTGATGGATTTATCGGGGAAGCAAGAATTACTGCGAGTAATGATAAAGATGCTGCACTCGCTTTGTTAGATAAGGCCATGGTAAGTGAGCCTAAGAATACAGAAGCCTTAATGTTGAAAGGTTTTTTATTACTTGAAAAAGGCCAGATAGAGCAAGCTGAAAGTACACTTTCTTTTGCATTAAGTGAATTACCCTCATCGGATATATTTACCCCAGAGAGAATTAATATTCTTAAGGCGTTAACATCTATTTTAACTTCGCAAGGCCGCAGCTCTGAGGCGTTACTATATTCTCGTATCTTAAGTGATGAATTCCCTACCGCGACAACTGTCAATGAATATTATATCTCAGCTCAAGAGTATTACAAAAGAAAGCAGTTAGGTGAGGCAAAAGAAGCTTTACAAAAAATACTAGAAATAGATCCTAACAATAAAAAAGCATCCACTATGCTTGGCGTGATTTTATATACAGAAGGTGATATCAATGGTGCGGAAAAATACTTATCAGGCATGATTGATCCTGAGGTAAATACGCCTCAATTAACACAAATCTATGCAATGACCCAGCTTAAGCTGAATCAAAGTAATGATGTATTAGATATTTTGGATGACGTGATTGAATATGAAGAACGTTTAGATACATTAACGTTATATGCGATTGCGGCGATTGCTGAAAAGCAATTCGATAAAGCAGATATAGCGATTGACCGTATCAAAAAGCTATTTCCAGATTCGCCTAAATTGACTTTAATAGAAAGTAGTTATTTAAATGAGAAGTCTCCAGAAAAAGAACAAGAAGTCCTCGATTTATTAGCCGCTGGTTTAGCTAAAAATAGCGCCGATCTTTCGTTACAAACGGTTTATTTAAAAAAACTAATTGCCATGCAGCGTCTTGATGAAGCAGATCGTTTTATTGGTAACGAAGTAAATAAAGCTGGCGTGTCAGTAGGGACTCGTTTATTGATTGCTAATTATTATTTATACCGAAATCAATATGCTTTAGCGGAGCAATCTTTTAATCAAATCCTTAAGGTTTCTGATGATAATCTTCAGTCATACTATGGATTAGCGCAAAGTAAACAGTTACAACAAGACTGGTCGTCTGCATTTAGTTATTACAACCAAATTATAGACTTATATCCTGAGCAGATTAAGGCTTATTACGGTGCCGTTATCAGTACTCAAGAGCAAAGAAAAGAGCTACTTAATATTGAGGATAGCTTATCAAGTAAACATAATCCAAGCATATTAGCGCTTGTTTTAGCTGATTATCAGTATCAGAATAAACAATTCTCTGAGGCTGATAAAACGATTAAGAAAGCGATTAATCTCCCTGTGGACTTAGTCGATAAAAGCGATACATTACAACAGCAAATTAGTAACCAAAGAATTATTGCAGCGATTCGAGCTAAGGATTATACCAGCGCAAGAGAGTTAACTCTGGCACAGTTACAATTGACGCCTACTCAGTCAATTTTCTTAATGAGATTAGCTGCAATTGAAACCTTATCAGGGCAATATGCTGAAGCGGATAAAGTGCTGAAGCAAATAGAAGTAATTCTGCCTGAGAATCCTCAGGTTGCTGTATTAAAAGCTCAGTTAGCTATAGCTCAGAAAGATGATACCAAGGCAGCACAGATATTATCTGATGAGTGGAATAAAAATAATAACGACGAAATTGCCGTTGAGCTTTATAAGATTTATCAGCAATCCGATAAAAACAAAGCGGAAGCATTTTTAACTAAATGGTTAATTGCTGCGCCTTCTAGTTTATATGCGAACTTAAATAGTGGTATGTCGTTACAGCTTAAGGGAGAAAATGAAGCTGCGATTCAGGCTTATGAGAAGGTATTGAGTGTCTCACCTAATGAACTAACGAGCCTAAATAATGCTGCTTGGTTATATTCATTAGAGAAAGACCCCAAAGCAGAAGTGTTAGCAGCTAAAGCTTATGAGATTGCGCCAAATAACCCTGCTGTTCTTGATACCTATGGTTGGATATTACATCAGTCAGGAAAAACTGCTGAAGCTAAGCCATTAATTAAGAAAGCGTTAACGTTATTACCCGATAATGTTGAAATACAAAAGCATTGGCAGGAAGTGGCAGAGTAAGCGTTATCTAAGTAGGTTAATTGTAGTATTTAGACCAGTGTTTATTAGCTAAACACTGGTTTTTTAATTCTACTTTATCAATTCTGTATTGTATTTGGCATTAAGTGTCTAAAATTTTGAAAGGTTTTACATTGAAGTTGTGGGTTGTTATTCAGAAATTGATCTAGTTTAGTTAATGAGTAAGGGGCAAGACTCTTGGGGTGACCCATAATATTAAAAATGCCATTGGTATTTTTCTTATCGTGAGACTTTAATGCTTTTTCTAATTGTCCCGCCTTTGCACCATCTATCATTACTGGCCCATAGGTTGTTTTGGTGAGCCTTTCAATATAATACTGCTTGTTAGCTACCATCGCTTGGCCATTACCAAAGCTTTTAAACTTTTTACCTGAAATCTTCTTATGAAAAGCAAGTTTCCAAAAGAATAGAGGGGATGTTTTGAAAGCACTAATAGGTATTTCTACAAACTGCCCTTGGTTATCTACTTTTAATGGGTCTGTTGAGAAAGTCCAATAAGGTTGTTGCGGCATATCGGTGAAATTAAAGTAACGCGTAGGATCCGATGAGTAACCATGATTAAATAAGGTGCTGTCTAGCCAAATACCATTGTCTGATAAGGCTTTAGATAGTGTCTCAAAGGGTTGCAGACACCAGCCACCAGCGCGATATGCAAATATGGGTTGTAAAGTACAAGTGGTTAGCTCTGCTTTGTAACTACGCACAATCTCGTTAATTTCTGAATTAGAGAAGTCATGTAACCGATACCTGCTGGTATCGATATGCCAGCCATCTTGGTCGTAAGTAGTATCTACCCAATGGGGGTGGATATGAAGTTGTATATCATGCCCAGCTTTGGAGAGTGTTAGTAATTGTTGCTTAATATCACGGTATTGTTTTGCTAATTCAGGGAAACTATCCGCATATTCTTTTAATTTAACTAGAAAACCGGCATCTACAAAAAGACAAACTCGACTATTATATTTATTTAATATGGTAATTAGTTTATTTGTAGGAGTAATCATACAGTCTTCTACGGAGCCAGTATTTTTTCCAAAAAAAAGTTCATAATCTAAGCTTATTAAATAATCTGTTTTTGTCATTTACTCTGTCCTTGAAAGTGCTAAAAATACCTATTAAGGCTATGTTTTTACGGTTTTTTTTGAAAAAAATGAGTTAAAAATATTGGAATATTTACAATACAAAAAACTACTGTTATGTTTGTCCGATTAAGTCATTATATAAGCTAAGGAGTGGCTAAATGAATGCAGAAAAGTCACCTTTAAAAAAACCTACCGAACGTTATCAAGTTAAACAAGCAACCGTTACTATGTTTGGCATTAATATTCATCCAATGGGGATGTCTCAAACATTAGATGTTGTTCATGAATGTATCACTTCTAAACAATCATTACACGTTGGTATGCTTAATGCCGCCAAAGTAGTGAATATGAAAAGAAATCCTGCATTAGGTGAAGATGTTACTTCATCTAACTTAATTTTAGCCGATGGTTGTGCTGTTGTATTAGCTAGTAAAATACTTAAGAAAAAACTGCCTGAACGTGTAGCAGGTATTGATCTAATGCATGGCATTTTAGAACGTGGTAATACCAAAGGATATCGTGTGTATTGCCTTGGTGCTACAGAAGAGGTTTCCGAAGAAATCGAACGGCAGATAAATAAGCATTACCCAGGTGTGATCATTGCTGGACGTCAAAATGGCTACTTTTCAGAAGACCAGCAACAACAAGTAGCTGAAAATATTGTGAAAGCTAATGCCGATGTTCTCTTTGTTGCCATTACTTCTCCGAAAAAAGAGCAGTTTATGGCTAAATGGGGAGATGTAATGAGGGTGCCAGTAGTGCATGGTGTTGGTGGTTCATTCGATGTGTTTGCCGGAAAAGTAAAGCGTGCACCTTTAATTTGGCAGAAAATGGGAATGGAGTGGCTATACAGAGTACTGCAAGAGCCGGGACGCTTATGGAAGCGTTATTTAATTACCAATACTCTATTTATTGGCATGCTTATTAAAGAGTTAGTCAAACCAATTAAATCATCATAAAGAAATAATATGACTCATAAAAAACAAAAATTAGTTTACCTTGCCGCTGCCAGTCATTCGGGGTCAACCATGACTGCTATGTTGCTAGGCGCTCACCCAGATCTTTGCAGTGTCGGTGAATTAAAGGCCATTAACTTAGGTGATAAAAATAGTTATTTATGTTCATGTAAAAAATTAGTTGGTGAGTGTGAGTTTTGGGAAGGTGTCGCTGAAAAAATGGCTACTAAAGGTCATGACTTTTGTATTTCAGATGCAAAAACAGATATTCGAACCGGTGCGACACCTTATATGTTAAAGCTGTTGGGGCCGTTGGTTAGGTCTCCATTGATGGAATTCATTAGAGATAGTTTGTTAACGCTATCGCCAGTGTGGCGAAAGCAATTACCTTTCTTACAAAAGCGAAATGCAGATTATGCTCGTTCAATTGCAGAGCAAGCCAAGGTTGATACCGTTGTAGATTCTTCAAAAATAGGTATTCGTTTGAAATATCTATTAAAAAACCCTGAATTGGATATCAAAGTGATCTGGGTTGTTCGTGATGGGCGAGGTGTTTCCTTAGCCTATAAAAATCCATCAGAATTTGCCGATGCTAAAAACCCTAAGTTACGTGGTGGTGGTGCAGGAAAAACACAAGAGCAAGGCCGAGGAATTGAAATTGGCGCTCATGAATGGGTGCGTTGTAATCAAGAAACTGAAGCGGTGTTAGCGACCATGTCGAAAAATAATTGGATCAGAGTACATTACGAAGATATTTGTAATAACACTGAACAAACGTTGGATACTTTGTTTAATTTTATCGGTGTAGATCCAGCTAAAAAACGTTTAGATTTTAAAACCGTTGAGCATCATGTAGTCGGTAACGGCATGCGTTTGGATGACTCTGAAGTGATTCAGTTGGATGACCGCTGGAAAATTTTATTAAGTGAAGATGAGTTACAAACTTATTACCAAGTTACCGGTAATTACCATGGTCACCTTGGTTATGCGAAATAGAATTTCATGATAGATAAAAAGGAACAGAAAAAGCCTGATTTAACAGGTCAAGATCGCTTTGCTTGGAACCTAATGGTGAGTTGGGCTAGTCAGCTTGTGTTGATTTTTTCTGGTTTTATTATGCCACGTTTGGTGGATGATAAAGTAGGGCAAGCAGCTCTAGGTATATGGGATTTTGGCTGGTCTTTTGTTAGTTATTTAAGTTTGGTTGGCTTAGGTATGGGAGCTTGCTTTAATCGTTATGTAGCCAAACACCGAGGGGCTGGTGAACTGACTTTGCTTAATTATGTTGCCAATTCAGCATTATTTGTACAATTGATATTCGCTGCTGTAGCAATGTTGGGCACCGTTTTATTTTACCTATTACTACCGCCTTATTTTGGCGAAAACCTTGCAGAAAATACTCATACGGCCCAGTTAGTGATTCTTTTTTTAGGGGCTGGTGTTGCTTTTCAAATGGCTTCTGGTTCAGCAAGTGGCTTATTAACTGGTTATCATCGTTGGGATATACATAATGCATTACATGCTGGTGATAGCATATTATCGATAATTTTAATGGTGTTAGCTCTTTATTTTACTAACTTAAGTGTTGCTGGAATGGCAATTGGTTATTTGATTTCAACTATTATTTTCCAATCTCTTCGATTTGTATTTGTTAATAAAATCTGTACTGAGTTTAAATTTAATTTAAAGATGGCAAACTGGAAAACAACTAAAATGTTATTGAAGTTTGGCATTAAGAGTATGTTATCTAATATCCCTCCTATCATTTTGTTACAGACAATAAGTGTGATGTTAGTGAGCTCTATTGGCCCCGCTGCGCTTGCTATTTTTGCTCGTCCAATGGCGTTGACTAAGCAAATTAAAACATTCATGACTAAGTTTACTTTGATGTTAACTCCTACAACCGGTTCGATGCAGGGCGCTGGAGATATACAAGCAATTCAAGCATTATTCATTAACACCACGAAATTAAGCTTTGCTTTTGCGTTACCTACCTTAGGTTTGTTATTAATCTATGGGGATGTTGTTTTACATTATTGGATGGGACCCGAATATGCTCTTTGGTCATTGGTGATGATTTTAGCTATTGGTCAATTATTACCTATGGGGCAAGATACATCGCTTCGAATATTAATGGGTTTGAATCAACATGGCCGTATTTCTCTTTTTGCTTTTGTTGCAATTTTTGTATTATTTGGAATAGAGCTTTTGTTTACAGGCATTGAACAATGGGAGTTAACAACAGCAGCCCTATTATTTGTTATTCCAATGAATATTGTTTACGGAATTATTGTCCCGATTTATACCTGTCGACAACTTAAATTATCTTGGTTTAGTTATGTACTTAATAGCTTTATTAAACCTGTTTTTTATATCTGTCCTTTTTTAGTCTGCCTTGCTTTATCTCGTTATGAATATAATCAAGGTGAATGGTTAAGTGCTTCTGCACTTATTGGCATTGCAAGTATAATTACTTTGTTCATTTATTTTCGTTATCTAGTCCCATTCAAACTACAACAGAAGTGCCTATCTCGATTTAAGTTGCAATCATCATGAAGAAAAAAAATACGGTTAGCCTACGAAAATATCCATATCCTTATCAAGCAATGCTTGCTATCTGTAGTGATCTCGATGAAACGCCTAACAAAGAAATTTATTTTGAGACGGCAAAGTATTTAAATACAACAGAACAAACATCTTTAGGGAAAGGAGTTGGTTTAGAGGTTGGAAATACTGTCTATTTTGATATGCCTAGTCATAATTTTTCATATACAAATACAGATGACGAAGGAAGAGATAAAATTCATCGTTTGATTGAATCTGGTCATATTGATTGTTTACATTCATTTGGTGATTTTGTTAATGATAGAGCATCAATTGAAAAATATTGGAATACCATTCAATCAGGAAAACGTAAAATTGAAGTGTGGGTTGACCATGCGCAAGCGCCAACAAATTTAGACAATGACATTATGCAAGGAAGTGGTGCTGAACAAGGTACTACAGCTTATCATAGTGACCTTACTGTGAAGTCTGGTGGTTTGCCTTTTATTTGGAAAGGTAGGGTGACGAGTTGCGTTGCACAAAACGCAAAACGCAGTTATCAAAGTTTGTTTAACAAGCATAAAATTAAAGCATCGCTTAAAACTATTGCATTAGAATTTATTAAAGCCTGGCTTGCTCGCCTCGGAAATCAAAAATATGCGATGCATAAAGCCAACAAAGTCCTACGTAAAACAACCTTAATAGACGGTTCTGAAGTTATTGAGTTTATGCGTTGTAACCCTGCATGGGGTGGTGTCTCCTGCTTTGATCAAGCACGTGGTATTCATAATGTATTAACTAAAGCGATGTTAGATACCTTGGTGCAGAATGAAGGTTGTAGTGTTCTATATAGTCATTTAGGTAAAGTGCATTCCATCGAAGAACCGTTTACTGAGGAAACAAGGCAAGCCTTTGAGTTATTAGCTGAGTATCAAGATAATAAAAAAATATTAACAACCACGACTCGTCGTTTGCTAGGTTATAACCGCACGATTGAAGAATTGGATTTCTCTGTGAAGTACATGGGGGAGGAAACTCATATCTACCTCTCTACGGACTACAATGGAGATGACATTCAAGGCCTTACTTGGTATGTAGAAAATCCTAAACTAACCATTTTATATATTAATGGCGTAAAGTGTTCTTATATAGCCCTTAATGATAAGGATTATTCTGGAAGAGCTAGTATTTCAATTGGATGGGATAGATTAACCTTTCCTAAAATAGGTAATTAAAAATGATTGATAAGGAGATTAGTGTTTTTCAGCACTGTTATCGATGTTTGTTAAGGGGGATGCTTATTATTCATTATTTGTTATTAAAACTATTTAAGTTAATACCTCATCAACCTAAAAAAACGAAGCAACTCACTATATTAGCAACAGGTACCTTTTATTCGGATCACTGGTTAATCACTCATTTACGTCCTATGGCTAATGCCGATACCTGTAAGCATTTAACCATGGTAGCATCTACTTCTGTACCTAATATGAATAAGGTTTCTGGTGAATATGCACCTAAATGGCTAAGTAAAGTATTCGGACAGGTAGTTGCTCGCTTAATTTATTTCACATGGTTAGCAATCACTCAAAGACCAGATGTTTTAGTAGGGTTTCACCTTTTACTTAATGGTTTACTTGTAGTTGTCTTAGCGAAATTAATTGGAGCTAAATCTGTGTATATTTGTGGAGGTGGACCCAGAGAAGTTGATGGCGGAGGGTTCAATACAGAAAGTAGGATCTTTAATCGTATTGGTAAAGCAGATTCATTTATTGAAAAAATGTTGATTAAGTCGGTTAATGAAATGGATTTAGTTATTTCTATGGGCACATCAGCTATTCGTTATTTTAAAGATAAAGGTGTTAAGACAATCTTTGAAATTGTACCTGGCGGGTTCGATGATTCTGTATTTTGTCCAAGGCCTGAAGTAAAAAAACAATATGATTTAATTTTGGTAGGTCGTTTATCAGAAGTAAAAAGAGTTGACCGGTTTTTGAAGTCGATACAAATTTCGAAAAAACAACTTCCTCATTTAAATGCGGTAATTGTCGGTGATGGCCCAGATAAAGAAAAGTTACAAAAGCTAGCTATCGAGTTAGGTATTGCTGATGATGTATATTTTGCAGGATGGCAAAATAATGTCGAGTATTGGCTTCAGCAATCTCGCTGTTTTGTATTGACTTCAGATTCTGAAGGCTTATCACAAGCTCTTATTCAGGCAATGATGTGTGGAGCTCCAGCCATTACTTCTAAAGTCGGCGATCTAGGCGATTTGATCGAAGAAGGGGTAAATGGTTACCTCAGCGATTTTTTAACTGAACATGAGTTTGCAACTGGTTATATTAATATTTTTTCATGCAAAAATAAATTAGATACGTTCTCAGAGGCCGCGTATCAAAGTACAGAAAAGTTTTCTATTTCAGAGGTCTCGCAACATTGGCATAAAATATATGCAACATTTTCTAATTAAACTTTAAAGTTAATTACTTATGATTCGAATTACATTATTGACCTTACTCATCGCTTATTTAAGTGTTTACGCCTGGAAAGATTGGTTTCGAGGAGCTTGCTGGTTAGTACTTTTAATTTCTATCTTTCAGCATCCTGATATGCCTAAAGCTGTTGGTGGGGTACCTGGTTTAAATCATTGGAACTTTTTATTTTTAAATGTCGTTTTATCTTGGCTTTCTGATAGAAGAAAGCAGAAGTTACTCTGGGAAATGCCCCGTAAAATTAATTTTTTGCTATTTATATATGGTTTTTTCATTGTCCTTAGCGTCATCCGATATATGTCAGATCGAAGTGGTGTGTTTGAATGGTATGAAGTGGTCAATAGTTCTCCACCTGGAGCTATTTCTGCAATTAATGAATTCTTGATTAATTGTTTTAAGTGGGTATTTCCTAGCATGATTATTTTTGATGGTTGTCGTAATAGAAAACAATATAATTTTGCAATGGGCTCTTTAGCTCTGATGTTTATCTTATTAGCCTTCCAAGTCGTTAAAGCAATGAAATTAGGCTCATTAACACTAGGTGGTGATGTGTTACAACACAAAGCGCTAAAGATTATTTCTGCAAGTGTTGGGTTCCATCGAGTTAATATTTCGATGATGATGAGTGGCGCTTTTTGGCTAGTTTTTTGTTTAAAAGAATTAGTAAGTAAAAAGTATTATTGGTTGGTTATATTGCCCTGTTGCCTGATCATATTTATCGCTATGGCTTTAACTGGAGGGCGAACAGGTTATGGAACATGGGCTGTATTAGGTTTACTTTATTGTTTATTTAAGTGGAAGAAGTACATTTTATTAGCCCCATTAATATACATAGCTGTAATTATGTTTGCACCATCTTCAGTTGAGCGACTTAGCTTTGGTTTTAATTCAGATGAAAGTTCATACACCCAAGAGACTAACTTTGAAGAAGATGGAGTTGATTTGTATGAAGTTACTTCTGGTAGGAATTTAGCTTGGCCATTAGTGTGGGATTCCATCATTGAAGCTCCATTTTTTGGCTATGGTAGGGATGCTATGGTAAATATAGGGCTTACGCTGAAAATGAGGGAGTTATATGGTGAATTTGATAGTTTCCCTCATCCGCATAACTCTTATCTACAATGGATTCAAGACAATGGTTTTATAGGTGCCTTACCTGTTTTTTTATTGTATCTACTTCTTCTAAAGTACTCTTGGAGCCTTTTTCGTGACAGTTCTAACAATTTATATGTAGTTACTGGCGGTGCAGCCTTTGCATTAATAGGTGCCTTTTTAATTGCCTCTATAGGTAGTCAGACTTTCTATCCTAGAGAAGGAGCTGTTGGTATGTGGGTTGCGATTGGGTTGTTATTGCGTGTGCATATTGAACGAAAGAAAAAGCAGTCAGGTAAAAAAAGTACTCTCATTGATGACTAAAATCAGATTTTTTAATATTTCTTATGACATTAAAAACTGATCTCATTAACCACATCTTAATAAGTGCATTCTTTAATTTTGTATAGGAAAAATTAAAGAATGCACTCACATAGTAATAATATGATGGATATTTAGTGATTATATTAATAGGGTAAGAGCAATTACTGTAATAGTTTTTATAAACCTTAATTTGAAATCTGCATGTTTATTAAAAGAATAAATTTAGGTCGTTGTACTAGAGTTCGATTAATTAAAAGGAGCATTTGTGGAAGAGAAGAAATATACAGTTCAAAAATCACGCTTAATTGATTCACAGAAGAATACACTTTTCAAGCAACTTTTATCAAGGTTTTTAATCTACCAAATTATAAGAGTGTCGAGTTTAATTACGATTTTATTTTCATATAAAAGTAAGAAAGCTGATGAAAGTTTTAATAAAAAAAAGTTTGTTTTTATGGGGCGTTTTGAATCTAATAACTGGATCGCCGCACATATCAAACCGTTAGCTGAATCGAATGTTTGCGAACATATTTGGATTGTTGCAGATAAGAAAATGCTGGAAATAGAAAATGTAACTTATGTTACGCCTTCTCCAATCATTCAAAAAATATTTGGTAATACTTTTGCGAGAACTTATACGGCTTACAAAGTTACAAAAAAAAACAAGGTAGACTATGTTGGTGGCTTTCACTTGTTGTTAAACGGTATTTTTGCAAATGTTATTGCTAGGATGAATGCAACTAAATCTATTTATTTCTGTGTCGGTGGTTGGTCTGAAATTGTCGGTGGTGGAGTATATAGTGGCACTCCTATTTTCAAAGACTCCGGTAAGCATGATTGCGTTTTGGAAAAGCGGTTAATTAATTATATTAAAACAATAGATCTTGTCGTAACAATGGGCAATAAAGCCAAGTCATATTTAGAAAATAAGCAGGTTGAAAATGTAGTTGTTAACCCTGGAGGAATAGATAAGTCCGTATTCCAAAATTTTTCAAAGGAGAAAAATAATGATTTGATCCTTGTTGCTAGATTAGACCCTGTAAAAAGAGTTGATCGTTTTTTAACAATTGTAGAAAAATTAAAACTAAAATTACCCAATATTTCAGCCTTGGTTGTTGGTGGTGGTAATCGACTTAAAGAGTATGAGTTATTATCTCAGCAATTGGGGCTTAATAAAAATGTCACGTTTACTGGGGCAACTGTAGATGTAACATCATATTTGGTAGATTCGCGTGTTTTTGTGCTTACATCAGACTCCGAAGGTTTACCTTTATCATGTATGGAGGCAGCAACCCTAGGCTTACCAATTGTAGCATCAGACATAGGTGATTTATCTGACCTTGTTGAGTCAGGAAAAACAGGCTATTTAATTAATAAAGAAGATATCTCTGAATTTGTTGATAAGTTACATTTGTTAATAACAAATAAAAAACTAGCGGAACAAGTTTCATTAGATGCATTACATAAATCAGAGAAGTTTACACTTCAGGCTGCTTCAACAATCTGGGAAAAAGCCATAAATTAATCAAGGTTAGCATCATCATGAGTATCCTAAGTAGTAATTGGACGATAAAGTTAGCGGACTATGCTTCAAAATCACCTAAATCAAGAATGTTATTTTTAGGAGATATCGCTCTAGCGAGGGGAGTAGGAGGAAAAATAGATCAATATGGAAATGATTATAATTTTATGCATGTAAAGGAGATTTTTGAAGAGAAATCTGCTGTCATTTTTAATTTGGAATGTTGCCTAACAGAAAGAGGCGAACCTTGGGAGCCTAAACCTGTCCTTATGAATGGAATTGAAGGCTATTTGAATATTTTTCCTCAGAATGTCAATTATGTGGCAAATGTAGCAAATAATCACTTCTTAGACTTAGGTGTTTTCGGAGCTCAAGATACCATTGATGCTGTATACAAAAAAGGAATGGGATGTTTTGGAGCTACGGGTAGCTACTCTGAAAGTTTTGAGCATAAAGTTAATTTGCCAAGTGCAAATGTTTCATTAATTGCTTACTCACCTGCCGCGCATCCTTTTCCAGCTAATACTGAGATAAATGTTTCTTACAAGTCTGTCTGCGAAATGGTAACTGATGTTAAAAAATTGAGAATGACTACAGATTTATTACTTGTGTCTTTGCATCAAGGTGTTGAGTTTTGTCGTTATACTGATAAGGTTTCAAGAAAAAGAGCGCAGGCATTAATTGATGCCGGAGCTGATTGTGTTATTTGTCACCATACTCATGTAATACAAGGTATTGAAAGATATAAAGGCAAAGTTATATTTTATGGTATTGGTAATTTTTTAATTGATATTGATACTAAAGCAATGCCTAATACCAAATATAGTTTAAGCCTTGATTTCGTTATTCAGGACAAGGAAATAAAGGAAATTAAAGTTATTCCTTTTTTTATCAATAGCGAGCTACAAGTAGAGTATTTACAAGGTAAAGATAAGGATAGGCTTGAACAGGAAATCAATTGGTTGTCTTCATTTTTTTCTAGTGCTTTTTTTGTTCAAATAAATTATGTATTAGCACGGGCCCTTTGGGTAAAATTACACCTAAAATCAGTCGCGAATATGTGCCAAAGAAAAGGAGTAGTAGCAACGATCCGTTACTATTTTTCCCGAGTTTTTATAAAGTTGCTAAATAAATGATTATAGTTTTTAAGCTATTATCTATCCTTTCAACCACTCGAAAAGTATTCGTTTAATGCAAGCCCATCATCAAACACATTGATTTTAGTGGGTAAAAAATAGTGGGCGTTTTTATTTCGGAAAATTAATATGAAGAAAGCATTTTCAAAGAAAAATATATGGGAGGCAATGCCTCCTGCTTTTAAGAGATTGGTTGGCCTTACACTTTCAGTTGTTCCTTTAGAGTACTTAATTGGTAGAAAATTTCGAGAAACAACAAAGCTTATTTTATCTGCTGATAGATGGACAAAAGCTGAAATTGACGCTTACCACCTTAAACAATTAAAACAGCAAGTTAATATTGCTTATGAAAAATGCCCTGCTTATAGAAAGCTATATGATGAAGCTAATATCGATATTTTGGCTTTTAATACGCTAAATGATTTTAATAAGTTCCCCTTGATTGATAAAGATTTTATTAATAATAATACTGAAGATTTACTTTTAGTCGATAAAGATAACTCTGATGTTGATTATGTTACAACAGGTGGGACAAGTGGTATCCCTCTTTCTTTTTACATTAATGCAAGTCGGTCACAGATTGAGTATGCTTACTTAGTTGATGGCTGGAGAAAAGCTGGGTTTAAACTTGGAGATATAAAAGCCGTATTAAGAGGGCGCGTTACGGGTTCAAAAAAAGGGGAGAACCAAAGTTACGATCCTATTTTTAAGGAACATTATTATAGTAATTTTCACATGAATGACAAAGATATGAGTCACTATATTTCTCATATTAAAACACTTAAGGATTGCTTTCTTCATGTGTATCCATCATCAGTGTATCAATTAGCCCGATTCGCTAAAAAAGAGAATATAACATTTAACAATATTAAAGCGATTTTAGCTGAATCCGAAAATGTTTATCCTGAGCAACGTAGTTTTGTTGAATCAGTCTTTAACTGCCGGTATTACTCTTCTTATGGGCATAGTGAAAAGCTTGTCGCGGCAGGTGAATGTGAAAACTCAGACGATTATCATGTATGGCCGACTTATGGTTATTTTGAATTGTTGGATAAAAATGGCAATGTGATTACAGAAAAGGGTCAAGTTGGTGAAATAGTCGGAACTGGTTTTATAAATACAGTAATGCCATTTATACGTTATAAAACGGGTGACTTTGCTGAGTATGTTGGAAATTATTGTGATAAATGCAAACGCAATCATCTTATAGTAAGAAATATTATGGGGCATAATATCCAAGAACATTTAGTGGCAGTAGATAATAGCTTAATACCTTGGTCTGCTATAAATATGCATGATGATACTTTTGATGATGTACTGCAATATCAATTTTATCAGGATACCCCTGGTGTAGCAGTGATAAAAATAAAAACAAGACAAGATTTTTCCGAGGAAAGTAAACAACGTATACTTAATAATATCAATAATAAATTACAGAAGCGTATAGAGGTTTCTGTAATGCAAGTTGATCATATTCCATTAACGAAACGTGGTAAGTCAGTCTTTGTTGATCAACAGATCAATATTCAAAATTAGTTTAATATATTATTACATTAAAAACGTTTAATAGAAAACTTGAATAAATTATATATCTTTTTATTATGTTTTCTATTGTTCACAAACCCCTTGGGTAATAAAATTGAAAGTAAGTAGATGAACTTAATCAAATACGACATTTTATTTTTTAATAAAATGTCGTGCTCATCAGAACCTTTACGCAATGTTGTTTTAACCTTTTTCTAAAAACTATTTATCAATGATTAATTATTTTTATGAAAAAGGCTCAAGTATTTTTTAAGTCAATCTTCAGTTAGTATATTGTTGTCGTTACTTCGGTCTCGTTTGGTAGTTGAATTATTTTTAACTCTCCTGGTTTTGTAGGAATAGTGGGGATTTGTTTAGCACCATATTGTTCAAATGGGCCTATATCAATTGAATTCCCAAGACTGCGTTGCTCATCAAAAATGTCTAAATTTATCCCGCTGGTATCAGAGAATTGCGATTTAAACTGGGTTATTAAAATATTATTTACATTGGTACCCGCATCTTTAAGTGTTGTAAACCCCATGCCGTCAATACTTAAACCATCCATTATTTGACCAATATCGTTTTGTGTAATAATGTTTGTACCTTGAACATTTCCACTAGCGCCATTTTTAGAATTTAAAGATAATACTGTTTCATGTATTTTATTAGATACGCCTTCTTTTACCCGCACATACATGCCGTCTCCAAAATAATTATTTTCTATAAATGCTTGTTCATTAAGAGCTAAGTATTCAAGCATAATATGATATCCAGTGGGTTCATTAACGTGCGCTGCCGTTACATCTAGCAAAATATTATTTTTTATCCAAGTTGTAGTATCTCGATTAGATACATCAATCCCATTAGGAGCATCAAATATTAAGTTGTTGAAAATATATTGTTCATCTGAGCTTGCTATGTGAATAGCAGCTGATTGCCATGATGAAGTGGTTTCAATAGGGCCGATATTCGAGTTTTCTTGCACAGGTTCAATCCCATGAATAACATTACCAATAATGTAGATTTTTTTATCCCATGTGGTTGCAGATGTAGAAGCAATCCTTATTCCGTATTCAACACCACTGATACGATTGTTGATCATCCACAACTCATCGGGTTGATACTGTGCTCCAAGCCCTTTAGATGGAGACCAAGACGTACTAACTAAATCGTGGACATAATTACTTGAAAATACTACATTAGATCCTGCTTTAACCCATAGGCCAGCTTGTCTTACGTTATAAACTTCATTACGTCCTGCGTAGATATTATTTGTCGAACCTCTGTTATTAAGGTCTCCAAGAACTTGAAGCCCTGACCCAGATGCTGTGTGAAAAATATTATCTAATAACCATACATTGGAAACATATTTTCCAATCGATATTACGTGAAAATCATCATCCGTTGGAGAGTTTACATCGCCCAAATTATGTACTGTAGTATTGTATATTACGACATTTGAAACCGGAGCCGTTGAATCTGCTGATATAGATATACCGCCACCATTTAAATCTAAGTTTTTGGCCACTACATTTGTTGCTTGTCGCCCTTCACTAGGTGATCCAATTTTAAGGTTTGCTCCGTTAATAAAGTCCAAATCGGAGATGTATATGTTTGCTCCCATCACCAGAAACCCTACTTTACTAATTGCCCCATCAGTATCCTTTGCTTCAGTAACCCAAACTGGACCAGCTTCTCCTGCACTCCAATTCTCATCAGTACCATTGAGTACATATATTCGATCACCATAAGTTTTAAAACCTTGATCGTACTCACCTGCTATTTCAATATATGAACCAGCAGGTGCAGGGCTAGGGAACGATTTACGTGGTACGTCAGGTGTTCCGTAAGTTTGTTTATCGCTACCTGTTTGATAATTTATGTAATAGTAACCTGGTTTTTCAGTATTCCAGTCATTAGGCCTTGAGGGCATTTCTTGTTGAAAGTCTAAAGTAGTGTTAGGTATCCCTACAGGCATTGTATAAGCTGAAATGCTAGTACTTATGGATAATAACAATACAATAAATGAGTGTTTCATATACCTCATTGTTTTCATTAGCTGAACCATTTTTAGCTCCTTTTCAAATCTTTCTATAAAACATGCCTTGGAGTATAGTTTCTTTTAGTTTGTATGCCATTAATCTTTATTCAAAATTAATTTAAATCTGTTTTCCGACAACATAGGTTTAAAGAGAAAAGTAAAAAATAGAATTATTAACTATTTTTAACAAGACTTTACTTATTTAAGTCGCTTTTTTTAATCTATTTTGTACTTCTAAAAATTCAATTTCCCAGCTATTTCGGTACGTTAAACCTAAAGTAATTATTTGTTGATATGCGACATCAACATTTAGGGAATTATATGTATAATCTAGATGTGCAGAGAATATATTTTCTTTATTTAAATATTATTAAAGGCTACTGGAATTGAAAAAGGAAATAAATATAGTCCATTATTGGGGGGGGGTCCCTATTATAGCGACCTCAAAGTGGCTAAGTACTTTGAGGTTAGTTCAGAAATGTGCCGAAAATAATTGGAATAATTGGCTAGTTTTATCAAAGCAACCTGATGATCTTTCTTTAGTAACACCTTTTATAGAAATCGGTTGTAAAGTAATTTATCAACCTCGATCCAAAGGAAATTTTGATTTAAAAAGTATTACTCGTAATTATAAGCTTATGCGATTAACTAAGTGTGATATTTTACATTGCTATAATGACCATACAAGCCCGTTAATTGCAGCGATGCTCGCAAGGACCCCAGTTAAAGTTTGGTCCAAATTGTCTATGTCTTCATATTATGAAAAAGGGGTGAAACCTCAAGGTTTAAAAAAGTTAATGCCAAGTACACGTCTTACCTGTTTGCTTGCAAATCGTATTCTAGCAATCAGTGATGCAGCAAGAAAAGAAATATGCAACCAAGTCGGTTTTGATAATAAGATTCATATCATCGATGTACCAGTGCAACTTGAGCGCTTTACTTGTTCAGAAAAGGTAGATGAAATTAGAGAATCCTTTCATATACATAAATCAGATTTTCTTATTACTGCTGTGGGACATTTTATCGAAGTTAAAGGATGGGACATTGCAGTTCCTGCTTTTGCTAAAGTTTGTAAAAGTATTCCTAATGCAAGATTATTGTTAGTTGGGAAAAAAACGTCGGATTCTTTTTATCAAAAAATAGTAGAACAAATTAACTTTTTTAATTTAAAAGACAAAATTATTTTTGCTGGTAATCGTAGTGATATTCCTGAAATTCTTAAAGTAAGCGACTTATTTATATTACCATCTCGTTCAGAAGGTACTCCAGCTGCGTTAATCGAAGCAATGGCATCAGGGCTACCATGTATTGCTACAAATGCTGGAGGAATGCCAGAAGTCATTACAAATGGTGATAATGGTTACCTGTTTGAAAAAGAGAACATTGAAGAGTTGGCTGATAAAATTAAAAGTATAGCCTTAAGCCCTGAGCTAGAAGCACAGTTTATCATTAATGCTAAAAAAGGCTTACAAAGGTTTAGTATTGAAAGATACGTAGATACTACATTTAATCATTATGAAGATTTACTTGCTCATCGAAAGTAGCTTTACCGTCCCTTTGTTCATTAATGAGATAGATAACTATGGCCGTTAAAGCTTTTATTAAGAATATACTTTTAAAGATTTTGTTTCAAAGTGGGTTGTTAAAATTTCTCCACCATAAAAACCGTTATAAAATTTGTGTGCTAATGGTGCATGGTGTCATGGATATTGATACCAAAACTGTTTGGTCTCCACTTCGTAAGCAACTTCCTGTTAAAGAGTTCGACCGAACTCTAGGCATGCTTGCTCAATACTATCATTTTATTACTGTACAACAGTCTATCGACATCTTAAGCGGTAAAGTTCCTCCTATCGATAATGCTTTATTGATTACATTTGATGATGGCTATCGTAATAATATTGATTATGCGCTTCCTATTTGTGAGAAATATAATATAAAGCCGGTTTTATTTGTAGCTACTAACCATGTTGATTCAGGGCTTCCTTTTTGGTTTGACCGTCTTGATTATGCCTTGCAACAGAATATGGGAGAGATTCTTTCATTGCACTATAAAAACGAAGTTTATAGTTTTGATGCAACAAACTATATTGCTTTAGCTTCTAGCTATAAAAAATTTCGTGATATTTGTAAGAATAAATTTAACGATGATATTGAGCTAAATAATCTATTTAATTACTTGTGTGAAACTTTAGAAAATCGTTCGTCGGCTGCTTTAAAAGATATTTGTCATGAAGATGATTGGTCTGCGGTTGTTTCCTGGAATACTTTAAAGCAACTAATATCTGAAAACCGTATTGATGTTGCTAGTCATACACAAGATCACTTACGTCTAGACTGCCTTGAAGAAAGCAAAATATTGTCACAATTAAAACAATCAAAAGTCTGTATTGAAAAGGAATTAGCAGTCAAATGCGATTATTTTTGTTATCCTAATGGCAATTATAATAAGCTTTCTAAGCAACTGTTAAAAGAGGTTGGTTATAAAGCTGCTTTTTCAACGGATGTTGGATTATGTCAGTCAGAGGATGATTTAATGGCATTAAAGCGCTTTAATTTTCCCGCGCATAAAACAATTCCTGAACTGTTATTTCTGTTAAATACGAAATAGTAGCTATTTCTTTTTATCTTTTTATTGCTAGGGTTGTAAATTATCATGCTAAATATTTGTCTTGTTGCTCATTTTGCATATGGAGCTGTTACTGGTGGAAGTCACGGTTCAATTGGTGGTGTAGAAAGACAAACAAGTTTGATGGCAAAGTGGTTAGTTTCAAGAGGGCATAAAGTGTCTTTATTAACTTGGTCTGAAGGTGTTGAGAGCGACGAAGTTATTGATGGTATCAATGTTATTAAAATATGTCGTCAAGATGCAGGTTTAAAAGGAATTCGTTTCTTTCATCCTCGTTGGACTGGTTTAAATAGTGCAATGAAGCGTGCTGATGCTGATGTTTATTATCAAAACTGTGGGGAATACATTACAGGACAAGTTGCTATGTGGTGTAAACGACACAATAAGAAGTTTTTATATTCTTTGGCAAATGATTCTGACGCTGATTATAAATTGCCGGTAATGGACACCTATCGGGAAAGAATTTTATATCGTTATGGCCTTCTCAACGCAGATTATATTTTATCGCAAACTAAAAAACAAATGAACTCTTTGAAGTCTGGTTTTAAGCTTAACTCTGAAATAATGCCTATGCCATGCCCTGGACCTAGTCGTGAGGAGTATAAAAAAATAGTTTTAAATCAACAAACACCTTCTATTCTATGGGCGGCTAGAATTCATGAAAGCAAGCGTTTAGAGTTATTCTTAGACGTTGCCAAAAGTTTACCTGAATATCAATTTATTGTTGGTGGAAGCCCTCAACAAGAGGATTCGTATTTTAAAAGTGTATTAAACACTATGAATAATCTCAATAACGTTACCTATTTAGGTATGGTTGCTCGTGCAGATATGCCTGACTTGTACCGTAGCGCGAGTGTGTTTTGTTGTTCATCCGTTTACGAAGGTTTTCCTAATACTTTTTTAGAAGCATGGAGCCAAGGTTTACCCATTGTTTCTACTTTTGACCCAGATCACCTGATCAGGGATCGTCAATTAGGTTTTGATGCTGTCACAAAAGAGGATTTGATATCTGGCATTAAAAACCTATGTTCTAATCCAGAGTTATGGCAGCAATATTCAAATAATGCACGTGAATACTACGCAAATAATCATTCCGTAGACCAGGTGATGGAACGTTTTGAAGCCATTTTTACTGAACTTTCAGAATAAGGGGGGCAAATGCAAATTAAATTAGCGTTTGTTACTCAATTTCCCATTGAAATAGGAAGACCACATGGTGGAGTCGAGGCGGTTAGTGTTAACTTAGTACCCGCGTTAGCTACTTATTCTGAATTTGATCTACATATAATAACTTTGTGCCCTGATACTTCGGTCGAATCTATTGAAAAACTTGAAAATATAACTATTCACCGAATTCCTAAGCCTTCGGGAAGTGAGTTAATAAACGCATTAACGACAGGTAAAAGGTTAATCGAAAACAAGATTAAAGAAATATCTCCTGATTTAATTCATGCCCATGATACTTACGGGATCATGGTTAAAGATCTAACTATTCCTAAAGTATTTACCATTCATGGCTTTATTTACGGGGATACACTATTAGCAAATGGTAAATTTAAGAACATACGCTCTAAAATATGGGAGCTTATCGAAAAATCGAGTTGGCGCAAACAACCTAATATCATCTCCATTAGCCCTTATGTTAGAGAGCGTTTAACTGGCGTAAGTAATGCGCATATATTTGATATTGATAACCCCATTTCAGAACATTTTTTTGATTTAACAAGACAATCAAGTAAGAACATCATATTTACTTCAGCAGTTATCGCCCCTCGCAAAAATGTAATACAGCTAGTTAAAGCAGTAAAAATCCTTATTGATAAAGGCCTTGATGTCGAGTTAAGAGTTGCTGGTGGTATTGTTGATCAAGATTATGCAGCGCAATTAATGGAATTTATTGCGTTAAATAACTTAGAACAAAGAGTCATACTATTAGGGCGAATCTCAACACAAGAGGTGCAGACTGAACTATGTAATGCTTCTCTATATGCTTTAGTTTCTTTAGAAGAAAACTCCCCTATGGGAATTGAAGAGGCAATGGCTGTTGGTGTTCCTGTCGTAACTTCAAATCGTTGTGGTATGCCATATATGGTTAAACATGGTGAAACTGGATACTTGGTTAACCCTTTCGATGAATACAACATTGCTAATAAATGTGAGTTAATTTTAAATAATCCTGATCTTGCTAATAAAATGCAACTTAAAGCCAAACAATTATCAAGTGAGCTATATCATGTCGAAAAAGTCGCTGAGAGAACGATCGCTGTTTATTATGAGGTACTAGCATGATGCTTTCGGTTTGGTTATATCAAGCTTTCATAGGAGCTTATTTTGCTTAAAAAAATTTCAGTACATAGCTTGTTTATCGCCTCTTTACTTATATTGTTTGTGGTTAACGCGCCTGTTTTACTCACTATTTTCGACGAATGGAACAGTGATGGCCCCTATAGTCATGGTTTTTTGGGGATTATTGTTGTCGTCTACGTTTTTTATCTACAACGGCATCATTTGCAGGCTAACACTTTATCTAAAAGCCATTACGCGTTTGCTTTAGTTTGTTTGATTTCAAGTTTATCCGTTTCTTTAGTTGCTCTGTTATCTAGTATCCAACAACTACAGCAATTAGCATTTTTCAGCATCCTCGTTTCTTTGTTATTTTGTTTTTATGGTTGGCAAGCTCTTCGCTCTTTTTTCACTCCTTTATTGATGCTATTACTGATTTTACCTGTTTGGAATATGCTGCAGTTTCCTTTACGTGAGCTGTCAACTCAGGCTGGGGTATGGGGACCTGAGTTACTAGGTATTGCGGTAGATCGTGACCATTATCGACTCTCTACAGCGGGCGGTATGTTCGATGTTGATCCCGCTTGTTCTGGTTTAGGTTTCTTTATGGTGGCAGCTTTGCTTACATTTTGTGTGAGTTACTTTAATAAGCTTTCTACCAAAAGAACCTTAACATTTTTACTTATCAGTCTAGCGGTCGCTATTATTGCCAATTGGTTAAGGGTGATGATTATCATCATAGTGGGCACTTACACTGAGATGAACCATTTTATAGTGCATGACCATCTTGCTTTTGGTTGGATTGTGTTTGCTATATGTTTAATTCCACTTATTTATATTGCTCGTACCTATTTTGAAGAAAGGTCTGAAGATGAGACTGCTGAGACTGCTGAGACTGCTGAGACTGTTAAGCCAGTAGCTAGTGATGATTTCTCTTTAAATAAAACACAGATATGCGTGACTTTGATTGTTTTCGCTTCTTTTGTTGCAGCCTCTTATTGGATTCCTTCTCGCTATGATAAAAATTATACGTTCGTTGAACCAAGTTTAGAAAGCTATCAAATAGTTAGTCGTGACAAAGCTTACAGTCCAAGTTGGAAGCCTTACTCACAAGGGGCAACTAAAGAGCGGTTCTCTTATTACATTGAGAAGTCATTAGGCTTTCAGGTTTATTTGGCAGATTACTATAAACAAGAACAAGCCAAAGAGATGATTTTTGTAGAAAATTACTTATTTGATGAAGATTTTTGGATGGAAGTGGCAGATAAAAAGCTGTCTCTTTCGGAAGCAGCTGTATTGGATCAAGCTAATTTATTCGTATTAAAAAAATCTGCTCATCGGTATCGATTAATTGCTTCTTGGTATGTCATTAATGGGATTATGACTAGTGATAAAAAAATTGCCAAATTAGCTGAGGTCAAAGCTGCATTATTGGGTCGACCTGGGGCAACGTTAGTTGCAGTTAGTTTTGATTTTGATGGTGATGACCAAGCCAGCGCTGAACAACAATTAAGTAAGTTTATTACAGCTTATCTTAATCCAAATAAATCATAATTTAAGGGATTAAATCCGATGCAATCTATAACTTGGTACATTAAACGTATTCAGATGATGAGTTTAAGCGAAATAACTTGGCGAATTATCTCGCTTTCAGCTGCTTGGGTTGAGCGTATAAGAGTCCAGTTTAACTGGGTGCCTAAAGTACAGTTTGTAAAAGGTTATCAGGTTAGCTCAGATTTCACGCCTGGTTTTAGTGTTTTTAAAGGGCAATTAGGAGAGCATAAGCCTGAGTGGAAAATCCCTTTATTAGCAAAAGCCGATATGGTGATTGAACATAGATTAAGCTACTTTGATTTGCAGGATAAGCATCTAGAGACTCCGATTAATTGGCATAAAGATCATAGTGCGAATATCTATTCAAATACTGGTCATATCTTAGATGTTAACTATCGCGACTTTAAGGTTAATGGTGACTGTAAGCTTGTTTGGGAGCCAAATCGCCACCATCAAATGGTCGTACTAGCCAGAGCCTATCAAGTCACAGGAGACATTAAGTATGCACAAGCAGTTGTTGAGCAAATAACTGACTGGCTAGATCAAAATCCTTACGGTAAAGGTATGAATTGGCGTAGTCCTCTAGAGCTAGCAATTCGCCTAATCAATTGGGTTTGGACAATTGATCTGATTAAAGATAGTGGATTATTTGTAGGGGACTTTAAAGCGCGTCTATTAGAAAGTGTTTTTCTACATTGTCGTGATGTTAGTAGTAAATTCTCTCAAGGTACTTCTGCTAACAATCATTTGGTAGGAGAAGCGGCTGGTGTTTATATTGCGGCCAGTTATTTCTCAATGTTACAAGATGCTGCTATTTGGAAAAATAATAGTAAACGGGTACTGGAAAGAGAGATAGTAGCGCAAAGCTTTGCTGATGGTTGTACTAAAGAGCACGCCTTTAGCTATCAGTTTTTTGTACTGCAGTTTTATCTTTTCACAGGATTAGCTGGTAAGTGGGCCGGTGACGATTTTTCTGAGAGTTATTGGGAAACGTTAAAACGCTTATCGGAATTTGTTGTTCGTATTGCTGAAGGTGGCGAGTATTACCCTATGCTAGGCGACCAAGATGATGGCTATGTATTAGATCTTGGAGATCACGTACATGACATTAATGCGCTTACTGATGTAGTTGGCTATTTTTATGATGATTCGATTTTCGCATCTACTCAAGCTTGTGAGTCTAGTTTTTGGTTATTTAATAATAGACAAGAAAAAATTAATCAAGGCGTATTAGCTGACTCTGGTTTAAGTTCTGCAGCTTTTGAAGATTCAGGCTACTATTTACTACAAGGTGGTAAGGCCAGCGAGAACAACCAAGCTAGTATTTTAATGGATGTCGCAGAGTTAGGTTATACGGCGATTGCAGCTCATGGTCATGCTGATGCTTTAAGCTGTGTTGTACGTATTAATCAGCATGATTTATTCGTTGATACAGGTACCTATGATTATTTCAGTTTTCCTGAATGGCGTAATCATTTCCGCAAAACACAGGCACATAACACATTAGAAATTGATGGATTAGATCAATCAGTCATGACAGGGCCTTTTATGTGGGAATCGCATGCACAGGCATCTTGTATTGAATGGTCCCCAACAGATAGTGGGGGAACAATTGTTGCTGCTCATGATGGTTATCAACGTTTAGCATCACCTGTTACTCATCAACGTGATGTTGAACTAGATATCACACAACAACAGATAATCATTACTGACCATGTTAAAGCACAAGCACATCATCAAGTTGCCATCTATTTTCACTTCTCTGAATGTTGTCAGGATATACGTATTGAAGAGGGGATTTGTTATTTAACACTAGGTGATAATGAGATAGTGATTACATTACCTGAACAAGTTAAAGCAACTCTAGTACAAGGCGTGCCTAATGATGATGCTCAAATTCCTTCAATAGGTTGGTTGAGTCGTGGCTACCACCAAAAAGTACCTATTACGACTTTAGTACTTAATGCTGGTATTAATCGAGATAGTGAATTTGTCACCAGTATTGTCTGGAAATAAATTGTTAACGAGTTGGTTTTAAATATTTCCCCGTTGGCCAAATAGTTAAAAAGTTAAAGAGTGTATTTTTTATCTTATTTGGCCAAATAAGTAGGTGTTGGCCATTACGCTGCTTAGCTAGCCAGCGTCTTTTATGATTCGTATATTGCCCTAGAAAATCATAATCCGTTAACCCCTCTTCAATACACTTTTTCATAACATGGTAACGTAATACTTGGCCTGTGCCTTTTTGAAAATCTGGGTTAAATCCTTCTTGTAGAGCAAAAAATTGCCCTTGATATACATAGCCAATCTGTACTGCTTGGGTTTCATTATCACAAGTTAACTCCGCTAATCTTAACCAACCTTTTTGCAGAGCTTTTTGTGCAAAGTCTTGATAAAAACTAGCCATTTCTGGTCGTCGCTGAAACGAGCCTTTTAGCCCTGCTTGTTGCCAACGTAAATTGTGTAATTCAAATAATCTTGTTAAAGATTTATCAAGCGATTTAGCGTCTTCACAATAGCTGACTTGCCAACTACCTTGTTTTGTTAAATAACGTTGTGTTTGTTTGATATTAGTACGTAAGCTTTTTGATAGAGAAGGTAGAAGGTTGTCTGGTAGATCGCATAAATTGGTATTTGCAAAATCAACACTGCGCGCCGCTACATGTAATTTGGGAGATTGTTCAAGTGATTTTAATAAGCTTTCACCGCCTGTTGTCCAAGTTGCAACATTGGTGTACCAAATAAGATCCCAGTTAATGTTAGTAGAGGCTGAAAGTAGAGTCTTCCAAAGCTGTTGTTTTAATTGAAGCGTATCTTTTTTTCTGACGATAAAGTTAGAGTATTCTGACCCAATACCTTGATCACCTGCAAAACGTAATACTTGATAAGTTAATGTATTTAGAAGGCGGTAAGGCTGAATATAAAAAGGAGCAATAGCAATAAGCTCATTATCTTCTTTAAGTATAATAAAAAATAACCGAGTGTGAGGTTGGCAAGTTTTCTTCCAACTTTCCATCCATTCCCACGTAAGAAAAATATTATTGGCGTCTGACTGGCTTAATAACGTATTCCAATCTGATTGTAACGTTTCAATTTCAGACCATGAGGTCATCATATGGGAAGTAATTACTGGCATATTGTCATAAAGACCTTATCTAAATAAGTGGAGTAAAACCTAACAATTAAGAAAGATTATGTTTTATTGTAAAAGAAAATAGATAAATACGTGTATTAATTTAATTTAATCCGTATTTATTTCACGTCTGTAGCTTAATCGCATGATCTATTATTTTGCTATGCTATTATATTTTCACTATTAATTGTCTATGAGAGCAAAATGACTACGCAAAAAAATGAAAATATCCACATTGAATCAGAAACTGTTTTAATTACACCTGCAGAGCTTAAAGCGTCTTTGCCCGCTTCTGATAGTGTGTATCAATTCATTAATGAATCTCGTCAAACTATTTCTAATATCGTTCATAAAACTGACCCGCGCTTTTTAGTTATTTGTGGTCCATGTTCGATTCATAATATTGAAGCTGCAAAAGACTATGCAGCCCGTTTGAAAGAGTTACATGAACAATATAAAGACACTTTATATATTGTGATGCGCGTTTATTTTGAAAAGCCACGTACAACAGTTGGTTGGAAAGGTCTTATTAACGACCCTCATATGGATGACTCATTTGATATTGAAACCGGTCTGAAAAAAGCACGTGAGTTGTTATTATGGATTTCTGAGTTAGGTTTACCGATTGCAACAGAAGCATTGGATCCAATTAGCCCACAATACATCGGCGATCTATTTAGTTGGGCAGCTATTGGTGCGCGTACTACAGAATCTCAAACGCATCGTGAAATGGCGAGTGGCTTATCGATGCCTGTTGGTTTTAAAAACGGAACTGATGGCAGCCTTTCTACTGCTGTTAATGCAATGCAATCAGCTTCTTCTCCGCATCGTTTTATGGGAATTAACCAAGCTGGACAAAGCGCTTTGTTACAAACAGCAGGTAATAAAGACGGTCATGTGATTTTACGTGGTGGCGGTGGTAAACCAAACTACGATTCAATTAATGTAGCACTAGCTGAGCAAGCGTTGACTAAAGCCAATATGGAAGAAATTCTTATCGTGGATTGTAGCCATGAAAATTCTAGCAAGAATCATGAATTACAACCACTAGTTGCTAAAGATGTATTCCAACAAGTTGTTGCTGGGAATACTTCAATCATTGGTATTATGTTGGAAAGTAATATTAATGCCGGTAATCAACCGACTAAATTACCAGTTGAAGATCTTAAATACGGTGTATCGGTAACAGATGCTTGTATTGACTGGGCAACTACCTGTGAGTTATTAGAACAAGCGGCTGTGTCATTAAAAGATACTGTCCTGAACAAATAAGAAGTCAATTATGCCTTTAACAAAATTAAGAGATCAAATAGATGCTGTTGACCAGCAAATAATTGATCTATTGGCTGAGCGCTTGCGCCTGGTTGGTGAAGTTGGTGAAGTGAAAACTAAGCACGGCTTACCTATCTATGTTCCTGAGCGTGAGGCTGCAATGCTAGCTAAACGTCGTGAAGAAGCTGAAAAAAAAGGGGTTCCAGCTAACCTTATCGAAGATATTTTACGTCGTACTATGCGTGAATCTTATGCTAGTGAGAATGAAACAGGTTTTAAAACGGTTAACCCTGAAATGAAACGTATTGTTATCATTGGCGGTAATGGGTTGTTAGGTCAGCGTTTTGTAGAGATGTTTACGCTCTCTGGTTACGATGTTGACGTACTAGGTCGTTCTAACTGGGATCAAGCTGAAGAAATCTGCAGTAAAGCTGGTCTAGTGATTGTTGGTTCGCCGATTGATGTAACAACTGATGTAATTAAACAATTAGATTTCTTACCTGAAGATTGCATTTTAGCAGATATTACTAGTGTTAAAGATGAACCATTAACTGAAATGTTAGCGGTTCATAAAGGTCCTGTAGTTGGCTTGCACCCGATGTTTGGTCCAGATATTTCTAGTTTTGCAAAACAAGTGATTGTTTACTGCGATGGCCGTGATTCTGATAAGTATCAATGGTTAATTGAGCAGATGAAAATATGGGGTGCACACCTATACCCAGTAGCTGCACCTACGCACGATGAGTCTATGACATTAATTCAAGCATTACGCCATTTTACTAGTTTTGTATATGGGGTACATCTGCAAGAAGTAGATGCAGATCTTGAACAGTTACTTGATTTAAGCTCACCTATCTATCGTCTAGAATTAGCGATGGTAGGGCGTTTATTTGCACAAGAGCCGGCTTTATACGCTGATATTATCCTGTCGCAAAAAAATAATTTAACTATGATCAAGCGTTATCATAAGCACTTTTCTGACGCTATTGAGTTATTAGAAAATAATAACCGTGAAGAGTTTATTGAGCGTTTTAAATCTGTTACTCATTGGATGGGAGATTACTCCTCGTTATTCTTAGATGAAAGTCGTGTAATGCTGCAGCAGGCGCATGATAATCGTCATTATGAGAATAAATAATTATAAGCAGTAACCGTTATACTTAAGGAGGCATTAGCCTCCTTTTTTATTAGCTGCTATTTCTAAATAAAACATTTCATCAATGATATGAAAACCCATTATGCGTTTAATAAAAAGGCATAAAGAAGTAATACCAATTGCATTAAATAAGTGATCTAAGTTTTGCGCAGGAAAAATGACTTAGTTTAAGGCGTAACTTAAGCCTTTCGACGATTAACTTCGTTAATAGTCTATCGGAGAATTAACCAAAAGATGTTAATTCTTTAATAGTTGTTCTATTTACGAAAGTTACAACGAAGAAATAAGTTATTTTAACAAGTAAAATAGATCAGTTACTTAGTGTGATTGGTATAAATCATAAGATCAAAAAAGGAGGCTATGTGCCTCCTTAATATTTTTATAATGACTTATTATTTAAAAAGTCTTTATGCAGCAAATTCTTTATTCATTTTGATTTCAGCATCTGATTCAATTTCAACCTCTGGCTCTTCTATCGGCTCGCCTGAAATTTCACCGTTACGACATAACTCTTTACCGTTATTTTTCGCTCGGTTTGCTTCGTCTTTATGAATATGTTTGTTTAACTGACGCTCAATTTTTTGGAATAATTGCGTAATCGCAACATATAAGTCGTCATGCTCTGCATGAGCAAATATTTTACCGTTTGGAACTCCAATGGTGCCTTCAATTTTGACGCCTTTAGGTTCTTTGGTAATGATGAAGTGTGGTTTAATTAGTGAAACTTGTAGTTTCTGTAACTTTTCGAAGCGTTCCTCTACTTTTGCGCGCATTGTGTCTGTGATAGTCATTTGTTTGCTAGTAATTTCAATTCTCATATAGGACACCTTTTAGTTATACACTTATTGTGTTCAGTAATAGATTAGGCTTTTCAATTTAATTTAAATGTGATTTTAGTCACATAAAATAAGCCTTCTCGATAAACCAATTTAATCTTTGATCTAAGCGTATTTTTTAAAAAAAACTGCAATTTTTACTTGCTGAATCGCGATACTTAGTTTGAACAAATCATAAATGAGTTTTATTTGTTTATTTCAGTTTTAAACTCCTCTTTTTGTGGTTAAAAATCTTTCATTAACTTAATCATTTGATATCTTAAAGACTCTTGTGCAATCACTTTATTAGAGTCATTCTGTTTTATGAATAAGATTAAGCATATACACAGTTACATATTTTGCACCCTTTTTACAATGAGTTTTTTTACTCATGGTGCATCTTGGAATAACACTATTAGTATGTATGGGGACATAAAATACGATTTCAAGTTTCAATATTTTGATTATGTAAACCCTGATGCGCCCAAGGGAGGTACTTTTAAGCAGGCGTCGATAGGTAGCTTCGATTCACTTAACCCATATATTGTAAAAGGGAATGCTGCGGCTGGTATTTCTTATATCTACGATACGCTATTACAACAGTCTAGTGATGAACCTTTTAGTTTATATCCGTTAGTAGCAGAAAAAGTGAAGGTGGCAGATGATTTTAGCTCAGTAAGCTTTTTAATTAATTCTCACGCCAAATTTCAGGATGGAAAATCAATTACCGCACAGGATGTTAAATTTAGTTTTGATACTTTAACAACAAAAGGAGCGCCACATTATAGCGCTTATTATGCGGGGGTTGATAAGGTCATTGTGGATGATAAGTTACAAGTTACTTTTCAATTCAAAGAGTCAGGAAACCGTGAGTTACCTTTAATCATTGGGCAGATACCTATTTTACCTGCGCATTTTTGGCAAGGTAAAGAATTCGCGAAAAGCGGCCTTATAATTCCTGTTGGTTCGGGGCCTTATCGTATTGCGCGTTTTGATGCAGGAAAGCAAGTTGTGTATCAGCGTAATAAGGATTACTGGGCAAAAGATTTACCGGTCAATAAAGGGCGTTATAATTTTGATCAACTCATTTTTGATTATTATCGTGATGATGCAGTCGCTTTTGAAGCATTTAAGTCTGGGGCTTTCGATTATCGTTTGGAAAGTTCCTCAAAGCGTTGGGCAACTGGTTACGTTGGCGAACAATTCGATAGTGGAAAAATTAAACGGGAACAGATCCCTGATAAAAATCCTCAGGGAATGCAGGGTTTTTGGTTTAACTTACGTCAAGATAAATTTAAAGATCCTAACGTGCGTAAAGCCATTTCATTATTATTCGACTTCGAGTGGGCTAATAAAACCCTCTTCTATAATGCTTATACGCGTATAGACAGTTTTTATTCAGGATCTGAACTTGCGACACAAGCAATCATTAGCGATGCTGAGAAAGCCATTTTAACCCCTTACCAAGATCAACTACCTAGTTCTGTTTTTGATCCTTTAATAAAAAAACAAACGCAAGGTGATGGCAATGTAAGAAAGCAAATGCGTGAGGCCGTTGCTTTACTTGCAGAAGCCGGATACATCTTAAAAGATAGCAAAATGCAAAATCAGCAAGGTGAGCAGCTGAGTTTTGAGTTCTTACTGTATAGCAAAGACTTTGAACGTATTATTCATCCTTTCCGCCGTAACCTTCAAAGAATAGGCATTAAAACCAATATTCGTTTGGTGGATATTTCTCAATTTATTAATCGTTTAAACAACTTTCAGTTTGATCTTGTTTCGTTACGTAAGGGGCAATCTATTTCGCCGGGTAATGAACAAGTAAGCTTCTGGGGATGTGAGAGTGCGAACCAAGTAGGTACATCAAATTGGGCTGGTATATGTTCACCTGTGATTGATGCCCTAACAAAGCAACTGATTACCGCTACTACTCGAAAAGAATTAGTCGATACGACTAAGGCATTAGATCGCGTCTTACTTTCACAGGATATGGTTATTCCTCAATGGTATTTACCAGCTTCACGCATTGCTTATTGGGATAAGTTTGAGCACCCTAATGTGGCACCTGATTATGAGCTTGGTTTAGATACTTGGTGGTCAAAACAAGTGGCGCCACCTGAGAATGAGAAGGGGCAGTAGATGCAGCAGTATATTTTAAAAAGGTTACTGTTAATTATCCCTACTTTATTAGGCATCATGACATTAAATTTTTTTATTGTACAAGTCGCTCCTGGAGGACCAGTAGAGCAGGCTATTGCTAAGTATCAAGGTATCGATTCGAATGCCAGTTCTCGCCTTACTGCAAGTACTGAAAGTGAGATAAAACAGGGAGCAAATCAACAAAGCCAGTATCGAGGTGCACAGGGAGTTGATCCTGAGTATATCGCTGCCTTAGAAAAGTTATATGGCTTTGATAAGCCCTTACATGAACGTTATTTTTCAATGTTATGGCGTTATATTAACTTTGATTTTGGAGATAGTTTTTACCGCGATAAAAGCGTTATTGATTTAATTTATGAAAAGATGCCGGTATCCATTTCACTTGGATTATGGACCACTTTATTAGCTTACTTTATCTCGATTCCTTTAGGGATTAAAAAGGCAACTAGTCATGGTAGTCGTTTTGATGTGTGGACCAGTACTGCTGTTACTGTTGGCTATGCTATCCCTGCCTTTATTTTTGCAATTATTTTAGTAGTGCTTTTTGCTGGTGGATCTTATTTTAGCTGGTTTCCATTGCGTGGTTTAACTTCTGATAACTTTGATCAACTCTCTTGGTTTGGCCAAATTAAAGATTATTTCTGGCATCTAGCCTTACCCATTTTAGCTAGCGTCTTAGCCAGTTTTGCCACTTTAACTATGCTCACTAAAAACTCTTTCTTAGATGAGGTTAATAAACAATATGTAATCACTGCTAGGGCGAAGGGCTGCTCTCAAAATAGAGTGTTATATGGGCACATTTTTAGAAATGCCATGTTGTTAGTATTAGCCGGATTACCAGCTGCGTTAATTGGTATTTTCTTTACAGGTTCAATGTTAATTGAAGTGATTTTTTCTTTAGACGGATTAGGTTTATTAAGCTTTGAATCAGTTATTTCTCGAGATTACCCGATTATTTTTGGTTCTTTATATATTTTTACGTTGGTGGGGTTAGTTTTGAAATTGATTAGCGACATTACTTATACCTTGATTGACCCTCGTATTACCTTTGAGGGGCAATAATGTCATTATTATTAACCTGGCAGCGCATGCGGAAAAACCCAAGTAATCATCAACGTTGGGCACAATTTAAGGCTAATAAGCGTGGTTATTATTCATTATGGATATTTAGTGTCTTGTTCTTTTTCAGCTTGATTGCCGAAGTGTGGGTAAATGATAAACCTATTATGGTTTCCTATCAGTCTAACTGGTATTTTCCTGTGATAGAAGATGTTCCTGAATACGTTTTGGGAGGTGATTTTGATATTACCACCGATTATCGTGACCCTTATATGGCGAATAAAATTAACCAAGAGGGTTGGATGGTTTGGCCATTAATCCCTTTTTATTATGATTCTATTAATTACGAGCTAACTTCTGCAGCGCCTTCTTCCCCTGATGCTGTGAATTGGTTAGGTACTGATGATCAAGGGCGAGATGTAGTGGCTCGTTTAATTTATGGTTTCCGTATTTCAGTGGTATTTGCATTAACGTTAACTGTAGCCAGTTCTGTAATCGGTGTGATTGTTGGAGCAATACAAGGTTATTACGGCGGCAAAATAGATTTGATTGGGCAGCGTTTTCTGGAGATTTGGGAGGGGTTGCCAATGTTATTCATGCTAATTATTTTAGCCAGCTTCGTTGAGCCAACATTTACGTGGTTATTAGGATTAATGATTATATTCAGTTGGCCAAGTTTAGTCAGTGTGGTACGAGCTGAGTTTTTGCGTGGACGCCATTTAGACTATGTAAAAGCAGCCAAAGCATTAGGAGTTAAAGACAGTAAAATTATGTTTAAACATATTTTACCGAATGCGATGATTGCGACACTCACCTTTATGCCTTATCTATTTACAGGTGCATTAACTACCTTAACGTCATTAGATTTTCTTGGTTTTGGCTTACCGTTAGGCTCTGCTTCTCTCGGGGAAATGATCTCACAAGGTAAAGATAATATGCATGCTCCTTGGTTAGCGATTACCGCTTTTGTTTCACTCTCTAGTATTTTAGTACTATTGGTCTTTATTGGTGAAGCGGCACGTGATGCTTTTGATCCAAGGAAAAAATTATGATTAAGCAAGCACCATTATTAGCTGTTGAAAATCTCGCTGTTAGCTTTGCTGAACAACCTATTTTATCGGGTGTTAATTTTACTTTAGAGCAAGGAAAAACATTAGCGATAGTGGGAGAGAGTGGTTCAGGAAAATCTCTCACTGCATTGTCTATTCTACAACTATTGCCGTACCCACATGCACATCACCCTGCAGGTAGTATCTATTTTCAGGGACAACCATTAATGGGAAAAGCTGAAAAGGTTTTAGAAGCAATTCGTGGTAATCAAATAAGCATGATTTTTCAAGAGCCAATGACCTCTTTAAATCCTTTGCATAGTATTGAGAAGCAAATCGCGGAAACGCTTTTATTACATAAAGGGTTAACCGGAAGGGCGGCTCAGTTACGGACAATAGAACTATTAGAATTAGTGGGAATTGAGCGTCCCAAAGAACGTTTAAAAGCTTATCCACATGAGTTGTCAGGCGGGCAAAGGCAACGGGTGATGATAGCAATGGCGTTGGCAAATGAACCTAATCTATTAATTGCTGACGAACCTACAACAGCATTAGATGCAACGATTCAAAAACAAATATTAACTTTATTAAAATCGTTGCAACAGAAACTGAATATGGGCATTTTACTCATTACCCATGATTTAAATATTGTTCGGCAGTTTGCAGATGATGTATTGGTCATGTGTAAAGGGCAACAGGTTGAGTATCAAGCTACACAACGCGTGTTTACTCGACCTCAGCATGAATATACTAAAACGTTATTAAACGCAGTACCTACTGGAACAATGCCGGCACTGGTTGATCCTAAGGTGATTTTAACTGCGTACAAGATGAGTGTTAGCTTCCCTATTAAAAAGAATTTTTGGGGGAAAGTGGTTAAATCATCGCATGTAGTGAAAGCCGTTTCTTTAACCATTCATAAAGGTGAAACATTAGCCATTGTTGGTGAAAGTGGCTCAGGAAAGAGCACATTAGCACAGGCAATATTACAGTTAAATAAACATACTGGAGAGGTGGTTTATTTAGGAGAGACGCTTGATAAGTTGGACAAAAATAACTTACAGCGAATGCGTCAACAATTACAAATTGTGTTTCAAGATCCTTACGCAAGTTTGAGTCCAAGAATGTCTGTAAGAGATATTGTAGCGGAAGGGTTACAAGTGTTTAAAGTACATAATCATCTTAGTGAACGAGCTATAGATGAGCAGGTCAAGGAAGTTTTATTAAAAGTTGGTTTGGATAGTGGTGCTGAAAATCGTTACCCTCACCAATTTTCTGGAGGGCAGCGGCAACGTATTGCTATTGCAAGGGCATTGATTTTAAAGCCTAAACTAATCGTATTAGATGAGCCTACATCTGCGTTAGATAGAAGTATTCAGAAGCAAATAATTGAATTATTAAAGTCTTTACAGCAAGAGTTTGAGTTAAGTTATTTGTTTATTAGTCATGATTTATCTGTAGTAAGAGCAATTAGTCACCGAGTATTGGTACTCAAATCTGGAAAAGTAGTAGAGCAAGGCTCGACTTCTGAAATATTTGAAAATGCTATGCATAGTTATACTCAAAAGTTGCTATCATCTGTCGTTTTGTGAAATGATGTTTTAATTAGTTATTATTTATGTTGGGGTATTATGAAAAGATTAATTTTAGGATGTTTGTTATTTTCAACAACAAGCTTCGCGAGTGCATTAAGTTTAGATGCACAACGAGAGGTTTTTGCTGAAACCTTAGCATTACAAGAAAAGGAAGAGTGGCAACAGGCCAATCAAAATATTCAAAAAATTTCTGAATACCCAATCACTTACCTTGCTGAGTATTATTATTTAAAAGCTAATATGGACACGGCAAGTGACCAAGCAATTTTAGACTTTATTGCAAAAAATAAAGGCAAGGTTGCAGCTGATGATCTGCAGCGTAGTTATCTATTCCATTTATCAAAAGAAAAGGATTGGGCACAATTTATGACTGCCTATCCAAGAATGCCTAATAATCGAATCTTAAAATGTCATTATTTAGAAGCTGCAATTGCGACAGGCAATAGTAAAAAAGCTTGGCCTGATGCTCAAAAATATTGGTTATCTAGTACCTCTTTGCCAAACGCATGTGACGATGTATATGTTTTTTATCAAGATGCTAAGCAGTTAACTCAAGATGATGTATGGCAACGTTTTGAGTTAGGCTTTGTTAATAATAAACGCGGTTTAATGCGTTTTTTAATGGCTCGAATGGATAAAGATAGATTAGCACTAGCTAAGCAGCTATATGACTTGCATGAAAAGCCTGCGACATTGTTAAATAGCGATCTATTTACATCCCGCTCTGCAGCGAGTTTTAATTTTTTAATTCCCACTATTAACCGTTTAGCTAATCAAGATTTAGCAAAAGCAATGGAGTTTTATAACTTCTATACGAAAAAAATTGCTTTTACAGACAGTGAAGAAAAACAAGTTAAAAAACAATTTGCACGCATTATTGTACAGAGAAATAAAAGTCAATACTTTACCTGGTTAGATAAAGAGTTGGGTGAACTAGGTAATGTGTCACTGATTGAGCAACGTATTCGTTACGCCATTAAACGTAATGACTGGAAAAATATTGAGTTTTGGATATCAAAACTTCCAAAAGCTAAACGTAATTCATCAGATTGGTTATATTGGCAAGCTCGTGTATTAGAGAATGCGGGTAAGTCTGAGAAGGCCAATGCGATTTATCAAAAAGTAGCAAAAAATAGAAATTTCCATGGCTTTATGGCTGCTCAAAAGTTAGGTGTCGACTTTTCATTAAACTCACAAGAAATTGTTGAGAAGAAAGGCAGTTTAACAGGCTTAGAAGGGCAATTGTCTGTCATTGAGGAGTTGCTTTACCATGAGCTAAACGTGCCAGCAAAACGTCAGTGGCAACGATTATTAAGCAACCAAAGCAAAACTAAACAACAACAGTTAGGACTTTATGCTTACAATCATGATTGGCCGTATTTGTCAGTACTAGCGAGTATTAATTCTAAGAGTTGGAATGCGTTAAACATCCGTTTCCCTAATGCTAAATCTGAGTTATTCGTTGAAGCAGCTAAACAATATGATGTTGAACCAACTTATATTTATGCAATTACTCGTCGTGAAAGTAGTTTTGATCAGCATGCTAAATCGCCTGTTGGTGCAAGTGGTTATATGCAATTAATGCCTAAAACCGCAGAAGAAACGGCTAAAAAAATTGGTTTGACTGAATACTCTGATGTAGAGCAACTAAACCAAGGCGAAATAAATGTGCAATTAGGTACCGCTTATTTCAATGGTTTACTGACACGATATGACGGTAACCGAGTCTTGGCGACTGCTGCTTACAATGCTGGCCCTCATCGCGTGGAACGATGGACCAGTGCAGAAAAGAAAAAAGGAAATAAAGGTATTGAGATTGATAGTTGGATAGATACCATTCCGTTTTATGAGACGCGCGCTTATGTGCAAAATGTTCTCGCTTACAATGTTATTTATCAACATGTATTTGGTAAGCCATTGAAGTTCTTAAAAAGTGAAGAGCTAACGAGTAGCTATTAAGCTGTAAAACTTGATTAGCCACCGTATTAAGTCGTGGTGGTCGAACATAACGCTTTTTGTTGGTTACTCTACCAGCAAGAGGCGTTTTCATTTTCACCATCACTTGTTTTCACATTGTTTTGGTTAATATAAAGGGTTTGGCAACTTTGCAGGTCACTGACTTGTGGGCTGTTGTCTTTTACTTTAGCTCTTAAAAGGTATGTGTGAGCTGATGCAGAAACAATGCTAAAAGTATAAAAATCATGTGCTACTGGTAAGCCTATTTGATTGTTATCTAAGCTGTAGCTAGGCTCTGTGATACGGAAACTACTCTGTTCAACTTGTGCTTTAATAAGCTCTGTTTGAGCATCTACGCGACGAGTTTTTAATATAAACCCTTGATATGAGGGATAAGCAATACTAACAATGATACCGAGAATAACGATAGCAATGAGCAGTTCAATTAAAGTAAAGCCACGATTCCATTCCATTTTCTTCTCCTGTGATACTAATCCCAATAATCAATAACCAATAAATAGTTTATCTATTTTACTTATTAAAACTATTTGTAAACTTATTTTATAGAATAGAGGTTTACGTTAATTTTCACCTTGAATTTAGCTGCTTTCAGTACAAAGTTTAGATCGCATATTTAATGTGAACGGTATGGCTAGTTTATTTTTGTAAGCAGGAACAGCACTTTTGAGTATAGGAAAGTTTTATAATTTAGCTTGAAAGTGAAGGGATTTAGTATTTCATGATGAATGGTTAGTCATATTGCCTAATTGTAAGGAAAGAGAATTACAGGTGTGTTACGCAAGTATTTAAGTTAATGCTCGTTAAGGCATTAACTTCTAAAACTGTACACGTTAATCAAATAGTTTATGAACAACCACTAACGTTTCTTCGATTTTTGCTGTGTTACTAGGGGCAATATAAATAGTATCGTCGCCAGCAATAGTACCTAAAATTCCTTCTGCTTTACCCATTGAGTCCAATAAACGAGCTATTAATTGAGCTGCGCCTGGGCTGGTTCTAATGACGATTAAACTATCATTGTGGTCGATATCTACAACTAAGTTCTTTAATGGGCTGGTGGTTGTCGGGATACCTAACTCAACGGGTAAACAGTACACCATATCACCGGTTGCGTTGCGTGTTCGAACTGCTCCGGTCTTGCTTAACATTCGAGACACTTTAGATTGGTTAATGTGGGTAAAACCAGCCTCGATTAAAGCGTCTACAATTTCACTTTGTGAGCTTAAATGCTCTTTTTTAAGTAAGCATTTAAAAAAGTCCATCAATTCAGAAGCTTTGCGCATTGCTGTTCCCATCTATCTCTAATAATAAAAGCGCTATTTTAATCTAAATTAGTACTTAGTTAATAGATTAAATGTCACTTTTTTTGCATATTTATTCGTTTTTTATAAAATAAATGCATTTATTAAAGGATGGCTACTTTCTTAACTAGAGTTCTGCTAACATTTGCTGGAATTAAATCTTATCAGGACGATATCTTATGGCTTTTGTAACGCGTAAATTTGTGTTTATTAGTATTTTATTATCCACTTCTTTTTTTGCCCAAGCCTTAGAAAATATTCAAGTTAGATTTGCTACTGATGCCAACTATTATCCTTTTGAATTCTTAACCAAAGATAAAAAAATAGCTGGTTTTGATATCGATATTGCTTCTGCTATTTGTGCTGAAATGAAGATGACTTGTAGTTTTGAGCATCATCGTTTTGATGGATTATTGTTAACACTTCCTTTTGGTCGATATGACGCAGTGATCGCTGCATTAGATATTACTAGTGAGCGACTAGATAAAGTCGACTTCAGTGATAGTTATTATAAAGTACCACCTGTTTTTGTCAGTAAAGAGCAATTGCAAACACCATTCTCTTTAAGTGGAAAATTGATCGGGGTACAAGCAAATACTTCTAATCAAAATTATTTAATTAAATCTGCCCCCGAAAATAGCTATATAGTCCCTTATTTTTCATCTAAAGCAGCTTTGCAGGATTTGCAACGTCAAAAAATTGATGTTGTTTTTGCGGACTTTGAAGTTGTAAACAATTTTTTGAGCAAACAAATTGAGCAAGAACAACCTCTAGTGATTAGCAGAACCGAATCTGTGTTTGTTGAACAGTTTTCGAAAGGTTATGGGATTGCAGTAAAAAAAGGTAATGATGATTTACGTTTACGTTTAAATGAAGGTTTGAAGTTAATTGTTGAAAATGGTACTTATAAACAAATTTATGATCAATATTTTCCTCAAAATTAGCATTGAATAGAGGAATATAGTAGTACCCATTCATTTATAAATAAGCTAATCTTTAACATTAGTCACAATTATTTAACATATTTCACACATGCGTATTTATTCATTTTAGAATAGATACGATTACTCTTAAATACTTAAACATTTTATTTCATTGGAGAAAAATATGAAAGTTGCTGTTCTTGGTGCTGCAGGTGGTATCGGTCAAGCCCTCGCTTTATTACTTAAATTAGACTTACCAGCAGGCTCTACGTTATCACTATACGACGTTGCTCCAGTTACACCGGGTGTTGCAAAAGATTTAAGCCACATCCCTTCAAGCGTTACTGTCGATGGTGTTGGTGGTGATGATCCAACAGCTGTTTTAGAAGGTGCTGACGTAGTATTAATTTCTGCTGGTGTTGCACGTAAACCAGGTATGGATCGTTCAGACTTATTCAATATCAATGCGGGTATTATTAAAACATTAATCGGTAAGGTTGCCGATGTTGCACCTACTGCATGTATCGGTGTTATTACAAACCCTGTAAATACAACAGTCGCTATTGCAGCTGAAGTCTTGAAAGCAAAAGGCGTTTACAATAAAAACAAACTTTTTGGTATTTCTACATTAGATGTTATCCGTGCAGAAGAGTTTGTTGGTGAATTAAAAGGTATCCCATCTGAAGACGTATTTGTAAACGTTATCGGTGGCCACAGTGGTACAACTATCCTTCCTTTATTATCTCAAGTTCAAAACGTTGAATTTACAGATCAAGAAGTGATCGATTTAACTGATCGTATTCAAAATGCTGGTACTGAAGTTGTTAATGCAAAAGCGGGCGGTGGTTCTGCTACATTATCGATGGCACGCGCAGCTGCAGTATTTGGTGTTAACCTTGTTAAAGCGTTATCTGGTAAGCAAGGTATTATCCAAAATGCTTATGTAGATGGTGGTAACCCAGATTCACCTTTCTTTGCTCAACCTTTATTATTAGGTAAAAACGGTATTGATCGTGTTCTACCTTGTGGTGAATTAAGTGCATTCGAAGAAGCGAAAAAACAAGAAATGTTATCAGTATTACATGCTGATATTAAGCTAGGCGTTGACTTCGTTAACAACTAATCTGCTTTTTTGTTAGTAAGCGTTTATAATAGGGCCAGTTGTACTGGCCTTTTTTGTATTTAAATGAAAGGTTTTGTGGAAAAGTTATATCAATTATATTAAATAAGTGCTCTAAATTTTACGTAGGAAAAATGACTGATTTCAAGGCGTAATTTAAGCCTTTCGTCGATTAATTGCGTTAATAGTCTACCGGAGAATTACCGATAAGATGTTAATTCTTTAATAGTTGTTCTATTTGCGAAAATTACAATGAAGAAATAAGTTATTGTAACAAGTAAAATAGGTCAGTTAATTAGTGTGATTGGTATTAAGTACGATTTATAGGGAGTGGATATGAAAGTTGTAGAAGCAATGACATCAAGAGTGGTCACCGTTACCATGGATGACCGTATTCCTGTTCTTCAAAACATCCTTTCACAGGCTGGCTTTCATCATTTATTAGTAGTGGAAGAAGGTAAGTTGCAAGGTGTGATAAGCGATAGAGATGTATTAAGAGTCTTAAGTCCTTTTTTAGATACCGAAGCAGAGCTAGTGCGTGACCTCAATACCGCTCAACGTCCTGCACATCAAGTAATGACCCGTTCACCAGTTACAGTGACACCAGATACATTAGTTAAAGAGGCATTAGACTTAATGTTGACACACGATATTAGCTGCTTACCTGTATTAGACCGAGATGAAATTTTAGGGATATTTACGATTCATGATGGAGTGAGAGCTTTAATGCGTGAGTAATGCGATTATTGAAGCAATAAATATTGACTGAAAGATCTGAATAAATAGTTATTACGTATTTTATTACAAAACAAACAGTTAAATAAGCAAGGAATGTTTATTTATATATGTAAATATCATAAATAATGTATTTTAAGTATTTTATATTACATCTGTTATTCTTTATAGTGTCGACCTCGACTTGTTAACCTGAGATATATATGGACTATCTTCCTATTTTTACCAAATTACAGAATCGTCATTGTCTTGTTGTTGGCGGTGGTGATATTGCTGCACGTAAAGTGCACCTCTTATTAAAAGCGAATGCAACAATTACTGTTTGTGCACCAGATATTTGTGATTCGTTGTTAGAAAAAGCTAAAAACAACCAATTATCAGTGATTCAGGCACCGTTCTCAGATGAACTAATGGATGGTAAATGGTTAGTAGTCGCTGCAACTAATCAACATAATATTAACGAACATGTCGCACAACTTGCAGAACAAAAACAAATTTTGGTTAACGTAGTCGATGAACCTCAATTGTGTAGCTTTATCATGCCATCTATTGTGGATCGTTCACCTATCGTTGTTGCCATCTCTAGTGGTGGTAAAGCACCAGTATTAGCTCGTTTAATACGTGAGCGTCTAGAAAGTTTGTTACCGATGCATTTGGGGCGATTAGCACAGATATCAGGTGAGTTTAGGCACCGAGTTAAGCAAGTCATTACTAAAGAGTCTCTACGTCGCCGCTACTGGGAAAAGTTGTTTGGTAATGGTGATTTGGCAAGTTTGCTGCAGAAAGGGCAAATTGAAAAAGCACAACAATTCATGGAAGATAACCTTACCGATGAAGTTGCTCAGGGTGATGTTGCATTAGTTGGAGCTGGCCCTGGTGACCCGTCTCTACTGACTCTTAAAGCATTACAATTAATGCAGCAGGCTGATATCGTTTTATATGATCGATTAGTCTCAAAAGAGATCTTAGATCTAGTGCGTCGTGATGCTGACTTGATCTCAGTCGGTAAAGCCGCTGGTAAGCATGAAGTTGAGCAATCACGTACTAATCAAATGCTAGTAGAATTTGCACAACAAGGTAAGAAAGTTGTACGCCTTAAAGGCGGAGATTCTTTCATTTTTGGTCGTGGTGGTGAAGAATTAGAAGAGTTAGTTGAAGCTGGTGTTGCCTTTCAAGTTGTTCCTGGGATCACCTCTGCTTCAGGTTGCAGTACCTATGCGGGTATTCCATTAACTCACCGAGATTATGCACAATCCGTTACCTTTGTAACAGGGCACAGAAAACAAGATGGTAAATCGTTGGATTGGAAGTCTTTAGCGACACCACATCAAACCTTAGTCGTATATATGGGCTTATTACGTGCTCAAGAGATACAGACTAATTTATTAATCAATGGACGCGATGAAAATACTCCCGTGGCTTTAATTAATAAGGGAACAACCAGCGAGCAACAAGTTATTACTGGTACGTTATCTGAATTATCTAGTCTTGGCGGTGGTTTAGAAGGCCCTACGATTATGATCATAGGTGAAGTCGTTAGCCTTTCAACTAAGCTTAATTGGTTCCAAGCTGATAGTAATAAAAAGTTATCTCGAGACCCATTCTTAGTTAACTTATCTTAATTTTCTTAAAGCTATAACCATATAAAAAAACCTGATTAAATCAGGTTTTTTTATATCTATTCTTCATCGAAAGTTTAAATTAAACCGTAAACTCAGCCTTTTTTCTACGCAAAATTTAGATCGTTTATTTAAGATAATTGGTATTACTCCCACTGCGGTCTAATGTGTAAGGCACTATGATATAAACGTTCATAATGTTTTGCAGAATCAGACCAATAAAAATGTGAACGCATTGCTTGCGTTTTTAAACGTAACATCTCTTCTGGGTGCTCAATATAAAGCAACAAAGCTCGTCTTAAAATGTTGAGTAGTTCATTCGCACTGGGTTCATAAAACATAAAGCCATTAGCGTTATCTGGGTCTTGATCATAATCGATTACCGTATCTTTTAAGCCACCTACGGCGCGGACAATAGGCAATGTACCGTACGCTAAGCTGTATAGTTGATTTAAACCACAAGGCTCGAAAATTGATGGCATTAAGAAGAAGTCTGAGCCTGCTTCAATAAGGTGTGATAACTCATTGCTGTAACCATTAATAAACTTAAAGTTGTCTGAATAATGTGCGGCTAGTGCGGTCAAATGCCCTGTAATTGCTGGGTCACCTGAGCCGACAATGACTAGCTGTACGTTATGTCTTAGAAAGCGTTCTAAAATTGGGATGATTAATGCAAACCCTTTCTGGTCGGTTAAGCGACATACCATTCCAAAAATAGGTGTATCATTAACCTGTAAACCCACCTCTTGTTGCAATGCTTTTTTGCATTTTTCTTTGCCAGATAAGTCATTACTATCAAAGTGGTAAGGTATTAGTTTATCTGTTTCTGGACTCCAATCGTTGTAGTCACAGCCATTTAAAATGCCTTCAAAATCGTGAATACGTTCAATGAAGTGGTCTGACATACCATGTGAGCCTAAAGTCGTTAATAACTCACTGGCGTAGTTTGGGCTGACCGTGTTGATTTTGTCAGCATAAATGACACCAACTTTTAAAAAATTTATATAGCTATAACTTTCTAAAACACGATCGTCCATACAAGAACTTACTTCTGGAATGAGGTTCAATTGAGATTTTTCGAATATACCCTGATAGGCAGAGTTATGGCTTGTAAGGACGGTTTTGGTATCGGTAAAATGAGTATTGCTATGAAACCGTGCTTTTAACAGGTAAGGAACCAAACCTGTATGCCAGTCATTACAATGAACAATATCCGGAGAAAAATCTTCTGCAATGGATGTTAATAAGGCAGCGATACCAAAAAAAGCAAAACGCTCTCCATTATCAGCATAAGCATTGTTTTCTTCGCCATATAAACCTGAACGATCAAAATAATGTGCATTATCAATAGCTAATACTTTTATGCCATCTAAAGAGAGTTCTTGCACTGCGAATGGAATATCTGGTCTTGCATTATCTGTTTTTAAATGCAGTTGGTGTATTTGTTGTGCGCTCTCTCGGTGCTCGATAGTACGATAAAATGGGGTGATGATAACAACTTCATGGCCCATATTACGAAGCTCTAATGGTAATGCTTTAGCTACATCTGCAAGGCCACCTGTTTTTGAGAATCCTTCCACTTCAGAAGAGATGAATAGGATTTTTAGTTTTTTAGAATCCATTGTAAACGCCTTTATTCGAGCATAAATATGCTGCTTATGGGTTAACTATTAAAGCCAATTCTAGCCCCTTTGGGGATAACGACTATTCCTTCATCTGAAACAGTGAAGCGCTTTCTATCATTGTCTAGGTCTATACCAATCTTAACACCGTCTGCAATTTCTACATCTTTATCAATAATAGTTTTGGTTATTTCACAGTTTTTGCCTATTTTAGTATCGCCTAATAACACCGATTGATAAACGTTTGTCCCCTCGTCAAGGAAGCAGTTAAATCCTAATACTGATTTTTCAACGGTGGCACCAATTATCAGCGCGCCATCAGAAATCAAAGATTTACGTATCGAGCAGGTGTTATCATCGTGATTTTGAAAGTTAGCGGCAGGCAGGGCAGGGTAATAAGTGTGCATTGGCCAAGCTCTATTATAAAAAGAGATGAGCGGCGTTGCTTTAATCAGATCCATATTCGCTTCCCAGTAAGACTCAATAGTACCTACATCGCGCCAATAAGATTCGCCATCTTCGTTGGGTATTTTATTGGTTGTAAAATCATAAACAAAAACCTCTTCTGTTTTTAATAGGTGAGGAATAATATCTTTACCAAAGTCATGGCTTGAGTGTTCATTTTCAGCATCTCTGATTAACTCTTTTTGTAGTGCGACTGAGTTAAAAATATAATTGCCCATCGAGGCGAGTACGTGATCAGGATCGCCCGGGATTGTTTTAGCATCTTCTACTGCAGGTTTCTCTGCAAAGCCGATCATCCTTCCGTTAACATCTACTTCGATAATACCGAAGTGATAGGCTTGTTCTTTGGGTAAGCGAATAGCGGATACTGTTAGGGTTGCCTTTTTCTTTTTATGAAATTCTATTTTTTGGCGGATATCCATTTTATAAATATGATCACTACCGAAAATGCAGACAATCTCGGCTTCATCTGCTTCAATAAATTGGATATTTTGATAGATAGCATCAGCGGTGCCCGTGTACCAATGTTTTCCTTTATTCATTTGAGCTGGAATCGCATCAATAAAGGTGTCGGTGAAGCTATTTAATTCCCATGCTTTACGTAAATGGTCATTCAGTGATTGAGATTTAAACTGTGTTAATACATAAATACGTAAGAGGTCAGAATTTACAAAATTATTTAATACACAATCAATAAGTCGATAACTACCGCCAAAAGGCACTGAAGGTTTAGTGCGTGATTGAGTGAGAGGGTAAAGACGAGAACCTTCACCGCCAGCTAAAATCATAGAGAGAACTTTTGCCATGAGTAAACCTTATATAAGTAATAAAAATAGCAAGATATATTATGTTAATTAATGCTTACGCAAAGCCTATACGACTGCCTTTACCAATTACTACAATGCCTTTTTCAGAAACAGTGAACTGTTTACGATCTTCTTCTAGATCTTCACCAATAACTGTATAAGGCGCGACTTCGACATTTTTATCTAAAATAACGTTAGTTAATCGAGCGCCTTTACCTATTTTTGCATTGCCTAAAAATACACATCCTTTGATTTTAACATCAGTACATAAATGACTTCTAAAACCAAGAATTGAGTTTTCTATTTCAGCACCATTAATATAAGACCCTGCGCCAATATGTGATTTAAATACGCTGCTTTCAGATGACCCTTGATCTCGAAAAGTGGCTGGAGGCAAGGGAGGGTGATAGGTATGTAATGGCCAGTTTTTGTTGTACAAAGAGATAGGCTGGTCATCATTTAATAGATCCATATGAGCTTCCCAGTAGGAGTCAATTGTACCTACATCACGCCAATAAGCATTTTCTGGCTCACCTGGAATTTGATTATCGTTAAAGTTATAAACAAACACTTTACCCTGTGGGAATAGTTTCGGGATAATGTCTTTACCAAAGTCATGGCTAGAAGTTTCATTGAATGCGTCTTTTTCTAATTCACTCAGCAAAGTATCGGTTTTAAAAATATAATTACCCATGGACGCTAATACATGGTCAGGATCACCAGGAATAGTTTTAGCCTCTTCATTGGAGGGCTTTTCTTCAAAGCCTATCATATGCCCAGCATTATCTATTTCAATAATGCCAAAGTGATGAGCTTGACTCTTTTGAACGCGAATAGCTGCAACAGTTAACTCTCCTCCCATTTTTTTGTGGTAGTCGACCATCTGTTGCACATCCATTTTATAAATATGATCACTGCCAAAAATACATACGTTGTCAGCTTTGCTTTTTTCAATGAATCGATAGTTTTGGTAAATGGCATCAGCGGTACCTGAATACCAGTTTTTATTAACGCGTTGCTGAGCTGGGATAGCTTCAATAAAACGATCTGATATACCTGATAAACGCCATGCTCGGCGGAGGTGGATGTTGAGAGATTGAGATTTAAATTGGGTAAGTACGTAGATTTTCATTAAGTCTGCATTAACGAAGTTATTTAATGCAAAATCAACTAACCTATAATTGCCGCCAAAAGGAACTGCTGGTTTACTTCGGTTTTGAGTTAATGGAAAAAGCCGAGAGCCTTCACCCCCAGCAAGTATCATAGCTAAAATATCAGCCATAGAACCTCCATGTATCTAAATTTTTAAAAAGTTATGCCTATTATCAAACTTATTAATAGCGTTCTCTTTAATGGTAGAGCAGCTGTCTGCTCTCAAACTTAGCGTTACTAATAAAGCACTGTTTACATTAATTTATGCCACCGCTAAATAACATATTTCTAACCATTAAGAGCATACCGTTAATATAATTAATACTGGAATGGCATAGCGCCTATTTCTTAATCTATTCAATTTTTGATACTAACAACATAACACTAAGGTAACAGAGTTACATGATAATTATTTGAGGCAACTCAATACTTTAAATTTATTATTTTGAGCATCTTCGCTAAATGTCTTATAAACCTGCATTAAAAGTGGTTCATATCGCAAAAATTTATTCGCTACTATAGTCAGCTTACCTTTTCTCTTTAAAAACTTAGCTGATTCATTGATAAACCCTTCTGCCGCATCATAGTTAGTCTTTTGACCTGAATGGAAAGGCGGGTTGGAAAGTAGTAAATCGTATTCTTTATTCACTTTTGAAAAGACATCTGATGCAAAAACATTAGCTTGTAAATTATTTTCAGCTAATGTTAACTTTGCACTCTCTAAAGCATAAACGTTTACATCAATTAAATCTAATGCTAATTGAGTATGCTTTTTTAGGAGGTAACAAGATAAGACGCCAGCACCACATCCAAAGTCTAAACCTTCACCGTGTAATCCATCTGGTAAATTATTGAGTAGTAATTCACTGCCTTTATCTAACTCACCAAAACTAAATACCCCTGGCAAAGAGCGTATGGTTAAGGTCACATCATTAATATTGAGTTGGTAATCTTTGATCCATTTTTGTTGATTAAATACGGCGACAGGCTTACTTAATTCTGCATAAATAATGCTACAATGTCGTGCAGAATCAATAGGATTACTATATTCTGAATAGGGTTTTAATAGGTTGGCGACACTCTTGATACCACATTTTTTTTCGCCAACAAGAACAATCCCAGCATTATGTTTTAAATGCGGCGTCAAGTTCGCCAATAAGTATTCAATTTCTGTTTTTGCTTTAGGGATATAGATTAATAGTAAGTCAAATTTTTGCTGAGCTTCATTACCTTGGTAATTGGCAGTAAAGTGAACATCTGAATTGCTTAGTTGATCTTTTAATTGTTCGTAATAACGGTAATCATTAAAACAAAATGTGCTTGATGATGCTATTGTTTGTAGGTGGATAGGATAATGATCATCGATATTGCCTGCGACTAATATTGATTTACCGGCAAATAAAGATTCGTTACGCTGTAAAACTTGGCTTGGATTTGAAAAAGTTGAGTGAAGTGCCATGAAAATTTCCTATTACAGCTTATTATTAGAAGCCTAAATGATGATGAAAATGCCATTATACCAATGGAAGTGGATAGTTGGCTCAGTATTATATTGTTATTTTAACTATTACTCACCTTTACCTTTAAAATAGTTTGTCACAAGGATGTTATGAAGTTCACTAATAAGTTTACGTTTATTACTAGTGCTATTGTGTTGACGTGTATTAGCTTGGTCTTAGTAGGAGGCTTGTTTAGTTTACGTTCACTTTCATTAAAGTATCATCAGCAAAGAATCGATAGCATTATCGAGGTGATTGAAAAGCAATTAGACAAGCAAACCACAGTGACCCAGTTCGATCACTGGTTGCCCGATCTACTCGATGCATCTGGTATTGTCCGTTTAGAAGTTAAACGTGATGACGTTACTGTTTATCAGAATTACTTTGAAAGTCGCGAATATTATCCAATGCGCTTACTACTTAGTTATTCTTACACGTTAGAAAAATACCCCAACGTACATCTTATTTTACATACCCGTCAGCCATTCTCAGAGTTGAAATTTACTTTTTGGCCTTTAGTTGGTATTGGTACCGCCATATTTTTGTCTTTGAGTTTATTATATTTTGCATTACGTTGGATTAAACGATCCTTCTATGGTGCTGAGCTATTAGAGCGACGCGCACGTTATTTATTGCAAAATAACCCAACGGCTCGTTTTGCGCAAAAAGGTGAGTGGCCTAAAGCTGCCAGCAAAGCGTTAGATGTGTTATCTGAACGGTTAGAAAATAGCCGTAAAGAACGAAGCGTATTTGATATTCATATTCGTGGAAAGGCTTTTTTAGATGAAGCAACGGGAATTGGAAACCGCCTGGCATTTGATAATCGACTCGATACCGTGGTAATGGACGAAAGCTTTGCTTCAAGTAGTTTGATATTAGTTAGTTTAACTGAATTAAGTACCCTTAAATATCGTTTTGGTAGTGCTGAAAGTGAAAAAATAATCGCACAAATGGTCGACCTGTTGAATCATTTTTGCCGCCGTTTTGATGATAGCTTTTACGGTAGAGCGAATAAATCTGAATTTGTTATCTTATTACCGCAGATGGATTACGATGAAACTAAAGTGGTCGCAAAACAACTCACTCGATCTCTGTTCCAATTACAATTACCCGACCCTGATATGATCGAAAACTTTTTCCACGTTGGAGTCGTTAACTTTCCCTATGGTAGTAAAACTGAGCTTATTATCGATGATGTTAACCGTGCTGTATTAGTTGCTGAACATCAGAAAATGAGTGGATGGCATATCTCTGAAGAAAACCTAAAACATACTGTTATTGCTAAAGGCACTGTTCGTTGGCGCACTTTATTATCAGATGTGTTAGAGAAAAAATCGCTGTTGTTATATCAGCAACATGTGATGGAGCGAGATGCTGTCGGGATTGTTTACTCTGAGTTATGGCCACGTATTCTAGGTGATGACCAAGAAGTTATTTCTGCAGGTACTTTTATGCCAATGGCAGAGAAGTGTGGACTACAGGCGCAGATAGACAGACAAATGTTAGAAAAGGTCCTGGCGCTGTTAGTGCAAAGAGGAGAGGCATCTACACCAATTTCTGTGAATGTGTGTTCTCATTTATTGATGAATAAAGAAAACTATAAGTGGTTCTTATTCGAACTTATGCAGAAGCCTAAAAAACTGCGTAATAATCTAGTGATTGAGATTTCGGAACATTTGATTGATAAACATTATTATCCTTTACGTACAGCGATTGTTCCATTACAAAAAATAGGTTGTCAGGTAGCGATTGATAATGTGGGTAAATACGTTATTAATACTCAATATATTTTAGATTTTAATATCGATTACTTAAAATTACACAGCAGTTTAGTAAGAGATATTCATCTTAGAAGTACTAATCAAGTAGCAGTGCAAAGTTTGCTGGCTAGCTGTTTAAATAGTGATGCAAAAGTGATTGCAGTTGGAGTTGAAAACCAACAGGAGTGGAAGTGCTTACTTCGCTTGGGGGTCTATGCAGGGCAAGGAAACTTATTTACTTCGCCTAAACGAATGCGAGTTATAGATATTCGTTAATGCTATATTTAAATACGCTGTTAATAAATTAAAATTTATCAAGTAACCTCAATCCTGCTAAGCCTTGTAAGCCTCCAGTATGCAAGGCTACTATATTGCTTCCTCTAGGAAAGTAATCTTGTTCGATTAACTGCCATAAAGCATAAAACATTTTTCCCGTATATATAGGCTCTACAGGAATTCTAGTGTCATTAGTAAATTGGTGACAAAAATCAGTCAATAGTTTAGTTACCTTTCCATACCCTCCTTGATGGTGCTGAGTATGTAAGTGCCAACTAACTTCATGCTCTTCACCAACCCATTGTTTGATATTATGTTTCAGATATAAAGCGTCTTTTAGGACTGCAATACCATGCACTTGCGTTGTTGGGCTGTACTTAAATGCACCATTAATTAAACCGGCTAATGTGCCGGCACTTCCCGTTGCCGTAAATACATGATCAATCGTCTTTGAATGTTGTTCGACCAATTCAATCATAATTTCTTCTACACCTGGAATCGCTAAGGCATTACTGCCACCTTCAGGGATCAGATAAGCTTCTGGATATTGTTCCTTTAATGTTGATAAATATTCTGTTTGGTCTTTTAAACGATATGTTTTTCGGTCGACAAATTGCAATGTCATTCCCCATTGCTGGGCCTGAGATAAAGTTGGGTTATTAGCATAATGAGCTTCACCTCTAATGATACCTGTCGATTTAAATTTAAAATGATGACAGGCAGCAGCTAATGCATGGATATGGTTAGAGAAAGCACCGCCAAAGCTGAGTATATGTTTTTTTTGTTGAGCTTCAGCATCTAATAAATTGTATTTTAACTTACGCCATTTATTTCCGGCTATTTCTGGATGTAATAAATCGTCACGCTTTACCGATAAATGGATCCCTTTTTCTGTCAACAATTGATGCGTAATTACTTGTAAAGGACTTGCATTTATTTGCTGATATATAGTGCTGCCATGAATACTCATTATTTTTCTACCTTCTAAAGCTGCTATATCAATTTAATCGTCTGCCATTAAGTTAATCAAAATGTTATTGCCTTAATGGCTATTCTTTTACAAAACTATAACGAGATGTCTATTTCGATAAAAAATAAGTAAATAACAGGACCTTAGATTAAAGAATGCATTTATAAATTGTCTTTTTATTGCGCAAGCACTGCTTTTTCTGAAAAAAAACAAGCCCCCTGTGATATATGCATCAAATTGGTGATTAAACAGATCCATATCTTTCAGAGTCATGTCAGTCTGTTAACAAGTTCATAACACTTAGAGTGAGATGGATAGGTGAAATATGTGTATTTTGAATTTCACCTTATTGTTTTAAAACAAGACGTTTAATCTAATTTTACATGGAGTTTAACATGCTGAAGTCTTTATATAAAAAAACCTTAGTCGCTGCAGTTGTGATGGTCACAAGTGTAAATGTGTTTGCAGCAGATAAAGTTTATCGTTTGAAACTTGCTGAATCATGGGGGCCTAATTTTCCCGTTTTTGGTGATTCAGTTAAAAATATGGTCAAGATGGCTGAAGAGATGTCAAATGGCCGTTTGAAAATTCGTGTTGATTCGGCAAATAAGCATAAGTCTGCCTTCGGTGTCTTTGATATGGTGAAAAGTGGCCAGTATGATATGGGGCATTCTGCAAGTTATTACTATAAAGGCAAAGTGCCAAACACTCTATATTTTACTACTATGCCTTTTGGAATGACAGCTATGGAGCAATACGCTTGGTTCCAATATGGAGGTGGTCAGGAGCTGATGGATGAAGTGTATGCCCCTCATAACTTAGTTGCCTTTCCAGGAGGGAATACTGGTGTACAAATGGGTGGTTGGTTCCGAAAAGAGATCAATAACCTCGATGACTTAAAAAATCTAAAAATGCGTATCCCAGGTTTTGCTGGTGAAGTACTAGCAAAATTAGGCGCAACGCCAGTAAATATCCCACCAGGTGAGTTATACACTGCTCTAGAACGTAATACTATTGATGCATTGGAGTGGGTTGGTCCTTCATTAGATCTTCGTATGGGGTTTCATAAAATAGCGCCTTTCTATTACATGGGCTGGCATGAACCTGCTACAGAGTTAATGTTTATTATTAACAAAAAGAAACTAGATTCATTACCTGCTGATCTACAAGCAATTTTAAAAGTTGCTATGCATAAAGCGTCTTACGATATGTATGTACAATCGTACGCTTCAAGTGCTGAAAACTGGGCTGAAATGACATCTGAATTCCCTGATATCAAGGTGAAAACCTTCCCCGCTGAAGTTTTAACTGCAATGAAGAAAGCTAACGATGAAATTCTTTCTGAAAAAGCTGCAAGTGATGAAATGGCCGCTAAAATCATCAAATCTCAACAAGACTATTTAAAACTAGTACGAGTATGGACGGATATTTCAGAGTTTGGTTATATTCAAAGCACTAAAGAATAGTTGTTTGATTATTAAAAGTGGCACTATTGATTGTGTCGCTTTTAGTTTTTTGCTTATCCACTCTTTATCTACAAGGAATATTATTAGATGGAAAGCCTGCAAAATGTATTTGATCGTTTCTCTGATATTGTTGGAAAGATTGCAGCCACATTAATGATTTTATTATTGATTAATGTTTTTTACGATGTGGTTGCACGTTATTTTTTTAAATCCAGTTCAATCGGACTACAAGAGTTAGAATGGCATTTATTTGCGTCGATGTTTTTATTGGGCATTGCCTATACCCTCAAGGAAGAAGGGCATGTACGAGTTGATATTATTTATGAAAGTTTAAGCAGCAAAGGAAAAGCATGGATTAATTTTCTTGGTTGTTTATTTTTCTTACTTCCATTTTGTGCATTGGTTATATGGTATGGCTACAGCTTCGCTTTAGAATCTTATAACTTGCAAGAAACCAGTGGTGATCCTGGTGGTTTATCTCATCGTTGGATCATTAAATCAATGATTCCTTTCTCTGCATTAGCGTTAGCATTAAGTGGTTTTGGTGTGCTTATAAAAAGCTTGCGCAGCATAGTCAATCACAACATTTAAAGGGAATTTTATGATTGGTATTATTATGTTTGGGGTGGCGTTATTGCTGCTATTAACAGGTTTTCCTGTGGCCTTTGTGTTTGCTGGCGTTGCCTTAATCTTTGGTATTTTTGCAGAGGGCGTAGAGTTATTTGCTTTTATGCCTTATCGCATCATGAGCATCATGGAAAACTCAATCATGATGGCTGTTCCGATGTTTATCTTTATGGGGAATATTCTACAAAAAACTAAATTAGCAGAGCAGTTGTTAGAAGCTATGGGGCAATTGTTTGGACGTGTGCGAGGTGGAGTTGCAGTTTCAACTATCTTAGTTGGATGTCTGTTAGCTGCTTCGACAGGCGTAGTTGGTGCTTCTGTTGTGGCGATGGGAGTTATCTCTTTACCTGTTATGTTGAAGTATAACTACGATAAGAAATTAGCTACTGGTGTTATTTGTGCTTCAGGAACATTAGGACAAATTATTCCTCCTTCTATTATTCTTATTATACTTGGGGATGTGATGGGAGTGCCGGTTGGGGACCTGTTTAGAGCAGCTGTCTTCCCTGGTGCAATATTAGTTGGTGCGTTTATTTTATATGTTTTAGTTTACGCTTACTTTAAACCTGAGTCTGCGCCAGCTTTACCTGAATCGGCTTTAGATGGTACAAGTGGAATAACTCCTTATTGGATAGCTTTTAAAGCAATAGCGCCGCCATTAACACTTATTTTTGCTGTGTTGGGATCTATTTTTTATGGAATTGCAACGCCGACAGAGTCTTCAGCTATTGGTGGGGTAGGCGCTATTATCTTAGCCATAATCTATAGACAATGTTCGTGGAAAGTTATTTGGGAATCTTCTATTGAAACTCTCAAAGTGACTTCAATGGTATTTGCAATCTTTATTGGTGCAACGGCATTTTCTATGGTGTTCTCTTACACTGGTGGTGAAGAGATTATTGAAGAGATCATGTTTAGTTTACCGGGTGAAAAATGGGGCTTCTTGATTATCTCTATGCTGGTTATTTTGGTATTAGGATTCTTCATCGACTTTGTTGAAATATCGTTTATTGTGGTGCCAATGTTATACCCTATTGCGGAAATGATGGGAATTGATTTAACTTGGTTTGCGATATTAATTGCGATGAATTTACAAACTTCCTTTTTAACACCCCCCTTTGGTTTCAGCCTCTTTTACTTAAAAGGTGTCGCTCCTCCACAGGTAAAAACAATGGATATCTATAAAGGAGTTATTCCTTTCATTGGATTGCAGTTATTAGTATTAGCTTCAATCGTGATATTCCCAGGTTTTTATGGGTTTGAATAATTAACCATTATTAGTTTATGCATGTCACTTAAAGCCTCTTCAATAGAGGCTTTTGTGTATTTGATAGAAAATTTAAGATTGCAGCAATATTGAAAATAAGGGATATTTATAAAGTCTTATCGATTAAACGAGTAATCATATCAATCATAATAAATAGCTTATCTATTTTACTTGTTAAAATTGTTTACTTCTTCGTTGTAAATTTAGTAAAGAGAACAGCCATTTACGTTAATTTACGTATTAAATTAAACTGTTTTTACTGCGTAAAATTTAGATGACATAGTCAATGTAATCGGTATCTTTTTATCTCAATCTTTTATTTTATTATTACTTAAGGACCCTAATGTTAGAAATTGTTGTCATTTATCTTGCTGCAGCACTTGCCGCTGTTCCTATTGCTAAACGCCTTGGGTTAGGCTCTGTTTTAGGTTATTTATTAGCTGGAATTCTAATAGGGCCGTTTGCACTTGGTTTAGTGGGAGACCAATCTGAAGTTTTGCATTTTGCAGAGTTTGGGGTGGTTATGATGCTTTTTTTAATTGGCTTAGAGCTTCAGCCTAGCCGTTTGTGGAAATTACGTCATTCAATCGTGTTGCAAGGTGGTTTGCAAGTTGGCTTAAGTACCTTATTAATTTGGGGGGCTTGTTACTTATTATTTGATATGCGCTGGCAAACTGCATTGGCGTTAGGGCTAATGCTCGCTTTATCATCAACAGCGATTGTCTTACAAACGTTGACAGAAAAAGGCTGGATTAAGCAACCAGCTGGACAAAACACTTTCTCAATTTTACTTTTCCAGGACATAGCCGTAATTCCTATTTTAGCATTACTGCCATTATTAGCTTTTAGTGATGTAAGTTCTGATATTGAGACTAATGGTAGTTTAATTGAAGATTTTCCTGCATGGGGACAGGTAGGAGTCTCTTTATTAGTTATTAGCGGTATCTACTTTGTTGGTAAGTACGTTTCTACTCCTTTGTTTCGCTATATTGCTGAGACACGTTTAAGGGAAATCTTCACTGTTTTTACACTCTTTTTAGTGGTCTCTATTGCCTTAATCATGCAAAAGATCGGCTTGTCTCCTGCATTAGGGACTTTCTTAGCTGGCGTTGTCTTAGCTGAAAGTGAGTTCAGACATGAGTTAGAAACAGACATAGAGCCTTTTAAGGGGCTCTTATTAGGCTTATTCTTTATTGCTGTAGGCGCATCCATTGATTTCCAACTGTTATCTGAACAGTTTGTACTAATTATGGGGTTAGTTATTGGTTTAATTGTACTTAAAGGTATTGTTTTATATGGGATTGCATTGCTGTTTAAACTCAAGTCCAAACAAAAGATCTTATTCACATTAGCTTTGGCACAGGGAGGTGAGTTTGCATTTGTACTCATTTCATTGACCGGTACATTGAATATACTTACTCCTGAAGAATCTAAAATAACAACTTTAGTCGTCGCTATTTCTATGTTGTTTGCGCCGGTTTTATTGATGATATACGAACATGTACTACTAAAAGATAAGTATACGAGTTCGTACGATGATCCTGAACAATTAGAATCAACTGATCATGTGATTATTGTCGGTTATGGACGTTTTGGACAAGTAGTAGGGCGTTTATTAACTGCCCAAGGTTATCACCTATCTATTTTAGACCACAGCCCAGCACAGATTGATTTAGTGCGTCGTTTTGGAATCAAGGTGTTTTATGGTGATGCAGCGCGTGGAGACCTGTTAAAGTCAGCTGGAGCAGATGAAGCTAAGCTATTAGTGGTTGCGGTAGATGAAGCTGAAAAGTCTTTACAGATAATTGATATCGCACAAAAATATTTCCCTAACTTAAAAATAGTTGTGCGTGCTATCGATAGAACACATGCTTATCGTATTCTTCAAAAAGGCGTGCATACCTTTAGGCGGGAAAGTTTTGATTCAGCGGTTAATCTAGGTGTTGATGCATTAAAATTATTAGGTGAATCTTCTGAATTTGCAGAGAAAGCTGGTGACTTGTTCAAGCAATATGACGAAAGTGCATTAGAAGAATTAGCTGATGTTTGGGGAGATGATAAACATTATGGAGCTGCAGTGCGCCAACACTTAGCAGATCTAAAACAAGTACTAGATAATGATAAGTTACAAAATCAACAACAGGCTGAACAACAAGATAAAAGTAACTTTTAATGCCAATTACATTTTGTACAGGGGAAGTGACTGAATTCAAGGCGTGCTTTACGCTTTTCGAGGATTAACTTGGTTATACCAATCCCAATAAATGAGTATGATGAGTCTTAGGGCTTTTATAATATACCCACAAAAAAGCCAGCTAATAGCTGGCTTTTTATTAAGAAGTTTCAAAGTAAGTTTATTTAACTTCTTTACCCGATGCTTGTAAATCAGCATGGTACGAAGAGCGAACTAATGGACCACAAGCCGCATGTTCAAAACCTACTGACTTAGCCATTTCACCTAATGCATCAAACTCTTCTGGTGGAACATAACGTTCTACTGCAAGATGTTGTAAACTAGGTTGTAGGTATTGTCCGAGTGTAAGCATTGTTACACCGTGATCTGCAAGGTCTCTAATAACGGTTTCGATTTGCTCGTTACTTTCACCTAAGCCCATCATTACACCTGATTTAGTAGGTACAGTAGGGTGTTGCTCTTTGAATTTTTTTAGCAGTTGTAATGACCATTTATAATCAGCACCTGGACGAACTTGCTTGTATAAATGTGGTGCTGTTTCGAGGTTATGGTTAAATACATCTGGTACATCTTTTTCAAAACACGCTAATGCTTTATCCATACGTCCTTTAAAGTCAGGTACTAAGATTTCAATCTTAATAGTTGGATTTAATAAGCGTATTTCTCGGATACAATCGGCAAAGTGTTGTGCGCCACCATCACGCAAATCATCACGGTCAACTGAAGTAATTACTACGTATTTTAACTTCATGTCTTTGATCGTTTCTGCTAGTTTCTTTGGTTCATCTTTATCGACAGCTAAAGGTTTGCCATGGCCAACATCACAGAATGGACAACGACGAGTACAGATATCACCTAGGATCATAAAGGTTGCAGTACCGTGGTTAAAACATTCGTTTAAGTTAGGACAAGAAGCTTCCTCACAAACAGAGTGTAATTTGTTTTTACGTAATGCCGCTTTGATTTCACTAACACGTGTATTATCCGCTGCTAATTTAATCTTCATCCACGATGGTTTTTTAAGTACCGTGTTTTTATCTGAAGGAATAACTTTAATAGGGATGTGAGACATTTTATCTGCATCGCGCAGTTTGTTGCCCGCAGTTAATTGGCTTGGCTTAGTGTTCATTAATAAAACTCTCTATCTGTGTATAGTGTAAATTTTGATTCAATTTCTCAATCAATAGCGGTGATAACTCAGCAACAGAGGCGTCAATACCTAAGTCACGACATTGAGTCATCTCTAACCCTGCATAACCACACGGGTTAATTTGTAAAAAAGGCTTGAGATCCATATCCACATTCAAGGCTAAACCATGAAATGAGCAACCTTTGCGGATCTTCAATCCTAATGAAGCAATTTTTTTACCGTCAACATAAACACCTGGCGCATCAGGCTTGGCAATAGCAGTTACATTGTAGTCAGCTAATAAGTCGATAATAGCTTGCTCTATGATGCTCACTAAGCTTCGTACGTTGAAGTCTTTACGACGAATGTTAATTAGCAAGTAGGCGATTAATTGCCCAGGCGCATGGTGAGTTATTTGTCCACCACGGTCACTTTTAACAACAGGTATATCTGAAGTTCTTAACAAATGCTCCGCTTTACCTGCAAGCCCTTGTGTGAATACCGGTGTATGCTCTACTAACCAAATTTCATCGGTCGTATCTTGATTGCGTTGCTCAGTAAAATCACTCATTGCTTGCCAAGTTTCTTGGTAAGGTTTGATACCTAAATAGCGAATGATTAGTTTGTCTTGAATTGCAGTCATGTTAATGGCTTATAAAATGTAACGTACAAGATCGAGTTTATTCAAAGCAGTATAAATTTCTTCAATTTGCTCTTTACTATTCACGATGACAGGAATCGACAATGAATGATAAGTGCCTTTAGAACTTGGTTTAACTGTTGGTGCATAATCACCCGGTGCAATTTTTTGAACAACAGATAATACATCTGGAATAAGTTGTGGGTCAGCAAGGCCCATTACTTTGAATGAAAAGTTACATGGAAATTCAAGTAATTCATCAAATTTAGTATTCAATGCCATGATTGGTTCCTGAGCAAGTTAGATATTGGAAAGTGAGGACATGCCTCACTTTTAATTATTTGGTTATTGTTATACCTGAGTATGAACGGTATATATGGGGACTATTTTAACCAAACCAACCAATAAACAATAATTTTATGTAATCAATAATACGGCTGAAAATACCACCTTCTTCAACAGTTTCTAAGGCGATTAAATCGTAACTTGCCACTGCTTCATCAGCTAATGTGTAATTAACCTGGCCTACTTTGTCACCTTTTTGAATTGGTGCGCGTAGTTCGTTATCGATAACGAAATCCGCTTTTAAGTTTTGAGATTGATTACGTGGTAGCGTTAATGGAGTATCAACAGGAACACCCAAACGAATGTTTGCTTGTGTACCCATCCAAATGCGCTCATTAGCTAGTTGATCATTCGCTTTATAAGGAGTGATTGTTTCAAAGAAACGGAAACCCCAGTTCAATAATTTTTTGCTTTCAACTTTACGCGCTTCATCTGAGCGAGTACCCATTACAACACTGATTAGACGCATACCGTCTTTGGTTGCTGAAGAGACTAAGCTGTAACCTGCTGCGCTAGTGTGGCCTGTTTTCATACCATCTACATTTAAGCTTTTATCCCATAACAAACCGTTACGGTTGTACTGCACGATGCCATTGTATTTGAATGATTTCTCGCTGTAGATTTTGTACTCATTTGGTACATCAGTAATAATAGCTTTAGCTAATATCGCCATGTCTTTAGCGGTTGTATGATGACCATCAGCATGTAAACCGTGGCTGTTTACAAAGTGTGTATCATTCATGCCTAACTGCGCGGCCCATGAGTTCATTAAATCAGCAAAAGCTGATTCACTACCAGCAATATGCTCTGCCATTGCTACACAAGCATCATTACCTGATTGAATGATGATGCCTCTGTTCAAATCTTCAACAGTCACTTCTTTACCCACTTCGATAAACATTTTTGAAGAGTCAGGGAAGTTTTTAGACCAAGCATTATTCGAAATAGTTACTTTATCTGACAACTTTAAGTTACCAGACTTTAACTCCTGTCCGATGATATAGCTGGTCATCATTTTAGTTAAAGAAGCAGGCTCTAATGTTTCTTCACTATTGTTTTCAGAAAGGACTTTTCCAGAATCAAAGTCTATTAATAGGTAGCCTTTGGCTGCTATTGATGGAGCTTTAGGAACAATCATTGGAGCGGCTAGCGCATTAATACTAAGTAAGAAAGTGATAAGCAGTAGGCTTATTTTTTTCATGTTACATACCTTCAAGGTTGTTAAGTCGAAAAATTGTTACGCACTATAGCAGATGAAGCTTTATTTGCTAAGGGCTAAGCAGGTTAGTTGGTTAATTATTTTTTATTTCATGGTCATTGATACCGGAGAGATAAAGGGTTAAATGCTTACAAAAGCGACTTTGCGATGGTTAAAAATCGGCTTTTATTGGCATGAAGAAACATGACAATCAAGCATTTACAAAGTTCATTAATTGTTTTCTTGATAAAGATTTTATCTGGTTCATATCGGTGCGTCGTTCGCTTTATTACTGCACCTTTATGGTGCGCTTGGGATATGTAATTAGGAGTGCTTGTTTGTTAAGTTATTGTTATTAATGAATTAATATTTTCTGGCACGTTAGTTGTTAATAGATGACTATGAACAAACGTTTAATACACTTTAAAGGAATATATGATGAAAATGTTAACCGCAATTATTAAACCATTTAAATTAGATGAAGTACGTGAAGCTGTAATGGGTATTGGTATAGCAGGTGTCACGGTTTCTGAAGTTAAAGGTTTTGGTCGTCAAAAGGGCCACACAGAGTTGTACCGTGGTGCAGAATACCAAGTTGATTTTTTACCTAAAGTGAAATTAGAGATTGCGGTTAAAGACGAAGATATCGAACGTTTAGTTGAGGCTATTATTAGCGCAGCTAATACAGGGAAAGTAGGTGATGGTAAGATTTTCATTCAGCCATTAGAGCAAGTCGTTCGTATTCGTACTGGCGAATTCGACGAAGAAGCACTTTAAACCACAAGTTTATATAAGTTAAGGATTACTATTATGGAAACAACAGTTACAGAACTACGATTTGCACTAGATACCTTTTATTTTTTAATATCAGGTGTACTAGTTATGTGGATGGCAGCGGGTTTTGCCATGTTAGAAGCAGGTTTAGTTCGCTCTAAAAATACAACTGAAATTTTAACTAAAAACATCGTTCTGTATGCAATTGCATGTACTATGTTCTTATTAGTTGGTTACAACATCATGTATGTTGATAACAGCGCTGGTGGTTGGTTACCTTCTTTTGGTTCTCTTATTGGTTCACCTTCTGAAGGTGCAGATCATTCTTTAGAATCTGATTTCTTCTTCCAAGTGGTATTCGTTGCAACAGCAATGTCTATCGTATCGGGTGCAGTAGCTGAGCGTATGAAGCTATGGGCATTTTTAATCTTCTCAGTATTCCTAACTGGTTTCATCTATCCTATGGAAGGTTACTGGACATGGGGCGGTGGTTTCTTAAGCGAAGCTGGTTTCAGTGACTTCGCTGGTTCAGGTATTGTTCATATGGCTGGTGCAGCTGCAGCATTAGCAGCGGTTATCTTACTAGGTGCTCGTCGTGGTAAATACGGTAAAGATGGAAGTGTTCATCCAATCCCAGGTTCAAACATGCCACTTGCTACATTAGGTACATTCATTTTATGGATGGGTTGGTTCGGCTTTAACGGTGGTTCTCAACTACTTGTTTCTGATGCAGAAAATGCAACAGCAGTAGGTCAAATCTTCTTAAACACTAATGCAGCAGCAGCAACAGGTGCTATCGCAGCTTTATTAGTAAGTAAATTTAAGTGGGGTAAAGCAGATTTAACAATGATTCTAAACGGCGCATTAGCAGGTTTAGTTGCAATCACTGCTGATCCACTATCACCATCTCCATTAGCATCTGCATTCATTGGTCTAGTTGCTGGTGTCATCGTTGTTTACAGCATCGTAGGTCTTGATAAATTAAAAATTGATGATCCAGTAGGTGCTATCTCTGTACACGGTGTATGTGGTTTATTTGGTCTGTTAATTGTACCAATGTCTAACGATGGTGCATCTGTGATGACTCAGCTTTACGGTGCAGCAGTTATCTTCGGATTTGTATTCATCGCATCATGGGTTGTTTGGTCAATCATCAAAGTAACTATGGGTATTCGTGTTACTGCAGAACAAGAAGATGCTGGTATGGATATGCACGATTGTGGTGTTGAAGCTTACCCAGAATTTAAAAACTAGTAATTAATAAGTCTTGCATCATTGATGGTGCGACTTAATTACTAAAATAATTTAAATCCCCATTTTAGTTAATAAAATGGGGATTTTTTTATGTAAATAATTAATAAATAACTTAGACTGTTATTAGGTTATACCGATGACATTCATTAGTGGTTGGTATTATTATTTTAATTAAGGAATGATAATGTTAAAAATAAAGTCTCTATTAAGCCTATCTACTCTCGTTTTATTAACTGCTTGCTCTACTAGTGATCCGGTGCAGGAAACGGCTGTAGGAGATATCCCTGGATGGATCTTAAACCCTCAGATTGATGATGGAATTGCCGTTTCTGAATGTGTTTTATGGTCTGGCAATATGTCTATTGATAAACAGCAAGCTGTTGCTAATGCGCGTACATCTTTAGCCCAACGTATTGAAACACGTGTTAGTGCGATGGATAAAACATACCGTGATAAAATTGAAGCATCTTCTGGTGTTGAATCAGGTACAACTTTCTCAAGTGTATCTAAACAAGTTACGCAGCAAACTTTGGTGGGCACCAATCCAATTCAAACAGATATTGTAGATATTGCTGATAAAACTAATTTATGTGTATTAGTTGGTATTGGCCAACAATCAACGCAAGCGATCTTTGATCAGTTGATTAGTGCATCTGAGCGTACAGTTAATGCACAACAAAAAGATATTTTATACCAAGAGTTTAAAGCAGAACGTGCTGATCTCGCGTTAGATAAAGAGATTGAGAAACTAAACGCTCAATAACTAGTTAAAAATTAATGGCATTAAATTAATTTAGTGCCATTGTTCTCAACTTTACCTACCCCTTAGTCTTTAATTTCTCCCCGCATTACAACTTACCTTCACTCTATTTCAATATAAATTAATACCTATTTTTAGTTAATGGCATAGTAATTGCTTTTTACAAGTATCAGTGTCAAAAATAGGCTAATCATTATGAATATTAACGCAGCATCAATGTTTAAAGAGTTACAAACACAAAGTGTGGAAGCAAAGGGATTAAGTCGTGAATTAAACACTTCTTCAGTCAATCCTGCTCCTGCTGATTTTTCTGCCATGCTAAAACAAGCAATTGAAAATGTGAATGGTTTACAGCAGAACACTTCTGATTTACGTAATGGTTTTGAAATGGGCGATGAAAATGTCAGTTTATCTGATGTGATGATTGCAGCTAACAAATCAAGTTTAGCTTTTGATGCAACCGTACAAGTGCGTAATAAAATGGTTGAAGCTTATAAAGAAGTTATGAGCATGCCTGTTTAATCAGCTTTTGTTAAAAGTAAATTCGTTAAAAAGGAAGTCCTGTGTCTGATTCAGCAAGCAACGCAAATCTATTGTTAGAAGGGAATGATAATGAAGTGGCAACTCCGCAAAAAAGCGCGGTGTCATCATTTTTCTCTAATGTAGATGTATTACGTCAAATTAGCATGATTATTGGTTTGTTAATCGTGTTAGCGATTGTTGTGATCATTTGGTCATGGGGGAAGGAAGCTGAATATCGTCCATTAGGGACTTATCAGACAGATGAGCTTATTTCCACATTAGACTTCTTAGATCAACAGAAAATCCCTTATAAGCTTGAAGGTAATAATGTATCTGTTATGTCGGATCAATATCAAAAAGTAAAGCTGCTGATGACACGAGCAGGTTTAGCCAATGATGATGCGGATAATGGCGATGATATTTTATTACAAGATATGGGGTTTGGTGTAAGTCAACGTGTTGAAAAAGAAAGATTAAAACTAAGTCGTGAACGCCAATTGGCACTTGCGATTAAAGAGATGAAAAATATTACGAATGCGCAAGTCTTATTAGCTATTCCAAAAGAGAGTGTGTTTGCTCGTAAAGAAAGACAAGCTAGTGCTACGGTTGTTGTTACTAGCGCACGTTCTTATGCGTTATCAGCGCAGGAAGTCGATTCAATTGTTGATCTAGTTGCATCTGCAGTGCAAGGGCTTTCACCAAATAATGTAACAGTAACAGATCAAAGAGGCCGTTTATTACATTCTGGTAGTAGCACGGGTAGCTCAGCGCAAACGAGTAAAGAATTTGCTATGCAGCGTGAAAGAGAGGATGAATATAAGTCAAAAATTGATGCTATTCTTATACCTGTATTAGGTATTGCAAATTACACCTCTGAAGTTGATTTAGTAATGGACTTCACTGTTGTCGAAGAAACTAAAAAAACCTTTAACCCCTCTAATCAAGCAGTTCGCAGTGAGATGCTGATCGAAGATAAATCATCGTTAGGTGCAGTTATTGGCTCTGTTCCAGGGGCGTTATCTAACCAACCACCTGCTAATGGGGCAATTCCTGAAGAGTTAGAGGAAGCAGCAGAAAATGCAAAAGCAGAGAACAATGGCGCTTCTCGTACAGAATCGACACGTAATTATGAAGTTGACACTACCATCACTCATACTAAACATAAAGTTGGTAAGGTAGATAGGTTAGCGGTTTCAGTGGCATTAGATTATACCAAGTCAACTAATGATGCCGGTGAAGTTGTTTATACGCCACGAAGTGCAGCAGAAGTAGAAAATATTAAACAACTGTTACTTGGCGGATTAGGAATTAATGTAGCACGCGGCGATATTTTGGCACTGGCATCAGTTAGTTTTAACCGTCCTGAGCTGCCTGTAGAGCCAGAGAAAGCATTATGGGAAACGGAAAGCTTCCAAGGTTATGTAAGATTTGGTGGTAGCTTATTTGTCATTATTTTGACTTTGTTATTAATTGTACGCCCAATTATGAAAAAACTCTTATACCCTGAGTCGCTTGAAAATGCAGAAGAATATGAATTAGGCGGTGCTATTGGCTCAGTAGAGAATGATAACTTACAGATGTTGTCGGATGATGATAATGAAAGTCTTGAGTTTGGAATGAGTAATGGTCAGTTTAAATTACCTGACCTACATAAAGATGAAGATCTATTAACAGCGGTAAGATCTTTAGTGGCCAATGAGCCTGGTTTATCAGCACAAGTAATTAAAGAGTGGTTAATACAAGATGAGTGAGAATGAAAACAATAAAGAGTCAACCAAGGTTGCTACTTTCGATGTTGCTGAGTTAACCGGTGTAGAAAAATCTGCGTTATTAATGTTGAGTTTAACACCTGCAGATGCTGCTCAAATATTCAGGAATTTAGAGCCAAAACAAGTACAAAAGTTAGGTATGAAAATGGCGGCTTTAGAAGATTCTTCTCAGGCAAAAGTAAGTAGTGTACACCGTGCTTTTATCGAAGACATTCAAAAGTACAGTAACATTGGTTTAGACAGTGAAAACTTTGTTCGTTCGTCATTAATTGAAGCGCTTGGTGAAGATAAAGCAGGAAACTTAGTCGATCAAATCATTTTAGGCAGCGGCTCTAAAGGCTTAGATTCTCTTAAGTGGATGGATGCCCGTCAGGTTGCAAGTATTATTTTAAATGAACATCCGCAAATTCAAACCATTGTTTTATCTTATTTAGACCCTGAACAATCAGCTGAAATTTTAACGCAATTTCCTGAAAAAGTGCGTCTAGACTTAATGATGCGTATTGCAGACTTAGAAGAGGTGCAACCAGCTGCACTACAAGAACTCAATGAGATTATGGAGAAACAGTTTGCTGGTCAAGCGGGTGCACAAGCAGCGAAAATGGGTGGTGCTAAAGCGGCTGCCAATATTATGAACTACTTAGATACAGCAATAGAGGGGCCGTTAATGGATTCCTTGCGTGAGTCTGATGAAGATATGAGCCAACAAATTCAAGATCTTATGTTTGTGTTTGATAATCTTATCGACGTAGATGACCGTGGTATTCAAACGCTATTACGAGATGTTCCGCCAGATCAATTGCAGCTAGCCTTGAAAGGTGCTGATGAACAACTTAAAAATAAAGTGTTGGCGAATATGTCAAAACGTGCAGCAGAAATGCTTGCGGATGATATCGAAGCAATGGGGCCTATTAGAATTAGTGAAGTTGAAGCTGCACAAAAAGAGATCCTTAATATTGCTCGACGATTATCCGATGCTGGTGAGTTAATGCTGGGTGGCGGCGGTGGAGATGAGTTCTTATAATTTTTAAGACAATAGCTCCTGCGAATACTGAATAATAGGGTAGATAGATGGCTTCTAATAATGATGACGACAATACATTTGAGAAATGGTCAATTCCAGATTTCGAACAAGATGTTTCAATTGATGGAAATAACACAGATCTTTTCGGTCGTCCTGCAAGTTGGTATCAAGATACTCCCGCTGAAGAAAATGAAACAAAAGAGGAAGGCCCAAAACCCTTAACTTTAGAAGATATTGAAGCGATTCGTGCATCGGCTTATGAGGATGGGTTCAATGAAGGTAAGGAAGCCGGATACAACAAAGGTCTAGAAGAAGGCAAGTTACAAGGCTTGGGAGAAGGTCACGAAGAAGGTCTTGCACAAGGGCTACAGGAAGGTTTAACAGAAGGGCAAGTCAAAGTAGATGTACAAACTCTACACTGGCAGCAATTGGTTTCACGTTTACATAGACCATTAGAAAAACTAGATGAACACGTCGAGTTTCAATTAATTACCTTAGCAACTAGTTTGGCAGAGCAGATGGTACGTTGTGAGGTCACGGTTAACCCTCAGGTTGTGTTACAAGCTTTGAAGCAAGGCATTGAAGCACTCCCCGTCAATGAACAACATATTATTATTAGCTTAAATCCTGAAGATTTAAGCTTTGTACAAGATGCCTTCTCTGAAAAAGAGTGTGAAAAACGTGGTTGGGATCTTAGATCTGAACCAACCCTATTACGTGGAGATTGCCAAATACAAACTCAAACATCGAGTATTGATTACGCTTTCTCAACACGTATTACCCAAGTTTTAAAACACTTCTTAAAAGAAAATTATCAGAACACACCTGAAGTTAGTAATGATGGTGAGCTGAGTAATGATCACCCTATAGATTATGAAATGCAAACGGAAGATATGCTAAATAAAGCTGCTGAAGCCTTTGAAGAAAATGAAAAAGATGAAAGCCATGTCGATAGTGAAGAGCCAAGTGTAGAAGTTAAACCAGAAGCTACGGAAGATCTTGCTGAAGATCCGCAACAAAACAATAAAACCACAATGGAAGCTGATGAATAGTTTAGCGCAGCGTATTAACCAGTACCAAGTAGGTGAGTCCATTATTCACCCCGTGGTAGCAGGAAAGCTAGTAAGAGTTGTTGGGTTAACTTTAGAGGCTGTAGGTTGTAGTGCTGCAGTTGGTAGCATGTGTAAAGTTGAAACCAATGATGGTTATATTGATGCTGAAGTGGTGGGTTTCTCTGGTGATCGTTTATTTTTAATGCCAAGTGAAAGGTTAACTGGAGTGTTGCCCGGTGCAAAAGTTATTCCCCAAACAAAAGAGATAGGGATTCCTGTTGGGATGGAGTTACTTGGCCGAGTGCTTGACGGTATGGGGAACCCTATTGATGGTAAAGGTGATGTTAAAACTAATAACATGAGTGGCTACCAAAATACTCGTATTAATCCTCTCTCCCGTAAAGCAATTAAGTCTCCACTAGATACTGGCATTAAAGCTATCAATGCACTATTAACCGTTGGTCAAGGCCAGCGAATGGGGCTGTTTGCAGGCTCTGGAGTTGGTAAGAGTGTGTTATTAGGTATGATGACTCGCGGCACAAATGCTGACGTGGTAGTCGTTGGGTTGATTGGTGAACGTGGTCGAGAAGTCAAAGAGTTTATTGAGGAAATATTAGGTGAAGAAGGCCGATCTAGGGCGGTGGTTATTGCCGCTCCCGCTGATGCGTCACCTTTAATGCGTTTAAAAGGCTGTGAAACGGCTTTAACCATTGCAGAATATTTTCGTGATCAAGGTCTAAATGTATTATTGCTGATGGATTCTTTAACACGTTTTGCACAAGCACAACGTGAGATCGCATTGGCTATTGGCGAGCCTCCAGCGACAAAGGGCTATCCGCCGTCTGTTTTTGCTAAGTTACCTGCCTTAGTTGAGCGTGCTGGTAACGGTAATGACAATCAGGGATCAATTAGTGCTTTTTTTACCGTATTAACTGAGGGTGATGACTTACAAGACCCTATTGCGGATGCATCTCGTGCTATTTTAGATGGGCACATTGTATTATCCAGAAACTTAGCCGATGCAGGGCATTTCCCTGCAATTGATGTGGCTAAATCGATCAGTCGAGTAATGCCGATGGTCACTTCAGATGAGCATCAAACCCTGGCACGAGTACTAAAACAAACATATTCGCTCTACGAAGAAAATAAAGAACTGATCACTATCGGAGCTTATGCGCGTGGAAGTGACCCTCGTATCGACAAAGCAATATTAATTAAACCTAGGTTGGATCATTTCTTGCAACAAGGTATGAAAGACAGCATTAGTTACAATGATTGTTTGACACAACTTGCCGTTTTGACGCAGGAGTTTGTAAATAGCTAAAGGATTACATTATGGCAGTGAATGCATTACAGCTTGTTTATGAGCAAAGAGAGAAGCAAGTTGATCAAGCATTAAAAGTTTATCAACAGGCTAAAAATGAACTTTTTGAGCAACGTAATCAATTGCAAAACCTACATCAATACCGTCGTCAATATATTGCTCAGTTAAGCGAGAAGGGATCACAAGGTTTAACGGTTTCTACTTTGAGTAAATACCAACAATTCATCGTTCAAATCGATCAAGGTTTAAGTAATCAACAATCTTCTCTTGTTAAATTTGAATATGCAGTACGTGAAGCAAAGCGAAAGTGGACTGATAGCCAGGTAGCTCATAAGGCAATGGGACTATTATTAGAGAAAAAAGCACTTGAAAAAATTAAGTTAGAAGACAAAAAAGAACAACAATTATTAGATGAATTTGCGACTTTTCAGTTTTTCAGAAATAAACAATCACAGCAAGAATATAACTAATCATTATTTAAATTAATGATTATAACCATCTACTTAACGGTAGATAATATTTAAATATAGAGAGAATTTTTATGGTTCAGCCTTTGATGTTACCTAGTACAACAACTAGTGATTTGAAAGCACATAAAGAGAGTGAAATTGTAAATCAGTCTATTTTATCTGGCGAGCAAAGCGGTTCTGAACAAAAGCAACAGGCTTTTTCTCAACTGTTAAATGATAATATTGAAGAACATAAAATACTTAATACAGCTGCTAGCTTTGAAAATTCGGTTGATGAGAATGAGTTTAAAGCATCTAAAGATCAGAGTGATCTTGAGACCAAAAAACAGGCGCTCCCTCAGTTATTAACTAATAAAGTTGAAGGTAATAAAATATCCGAAGTAGCAGTTTCAACTAACTCAGAGTTGAAGGTTCAGGAAGGTAAACTACAAATAGGTGTAGCTGAAAGTGATGAGGATAGACTTGACATTCAGAATACAAAAAATTTATCTGCTTCATCAGAAGAGCTTAATAAAACTAATGTACAGCCTCAAGCACCTCAAAGTAATAATGATGCACAACTTGCTGAACAAGAAACTGACCTAGCTACCTTTAATGAGGCGACCGATCAAACCCAACTTAATTCAAGTACCATTAATACTGATCAATTAGGTGATAAAAGCTCTCTTCAATTAACCAGTACTCTTGTTCCTGAACAAGCTGTAGAGGTTGCATCGCCTCAGCAGACGCCAATAATATTATCGACAGTCAACAGCCATAAAGTCAATGTTGAAAATGATCAGTCATCGAACAGTGAGCAACTCGACTTTCAAGGTATCGATGATATTGACGGCAATAACCTTGATGATGAAACAGATGAAACAGAAGAAATAGAAAAAGGCGCTGGTTTGGCATTTGAAAATGTATTTGAACAACCAAGTACATTAAACAAAAATGATATTGAAGATTTAGAAGTGAATAAAAGTGAAGCTTTTACATTTGATAATTTGAATGGTCAAGTTACTAAAGACAATTTTGGTATTCAAGAGGACTCAACTGAAGGTGTTGATTCAACAGTTTCGTTAAACAACGGAGATGCAATAAAATCGCAACAGGCTCAATTATTATCTAGTATTCAGGATGCACAACAAATTAATACGAATGTTAATAATCGCAGTGAAAGTAGCTCTACTAATAGTATCGAAAAAATGAGCCTATTAGGAGCAAAAGAAAGTGTTCAATCTTCTATGCTTAATGCATCGCAAGAGCAAGCAGCCGCATTAGAGGAAGGAAAACAAGAAGGTTTATCAACTTTAAGCAATAAAACAATAGAGCTTACTAAAGAGCAATCTAATCTAGTGTTGCCAGATTCAGTGCAAGAGAATGAGCCCTTAGATAGTAAAGACAGCACGCTGCCCACATTAAAAGTAGAGGGACAAGCTCTTACCCAAACAGTTATGGATGTGAATGGCGCTAAACCTATTCAAACCAGTATTATTCAGTCTGATAAGCTAGTATCAATGAATCAGCATATGCAAGCGACGAATAACCTTTTGCAAGAACCATTAGATATTCAATCTAAACAAGCTGCTCATATGATGGGAGAGCGCGTAATGATGATGTTGTCCGAAGGTAAGCAAGAAGTACAAATTAGATTAGACCCTGCGGAATTAGGGTCTATGTTTATTAAAGTGCAAGTTCAGCAGGATCAGGTTCAATTAAATATTCAAACTCAAGCTAGCTTAAGTAAAGATATTATTGATCAAAATATGCCACGGTTAAGAGAACAATTAGCACAGCAAGGTATTCAGTTAGGTGATGCAAATGTTGAGCAACAATCTCAACAGCAACAACAGTCTGAACAGCGCCAATCGATGCAAGCGATGAATAGCCGTAGTGCTAGTCATACTGATATAGTTGAAGATAATAGTACTGCCATTTGGATGCCTTCAAAAATCGCTTCTAATGAGCAAGGAATTGATTATTATGCATAATAATTTTTAAACTTCTTGGATTAACGGAAAAATGACAATTAAAATCAGTGTATTATTTACCTAGGTTTAAATCCTATAAACATTGGTTTTTTTAAGGAGAGTATTGATGGCCGAAGAAAATGAAGCAACTGGTGAAGCACCTGCAGGTAAAAAGAAATTAATCATTATTATAGTAGCAGCTGTATTAGTCCTAATTATCGCAGGAGCTGCTGTTTTCTTTCTATTTTTTAGTGGTGATTCAGAAAGCGAAGATATAGCAAAAGACGTTGCTGTAGAAGAAGTACAAAAATTAGAAGCTAATTATGTGCCGATGCCGAGACCGCTTGTATTTAATGTTACGGAAGGGAATCGGAATCGAACTGCACAAATTAAAGTACAGTTAATTGTTGATAATAAAGCGGACACTACGTTAGTACGTAAACATATTCCTTTATTAGAAAGCACGTTAGTAACGGTATTTGGCGAAGCTTCTGTAGATCAGTTACGCAGCCCACAAGGGAAGAATGAATTACGAATGACTGCGCTTGAAGAGCTGAATAAAGCCACTAATTTGGTTGAGCAACGTGCATTAATCCATACGGTATTATTTACCGGTTTTGTTTTACAGTAATAGATAAGGGTTAAGCATGGATTTATTATCTCAAGATGAAATCGACGCGCTATTACATGGTGTTGATGATGTCGATGAGGACAGCGGTGATAATAGTGAAACTGACTCGGGTGATACCCATGCTCATTTTGACTTTTCATCACAGGACAGAATTGTACGTGGACGGATGCCGACCTTGGAGTTGGTTAATGAACGTTTCGCTCGTCATTTGCGCATTAGTTTATTTAATATGTTACGTCATACCGCTGAAGTATCTATTAACGGCGTACAAATGCTTAAATTCGGTGAATATGTTCACACATTATTCGTTCCTACCAGTCTTAATATGGTGCGTTTTCGCCCGTTGAAAGGAACAGGGCTAATCACCATGGAAGCCCGCTTAGTTTTTATTTTGGTAGAAAACTTTTTTGGTGGAGATGGGCGTTACCACGCTAAAATTGAAGGCAGGGAGTTTACGCCAACTGAACGACGTATCATTCAGATGTTATTAAAAATAGTATTTGAAGACTACCATAATGCTTGGGCTCCAGTAATGGATGCAGAATTTGAATACCTTGATTCTGAAGTGAATCCGGCAATGGCTAATATTGTGAGTCCAACAGAAGTAATTGTAGTTAATTCATTTCATATTGAGCTTGATGGCGGCGGCGGTGATTTTCATATTGCTATGCCTTATTCTATGTTGGAACCAATTCGTGAATTATTAGATGCAGGTGTTCAAAGCGATAAAGAAGATACCGATCAACGTTGGTCTCAAGCGCTTGAAGATGAAATCATGGATGTAGATGTTGGGATTGATGCTACGGTTGTTGAAAAAGAGTTGTCATTACGAGAAATGATGCATTTGAAAGCCGGAGATATTATTCCGGTGGACTTACCTGAGAGTTTGTTAGTGTCAGTTGAAGGTTTGCCTAGTTTTCGTGCCACATTAGGTAAGGCAAATGATAATTATGCCTTAAAAATAACAGAAAAGATTAATCGACCTGAAATTCAAAAAACACAAATTCAGTTAGAAGATTTAAGAGAAGTTTAGTAATACTGTTGCAGATGTAATAATAGGAATTAAATAATGAGTACAGAACAAGATATGGCTGATGATTGGGCTGCTGCATTAGAAGAGTCTGAGAGTGCTGAAGCTAAAAGCATTGATTTAGATGAGCTCAAAGACACCAAAAAACCAATGAGTGATGAGGAGTTGGAACGTCTAGATAGTATTCTTGATATCCCAGTCACTATTTCAATGGAAGTAGGGCGTAGTAAAATTAACATTCGTAATTTGCTACAACTTAATCAAGGTTCAGTTGTGGAGCTAGAGCGTATTGCTGGTGAACCACTAGATGTATTAGTTAATGGTACTTTGATTGCTCATGGTGAAGTGGTTGTTGTAAATGATAAGTTTGGTATCCGTCTAACCGATGTGATCAGTCAAACTGAACGTATTAAAAAACTAAAATGAAGCTATTCAAATGGATGATTAGCGCTATAACAGTGGCATCAAGTTTACCTGCAATAGCGCTTGAGGAAACAAGTAAACGTCCGGAGTTAGCTATTGGTACTATGCTTGGTTCTTTGATTTTAGTACTTGCTTGTATCTTTTTATTTGCATTTTTAATGAAAAAGAGCAACTTGATCCGTCATGGTGGTCAACACAGTGCAATTAAAGTGATTTCAACGCAAGCTCTGACTAATAAAAGCCGTGTACAAATCATCGAAGTGCGTGGTAAGCAATACTTGTTAGGTGTCAGTGAGCATTCAGTTAATTTACTTGACCAGTTAGAGCCCGTTGATCAAGAAGTTATTGATACTCCTGAAAACCCCTCATTTAAAGATGCGTTTGCAACTGTCTTATCCAAAGTAGGAAAGAAAAATAATGAATAAACTACTCTGGCTATTAACCTCAAGTCTAATAATATTTGCGCCACAAGTGTTAGCCGACCCAACTGCTTTATCTGCAGTGACCGTAACAACTAGTCCAACAGGCGATCAGGAATACAGTGTTACGTTGCAAGTATTAGCTTTTATGACGGCATTGAGCTTCTTACCGGCAATGCTAATTTTAATGACTTCCTTTACTCGTATTGTAGTGGTCATGTCGATTCTTCGCCAAGCGCTAGGCCTACAAAGCTCACCATCTAATCAGGTGATTAATGGTATCGCTCTGTTTTTGACATTCTTTATCATGGCTCCTGTATTTGATCGCATTAATGAAACTGCTCTACAGCCTTATCTCAATGAAGAAATGACTATTGTGCAAGCATTGGAAGAGGGCAAAAAGCCGATGATGACGTTTATGTTGTCACAAACGCGTTTAAAAGATCTTGAAATGTTTATGGAAATTGCAGATGTACAAGTTGATACGCCTGAAGAAGTGCCTATTACCGTATTAATTCCCGCTTTTGTAACCAGTGAGTTAAAAACGGCTTTTCAAATCGGCTTTATGTTGTTTATTCCTTTTTTGATTATCGATCTAGTAGTGGCGAGTATCCTTATGGCTATGGGGATGATGATGTTATCGCCAATGATTATTTCTTTACCGTTTAAGTTAATGTTATTTGTATTAGTGGATGGCTGGAATTTAGTCATGGGCAGTTTAGCTAATAGTTTCGGGTTGTAAGGAGACTTATGGAACCGGAAGTTTTTGTTAACATTTTTAGACAAGCATTATGGTTGGTATTGATCCTAGTTTCTGCCGTGATCATACCCAGCTTATTAGTAGGTTTAGTAGTGGCTATCTTTCAAGCTGCAACGTCGATTAATGAGCAAACATTAAGCTTTTTACCTCGCCTTATTATGACCTTAGTAGCACTTGCGTTTGGTGCTCATTGGGGATTTGGCAAGTTAATGGAGTTCTTTGTGTCTATGATTGATCAGATTCCACAAGTGGTTGGCTAATGGTCTTCTCAGCGGATCTTATTTTAGATTTGATTGCCAGTTATCTATGGGCATTTAGTCGTATTGCCGCCATGATGATGGTGATGGTTGCTATTGGCTCTAAGACACTACCTACTCGTATTCGCTTATTTTATGCCTTAACTATTACATTAATCGCCTTGCCTGCTATCCCTGCAGGACCTGACAATATTGAGTTGTTTTCACTTAACAGTTTTATTGTTGTTATTCAGCAGGTTTTAATTGGAGTGGCAATAGGCACGATTTCTGTGTTTGTCATGCAAACCTTTGTCATTGCCGGTCAAATTATAGCGATGCAAACCAGTTTAGGGTTTGCTTCCATGGCTGACCCTTTAAGTGGTGAAAGTTCTCCCGTCGTCGGGCAATTTTATGTGCTACTGGTAACACTATTATTTTTAGGTGTGGATGGTCATTTATTGATGATTGAAATGATTATCAAAAGCTTTAGTACTTTGCCTGTATCTGAAAGTGGCTTATTAGCATTGGATTATTACCATGTCGCTGATTGGCTTTCTACAATGTTCCATGCTGCCTTAGCATTTTCTATTGCTTCCATGGTAGCGATGCTATTGGTTAATTTATCCTTTGGTATCATGACTAAAGCAGCACCACAGTTGAATATATTCAGTTTAGGGTTTTCTATTAGCATGGTCTTCGGATTATTTGTATTGTGGATTACATTATTAAATGTACCTATGCATTTTGAAAATCAATGGACTGAAGGGGTAACTAGTATGTGTGAAATGCTTAATAACCCTTGTGCAAAACCTTAATGGTGTATCTATGAGTAGCAAAGGATAAGTCATGGCTGAAAATGAAAACGGTACAGATAAGTCCGAACAAGCCACCCCCGAAAAAGTACGAAAGTCCAAAGAAAAGGGGCAGGTAGCTCGATCTAAAGAGTTAGCGACTGCATCGGTATTAATTGCAGCTGCGCTATCTATGTTTGTCTTTGGTGATAAACTTGCTTACGAATTGTCCGTAATGATGAAACGTGCTTTCACTTTTGAGCGCGCTGATATCTATTCACCTGAGCATATGTGGCATGTATTGGTCGATGGTTTCAGCGGTTTGGGTATGCCTGTTTTTCTTATTTTATTAATGCTATTTATTATCTCTATTTTAGGCAGCTCTTTGTTAGGTGGCATGTTATTTAGTACCAAAGCCATGATGCCGAAGTTTAGCCGAATGAGTCCTAAAGCTGGCTTTAAACGTATGTTTGGTATGCAAGCTTGGGTTGAGTTACTCAAATCTATTTTAAAAGTCGCTGTGGTAATGTGCGTTGCTTGGGCGATTTTAGCTGCTACTTTTGAACACATCTTACACCTATCTATTAGTCAACTACCTGGCAGTGCTTTTGAAGCATTAGATATGCTTAGCTGGATGTTTCTATTATTATGTTTGTCGCTATTGGTGATCGTCGCTGTTGATGTTCCATACCAAATATATAAACACAATGATGAACTGAAGATGACCAAGCAAGAGGTCAAAGATGAATTTCGTAACTCTGAGGGTAAACCCGAAGTCAAACAACGGATTCGTCAACTACAGTATGAGATGTCACAACGAACTATGATGGGAGATATCCCTGACGCAGATGTGATTGTTACCAATCCAACTCATTATTCAGTGGCACTTAAATACGATAAAGAAGGAGATCGTCCACCTTATGTAGTTGCCAAAGGTGTTGATTTTATGGCATTAAAAATTCGCGAAGTAGGGCGAGAGTATGAAGTCCCAGTAATGCAATCACCACAATTATGCCGTGCGGTTTACCACACTACTGAAATTGGTGAAGATGTACCTGAGGAATTATTTATCGCTATCGCTAAGATCTTAGCTTATATCTACCAGTTGGAGCAGTTCAGAAAAGGTAAGTCTGGCAGACCTAAAGCTCTACCCACAGAAATTCCTATACCGGATGATTTCATCTACCCTAATTAATTCGTCCCTATCTCTCCTCTAGTGAAGTTGTTTTTTGGCTTTTATAATTAATTGGTATTATATTTGCTTATTACTAAGGTGCAGAAAATAATTTGACACTTCAGCAATCGCTTTAATGTGTATTCATCTATTATTTTTTAAATTCGAATGATGCTTCTCCCATATACAGAGCATCCACCGCTTTTAATATTTAAATTAGTTGGTTAGAGTAACCACTATTAGATATTTAATATTAGTTAACATATTTATTTTTAGGTGACACTATTAACGCAATCTTCACATCATTTTGGTCTAAACGAGCAGCTATTTTCGGTGGGTTAGGTACGCCTATTTTGGTACTTGCTACTTTAGGTATGGTTATTCTACCCATGCCTGTGCTGCTTTTGGATATCTTGTTTACCTTTAATATCGCCTTGGCGTTAATAGTACTTTTAGTTTCTATCTACACTAAACGTCCTTTAGATTTTGCTGCTTTTCCAACAGTGCTATTAATTGCGACTTTATTACGCCTAGCCTTAAATGTTGCTTCAACACGTGTTGTTTTATTAGAAGGCCATGAAGGCGGTAATGCAGCTGGTAATGTTATTGAAGCCTTTGGCTCAGTGGTAATTGGCGGTAACCTTGCTGTTGGTTTAATTGTTTTTATCATTTTGATGATTATTAACTTTGTAGTGGTGACCAAGGGGGCGGGAAGAATCTCAGAAGTGAGTGCTCGTTTTACTTTGGATGCAATGCCAGGTAAACAGATGGCCATTGATGCAGATTTGAATGCGGGGTTGATTAATCAAGATCAAGCGCGTTTACGTCGTGAAGAAGTCACCATGGAAGCCGATTTTTATGGGTCAATGGATGGTGCGAGTAAATTTGTTAAAGGTGATGCCATTGCCGGGATCATGATTTTATTTATCAATATTATCGGCGGTTTTATTATTGGAATGGTGCAATATGACTTGCCTCTTTCTGAAGCCGCAGAGATATACACACTATTAACCATTGGTGATGGTTTAGTGGCGCAAATTCCTTCTTTATTATTATCGATAGCTGCTGCAATCACGGTAACACGTGAAAACACTGAGGCAGATATGGGTAACCGTATGCTTGGTCAGATGTTTGATGATCCTAAAGCATTGATGATAACCGCAGGTATTCTTCTAGTAATGGGTATCGTCCCAGGTATGCCGCACTTAGCTTTCTTAACATTGGGTGCTGTTGCTGCTGGTGGAGCTTATTGGCAACTAAAACGTTTGAAAACGAAACAGGAAACTGCATTAGCCTTACAGCAAAGTGGCGCTGCTGCAGATGCCGGTGCTGCTGAAGTTAAAGAGTTAGGTTGGGATGATGTTCGCAGTGTTGACACTATCGGTTTAGAGGTTGGTTATCGTTTAATTCCATTAGTGGATAAATCTCAAGGTGGCCAGTTATTAGATCGGATCAAAGGGGTACGTAAAAAATTATCTCAGCAGATGGGATTCTTAATTCCACCTGTGCATATTCGCGACAACCTTGATCTGTCTCCTAATCATTACAGCATTTCCTTGATGGGAGTCGGTTGTGGCCATGCTGATATCTACCATGACAAAGATATGGCGATTAATCCTGGTCAAGTTTTTGGTCCTATTGATGGTATTACTGGGATAGACCCTGCTTTTGGATTAGAGGCGGTTTGGATAGATGACTCACAAAGAGAGCAAGCACAGGCATTAGGCTATACTGTAGTAGATACAGCGACGGTTGTAGCAACACACTTAAGTCAAATACTCAGTAATCATGCGGCACAGTTGTTAGGCCATGAAGAAGCGCAAAACTTACTGGATATGCTAGCGAAGAAACATCCTAAGTTAGTTGAAGGGCTGGTTCCAGAGGTACTTTCATTAAGTACGGTAGTAAAAGTACTTCAAGGACTTTTGAATGAGAATGTAGCGATACGAGATATTCGTTCTATAGTACAAACTCTAGTGGATTATGGACCACGAAGCCAAGATGCCGAAGTTTTGACAGCTGCCTGTCGAATTTCATTAAAACGCATGATTGTACAAGAAATTATTGGCAGTGAACCTGAAATCCCTGTGATTACACTGTCTTCAGAGTTGGAACAAATACTGCATAAGTCCATACAAGCAGGTGGGGCTGATGGAGCGGGTATTGAACCTGGATTAGCAGAGCGCATTCAAAATTCACTGATCGAAGTGGCTCAACAACAAGAATTAGTAGGGCAGCCGGCAGTATTATTAACATCCGGTGTATTACGTGGCACATTAGCTCGATTTGTTAAAAATACAATTCCGAGCCTACATATATTGTCTTATCAGGAAATCCCAGATGATAAGCAAATTAAAATAATTAGCTCAGTTGGGCAATAATGGTTGTAATCAATGAAAATTAAACGATTTTTTGCAAAAGACATGCGGACCGCAATGGTCGAAGTAAAGGAAGTATTAGGTCCTGATGCGGTGATCATGTCTAATAAAAAAGTAGTCGGTGGTATTGAAATAGTCGCAGCGGTTGATTACCAGTCTCAGGCTGCTGAACCCAAGCCAGAAAAAACAGACGGCTTTTCGCAACTCAAAGAAGATAGTGTGCAACTATCTTCAAAAGGGGCTGAAAAAAGCACACCTAAAATTAAATTACCTAACAGTATTCGCAGCAATCGCAAAGAGAGCGGTGAGGATTTTGCTAAATCCCTCAACTCCTTTTTTGGTAAGGTCAATGCACAACAAAATAAAAAGCCTGCAGCTAAAAAACGCAGTGAACCACCCGCCTTCTCTTTTAATGAAGAGCTGGAGAGGCAAACAAAAAGGTCTGAGCCGTCACAGCCTCCGACTTTAGCTGAGCAACAGAATTGGCATCGCCAAGAGTCACGTAACTCTTCGATAAAACAAACTGCTTCTGCGAATCGTGCTCAAGATAATAAAGGCATGGCAAAAATAAGTGAAGAGGTTGCCTCGTTACGTAAATTATTAGAGCACCAAGTATCCGGTTTAATGTGGCAAGAAATGGAGCGAAAAGAGCCTGTTCGAGCAATGATCATTAAATGGCTAAATAGTGCTGGATTTTCTGATGAAATTGCCGATAACTTAGCGAGTTATGTGCCTGAAGATGCTTCATCCAGTGAAGTTCAACAATATATACAAGCATTATTACAAGATAAAATTTTTATTGGACAAAATGAAATCTTATTGAAAGGTGGTGCTATCGCCTTATTAGGCCCAACTGGAGTTGGTAAAACGACTACTATCGCTAAGCTGGCAGCACAATTCGCCATTAAATATGGGCCAGAACAAGTGGCTTTGATTACCACAGATACATACCGTATTGGCGCACATGAACAATTAGCGACCTACGGTAAAATCATGGGCTGTGCAGTAAGAGTTGCTAAAGATGCCGATGAATTATCACAAATTTTATATCAATTTAGAGAAAAGCGTCTAGTGTTAATCGATACTGCAGGGATGGGACAACGAGACGTTCGCCTTTCTGAGCAATTAGAGACATTAATGAGTAGTAGCGGAGTGAATATTAAGAGTTATTTAGTGGTTCCATCAACGGCTCAACGTCGAGTAGTTGAAGAAGCATTACAGCACTTCAAACGTATTCCGCTATCTGGCTGTATCTTAACTAAAATTGACGAAAGTCTAGGTTTAGGTGAAGTATTAAGTGTCACAATGAAACATGCATTGCCGATTAGTTATATTACCACTGGGCAACGTGTCCCTGAAGATATTGAAATAGCGAAAGTGGAAAGTTTAATTAGTGATACGTTAACAATGATGGAAAACCAGCAACAAGAAGAGTCACATCAATGGTATAGCAATACAGACGATTAATTTCGGTGTTATAGTGCATAGTATGTTGGTTTAATTAATTTAAATAATGAGTAAGTAAGATGATGGCAGATCAAGCAAGCGGATTAAGACGAATGGCAAATCACCAAGTGAAAGTTATTGCAGTCACTGGTGGTAAAGGTGGCGTAGGTAAAACTAATGTGACGCTTAATATGGCTGTATCACTTGCAAAAATGGGTAAGCGAGTAATGATACTTGATGCCGATTTAGGCCTAGCAAATGTCGATGTATTATTAGGTATTCGAGTAATTAAAAACCTATCCCATGTGTTATCTGGTGAGTGTACTTTAGATGAAGTAATTGTACATGGTCCTGAGGGAGTGATGATCATTCCGGCTACTTCGGGTACGCAATCAATGGTTGAATTAACTGATGTTGAACATGCAGGTTTAATTCAAGCGTTCAGTTCATTACAAACACCTATTGATATCCTATTAATTGATACTGCTGCCGGTATATCAAATATGGTTGTCAGTTTTGCACAAGCGGCCCAAGATGTATTGATGGTGGTGTGTGATGAGCCGACTTCTATTACTGATGCCTATGCTTTAATTAAGATATTAAGTAAGCAAAATGGCGTGTATCGTTTCAAAATTGTTGCCAACATGGTGCGCAGTCTTCGAGAAGGGCAAGATCTTTTTACTAAGCTTACTCGAGTCACAGATCGCTTCTTAGATGCTTCTTTAGAATTAGTTGCTTGTATCCCCTTTGATGGCAATGTTCGACAAGCAGTTAGAAAGCAAAAAACCGTGGTAGATGCCTTTCCTAAAACACCTGCATCTTTGGCATTTAAAGCATTGGCAAACCGTGCTAGTGATTGGCCTATTCCACACCAACCGGGTGGACATTTAGAGTTTTTCATTGAGAAATTATTATTAAACGACAACGATGAAAGTATTAAAGAGCTTTTATAGATAGCTGTTATAGATAATAACCAAAGCAGGAATGTTTATAAGTGATTAAAGCGCAGGGATATCAATCTGATACATCTGATTTGATTGGTCGTCATTCAGAGTTAGTACAAAAAATTGCATACCATTTAATGGCCCGTTTGCCTGCTAATGTACTCGTCGATGATCTTGTGCAGTCTGGGATGATTGGGTTATTAGAAGCTGCGAGAAATTTTGATGCTGCTAAAGGGGCAAGTTTTGAAACTTTTGCCGGTATTCGTATCCGAGGAGCAATGCTTGATGAGATGCGAAAAGGTGATTGGGTTCCTCGTTCAGTTCATAAAAATAGTCGTACTATTTCAGCTGCAATTGATGCAGTAGAAAAACAAACGGGCGAAAGCGCAACTGAAACAGAAATAGCTAATTATTTACAAGTAACATTGAGTGAATACCAAAAAATGTTACAAGACGTAAACTGCGCTAAATTAGTAGCTTATGAAGATTTACCTAATCCAAATGATATGTTTGCGCAAACGAGTGAAACATCAGACAGCACCTTCGACGATGTCGCTGAAAACCAATTTACAAAACAACTAGCAGAGATGATAGAAACACTCCCTCAAAGAGAAGCGCTAGTACTGTCTCTGTACTATGATGAAGAATTAAATTTAAAAGAAATAGGATTAATTTTAGAAGTGAGTGAATCTCGCGTCAGCCAAATTCTTAGCCAAGCGTTGCATAAACTGAAATCTAAAGTTAACTCTGCTAATATGTAACTATTAAGAGGTAATTCTTGGTAGTGGCTCACAATCTTGAAGTGAGTTGAAGATAATTTAAAAAAAGAATGTATTTTTTTGCAATTTATAACTATATATAACATATATAGATATAGGTAGATTTTTGTTCTAGGGGAATATTTTGAATAAAGAAATGAAAGTTTTAATTGTTGATGATTTTTCAACAATGAGAAGGATAATTAAAAACTTATTAAGGGACTTAGGTTTCACCAATACGTTTGAAGCAGATGATGGTCACACAGCGTTACCAATGCTAAAAAATGGTGACTTTGAATTTGTTGTGACGGATTGGAATATGCCTATTATGGAAGGGATCCAGCTGTTAAAAGAGATCCGAAAAGACCCTAATTTGAAACACCTCCCTGTACTAATGGTGACTGCTGAGGCAAAACGTGAGCAGATTATCGAAGCAGCGCAAGCCGGTGTAAATGGATATATTATCAAGCCTTTCACGGCTGGTACACTGAAAGAAAAACTAGACAAAATCTTTGAGCGTTTAGCTTAATTTAAGGAGTTAAGTATGGCAGGTGATGTAATGCCACACCTATCACTTTCAGAAGCTAAGGCCTTAGTTGCACATTTAGAAGCAGATCAAATTGAAGATGCTAATAAAATTGTAGAAAGTGTTAAATATTTTAGTACTAGTGAAAGTGTGCTATTCGGACAAGTCGGTGAGTTGACCCGTGAATTACACGAAGCATTATTGAGTTTTAATAATGACACGCGCTTATTAGATTTAGCTGGTCATGATCTACCTGATGCAAAAAATCGCTTGAATTACGTGATTGAAATGACGGATAAAGCTGCCAACACAACAATGGACGCAATCGATCATTGTTTGCCTGTAACTGATAAGTTAATTAATAGCTTGGATGAAGTTATGCCAAGTTGGAATAATTTAATGACTCGAGATTTAGCCTTAGGTGAGTTTAAATCAATGTGTCATTCAGTAGATGATTTTTTAAATTATTCGAAACAGAGCGCAAATCAGTTACGTGATAAATTAACTGAGATTTTAATGGCTCAAGAATTTCAAGATTTAACAGGTCAAATTATTAACCGCGTGATTGAATTAGTTCAAGAGATCGAATCGAAATTAGTGGTTATTTTAAAAGTATGCAGTAAACAAAGTGAATTAGATTCTTCTGTTGAAAAACAAAGTTCAATTAAAGAAACGAAGAATACAATTAAAACGGAAGGGCCAATTATTGACGCTGAATCCCGTACTGACGTTGTCAACGGACAAGACGACGTAGATGACTTGCTTTCAAGCTTAGGATTTTAAAGGAACTAGGAAATGACATTTGAAGTAGATGATGAAATCCTGCAGGATTTTTTAGTTGAAGCAGGAGAGATTCTAGAGTTACTCTCAGAACAGCTTGTTGAATTAGAAAATAATCCGAATGATGTTGAGTTATTAAATGCAATCTTCCGCGGCTTTCATACCGTTAAGGGGGGAGCAGGTTTTCTATCATTAACTGAGTTGGTTGAAACATGCCATGGTGCTGAAAATGTATTTGATGGTCTACGTCAAGGTGCGCGCTTAGTTAATTCTGATCTGATGGATACCATTTTAGCTGCGCTAGATATTATCAATGAGCAGTTTTCAGCAGTACAAAATGGTGAAACTGCTGAAAAAGCCCCTTCAGATATTTTAGAGTCATTACACCGATTAAGTAAACCTGAAGCGGAAACCGCTGAATCTGTTGCAGAACAAACACCTGAACCGATTGTTGAGCCTGTTGCAGAAAAAATACAAGCAACAAATAGTATTGACGACATTGGTGAGGCTGAATTCGATGCTCTATTAGATGAATTACACGCTAAACCCGGTGCTGATTCCCCTGCACAGGAAGTTAGTGATGAAATTACAGAAGATGAGTTTGAAAGCCTATTAGATGATTTACATGGTGTTGGACAACATTCACCTACACCTATAGCAGTAAAACCAGCAACAGCTCAAACGGCTAGTGATGAAATAACAGAAGATGAATTTGAATCATTATTAGATGAGCTTCATGGTGCTGGTAAACATGGCGCGCCTTCGGCAACAGCTGCTAAAGCTACTGAAAATTCTGCTGGAGATGAAATTAGTGAAGATGAGTTTGAAAATTTATTAGATGAATTACACGGTAAAGGAGCCCATGGTGGCGAACCTAAGGTTGAAAAACCAGAGGCTGCCTCTGATGAAATAACAGAAGATGAATTCGAATCTCTTTTAGATGAGTTACATGGTGCAGGCAAAATGAATACCGCTGCGCCTGTTATTCAGGCTGCAACAAAGGAAGCACCTAAAGCTGCTGTCGCTAAACCTGAACCCGTTAAGGCTCCCCCAAGTCCTGCTGCCGTTAAACCTCAACCTACTACAGAGAAAAAAGTAGCTGCGAAAGCACCGGTTAAACCTCAGGCTGAACAAACTGTTCGTGTTGATACAAGTACACTCGATGAAATCATGAATATGGTTGGGGAACTGGTATTGGTTCGTAATCGATTGGTGAGTTTAGAGTCTAGTTCTGAAAATGAAGAAATATCTCGTGCAGTGGCTAATTTAGCGATTGTAACTAGTGATCTGCAAGGTTCTGTGATGAAAACCCGGATGCAGCCCATTAAAAAGGTATTTGGTAAGTTCCCACGTGTAGTCAGGGATTTAGCTCGCCAACTTGGGAAAAACATTCGTTTGGATCTAGTGGGAGAAGAGACTGATTTAGATAAAAACTTGGTAGAAGCCTTAGCCGATCCACTGGTACATTTGGTGCGAAACTCAGTGGACCATGGTATTGAAATGCCAGAGATCAGAATGCAATCAGGCAAAGAAACGCAAGGCCGAGTTTTGTTATCAGCTGCGCAGGAAGGTGATCATATCTTGCTAGTTATTCAAGATGATGGTGCCGGTATGGATGCAGAGAAGTTAAAACAAATTGCCATTGGTAAAGGCATCTTAGATCAAGATGCGGCTGAACGAATGACTGATAAAGATGCTTATTCACTTATCTTTGCACCAGGCTTTTCTACTAAAGTTGAAATATCTGATATTTCTGGTCGTGGTGTTGGTATGGACGTTGTTAAAACGAGTATTACCAAGCTAAACGGTACTATTTCTATTGACTCTGAAATTGGTAAAGGCACACGTTTAGAGATTAAAGTTCCGCTTACTTTAGCTATTTTACCAACCTTAATGGTTTTAGTTGCGAATCAAACATTCGCTTTGCCTTTAACTAATGTAAATGAAATCTTCCATTTTGATTTAGCAAAAACCAATGTAGTTAATGGGCAGCCAACGGTAGTTATACGAGACCATGCTGTACCGCTGTTTTATTTGAGAGATTGGCTTGCACCGCAAGCTCCTCGTACTGAACAAGCAGATGGATTAGGGCACGTTGTTATTGTGCAGCTGGGTATTCAGCAAGTTGCATTTGTAGTAGACGGATTATTAGGACAAGAAGAAGTCGTTATTAAAGCCTTAGATAAATTGCTATCAGGTACACCTGGGATGGCTGGTGCAACCATTACCAGTGATGGTGGTATTGCTTTGATTTTAGATCTCCCTAGCTTATTAAAGCATTACGCATAAAGGAATTGTAAATGGCAATCAAAGTATTAGTAGTCGATGATTCTAATTTTTTTCGACGCCGTGTGAGTGAGATTATCAATGCATCCCCACACCTAGAAGTTATCGCTACCGCTAATAACGGTAAAGAATCCATTGATATGGTGATTAAACATAAACCTGATGTAATCACCATGGATGTCGAAATGCCGGTAATGGATGGTATAACAGCAGTACAAAAGATAATGGATGTTGCGCCGACGCCAATTTTAATGTTTTCATCATTGACTCACCAAGGTGCAACTGCAACTTTAGATGCATTAGAAGCTGGTGCTTGTGACTTTTTGCCTAAAAAGTTTGAAGATATTGCGCGTGATAAAGAAGAAGCAACAACATTACTTCAGCAACGTATTCAACAAATTGCTAAGCGTCGTGTTATGCGAGTCCCTGAGAAAAAAACAGGTACTACAGCTAAAGTAACTCCAACGCTCAAAAGTAATGTAGATTCGATTGCGAAGCCTACTATGAATCGTTTATCAACAGTTAATGAGCGAAATGAATTAAGTGCTAAACCATCAGTCATTAAACGCCATAAAGCATCTGGTAAAAATTATAATGTGTTAGCTATTGGTACTTCAACCGGTGGACCTGTTGCTTTACAAAAAATACTTACGGCTTTCCCTGCACATTTCAAATTACCTATCGTACTGGTTCAACATATGCCAGGTACTTTTACTAAAGCATTTGCAGATAGACTTAATAGCAATTGTAAAATTTCAGTTAAAGAAGCGGCTACGGGTGATATTTTAAAGCCTGGTTGTGCCTATTTAGCACCAGGTGGTAAGCAGATGTTAATTGGGCCGAATGGGCAAATTAAAATACACCCTGGTAACGAAGCATTAAATTATAAACCTAGTGTCGATATTACTTTTGCTTCTTTATCTAAATCTTACGGCAGCAAAGTATTAGCCGTTATTTTGACTGGGATGGGCGCCGATGGCCGAGATGGTTCGCGTTTATTAAAAGATAAAGGTGCAGAAATCTGGGCGCAAGACGAAGCAAGTTGTGTCGTTTATGGAATGCCTCAAGCAGTTGCCAAAGCAGGTATTGCCACTGAGTCAATTGCATTAGATCAAGTTGCACAACGGATATTAGTGGAATTGAAGCATGAGTAAAATAGGGCTACTTGGTTTTATTGTTATTGCTTTGAGCATTATATTTGCTCAGCTTTATCATGATGCCCCTTTGAGTAGCCTGTTTGATTTTTCTGCATTTCTGATTGTTTTTGGTGGTACCTTGGGTGCGATTTTAATTCAATCTTCCATTAAGCAATTAAGGCATGCTTTGAAGCAATTGTTAAGCCTATTTGCAAAGCCATCAGTATTGTTAGACGCACAAATAACAACGATTAAACGTTGGTCAGTTATATCTAGGCAAGAAGGGTTATTAAGTTTAGAAAAACAAAATACTGAAGGGACAGATAGTTTTTCAGAAATGGCTTTAGCCATGTTAGTTGATGGATGTGACCCTGTTGACTTGCAGCAGATCTTGGAACAAGAAATTGAGTTAGAGATGGATCAGCATGAACGAAGTGCACAAGTATTCGATGCAATGGGAGGCTATAGCCCAACCATAGGTATTATCGGTGCAGTTTTAGGTCTGATTCAAGCAATGGCATTCCTTGATCAGCCTGAGTTGTTAGGTCAAGGTATTGCTGTTGCATTTGTAGCAACAATATATGGCGTGGCATTTGCGAACTTTTTATTTTTGCCAATAGCCAACAAGATACGTTTAAATTATCAACATAAAGCATTATTTAATGAAATGACCATGGTCGGTGTTATTGCGATTGCACATGGGGAAAATAGTTTATTGTTAGAGAGACGATTACACGGGTATTTAGCTAGAGCGGTTTATTAATGCCCATATATCACAGACGCAATGCCCATAAAGCTCATAGTAATCACGTTCATCGTTGGACGGTTTCCTATGCCGATTACATGACATTAATGTTTGCGTTATTTGTTGTTTTGTATGCAGTCTCTTTAAATAATGAAGAAAAGTATCAAGAGGTCATTGAAATTATTCAACAAGCTAGCAAATTTGTCGAGGCGCCGCATAGTGGGTCAAATGCAAATGGCATTTTAACTAAACGTAGTAATGATATTAAAGATAATACAGGACCTGCTTTACTTAGTGATGGCGAGGAGTTTGCATTAGGGCATGTTAGTGAGCTTGAAAGTGAGCAATTATCAAGTCCGGCACAAACTTATACCGGAAAGTCATTACAAGAGTTACAGCTGTCTTTAGAGTCAGCGTTAAAAACTGAATTAGAAAGTGGTGCATTTAGTGTCGATTTAAACGGTGACTGGTTAACGATAGAAATGGGTGGACCGTTATTATTCGCTAATGCTAGCCATACTTTATTCAATGGCGCAAAAAAGAATATTGAGCAAATAGCTAAGGTGCTATCACCCGTTAATAATATGCTTAGGATTCGTGGATATACTGATCCAGATAATATTTCTAATGAAATATATGCCTCAAATTGGGAGTTGTCAGCAATGCGGGCAATTAGTGTATTGAAAGCATTAAGTGAGCAAGGTGTTAGCCAAGAAAGAATGGTAATTGAAGGTTACGGTAAATTTCACCCAGTTATTAATAATAATGGCGTTGAGGATAAATTAAAAAGTCGACGTGTTGTCATTGCTATTTCTAAATTTGCAGTTTTTAAAAAACAAGTGATGGAAGACACGAATAGAAATAATGAGCTAATAAAGCCAGAAGCTATACAAACAGGGGCACCTGATAGCGATCAAATACGTGAAATATATCATCCAGATGGGCGACTCATCATTACAACAAGGCAGGAATGAAGGTGAAAATTTGGACTATTTCAAACCAAAAAGGTGGCGTAGGTAAAACCACTACGGTAATTTCACTGGCCGGTCTATTGGTTGATAGAGGTTATCGAGTGTTGTTGATTGATACAGATCCTCATGCATCTTTAACTAGTTACTTACAGTATGACTCGGACCAATTACCGGTTAGTTTATATGACTTATTTCAAGATCCAGCGACAACTCGAGCTGGGCTGTTACAACTAATTTTGCCAACGGAAATCGATAACTTATCTTTGATTCCGGCTTCTATGTCATTAGCAACCTTAGATAGAGTATTAGGTAATCAGGAAGGGATGGGGTTGTTTTTAAAGAAACAACTAAAATTAGTAGAAGATGATTATGATTTTGTACTAATAGATTGTCCTCCTGTATTGGGAGTGATGATGGTAAATGCTTTAGCGGCTTGTGAACGTATCTTGATTCCAGTACAGACGGAGTTTTTAGCATCAAAAGGTTTACAGAGAATGGTGCAAACACTTGGAATCATGCAATATTCTAAGGGCAATGATTTTAATTATTGTATTATTCCTACTATGTTTGATAAGCGAACTAGAGCATCAATCAATACGTTAAATGATTTACAAAAAACGTATCAGGGTAAAGTCTGGAAAGGCGTGATTCCGATTGATACAAAATTTAGAGATGCAAGTTTAGCGCATTTGCCTATCTCACAGTACACAAAGAACTGTAGAGGGGCATTTGCTTATGAAACCTTGTTAAATTACTTGTTACAAACTGAGCAGAATTAGATGAAGAATAACAATAACGAAGCAATGAAAAACTATTTCCATTCGATGCTTCGAGATGAGCAAACTGTGGAGCAATCTGAGGCGAAACAAAAAGAATTTGCTGAGCCGACTCCTGTAGACGTCTCAACATTACCAAAAAACTTAGTTTTTTCCGAGTCTATTGTAGCAGCTGAGAAAAACATTGAAGAAGAACTAAAAACGCCTGAAGAAAAATGGCAAAACCTTCAAGTCGAAGATAATTTTCAAGTTTTATTTTTTGAATTAAACCAAGTAACTTTTGCTATTCCATTAACTGATTTAGGTGGAATTTATCAGTTAAGTGATTCACTTAACTTTTTAATGGGCAAGCCAGCTTGGTTTCGTGGCGTGATGAGCCATAATGAAAGACTATACAACATCGTAGATACCGCATCTTGGCTACAGTTAGGCAAAAATGCCGAAGAGCTTGAATATAGCCATTTTATTTTATTAGGAAGTACCGCTTGGGGCTTATCTTGTGAAAAGTTACTTGGTACTGAAACATTAAATAAAGACCAAATTAGGTGGCGTGAAGAAAAAGGATCACGTCCTTGGCTAGCTGGGATGGTAAAGCAAAAAATGTGTGCTTTAATTCATGCCGAAGAGCTGGTGAAACTATTAGATCAGGGAATGGACATCCGCAGCTAAATTAAGCTGAATTTTATTAACCAATAATTTAAGTAGAGATAAAATGAATAGAGAATCTAGCTTGTCAGATAAAACGTCTAACGATGAAATTTTACAACGTGTAACGTTTCTTTTAGATAACGAGACTTATGGTATTAACGTAATGCAGGTACAAGAAATATTACGTTACACTGAAATTGCCGCTGTGCCAGGGGCTCCTCAGTACGTTTTAGGGATTATTAACTTGCGTGGTAACGTTGTGACTGTTATCGATACTCGTACTCGTTTTGGTTTAATGCCTGCTGATATTACTGACAGTACGCGCATTGTGATTATTGAAGCAGAGAAACAAGTTATTGGTATTCTAGTCGATAGCGTTGCAGAGGTAGTTTATCTGAAAAAATCAGAGATCGAAGCTGCACCGCATGTGGGCACTGAAGAAAGCTCTCAATTTATTCAAGGTGTATGTAATCGTGATAGCGGTTTATTAATTTTAGTTGATCTTAATAAATTACTTACTGATGACGAATGGGATGAGTTACATTTACTGTAAGTAATTATTACCTAAATTAGGTGCATATGTTTATACAATATATTCCTTGGCTAGCGATTTTTTTAGTCATTGTGAGTTTTGCTACGACACTTTTTTTATTAAGAAAAGTAAATAAGAAAAATCGTAGCCTTGAGATATTAATTAAGTCTCTGATAGCGCAGCAAGAAAGTAATAAAAAGCAATTCTCAGAGGTGCACTCTGGTGCAATAGGCTTAGGTAAAAAGCTGCAGCAGATCGATAATACGGTAAATAAAATACAAGAACATCAAGTAGATCTAGTCGCTTCAGCTCCAGAAAATAGGCTCTACACGCGAGCAACTAAAATGGTTGAGTTGGGTGCCAGTATCGAAGAGTTAATGTTAGAGTGCGAATTACCACGTGCTGAAGCTGAGCTATTATTGAATTTACACCGTAAATAATAAAAATTTGCTATCTCAACAATATTTAAATAAAACGTTGAAGTTTTTAAACTAGATAATCAATGTAGTATGATTAACCATAATCCATGGCTAATCATACTCACTTTCACTTTATTTTCTGCTATACGCTCATCATCCTTTCTGATACCAATTACATTAAATAAGTGCTCTAAATTCTACGCAGGAAAAATGACTGAGTTCAAGGCGTAATTTAAGCCTTTCGTTGATTAACTTAGTTAATAGTCTCTCGGAGAATTAACGGTAAGATCCTAATTCTTTTAATAGTTATTCTATTTGCGAAAATTACAACGAAGAAATAAGTTATTTTAACAAGTAAAATAGATCAGTTAATTAGAGTGATTGGTATTATAACTCCTAACTTTTGTCGATAGTTACTCATGTGTGTTTTCTATGTTAGGATCCGCCGCTACTTTGACTGTCTTTTGATAAGGGTAAGCATTAATGCTGGAGTGCAGAAACTTAACTTGTGTTCGAGAACAACGTGTTTTGTTTAAGCAGTTAAACTTTGTGCTTTGTGCGGGTGAAATATTATATCTAGAAGGCCCTAATGGTGTTGGAAAAACGAGTTTACTACGTTTGCTAACAGGATTATCTTCGGCCTATTCCGGTGATGTTTATTGGCAACAAGAAAAGATAGTTGAACAACGAGAAAGTTATTATCAAACACTCCTTTATCTCGGTCATAAATCAGGGGTAAAACCTGAGTTAACCGCTTTAGAAAATCTACAATATTTTCAACGTTTATATTCCACACAAGCTAATGCAGATCTATTTGAAGCTTTGTTAATGGTGGGATTGGTAGGTTATGAGTATGTACCTGCAGCACAGTTGTCAGCAGGGCAACAGCGTCGTATTGCATTAGCTAGAATGTATATCACTGATTGTAAACTGTGGATACTTGATGAACCCTTTACTTCTCTTGATAGACAAGCGGTTAAAGCTCTTGAGAAGCGTCTTGTCGAGCACGCAGAAAAAGGTGGGCTAGTGGTATTAACTACGCACCATGAATTATCTATGCCGGAATCTGCTTATAAAAGATTAATATTAAGTGCACCGACAGAAGAAGAATTGTATGTTTGATGCTTTTTTGCAGGTTATTCGACAAGACTTATTGGCCGCATCTCGCCACAAAAGTGCGGTTTTAAATCCGATCTGGTTTTTTGTTATTGTAGTCACCTTGTTTCCATTAGGGTTAGGTACAGAGCCTGCACTATTATCTCGTATTGCGCCCGGTATTATATGGGTAGCCGCATTGTTAGCTGCATTACTCTCTTTTGAGCGCCTATTTAAAGATGATTTTATTGATGGCTCATTGGAGCAAATGATGCTTTCTCCTTATCCATTAGCTTGGCTAGTTTGCGCTAAAATATTTGGGCATTGGTTATTAACTGGCTTACCTGTCTTATTAGTTTCACCTTTATTGGCGGTCTTCTTATCGTTAAAAATGGATGCTTTTTATGCACTTTTTCTAACATTACTCATTGGAACACCAATATTAAGTCTTTTAGGCGCTATTGGAGTTGCATTGACTGTGGGTTTACGTAAAGGTGGAATATTGTTGAGTTTGATCATGTTGCCCTTTAGTATTCCTATTTTAATTTTCTCCACTATGGCTATTGAGGCTGCCTCTTTTGGGCAATCTTACTTAGGGTTTATTGCCTTGTTGTTAGCCATGTTAGTAGGGGCAATCACCTTAGCTCCTTTTGCTATCGCCGCCGCATTGCGGGTTAGCGTCAGTTAATTATACTTAAATTAGAGATTTAATTATGTGGAAGTGGTTACATCCTTACGCTAAAGCAGAAGACAGTTATGCCTTAGCAGGTAAGTTAATGCCGTGGTTTTTGATACTAACGATACCGAGTTTTATTATTGGACTTGTTTGGGGGCTACTGTTTGCTCCAGCCGATTATCAGCAAGGCGATAGCTTTCGTATTATCTATATTCATGTTCCTGCTGCAATGATGGCGATGGGAGCCTATTCAGCAATGGCTATTGCGGCTTTTATTGGTCTTGTTTGGCAACTACGTTTAGCTGAAATGGCAGTTGCAGCTACTGCACCTGTTGGGGCTGTTTATACTTTTATCGCATTATTTACAGGTGCTGCATGGGGAAAACCGATGTGGGGGGCCTGGTGGGTTTGGGATGCAAGGTTAACCTCAGAGCTCATTTTGTTATTTGTTTATATGGGGATCATCGCTCTATATAACGCATTTTCCGATAAGGTGTTAGCAGGAAGAGCCGCCTCTATTTTAACTCTAGTAGGCGTTATTAACTTACCTATTATTCATTTTTCAGTGGTGTGGTGGAACACCTTGCATCAAGGGGCTACTATCACCAAATTTGAACAGCCTTCTATTGCTACTGAAATGCTCATTCCTTTGTTAGTTATGATTTTTAGTTTTGCCACTTTTTTAGGATTTATGATCTTGTACCGTTTTCGTAATGAGTTGTTAAAGAGAGAGCAACATCGAGCTTGGGTCATTAAGCTAGTACATGCTAAAGAGCGAGGTTAGTATGGCATTCACATCATTTTCAGATTTTATTGCGATGGGTGGGTATAGTTTTTATGTCTGGTTAGCCTACGGAGCTTCTTTGATCAGTGTGATCGTCTTAATTGCACATAGCGTATTGACCCGTAAAAAAATATTGAAGCAAATAAGGCAGCGCATACTCCGAGATAAACGTATAAAAGCAGCCAATGATAGAGAACAAATATTATGAATCCTAGGCGTAAAAAACGTTTATTAATTACTTCCTCTTTGATCCTTGGATTATCCTTGGCAATGGGATTAACCCTATTTGCTTTGCAACAGAATATTGACTTGTTTTATACACCCAATGAAATCCTTGAAGGTAAAAATGAAACGGGTGTTAAGCCTGAAGTAGGGCAGCGTTTACGCATTGGTGGTATGGTTTTAACCGGTTCAGTGAAACGCGATCCAAATAGCCTAAAAGTTAGTTTTGATTTGATAGATAACAAAGCGGGACGCGTAACTGTGTATTTTGATGGGATTTTGCCAGATCTATTTCGAGAGGGGCAAGGCATTGTTGCTCAAGGTACTTTAAAAAATAAAAGTAGTATTGATGCTTTTGAAGTATTGGCAAAGCATGACGAAGATTACATGCCACCTGAAGTAGCAGATGCTGTTAAAGGTATGTCCAACTTAAAAACTAAACAATAAAAGGCGATATTGATGCTTCCTGAAATAGGCCAATTTTCTTTAATATTGGCATGTGTATTATCGTTTTTACAGATGGTTTATCCATTATATGGTGTACGAACTGGCCATCAAGGTGCTATCAGAAGTGCGAAAATGTTTACTGTTTTACAGTTTGTTGCAGTAGCTATTTCTTTCGTGACTCTAGCTTACCTGTTTTTTATTAATGATTTTAGCGTGAGTTATATTGCGACTAATTCTAATTCTGCTTTGCCTTGGTATTATCGGTTATCTGCTGTGTGGGGAGCTCATGAAGGTTCGTTATTACTTTGGGTCTTCCTGTTAGCAACTTGGAGTATTGCCGTTGCATTAATGAGTAAAAACTTACCTGTTGAATCGATGGCTCGTGTACTCGCAGTGTTGGGGCTTTTGGCTTTTGGTTTTTATCTTTTTGTTATTCTCACTTCTAATCCCTTTGAGCGAACGTTACCGTATTTCCCGATTGATGGTCGCGATTTAAATCCTTTATTGCAGGATTTTGGCTTAGTGATTCATCCGCCTATGTTGTATATGGGCTATGTGGGGTTCTCAGTTGCTTTTGCTTTTGCTGTTGCTGCTTTACTAGAAGGGCGTTTGGATAGTGCATGGGCAAAATGGTCTCGACCGTGGACCATGGCGGCTTGGATGTTCTTAACCATTGGTATTGCTTTAGGGAGTTGGTGGGCATATTACGAATTGGGTTGGGGTGGCTGGTGGTTTTGGGACCCCGTTGAAAATGCATCTTTTATGCCTTGGTTAGCAGGCACTGCATTAATTCACTCTTTAGCCGTTAGTGAAAAGCGAGGTGTGTTTAAGTCATGGACCGTATTATTGGCATTGAGTGCATTCTCATTAAGCCTACTAGGGACTTTCCTGGTGCGTTCAGGTGTTCTCGTATCTGTACATGCATTTGCCAGCGATCCAACTCGTGGTTTATTTATTCTTAGTTTTCTGATTTTAGTGATTGGCGGCGCATTACTTCTATATGCAGTACAAGCTGCTAAGGTGAAAAGCCGTGGCCGATATGAGTTGGCATCACGTGAAAGTTTACTTTTGCTAAATAATATCTTTCTAATCGCAGCCTTAATAGTTGTGTTATTAGGGACGTTATTACCTTTAGTACATAAAGAAATTGGTTTAGGTAGTATTTCTATTGGTGAACCTTTCTTTAATCGCATGTTTACCATTCTTGTTGTACCGTTTGCATTATTTCTTGGCATTGGGTCGTTGTTTCGTTGGAAGCGTCAAAAACTAGGTGAATTAGTCAAACCAGTATTAATCATTCTTGTATTAAGCCTGTTTGTCAGTCTTGCTTTTCTGTTTATTTTTGCGCCTGCGTTAACTTGGTTAGCGGTGTTAGGCTCATTTTTAGGGTTCTGGATAATAGTGAGTGTGGTCTATGAGATCTATTTACGATCAACTCACCGGCATTCCTTTATTAACGGTATCACTAAGCTAGGTAATAGCCACTGGGCAATGAGTTTAGGACATTTAGGGTTAGCAGTGATGATCGTTGGTATCACCATGACGCAAAATTACTCTATTGAAAAAGATGTTAAACTAGCCGTTGGGGAGGATATTACTTTTGAACGCTATGATTTTCATTTTGATCAAATTAATGCACTCAATGGGCAAAATTATGTAGGTACTGTTGGGACTTTTTCAGTGTTCCATGATCAACAAAAAATAGCTGTGATGAACGCAGAAAAACGCATTTACACAGTACAACGTATGCCTATGACAGAAGCTGCCATTGATGCTGGTTTTACTCGGGATCTTTATATTGCGATGGGGGAGCAATTACCAGACGGTGCTTGGGCTGTGCGTATTTATTATAAACCTTTTATTCGTTGGATTTGGTTAGGTCCGTTAATTATGGCTTTTGCTGGCTTTATTATGATCTGTGATAAACGCTACCGCACTAAAAAAAATCCTGTCGATAAACTTGGAGAGAAAGATGTTTAAAAAACGCCGAATATTGATGTTGTTAGTACCTTTCATTGCTTTCATTATCGGTGCTATTTTTTTGGCGACTCCGCTATTGAAAGGTAGTGATCCTAGTAAACTAGAGTCAGCGTTAATTGGCCAAGAGGTGCCTAAATTTACATTGCAGGATATCTTCGATGAAACTAAACAATATAACGCTGATATTTTCAAAGGCCAGAAAATGCTACTTAATGTCTGGGCTACATGGTGTCCAACTTGTTATGCCGAGCATACCTATTTAAATAAATTAGCAAATCAAGATATATATATTGTTGGCATGAACTACAAAGACAACCGTAAAAAAGCGATTCGTTGGTTGAGTGAGTTACATAATCCCTATCAAATCAGTTTGTTTGATGAAAGTGGTTTATTAGGATTAGATCTAGGTGTGTATGGTGCTCCTGAAACTTTCTTAATTGATAGTCAGGGAGTTATTCGCTACCGCCATGTTGGAGACCTTAATGAACAAGTCTGGAATGATAAGTTATTTGCTATTTACGAGGGAATGCAATGATTGTTGCTCGTCGTATGGCCTCTTATCTTGGGCTATTAATATCCTTAGCTGTTTTAATAAACCAACCAGTGCAAGCGGCTATCGATACTTTTGAGTTTGATAACGCACAGCAAGAGCAGACATTTCATGAGTTGACTAAATTATTGCGCTGTCCTAAATGTCAAAATCAAAATATTGCGGACTCTAATGCAGAATTAGCAAAAGATCTTCGTAATAAAGCTTATCAATTAGTGAAGCAAGGACAAAGCAAAGAGCAGATTGTCGATTATATGGTGGCACGTTTTGGGAATTTTGTTCGCTATGATCCTCCGTTGACACCAGCAACCATTTTTTTATGGTTAGGACCTTTGTTATTTGTTATTGGTGGCTTAATAGTTTTAGTTAAACAAGTAAAGAGTCAGAGGGTTAAAAGTGCTTCGTTAGCTCCAGATGAAAAGCAGAAGCTTGCCTCTTTATTAAAACAACACAATAAGGAGCGGGAACAATGATTTCATCTCTCGTCATTACTATTATTTTATTACTGTTGTTTTTTTCTACGTTGGTTTTAGTCCCTTTTATTCGTCATCGAAAAACAGAGGAAGCTAGCCAACAGCGCCGTAACCAATTAAATCATGAGTTGTACGATATCCGTCTGCAAGAAGTTGAAGAGGATCTCGAACAAGGTGTGGTAACCGATAAACAAAGTATAGTTGCTGAATTACAGTACAATTTACTCGATGATATTGATGATAATCATCAATTGAAAACGAACACTAATAAGTTAATTTGGTTGCCAGGTATTGTGTTTCTAATCATTACCAGTGTTAGTTTGTATTGGTCTGTTGGGGCATTCAAACAAGTCAGTGAATGGCAAAGTACTTTAGAACGTTATCCAGCGGTTTATCAGAAACTATTCAGAGATAGTGTTGTGGAACCCGATCAGCAAGATCTACAGGATCTTATGGTTGGCTTGCGTTCTCATCTAGTCGAACAACCTGATGATGCAAAAGGGTGGGCTTTATATAGTCGTTTAGGCAGTATATTTAATGACCCGACACTAGCAATTGAGGCAATTGACAAAGCGGTAGCTGCACAGCCTGAAAATATTGAAATTGCATTTGAATCGATTGAATTAAAAATGAAAATAGGTGACGAATATGAAAAGGCAACTGCTGAATTACAACTTAAAAATCTTTTAAAGCAGTATCCTGAAAACTATCAAGCTTGGTCTATGTATGGCCTGTTAGCCTTACAGCAAGAAAATTATGAAGCAGCGATTAAACGCTGGCAAACAGTTTTGCCTTTGCTGAGCGACAGTAATGGCGAACAAGTGCGTGTTTTAAATAATAGTATCGCTTATGCGCAACAGCAATTGGCCGAGCAAAAAGAAAAAGATAATACGACTGTTAATTTAAAACAATATGAGATCAGTATTACGCTAGCAAAACAGGTATCATACGAGCCTGGTAGCAGTATTTTTGTTTACGCACAGGCTGTTGATGGCTCACCTATGCCTATTGCTGCTGTTAAATTAACTATTGATACTTTTCCAATGCAAGTTTTTTTGTCTGATGCCAATGCAATGGTGGAAGGCAGTAAACTAAGCAACTATGAACAATTTATCATTAAAGCTCGTATCTCAGCTGATGGCACTGCAAATACGCAGAATGGTCAGTGGTTTGGGCAAAGTCATATTATAAAATCAGGTGATACGACACCTGTGAATATTATTATCAATCAACAATCTTAATTTATATGGATATATCTATATGTTTATACGAAATTTATTGCCAATATTTCTGTTAATGGTAAACGGTACTGTTTTCGCTCAATCTGTTCAGGGTAATAAAGAAACTTATATGAGTGACCCTATTGAGCCAGTTAACCGTTTAGTTTGGGACTTTAACTACTATGTATTAGATGATTACATCTATAGGCCTGTCACAGAAAGTTATGTTGATTGGGTCCCTAAAGCAGGACGTGAAGCAATTAATAATGCTGTGCAAAATTTAGAAGAACCTTCAACGATTGTAAATAATCTATTGCAACTCGAGTTCCAACACGCCACGGATGCGTTTTTCCGTTTTGCATTTAATTCTACATTTGGTGTATTTGGATTATTTGATGTTGCTAAGTACGGTGGCGTAGAGCGTCGAAGAGAAAGTTTTAGTAATGTATTGGGCAATTGGTCTGTACCGCAAGGGCCGTATCTCATGGTGCCTGTAACCGGACCAAGTAGTGCGCGTATTTTGGTGGGTAGCATAGTAGATAACTTATACTTTCCAACAACATATTTTACCTGGTGGCAAACGGCTACCATTTGGGCTTTTGATGGGCTTGATGCGCGTTCAAGCGTATTAGGTCAAGAAGCTTTAATAGAACAATCTCTTGATTCTTATACTTTTGTAAAAGAAGCTTATATTCAGTCTCGCATTAATGGGCTACACAAAGACAGTAATGAGTTTTTTAAACTCAAACAACAATCAGATCAACAGCAAGTACAAGATCAAGCAGATCTAAGTGACTTCTTAGATGAAATAGATTAAATAATCGCAAAATAAAATAGTTAATAAATACATTAGTTAATTACAAGGTTGAACGCACAATGTCAGTTTCCAATTTAATCACTATTGATGGCCCAAGTGGCTCAGGTAAAGGTACAGTGTGCCATATTTTAGCTAAAAAACTAAAATGGCACTTGTTAGATAGTGGCGCGTTATATCGCATATTGGCATTTGCTGCATTAAAAAAACAACTCCCATTAAACGATTCAGCGGCCTTAGCTTCATTAGCATTAACACTTGATGTTTCTTTTGTTTCTAATGGTAGTGGCGTAGATACTTTATTAAGTGGTGAGAATATTGGCGATAAATTACGTACTGAAGTGGTAGGACAAGCTGCCTCTGAAGTCGCTTCAATTGAACAAGTACGTGCAGCACTACTTGCCCGCCAACAAGCTTTTTTACAAGCGCCTGGGTTAATTGCTGATGGCAGAGACATGGGAACCGTGGTATTTCCAGACGCCTCGGTGAAAATATTCCTAGATGCGAGCGCTGAAGAACGCGCTAAGCGCCGTTTTAATCAGTTGCAAGATAAGGGGTTTAATGTTAGCATCGCGCAAATTTTAAGCGAAATTAAAGAGCGTGATTATCGTGACCGTAATCGAGCTGTTGCTCCATTACGACCTGCTGATGACGCATTTGTGATTGATTCTACCTCATTAACTATCGATGAAGTGGTTGAGCAAATACTCAACTTGACGGCGCTGAAATTAAAAATTGCAACTGAATAATCAGTTGCGTACTAAAACTGCTTCATGGATGAAGTGGTAATCTTTCTTGCCTCCCATACGAATGGACTGTATGTGGTTGTATAAAATAAGTGTGAATAAATAGATGATGGAATCTTTTGCTGAACTATTTGAAGAATCTCTTCAACAAGTAGAAACTCGCCCAGGTACAATTGTTAAAGGTACAATCGTACGTATTAGCAACAACTTAGTATTCGTTGATGCAGGTCTTAAATCTGAAGCTGCTATCCCAGTTGAAGAGTTCAAGAACGCTGCTGGCGAAGTTGAAGTTGAAGTTGGCGATGTTTGTGATGTAGCGTTAGACGCTGTAGAAGACGGTTTCGGTGAAACTAAACTTTCTCGCGAAAAAGCTAAACGTCACGAAGCTTGGATCCAATTAGAGAAAGCGTACGAAGACCAAGAAACAGTTATCGGTGTTATTAACGGTAAAGTTAAAGGTGGTTTCACTGTTGAATTAAACGGTATCCGTGCTTTCCTACCTGGTTCATTAGTTGACGTACGTCCAGTACGTGACACTGCTCACCTTGAAAACAAAGATATTGAATTCAAAGTGATCAAGCTAGACCAAAAACGCAACAACGTTGTTGTATCTCGTCGTGCTGTTATCGAAACTGAAAACAGTGTTGAACGTGATGAACTTCTTGAGAACCTACAAGAAGGTCAAGAAGTTAAAGGTATCGTTAAGAACCTAACTGACTACGGTGCTTTCGTAGACTTAGGTGGTGTAGACGGCCTATTACATATCACAGATATGGCTTGGAAACGCGTTAAGCACCCAAGTGAAATCGTAACTGTTGGTGAAGAAATCAACGTTAAAATCCTTAAGTTTGACCGTGAGCGTACTCGTGTATCTCTAGGTCTTAAGCAATTAGGTGAAGATCCATGGGTTGCAATCGCTAAGCGTTACCCAGAATCAACTCGTCTAACTGGTAAAGTTACAAACTTAACTGATTACGGTTGTTTCGTTGAAATTGAAGAAGGCGTAGAAGGTCTTGTTCACGTTTCTGAAATGGATTGGACTAACAAAAACATCCACCCATCTAAAGTTGTTAACTTAGGTGATATGGCTGAAGTTATGGTTCTAGACATCGATGAAGAACGTCGTCGTATTTCTCTAGGTCTTAAGCAATGTAAAGCTAACCCGTGGGAAGAGTTCTCTTCAACACACGATAAAGGTCAAAAAGTTTCTGGTAAGATTAAATCTATCACTGACTTCGGTATCTTCATCGGTCTTGACGGTAACATCGACGGTCTAGTTCACCTTTCTGACATTAGCTGGGAAGTTGAAGGCGAAAAAGCTGTACTTGACTACAAAAAAGGCGACGAAATCGAAGCTGTTGTATTACAAGTTGACCCAGAGCGTGAACGTATCTCTCTAGGTATCAAGCAAATCGCTGCTGACCCATTCAATAACTACCTAGCAGAATTCAAGAAAGGTGCTATCGTTACTGGTACTATCTCTGAAGTTGATGCTAAGGGTGCTACTGTTACTCTTACTGAAGGCGTTGAAGGTTACATCCGTGTTGCAGATATCTCACGTGACCGTATCGAAGATGCATCTACAGTATTAAAAGCTGGTGAGTCTGTTGAAGCTAAATACGTAGGTGTTGATCGTAAAAACCGCGTAATCAGCCTATCTATCAAAGCGAAAGATGAAGCAGATGAGAAAGATGCTATCGATAGCTTGAAGCAACAAGACGAAGCAAGCATGGGTAATGCAATGCTAGACGCGTTTAACGCTGCTAAAGGTAAATAATTAAATGTGGCTGGTAACAGCCACGTTTAAAGCATTAACCTGGAGTCTGTTTTAATTTGTATTCACATAATACGAGGTAAGTTATGACTAAGTCTGATCTAATCGAAAGACTAACCAGCAAACACTTTCAATTGTCGGTTAAAGAAGTTGAAGATAGTGTAAGAGAAACATTAACGCTAATGACTAATTCTCTCGCTTCTGGCGAAAGAATTGAAGTGAGAGGTTTTGGTAGTTTTTCTTTACATTACCGTGCTCCACGTATCGGCCGTAATCCTAAAACAGGTGATAAGGTTGAATTAGGTGGAAAGTATGTTCCTCACTTTAAGCCGGGTAAAGCGTTGAGAGAACGTGTTAATGCGTTAAATACCTAAATATTCAAATGGTGTCGAAAGACACCATTTTTTTACCTGCCTATTTATATCTGCTTTTTTTGATTCTTTTCATTCAACTGTATTAATTTGATCACTATCTGAGTCGATAATCATAAACGAAGCATATCAATGATTTATTCCCTGATGGATTTATAATACACTCAGTACTTCTTGTTCTTGTGTGGGTATCAGTATGAAAAGATTTCTAGCTATATTAATCACAGTGATATTTTTTATTATCGTGATTGTATTAGGTTTACAAAATCAACAATCGGTTACATTTAATTATCTTATTGCGCAAAATGATTTACGCCTATCAACCTTATTAGCGATTATATTTTCTTTTGGTTTTATAATTGCACTATGTCTTGGTAGTTATTTTCATCTTGCTTTGAAAATGAAATGTCGTCAGTTGAATAAATTGAATATAAAACAGCGTCGAGAGTTAAATGACTTACGTGATCGTATCGAAAAAGAATAATTCTTAGTGCAAGAATTATTCTTCCTCCTACTTCCTGTCGCCGCCTTTTATGGTTGGTACATGGGTGTGCGTAGCGTTTATCAAAAGAAACAAAAAAAAGGTAATCAGTTAAGTAGAGAATATGTACAGGGATTAAACTTTCTGTTAAATGAACAACCGGATAAAGCGGTTGACCATTTTATTGCTTTGCTTGATGTTGATGATGAAACTATTGAAACACACCTCGCTTTAGGCAATTTATTTCGTCAAAATGGCGAGGTAGATCGTGCAATCCGAATTCATCAAAACCTGATTGCTAGACCTTCGTTGACTATAGAACAGCGCGATTTAGCGATGTTACAACTAGGTAAAGATTTTTATCAATCAGGCTTATTTGATCGAAGTGAAGAAACTTTTATTCAATTAAAAGAATCTCCAGAATACAGACAAGTCGCACTTGAAAACCTATTACTTATTTATCAACAATTAAAAGATTGGCAAGAAGCTATTAATTGTATTGAGCAAATGGATAAAATAGGTAAATCACAAGCTAAACCAAGAACCTTATCTTATTTATATTGTAGTTTAGCAGATCAAATGAAGCAGCCTGAACAGCAAAAGCAGGCGGTAAAGCTATATCAAAAAGCACTCTCAACCTTCCCTAAATGTATCCGAGCTTGTTTGGCAATGGCTGATTATTATGAACAAAACCAACAATTAGATAAAGCCTTAGAAATATTAGAGGAAGTTCCTGAGCTAGATATAGACTTTACAGAAGTTATTTTAGAAAAATTATACACCCTGCATAAACAGGCTCACACTGAGCAAGATCTTATGTTGTATTTAAAACGTATTATTCATCTGGGTGCTGGTGCAAGTGCGGTTATTTTGTTGGCTAAGTTAATTGCAGAGTTTCAAAGCATTGAAAAAGCACAAGTCTTCATGCTGCAAGAGTTACGCCGAAATCCAACAATGAAAGGCTTTAATCACTTAATGACTTATCATTTAAGTCTAGCGCAATCTGATAATGAAAAAGATAGCCTGCTATTTTTGCATAAATTAGTGAGCGAACAGATTACCTTTAGGCCTCAATATCGCTGTCAAAAATGTGGGTACTCCACTAAAAAACTATTTTGGCAATGCCCATCCTGCAAAAGCTGGGGAAGAATTAAACCAATAAGAGGCTTGGATGGTGAGTAAATATGTTAGTAACAAAAAATTAGTTAACCCTCGTAGATAGGAAAAGAGATGAGTGAATTAGTCGATCCAAAAGTTGTTATTGCTTTAGATTATGATAATAAAGTGCAAGCACTTACTTTTATCGAGCAACTAGATCCAACAACCTGCCGTTTAAAAATTGGTAAAGAGATGTTTACCCATTTTGGCCCTGAGTTTGTACAATTATTAGTCTCCAAAGGTTTTGATGTCTTTCTTGATCTAAAATTTCACGATATTCCTAATACCGTTGCTAAAGCTGTAAAAGCTGCTGCGGATTTAGGTGTATGGATGGTCAATGTACATGCTAGTGGTGGCCGTAGAATGATGGAAGCAGCGAAAGCCATTTTAGAACCTTATGGTGATAAAGCCCCGTTATTAATTGCTGTAACAGTATTAACAAGTATGGATCAAAGTGACTTAACTGAGTTAGGTATTAACCTGACACCAGCTGAGCAGGTCAAACGTCTCGCTTTACTTACGAAATCTTCTGGATTAGATGGGGTAGTTTGTTCTTCGCATGAAGCTGAAGAATTGAAAGCCTTATTAGGTAAGGACTTTAAACTAGTAACACCAGGTATTCGACCTGCTGGAAGTGATGCGGGCGATCAACGCCGTATCAAAACGCCTAAGCAAGCAATTGATAGTGGTTCCGATTATTTAGTAATTGGTCGTCCTATTACACAAGCTGAAGATCCTGTTGCTGTACTACATAATATTAACGACTCTTTAAGCTAATTAAAGATCGTTATGGAACCTTCGTTTTTATGAAAAAGATCGATATTAATAAATATAAAACAGATTTCATGCAAAAGATTGCCTTTGATTTTAAGCAATGGATGTCACCGGCAATTCGCGATTATTATGCGTTGTTTTTAAAAACAACACATTATAAAAGAGCTCACCTTTTAGCTTGGATTAAAGAATATTCGGTTTTAGAGAATGGGCGTTCTGTAAAAGTTGCACAACAACCTATACAAGTCTCCTCAGAAGCTCGAGAACTATTTTTATGCTTACAAGCTAAAATTGGTGAAGAGGTTCATGTTGGTGAATGGTTAACGATAACGCAAGATAGAGTTGATCAATTTGCTAATGTGACCGGCGATCATCAGTGGCTTCATAACGACGTTGAGCGTGCTCAGAAAGAATCTCCTTTTAAAACAACTATTGCTCATGGATTCTTAACATTATCATTACTACCTTATTTAACTGATAGTGTTAATCCAGAACGTTCTAGTTATGCGAATGCTAAAATGACAGTTAACTATGGGTTAAATAAAGTACGCTTTCCTTATCCTGTTAAAACAGGTTCAGTAATTAGAGCACATAGCCGTCTCATTAAAGTCTCTCCTATTAAACGTGGGCTTGAAATTGAAAAAGAGATCTCTGTGGAGATCCACGGTACGCGCCGTCCTGGTTGTGTTGCAGTGTCGGTTGTAAGAGTTTACTTTTAATTCAATTTTTTATATTTAAAAAATGCTTCTTGATAAGGCGTTGAATCTTCTGATTCAACGCCTTTTTTTATGAATAAAAAATATTAATTAATTTTAGAAAAGGGCTAAAGATCTTTTTCCTATGGTCGATATAGTCATTAAGTCTGAACATTGACTGCTTTAACAAGGAACCGTTAATACAAAGTAATTAAAAATAATGGCTAAAAACATTAAAGTTATTTTTTAAGCGGTCGATAAAACACTATGACAAATTATTACAACTAATTTCATTATTATGAATTTAAGAAAGATATAAACCAAGGAGCTCATCATGGCATCAGTAGTAAACACAAATGTAATGTCGCTTAATGCACAACGTCAATTAGGCAAAACGCAAGCAGCATCAAACCAAGCAATGGAACGTTTATCTTCTGGCTTGCGTATTAACAGCGCAAAAGATGACGCTGCTGGCTTAGCAATTTCAACGGGAATGAATTCTCAAATTAAAGGTTTAACTCAAGCCGTTCGTAACTCGAATGACGGTATCTCAATGGCACAAACTGCTGAGGGCGCGATGGATGAAATGACTAACATCCTACAACGTATGCGTGAACTATCAGTACAATCTGCCAACGATACAAACTCTTCATCTAACCGTCAGGCAATTCAAGAAGAAGTTGATCAATTACATGATGAACTTGACCGTATTGCTAATACTACTGAATTCAATGGTAAGAAAATTTTAGATGGGTCAATGGGATCTGCAACATTACAAATTGGTGCAAATGAAGGTCAAACTTTAAGTTTTTCTATCGACTCTGTATCAACTAACGATCTTGGTTTAAACGGAGACCTGAATAAAGGCGAATTAAATGGTGGTCGTGTAAGTGGAGCAACAACAGGTACTGCTGGTGAAATGCTAGTGAATGGTGTTGATATCCCAGCATCTGAAAGTGGTTCAGCAACAGATATTGCAAAAGCAATCAACCTTAAAACAGCAGAAACTGGTGTAACAGCTAGTGCATACAATGTTATTCAAGGTAGTGATGAAAGTACAACAGTAACAGGTGTTACTAATGGTATGACTATCCAAGTCGGTACTAACTCAGCAGTAGAGCTAGGTGCGACATCTTCAATGGACAGCTTAGTTGAAACAATCAACCGTGATGTTTCAGGTGTTACTGCTTCTTTAGGCGATAACGGTGAATTAATCATGACTAACGACACAGGTGAAGACATCATCGTTGGTGGTGGTCAAGGTGCGTCGACAGGTGTAACTGATGGTACTTACACTGGCTATGTTGCATTAGATAGCGCTGATGACAAAGCTATTTCTGTAACAGGTACAGCAACTGCGAATGCTGGTTTTACAGTAGCAAATGGTGCTGATGCTATCACTGGTGGTGTTGCAACTACAGCGAATATTACAGAAGCTGATAAATTACAAATCAATGGTGTTGATATCGGTCCTGCAACGCTTGCTACAGATGCTGATGTAATTGCACATGTTAACTCTTACTCAGATCAAACTGGTGTAACAATTTCTGGTACAGCTGCAGCAGGTTACCAATTCTCTGCTGAAGATGGTGTTGGTATTGAAGTAACATCTAGTGCTTCTACTCAAGCAGGTCGTACTGCCGCATTAACAACTTTAGGTATGCAGAGCGAAATGGGTGGTAAGGTAATTGATAGTCTAGGTACAAACGTATCAACGATGAATAGTGCTTCAAATACTATTACTAAAGTTGATGATGCATTATCTAAAATCAGTTCTTCACGAGCTGGATTAGGTGCGATTCAAAACCGTTTAGATTCTACTATCTCTAACTTAGAAAATGTTTCTCAAAACTTATCTGCATCTAATTCTCGTATCCAAGATGCTGACTTTGCTTCAGAAACATCTAATATGAGTAAAGCACAGATATTACAACAAGCAGGTACATCTATGCTTTCACAAGCTAACTCATCTGCTCAAAGTGTATTATCATTACTTGGTTAATCCATTAGGATGGCTACTAAGTAATTGATTTAATAGCCTCCTATTTTATAGGGGGCTTTGTTGCTTAATAGATACGATAAAAGAGGTTGATTATGTCAGAGCTCAATAACGTGATTCCACCGGCTGGATATCAAACATCCAACATAGATAAACCTATGACCTCAGTTAGTCAGGTAATGAATAGCCTCACTGAAAATATTAGAGGTGAAAAAGAATTTACACCGGATGCTGAAGCTGTAACTGCACTAAGTAAAGAAGAAATAACTCAGACAGTGCAAGAGATGAATGATTTCTTACATGATATGAAGCGTAATTTATCATTTTCCGTAGATGATGAATTAGGTAAAAGTGTTATTACAGTTAAAGACTCTGATAGTGATGAAGTCATTCGACAAATTCCATCTGAAGAGTTGGTTGTGTTACGTAAAAAGATGGATGATGTGGCAGGTATTTTATTTGACACCAAAGTATGAAGAGTTGCCTGAACGAAAACCGTTAATAAGCGTGATAGAGTTTCAGCGTTTCTCGCTGTAATAGTTATCAAATACTTAATAAATGGCAGACAACATAATATATCTCTTAACCTAACTAATATTAAGTTCGTTTAAGTCTTGTAAATACTATTATGGCTTACTTTTTGCTTACTTATATATAGATATACAGTAATAAAACAGAGTAATAAGGAACAACAATGACATCGATTACATCGACAGGCTTAGGGTCTGGACTTGATATTAATAACATCGTTACTGCCATTGTTGCAGCAGAAAAAGATCCCGCTGCAGCTTCCATATTAGCTGACACTACAGAAGCCACCGAAAAGATTTCTGCTTTTGGTACCATCAACAGTGCGTTATCAGACTTTCAAGACTCTTTTGCTGACTTATCTCGTTCTTCAACTTTTTCTGCGACTAGTGCTAGCAGCAGTGATGAATCGATTTTAACTACAACCCTAGGGTTAGGTGCTGAAACAGGCAGTTGGAGCTTTGAAGTTAAGCAACAAGCGAAAGCACAAACCATTGCTTCTTCTCCTGATAAATCTTATTCCGAAGCAACTTCACAGGTAGGAACAGGTACCATCAGTTTGAGCTATGGTACATATAATGACGATGGTACATTTTCGATTAACCCTAATAAGCCTGTTGAAACCTTAACTATTGACGCTGAAAATAATTCTTTAGATAAAATGCGCGATACAATCAATGAAGGTGATTACAGTGTTTCTGCGTCATTAATTAATGACGGCAATAATTACCGTTTAGTGTTAACTAACAAGGAAACAGGTGAAGAGAATGCTATGCAGTTAACTGTTGAAGATGATGATGGCATTAATAACGATGGGGTTGGATTATCGGCTTTTACCTTTACAAGTGATACTAAAAATATGCAGCAAACGGCTGTTGCTCAAAATGCAATAATGGTCATGGACGGCATCGAGATTAGCCGCCCAAGTAATAATATTAAAAATGTGATTGAAGGGGTAACACTGAACATTGCTGGTGAAACTGAACCCAATACCAAAGTATCGCTTACTATTGTTCCTGATATGAGCACAGTAGAAGAGCAGATTTACGCTTTTGTTGAAAATTATAATGGCACTGTTAAGCAGATGAATGCGTTAAGCAACTATGGTGCAGATGTTAGAAGTAATGGTATTTTGAGTGGCGATTCAACAGTACGAAACATTAAAGGTCAAATGCGTGATATTTTAAATACTAATATCTCACATCTCGAGGGTAGTGTGCGTAGTTTTGCAGATTTAGGTATGTTAACTAATCGTGATGGTACTTTAGCGTTGGATGCTGAAAAATTAAATAAGATCATGAACACTGATATGCAAAGTGTTGCAGACTTCTTTACCGCTTCAGGTGGTGCAACAGATAACTATATTGATTACGAGAGTAAAGGCCGTTCTACGGTACCTGGGTCTTATGATATTGCTGTAACAAAATTAGCAAGTAAAGGCGAGTTAACTGCTTCATCTACTATTTCAGTTCCTTTCAGTATCGATTCCGATAATGATAGTTTTAAAATGCGTCTTGATGGTTACCTATCTGGTGATATTGAATTAGCTTCAAAAACTTATGACACCATTGAGGAGTTTACTACAGAGCTACAATCCAAAATAAACTCAGATCCTAACTTTGTTGAGAACGATTTAAATGTAAGCATTCTAGAAAATGCAGGTATGATTTCTATTGTTTCCAACGCATATGGTTCAATGTCTACAGTCGCGATAACTGAGATCGAGGATCCTGGCTTCTTCTCTTCACAATTAGGCCTAACAGTTGCGGGGGGATCAGTAGGCGAAAATGTTGAAGGGGTAATTGATGGAAAACCTGCTTCAGGTCGAGGTCAATTTTTAGAGTCGACAGAAGGGAACTCAAAAGGTTTAAAAGCTGAAGTAACTGGAGGAGAGTTAGGGGAAAGAGGTAAAATATCCTACTCTCAAGGGATCAGCTCAATGCTTAATAGTATGCTCGATGGCATTATCGATTCTAACGTAAGTTCATCGGATGGTGATATTGGGGTCAGCGGATCTACCATCGATACTAAATTTGACTCTTTGTACAAACAGATTGGTTCGTTACAAGAAGAAAAAGAGAGTTTAACCTTTAGAATGGATAATCTGGAAGAACGTTTATATTCGCAATTTAATGCCATGGATAGTGCAGTGTCTAATCTTAATTCAATGAAAGATTATTTAAAATCAGCGTTAGATGCTCTGCCAGGTTATACCAAAGATAAATAAGGGTAATAAGTCATTAAATAGTCATTGAGGTTAAAGTCTATTAACCACTTCAATTAAATTGTCTACAGGAAAGAATATCTATTGCATAGTGGGTGTATATAGTTCAATCAATGAGTAGGCAATTTTATTTATAAGCTTTAATTTTTTTCTTATTGCGCTGTAATACTAATGATTTTTCTTTAAGTTCTATACTGATCACTTCAGCCCTTTGTTGCAGTGTGTCTAGGCTTTCTTGTAGTCGTTTAAGAGGAGCTATTACTGCGAGTAATTGCTCCTCCGTATAACTACCTATACAAGCTTTTAGTTGTTTTCCAAAAGTTTCTTGTTGTTGCAAGAATTGCTCATATTGCTGCTCATCTAATAATTTATGAAGATATTTTTCAGATTCCAGTAACCTGTCGATACTTGCTTGTACATTGGTCATGATAGCCTACTGAGTGATTAACGGTTGTATTGTTGACGTATATCTAGCGGAATTCCATCCCAACCAGATTTTATTTCAGTAATTAGCTTAAGTACTTCCGTTAATGGTTCTGCATCATTTTGACGATTTGCTAGGTTAACTCGGCGCATCATATAAGCATATAGATCATAGAGATTAGTCGATATTTCACCACCTTTTTCCATATCTAAACTATTTTGTAACTCTCCAATAAGACCAATGACACGTGTTAGCATAGTGTTTCTATTTTCAATTTCTTTACGCTCTATTGCCCCTTTTGCTCCAGCTAAATTTCCTTGTATATGCTGCATAATTAAAGAGACTAAAGTATGAGGATCTGCTTGCTCAATGTTATTCATACTCGAGTTTTTATATTGTTGAAGCGAACGACGCATATTACTTTCCTTGCTAAAAAACAGTTAATCTAAGATATTTTTATGGGAGTTTACTACTTACGCTATTCAATAATGCACCTTTGCTGGTGTTTTATTGAAGAGATGTTTGTACCTTTGACGCCTAAATATATCTTTTATACATATTTCTAAAGCCATTTTTATGACTTATTGAAGTTTATATTAGTACTTTAAGCAAAAATCAGGCCTATTATTTTAATGAGTATGATTAAATTATTTGCTTTTGTACATTATTCGCCAATAAAATTATTTAGAGTGTCATTTTACGGTCATTGTCATCTTTTTGACGATTTTAAATGCAATAATCAAAAATTACTCTACACTAAGAGGTAGTTTAATTTTTACGGATATTAATTATGCAGCAACGAGCTTCAATTTATTTAGTCGATACCACAACGGAACAAACAGCAATATTAGAAACCGTTTTACAATTTGTTGGGGAAACTTATCAAATTGTTAGTATTGAAGATCTAGAAGATCAGTTAGCTGATAGTCCTGCGTTAGCAATTATATATGGGGATCAAGCGAGCCACCTTGCTGCTGCCTTATTACAGTTTCCTAAAATTCCTTTTATTAGTTTTTCTGGTGATGTTACTGATCTTGAAAGTAACCATATCGGTGTACTCAGTATACCTATTGTTTATTCTGAATTAACGCAGTTATTGCATTACTGTCAAAACTTCTTGAACCCTAACCATCAACTAAGTAAAGCCAATAAGTATCTAATTACTTCTTTAGTAGGTAAAGGACGTCGTATTCAAGAGATTCGTTATCTAGTAGAACAAGTAGCAGAAAGCAATGCGAATGTACTAGTGTTAGGAGAGTCAGGGACAGGAAAAGAGGTAGTTGCTAGAGCAATCCATGAAGTATCTAAACGTAAAAAAGGCCCATTTGTTCCTGTTAACTGTGGGGCAATACCTGCCGAGCTATTAGAAAGTGAATTATTTGGACATGAGAAAGGCGCTTTTACAGGTGCTTTTTCTGCTCGTAAAGGACGCTTTGAACTTGCTGAAGGTGGTACTTTATTTTTAGATGAAATTGGTGATATGCCAATGCCGATGCAAGTAAAATTGTTACGTGTATTACAAGAAAGAACCTTTGAGCGTGTTGGTGGTACTAAATCCATACAAGCTGATGTACGAGTGGTAGCTGCAACGCATCGTAATCTAGAAGAGATGATCATCGAAGGGACTTTCCGTGAAGATCTTTTTTATCGTTTAAATGTATTTCCTATCGAAAAACCTGCACTCCGTGATCGTCAAGAAGACATTCCTCTATTACTACAGGAACTTTTATCTCGTTTAGAGGGAGAACATAAGGCGACACTGCGTTTTACTCAGCGTGCATTAGACTCCTTAATGCAACATAGCTGGCCTGGCAACGTGCGTGAATTATCTAATTTGTTAGAACGTCTCTTAATTTTACATAGTAATAAGATTATCGATATTACAGAGTTACCAGTTAAGTACCGTTATTCAGATAACCAAGGTGAGGTGTTAGAGCAAGTACAATATAGCATCGAGCAAGAAGAGTTAATGGAGCGTGATGCCTTATCTGGCATGTTTGGTGGTGCACCTATTTTATCTGACGAGAGTGAGGCTGAGGAAGAATCGTTGGGGTTCTTGGGGCATTTACCAGCTGAAGGAATGAATTTAAAAGATAAGCTGGTGGAGTTTGAGATAGAAATGATTCGACAAGCCATCGACTCCCAAGATGGAGTCGTGTCGCATGCCGCAGAGCTATTATCGATGCGTCGCACTACATTGGTTGAAAAAATAAAAAAATATGGTTTAAATAAAGAGATGTAGTCTTATTTTTTAAGCTTGTCTAAGTGCTTTAAAAAAACCGTACTTTCTAGTACGGTTTTTTGTTTTTGAGACTGTCATTTTTATGGCTAATTATATTTATCTATTTGTAATTTAATAGAATTTTTTGGTTGGCATAATAACTGCTTAGTAGAGGTATCTATACTTATTTATTAGGTGTCGCCATGACTACTACACAATCAACTCAAGCATCATCGTTACAAACAGAAAGCTATGTAGGGGAGCTAGAACAACTTCGTGCTCAAGCCAACTACATGGATCAATTGTACAACGAGTTGCCTTCTGGTTTGATTGTCATTGATGGCAACGGAATTGTTGAGCAAGCGAACCGTGTTGCAATACAGTTGCTAGGGGAGCCATTAGAAAATATGCGTTGGAGCGATATTATCAAACGCTCATTTAGCCCTAAAAATGATGATGGTCATGAAATTTCCTTAAAAAATGGTCGTCGTATTCAACTTTCAATTTCCTCATTGGAAGGGCAACCAGGGCAACTTATTCTACTTACAGATTTAACGCATACTCGCCAATTACAGGAGCATGTGGCGACCTTAAAGCGTTTATCTTCTTTAGGGAAAATGGTCGCGTCATTAGCACATCAAATCCGCACACCTTTATCAGCAGCTATGTTATATGGTGCAAACTTAGCGAATAAAACACTTAATGAAACCGCGCGTTCACGCTTTCAGGGTAAGCTGATGAATCGTTTACAAGATTTAGAGACACAAGTAAATGACATGTTGTTGTTTGCACGTAGTGGTGAACAAAAAATAGTTGAGGAAGTGTCCGTTGCTGCACTCTTAGAGGAAGTTAGAAATGCCAGTGATGCCATGATGTTAGGGGTCTCAGGCAATCTACAATGTAAGCTGCCTGATCCAGATCTATTTATTTTGGCGAATAAAAATGCACTCACTAGTGCGATGACTAATTTAATCTCCAATGCCGTTGAAGCAACTGGACAAGGCGCTCATTTGTACATCAGTGCAATCCAGCGTGGTGAAGACAAAATTGAAATCTCAGTGATGGATAATGGCCCCGGCATTGAAAAACAACGTTTAGCCAAAGTAATGGAAGCTTTTTATACCACTAAATCACAAGGCACAGGTTTAGGCTTAGCAGTGGTTCAAGGGGTAGTGCAGTCCCATAAAGGAACTGTTGAAGTTAAATCTGAAGTAGGTAAAGGCAGTTGTTTTACCTTAGTGCTGCCACTTCATCGAGTGCAATTAAGTAAAGTGGTAGGAGCGTAATGATGAATCATAATAAATCACAAGGTAAACTATTAGTCGTAGAGGATGATGCTGGATTGCGCGAAGCGTTAATTGATACATTGTTATTAGCTGGATACGATTGTCAAGAAGTCGACAGTGCTGAGTCAGCATTAATAGCGCTTAGCAAATCAACCTTCGATCTGGTAGTGAGTGATATTCAAATGGGAGGAATGAGCGGTCTAACATTATTGCAAAATATTAAAAGTAAATATCCAGAAACGCCTGTGCTATTAATGACTGCCTATGCCACTATTGACGATGCGGTAAAAGCAATTCGCGATGGTGCAATAGATTACTTAGCTAAACCTTTTTCGCCGGAAGTATTATTAAATCAAGTCAGCCGCTATGCACCTGTGCATAAAGTACCTTCTTGTACCCCTGTGTTTGGCGACCCTTCAACAGCTTCATTGCTAAGTGTTGCTGAAAAGGTTGCTGGAACAGATGCCTCAGTAATGATTACTGGCCCGAGTGGTTCAGGTAAAGAGGTTTTATCCCGTTATTTACATGATAAGTCTGCACGCAAAGACAACCCTTTTATTGCCATTAACTGCGGGGCAATTCCTGATAATATGCTGGAAGCCACTCTGTTTGGTTATGAAAAAGGCGCCTTTACAGGAGCGATTCAAGCTTGCCCTGGCAAATTTGAACAGGCACAAAACGGAACAATTCTGTTAGATGAAATAACTGAAATGCCATTAGAGCTGCAAGTTAAATTATTACGAGTATTACAAGAGAGAGAGGTCGAACGTCTAGGATCTCGTAAAACGATTAAATTGAATATTCGAGTCTTAGCAACAAGTAACCGAGATATTAAAAAAGCTGTAGAGGCGGGTATTTTTCGAGAAGATTTATATTATCGTCTTAATGTTTTTCCTCTACAGTGGTTACCTTTACATCAACGTAAAGGTGATATTTTACCTTTGGCAATGCATTTACTAGCCAGTCATGCAACAGACCAAGCACTTCCTATTCCTCAATTATCTGAACAAGCAGAACAGTTGTTAATTAACTACACATGGCCAGGTAATGTTCGAGAATTGGATAATGTAATGCAGAGAGCACTTATTTTGTCTGTAGGGGATACCATTGGTTGTGAGGCGTTAATATTAGAAGATCAACAATTTGAACACATAATTCAGCCAACAATGACAAACTCTGCGAACTTTTATGTAGACAGTAACCTTATAAATACACCATCAAAGCAAGTTGAAGCAGAAGTGATAGTAACCGATGATGGTTTAGGGCAAGGATTGAAACAACAAGAACAAAAAATGATCTTAGATGCTTTGCAAACCTGTCGTGGAAAACGTAAAGATGTTGCTGAGTTATTAGGTATTAGCCCACGTACTTTACGATATAAAATTGCTCGCATGAAAGAGCAAGGCGTTGCACTCCCAGTATAACTAATTGTTGAGTTATGTATGATATTGTTAAAGAAGCATCAAAATAAAAATTTGTGCATAAATTAAGCTTGTAAATAATAATTGTTATCAATAGAATGGTCGGCCATTCATAATGATACTTATTTATAGGAAGAAATATGTTTATCAAAAAAGGTTTAACTGTTTTGTTTGCTGGTGCATCTGTATTGGCTAGTTCAATGTCTTTTGCTGCCGGAGAAGTCAATGTGTATTCTTATCGCCAGCCTTTTTTAATTGAACCAATGATGAAAGAGTTCACTGATGAAACTGGTATCAAAGTTAACATTTTATTTGCAAAAAAAGGGCTAATTGAGCGTATCAAGCGAGAAGGTTCATTATCTCAAGCAGATGTCATGTTAACTTCAGATTTTAGTCGTTTAGCATTGTTCACTGAAGATGGTTTAGCACAACCAGTCAATAGCGATGTAATCAATGAAAATATCCCAGAACAATACCAAGGTGCTGACAAGCAGTGGTTTGCATTAACAACTCGTGCTCGTAGCATTTACTCTTCTGTCGATCGCGTTGGTCCAGCTCCTTCTATTACTTACCAAGATCTTGCTACACCAGCTTTTAAAGGGAAAGTATGCATGCGCTCTGGTAAACATCCTTATAATGTTTCTTTGTTAGCATCGATTATTGCACATGAAGGTGAAGCAAAAGCAAAAACTTGGTTAGAAGGATTAAAAGCCAATTTAGCTCGTAAACCACAAGGTAATGATCGCGCACAAGTTAAAGCTGTTAAAGAAGGTTTATGTGATTATGCATTAACCAATAGCTACTATTTAGGCAAAATGCTTAACGACCCAAAACAAGTTGCTTGGGCTGAAGCAGTACATATCAATTTCCCTAATCAAGAAACTACTGGCACACACATGAATATTAGTGGTGTTTCATTAGTTAAGTATGCACCTAATAAAGAAAATGCGGTTAAATTAATCGAATTTTTATCTGGTGATGTTGCACAACAAATGTATGCTGAAGATAACTTTGAATATCCTGTAAAAGTTGATGTTAAACCATCGGAATTGGTTGCATCTTGGGGGGAATTCAAACAAGATAAGATTAAATTATCAGACGTGGCTGCACAACATGAAGCAGCTATCAAGTTACTGGATGAAGTGAAATTTGATCTCTAACCCGTTTAATCTTTACAAGTTACTACCTTGGGTAGTAACTTGTATTTTGTTATCTCCTGTTTTTGCTATATTTATTAATGCTTTTAATTTCGATGAAAGTGGTAGTTTTAAGCATATTTTAGACACTGTCTTATTCGATTATATTCATAATTCGATTCTTGTTATTCTATTTGTTATTCTGATTAGCCTTGTCTTTGCGTTACCTTCAGCTTGGTTTGTCGCATGTTGTGAGTTTCCTACACGTAAAAAATTACAGTGGATTTTGATGTTACCTTTAGCAATGCCGCCATATATTGTTGCTATTGTTTACACTGACTTATTAGATTTTGCTGGGCCTGTTCAACTTACTTTACGCGCTTGGTTTGGCTGGCAATCAGTCACAGATTACTACTTTCCTGATATTCGTACCTTATTCGGTGCTTCCTTTATTTTAGCGCTATCATTATTTCCTTATTTATATTTGTTACTACGTGGTGCTTTTTTAACCCAGTCAGCTGGACTATTTCAAGCGGCAAGAACATTAGGTTTATCACCTTATCGTGCTTTTTGGAAAGTGAGCATCCCACTCTCCCGCTCTGCAATGGCCGTTGGAATATCTTTAATTGCGATGGAAACATTAGGGGATTTTGCGACGGTTAATTATTTTGCGGTTCATACGTTGACGACTGCAATTTATGATACTTGGTTGGAATTAGGCAGTTTAACGACAGCGGCTAAGATATCTTCTTTGATGTTATTGGCTTTAGTTATTTTAATTTCCTTAGAGAATTATAGCCGACGCAAACAACAAGTTTATCAACGTAATAACAGTGGAAGTACCGATCTTCGTTTTCATCTTACTGGCTGGAAAAAGTGGGGAGTGCTTGGTTTTACTTGGTCCTTATTAGGGCTTTCATTATTTATTCCAATTGGAACCTTGATTTATTATGCCGTGAATTATTTCATGGAGTCATTAAACGATCAGTTATTTAATTATACGTTAAATAGTTTATGGCTTGCTTTTTTAGTTGCTATTTTGGCGCTATTAGTTGCGCTTATTGTTAATTTTTATCAGCGTTTAAGCCCGGGAATATTAGCTAAATCCAGTATTCGCTTATCTTCTTTAGGCTATGCTGTGCCAGGTACAGTCGTTGCTATTGGAGTGTTGATTCCATTAACTAGCTTAGACCTATTACTAAATGATTTATTAATCAAATGGGATATATCACCCGTTGGACTTGTTTTTTCTGGCTCAGTCGCTGTGTTAGTTTTGGGCTACTTGGTTCGTTTTAGTGCTATAGCTGTAGGCAGTGTTGACAGTAGCTTAGTGCAAGTCTCTCCATCATTAGATTTAGCCTCTAGAACCTTAGGTAATGGGCCTGCAAAAACCTTGTGGCGTGTTAATATACCATTGATTAAAAAAGGATTATTAACTGCCTTTATTTTAGTGTTCATTGAATCAATGAAAGAACTACCTGCGGCTTTGCTTTTACGTCCTTTTAATTTTGAAACATTAGCTACTTATGTTTATCAATATGTCTCTGATGAGATGATAGAATACGCAGCTTTACCAGCTTTAATGATCATTGCATTAGGCTTGATTCCATTTGTTGTAGTTAATCGTTTGTTGGAGCAAAAGCATTAATGAGTGCGTTAGATATAAAAAACCTCAGTTGTTCGTATCAAAAAACGTCTGTATTAGCTGGGTTAAACCTGACTTTAGAAAATAATGAGATAGTTTGTCTACTAGGTGAAAGCGGTTGTGGTAAAACGACCTTATTAAGAGCGGTAGCTGGGTTACAATCTGAGCTTTCTGGTGATATTAGCATCCAGCAAAAAGTACTTAACGACCCACAAACTAACATTCCGCCTGAATTACGAAAAATAGGACTTATTTTTCAAGATTATGCATTATTTCCACATTTAAATGTCTTTGATAATGTAGCTTTTTCGCTAGCAACTAATATGTCTAAAAGTGAAAAACAACAGCGTGTTGAAGAGGTCTTAGCCTTAGTTCAGCTGAGCGATATGGAAAAGCGCTTCCCACATCAGCTATCTGGCGGACAACAACAACGTATTGCCATAGCTCGTGCATTGGCATATCAACCTGATTTAATGTTATTAGATGAGCCTTTCTCTAATCTAGACCAGCACGTTCGTTTTCAACTAATCCACGAAATCCGTCATCTCTTTAAACAGCGTCAAATGAGTGCACTATTCGTTACCCATTCTAAAGAAGAAGGCTTTGCTTTTGCAGATCGTATTGCTTTAATGAAAGCTGGAAAAATAGTACAAATAGATACCGCGCAAAAATTATATCGAGCACCTAACTCCATCTATGTTGCAGACTTTATGGGGCAAGCTAATTATATTGGTTTAAATATTTTAGATGACTATAGCTATCAGAGTTGTTTTGGCGTGTTATACACACAAGCTAAAATAGACCAGCCAAAGGAAGCGGCATTACGCCTTTTATTAAGACCTGAACATATTGATATCACACCAGATCAAAGTGGTAAAGCTGTGGTTAAACAGGTTGCATTTCAAGGGGCTTCTCAACAGATAACAGCACAATTTGCAGGGCAGGATTTTTTAATTAAGTACAGTAATCATACTTGCGATAGTGTTTTCTTCCAAGAAGGAGATAAAGTAACATTAAGCTTATTAAATCATGATTTTGTGGTATTTGCTGATTAAGTAGTACTGCGTTTCTAATCTATTAATAACAACTACAACTAACAAAAACCAGTGCTTAGAAAGTCACTGGCTTTTGTTATGATTATAGATCCAATATAGTTATGTACTAGGACTTAACTCGTACATAAGACTAACCTTTAACGCATCCTCCTGCTCTTTACTTAGCGCATCCCCTTCAACAGTAGAAACAATAAATAAATCTTCCGCTCTTTCACCAATAGTCGTGATTTTTGCTGTATCTAACATTAATCCATGTTCTACAAATACTGTGCCTATATTTGCTAAAATACCCGGAGCATCAAAGGCAACCACTTCAATTTGTGTTCGCTTGCGGCGTGTCGGTAAGAAGGTAATTTGAGGTTCAAATTTAAAGGGTCTTTTGACTCGCTCTAAACGAATAATATTAGAGTTAACTATATTTGGTTTTAATAATGTATCAATAATCGCTTCTTTAACACGTTGAATTTTATCAACGTCAATATGTTCACCATCTTCTTCTAGTACTGTAAAAGTACTTAGTGAGTAATTATCACGACTAGAGAGGATTTTTGCATCTTGAACACTAAGTTTTTTATTATCTATTTCAGTAACCACTGATGAAAACAAAGTGCGAATATCTCTACTATAAACAAAAATTTCACTGCCTCGCGCATTTTCAGTACTGATTAATACCATTGGTCGGTCATGATCTTGATGCGCTAATAAATGTTTTGTATGCCAACAGATTTGTGCCGATGTATAACGGAAAAAGTAGTTTAATCTAAAACGCTTCCATAGAGGCTGTACTTGCGCTTCACTAATACCTTGTTCTGCCAAAATAGCTAAGGCTTTAAATTGGCGATCACGAATTCGGTCGCGGACATCTGGTGGGTTTTCTAAACCACGGCGTAGCATGGTTAATGTTTTATAGTATAAATCACGCAATAGAGAAGCTTTCCAGCTATTCCAAGTATCTTCATTAGTTGCACAGATATCTGCTACGGTAAGGCAATAAAGTAGATTCAGGTGTTTCTCGTCTCTTACTGTTTTAGCAAACTCAATGATTACATTAGGGTCACTAATATCACGGCGTTGTGCCGTTACAGACATGGTTAAATGGTGCTCAACTAACCAAGCCACCACTTTGCTTTCGTGACGAGTTAAACCATGTAAACCACAAAAAGCGAGTGCATCTACAGCACCTAATGTTGAGTGGTCACCTTGTTGGCCTTTAGCAATATCATGGAAAATAGTGGCTAAAAACAGTAATTCAGGCTTCTCTAAGCTTTTAAATATTTCATGAGCTAGGGGATGCTCTGCTTTACTATTGGGATAGTTATTAATTAATTTAGCAAGTTTGTGTGTATGTGCATCAACAGTGTAAGCATGGAATAGGTCAAACTGCATTTGCCCTACAATGCGACTCCATTGGGGGATATAAGCAGCTAACACACCGTGTTCATACATTAATGTAAAAGGTAAGCCCATTCCTCGAGGATGTTTTATAATCTCCATAAAGACTGAACGGCATTCTGGGATATTTTGCAACCAGTGGGTTAAGCATCGACGAGCTTCACGTAGTTCTCTTAAGGTTGCTGAGTAGATACCCTTGATGCGTTGGTCATTTGCGATATGCACAAATAATTGAATCATTGCTTCTGGGTTTTCTTGGAAAAAACCAGAAGTGGTTAATTCAATTTTATTACCACGGATTCTGAAATGCTCATCAATATCATGGAATTCTGTTGCTACATTACCTAAGATGGCTTCATCAAAGTATTGTAATAACATCTCATTGAGTTCTTTAACACGGCGGATGGTTTGATAGAACACTTTCATCATCTGTTCTACTGCTTCATTACGCTGTCCGGTATAGCCTAATAATTTAGCCACATCACTTTGAAAGTCAAATAGTAAACGATTATCAGGGCGGTTTGTAACTGTATGCAGAGCAAAGCGAATCGTCCAGAGTTGTGACTGACAATCGCTAATTTCATGATATTCAGCTTGTGTAATATAACCGTATGAGGTGAGCTCTAATAAACTTTGCGCATCAAAGTGACGTTTAGAAACCCAAGCAATGGTTTGAATATCTCGCAAGCCACCACAACCATTCTTGATATCAGGTTCTAATGTATAACCATCACCACGGCAATTTTTATGGCGTCCAAATTGCTCTTCCTTTTTAATGGTGAAAAATTTATCTGATGGCCAAAAATCGTCTTCTGCGATCACTTCTTGGAGCTTATCAAAAGTATTTTGATTACCTTTTAATAAGCGAGACTCAATCATACTGGTTGCAATGGTAATGTCTGCTTTACCTTGTTCGACACAATCTTTAATAGTACGAACGCTGTTACCGACATCCAGTTTTAGATCCCAGAGTAGGGTGATTAACTGGCTGATCTTTTCCTCTGAAGCTTGGCTGAAACCATGATCGGATAATATTAATAAATCAATATCAGACTTCGGATGTAATTCTCCACGACCGTATCCACCCACGGCTAATAAACTCAGATCATAACTTTCATCTAAGCCAACTAAGTCCCACAGTCGACCTAATAGTTCATCAACATACAAGGCACGCATCGCTACAATATCATTAATATGTTGTTTAGCTTGAAACTGCTCAAGTTGCCAATCAGAAAATGTTTGAAGATGATTTTTGAGAAAAGGAATCGTGAGATCTTGTGGTTGAATATTTAGCGGAGAATACTGTTCAAAGTCCATTTAAAGCCTCGATATTGTAACCTGCATACAAGGGTGTATGCAGGTTGTCTTTACGTTTATGCTGGGTTAATAATACGCTCTATTGTTTCTTCAGGACGTAGTGTTAAAATTTCAACACCCGTTTCTGTCACTAATAAAGTGTGTTCCCATTGCGCTGATAGTTTCTTGTCTTTAGTGACAACAGTCCATTCGTCACGTAATACTTTACAGTCTCGTTTACCAGCGTTTAGCATTGGTTCAATAGTAAAACATTGCCCGGCTTTTAAAACTTCACCCGTACCTTTTTTACCGTAATGCAATACTTGAGGCTCTTCATGGAAGCCTGCTCCAATACCATGGCCACAGTATTCACGCACAATTGAGTAGTTATGGTTTTCTGCATGCTTTTGAATCGCAGCTCCAATATCACCCAAGCGCACACCTGGCTTAACCATGTTAATGCCGATATATAAACATTCCTGTGCAACACGAGATAGACGTTCAGCAAGGATTGTTCCTTTGCCAACCATGAACATTTTTGATGTATCGCCATGGTAACCGTCTTTGATTACTGTGATATCAATGTTTAGCGCATCGCCGTCTTTCAATGGTTTGTCATTGGGAATACCGTGACATACTACATAGTTTAAGGAAGTACAGATTGATTTAGGAAAACCGTGGTAATTTAAAGGTGCTGGAATACCGCCTTGTACATTGACTATGTAGTCGTGACAAAGTTGATTCAACTCGTTAGTTGTTACACCTTTCTTAACATGCGGTTCAATCATAGTTAATACATCAGCTGCTTGTTGACCTGCAACGCGCATTTTCTCTATTTCTTCTGGGGTTTTGATCAGTCCTGCCATGAGAGTTCTCTACACTTTTTTGAATAAAAATTTATAGTGTAACTATAAAGAATTTTAAGCTTTGGTGCTAGACAAAATAATAGCAACGGAGTTTAAAGCAAAGGACTCATTGTTCATAAATAACGGGCTTAAAAAAAGCGTTATTCGATACGCTATTTATTGAGCTAATTTAGTAACTGTGGTATAAAGCGCACCGAGATTGATAGATTAATTTTTTGATCGCTCTCTCAAATAATCCAGATAATCTATTCACTATTTATAACATATTGAATATTAAAGATTATTATTTAAATAACACACACGCATCGACACGTCACTCGGGGTGCCTTTTTCTGTTTAAGAAATTAATGGTCGAGTGTATGGGATGTGTGGAGGCCTAACCCCTTAAGAGGAAATTCAAATGGCAACAGTATCAATGCGCGATATGCTACAAGCAGGCGTTCACTTCGGTCACCAAACTCGTTACTGGAACCCAAAAATGAAACCATTCATTTTTGGTGCTCGTAATAAAGTTCATATCATCAACCTTGAAAAAACAGTTCCAATGTTTAACCAAGCGCTTAACTTCTTAGAAGCTAAAGCAGCTAAAAAAGGTAAAATCCTTTTTGTTGGTACTAAACGTGCAGCTTCAGAAGCTGTTAAAGAAGCTGCAATTTCATGTGATCAGTTCTACGTAGATCACCGCTGGTTAGGTGGTATGTTGACTAACTGGAAAACAGTTCGTCAATCGATCAAACGTTTGAAAGATCTTGAAACTCAAAGCCAAGACGGTACTTTTGACAAGCTAACTAAGAAAGAAGCGCTAATGCGTACTCGTGAATTAGAAAAGCTTGAAAAAACACTTGGTGGTATCAAAAACATGGGTGGTATCCCAGATGCAATCTTCGTAATCGATGCAGATCACGAGCACATTGCAATTAAAGAAGCGAATAACCTAGGTATTCCAGTTATCGCTGTTGTAGATACTAACTCTTGCCCAGATAACATCGATTACATCGTTCCTGGTAATGATGATGCTATCCGTGCAGTTAAGCTTTACTTAAGTGCAGCTGCTGAAGCTGTTAAAGAAGGCCGTACTGCAGAAGTAGTAGTCGCTGAAGGTTTTGTTGAAGAAGAATCAGCTGAGAAATAAGCACTTCTTTTAATAGAAGCTCTTATTAACCAATATTTGGTTGGTTATCAGGGGTCTATATGGCCCCTTTTTTATAGAAATAATATAGGAATTCAAACGATGGCTATTACAGCTAAGCAAGTTAAAGAACTTCGTGACCGCACAGCTGCGGGTATGATGGATTGTAAAAAAGCATTAGTTGAGGCAGATGGCGACATCGAGCTTGCAATTGAAAATATGCGTAAATCAGGTGCAATTAAAGCAGCTAAAAAAGCAGGCCGTATTGCTGCTGAAGGTGCTATCTTTGCTAAAACAGACGGCACTACAGCATTAATCATTGAAGTTAACTGTGAAACAGACTTCGTTGCAATGGATAAAAGCTTCTTAGCATTTGCTGAAAAAGCAGCTGATATCGCACTTGCAAATAAAGTTGATTCAGTTGAAGCACTAAACGCACTTGCATACGATGACATTACAGTTAACGAAGCACGTGAACTTTTAGTTGCTAAAATCGGTGAAAACATCTCTGTACGTCGTTTACAAATCGTTGAAGGTGAAAACCTAGGCGCTTACGTACACAGCCGTAAAATCGGTGTTATCTCTGTGCTAACTGGCGGTGACGCTGAACTAGCTAAAGATATCGCAATGCACGTTGCAGCAGCAGCTCCTCAGTTTGTTAAACCTGAAGATGTACCTGCAGACGTAGTTGCTAAAGAAAAAGAAATTCAATTACAAATCGCAATTGAAAGCGGCAAGCCTGCTGAAATCGCAGAGAAGATGGTTAATGGTCGTATGGCTAAGTTTACTGGTGAAGTAAGTTTAACTGGTCAATCTTTCATTAAAGATCCATCAATCTCTGTTGCTAAACTTCTTAAAGGTGCAAGTGCAGACGTAGTCTCTTTTGTGCGTTTAGAAGTTGGTGAAGGTATTGAGAAAAAAGAAGAAGATTTTGCTGCTGAAGTTGCTGCAACAATGGCTGCTGCTAAGTAATCTACTTCAAAACAATAGGTAATGTTTAATACATAGACCGTTGTAAAAAGAACCGCGGCATGACTGCGGTTCTTTTATATTAAAAAGTAATAGAATTTTTCTGTATAATCACCTATTTTAGACTTATTTTTTAAAACTCTTTTTATAATTCTTTTAAAAAATCGGTATTATTTCAACTTAAGGAATGGAATTATGAGCACTAACCCTAAATCAGCTTATCGTCGTATTTTATTAAAATTGAGTGGCGAAGCGCTCGTTGGTGAAGAAGGGTTCGGTATTGACCCAAAAGTGCTAGATCGCATGGCATTAGAGATTAAATCTTTAATTGAATCGGGTGTACAAGTTGGGTTAGTTATTGGTGGTGGTAACATTTTCCGTGGCGCTGGCTTAGCACAAGCAGGGATGAACCGTGTTGTGGGTGACCACATGGGTATGTTAGCAACAGTTATGAATGGTTTAGCAATGCGTGATGCGTTACATCGTTCACACGTAAACTCTCGTTTAATGTCAGCGATTCCATTAAATGGTGTATGTGACGATTATAACTGGGCAGAAGCAATTAAGTACTTAAAGCTAGGGACTGTTGTTATCTTCTCAGCTGGAACTGGTAACCCATTCTTTACAACTGATTCTGCTGCTTGTTTACGTGGTATTGAAATTGAAGCCGACGCAGTACTAAAAGGCACTAAAGTTGATGGTGTTTACGATGCAGACCCAGTTAAAAACCCAGATGCTAAATTATACAGTGTATTAGATTACCAAACTGTATTAGAAAAAGAATTGCAAGTGATGGACTTAGCTGCCTTTACTCTAGCACGTGATCATAGCTTACCTATTCGTGTCTTCAACATGAACAAACCTGGTGCATTAAGCCGTGTTGTATTAGGTGGAGATGAAGGTACAACTATCACTCACGCAGAAGAAAATATTTAATTATTAATCAAATAGCCTTGATATAGACTCAATTAAGTTAGGAAAAAGATATGATTAACGAAATCAAAGATGATGCACAAACTCGAATGAACAAAAGCATCGAATCATTTAAAAGCCAATTAGCAAAAGTGCGTACAGGCCGTGCGCACCCGAGCTTGTTAGATGGTATTATGGTGCCTTATTACGGTTCAAATACACCACTACGTCAAGTAGGTAATGTTTCAACTGAAGATGCACGTACATTAACTATTACCGTATTCGATGCGACGTTAATTGCAGCAGTAGAAAAAGCTATTATGGGCTCTAACCTAGGTTTAAACCCTATGTCTGCAGGTACGGTTATTCGTATCCCTTTACCGCCATTAACTGAAGAACGTCGTAAGGATTTAATTAAAGTCGTTCGTGGTGAAGCTGAAAATACACGTATTGCTATTCGTAATATTCGTCGTGATGCTAATGGCGATTTTAAGGACCTTGAGAAAGAAAAAGAGATCAGTGAAGATCAACAAAGACAAGGTGAAGAGTTAGTTCAAAAAGCGACTAATGAAAGCATTAAAAAAGTAGATGAAGTATTAGCTGTTAAAGAAGCTGAATTGTTAGAAGTTTAGTTCTAGCTATTATTAAACATATGCACCTTTTACTTTGTAGCAGGTGCATTTTACTTTTTGTAAAGGATTACTGTGACTACAGAAACGCTTAATAACAAACTTCCAAGACACGTCGCTATTATCATGGACGGAAATGGTCGTTGGTCTGAAAAACAAGGCAAACATCGCGTTTTTGGCCATAAACATGGCGTAACGGCATTACGTAAAACAATCACCTTTGCAAGAGATAGCAAGCTTGAAGCTTTAACTATTTTTGCTTTTAGTAGCGAAAACTGGAAACGCCCTGAACAAGAAGTAAGCATGTTAATGGAGCTTTTCTTTATGGTGTTAGGACGTGAAATTAAAAAGCTACATAAAAACAATATTAAACTAACCATCATTGGTGATATTTCAGGTTTCAGTGAGCGATTACAAAAGAAGGTAAAAGAAGGTCAAGAGTTAACGAAAAATAATACTGGTTTAGCCCTCAATGTCGCCGCTAACTATGGTGGACGTTGGGATATTGCTAATGCAACTAAAAATATTGCAATCCAAGTACAAAATGGTGAATTATCTGTTGATGAAATTGATGAAAGTTTACTATGCAAAACCCTATGTTTGAGTGATTTACCAAGTGTAGATCTGATGATTAGAACAGGTGGCGATTATCGCATTAGCAACTTTTTATTATGGCAATTAGCTTACGCAGAACTTTATTTTACCGATACATTGTGGCCCGATTTTGATGCGGATGCCTTTCAGTTAGCACTCGATGTATTCTCAGGTAAAGAGCGACGTTTTGGACAAACTAGCGCTCAAGTAAACTGCTAAATCATACCAAGCTAAGTATTTTGGTCTACAGACAATAACGGGACTTTTCTGTGAAACAACGAATTATAACTGCGCTGGTATTAGCGCCCTTAGCGATTGCTGCTATTTTTTTCTTACCACTTAAATTTTTTATCTTATTCGCTACGGTTGTATTTCTATTAGCTAGTAAAGAATGGGCTGGGTTTGTCAGCAAAGAACCTTCCTCTAAAATCTTATACGTTTTTGCAATTATCTTAGGTATTAGCCTGTTCTTAATCCCTTCAGAACATATTTGGATAGAGCACACATTAAATCCTTATATTTCATCAGGTTTAGTTGTAGCAGCAGTATGGTGGTGTGTTGCACTATTGATGGTCATAGGTTACCCCGGTTCTGCTAAACGATGGAAATCTAGTCGTGCCACCAAAGCTTTATTTGGATTGTTAACATTGGTACCATTTTTTTGGGGCTTAGTAGTACTACGTTCAGTGAATATTAATGTTGATTTCTATTTTGGTTCTCAATTAGTTATGTATGTTTTCTTGCTTGTTTGGGCCGCTGATTCCGGTGCTTATTTTGCAGGGCGTCAGTTTGGTAAACGTAAGTTGGCACCGAATGTTAGTCCAGGTAAAACCATTGAAGGTTTATTAGGTGGGGTAGTCTGTGCTGCTATTGTTGCTTACTTTGCTAGCCAATATTTCGCTATAGCGGATAACAAATTAGTTATATTTTTTATTGCTTCAATCATTACCACATTAGTCTCTGCATTAGGTGATTTGACTGAAAGTATCTTTAAACGCGAAGCTGGCTTAAAAGATAGTAGCAATTTATTGCCTGGCCATGGCGGAATTTTAGATCGTATCGATAGTCTTACTGCCGCTTTACCTGTATTTTCGCTTATTTATATCTATTGGTTAGCTTAATCATGAAAAATTTAGCGGTATTAGGGGCAACTGGCTCGATTGGTGATAGTACGCTTAGTGTATGTCGTCAGAATCCAACACTGTATAATGTGCAATTTCTTTATGCCGCAAGTAATGTACAAAAAATGTTGGCATTATGCATTGAATTTACCCCTCAATATGTTGCCCTTGCTAATACAGAGGCTTCAGCCCAATTAAATAAACAGTTACAAGACCATAATTTAACCTGCCAAGTACTTAACGAGAATGACGTTCTTGCATTATTGGGTAGTGAGCAGATTGATTCCGTGATGGCTGCTATTGTCGGTGCTGCTGGATTAAAAACAACCTTAGCTGCTGTCCATGCCGGTAAAGAAATATTTCTTGCCAATAAAGAATCATTGGTGATGTCTGGCGCTCTATTCATTGAAGCAGTAAAAGCATCTGGTGCAAAGTTGTGGCCAGTTGATAGTGAGCATAATGCCATTTTTCAATCTATGTCGGCAAGCCTACAAGAAACAATCGGACATTGTGATTTAAAAGAAGCTGGCGTTTCTAAAATATTGTTAACCGGATCGGGCGGTCCATTCTTGAATAAAGATTTAGGTGAATTTTCTGATATTACACCAGCAGCTGCTATTAAACATCCGAATTGGTCGATGGGACCTAAAATCTCTATTGATTCAGCAACTATGATGAATAAAGGCTTAGAGTATATCGAAGCTAAATGGTTATTTAATGCGAATAAAGAACAGCTACAAGTTATTATCCATCCCCAATCAGTAATCCATTCGATGGTGCAATACCAAGATGGAAGTGTGATATCACAAATGGGGAATCCAGATATGCGTGTGCCTATTGCACATGTAATGGGTGGAGAAAAACGCATCAAAAGTGGTGTAGATAATTTTGATTTCTTTAGTACAAATGATTTCAGTTTTGTAGCACCTGATTTCAACCGTTATCCATGTTTAAAGTTAGCCATTGATGCTTGTTATCAAGGCCAACATGCTACCACTACGCTTAATGCTGCTAATGAAATTGCAGTACAAGCCTTTTTAGATGAACGTATCTCCTTCCCCGCCATTGCAGTCGTTGTTGAAGAAGTGTTAAATCAATTAACACCACAAAAAATATCAACAATTGACGAGTTACTGTTGATCGATAAAATAGCTAGGCAGTCAGCTGCTGACATAATTAATCGGGGTATCACTTGTTAGATTTTCTTTGGAATACAGCTTCATTTATTATTGCGTTAAGCATCTTAGTGGCGATTCACGAATACGGGCATTTTTGGGTAGCTCGTCGCTGCGGTGTAAAAGTACATCGTTTTTCGCTAGGGTTTGGCAAAGTTTTATTTAAAAAGATAGATAAGCATGGCACTGAATTTGCGGTAGCTGCTATTCCCTTGGGCGGCTATGTGAAAATGCTGGATGGACGAGTAGAAGAAGTACCTGAAGAGTTGAGTGAATTTGCCTTCAACAATAAAACTGTTTGGCAGCGTATAGCGATTGTAGCAGCTGGACCAATTGCTAATTTCTTATTGGCTATCGTCGCTTTCTTCATTATGTATAGCATTGGTGTAAACAGTGCTAAGCCAATTATAAATGGCATAAAAGATAATTCACCCGTGAGCACAATTAACCAGCAGTGGTTTGAAGTTGAGGCTGTAAACGGCCAATCTGTAAATGACTGGGAAGCATTAAACCTAGCATTAATTGCTCAAATTGGTGAACCGAGCGTTGACATAACCATTGCGCCTATTTTGCGCTCAAACTCACAAATAGTTAATGAACCAAGCCAAACTTACACAGTCTCATTACAAAATTGGCAATTTGATCCTAAAAAACAATCTGTAGTGAGTAGCCTTGGGTTTATCCCATATTCGCCTCAAGTGCACCTTGTTGCTGCTAATATAAGTGATGATAGTGCTGCACAGCGAAGTGGTATTTTAAAGGGTGATAAACTGATTGCGATTAACGGTCAAGCACTAGACGACTGGGCACAATTTGTAAAATTGATTCAAAAGAATCCTAATAATTCGTTACAATTACAGATTGAAAGACAAGCTCAAAGTCAAACTATTACATTAACACCTGACTCCAGAGAGTTAGCTAATGGAGATATTCAAGGGTTTATTGGATTGGCGCCGCAGGTAGATGATTACCCTGAGCAGTTCCGTGTGAATTTACAATATGGTGTTATTGAAGCTGCGTTGAAGGGGATCGATAAAACGTGGCAGTTATCTGAATTGACCTTTAGTACATTGGTGAAATTGGTTACTGGAGATTTATCAGTTAAAAACCTAAGTGGGCCTATTGGTATTGCTAAAGGCGCAGGGATGAGCGCAGGTTATGGGTTTGTATACTTTTTAGGATTTATTGCACTAATCAGTGTTAACTTGGGTATTATGAATCTCATTCCATTACCGGTATTAGATGGAGGGCACTTAGTGTATTACTTCATCGAGGCTGTTACTGGTAAAGAAGTTTCTGAACGAGTTCAAGAAATTGGTTTTAAAATCGGTGCCTGTGTACTGGTTACTTTTATGTCAATCGCCGTACTTAATGACCTTAATTTATTATAAAGTACAAATAAATAGACTGTGAGAGTAATTATCATTAAATGATAATGATACACTGCGCTATTAATCTATATGTTTAAACTGTTTTGCACTCCAGTGCAGTAAAGGATTTCGTAGAGAATGTTTAAGAAATATTTTTTGGCCATGGCATTAACTGTCACAGGGTGCTTTTCTAACTTTGTTACTGCAGAAGAGTTCACCATCTCCGATTTACAATTCGAAGGCTTACAACGTGTCACTTTAGGTGCAGCATTATTAAGTTTGCCAATTAGAGAAGGCGATTTAGTCGATGATTATGACTTATCGCAAGCAATAAAAAAGTTATATAGCACCAGCTATTTTGAATCAATCCAGTTGTTTAGAGACGAGTCTGTACTTGTTTTTAAAGTTAAAGAGCGCCCAACGATCAGCGCAATTGAATTAACTGGCAATGACAAGTTAAGTGAAGAGCAAATATTAGATTCATTGAAATCATCATCAATACAGGTTGGTGATACATTAGATAGAACAGTTTTAACTAGTATTGAAAAAAGCTTAGAAGACTTTTACCACAGTGTCGGGAAATACTCTGCTCAAGTTGAAACTATTGTCACTCCTCTACCAAGAAATCGTGTTTCTCTACAGTTTGTTTTCCGTGAAGGGTTAACTGCCAAAATAGAGCAAATTAATATTGTTGGCAATAGTGTTTACTCAGATGAGCAATTATTAAAACGTCTAACTCTTAGTGAGTCTAATGGTTGGTGGGATCTATTTGCTGATGATAATTACCAAAAGCAAAAGTTATCCGGTGATTTAGAGGTAATTAAAAGCTATTACTTAGATCGAGGCTATATCCGCTTTAAAATTGATGAAACACAAGTTGCGCTAAGACCTAATAAAAAAGGAGTTTACGTCACTGTAAACGTTAAAGAGGGCGATATTTACAATGTATCAGATGTGACATTTATTGGTGACTTATTAGGCCATGATGATGACATTAAAAGCTTAGTTTCTTTTAAAAAGGGTGATGTTTATGCTGCGTCAGAAGTTGCTGCTGTTGAACAGAGTATTAGTAAATACTTCGGTCGTTTAGGCTATGCTTTCCCTGAAATCAACACATACCCTGAAATTGATGATGAAACAAACACCGTTGTCGTAAACTTTTCTGTTGATCCAGGCCAACGTGGTTATGTGAGATATATTAATATCTCTGGCAATACTTCGACGAAAGATGTGGTATTACGTCGTGAAATGCGCCAAATGGAAGGTGGGTGGTTATCCAGTGAAAATATTGAGCTTTCACGTGCCCGTTTAAATCGTCTAGGTTACTTCTCAAAAGTAGACATTGATACTGAGCGTGTTAGCGATGACCTCGTTGATGTGAATGTCAATGTTGAAGAACAATCATCTGGTAGTTTTAATGCTGGTATTGGTTTCGGTACTGATTCAGGCGTTAGCTTGAGCGGTGGTATTCAAGAAAGTAACTTCTTAGGTAGCGGTGATAAAATATCATTACAAACTAAAGTTAATGATTACAGTTTAAGTGCTGATCTTAGTTACACTACACCTTATTTGACTAAAGATGGAGTCAGCGGTGGAGCTCAAATCTATTACAATAAATTTGAGGCTGGTGATGCAAATATTGTTGATTATACAAATACTACTTATGGCTTGAAATTAAGTGCAGGTTTTCCTGTTAATGAAATTAACCGTTTAGGTTTCAGTATTGGTTGGGAAAACAATGGTATTTCTCAGTTGAATGGCTACGAACAGTTAAGTGATTTCTGGGATATATATGGTTCATTTCAAAAATCTGATGGTAGCGCTAACTTTAAAAACTTTGATGCAAGTGCGACATGGACTCGTAATAACCTTGATAGAGGACAGTTAGCAACACAAGGTATGTCTCATACATTAAAAGCTGAAGCAACAATTCCTGGCTCAGACTTACAATATTTCAAAATTAACTTTGATATCCGTAATTATCAACGCTTAACACTTGACGGTTCGTGGACAACCTTATTACGAGGCAGTTTAGGATATGGTAACGGCTATGGTACATTTGAAGGAAGCGATCAAATCCTGCCATTCTTCGAAAACTATTATGTAGGTGGGTATCGTACTATACGTGGTTTTTCGAGTAACTCAGTCGGGCCTCGGGCTTTCTATACGGGGGTGAACAATAGCGGTAATACAACGAACACCTATACTGATAGTGCTGTAGGGGGTAATGCAAAATATACATTAAGTGCGGAACTTATCTTCCCTACGCCGTTCTTAGATGAAGCTTATTCAAGACAATTGCGTAGTAGCGTGTTTATTGACGCGGGTGAAGTTTGGGACACAGAGTTTGATTATGACACTTATTCTTCTTACAGTTGTTCGCGTAATTGTGATTATGCAGGTGACTATTCTAAACCTGGACGAACGCGTGTATCGATGGGTACTCAGTTAACTTGGGTATCACCTTTAGGGCCATTAGTCTTTACCTTAGCTGTACCATTAAAAGACTACGCAGGCGATACAACTGAAATATTCTCATTCAATATTGGTGATGTTTTCTAGTTATTATCTTGCTTGATTAAGCCAATAAGAGTGCGCAACAGCGCACTTGTTTTTTCTTTTTATAACTATTTTATTAAGACGGAGTTACAACATGAAGACCTTTTTTAAAGTTATTACATTAGCAACTGCAATGGGTACTATTTCAGCTGTAAACGCAGCAGAAGCACAAAAAATTGGTGTAGTATTTCCATCAAAAGTAATGCAAGAATCTCCGCAACGTGCGCAAGTAATTAAAAAGCTAGAGGCGGAATTTAAAGGCCGTTATCAAAAATTACAATCTCTAGAAAAAGAGATTAAAACGTTACAAACTAAAATCCAGAAAGATGGTGAGCTGTTAGGTAAGAGCGAAGTTACTAAATTGCAACGTGAATTAGAAGTAAAAGTCTCTGAATATAAATTAAGCCGTAAAGCATTCGAAGAAGATCAACGTCGCCGTCAAAGTGAAGAGCAACAAAAAACACTTAAAGTGGTACGTGATGTAATCAGCAATATTGCTAAAGAAGGCCAATACGACATCATTCTAAATGGTGAGCAAATTGTATTTTCTAAACCTGGCTTAGATATCTCAGATCAAGTTATTCAAGAAATTAGTACTAAATAGGGTTTATTATGGCTCACTTATTAGCAAATTTAGCAACACAGCTATCAGCTCAATTAGGCGGAAACGGTGATTTAATCATTGAGCGCTTGGCAACATTTGATAGTGCAAAACAAGGGGATATTACCTTTGTTTCAGATAAGAAATTACTGACACGATTATCTGAATGCACTGCTAGTGCTATCGTATTGCCTAGCGAATTAAAGGACTCTTATTCTGGCAATGCATTATTTATGGATAACCCATACGTGGGATATGCATTATTAGCTCGATTATTTGATACAACGCCAAATTTGAGCGCAAATATTGCAGACTCTGCTGTTATTCATGAAACTGCTAGCATTGGTAAAAATGTTGCTATTGCCGAGAATGTTGTGGTTGGTAAAAATGCTAAGGTTGGCGATAATAGCCAGATATTTGCTAATACAGTGATCGGTGAAGGAACTGAATTAGGGAATGATTGTAAAATCTACCCTAATGTCTCTATTTATCATGCCTGTGAAATTGGTAATAACGTGATAATTCACGCCAATACGATTATTGGATCTGATGGGTTTGGTAATGCACCTTATCAAGGTACTTGGGTGAAAATTCCACAGATTGGTAAAGTTATTATTGGTGATGATGTCGAGATTGGCTCAAGTACCACTATTGATAGGGGCGCCCTTTCAGATACTGTGATTGGTAAAGGCGTAAAAATTGATAATCAATGTCAGATAGCCCATAACGTAAAAATCGGTGAACATTGTGCAATTGCTGGTGGCACGAATATTGCTGGTAGTACGGTGGTAGGCAAGCATTGTATTATTGGTGGCAGTGTGGCAATGAATGGTCATATTACTATTACAGATAGTGTTGTCATTACTGGTGACAGCATGGTGATGCGTAGCATTAATAAGTCTGGCGTGTATTCTTCTGGTGTCCCGGCACAAGAGAGCAAAGCTTGGCGTAAAACAACAGCTTATACATTAAAAATTGAAGAATTATTCAAGCGAGTAAAACAGCTTGAAAAGCAATTAGAAGAAAAAAACTAAGGAAGTTATCGTGTCAAACGAATTAAATAGTCTGGACATCAAGGAGATCATGGATCTTCTACCGCATCGTTACCCATTTTTATTACTTGATCGCGTTGTCGATCACGTACCAGGTGAAACTTTACAAGGTTACAAAAATGTATCGTTTAATGAGCCTCAATTTACTGGGCATTTCCCTGGTACGCCAGTTTTTCCAGGAGTATTAATTTTAGAAGCATTAGCACAAGCTACCGGTGTGTTGGCGTTTACTAAGCACGGGAAACCTGCTGAAAATGAGCTATACTTCTTTGCTTCAATTGATAAAGTAAAATTCCGTAAGCCAGTTGTTCCTGGTGATAGACTGGATTTAGACGTGACATGTATCGGTGAGAAACGTGGCATGGGTAAATTTGAGTGTAAAGCTAAAGTTGATGGACAAGTGGTTTGTCAAGCCGAAATTATGTGTGCAAGAAGAGAGATCTAATGATTGATTCAACAGCAAATATTCATCCAACAGCGATAGTTCATGAAAATGCAGCTATCGGAAAAAATGTAGAGGTCGGTCCTTATAGCATCATCGGCGATAATGTTGAAATTGGTGATGATTGCTGGATTGGTCCACACGTTGTAATCAAAGGCTCCACCAAAATGGGTAAGGGTAATAAAATCTACCAGTTTGCCTCAATCGGTGAAGACTGCCAAGATCTTAAATATAAAGGCGAAGTGACTTATTTAGAGATTGGTGATAATAATGTATTTCGTGAAAGTTGCACGATTCATCGTGGTACAACACAAGATGAAAGTACTACTAAAATTGGCAACAATAATTTATTAATGGCTTATGTGCATGTTGGGCATGATTGTGTTCTGGCAGATAATATTATTATGTCAAATAATGCAACTTTAGCGGGTCATTGTAAAATCGCTAATAACGTGATTATTGGTGGTTTATCTGCATTACATCAGTTTTCACGAGTAGGTGAACACGCTATGATTGGTGGTTGTTCGGCTGTTAATAAAGATATTCCGCCTTACTTTATTGCGTCAGGAAATTATGCTGAGGCGCAGAGTATTAACTCTGTAGGTTTAAAACGTCATGGTTTTAGTAGTGCAACCATTATGCAAATTAAACGTGCTTATAAAACAATATGTCGCCAAGGTAAAACATTAGCGGAAGCGAAAGCGGAGATTGCAGCTAATGTTGAAGATTGCCCTGAGTTAAAAACCTTGTTAGATTTTATTTCTGATGAGAATCGCGGTATTGTTCGCTAAGCCGATTTGTTTAAAATATTTTAAAAAATAGGCTCTTTTTGAGCCTTTTTTTTTACCTGCTGTAAATAGATGCTCTACCAATGAGAGCACATTATTTAATGTAAGCGGTATAACCTAGAAATGATAAGAAGATAACCATGACTAAACCATTACGTATTGGATTAATCGCCGGAGAAACCTCGGGTGATATTTTAGGGGAAGGTTTAATTAAAGCGCTTAAGTTGCAATATCCTGATGCTATTTTTGAAGGTATTGCTGGTCCTCGTATGATTGCTCAGGGTTGTACTGCATTGCATCCTTTAGAAGCCTTGTCAGTAATGGGATTTGTAGAAGTATTAGGGAAGTTGCGCAGCATTTTGCGTATTCGTAAATCCATTACCCAATACTTTATCAAGAATCCACCAGATATTTTTATTGGTATTGATGCACCTGATTTTAATTTAACGGTGGAGCTTAAATTAAAACAGCAAGGTATTAAAACCATCCATTATGTTAGCCCTTCTGTGTGGGCGTGGAAGCAATGGCGTATTCATAAAATAGCTAAAGCAACGGATCTAGTACTGGCTTTTTTACCTTTTGAAAAAGCGTTTTATGATAAGTTTGATGTACCTTGTCAATTCATTGGACATACCTTAGCTGACCAATTACCACTTAAACGTGATCAATTAGGGGCCCGAAAACAACTGCAAATACATCCTGATAAAAAGGTGTTAGCTTTATTGCCTGGGAGCCGTAAAGCCGAAGTGGAAATGCTCGGTCCTATTTTTTTACAAGCGGCCCAAATTATCTATCAAAAATATCCAGATTATTGTTTTGTTGTACCTGTAGTTAATGAACGTCGCAGACAACAATTTCAAGCACAAATCGATGCCTTAGCCTCACCATTACCAATCACGTTATATGATGGCCAATCTAGTGCTATTTTACAGTCTGCAGATTTAGTTTTACTCGCTTCAGGTACGGCTGCTTTAGAAGCAATGTTAGCTAAAGCTCCGATGGTCGTTGCCTATAAAGTATCACCATTAACCTATATGATTGCTAAAGCGTTAGTCAAAGTGAAGTATACTTCCCTGCCTAATCTGATTGCAGATAAAGAAGTCGTTAAAGAATTAAGCCAAGGCGATTGTACAGTGGATAATATTGTTGCTGAGTTAACACGTTTAATCGAACATGATGGCCAGCAAATGGTAGAAACCTTTACAGAGTTGCATCAACAAATCCGTTGTGATGCTGATACACAAGCAGCTAATGCTGTGATTAATTTATTAAACCATTAATTGATAATTTCCCAATAGAGAAGATTAAACATGAAAACAGAGTTCCCTGAAATTGCCTACCCGGATTTACCAAATATTGCCGGGGTAGATGAAGTTGGGCGTGGGCCTCTGGTTGGCGATGTAGTAACTGCAGCAGTTATTTTAGATCCCAATAAGCCAATAAGTGGATTAACAGACTCGAAAAAGCTAAGTGAGAAGAAGTTAGTCCTATTATTTGATCAAATTAATGAAAATGCATTAGCAGTGAGTATCGGAAGAGCCTCTCCAATAGAGATAGATGAGCTCAATATATTGCACGCAACTATGCTTGCTATGCAACGAGCAGTACAAGGGTTATCTATTCAACCTGGTTATGTGTTTATCGATGGTAATCGTTGCCCTCAATTACCAATGCCAAGTGAAGCAGTAGTTAAAGGTGATTTACGTGTGGCAGAGATAAGTGCCGCTTCTATTATTGCAAAGGTAACACGTGACCGTGAAATGGTAGAGTTGGATAAACGTTACCCAGCCTACGGGTTTGCTAAACATAAAGGTTATCCAACTAAGGCTCATTTTGAAGCATTGCAAACACATGGAGTGATTGCTGAGTACCGTCAAAGCTTTAAACCTGTTAAAGCTATTTTAACTGCCACATCAAAGTAGAGTTTTATGCCTGAAAGTAATCAACAAACTGCGGTTGTTAACGCGGATCCTAAATTTATCCATCTTCGAGTTCACAGTGATTTTTCAATGGTGGATGGTTTAACTAAGGTTAAACCATTAGTGGCTAAAACAGCGGCGATGAATATGCCTGCCTTAGCCATTACTGATCAAACTAACTTTTGTGGTCTCGTTAAATTTTATGGTGCGGCGCATGGTGCAGGTGTAAAGCCGATCATTGGTGCTGACTTTTGGGTACAAAGTGAATTATTAGGTGGCCAACAATTTCGTTTAACCGCATTAGCAATGGATGCCGTGGGTTATAAAAATGTCACTGAGTTAATTTCAAAGGCTTACTTACGCGGTCATATCAATGGCCGTGCTGTCATTGAACAAGAGTGGTTAATAGAGCACCAGCAAGGCGTCATTATACTGTCCGGTGCTAAAGATGGCGACTTAGGTAAAATGCTGCTCAAAGGCAATAAAGCAGCAGTCGCTGAAATCACTGCTTTCTATAAAACGCATTTCCCAGATCGTTACTATTTAGAGTTAATTCGTACCAATCGCGTTGATGAAGAAAACTACCTGCACTTAGCGCTTGATTTAGCTGCTGAACAGCAGTTACCTGTAGTGGCAACCAATGAAGTGGTGTTTGCCGATAAAGCATTATTCGATGCCCATGATATACGAGTGTGTATCAACCAAGGTTATGCACTTGGCGATGAAAAGCGTCCAAAAGACTACAGCCCTGAGCAATACTTGCGTAGTGAAGAGGAGATGTGCGAACTCTTTTCTGATATACCAGAAGCCTTGCAAAACAGTGTAGAAATAGCCAAACGTTGTAACGTTACATTACGCTTAGGTGAATACTTTCTGCCTGATTTTCCAACCGGCGATTTAGAGATCGATGAGTTCTTTTGTAAAGTTTCTAGAGAAGGTTTAGAAGAGCGCTTAGATTTTTTATTTGATAAAAACAGTGAAAACTTTGCTGAGATTAGAAAACCCTATGACGAACGACTTGAAGTTGAGTTAGAGGTTATCAATAAAATGGGATTCCCTGGTTATTTCTTAATCGTAATGGAGTTCATTCAGTGGAGTAAAGATAACAATATTCCTGTTGGACCTGGCCGTGGTTCAGGTGCTGGATCATTAGTGGCTTACGCATTAAAAATTACCGACTTAGACCCATTAGAGTTAGAACTGCTTTTTGAACGATTCTTGAACCCTGAACGTGTATCAATGCCCGATTTCGATATCGACTTTTGTATGGATCGTCGAGATGAGGTAATTGACCACGTAGCTGAATTGTATGGACGTGATGCGGTATCGCAGATTATTACTTTCGGTACGATGGCTGCTAAAGCGGTTATTCGTGATGTAGGGCGAGTATTAGGTCATGCTTATGGCTTTGTTGATAGCATCTCTAAATTAGTGCCGCCTACACCGGGTATGACGTTAACTAAAGCATTTGAAGAAGAGCCGAGACTGCAAGAGCGTTATGACGGTAGTGAAGATGTACGTGCTTTAATTGATATGTGCAGAACTCTGGAAGGTACTATCCGTAATGCTGGTAAGCATGCTGGTGGTGTAGTTATCTCGCCAACTACCATTACCGATTTTGCACCATTATATTGTGATGATGAAGGGCATAATCCGGTTACTCAGTTTGATAAAAATGATGTAGAGACCGCTGGATTAGTCAAGTTTGATTTCTTAGGTTTAAGAACATTAACCATTGTTCAATGGGCACTAGACATGGCTAATGCCCATAAACATGAACGTGGTGAAGAGCCGATTTACATCGAAAAAATAGACTTAACTGAGCCTGCTTGTTTTGAGCTGTTAAAGCGTTATGAAACCACAGCGGTATTCCAATTAGAGTCTCGGGGTATGAAAGATTTGATTCGTCGTCTTCAACCCGATTGTTTTGAAGATATGATTGCATTGGTGGCTTTATTCCGACCAGGTCCATTGCAGTCAGGCATGGTAGATAACTTTATTGAACGTAAGCATGGCCGTGAAGTCGTCTCTTATCCAGATGAAAAATGGCAACATGAATCGCTGAAAGACATCCTGTCACCAACTTACGGTATTATTTTATACCAAGAACAAGTAATGCAGATTGCCCAAGTATTATCTGGATACACGCTAGGTGGCGCGGACATGTTACGTCGTGCTATGGGTAAGAAAAAGCCTGAAGAGATGGCTAAGCAACGTGCAACCTTTGAATCTGGCGCTATTGAAAACGGTATTGATGGCGAATTAGCCATGAAGATCTTTGACTTGGTAGAGAAATTTGCGGGTTACGGTTTTAACAAATCTCACTCAGCGGCTTATGCGCTAGTATCTTATCAAACCCTATGGATGAAAACCTTCTACCCATCGTATTTTATGGCCGCGGTAATGTCTGCAGATATGGATAACACCGATAAAGTCGTTATCTTAGTCGATGAGTGCCATAACATGGGCTTGACACTTTGCCCACCAGACGTAAATGAAGGACTATTTAAATTTAACGTCGATAAAGACTTACGTATTATTTACGGTATTGGTGCAATTAAGGGCGTTGGTGAAGGTCCTATTGATGCCATTATTGAAGCTCGTACTGAAGGTGGTAAGTTTAAAGATCTGTTTGATTTTTGTAACCGAGTCGATTTGAAACGTTGTGGTAAACGTATTATTGAAAAGTTAATCCTAGCAGGTGCTTTGGATAACTTAGGGCCACATCGTGCAGCGTTAATGGAAAACTTAGCTGATGCATTAAGTGCTGCCGCACAACATAAAAAAGCTGAGTCATTTGGTCAAAGTGATTTATTCGGTGTGTTAACGACTGATCATGATGAAATTGAAGATAAATTTTCTGTTGTGGAAAAATGGCCGGAGAAACAATGGTTAAAAGGTGAAAAAGATACTTTAGGGCTGTACTTAACAGGTCACCCAATTAACCAATATGAACCCGATTTACGTGCTATTAATTGTTTAAAGTTAGGTTCATTAACAGTTAATGGGCGCGGTCAAAATAGCCGTGTTTGTGGGTTAGTGTTAGCAATGCGTGTGATGGTTACCAAAGCGGGTAAGCGCATGGGGATCTTAACCTTAGATGATAAAAGCGCACGTATGGACGTGACCATTTTTGCTGATCTATTAGATCAACATGAAGCCTTATTAGTAACTGATAATATTGTGGTACTACAAGGGCAAGTAAGTGAAGATTACTTCAATGGCGGATTAAAAATGAATGCCCGGGAAGTAATGAGTATCGACCAAGCTAGGGAGCGTTTTGCAAGTAAGTTGCGTTTATCAATCTCTTCTAACGTATTACAAAAGCAATCATTAGCTGATTTTCAAGTTCGTTTGAAGGAAGTACTTTCTCCCGCTGCTGGTGGTTTATGTCCTGTCTTTATTAACTATCAAAACCATCAAGCACAAGTAGAAGTGGAGTTGGGAATAGAGTGGTCAATTACGCCTAATGATGATTTGTTGTTTGAATTAGGTCGCTTGTTAGGTGAAGAAAATGTCACCTTACATTTTGACCAAGGGTAATCGATGCAAGCGAAGTTTAACCAACAGTTATTAAGCATTATTTCGAAGTTACCGGCTATTACTGCGGCACCAAGGTTTGTTGTCGCATTGAGTGGTGGAGTAGATTCAATTGTTTTATTGAAGTTGCTCGTTGGGTTTCAACAACAGCATTCTGGTTATCAAGTCATAGCGCACAATGTAAATCATGGTTTAAGCGAGCATGCTGAGCAATGGAATGAGTTTTGTAAAACGTTTTGTAATGAGTTAAATATTGAATTATTAAGCTCAAAAGTGAACATTCAAAAAAACAGTCGTAATAGCTTAGAGGCTTTGGCTAGAGAGGCTCGTTATCAGTGTTTTTTGAAGAAGATGGCCGATAACGACATTATATTGACAGGGCATCATCAAGATGATCAGTTGGAAACTTTATTATTAGCCTTAAAAAGAGGATCTGGTAGTACAGGTTTACAAGGCATTAGAAGTTATCAAACATTTCATTCAGGTTACTTAGTCCGCCCTTTATTAAACTTTTCTCGGCAACAAATTATCGATTATGCTCAAATAGAGGGATTAACCTGGGTAGAGGATGAAAGTAATCAGGATATTCATTTTGATCGTAATTTCATTCGTCATCAAATCGCACCTTTGCTTTCTCAACGTTGGCCAGCAATCGCTAAATCTGTATCGCGTACAGCACAATTATGCCAAGAGCAGCAGAGTTTGGTAGATGAAATCGCTGCTGAAGATCTTCAGCAATGTTTAGAAATGAGGTTAGGTGATGAAACACTATCGATTAATTCGTTAATAAACCTATCAATTCCTCGCCGTAATAACCTATTACGTCACTGGTTAAAATCTAATGGGTTAGATTACCCCACTAGTAAACAACTATCGGTATTATGGGAAGAGGTTGCATTAGCTGAACAGGATAAACAACCTTGTTTAAAATTAGTTAAGCATACAATTCACCGATATTTGGGTAATCTTTATATCGTTCCAATTCAAAGTATTGCGCTACCTAAAGAACCGATTGTTTGGAAGGGGGAATCTTTATTGCGGGTTGATAAAGGATCGAGCCTCAATGAACGGACTTTAGCTATCGATTTTTCTTTAGTTGATACTGCAATACTTAAGCAACACACAATAACCTGCTGCTTTAGAAAACATCTTAATAGCAAGTTGACCTGTCAGCCAGAAGGGCGATCTAAATCCCGCTCAATTAAGAAACTACTGCATGAGTTTCAAGTGCCACCTTGGCAAAGAGAACAAGTAATATTTATATTTATCGATGAATATTTAGTAGAGGCATTAGGAGTATGGCAATGCCAGCTTACTCCTAATGTAGAGTTGCCTCGGTTACAGTTAGCGATGTGCTCTAGCTAATGCTTTATTTTGGTATAGATGCTGATCTGCTTGATCAAAAAGTTGTGCCGCACTGGTACCTATTTCCCAATGGCTAAAGCCAAAACTAGCCGAGAAATTAAGTTCTTTTAATAAACTATTTTTTTCTATCTCTTGTTTAATACGTTGCTGCACTTTAGCAATGGAGCAAGGAGTTGAAGGTTGTAAGATAATCACAAATTCGTCTCCACCTAAACGAAACACAAAGTCCGATGTACGAATACTTTTTGTTAGTACTTGTGCGAAAGCATTTAATACTTGATCGCCTTTACTATGGCCATAAGTATCGTTAATAGGTTTAAATTTATTAATATCCAAGACCATTAAAGATAAGCCTAAGTTAGTACGATTGCTTTGTTCGATTGCATGAAAAATAGTTTCATCGTAATAAGCGCGATTGCCGATATTAGTCAGATAATCTTTGTATACCATCGAGTTTAACTCAGAAAACTTTAAAGCATGCTTTAAACTCGGCTGCAATAACTGATGCAATTCCGATAATAACTTGTCTTCAGTGGTCGTAAAGGGAGTTGCACTTTGATAAGTCATCGTACCTAATCTTGGTGATAACCCTGCTGAGTCTAAATTAAAGTTTCGAGTAAAGTTGCTTTGTTGTGATTTTGATAAACTAAAAAAACCAAAAGCAGATTGAAAGCGAATATTAAAGGGACGGATAAAACTTGCCACCAAAGAGGCAAAATTTTCCATCATCTCTTTTAAGTCTAAACTTTTCTGTAATGTTTCCAGAGTCAGTAATTTGTCTTTTGTACTTAATAATGGCTCGCTGGAAAAAACAGTAAATAGCGGTGATTTAGTACCGGCATAGCTGTATTCTTTATTAGGGATGCTTTCCATATAATTTCCTTAGCGCACATTAGCGACATTAGTTTGACGTTTATTAAATCGAGTATAATTATTTAAATTAAAGCGAAATTCGTGCCACTTATTTTTATTATAAGTTAGTAGTGAAGTGCTCATAAAGTAAACAATTGATTCTAAGGAGTATTTTATTTTTCTTATTCGTTCGTTAGTCGTTTGGTTTGATCAGGGATTGTTTTAGTTAACCATTGTCGCTTATTTAGAACATGTTATTCTTTACCGGAACACCATGATTTTATTTGATAACTAATCCAGTTTTAATGAGAAGCCTATGTCTAAAAACTTATCTGAAGTGCTCTTTTCTCAAAAAAACAATGCAAAAGAGACATCTACATTAATAGCAAACAGTAGTTCTAAAAAACATCAACGACTCGAACAGTCAATGTTCGATGGCCAACAAAGTGTCGGTTGGTATCGTCTTCTTAAGTTATTACAGTGGTCATGGCAAGGAATCGATATTATTGATTGTTATGAAGTGATGGCTAAAATTAGTGCTTCTTCTAACAAAAGGAGTGATCCTAACTTATTGGATACGGTCGTAGGATTTCGTTCAGGTAATTGGAATTATGAATGGTCTAAGAAAGCGATGTCCTATCAAAAGAAAGCTAATCAATTCATGCAAGCTGGTGAGCAACAAAAAGCACAACAGTCTTTTTATCTTGCATCACAGTTGTACAGTGTTGCCAGCTACCCACATTTAAAAGGCGATGAATATAGTATTCAGGCACAAACACTCGCTGTTAGTAATTATCGCCAATCCTTTACTCAAAATAACAGTACGTTGTTAAAAGAAATTCAAGTCCCTTTCCAAGGCAAACATGTTACTACTTTTTTACATTTACCGAATGATGATGAAATTCATCCTGTGGTAATTGTTAGTGCTGGTATTGATTCCTTACAGTGCGACTTGTTACCTTTATTTGAAAAGTATTTAAAGCCTGCTGGTATCGCGATGCTTACTGTGGATATGCCAGGTGTTGGGTTTTCTAATCATTTAAAACTTACGCAAGATACATCACACCTACACCAAGCTATTTTGCATTATATAGATGAAATTCCATGGGTTGATCAATCTAGAGTCGCGTTAATGGGGATGCGGATGGGTGGTAATGCACTTAATCGCTTAGGCTATGTTGAACCTCAGCGCGTCAAGGCAGTAGTTAGTGTAGGTGCTGCAGTGGCAAGCATTTTTGACGATGTAAAACGGTTCAATCAATTACCAGTAATGACCTTGGATTGCTTAGCAAATCGTATGCAGTTGCGTCAGTCTGATGCAAGTTACCTTTATCAGTATTGTGTCCCATTTTCTTTAGTTAAGCAGGGGTTGTTAGGGCGTAAAAAAGTAAAAACGCCTTGTTTAAGCATTGGTCACAGCGGTGATCTCATGTGTAGTGAGCAAGATTTAAAGTTAATGGGGAGAATTAGTTACGAAAGTGAAGCTAAAATCATTGATAAAGCTCCCATATTTGATTCTTATTTGATAACTTTAGAATATTCTGCACAATGGTTAGCAAAACATTTACAAGAGTAAGTGGTATATTAAATACAGTTAAGTTAACAGTATGTTATTCAAGGAGCGTTAAAATATGTCTCAGACCCTAGGAAAAGGGCCATCACGTGGTCGTTTATTTAAGTTGTTTACCGAAATCGGCCCGTATTTTCGTCATTTACAATCTGATGAGAAAACATTTTTTTTTGACTGTTTAGAGATATGTGTTGATATTAAGAAAGATCCTGAAAATAGAACTTTTTTGGGCTGGTGGGTAGTGGTGAATAGGCAAGATACGCAATTTACTTATCAGCGCTTTAATGGTCTTTATAATTTGGAAGGTCAGTGGGTAGAAACTAAGATCACCAAAAAACAGATGCAACAATTAGATCAGGCATTTCAAGTGTTCATTGATAAATTAAGCGAATTAATCGATGTTGAAACAGGCTTCGAATTAACACCAGAATAGCTAGTAATTAAGGCATTATTTATTTTGCCCATAATATTCCTTTGAAAATGTTATACTTAAAACAGTAACTCATGTAGTTGCTGTTTTTTTTTAAGCTCAATAACACTGATTACATTAATTAACTGATCGATTTTACTTGTTAAAATCACTTATTTGTTTGTTGTAGTTTTTGTAAAAGGAATGACTCTTTTACTCAAATTATGCTTTAAATTAAGTTACCTTTTCTACGCAAAATTGAGAGCATTTATTTAATATAATTGGTATAACGATTAAACTTAGTATGATTCTCATCATGAAAATTAGGCGCTACCTACATTGCACAACATAATGTAGTGAGCTTCTTAAATATCACAGAGAACAGATACTTTGAGCCTTTTTATTTTTTTACATGAAGCATAAATAGATGAATGCGAATAAAAAAACAATTGTAGTTAAATTGGGAACCAGTGTTTTAACCAGTGGTACAAGTAAATTAGACCGTGCGCAAATGCTGGAGATTGTACGTCAATGTGCAATTCTGCATCAACAAGGTCACCCCATTATAGTGGTGACGTCAGGCGCAATTGCTGCTGGTAAAGAGCATCTCAATATGCCAGATATAGCACCTACTATTGCTAATAAACAGATGTTGGCAGCAGTGGGGCAAGGGCAATTAGTGAGAGAGTGGGAAAACCTATTTAAAATATACGGTTTACATGTTGGTCAAATGTTATTAACCCGTGCTGATTTAGGCGATAAAGGGCGTTTTCTTAATGCAAGAGATACCTTACATACGTTATTAAAGCATCGTATTATTCCATTGATTAATGAGAATGACGCCGTTGCAACACGAGAAATTAAAGTCGGAGATAACGATAACCTATCGGCACTTGTTGCGTTATTAGCAGATGCGGATCAACTGATCTTATTAACCGATCAGAGTGGTCTATTTACCGCTGATCCGCGTAATAATCCCGAGGCACAATTAATTACAGAGGTGAATGAAATAACAGAGGCGATTCATAATCTAGCTGGCGGCAGTGTCGGTGGTTTAGGGACCGGTGGCATGGCCACTAAAATTGAATCTGCAACCGTTGCTAATCGTGCTGGTATTGAAGTGGTGATCGCTTCAGGGCAACGTAAAAATGTTATTTTAGATGCGGCCAATGATATTTCCGTTGGCACGCGTTTTGTATCTGAAAACAATCGTTTAGAAGCAAGAAAAAACTGGATATTCGCAGGGTCGCGATCTGCGGGTACGATAGTGGTGGACCTAGGCGCTGAACACGCCATCTTAAACGGCGGAAGTAGTTTACTGGCTAAAGGTATACAGTCCGTTGAGTCTCAATTTTTACGTGGATACGTAGTATCCGTTTGTAATCAAAAAGGTAAAGAGATAGCACGTGGTATCGTACGCTATAAAAGCGTCGATATTGATAAGATCAAAGGTCAGCACTCAGATGAAATTGAAAAAATATTAGGTTATGAACATGGTTCCGTCGTTATTCATCGCGACGACCTAGTTATTTTATAATTAGACCCTCTCGCTGTGGGTCTGTAAAAGGAGTAGAAATGAATTTACAACAAATAGGTCAACAAGCAAAAGATGCAAGTTACGAGTTGGCAATCACTGATACGACGACAAAAAACGCAGCGCTAGAAGCGATTGCAATTGAATTAGAAGCAAATGTTGCAGACATAGTTGCTGCAAATAAAAAAGATATCGAAGCAGGTAAGGCTGCTGGTTTGACAGATGCATTATTAGATCGCTTATTATTAGATGAAACTCGATTAGCGGGTGTAATAAGTGATTTACGTAGCGTTATTGGATTAGCTGATCCGGTGGGTGAAGAATTTGACGGAAAAATTCTAGAGAACGGCTTAACACTTTCTAAACGTCGCGTACCAGTAGGTGTACTGGGTGTAATTTATGAAGCGCGTCCTAACGTGACTATTGATATTGCAGCACTGAGTTTGAAAACGGGTAATGCAAGCATTCTACGTGGTGGTAAAGAAACGATTAACTCTAACTTAGTATTAGTTAAGTTTATTCAAGCAGCTCTTGAAAAAGTTGGTTTACCAAAGACTGCTGTACAATATATTGAAAATACAGACCGAGCGTTGGTTGGTGAGTTACTAAAACTTGATAAATATGTGGATATGATTATTCCACGTGGTAACTCTGGTTTACAGAACTTCTGTAAAGAAAACAGTACTATTCCAGTTATTATTGGTGGTATTGGTATTTGTCATCTATTCGCAGAAAAAACGCTTAATGTAGAGAAAGCACTAGCAATTATTGAAAATGCAAAAGTACAACGTCCGAGTGTTTGTAATGCCTTAGATACACTATTAGTTGAAGCTGATATTGCAGAGACTTTCTTACCAAAAGTGGCAGCGCACTTATTGCCATTAGGCGTGACCTTAGTAGCAGAAGAAAAAGCAAAAGCGATTTTAGGTGATGATGCGGTTGCAGCACAAGAAGGTGACTTCTCTAAAGAATGGTTATCTTTAAACTTAGGCGTTAAAGTGGTTGCTAATTTAAGTGAAGCATTAGCACATATTCGCGAACATAGTTCTGCACACTCTGAAGGTATTTTGACTAACGACTTTACTATCGCTAATAAATTTATCAGTGCTGTCGATGCTGCTGCTGTGTATGTTAATACAAGTACGCGTTTCACTGATGGTAGCCAATTTGGTTTGGGTGCGGAAGTAGCGGTATCAACACAGAAACTTCATGCTCGTGGTCCAATGGGCTTACCTGAATTAACGACTTATAAATGGGTTGGTATTAGCGACCATCTAATTCGTTCATAAAATTAAATACCCTCTATTAAAAAGGGCTTGTTACTGTTGGTAACAAGCCCTTTTTATTTATCTTCATTAATGTAGATTTATTATCTCTATTAATTTAAATCACTTCAGCATTAAATTGTCCTTTATCTAAGGTCACTTGTACCTTATCTCCAACTTTTAACTTTGCTGAATCGGTGCATACCTTGTCTGAGTCGTCTTTCACAATGGCATAGCCACGCGCTAATGTCGCCAATGGGCTGTAGGCATTTAATTGCTGAATTTGGTGATGTAAGTGTTGTTCTGATTGATTAAGTTGAGCTGCCATCGCTTGAGTTAACTGACGCTTTAATTGTTGCTGCCTATGTTGAGCCATTGCAATGTAATGTACTGGACTAGATTGTTGTAATCTGTTTTTTAACTGCGAACTGATGGCCGTTTGTTGTTGCATCGTTTGCTGCATCGCATGTTGTAAACGTAAGCTTAATTCATCAAGATGTTGTGTTTGTTGTTGCAGTTTATGTTTAGGATCATGCTGTAATAGTGTCTGCTTTAATAATAACTGTTGGTGGGTTTTATGTTGCATGGTATTCAACATAGCTTGTTTCAAACGATTAACTAATGTGGTTAATTGCGAAGAAACAAAGGTCTTATGTTGGCTAACCAATTCAGCGGCTGCAGAAGGTGTTGCTGCTCGAAGGTCGGCAACAAAGTCACTGATGGTAATATCAATCTCATGACCAACCGCACTAATTACAGGTAATTGACTATGGTAGATGGCGTAAGCCACATCGGGTTCATTGAAACACCATAGATCTTCTAATGAGCCGCCGCCACGACCGACAATTAATACATCACACTCATTACGGGCATTGGCTAAGGTTATTTGAGAAGCAACAGAAAAAGCACTGCCTTGCCCTTGTACTTGACTAGGGTAGATAATCACTTGCAGACGAGGGTCTCGACGCTTCAATACACTGAGTATGTCATGTAATGCAGCGCCTGTTGATGAGGTGACAATACCGACACACTTAATTATCTCTGGTAAAGGTTTTTTAAGTGATTCAGAAAATAGTCCCTGTGCTGCTAGTTGACACTTTAACTCTTCAAATTGTTGTTTTAATAAACCATCACCTTCCGTAGCCATGGTTTCAACAATTAACTGGTAATCACCACGCGCTTCATAAAGACTTAATTTTGCCCGAACTAATACTTGTTGACCATGCTTTGGAGTAAAACCTGCACGGCTATTATTACCACGAAACATTGCACATTTAATTTGTGCACTATGATCTTTAAGGGTGAAATACCAATGACCTGAAACGGCAATGGTTAGATTAGATATTTCACCAGATAGCCAAATTACGCCTAAACCTGTCTCAAGTAGGGCTTTAGCTGCACGGTTTAGTGAACTTACGCTGTAAATGTTGTTGTTTTGAGTTGCCATAGCAGAAGTTTTTACCAAAGAAATCAGGGACTAAATATTAACACAGTAAAAACTCAGTATAAAAACATAAATAGTGTTGTACTTATTCTTGATTACGATTAAAATCCCACCGCAATATCCTACCCAAGCTAGACTTGGGTAACCCTAAAATACTCCCAACTATAAGTGAGATATTGCAATGCTAAGAATAGCAAAAGATGCGTTAACATTTGACGATGTATTATTAGTACCAGCTCATTCGACTGTACTACCAAACACTGCTGACCTAACAACACAATTAACAGAAAACATCTCGTTAAATATTCCTGTCGTTTCTGCTGCAATGGATACTGTAACTGAGGCTCGTTTCGCGATCGCTCTAGCCCAAGAAGGCGGCATGGGATTTATCCACAAAAACATGTCTATTGAGCTTCAAGCTGAACAAGTGCGTTTAGTTAAAATCCATGAAAGTGGCGTTGTTGCTACTCCAATTACTGTTTCTCCTGCTACTACATTAGGTGAAATCAAAGAATTAACTGCAAAACATGGCTTTGCTGGTTACCCTGTTGTTGAAGCATCAGGTGAATTAGTCGGTATTATTACTGGTCGTGATGTACTATTTGAAACGGATATGAATCGTCCTGCTTCAGAAGTAATGACTCCAAAACCTGAGCTTGTAACTGCTAAATCAAACACGCCTCGCGATGAAATTGAAGCATTGATGCATAAACATCGTATTGAAAAAGTGCTATTAACAGATGATAACTTTAAATTAAAAGGCATGATCACGGTTAAAGATTTCCGTAAAGCAGAACAAAAGCCAAATGCATGTAAAGATGAATTAGGTCGTTTACGTGTAGGTGCTGCTGTTGGTGCTGGTGCTGGCAACGAAGAACGTGTTGATGCACTAGTAGAAGCTGGCGTTGATGTTTTATTAATTGATTCATCACACGGTCATTCTCAAGGTGTATTAGACCGTATTAAAGCAACGCGTGCTGCTCACCCTAATCTAGAAATTATCGGTGGTAACGTAGCAACTGGCGAAGGTGCCAAAGCACTAGTCGCTGCAGGTTGTAGTGCGGTTAAAGTAGGTATCGGCCCAGGTTCAATCTGTACAACACGTATTGTAACTGGTGTTGGTGTTCCACAAATTACTGCTATTTCAGATGCCGTTGATGCGTTACAAGGTACTGGTATTCCAGTTATCGCAGATGGTGGTATTCGTTTCTCTGGTGATATCGCTAAAGCATTAGCAGCGGGTGCATCATGTGTAATGATGGGCAGCATGTTCGCAGGAACAGAAGAGTCTCCTGGTGAAATCATCTTGTATCAAGGTCGTTCTTACAAGTCATACCGTGGTATGGGTTCACTAGGCGCTATGTCTCAAGGTTCTTCAGATCGTTACTTCCAATCGGATAACGCAGCAGACAAGCTAGTACCTGAAGGTATTGAAGGCCGTGTTGCTTACAAAGGTAAAGTAAAAGAGATTATTCATCAGCAAATGGGTGGCGTACGTTCATCTATGGGCCTAACAGGCTGTGCAACGATTAAAGAGATGAATACAAAAGCAATGTTCGTTAAAATTACCAGTGCAGGTATGGGTGAGAGCCACGTACATGACGTTGCTATCTCTAAAGAAGCGCCTAACTACCGTACTGGTGGTTAATCTGACGCTTTAGTGAGGGAACTAGGCTCAACGCCTTTATTATTTAAGTTTATAAATAATAAAGGGTTATTAAGTGCCTAGTTATGCTTCAACACATAATTTCTTAAAAGACGATTTATATCGTCTTTTATTCATTTTTAGAAACAAAAAAATTAGGACAGCATAATGAGTAAGAACATTCATGACCAACGTATTCTAATATTAGACTTTGGCTCTCAATACACACAGCTAATTGCACGTCGTATTCGTGAAATTGGTGTTTACTGTGAATTATGGAGCTGGGATGTTGATGAACAAGACATCAAAGAGTTTAATCCAAACGGTATTATCCTTGCTGGTGGCCCTGAAAGCGTGATTGCTGAAGGCTCTCCTCGCGCACCTGAATATGTATTTACTGCTGGTGTTCCAGTATTAGGTATCTGTTACGGTATGCAGACTATGTCTCACCAATTAGGTGGTGCAGTAATTAAAGGCGAAGGTGAAGGTGAGTTTGGTTATGCACAGGTTGAAGTACAAGCTGAATCTACTTTCTTAGCTTCAATTCAAGATGCTGTTTCAGACCAAGGTAAAACGTTATTAGACGTATGGATGAGTCATGGTGATAAAGTGTCAGCTATTCCTGCTGACTTTACTACTGTTGCTAATACTGCTACTTGTAAATACGCTGCTATTGCCAATGAGGAGAAACGTTTTTACGGTGTTCAATTCCACCCAGAAGTAACTCATACTACTCAAGGTGAAGCAATGCTTCGTAACTTCGTTGTGGATATTTGTGGCTGTGAAACACTATGGACTCCTGCATCAATTATTGACGATGCAGTAGCACGTATGAAAGAGCAAGTAGGCGATGATGAAGTTATCCTAGGTTTATCAGGTGGCGTTGATTCATCTGTAGTAGCGATGCTTTTACAACGTGCCATTGGCGATAAATTAACATGTGTATTTGTTGATAACGGTTTATTGCGTTTAAACGAAGGCGCACAAGTGATGGAGATGTTTGGCGAAAAATTTGGTCTAAACATTGTTCATGTTAATGCAGAGCACCGTTTCTTAGAGCAAATGGCGGGTGAAAGCGATCCAGAAGCGAAGCGTAAAATTATTGGTCGTGTCTTTGTTGAAATTTTCGATGAAGAGTCTAAGAAATTATCAAATGCAAAATGGTTAGCTCAAGGTACTATTTACCCTGATGTTATTGAATCTGCAGCTTCTAAAAACGGTAAAGCACACGTCATTAAATCTCACCATAACGTAGGTGGATTACCGGATGATATGGCAATGGGTCTGGTAGAGCCATTACGTGAATTATTTAAAGATGAAGTACGTAAAATTGGTTTAGAACTAGGTTTACCGTACGACATGCTTTACCGTCACCCATTCCCTGGACCTGGTCTAGGTGTGCGTGTTTTAGGTGAAGTGAAGAAAGAGTACTGTGATTTATTACGTCGTGCAGATGCTATCTTCATTGAAGAATTACACAAAGCGGAATTATACCATAAAGTAAGCCAAGCATTTGTAGTATTCCTACCGGTTCGCTCTGTAGGTGTTATGGGCGATTGTCGTAAATATGATTGGGTTGTTTCATTACGTTGTGTTGAAACTATCGATTTCATGACCGCACGTTGGTCACATTTACCTTATGAGTTAATCGGTCATGTTTCTAACCGTATCATCAATGAAATTGATGGCATTTCACGAGTTGTGTACGATGTGTCAGGGAAGCCACCAGCAACGATTGAATGGGAATAATCTCAGATTGACGCATGAAATAGTTGTGTAATCGATTGATCAAAGGTGGCTTATTAGCCACCTTTTTTGTAGGTTTATTTTGTCAAAGTTAAAGGATACCGTGTGATTAATATGACTGGTTTGTTGCAAAATGCTGAATTTATTAAAAGCCCCTTCTATAACGAACGCCCTGATAATACAGATATTAGTTTATTGGTTATCCACTGTATTAGTTTACCTGAAGGGCAGTTTGGTACCGAGCATGTAAAAAACCTTTTTACTGGCGAACTAGATTGTAAAGCAGACTCTAGTTTTGCTTGTTTAGAAGGGCTAGAAGTCTCTGCCCATTGTGTGATTCGTCGTGATGGTAAAGTAGAGCAATATGTGCCTTTTGATAAGCGCGCTTGGCATGCTGGTGTCTCTTGTTTTGATGGTATTGAAAATTGCAATGATTTTTCTATTGGTATCGAATTAGAGGGGACTGATTGTACTGCTTACACTGAAGCCCAATATTTGTCATTAGCCAAAGTTACACAACAAGTGCAAAAAGAATTTCCGCTTATTACTCAACAACGTATCGCTGCACACAGTGATATTGCTCCGGGAAGAAAAACTGATCCAGGTAGTGGATTTGATTGGCAATACTATTTCAAATTGTTGAACTCTTGATATATGTTTTGCATGATTTATTTAATGCAATCACCTCACTCGTTATAAGTAATTAATATTAATGACTTTGTTTAACTAGCGAAGAATGGTCATTTAATCATACATATTAAATTAGTCATTAATCATGTATCTTTTATTCAGCTGCATTTATCAATATAAGGCCATTAACGAGGCCTTTAATTCAATAACCATCATATTTTCATGGACATTAAAAAAGATAAAAATCTAGACATAAATTGTTAATTTTGTTAATTTCTATAGTTAACTATTAAATTGGTAATACCATTTTACATTCGACTGTTATTTGCTCGTAACATTAACTCGTTACGTTTATATAATTTAAGGCTGTTATGACCTACGCAAAAATTAAACAACCTAAACTTGCTGATGTGATTGAATCACAGTTAGAAAGCATGATTTTAGAAGGGCGTTTAGAGTTGGGACAGAAGTTGTTGCCCGAGCGTGAATTAGCAAAACAGTTCGATGTTTCTAGACCATCTCTACGCGAAGCAATTCAGCGTCTAGAGTCAAAAGGGCTATTAACACGTCGTCAAGGCGGTGGTACTTACGTAAAAGAAGAGTTACGTAACCAATTAACGGATCCGCTGTTCGAGTTACTCAACTCGCATCCGGAATCTCAATATGACTTACTGGAGTTTCGTCATGCCATTGAAGGGTTTTCAGCTTATTACGCTGCATTAAGAGGCACCTCTGATGATTTGCATAAAATAAAAACAACTTTCAATGCTATTGATATGGCAAATTCAGCTGGTAACATCGAATTAGAAATAGAATCGGTTGCTGAATTTTATCAGGCAGTAATCGAAGCATCACATAATGTTGTGTTTTTACATTTAGCTCGTGGCATTAAGCCACTATTACAAAAAAACATTTCAGACAACGTGAAACAGCTTTATTTATATCCAGAAGTTGCAAAAAAAATTCATCAACATCGCTTTCAATTAATGGAAGCTATTTTGTCTAAGCAGCCGATGAAAGCGAAAGAAGCATCGGACCAGCATTTACATTATATTGAAGAAACACGCTTGGTTATGTTGCGTGAAGAGAGTGCATTTAAACGCGAGTTAGGTGCTTTTTAAAAACGACCTCCGTTTTATAGTATGGCGGATCAGCTGCTGCTGTTATTCATACTTATACTGATAATTATTTAGATTACTTATTGCCGAAATGGCATGCATCGTGCTGTGAAGCAGGTAGTGTTTAATGTAAATAATTATACAAAAACGCTTGGCTTTCGAGCTGAGATTATCTAGTGATATAGAAGGAAAGTGTCATGACTGACATCTTAAAAGATATTGATGCGCAAGAAACTTCTGAATGGCTTGAAGCATTAACAACCATTCTTGAAGATGAGGGCTCAGAACGTGCTCAGTTTATCCTTGAGCAAGTGATAGAAAAAGCACGTGTTGAAGGTGTTAATTTACCAACAGGTATCAACACTAACTACATAAATACTATTGCTGCATCTGAGCAACCAGCTTACCCTGGTGACCTTAAAGTAGAACAACGTATTCGTTCAATCATTCGTTGGAATGCGATCATGATTGTTATGCGTGCTTCTAAGAAAGATTTAGATCTTGGTGGTCACATGGCTTCTTACCAGTCAGCGGCTGCGTTTTACGAAGTATGTTTTAACCATTTCTTCCGTGCTCCAAATGAAACTGATGGTGGTGATTTAGTTTATTACCAAGGTCATATTTCTCCTGGTATTTATGCACGTGCTTTCCTTGAAGGTCGTTTAACTGAAGAGCAATTAGATAATTTCCGTCAAGAAGTTGATGGTAAAGGTCTACCTTCTTACCCACACCCTAAATTACTACCAGAATTTTGGCAGTTCCCTACGGTATCTATGGGTCTAGGTCCAATTGCTGCAATTTACCAAGCGCGTTTCCTTAAATACCTTGACGGTCGTGGTCTAAAACCAACTTCTGCACAACGTGTTTACGCTTTCCTTGGTGATGGTGAAATGGATGAGCCAGAATCTCGTGGTTCATTATCATTCGCTTCACGTGAAAAACTAGATAACCTATGTTTCCTAATCAACTGTAACCTACAGCGTCTAGATGGCCCTGTAATGGGTAACGGTAGCATCATTCAAGAACTTGAAGGCCTATTTACAGGTGCGGGTTGGAATGTTGTTAAAGTTATCTGGGGCGGTAACTGGGATGCATTAATCGCTAAAGATACGTCTGGTAAATTATTACAATTAATGGAAGAAACCGTTGATGGTGATTACCAAACATTCAAATCTAAAGACGGTGCTTACGTTCGTGAACATTTCTTCGGTAAATACCCTGAAACAGCTGCACTAGTAGCTGACATGACAGATGAAGAGATCTTTGCACTTAAACGTGGTGGTCATGATTCATCTAAACTGTACGCTGCATTTAAAAATGCAGAAGATACAGCAGGTAAACCAACAGTAATCCTAGCTAAAACAGTTAAAGGTTACGGTATGGGTGCTGCCGCTGAGGGTAAAAATATTGCCCACGGCGTTAAGAAAATGAATGAAGATCATATTCAAAGCTTACGCGATCGTTTAGGTCTACAAGACTTAATTTCTGACGAAAAAGCAGCAACACTTCCTTACCTAACACTTGAAGAAGGTTCTGAAGAGTACAAATACCTGCACGGTAAACGTGAAGCACTAATGGGTTACACGCCTAAGCGTCTACCTAAGTTTACTGAAAAGCTAGCTGTGCCAGAATTAGATAAATTCTCAGCACTTTTAGGTGAGCAGAAGCGTGAAATTTCAACGACAATGGCTTACGTACGTATCTTAAACGTATTGTTAAAAGATAAAGGTATCGGTAAAAATATCGTACCAATCATTGCTGATGAAGCGCGTACATTTGGTATGGAAGGTTTATTCCGTCAAGTTGGTATCTACAACCCACATGGTCAAGAATACACGCCTGAAGACCGCGGCGTAGTGTCTTACTACAAAGAAGCGACTTCTGGTCAAGTATTACAAGAAGGTATTAACGAACTAGGTTCTATGTCTTCTTGGGTTGCTGCTGCAACGTCATACAGTACAAATGACTTACCAATGATTCCATTCTACATCTACTACTCTATGTTTGGTTTCCAACGTATTGGTGATATGGCTTGGATGGCGGGTGACCAACAAGCACGTGGTTTCCTATTAGGTGCTACTGCTGGTCGTACTACGCTAAATGGTGAAGGTCTACAGCACGAAGATGGTCACAGCCATATTCAAGCTAACACTATCCCTAACTGTATTTCATACGACCCAACGTTTGCTTATGAGCTAGCGGTTATCGTTCAAGATGGTATTGAGCGTATGTACGGTGAGAAACAAGAAAACGTATTCTATTACCTAACAGTAATGAACGAAAACTACGCAATGCCGGCTATGCCAGAAGGCGCTGAAGAAGGTATCCGTAAAGGTATCTACAAGTTTGATTCATTACCAGGTAAGAGCAAAGTACAACTACTAAGTTCAGGTACTATCATGAACGAAGTACGTGCTGCTGCAGCTATCCTAAGCGAAGAGTACGACGTTGCTTCTGATATCTTCTCTGTGACTTCATTCAATGAATTAACACGCGACGGTCAAGACGCTGAACGTTACAACATGCTAAACCCTGAAGCAGAGCAAAAAACAGCTTACATTACTGAAGTTCTAGGTACTGAGCCAACAATTGCTGCAACGGACTACATGAAAAACTATGCAGAGCAAGTACGTGCATTTGTACCTGCTGAGTCATACAAAGTACTTGGTACTGATGGTTTCGGTCGAAGTGATAGCCGTGAAAACTTACGTCGCCATTTCGAAGTTAATGCTGGTTACGTTGTTGTTGCTGCATTAACTGAATTAGCTAAGCGTGGCGATGTTGAACGTAAAGTTGTAACAGAAGCGATTGCTAAGTTTGATATTGATGTAAACAAAATCAACCCATTATTTGCATAAATCAGTCTCGGTGTTAACCATCGTTAACACCGACTTTTATTGATTAGGAAAATTATTATGTCTGAATTAAAAGAATTTTTACTACCTGATATTGGTGCTGATGCGGCTGATATTACTGATATCTTAGTTGCAGTTGGCGATACTATCGCTGAAGACCAAGATGTATTAACGATTGAAGGTGACAAAGCGTCAATGGACGTACCTTCATCAGTTGCAGGTGTAGTTAAAGAGATCAAAGTAAACGTTGGTGACAGCGTTTCTGAAGGTAACCTAGTATTAATCGTTGAAGTAGCTGGTTCTGCCGCTGCTGAAGCACCTGCAGCTGAAAAAGCTCCGGCAGCAGCACCAGCAGAAGCGGCGGCTCCAGCAGCTGCAGCGGCAACTGCTGTAAAAGAACTTTGTGTGCCAGATATTGGTGGTGATGAAGTTGAAGTAACTGATATCTTAGTTGCTGTTGGTGATACGATCACTGAAGACCAAGATGTAATCACTGTTGAAGGTGATAAAGCATCAATGGACGTTCCTGCACCATTTGGTGGTGTTGTTAAAGAAATTAAAATCGCAACTGGCGATAAAGTTTCTGAAGGTTCTTTAATCTTATTAGTTGAAGCTGAAGGCGAAGCTCCTGCAGCTGCACCATCAGCGCCTGCTGAAGCTCCTAAAGCGGCTGCACCAGCTCCTGCTGCGGCGCCTAAAGCTGCACCAGCAAAAGCTGAAGTTGCTGTAAACAAAGAAATTAAAGCGTCTCCATCAGTTCGTCGTATCGCACGTGAATTTGATTTAGACCTAAACGTAATTGCTGCTTCTGGTCCTAAAGGACGTACAACTAAAGAAGACGTGCAAAAATACGTTAAAGGCCAATTACAAGCGGCTAAATCTGGTGGCGCTGGCGGCTTAGCTGTAGCAGCTGCACCTAAAGTTGATTTTGCTAAATTTGGTGAAGTGGAAGTGAAAGAACTTTCTCGAATCCAAAAAATCTCTGGTCCTGCTTTACACCGTAACTGGGTTACTATCCCACACGTTACACAGTTCGATGAAGCTGATATCACTGAGCTAGAAGAGTTCCGTAAAGAGCAAAATGCAATCGCACTTAAACAAGATCTAGGTGTTAAAATTAGCCCGTTAGTATTCATGATGAAAGCGGTAGCTAAAGCATTACAACAGTACCCTAACTTTAACTCTTCACTTTCTGAAGATGGTCAAAGCCTGATCCTGAAGAAATACTTCAACATTGGTATCGCAGTAGACACTCCAAACGGTCTAGTTGTACCAGTGGTTAAAGATGTATTAAACAAAGGTATCTTCGACATCTGTCGTGATATCGCAGAGATCTCTAAGAAAGCACGTGCTGGTAAATTAACGGCTAAAGATATGCAAGGCGGTAGCATGACTATCTCTAGCCTTGGTGGTATCGGTGGTACACAATTTACACCAATCGTTAATGCACCTGAAGTTGCTATCTTAGGTGTATCTAAATCAGCAATTAAACCACAATGGAATGGTAAAGAGTTTGAACCTCGCATGATGGTTCCACTTGCACTTTCTTACGACCACCGTGTAATCGATGGTGCTGATGGTGCGCGCTTTATCACTGCTGTTAACAAGCACTTATCTGATTTACGCACATTAATCTTATAAACTTTGTTAACTAGGTCGGCAGTTATGCCGACCATTCATTTACATTCTATTAACATTTGAATAGACTAGAATTCTAATTCGAGTGTTCTTTTTTATAGAGGTCGTCATGAGTAAAGAAATTAAAGCGCAGGTTGTTGTATTAGGTTCTGGCCCAGCTGGATATTCTGCAGCATTCCGTGCAGCAGATTTAGGTCTAGAAACAGTATTAATCGAAAAATACGACACACTTGGTGGTGTTTGTTTAAATGTTGGTTGTATTCCTTCTAAAGCTCTTTTACATGTTTCTAAAGTAATTGAAGAAGCAAAAGCTTTATCTGAACACGGTGTATTATTTGGTGAACCATCTACAGATATCGATAAAATCCGTATCTGGAAAGAGAAAGTTGTATCTCAACTAACTGGTGGCCTAAAAGGCATGGCTAAAATGCGTAAAGTAACAACAGTAAATGGTTTTGGCCGTTTTACTGGTGCTAATACCATTGAAGCTACAAGTAGTGAAGGTGAAGTAACAACAGTTACTTTTGATAACGCAATCATTGCTGCGGGTTCTCGTCCTGTTAAATTACCATTCATTCCACATGATGACCCTCGTGTATGGGATTCAACAGATGCGCTTGAGCTTAAATCAGTGCCTAAACGTTTACTTATTTTAGGCGGTGGTATCATCGGTCTTGAAATGGGGACAGTATACAAATCACTAGGTTCTGACGTAGATGTTGTAGAATTTGCTGACCAATTAGTACCTGCAGCTGATAAAGATATCGTGCAAGTTTACACTAAGAAAGTGAAAAGCAAATTTAACATTATGCTAGAAACTAAAGTGACAGCTGTTGATGCGAAAGAAGATGCATTATATGTTTCTTTTGAAGGCAAAAATGCACCTGCAGAAGCAAAAGCTTATGATGCAGTGTTAGTAGCAGTTGGTCGTGTACCAAACGGTTTATCGCTAGACGCTGAGAAAGCTGGTATCACTGTAACTGAACGTGGTTTCATTGAAGTTGATAAGCAAATGCATACTAACGTACCACATATCCATGCTATTGGTGATATTGTTGGTCAACCTATGTTAGCTCATAAAGGTGTGCATGAAGCGCATGTTGCTGCTGAAGTTATTTCTGGTAAGAAACACTTCTTTGACCCTAAAACAATTCCTTCGATTGCTTACACAGAGCCAGAAATGGCTTGGGTTGGTGTAACAGAGAAAGAAGCAAAAGAGCAAGGCCTTAACTTCGAAAAATCAGTATTCCCATGGGCTGCATCAGGTCGTGCAATCGCATCTGACTGTTCTGATGGTATGACTAAACTGATCTTTGATAAAGATACACATCGTATTATCGGTGGTTCTGTAGTTGGTACTAATGCTGGTGAATTATTAGGTGAAATCGGCCTAGCAATTGAAATGGGTTGTGATGCAGAAGATATCGCATTAACTATCCATGCTCACCCAACACTACATGAGTCTGTTGGCCTAGCTGCTGAGATTTATGAAGGTTCAATTACTGACTTACCAAATGCAAAAGCGGTAAAACGTAAATAATTAGTCCAATCTAATTGTTATTTAAAAGGCAGCGCTTAGCGTTGCCTTTTTTATTACTAGTGTAATAATTTCTTCAAAACGACATTCGTTAATGTTGCCTTCATAATTTAAAGTTGTTGCCTAATCAGTGTAACGATAGATAATTTTCTTATTCATGCTAATCATACTAATCAGCTAATCGATCTTGTTTGTTAGATTATGTCATTTACCTGCACAAAAGGTAGAATGCTTTTTTGAAGACAATTAGTTTTAAAGCTAATGAAGTGACTATTCGTGTGTTGTTGTAACGATCAAGTTATCTATTAGATTTTTATAGTAGAAACTATACAGTTTTTTGTTCATCTTTCTTTGTTCCTATTCAACATTTAACAAACCTAGAAAAATCTCATCAAGTATTACTTAATTAAATAACCATGAATCATGAAATTTATCTTAGCTCAATCCTTTCTAGTAATATGAACTAAATTTAATAAAAATTAACGTATTTTTTATTTGCAGGTTTTAAAAACTATCCTATAGTTAGTTTTAGTGACGATAATTTTATCAAATTATGACATGAGATGAATGTATTTGTGTTTTTACCTTAATTTGATAATATGATTGGGATTATATATAAGAGACTACTAAAGTAGTCCGAAAATAAAACAAAAAATCGCCTGTCCATTGGAACTGGCACATATATTATAAATTTAAAATGGGTACTATTATGTTAGAAAAAAGCTTAGTTGTGGGTGAATTCCACATTGATACGAGTCAAAACAGTTTGATTCACGGCAATCGTAAAGTTTACTTAGGTCCTTTACGTACATCTCTTTTACATTTCTTATGCAAAAATGTTAATTCTGTTGTTACGCGTGAAGATTTAGCTCAACATGTTTGGGGACGTTTAGTTACTGACCACACAATTAACCAACATATTTCTCAACTACGTAAAAGCGTAGGTACATTAAGTCTACATGGACTTAATATTTCTACTATTCCAAAACGTGGTTACATCGCGCGTATGGAAGGTCTAACTGTTTCAGATAATACTGTGTCTCCTATGTCACAAGGTGAAACAACTGCAAACGCAATTACAAGTATGAAAGTACTTATTGTTGAAGGTTCTGCAGAAGGTCGAATCCAATTGATAGAGCAATTAGAAGCATTAAATGTTTCTTATGTTGAAGGTGTTGCTACTACATTAGAAGCAGAGCGTTCTATTGCACTGCAAGATTTTGATCTTATTATTGTTGATGCGTTATTACCAGAATACTCAGGCCTGGAATTAATTAAATCAATCCGTACAGGTCAAACATCTGCTTCTGCAGATATCAGTATCTTAAACTCACATCATGATGTTCAACGTGAACTATTAGGTGTAAACAGCTTATTAGACGTTCAAGGTTTATTATTAAAACCTTTTGAGTCAAATCGTTTAAAACAGATGTTAATGGTTGCTAGCAAGTCAAACGTAGTATTAAAGCCACAAGCTGCTTATGAACTAGTACCAACTAATGTTGTTTCAGCTGAATTTAAAGTAGCTGTAAACAGCTAATTTAACCTTAAGCTTTAAAAACACAACAATAACCCTTGCTAATTTAGCAGGGGTTTTTTTATGCCTTTTTTTACTTATAAGCAGGAAATTAACTCACTCGGGTAGTATGGTTAGTATTATACTTCAGCAATTATTTGAGTGTAGAGAGCAGTAGTATGGAATTTGATTTTAAAAAAGACTATTTTAGCGATAAAGCAACGGTTAAGTTGTCAATGGGACATGAAGCCTTTGGTACATGGCTAGAGCAAGAAGGTCAGAGTAAGCAGTGGGTTAATGCATTGTTAGCCGTCGTTTCAGAGTTGCAACAACGAAATATCACTGAGTATAAGCTAGCTGGAGATGAGTTTGCTCTCTACTTAACCACTGAAGAAGCCAGCATAACTAATCATAGTTTACATATGAGTGGCTCTGATTTAGATGAAGCGAATGATTTAAATTTTTATGATCAAGAAATAGAAGCTGAATGTGGATTGGAAGATTTTTTAAATTTACTAGAGTCTTGGTTAGAGTTTATTAATTGATAGTCGATTTTGTTGCTCCTATAACGGCTTAAATAGCCGTCATAGGGTTAGTTCTTGCTGATAGTGTTAGGTTTTTAATGGCGCAATACTAGGGTTGCCATGCCTAAGAATGAAAACAAGCCAATCACATCGGTAACGGTTGTAAGTGCCATCCCGCCAGCTAGCGCCGGATCTATTTTATATTTATGCATTAACAATGGAATACAAACCCCCGCGATGCCTGCAATAGACAAGTTGATAAACATTGCCCCTGCAATAATATACCCTACCTGTAAATCGCCTTTCCAAAGTACAACTGCAGTGGCGACTAAAATAGCCCAGATCATGCCATTTAAGAGTCCGATTGCAGCTTCTTTACCTATTAGCCAACGTGTGTTGCTACTACTAATATGACCAACCGCAATACCTCGTATGACCAATGCTAAAGTTTGATTACCAGCAATCCCTCCCATACTTGGTACTATCGTCATTAGTACGGCCAGTGTAGCAACTTGTTCTAACGTGGCTTCAAACATATTAGAAACAGAAGCGGCTATGAATGCGGCCATTAAGTTAACCGACAACCATACTGTTCGACGTTTTGCACTAGGAAGGATTGGTGCAAAGGTATCCTCGTCGTCATCCATACCGGCCATACCCATCATTGAATGCTCTGCATTTTCACGGATGATATCGACGATATCATCAATGGTAATTCGCCCCAGTAGCTGTCTATCACTATCTATAACTGGAGCTGATATCCAATCATGCCTTTCAAATAGTTTGGCTATTTCATTTTCTTCCATTAATGCCTGAAGTGGTTCAGTGTCATGATTCATAACATCAGCAATCATTGAGTTTGGTTCTTCAGTCAGCAATGTTGATAATGATACATCACCGAGCAGTTTATTATCAGTATCGACTACATACAGTGCATCGGTTGTATCTGGTAATGAACCTTTTAAACGTAAATATCGAAGTACTACTTCAATGGTTACGTCCGGGCGCACTGTTGTAGTATCAGTGTTCATGATTGAACCGGCAGTATCCTCAGGGTAAGCTAATGCCAATTCAACACGTTGCCTATCTTGGGTATCCATTTGCTCCAACACAGCACGATAAACGCTATCTGGTATGCCACGTAGCACATAGGCTAAGCCATCGGTTTCCATGCCCTCTGTTGCGGCTACGAGGTTGTCTGTGCCCATTAGATTAATTATGCCATCTTTGGCATCTTCATTTAGCTCTTCTAGGATTTCACCATGTTGGTCATGATCGGTTAGGTTCCATAATACTTTACGGTAACCCGGAGGAGAGGATTCTAAAAGAAAGGCGACATCGCAAGCAGGCATTTTATCTAAAATACTGCGAGCTAAAACAAACATACCACTTTCAAGGGCTTTTTTTACTTCTTGAAGTCGTAGCTGGGTATTATCGACTTTAGTATTTTCCAGCATACTAACTCCTATAATTATTCTTCTTCTAAAAATTTATTTTCGATTAATTCGGTTACTGCTTGCATTGCTTCTTGAGCTTGTGTGCCACTTGCTTCGATTTCAATTTCTTGGCCAAAGCAGGTTTCTAGAACAAGCAAACCCAATACACTGCCAGCATCGGCTTTTTTGCCATTGTGTGTAATGGTGATTTGAGCGTCAAATGCATTGACAAGTTCAACTAATTTGATGGTAGCGCGCGTATGTAAACCTAATTTATTTTTTATTGTAATTGTTTGTTTAATGATATCCAATCGGAACTACTCCTTTAAACATTTATGTTCAATTTGTACCTGATATTTATGCTTAAAACGTGCTGCTATTTGTTCTGTTACGTATACAGAACGGTGTTTTCCGCCCGTACAGCCAATTGCGACTGTGACATAATTTCGGTTGTTTTGTTCTAAGTGTGGTAACCAATTTAAAAACAGATTTTCTATATTGGTGATTGTCTCTTTAACAACAGGAAAAGTACTTAAGTAATCTTGAATTATCTTATCTTTACCTGAAAAAGCTTTTAATTCCTTTTCCCAGTAAGGGTTAGGCAAAAAGCGCACATCAAACATATAATCAGCATCCTCTGGATGTGCATATTTAAACCCAAAAGATTGGAAGATAATGAGCAAGTTACTTTTTGTTGAACCCTGTAAGTAGATCTTTAGGTGTTCATTTAAGTTATGCACTGATAATGAGGTGGTATCAATCGCAAAAGCGGCCATAGATTTTAATGGCGATAACATCTCATTTTCTAACTCTAATGCTTGGGATAAGGAGAATTTTTGCTTAGAAAGAGGGTGCAAGCGACGAGTTTCGCTATAACGTCTAATCAACTCACTGGTTAATGCGTCGATATAGATAATTTCTAGCTCAACTTTATTTTGTAGGGTACCTATAAGTTGCTGTATCTGCTCAACTTTTGTTGGCATATTACGTACATCTAAACTAACAGCCACTTTATTGTCTTTAGGATCTAACGTATCAATAAGCTGCTCAAGCAACTGGTAAGGTACACCGTCAATGCAGTTATAACCTAGGTCTTCGAGAACATGAAGTGCAATTGTTTTTCCTGACCCAGAGCGACCACTAATAACAATTAACTTCATATTTTCTCCTGTCTTCTATAGCGTTAGCAGTTCAAATAACTCTTGGGCATTATCCGCACTGCGTAATTGGCGTAAGAATTGTTTGTTTAATAATTTTTCACTAATCTCTGCTAGCGCAGAAAGGTATTCTTTACAAAGGTCTTCTGGAACAAAGATAGCGAATAATATATCCACTTTATTACCGTCATATGAATCGTAATCGATACCTTTTTCACATTGCAAAAAAACAGCGGTAGCAGGTAGCTCGCTAGAAATTTTGACATGTGGAATAGCAATCCCAGACCCAACACCTGTTGACCCAATCTTTTCTCGTGCAATTAAACTTTCAAATAATTCTTGGGCATCTAAATCGAGCTCTTTTGCTGCAATAAGGCTAATTTTTTCAAGTGCACCTTTTTTGCTTGTACAAGTAGTTTTGCAAAATACCGATTGTTGATTTAGTAAAGTAGATATTTTCATAATAATAGTTAACTGTATTTAATGGACGCGCGAGTTTATCAGGTTAGCATTAAATGACTATAGTTAATCCTTATTTATTTGCATTACTTCTGAATTCAAAGTAATTGTTTACGCTGATTAGAAGGTGGAATACCTAAGGACTCTCGGTATTTAGCAATCGTACGCCTTGCTACTTTAATTCCCTTCTCTTCTAGTAATTGAGTGATTTTATTATCACTTAATGGTTTAGTTGTCGTCTCTGCTGAGACTAGTTTTTTGATTAATGCTCGAATAGCCGTTGATGAGCATTCACCACCGCCATTAGTTGCAACATGACTAGAAAAGAAAAACTTAAGCTCATATATGCCACGTGGTGTATGCATAAATTTTTGTGTTGTAACACGTGAAATTGTAGATTCATGCATTTCAACTTCAAACGCTACATCGTTTAATACCATTGGTTTCATCGACTCATCGCCGTATTCGAAGAACGCTTGCTGCTGTTGAACAATACAGTTAGCTACTTTTAATAAAGTATCGTTGCGATTTTCTAAGCTTTTAATAAACCATTTAGCCTCTTGCAAGTGGCCTTTAATAAATTGAGAGTCATTTTTGCTAATATTACCAGAACACATGCTGGCATATTGTTGATTAATCGATAAGTTAGGATCACAGTCTTGATTAAGTGATACTCGCCATTGACCGTTGATCTTTTTGACGTAAACATCAGGAACAATATATTGGGTTTCACTGGTCTCTACTCGATTACCAGGACGAGGTTCTAAACTTTGAATTAAACGCATGATTTCAGCAAGCTGTGACTCTTTCAGTTTACTTTTTCTCGCTAATGTTCGGTAATCTCTATTACCAAGTAGATCCATATACTGTTCTAGTACTTGTATTGCTTCATTACGCCAAGGTGTAGTCTCTGGCAATTGGCGTAATTGTATTTGTAAACATTCTTGGGTGCTTCGTGCTGCAACGCCTAGAGGATCAAAATGTTGAATGCGTTTAAGCACCACTTCTACCTCATCTAGTTCTAATTCATCTAAATCAGCTTGTAAGCTTTCTAAGATACTTTCACAATTAGTCGTTAGGTAGCCAGACTCATCAATAGAGTCAATAATCGCCATGGCAATAATTTGATCTGTTTCAGTGAAAGGCGTTAATTGCATTTGCCATAGCAGGTGATCTTGTAGAGAAGTGGACGATTCGCCTTGATAAAGCGTATTTTCACCTTCATAAGCTACGGCATTAGAGGTTGTTCCGGTAATAGGTGTTGAGTTATAAGACTCTTCCCATTCTTTTTCTGCGGGCAGATCATCTGAAAACTCTTGTTGAGTAATTGCTTCAGTTGTATCCAATGCACTGCTGTCGGCCTCTTTTATCGTATCTTCTGAACCCGTTTGATCATCTTGTTCGAGAAGCGGGTTCGAGTCCAAGGCATTTTGAATCTCTTGCTGCAGATCTAATGTCGAAAGCTGCAATAACTTTATTGCTTGTTGTAATTGAGGGGTCATTGCTAGTTGCTGACCCATTTTCAATTGTAAACCCTGTTTCATCAAAACATATCTTCCTGAACGTGTGGCAATAACTTAAAGTTTAAATTCTTCACCTAGATAAACGCGTTTTACATGATCATTTGCAAGAATTTCATCCTGTGTGCCGACGGCAATAATTTCTCCGTGACTTACTATGTAGGAGTGTTCACAAACATCTAACGTTTCTCTTACATTGTGGTCGGTGATTAACACACCTAATCCGCGATCACGTAATTGCTGAATAATATTTTTAATATCAATTACTGAAATCGGGTCAACCCCTGCAAAAGGCTCATCAAGTAGAATAAATTTAGGCTCGGTTGCTAATGCTCGTGCAATCTCTACACGACGTCGCTCACCACCCGATAAACTCATCCCTTTGTTATTACGAATATGAGTAATATGAAACTCTTCTAATAGTGTGTTGAGCTTCTCATCGCGTTGTTGTTGCGTTAATTCTTTACGGGTTTGTAGAATACCCATGATATTTTCTGTCACAGTTAAGCGTCGAAAAATAGATGCTTCCTGTGGCAAGTAGCCAATGCCTTTTTGTGCTCGAATATGCATTGGGTTACTAGAAATATCTTCATCGTCAATGACGATGCTACCTTGGTCTTGTTTAACTAAGCCAACTACCATATAAAAAGAGGTAGTTTTTCCTGCACCATTAGGACCTAGTAAACCGACTATTTCACCAGTTTTTACTGTTAAACCGACACCATTTACCACAGTGCGGCCTTTATAACTTTTAACTAACCCTGTTGCGCGTAACTCTGCCATAGTTATTTGTTGCCTGTATTTGAAGTTGAGTTAGTGTTTTTAGATTTTTCAAATTGAGCAGGTAAAAAGATGGTTTTTACACGCTCTTTTTTATTTTGGTCTGTACTCACATTCAGTTCTTGAGTCGCTAGGAAATATTCAATCTCAGCACCATTTACTTGGCTATCTAACTGTTTAACTTGTGCGCTTTTACTAAGGGTTATTTTCCCCTTAGCCACATCATAGGTAATCTTTTTAGCTTCAGCATCTAACGGTTTTCCATCATCTTGAGTTTGATGAAAAACAGAGGTGTTACCTTCAGCAATCATTAATTCATGATTAGGTTTGTCACCTCGGATCACGGTTAATTTATCTGCAGTAATTTTTATTGAGCCTTGAGTTAGTAACACTTCATCAGTAAAAATAATTGTATTGGTTTTCAAACTCGCATGCTGCTTGACCGAAGAAACATGGATAGGTTGGTTATAATCTGACTCTAATGCAATCACATTGGCATTAAACAATGAAATGCTTAGTAAGCATGCTAGTTTATTTAGGTTCATTAAAGTATACCGCTTTTATATTCGAATTAAGTTTCATCTCTTCAGCTTCTATAGACGTCCACATGCCAACACCTTCATGTTTAAGCTGTGGTCCGGTCCAAGTTACTTTTAAGTCACTGGTGATCACTTTAGTATCCAGCATTATAGTTGCTTGCGCAGTAGACATCGTCTGCACCATTTGATCTTCTGTTATATTTTTAATAAGTACATTGCCAGATAACAATAAATTACTTTTATCTTTCAATGTGCCTTTTATACTCGTTAGCTGCCAGATACTGACCACACTAGTTTCTTTATCTTTATGGTAGATAACAACTTTAGGATGTTCAAATAAGGTTGTATCATCTTCAGGAAAATTAGTTGCCTTATCAGCAAATACACGATAATCATTAAAACCAGTTTGGTCGTAATGATTACTTTGCAAGTCATCGGCAATATAGCTCGGGTGGTGATCCGGTAATGCAGGATACTCTGTATCCGTCGAAAAATAGACCCATACCGCACAAGCAATAAATAAGACAATAAATGGGATGCTTTGACGTTTGTTCATTTATTCGCTTTTACCTTGTGTCATATCAAGTTGTCCATGACATTGTAAAAATAGGTCACAAATTTCGCGAACAGCGCCAAATCCACCTTTTACAGTAGTAATTAAATCTGCTTTTTGTAATACCAATGGGTGCGCATCATTAACAGCAATGCCCAATCCTGCCAATTGGATAACAGGTAGATCTACCACATCGTCACCGATATAAGCTGTTTGCTCTGCTGTTAGATTTAATTGAGATAACAATTCATTATAAACACTTAGCTTGTCATCTTTACCTTGGAAAATATGCTTAACGCCTAAGGCATTCATTCTGTCGCTGACAATATTAGATTGGCGACCTGTAATAATAGCGACTTCAATACCTTGTTGCATGATTGCTTTAAGCCCAAACCCATCTTTAGTATGGAACGCTTTAAGCTCTTCGCCGTGATTACCTAAATAAATGCGGCCATCAGAAAAAACACCATCCACATCGCATACAAATAGTTTTATCTTTTGTGCTCGTTGAAAGTTTTCTTGGCTGATTTTTCCATAAGGGGTATTTATCATGTATCGACTCTTTTTTTAAATACAGCAAATCTATTATCAAAATATCAAAGTCCGCAAAGAATCGCGAGCATTGTTTATTGTTATAAATTTATGAAATCAAAATATGTGCCAATCATAACAAGACTGTTTCATATTACATAGATTAAACCGAGTTAATGTTACTATTAATATCACCACCCTCGAAACTTACAGCAATATACTTTGTCTGTATTAATGAAAAAAGTGATTAGACCTGCTAAGTTTCGCTTATTTTTGATTTTATAGGTAAAATCCAATTCAAATCGATACTTATCTCGATTCTGATTGGTTAATTAAGTTTTTAAGTGACTTATTAATCAAACTAAACTTTCTTTTTCATAGAGAAAAGGTATTTATGTCAACACAACATATTGTAATTAATCAACTAAGTTTCAAGCGACAACAAAAAACCATATTTGATAATATAGATATGCAGTTTGAACAAGGCAAAATCACAGCCGTATTGGGCCCTAGTGGTATCGGTAAAACGACATTGTTAAAATTGATTGGCGGTCAAATTCCCGCCGATGGTGGAGAAGTACTTTTCAATGGGACCTCAATTCATGATTGTTCTGAAAAAGCGCTATACCAAGCTCGTAAAAAAATGGGCATGTTATTTCAAAGTGGTGCTTTATTTAATGACTTAACTGTTTTTGAGAATGTTGCTTTTCCTCTTAGAGAGCATACTCAACTCGATGAAAAACTATTATCTACTTTAGTTTTAATGAAGCTTCATGCTGTCGGTCTACGTGGGGCAAAAGATCTATATCCGTCACAATTATCAGGCGGTATGGCTAGACGAGTTGCATTAGCGCGTGCTATCGCGCTTGATCCTGATGTTGTGATGTATGATGAACCGTTTACTGGGCAAGATCCAATATCAATGAATGTACTATTAAAATTAGTAAAACAACTCAACGATACATTGGGCCTAACTTCTATTATTGTTTCTCATGATGTAAACGAAGTGTTATCAATTGCGGATAACGTTTATGTATTTGCTGAACAAAAAATTATTGCGCAAGGCTCTGTAGAAGAAGTGCTAGCACAAAAAAATAATGCGTTGTTGCAACAGTTTCTTGCAGGTGCTGTACAAGGCCCTGTACCTTTCCACCTACCTGCAAGTAACTACCTAGTAGACTTAAAAGAGGCCAATAGATAATGGGTTCATTTTTACAAGCGGTTGGGGCTTATACAATACAGTTGGTTGAACGTGCGGGTAAATCTGCATTAATGTTTTACCGTACTTTATTTACCAAGCCTCATCCTAAACTATTTCAGCTTACTGTTGCTCAGGTGTTTCACCTAGGTATTTTATCGTTACCGATTATTGTTACAGCAGGTTTATTCATTGGTATGGTACTAAGTTTACAAGGTTATTACGTACTGGTTGATTATGCGGCTGAAGAAAGCTTAGGCAGCATGGTCGCGTTATCACTTTTACGTGAACTTGGGCCTGTAGTTGCTGCCTTACTGTTTGCCGGAAGAGCTGGCTCAGCATTGACTGCTGAAATCGGGTTAATGCAAAGTACAGAACAAATTGCGAGTATGGAAATGATGGCAGTTTCTCCTTTGAAACGCGTTATCGCACCGCGCTTAATTGCCGGCATCATTGCTTTACCTTTATTGACTCTATTATTTAACGTAGTAGCAATATGGGGAGGATATTTAATTGGTGTAAGTTGGATGGGTATTGATGGCGGCGCCTTCTGGTCTGTAATGGAAGGTAGTGTTAATTTCATTCCTGATGTTGGCAATGGTATGATCAAAAGTCTTATCTTTGCGTTAATCGTTACTTGGGTTGCTTTATATAATGGTTTCCATACTGTGCCAAATGCACAGGGAATTAGTAGAGCAACAACAAAAACTGTAGTACTAGCTTCGTTACTTGTTTTAGGAATGGACTTTTTACTGACTGTTATTATGTTTGGGGGCTAGAATGTCACAGAAAAAATTAGAAATTTGGGTTGGTTTGTTTGTTGTCGCTGCGATTGCTGCATTTGCTATTTTATCTTTCAGCGTTGCTGGATTGTCTTTTAAAGGTGAAGGTAATAGTTATACGCTTGAAGCTAATTTCACTAATGTCGGAGGGCTGAAACCCCGCGCACCAGTTAAATTAGGTGGTGTAGTAGTAGGGCGAGTGGAATCTATTTCTCTGGATAAAGATACTTACACCCCTCTGGTTAAATTATCTATGTATGAAGATCAAGGTTATTTCCCTGAAACATCGTCACTAGCGATTCTTACTTCGGGGTTACTAGGTGAACAATATATTGGCATTAAGCCTGGGTTTGTTGATGATGGCATTGAGATGTTAGGTGATGGTGATGCAATCGAAGATACAAAATCAGCACTAGTATTAGAAGACCTAATTGGTCAGTTTATCTATTCAATTAATAAGGACGACTAACATGCGTTTATTTATTTCTATTATTGCCCTGTTATACACGCTTTCGTTTTCAGTGTTTGCTGCTGATAGTGATACGGGTTTAACTGATCCAAACCAAACATTAAAAACATTATCTAAACAAACTTTTGCTCGCTTAGAGAGTGAAAGAAGCAAATTAGCTGAGCAGCCTGAATATATTAAGGTGATCATTAATGAAGAGCTATTACCTTACTTCGATTACAAATATGCTGCTTATAGTGTTGTTGGTGCAAACTTAAAAAATACAACTGCAGAGCAACGTGAAAACTTTGTTAATGCATTTCGTACTTACTTAGTTAACGCTTACGGCCATATATTAATTAAATATGATGAGCAGACTATAACAATACTCGATAATAATAACTTTAAGGGTAAGAAAATAGTCAGCGTTCCTGTTAGAATGCGCGACAATAACGGACAAGTAACACAATTAAGTTTCAAGTTACGTAAAAACAAAAAAACTGGCGAATGGAAAGTGTTTGATGTGATTGCAGAAGGTATCAGCATGTTAGATACCAAAAGAACAGAATTCGGTTCTTTGATTCAGAAACAAGGCATCGATGAAGTGATTAAATTACTACTAGAAAAAAACGATGAGTTTGAATCATGAGTAAACACTTTTTATTTGACCGAGATTTATTGCTTGCTGGTTTAAGTAAGCAATCTTATCCGGAGATAAGTACCTATCATAGTGTAACGCATTTGGACTTATCTCAATTAGATAATATTGATTCGGCAGGTGTTGCTTATTTAGTGCAAATTAAAACTCAACATCCAGCAATTTTAATGATTAATGCATCAGCTAAGCTATTTGTCTTAGCTGAGCTTTACGGTGTTGAAAACCTTTTTGAAAAATAGTGGTTGTATATGAATACAGAAATAATTAAAGAGAAATTAGAAAAAGCCCTTACATTGGATGTTTGTATTGTTAAAGGTGAAAGTGGCACTTTTCAAGTGATTGCAGTGAGCGATATGTTCATTGATATGAATCGCGTTAAAAAACAACAAACAATTTATGCTCATTTATCTGAAGAAATTGCGAGTAACGCAATCCACGCATTAACGATTAAAGCGTTAACGCCAGATGAATGGCAAAAACAAAAACATTTTATTTAGTTCGTTAATAGGGATTTTCATGGGTCAATTTATTATTCAAGGTGGCTGCCAACTAAGTGGCGAGGTTACTATTTCTGGGGCAAAAAATGCCGCATTGCCAATCTTATTTGCTACTTTATTATCTGAAGGGGACATTAATTTAAGTAATGTTCCATTATTAAAAGATATTTCGACCACTCTTGAGTTATTACAAGAGCTAGGTGCAACAGCAAGTCAAGATAAACACCAGGTACATATTAACGCGAAAGATGTGAAAAATTATACTGCTTCTTACGAGTTAGTAAGAAGTATGCGTGCTTCTATTTTAGCGCTAGGTCCATTAGTTGCTCGTTTTGGTGAAGCTGATATCTCATTGCCTGGCGGTTGTGCTATTGGGGCTCGTCCTGTGAATTTACATATTCATGGTTTAGAGCAAATGGGAGCAACGATAAAAGTTGAAGATGGTTTTATCAAAGCACGTGTTGATGGCCGTTTAAAAGGCTGCCACTTATACATGGACTTAGTGAGTGTGACAGGTACTGGTAACTTAATGATGGCTGCATCATTAGCCGAAGGCGTTACTACTATCGAGAATGCAGCGAAAGAGCCTGAAATTGTAGATCTCGCTAATTTCATTAACGGTATGGGCGGAAAAATCACTGGTGCTGGTACAGATACCATTGTTATCGAAGGCGTAGAAAAATTAGGTGATTGTGCTTACCAAGTTCAACCTGATCGTATTGAAACAGGTACATTCCTAGTTGCCGGTGTTGTCAGTGGTGGTAAAGTTCGTTGTGTGAAAACCGATCCATTATTATTGACAGCTGTTTTATCTAAATTAGAAGAAGCAGGTGCATTGGTTACTACTGGTGACGACTGGATCGAAGTTGATATGACAGGCCGTGACTTAAAATCTGTGAATATCACAACAGCACCGCATCCAGCTTTCCCAACAGATATGCAGGCTCAATTCACTTTATTAAATACAGTGGCGCCAGGTACTGGTCGAATTAAAGAGAATATTTTTGAAAACCGTTTTATGCATGTACCTGAATTAATCCGTATGGGCGCGAATATTGAATTAGATGGTAATTTAGCTATTTGTGGCGATAATGATAAATTGAGTGGCGCAACGGTAATGGCAACTGATTTACGTGCTTCAGCAAGCTTAGTTATCGCAGGTTTAATTGCTCAAGGTGAAACTATTGTTGATGAGATTTATCATATTGACCGTGGCTATGAAGCTATTGAAGATAAGCTAATTCCACTAGGTGCAAAAATGCGTCGTGTGGAAAGCTAAGTTATTACCAAATAGCACCATTGATTATAAAAAAAGAAAGCTTCGGCTTTCTTTTTTTATTTGTGAGTATTGGTATCACTATTTATTGTTGTAATTCACCGATACGTACGTTTAGAACGTGTTCTTTACCTTGCCTGATAATAGTAATTTCAGTTTCAGTACCTGGTTTAATTTTAGCTATTTTATCCATGGTTAGAATAAGGTTTACGGCATCTTTATTATCAATTTTTAAAATAATATCATTTTTTAACATTCCTGCTTTTTGTGCAGGTCCGCCCTCGGTAATCTTTTTCACTATTATGCTGTTTTTAGCTTCCAGACCCCATAAGCGAGCAACTAATGGGTCTAAGTTTTCTGCTTCAATCCCCAAGGAGCCTCGAATAACGCGACCATCTTTAATAATTCCCTGCATAACATGGCTGGCTAAGCGGTAAGGGATAGCAAAGCTGATACCATAAGTGACGTTACTGTTACCAGTATAAAACTCTGAAGTGTTGATACCTACAAGTTCACCTCGACTATTGATTAAAGCTCCGCCTGAATTACCTTCATTAATGGCTGCATCGGTTTGGATGAAGTCTTGGCGACCTGTACTACTCATTCCACCTCGGCCGGTTGCACTGATCACTCCCTGAGTAATCGTTTGCCCTAAGTTATAAGGGTTACCAATGGCTAATACTACATCACCTATCTCAGGGGAATAGTCGGCATTTTGTGGCATAACAGGTAAGTCTTCACCTTCAATTTGCAATACTGCTAGGTCAGTGATTACATCACTACCGATAATATTAGCGGTATATAAACGACCATCTTGTAAAGCAATAAGAATTTGGTCCGCTTGTGCAATTACATGATGATTAGTTAAAATATAGCCTTTTGCATTGAGTATTATACCTGAGCCTAACCCAGTTGGTTGAAGTTGTTGCTTAGTGCCTAGGCTAGAATCGATATATTGTTGAGAGTAGATATTTACAACAGAAGGCGCTGATTTCTTTACTGCGTCAGAGTAGCTAATGATCTCTGGTAACTGATCACCTTGGTTAGTAAATTGTTTCAATATAGTTGGACTATAAATAATTACAGCCGCAAGAAACAATCCCCACAAAATAGGTTTTACGAGATAGTTTAAATAATGCTTTAGTTTCATAACTTTTATTTATAGTTAATATAAAAATGGATGTTTAGTATATAGAAAACTTTAGGCAGGCGAAAAATACTTTTTGATTTAATGCGGTAGCACAATAAAAAACATCGCCGAGAGGCGATGTTTTTAAGGGCTAAGCAAAAGGCTACTGTTTATGAACAATAAAGCTAGCCTTTATGGTTAGTCTATTAAGCGATAACATGTACTGATGAAGTATTTGTTACACCTGAATCAACTAGTGCACCAGCAACCATTACTACTTTGTCGCCTGTTACAACTAAACCTTGCTCTTTAGCAAGCTCCATACCTAGTTTGTAGAAGCTTTCCATTGAGTCTTGCTTTTCAATTACTTTAGCAGAAACACCCTTAGTTAACGCTAATTGTTGGCAAGTTTTAGGATTACTCGTTAAAGCTAAAATCGGAGCAGATGGGTAATATTTACGTAAAGAACGTGCAGACTTACCAGCGCCAGTAGCAACAATAATTAATTTAGCATCTAGTTGTTCTGCATTATCAACAGCACCGCTACAAACAGCTTCAGTGATACGTAAAGTTGAAGTTCTATCATCAGTTTTAGCTGGGATAGTTTTATCAGTACGTTGACAGATAGTTGCCATGATTTCTACAGCTTCTGCAGGGTATTTACCTTTAGCTGACTCACCTGAAAGCATTACGGCATCTGTACCATCGATAATTGCATTCGCTACATCACCAGCTTCAGCACGAGTTGGGCGAGGGTTCTTAATCATAGAGTCAAGCATTTGCGTTGCAGTGATAACTGGCTTACGTGCTTTGTTTGCTTTTTCTATCATCATTTTCTGTGCAAAAATTACTTCTTCAACAGCGATTTCAACACCAAGGTCACCACGAGCAACCATGATAGCATCTGAAACAGCTAAGATTTCATCGAAGTTATCAACGCCTTCTTGGTTTTCAATTTTAGAGATGATTTGAATATCGTCTCCACCGTTAGCTTTTAGCAGTTCACGAATCTCTAAAACGTCTTCTTTTTTACGGATAAACGATGCAGCAATAAAATCAACGCCTTGCTCACAACCAAATACTAAGTCACCTTTATCTTTATTAGATAAAGCGGGTAGTTGAACTTTAACACCTGGTAAATTTACACCTTTGTTCTCGCCTAGCTCACCTGTGTTGATAACAGTACAAACAACGTTAGTATCTGTAATGCTTTTAACCGTCATTTCGATTAAACCATCGTCTAATAACACTGTGTTACCAACAACAAGGTCTTTTGTTAGATCTTCGTAGGTAACTGCAACGATTGTGTTATTACCAACAACTGTTTGGTCAGTTGAAAGTGTGAATTCTTGACCTGCGGTTAACAGAACATCATTACCATTTTCTAATTTTACTGTACGTATTTCAGGGCCTTTAGTATCTAGAAGTACAGCTACATTTTTACCTGTTTCTTCACATACTTCACGGATACGTGTAATACGAGTACCGTGTTCAACAAAATCGCCATGAGAGAAGTTAAGACGCATAACGTTCATTCCGTTCTCAACTAGTTTTGCTAACATTTCTTTAGATTCTGATTTTGGGCCTATCGTACATACAATTTTTGTTTTTCTCACCGTCTTTTCTCCAAGAGTGATTGTGCTTTTTACTTACTTTTATTTACTGTTTCTATTCAAAATTATTCTTTTAATTATGTTGCATATTTTACAAGAATTTATTGAAGAAAAAATTATTTATAATCAATAAAGGTCTATTAAGTGCATGTTTATGTAAATTTATTACATTTTTTTGTGATCTTAGTTAAGAATTATATATATTGGGCGGTTATTTCGCATAATATTTAGCGCAGTTACCATTTTTGACTCAGCTAATGCAGTAATCAATTGTTGTTGGTTTTTCACTTGAGTACGATTTACGGCAATGATCACATCACCTTTGATTAAACCTAAACGTTCGGCTTCAGACTCTTTTTCAACATTGATTACATTTACACCTGCGGTGACTTGCCCTTCGTCTGTATCTTTTAATGTTGCACCTTCAAAAATGATAACAGGCGTTTTAGCCTGAAGATTATCGCCTTCACCACCTAGGGTTACGGTAAGTGTTTTTACCTCTTCTTCTTGTATCACTTTTAACGAGATTTCTTTACCGGCACTGAGAGAGCCAATTTTAGCGCGCAATGCTGCGAAAGATTTTATATTTGTTCCATTGATTGCAGTGATGACATCGCCTGCTTTTAAACCTGCTTTGTCGGCAGCTGAGTCTGGAGTTACTTGATAAATAAATGCACCATAATTTACATCTAGTCCAAAACTTTGGGCAAGTTCAGGCGTCACTTCTCCGCCCTTAATTCCGAGTATTCCACGGCGTATTTCGCCAAACTCGAGTAATTGCTGCATTAGGTTTTTAACCATGTTAGCTGGGATGGCAAAGGCAATTCCTATATTGCCACCGTTAGGTCCTAAAATGGCGGTATTAATACCTATCAATTGACCTTGTAAGTTAATTAATGCACCACCAGAGTTACCGCTGTTAATAGCCGCATCTGTTTGAATATAGTTTTCTAAATTTTGTAAATTCAAACCACTACGGCCTAATGCACTAACAATTCCTGATGTGACTGTTTGACCTAAGCCAAATGGGTTACCGATAGCGATGGTAAAGTCACCAACTTGCAACTTATCAGAGTTTGCAAATGTCATAGCAACTAAAGGTTGTTTACTGTCTATCTGTAAGAGTGCGATATCACTTTGTATATCTTGCCCAACTACTTTCGCTTGGTATTGATGCCCTGAAATTAGTTTAATGAGGATACTATTGGCATTTTTTATTACATGATAGTTAGTAATAATATAACCTTTTTCTGCATCGACAATAACGCCTGAACCTAAACCTGAAAACGCTTGGGTGGGGGCATTAGGCCCTAAAAACTTCAATAAATCTTTTGCATCTTTAGTTAAGACTTTGCTTGCTCCTGATACCGAAATATCAACAACAGCTGGGCTTACTTTTTTAATCAAAGGAGCAAGGCTAGGTACGTTATCACCACCAACAGTCAGAGGTAATGCGGCGTAACTAAATAAACTTGCGCAAAGCATACTCATTAGAAAAAGAAATCGAAGAGGCATATTCACTGTAGTTCCTTACTTTATTAGTCGTAAATACAATAGTCATAAAAGTTTACTATAAAAGAATATCGGTAATAGAGCAAAGCAGCGACCTAAAATGCAATTTAATTAAGTTGGTGAATTTGAATCTTTTTCGCGAGATAGCCCTCAAAACTTACGATACATATTAAATCAGGCTATATAAAAGAGCGCTAAATATGTTATACAAAGGTTAATTTTACTGAATCATTAAGACATTATTGTGACACCACTTGCTCGATACCAAGAAGATTTATTAAACCCCTCCTTTTTTGCAGATTCAGCACAACTGCAAGCGATTACTATGCTGCAGCGTTTATTTGATGATTTAGCGAATAAAGAAGTCGAATCACCTGCAAAAAGCTCTTTTTTTCAGCGTTTATTTAAACCTAGTGTTGACGTCACTAAAAATACTAAGGGGTTGTATTTTTATGGTGGGGTAGGGCGAGGTAAAACGTATTTAGTTGATCTATTCTACGACAGTATTGAAAGCCCACGTAAAAAGCGTTTGCACTTTCATCACTTTATGTTGCAAGTACATAAAAAATTGACCGAGTTACAAGGACAAGTAAATCCCTTAAAAGAGATTGCAAAACAATTTGCTAATGAAACCGATATTATCTGTTTTGATGAGTTTTTTGTCGAAGATATTACCGATGCAATGATTTTAGCTGGTATGTTTGAAGCATTGTTTTCGGAAGGGGTCATTTTGGTTGCCACTTCTAATATTCACCCAGAAAATCTTTATCGTAACGGCTTGCAACGAGCGCGGTTTCTTCCTGCAATAGAACTGATTAAAGCTAATTGTGATATTTTTAATCTAGACGGTGGCGTAGATTACCGGCTAGGGCGTTTGATTGAAGCTGAAGTTTTTCATTACCCTCTATCAAGAGAAGCGGATAAACAAATTAAAAGTAGTTTCGAAACCTTCGCAAGTGGTAAAAAACACTATAATGCAGTGATTAAAATTAATGACCGCCCATTAACTGCAATTGCAAAAAGCCATGATACACTCAGTATTGAATTTGCAGAGTTATGTGATGGGCCACGCAGTGTTCACGATTACATTGAACTCGCTATTTTGTACCGTACCGTTTTAATATCAAACATCCCTCAAATGAACGATCAACACAATGATATTACTCGACGTTTTATTGCTATGGTTGATGAATTTTATGATCGTAATGTTGTGTTAATTATGTCAGCAGAAGTAAAAGTAATTGAACTTTATAAAGGCACACGTCTTGCTTTTGAATTTCAACGTTGTGTGTCTCGTCTCTTAGAGATGCAAAGCAAAACATACCTAAGTAAAGCTCATCATCTTGATATTTAATCGCAAAATTAATTAGTTATATTGACTGTTTAGTAATTAAGCAATCACTCAGGAATGTCTGATTTATTACTTGTGAAAAACTTGTTCATAAATATGCAATAAACAGGTGATCTCTAGTGTACTTTTCTATACAATATGGCCGCCCACGTTATCCACCTCCCCTATTTTATGGTGGATCTGTTTACGCTAGACGTATTCGAAGGGATACGAAAAGGCGAAAAAATACATTTTAGATTACAAATTTGTAGTCTTACTTTTTTTAAATCATTAATTTGGGTATAACTTAATGAAAACTTTTGTTGCAAAACCAGCTGAAGTAAAACGCGACTGGTTCGTAGTTGACGCTGAAGGTAAAACACTAGGTCGTTTAGCTACTGAAATCGCTTTACGTTTACGCGGTAAACATAAAGCTGAATACACTCCGCACGTTGATACTGGCGATTACATTATCGTTATCAACGCAGAGAAAGTTGCTGTAACAGGCAATAAAGCTAAAGGTAAAATTTACTACCACCACACAGGTTTCATCGGTGGCATTAAAGCAATTAGCTTTGAAGACTTAATCGAACGTGCTCCTGAGCGTGTTATTGAAAAAGCTGTAAATGGTATGCTTCCACGTGGCCCACTAGGTCGCGCAATGTACCGTAAATTGAAAGTTTATGCTGGTTCTGAGCATCAACATTCTGCACAGCAACCACAAGTTTTAGACATCTAATAGGAATATAAAACAATGGCAAATCAATACTACGGCACAGGTCGTCGCAAAAGCTCTACAGCTCGTGTGTTTTTAAAAGCAGGTAGTGGTCAAATCACTATCAACAAACGTAACCTAGATGAATACTTTGGTCGTGAAACTGCATGTATGGTTGTTCGTCAACCATTAGTGTTAGTAGATGCAGCTGAAAAATTCGACCTAAACATCACTGTTAAAGGTGGTGGTACTACTGGTCAATCTGGTGCAATCCGTTTAGGCATCACTCGTGCATTAATGCAGTTTGATGAAACACTACGTTCTGAATTACGTGGTGCTGGCTTCGTTACACGTGATGCTCGTAAAGTTGAACGTAAGAAAGTCGGTTTACATAAAGCACGTAAACGTCCACAGTTCTCTAAACGTTAATATCGTTTTACGAATTGCAAAAAGCCCAGTTTATACTGGGCTTTTTTTTGCTTGTTTTTTAGCAAGCTGCACTTTAAGGTAACGTATTAACTATAACAGGAGAAAATCATGCTTAATGAAACCATGGTTCAAAAGCTAAACGAACAAATTAATTTAGAGTTCTACTCTTCAAACTTATATTTACAAATGAGTGCATGGTGCGAAGATCAAGGTTATGAAGGTGCAGCAACTATGTTGCGTACTCATGCTACAGAAGAAATGGAGCATATGAATCGCCTATTTACTTATGTAAGTGAAACTGGTGCATTACCTATTTTAGGCTCTATCGATGCTCCCCCTTTTGAATTCGCATCACTAAAAGAAGTATTTGAAGAGACTTATAAGCACGAGTGCCTAATTACTAAAGAAATTAATGAGTTAACGCACGTTGCCTTCACCACACATGATTATTCTACGTTTAACTTTTTGCAGTGGTATGTCGCTGAACAGCACGAAGAAGAAAAATTATTCAAGGGCATTTTAGATAAGATTTCACTAGTAGGCGAAGACGGTAAAGCATTATATTGGATTGACAAAGATCTAGCTGAAATTGCTAAAACAGGCGCAACATCTATTATGGATACTTCTGCGTAATTTATTAAATAGTATTCTTTATTGTCATAAACTGGTTTTAAATAACCATACAGTATGCAAACTGTGTTTTTTGGATCTCATCGGATGAGTATGACTAGTGGGTGTAGTTTCTGGTATAATTATTAATCTATTCATGTAAGCAAATAAAATACTAGCTTTGAAAAAAGAGTTAAAAATTATTGGTTTATAACTTATTTTGTTTGCAATGAGTGACTGGTTTAAGAAATATATTGACGCGTTATTTATTTATCGTCAAGTGCTTCTTTCTTATTTCTCGGCAATGGTGTCACTGTGATGTCATTGCCGTTTGTGTTTTTAAACACTCAATTTTAATTACTAGGGGTATTCCATGGCTGTAGCTGTAAATAAACGTTCTGTAATGACGTTGTTCTCAGGACCATCTGATTTATATAGTCACCAAACACGTATTGTGTTGGCTGAAAAAGGCGTTAACGTTGACATTACTTATGTTGATCAAGAAAACCCATCTGAAGAGCTAGCTGAAATAACACCAAATAACGATTTACCAACATTAGTTGACCGTGAATTAGTACTATACAACTCACGTATCATCATGGAATATTTAGATGAGCGTTTCCCTCATCCACCACTTATGCCTGTTTACCCGGTTGAGCGTGCAAAAAGTCGTTCTTTAATGCAACGTATTGAAAACGAATGGTACCCATTAGTACCAGTTATTTTATCTGGTGATGCAACTAAAGCAGACGCGGCGCGTGCAACATTACGTGCTAAGATTCTTGAAGTTGCACCTGTGTTTGATCACTTTGCATACTTTATGTCTGAAGAGTTCACTATCGTAGATTGTTACATGGCACCGCTACTGTGGCGTTTACCTGAACTGAAAATTGACCTAGGCTATGATAATGTAACTGGCCTTAAGAGTTACATGGTTAAGATTTTTGAACGTGAATCTTTCCAAGCTTCAATGACTGAAACTGAACGTGAAATTCGTGTTGGCGGTTAATTTATAAAAATTGTAGGTATTTAAAATGTCGGATATGTTAATACAACGCCCTTATTTAATGCGTGCCTTCTATGACTGGATAGTTGATAGTGAATGTACGCCTCATGTAATTGTTGATGCAACAAAACCACATGTTGATGTACCGCAACAGTTTGTTGAAAATGGAAAAATAGTGCTAAATATAGCTCCGCGTTCGGTACTAGGTTTTTCATTAGACGATAATGCATTATCATTTAATGCTCGATTCTCAGGTCAACCGACTCAAGTTTATGTGCCTTTATATGCGATTGAAGGTATCTATGCCCGTGAAAACGGTGCTGGTACTATCTTTCCTGAAGAGGAAGCTTATAACGATTTAGAGCTTGGTGTTGAAGCTGTTGATAATGAACTAAAAGAAGCTCCTAAAAGCTCAGCTAAGAAACCTACATTAACTGTCGTTAAGTAGTGTTATAAGATAAAGCTCTAAATAAAAAGCCGAGTATTTCTCGGTTTTTTTATGCCTCATTAAACAATATAAAAATGAATATTAAAAAAGCCGAATTGAATTCGGCTCTTTTATATCAATGTATTAGGCTATTTAACAAGTAAAGTAGACGTGTCTTTGGTATTAATTTATTTCGACCAACGGTGTTTCAGCAAAATGCTTTTTAGCAAAAGCTACTCGCTCTTCAACACTCATCTTATCTGCATCTTTAAGGCCTTCAATTAATTTTAATCGTGGCAAAATCCCAGTCCCATTAGCAATTTGAATGGCTAAACCTGGACGAGCATTTAACTCCAATAACATCGGTCCTAAATCTCTGTCTAATACCATATCAGTGCCTAAATACCCCATACCAGACATCTCATAACAACTCGCAGCTAAATAAATTAAACGTTCCCATCTTGGTACATTAAGCAGTTTCAGTTCTTTATTTGTGTCAGGATGGCGCTCCACAGGCATATCAAATTGCACTGCATTAATTGCTTTACCTGTACCAATATCAATACCTACACCAACAGCACCTTGATGCAGGTTTGCTTTACCATCTGAAGCTGCTGTTGATAAACGCATCATAGCCATCACTGGAAAGCCTTTAAAGACGATAACCCGAACATCAGGCACCCCTTCAAAACTGAAACCATCAAAAGCACTATCAAACTGAATTAAGCCTTCTACGACGGCAACATCTGCACTGCCACCAAGGCTAAATAATCCAGCTAAAATATCTGTAACATGACGTTTAATATCAGCTAAAGTTTCTTCGCTACCATTTGGTTTGTAATAGCGACCATTTTCGATCTTTGTGATAACGAGTATGCCTTTACCACCACTGCCTTTTGCTGGTTTAATAACAAAGCCAGGTGTATTCTCAATGAAGCTAGCTACTTTCTCAACTTCCACTTGCATCGAAATAACACCTAATAATGCAGGAGTAGTCACGTTAGCTTCACGAGCGATGATCTTAGTCTTTAATTTATTATCAACTAAAGGGTACAGACGTCGTGGATTATAGCGACCAACATAACCACTGTTACGTTGGTTCATACCCATAATACCTTTTTTTCTAAGTTTAAAAGGGCTAGAGAAAAACATCGTTTAATCCTTATCCGCCAATGGTTTAAAGCGACGTAACTCTAATAAACGGTATCCAGTGTAACTGCCTAAGATTAATACAAAAGACATTACAACAAACTGTAAGCCAATAAAATTAAACATTAAGTGACGTGCTACTTCATTGCTCATAATAAAGTAGGCAAGTACAGCAACAACCAGGCTACCACCACCTTGGGTAAATACTTCTTTAGGGCCTTCTTCTTCCCACAACACAGACATGCGTTCGATAGTCCAAGATAAAATAATCATTGGGAAGAAAGTCACTTTTAAACCTTCTGTTAAACCTAACTTGTAAGAAAGTACACCAAACAAAGCGATCAATAAAATAACCATGATAATGACGGTGGATATCCTAGAAACCAACAATAAGTTTAGGTGGGATAAATAAGATCTTATAAATAAACCTACTGCGACTAACAGAATAAAACCAATTAATCCGGTTATTAAGCTTGTTTGGATAAAGGCCATCGCAATTAAAACTGGCATAAAGGTGCCAGATGTTTTGAGTCCGATTAATACGCGCATAATGACCACAATCAGTACGCCTAATGGGATCATTAGAATCCCTTTAAACAATGATTGATCTTCAACAGGTAAACTATGTATTGAAAAGTTAAATAAATGCTCGTTATCAGTTTTTTGCAGTATAGCAGCTAAGGCTGGTTGGTCCTGTTGAATCATAGAGAAGCTAACTTTAGAGTTAACACCGCCTGTTAATTCCAATAAAGCTTTACCACTTTGATCCCATAATAACAGGTTATTACGCTCTACGGCTTTAACCGTTGATGCATCAAATAATCGAGACTCAATTTTACCATCTTTCTCTTGAAATACTTGTACTAAAGGTTGTAAATGTTGACGACGTCGACCATCTTCAAGCACCAATGCTCCAATACGTTTATTAGGTATTTTAGCTTCATTTAACAATGCCATTAATACATCTGTTTTAGTTGCTTTACCTGATAGTACTAAGCTAACGTTTTGGTTTGGATCTTCTGCGTTTAATTGTTTTAACAACTCACGCGTAAAACTAAATGCATCCGCACTGGTTTCTAGAGAATCTTGAATAATGTCAGAACTAGCTGCTAAATCAGCTGCAACACCTGCACCGCCATATTCAATATCGACAAGCTCAGGCATCTTATTTATTGCTTGATCTTGGCTTTCTTCATCAACTAACAGCTGAATATTATAATACAAAGTTTGTGGCCCATCGGCTTGACGGATGGTCCATTGTGCTTGCGGATGGTTGTCTTCATATAAAAATGATAATCCGTATCCAGGTGACGCCGCATTTTGACTAATTTGAGTAAAGCCTGCTTGAGTATAAGGTGTCGTTAATGAAGCTAATATAGCCTTATCTGTTGCGTCGAACTCAACCTTAGCATCAATGTTCCATACTGTTCTTGTTTCGCCAGGCATCCACGGGATATCAAAGGCCACATGTCGCTGAATTGTTTGTGTTATACCTAACACAAACAAACCTGCCACTAAGGTGTAAAAGAAAATACGTGCGTTCATGGTGTTCCTTACTATTTATCCTGAGGTTGGTATTTAGGGTGAATATAATCTTGGCTTACATCCACTAAAATAACATCTTGTATAAAGCTACGACCGATCAATACTGGATAATCCATATGTTGACGGTCGGTTAATGTAAATTCTGATTTGTGTGCAACACCACCGATACGTACGTGTAGTTCAACAACTGGACGACGGTCGTATTCACCTGGCTCACTTGATTGTAATATTTTTACGTAGCGAACGACTGGAGCTTCAATAATTTGTTTTTCGCCATCTGCATTATGAGTAATATTAAACTTTACCCAGTCTTTGCCATCGCGTTCAAATTCCTGTATTTCAACAGCATTGATTGAAGAGGTTGTTGCACCTGTATCGATACGTGCTTTAAAGTTTTGCTTTGCCTTAGTAACGTATATCCATTCGGCTTGCCCCAAAACAGTTTTATCTAAGTAATCGGTTTTTGCTGTTTCTTTTACAACTTGCTTACTACTTCTAGCTCTTGATCTTTCTTTTAAAATCTTTTGTTGAAGCTCTTCATCAAGCTTCTGCTTCTCTTCTTTAAGTTGCTCTAATTTACTTTTTGCTTCCGCTAACTCAATTTGCTTTTGTTCAGCATCCACTTTTGATTCTGTCAAAGCGGTTTCTAGTTCAGTAATTTTAGTTTCTTGAGCTTGAAGTGTAGTTGCAACCTTCTGTGTTTCCTCATCGGTTGAAATAGAGATACATCCAACGGTCAAAAATAGCGTTGACAGTGTAATGATGGCCGTTTTCTTAAAAAGCATGAAGATTCCTCTAGTACTGGTGAAAAATAAAAATATGGTATCAGTTTGATACATAAATATCAGTTATAAATTGGCATCAAATTACCAGTATTTCTGTTTATTAACCTTTATTTAGGTGTTTTAATCTCAGTTCATCTTATAACGCTCAACTCTGCTTTAATAATCTCAATACAAGATGAATTAATAGATTATAAAGTGGCATTAATTAGCCTGTATATTTTATAAAAATAACTCAAAAATTTTTGTCTAAAGAGATATTAACAGTTTCCTTTTATTTGCTTATTAATAAATAAAATTAAGCAATACACAATACGTTAGTTATGAGAATAAAGTTTAAATTTTATAACTATAAGTAAGATGTTAGTAGCGTAATGCATTGTGGTAATAGGCTTTTGAGTCAACTTGTATTAAAAAGTTCCTTTCAGAACTAGCGACTTAAGTTTGCAGTGTCGTTTTGAAACAAACTAAGTCGCGACTTATCAAGTTTAAAATAGGAAGAGCTATATTTTTATAGGTCGTTTAATTAAATATAATGCACTGAGTAGCGCTAATACACAGAAAATAAAGAGTGGTGTTTGTCCGGCACGTTGATAAGGTGTGAAGCCATAGGCTGGCTGTACTTCATCACGTAATACTGCATCAACATTAGCAGGAAGACGACCCATCTCGTGTCCTTTGCCATCAAAAATAGCTGTAATGCCATTATTTGTGCTACGTAATAAAGGTCTACCTAATTCAATGGCACGCATTCGTGCTATTTCTAAATGTTGGGCTGGGCCAATGGAATCACCGAACCAAGCATCATTACTTAAAGTAAGTATTAAACCGGTCTTCTCATGTATGTTTTCACGTAATAACTCGGGGAAGGCTATTTCATAACAAAGTGCCGCTGCCAACGTTGTATCTGCAAATTTTAAGTTGGCTTGATGTGCTCCACCACGCTGAAAACTTGACATAGGTAGGTTAAAATAGGGCGCTAAAGGACGTAATAAACTTTCAAATGGTACGAACTCACCAATTGGTAATAGCTGATGTTTGGCATAGCGGTTTGGGCTCGTTTGTGAATAGCCTTGGTTATTTGGGAGTTCGCCTAGCATAATAATGCTATTAAAATATTCATCTTTATTAATGTCGTAATTAATGATGCCGGTTAATAGTGCTTTGTTCTCTTCTTCTAACTTACGTGATAGAGACTGTAAGAAACGTTGCATATCAATTTCTAACGCTGCGATAGCAGATTCAGGCCAAATGACCAGTTCAGTTTGTTGTTTTTTTTCTTTAACCACTTTTGCCGTTTCTGTCGAAGTAGCATCATTCTTAATGCCAGATAAGCCTAGGTATTTTAAAATAGAAGGATAAAGTTGGTCTGGTTCCCATTTGTGTTTTTGATCTATATTCCCCTGCACCAATGCCACCTTAATTGGGGCTTGCAGCTCAGTAAAAGAAAGTTGCTTTAAGTTATAACCACTCATGACTATTGCCAATATGAGTAACAAAGAAAACTTTTGAGATTGCTTTAATAATAATAAAGTTAGGCAAGCACAAATCAGCATAATAGCTAAAGTAATACCTTGTACGCCTAAAATTGGAGCAAATCCAACTAATGGTGTATCGGCATGGCTGTAGCCTAAATAAGCCCAAGGGAAGCCTGTTAAGAACCAACCTCTGACCCAATCCATAATCAACCAAAAACTTGGAAGAATTAGCAATAAACGAATAAAATTGGATTGAGTTGAAATGCGATAGCTTAACCACAGCGCAATACTAGGGAAAATAGCTAAATAAGCACAAAGTAAAACGATAAGCAGGGCACTTGCAATAAATGGCATTCCACCAAATAGATCCATGCTGACATAGATCCAGTGCAAAGTGGCAATAAACATTGAAAGGTTAAAGACAAAACTAACTAAGAACAGTTTTTTATGATGAAGTTGAACTTGTTTTAGTAGTAAGAACATTCCAACAAATGAAGGATATAATATCCACCATTGTTGGAATGGAGCAAATGCAAATACTTGAATTGCCCCTAACAATGCAGCCACAATTAATTGACCATACACAGAAGAGGTAATTTTAGTTAGCATAAGTTTACTCAATCTTTTTTAAGTTCTTTTTTTAATTCTCGAGGGACACGGACTTGAAGTTGTATTAAGCGACGGTTGTCAGCATGGGTCACTTTAAACTTATGCTCTCCGACAGTGATTTTTTCTCCACGACTTGGTAAATGGCCAAGTTCATGCAAAATATAACCACCTATTGTGTCTTGAATTTCCGGATTATATTCTGTTTCAAAGAATTCGTTAAAATCAGCTAATGTGGTTAACGCACTTACAGCGTAACTACGTTTACCTATTTTTCGAATTTCATCTTCTTCTTCGTAATCGAATTCATCTTCGATTTCACCAACAATGACTTCTAAAATATCTTCGATGGTCACTAATCCTGATACACCACCATACTCATCTACAACAATCGCCATATGGTAACGCTGGCTTCTGAATTCTTTTAATAATGTATCTAAGCGTTTACTTTCAGGGACAACAACAGCTTCTCGCAGAATATCATCTATTTTAAAGTCGTCAGGATTAGAGCTAAAACCGTATTGAAGTAGATCTTTTGCTAATAATAAACCAACAATATGGTCTTTATCTTCCGTGATCACTGGGAAACGAGAATGAGCTGAATTGATAATTTCAGGTAATAGTTCTTCAACAGGTTGAGACAACCCAAGTGTTACCATTTGTGAGCGTGGGATCATGATGTCTCTAACACGAAGTTTAGATACATCGATAACGCCTTTTATCATTTCTTTGGTTTTTTGATCGATCACTTGGCGGTCTTTTGCGCTATCGATCACGTCTAATAATTCATCTTGGCTTTTAGGTTCGCCTTGAAATAGGTTACCTATTTTATCGAGCAAACCTTCTTTAGGCTGCTCGTTACTAGAATGATAATCTTCGGACATTAATTTTATTTACTCTTTTTCGCTTATATAAGGGTCACTATAACCTAACTCAATCATAAGTTCGGTTTCAATACCTTCCATCACTTCCGCTTCTTCATCTTCTATATGGTCGTAACCTAAAAGATGTAGCGTGCCATGAATCAGCATATGCGCCCAATGTGAAATTAACGGTTTTTGTTGTTCCGCTGCTTCCTGTTCAACTACTGCTTTACAGACTACCAGATCACCCAGTAAAGGTAACGTGATCCCCGGTGGATTCTGAAAAGGAAAAGATAAGACATTAGTTGGTTTATCTTTTCCCCGGTAATCAGCGTTTAACTGCTGACTTTCTTCGCAGTCTACAATACGAACTGTCAATTCAGCAAGGTCTCGTTTTTGATCGCTTGCTTTGAGAATAGCCGCACTTACCCATTTTTCCAATTGTGCTAGATTAGGTAAGGCTTGCTGGTCTGTACTAGCAAGCTGTAAATCAACATCTAATTCCATTAAGCGTCTCTCGCTTCGCTTTCTGCTATTTCTGTTTTTCTGTCAAAGGCGTCGTATGCTTTAACAATACGAGCAACAACAGGATGACGCACAACATCATCGGCTAAGAAGAAATTAAAGCTAATACCTTCGTCTACTTCACCCAATACTTCGATGGCGTGGCGTAGGCCAGATTTTTGATGGCGAGGTAAATCAATTTGAGTGATATCACCCGTAATAACGGCTGTTGAATTAAAACCAATACGTGTTAAGAACATTTTCATTTGTTCCGTTGTAGTATTTTGGCTTTCATCAAGGATCACAAAGGCATCATTTAGTGTACGACCACGCATGTAAGCAAGTGGTGCAATCTCAATAATGTTTTTTTCAATGAGTTTTTCTACTTTTTCAAACCCAAGCATCTCAAATAGTGCATCGTAAAGTGGGCGAAGATAAGGGTCTACTTTTTGTGATAAATCACCTGGTAGAAAACCTAATTTTTCACCTGCTTCAACTGCAGGGCGAGTCAATAAGATGCGACGTACTTCTTGACGCTCAAGGGCTTCAACGGCACAAGCAACGGCTAAATAAGTCTTACCTGTACCTGCTGGGCCAACACCAAAGCTAATATCACTGCGTAAAATATTACTCACATATTTAGTTTGATTTTCACCCCGAGGCTTAATTACACCACGTTTGGTTTTGATAGTGAGGCTTTTGAAACCGACTTCTTGAGATTCAACTTTAACCTCTAATAAGCGGTGCTCGCTAATAAGGTTTTGCAAAGCTAAGTGCACATCTTCGTCAGTTAAACGACCAATTTTTCCTTTTACAGGTTGCGTTTCAATGTACAGATCATTAATTAACTCACTGCCAGCTTGTGCATAACGATGCTCACCAACAATTTGGAAGTGTGCATCTTTGTAGATGACTTCAACGCCTAAACGGCGTTCAATTTGTTTAATGTTATCGTCAAAAGAGCCGCATAAGACCGCTAAACGATCTTTGTCGGCAGGAACTAAATCAAGATGAATTGTGGTTAATTTTGTGCTCAAGTATAAGGACCTTATTTATGCTGGGATAAAAGTTTCAACGCCAAGTTTATTTGTATTTTTATTTACAATATCACTTGGGCGAATTGATTCACGTAAGTTCATTTCAGACTCTCCGCGGATAAACTTACCACGAATAGAGTTAGTATGAACTTCTGTAATTTCAACATCAACAAAACCACCGATAGAACGATGATCTCCTTCAAAGTTTACGATGCGGTTATTTTCAGTACGGCCGCATAACTCCATAATATTTTTACGAGATGGACCTTCCACTAATATACGTTGTACAGAACCGACCATACGACGACCAATCAATTGTGAGTGTTGATGAATACGGTCTTGTAAGATTGCTAAACGTTTCTTCTTCGTTTCTAAATCTACATCATCAGGCATATCTGCAGCTGGGGTACCAGGTCGTTGGCTGTAAATAAAACTATAACTCGTATCAAAACCAATATGGTTAATTAAATCCATTGTTTCTTGGAAGTCTTGGTCGGTTTCATTGGGGAAACCAACAATGAAATCAGAGCTAATCGTTAAGTTCGGACGTACCGCTTTTAGTGCCGCAATTTTTTCTTTGTACTGCGCGACAGTATGGCCACGCTTCATTAGATTCAATATACGGTCTGCACCAGCTTGTACTGGTAAATGTAAGAAATCAACTAATTCAGGTGTATCACGATAAACATCAATAATTTCATCAGTAAAGTCGATTGGGTTACTTGTTGTGTAACGCAAGCGATCGATACCATCGATAGAAGCGACATAGCGTAATAATTCTGGAAAGCTACATTCATCTCCATCATGCATTTCACCGATGTAAGAGTTTACGTTTTGACCTAGTAGATTAATTTCACGTACACCTTGCTCGGCTAACTGTGCAACTTCGAGTAAAATATCATCTAGTGGGCGGCTAACCTCTTCACCACGTGTGTACGGTACTACACAGAAAGTACAGTATTTTGAACAGCCTTCCATGATCGAAACAAACGCGGTTGCACCTTCTGCTTTTGGCTCTGGCATTGAGTCAAATTTTTCAATTTCAGGAAAGCTTACATCAACAACTGTGCCTTTATTATCTTGCACTTCTTGAATCATTTTTGGTAGACGATGTAGTGTTTGTGGGCCAAATACAATATCAACATAAGGTGCACGGCTACGAATCGCTTTACCTTCTTGCGATGCGACACAACCACCTACACCGATTACGATGTTAGGATTTTTTTCTTTTAATTTTTTCCAACGACCAAGCTGATGGAATACTTTTTCCTGTGCTTTTTCACGGATAGAACAAGTATTTAATAAAATTACGTCAGCATTTTCCGCTTCATCAACGGAAGTGTAACCGTTACTTGCATTTAAAAGGTCCGCCATTTTTGATGAATCATATTCATTCATCTGACAACCCCATGTTTTAACGTGTAATTTCATACTCATATCTATTGCCTATTATGCTGACTAAATTAGTGTGTTTCTTAAAACGAGGTCGCATTTTACGCACTTCAAAGCAATCATGCTACTGTTTGTTTGCTAGCATGACGTTTATCGTAAATGTTGGGAAAAACTAATTTTTAAGCTATTAAAAAAACTAGGTTTTTTTACCCTAAATGGCATCTTTTTACGTACAATCATAAATTCAAGAAAGTCACAGTTGAGGCGTTGATGGTAAATACGAAAATAATAATTGTAGGTGGAGGGATGGTTGGTGCGCTATCTGCTCTATTACTAGCAAAACAGGGGAGTACTGTACATCTAATTGAAAAATCTACCTTTACTATGCCTAACAACAATGATCCTGTGGATCTCCGCGTATCTGCCTTCAGCGCGCAAAGCAAGCATTTACTTGAAACAGCCGGTGTTTGGAAAGATATTCCTGAACAGCGTCTTTGTCCGTATAAAGGGCTGCAAACGTGGGAAAAAGGCAGTCAGAAACTGATTTTTTCTAGTGATGATATCGGTGCGGAACAATTGGGGTACATTGCTGAAAATCGTTGGATTCAAGCTGTATTATGGCAAGCCTTGCAAGGTATGCCTAACGTGCATATATATCAACAAACACAAGTGACTGATATCCAACAATCTCCTAAACAAGTCATGGTAACGCTTAAAGAACAACAGGTTATTGAAGGTGAATTATTACTTGCTTGCGATGGTGCAAATTCAGCGGTACGTAATTATTTACAAATGCCGATGACCAGTTGGGATTATCGTCATCATTGTTTGTTAATTAATATTACGACCGATTCACCTCAGCAAGATATAACATGGCAAGAGTTTCGAGAAACTGGTCCGTGTGCTTTTTTACCTTTAGCTGGTCATCATGCAAGTTTGGTTTGGTATCATAATCCGCAAAAAGTTAAACACTTACAAAGCCTTAATAACCTGCAGTTAAAGCAAGCCATTAAAGATGAATTTCCTACTTTAAGTTTTGATTTTGAAGTAGATACCAAAGGAGGCTTTCCATTAATTCGTCGTCATGCTCAACAGTATTACCAAGGGCGAGTCGCTTTGCTTGGAGATGCTGCGCATACGATTAATCCTTTAGCTGGGCAGGGGGTAAACCTAGGCTTTAAAGATGTGCAATGTTTAGTAGAACTATTAACTGAATGTAGTGATTTAGGCATACCTGAAATATTGAATCGTTATCAATGTAAACGAAAACCAGCTAATTTATTAATGCAAACTGGCATGGATGTGTTTTATAAAGTCAGTAAATCAGAGTCGAATTTAGTGCGTGTATTACGTAAAGGCTTTCTCGGTGTGGCTCAACAATCGGGACAACTGAAAAATCGTGTGATGCGTTATGCGATGGGGATTAATTAGACTGAACTTATAAACTCAATCATTCTCTAGGCTATTATCATTAGCCTAGAGAATCGAAAGAGGTTTATTGTTTAATGCTTAGAAAGAAGTACGACGATAATCTCGGTATTGCGGTAACCAGAAGTTAGCTTGTAAACGACGATGCATATTTTCGTTAGTAACAGGTAAAGCCAGGTTATCTTCTATTGCTTGTAGTGCAACTGCGCAGGCAATTTTCTCACTGATTTTTTGAATTACTTTTAATGGTGGTAGTAAAGCGCCAGGTGCTTTTTCATATTCCATTGAAGCGTCAGCTAATGCTTGGCTTGCTACCATTAACATATTGTCACTAATACCTGTAGCACGTGCTGCTAGCACACCTAAGCCAATACCCGGGAAAATGTAACTATTATTACATTGTGATATTTCAAAAGACTGTTCGTTGTACACTGTGTTCGGGAAAGGACTACCTGTTGCGATAATTGCTTTGCCTTTACTCCAGTTAGTGATCTCTTGTGGTGTAGCTTCAACACGAGAGGTTGGGTTAGACAGCGGTAATACAATTGGGTTTTCAGTGTTTTCGCACAGGGCTTCAATAACACTTTGAGTAAATAATCCTTTTTGACCACTTACACCAAATAATACTGTGATTTTAGCTTGTTTAACGACCTGTTCTAGACCCAGTTTCTGACTCTTATCCCAGCTTGCAATATCTGCTTCTTTTTGGACAAGTGGCGCTTGGAAAGGTTGTAGCTCTGTCATGTTATCTGTTAATAAACCATAACGGTCAACCATAAAGACCTGTTTGCGTGCTTGTTCTTCTGTTAAACCTTCACGCTGCATTTGACGGATAATATGCTCTGCGATACCACAACCAGCAGATCCTGCTCCTAAAAAGGCAATATTTTGTTCGCTTAGCTTTTGCCCTTTATTTAAACAAGCTGCAATTAATGTCCCCACTGAAACTGCTGCTGTTCCTTGGATATCATCATTAAAACAACATAATTGATCACGGTATTTATTTAATAATGGAGTTGCATTGGTTTGTGCAAAATCTTCAAATTGTAATAACACTTCAGGCCAACGACGTTTAACGGCTTGAATAAATAGATCTACAAATTCGTTGTATTCTTCACCGTTGATACGTGGGTTACGCCATCCCATGTACATTGGATCTTCAAGTAATTGCGTATTGTTAGTACCTACATCTAATAAAATAGGTAAGCAGTGAGCCGGGCTGATACCACCACAAGCCGTATAGAGTGCTAATTTACCAATAGGGATCCCCATTCCACCGATGCCTTGGTCACCTAATCCTAAAATACGCTCACCGTCTGTTACTACGATTACTTTTACATTCTGTTTAGTTGCATTTTGTAGCATGTCATCAATCTTATGACGCTCAGGATAAGAGATAAACAAGCCACGTTTACGGCGGTAAATTTTAGAAAACTTTTCACAAGCTTGACCTACCGTTGGCGTGTAAATCAATGGCATTACTTCTTCGATATGCTGATCGATTAGATGATGAAATAGCGTTTCATTAGTATCTTGAATATTACGTAAGTAAATATGCTTATCTAAGTCACTAGAGAAAGATGATAACTGTTGGTAAGCACGTAATGATTGCTCTTCAATCGTTTCAATCGTGCTTGGTAATAATCCAGTTAAATTAAAGTTATCACGCTCTTCAGATGAGAAAGCGCTTCCTTTATTTAGTAGTGGTGCTTCTAACAGCGCAGGGCCTGCAAAGGGGATATATAAAGGACGTTTATTTGGCATCATAAATTTTCTCAGTAGATGAAAGCGTAAGGCGAAATGCTATTTTAGTACATTATGTAAAAGTTCTGTGGATCTTATAAAAATATTGTTACTTGATCATTAAATAACTTCAGTTTTTGCTAGATTAATGCAAGTTTATTTTTTTTGAAGTGATCTTTTAAATAATCTATCAATAATCTCAGCTTTTTCGTCTCTGCTCCCCCTGGAGGAAACACCGCATACACATCAATATCATTTAATTGATAGTCCGTTAAAACTTGCACTAAACTTCTTTGCTTTAATTTTGGTTGTGCATCATACAAAGGGATGCGACCAATTCCGTGCCCACCCTCGACAAAAGCTGTTCGCGCTGCTGCATTATTGGTACTTATATTGCCCGTTAATTTTACCGTGTAGGAACGTTTACCTTTTTTTAGGGTAATAGATTGCCCTGCTAATTGGTAAATAACCCATTGATGTGATGCTAACTGAGCAGGGGTATTAGGATGCCCATATTTAGCTAAATAATCAGGGGAAGCATATAAATTGGTCGTTAAACTAGATAGCTTTGTAGCTTGTAAGCCTGAATCAGTTAATTCAGCGCCACGAATGGCAATATCAAAACCTTCTTTAATAATATTGACCACCTCATCACTTAGGTTTACTTCTAATTGTATATTAGGGTAATGCTTAGCAAAAGCGTTTAGAGCAGGCACGATTGCATACAAACCGACACTCATCGGACAGCTTATTTTGATTAACCCCGTAGGGTTTTCTTTTAAGTTTTCGATTTGTTGATTAGCGGTTAATGCGGCATCAACAATGACTTTACATCGTTGGTAATATTGTTCGCCAGCTTCCGTTAAGGTGATACTGCGTGTTGAACGATTAAGTAGTTTAATTCCTAATTGTGTTTCTAGCTTTTTAAGGTGATAGCTAACCACGCCACGTGATAGTTTTAAATGTTTAGCGGCTGCGCTAAAGTTGCCTTGTTCAATTACTTGAGCAAAAACAACCATACTTTTTAACTGTTCAAATGATAATTCCATAAACCTACAACGCTGAACTTGACCCATGTGAAGCATCATTGTATCAATTTTTGATACAATGATGTTGATACAGTGTGCATTGTTCAGTTTTTCTATGAGCCTATAATGAAATTCTCAGTTATTGATATTGATTATTTCCTCAATATTACTAGCAATTAAATGTATTAAAAATAAGGTTATTATCATGAGCAAGAAAATTTTAATGGTTATCACGTCACATGATCAACTAGGTGATACAGGCAATAAAACTGGTTTTTGGGTTGAAGAATTTGCTGCACCTTATTACGTATTTAAGGATGCAGGTTTAGATATTACATTAGCGTCGCCGTTGGGCGGACAGCCACCTATTGACCCATCAAGTGAGTTAGATGACTTTGTGACAGATGCGACTAAGCGATTTGATAACGATCAAGAAACAAAACAGCAGCTAGCTAACACGGTTGCATTGTCTTCAGTGAATCAAGCAGATTTTGATGCAGTATTTTACCCTGGTGGTCATGGTCCTTTATGGGATTTAGCAACAGATGCTACGTCAATTGCATTAATTGAATCATTTTTAGCAGCAAACAAACCTGTAGGTGCAGTATGTCATGCAAGTGCTGTTTTATTAGACGTAAAAGATAATACTGGTGAGTATGCAGTTAAAGGTAAAGCTGTTGCAGGCTTTACTAACAGTGAAGAAGAAGCTGTTCAATTAACTAATATCGTTCCTTTCTTGGTGGAAGATGAGCTAATTAAACGTGGTGCAGACTACCAAAAAGCAGATGACTGGAGTGCTTTTGCAATACAAGATGGTTTGATTATTTCAGGTCAGAATCCTGCTAGTTCAGAGCTGGTCGCAGAGAAATTGTTAGCGCAATTAGGTGCTTAAGTTTCTTATCTCACCGCAATGAATATGATTCATTGCGGTTTCTTATGTGAATAAATCAACTATCGCTACTTACAATAACGCTTAACTCTCCATTACCATCATCACTGACGTAGAAGTTAATAGGTTGGCAACAGACCTGGCAGTCTTCTATGTATTCTTGATCAGTATCAGAGGGATCTAATAAGATCACTATACTTTCACCACAATAAGGACAGTAAATATTTTCTTCCTGTAGAAATGCCATCTTGTTTGTTCCCCTTAATATTTTCATTTCATAATAATACTCATCATGCTAATTAAAATACTTGTTAAAATAACTTATTTATTCGTTGTAATTTTCGCAAATAGAGCAGCTTTTTAACTCAAATTACGCCTGAACTCAGTTATTTTTCCTGCGAAAAATTTAGAACATTTATTTAATATAATTAGTATCACTTGTGTTTTATTTCAATATCGACTTACTTTTTATAGTAAGTTGTATTGATGATGCCTCTTAACAAGAAAGGTAAATGATGAATATTGCAATATATATATACGATAATGCTGAGGTGCTTGATTTTTCTGGACCATTTGAAGTGTTAAGTACAGCGAAACGTTTGGGCAATAAAGATTGGAATATTTTTTTAATCTCTGAAACGTCAAATCTAGTACAAGCTCGTGGTGGTTTCCCGATAAAAGCCCATTATTCATTTGCAGATCATCCCTGCATTGATTTACTTATTGTAGTCGGTGGCGTACATACCGAAGAAGTAAATAAACCAAAGGTTATAAGTTGGATTGCTGATACAGCAAGTCAATCATCGAAAGTAGTCTCTGTTTGCACAGGTGCATTTTTGCTAGCTGAAGCGGGTTTATTAGATGGTTTGAAAGTAACTACACATTGGGAAGATATTGATGACCTAACAAAAGCTTATCCTTTATTACAAGTGATTAGCGGCCAGCGTTGGGTTTCTGATAAAAAATATACAACATCTGGTGGGATATCAGCAGGCATTGATATGAGTTTATATTTAGTGTCACAAATGGATTCGCTAATATTGGCAGAACAGACTGCAAAACAGATGGAGTATCGTTGGGAAAAGAGTATGGTTAAATACTAACCATCATGGATAGATAGCTTACCAATACAGGATATGTAAATGGATATTGTAAATTACCTTCCCGAACTACTTTCAGTGAGTATCATTGCTATTTTTATGGCAATTAGTCCTGGTGCTGACTTTGTAGTGATCACTCGTAATAGTATGTTTCATGGGAGGCAGAGCGGCCTTTATTCTGCCTTGGGAATAGGCTTAGCGATATGGATACACGTTGCTTATTCAATCGCTGGCTTAGCTATCATTATCTCTAAGTCGATTGTGTTATTTTCATTAATTAAATACTTGGGCGCTGCTTACCTTATTTATATCGGCTATAAAACCTTTATGGCTAAAGGGAAGCTAAATGATGAACAGGTAAACGAGACTCAACTATCATCTTTTGGTGCCTTAAAGCTTGGCTTTATTACTAATGCTCTTAACCCTAAAACAACGCTATTCTTTTTAAGTTTATTTACACAAGTAGTTAATCCCTCAACACCTATTTGGGTACAACTGTTGTATGGACTAATTATCTGTTTAGCACATATTATTTGGTTTTCATTTGTTTCAATATTTTTTAGTCACCCTGCATTAGTGAGTAAATTTAATACTCACAAACAAAAGATAGAAAAAGTGGTAGGCACGGTATTAATTGGCTTTGGTGTAAAGGTGGCTGTAACAACTATTAACTAGTTCCAATAAGTAAACGCATCGATAAGCTTAAATAAATTTTTAGGCGGGAATAGGAATAGTGCGATATAAGGCTATAACCCAATAACTTAGTTACTTTCTTTAATAGTTTATTGAAAGCAATGATGCGCCTTGAACTATTTAACCTCAATACAGGATAAGAAAAGCGAGTCAATACAGCTATTTATACGGATTTTTGCTTTAAATTATTTCTCAATAATTTGCTTTGAACTACGCACAACTAGCAGTATTGTCTATTACATGATTTAACTATCTGACTTTATATGATGTTTCGCTTCTATTAACCAGAACTGAGGTTATTTAACCTTAATAGCTTTGTATTATTCAAACATATGACTGATGCCTTCTAATATATTTTAGTTATATCGATTTTGTATTGTATCTTCTTTTTATATTTAGCTTTCTGCGAAAACTATCATTTATTTACGTTAATCAAATTAAGTAACTTTGGTTCCTAACCTATTTATTAAACTAACTACTCCTTGAATTTTATCCCTCGTTAATGTTTTCAGAGGCTTATGCCTATTTGTTAATTATATAATTTTGTATTTATAAAAAAATCACCAAATACTGCTTTGAACTTGATTTTAATTTTGTAGTCCTAAATCTTGCATTTTAATGTAAATAGTTATCATTACCTATTTTTTGGTAGCTCCGTAATTATATGCAAACAGTGACTTGTAGAGTGATTTGATAGCTTTTTGTTCTTTCTACAGCGAACAAGCTATTACATCGACTTTTATGATGGACAATAATTTAATTAAAGGAAAATAGTATGAATTATGTTGTAAACAAACCTAAGAAGGAGATATTTAAAAAAAGTAGTTTATCTTTTGCGTTATTGCTTGGGATGAGTTCAATGGCTAATGCATTTGTTGAGCCATTAACAGTAAGCGGAAATCAAGTCTTGGCAGGAGGTGAGACCACCAGCTTTGCTGGGTTAAGCTTATTTTGGAGTAACACAGGGTGGGGAGCTGAAGATTTTTATACTGCCGACAATGTCAATAGTGCCAAATTAGAGTTTAATGCGAATATTATTCGAGCGGCTATTGGGCATGGTACTGATTATAGTGGAAGCTTAAATTATGACTGGGATGGCAATATGGCAAGGTTGGATACAGTTGTGAATGCAGCTATTGCTGAGGATATGTACGTAATTATTGATTTTCATAGCCATAATGCACATCAAGATCAAGAAACGGCCATTGCATTTTTTGAAGAAGTTGCCAACTTATATGGTGATTATAATAATGTTATCTATGAAATATATAACGAGCCCTTAGGTGTTTCTTGGCCTAGCGTTATTAAGCCCTATGCTGAAACAGTTATTGATACAATTAGAGAAATCGATCCAGATAACTTAATTGTAGTTGGAACGCCGACATGGTCTCAAGATGTAGATGTGGCATCTGAAGATCCTATTGATCGTAGTAATATCGCTTATACTCTTCATTTTTATGCAGGAACTCATGGGCAGTCTTACCGTGATAAAGCACAAACAGCATTAGACAATGGTATTGCTTTATTTGTTACCGAATGGGGAACAGTGGATTCTAGCGGTGATGGTAATGTGAACAGCGAAGAAACCGATGCATGGATGACATTTTTGAAAAATAATCAAATTAGTCATGCTAACTGGTCGATTAATGATAAAGATGAAGGTGCATCGCTATTTACTGTTGGCGGTGATTGGTATTCATTAACAGATTCTGGAGAAAAGGTTAAAGAGATTGTTCAATCTTGGGAAAGTTCTGGTGTTGATGATACTGAAGAAACGAGCAGTGATGAGGGCTCTACTGATGACAATACAGAGGATACAAGCGTTGTTGATGTGATAGAGAATGAATCAACAGAAAGTTCCACGGATGTTATGGAATGCGCTGGTATCAATACTTATCCTGATTGGTCGAAAAGTGATTACGCTGAAGGTGAGAATACACATAATGATTCAGGTGATTTGATGCAATATGAAGGGAGCGTATATAGTGCTAATTGGTACACAAATAGTACTCCTGGTAGCGACAGTTCTTGGACGTTAGTTGCGAACTGTAGTTAGTCTTATTGCTAGTATTAACCACTGAAGGATAAATTATATTTATCGTAAATAATTGGTTAATACCACTTAATCTTAATTCTGGTAGTTGTACGTATTTAATGAAAAAGCCAGTGTTGAGGTTGTTTAATATACAATGTTGTTATTGTTTTTTAGTAAAGAATATAAGCTAAAATAAATAACCTTTTGCTTACAACAGCAACATTGTATTGTGAGTAGCTTTACTCTTTTAGTTAGAATCTAGAGCTAGCTAAAAATTCCAGTTTTTGTTTTATCAGCTTCGAAAGCACATAGTTCGTTTCCCATTTAAATGACTTCTAGTAGATCACTACCTAAGTTTTAGTTGATGTTAAAATTATAAATAGTAACTTCAATACTTATCTCAATCCTTTTTTAAACTCCTTTCTTTTTCATACTATTTTCAAATAATATCCGCATAAAAAATATTTACTTAGCTTGCTAACTAATGTTAGAGTGCGCACCTTTGGTTAGCCTGCTAACTATTATTTGGAGGCAATAATGGATAAACAAGTCCCTTTTCATGAAACACTCAATTTAACTTTGATCGGTAATATGGGGCGAGTAAATCGTTTGTGCCGTGAGGCGGTTACTCATGCTGTTGAACCACTAGGTCTAACACAGTCCCGTTGGACAACTTTAATGCATATAAAAATGCTATCAGAAGGTGTTACGCAGTTAGAAATTGCACATAGTTTATCCATCGAAATGCCATCGCTGACTCGTATATTAAAACAGTTAGAAGAGCAGTCATTAATTATTCGACGTATTGATGAGTACGATAAACGTAGTAAAAAAATTTATTTCACTGACAAAGGACGACAAATATTAAGCTCTTTGCAAGAGGAAGTAGATGAGATAACACAACAAATTTACAGTGGTTTAAACCATCAACAACTAGATGCTATGGCACATCATTTGATTAAGTTAGAACAAAATGCACAAGCATGTATTAAACAACAAATACAAAAAAAGGTTAAGAAATGACTCCAGAGCAAAAATTTACGCGTTATGTTAGATGTTCGTTAATCGCGTTTATCTGTGTTTTTATCTATTACTTGATTGCAGATATTTTCTTACCTGTAACGCCACAGGCCCGTGTTTATCATTCTGTTGTTCAAATTTCACCACAGGTTAATGGAAGGATCACTGAGGTTGCAGTAGAAAATAATCAAGCAGTTAAAACGGGTGACTTACTTTTTACTATTGATCAAGGGCCTTATTTATTAGCTTTAGAGCAAGCGCAGCTCGCACTCGCAGATGCTCGTCTGCAAAACAAACGCTTTGATACCAACATTAAAGCGATTAAGGCTCAGATAAGTGCATCTAAAGCTAAATTGCATGAACAAAAATTATCAAAAGAGAGAGGGCAAAAGCTTTATAAGCAAGGCACATTATCTGAACAGGATCTAGAAGGCTTGGTTGCAAATTATGAAGTTAGTAAAGCTGAGCAAGCTGCTCTAAAAGCAGAGCTTTCAGAGGCAATACTAGCTCGTGGCGAGTTAGGCGATAATAATTTAGCCCTTCGTCATGCAATTAACCAAGTTTCACAGGCTAAACTTAATTTATCTTATACCCAAGTAAGAGCCTTAAGTGATGGTGTCGTTACCAATTTACAGTTGCTTGATGGTGCCTATGCATCCGTTGGTAAACCTTTATTAGCCGTTGTGGCTAAAAAGGCTGATTTAGTTGCTGACTTTAGAGAAAAGTCTTTGATGAATATGCATCAAGATAGTCTCGCTCGCGTGGTATTTGATAGTCGTCCAGGAAAAGTTTATCAGGCTAAAATTAGTAATTTTGAAGCGGGCGTAAGTAGTGGTCAACTTAATGCTGATGGTTCATTAACGACAACAGAAACCAGCACTCGTTGGGTACGTGACGCACAACGTCAACGTATTCATTTTACAGTAGAAGGGAACAAAGAGTTTATGTCCTTTTTGCCCAGTGGCGCTAGAGCAACTGTGCAGCTATTGCCTGACAATTTAATTGGACAATGGTTTGGTGCTGCACAAATTCACATCATTAGTTGGTTACACTACATCTACTAAGGAAGCGTGATGACACAAGAAACAAAAGAAAAAGCTCCTGAGTTGGACGAGAATGGCTTGCGTCAAGCATTACGAATTGCTGGTGGCTGTACTTTAGGCTTTACCATTTGTAAGCTAATGGAGTGGCCATATGGTATCTTTTTTACTGTTTATCCCATGCTGTTATTAGGAATGGTACCGACGTTAAGTAAAAGTGTTATCCGTCAGTTTTTTGGATCTGCGGTGTTTTGTGCTTTCGTTGTTTTAGTGTTGCAAGGTTACTTGTCTCATCTCCCTGTAGTGATGACTGGATTCGCATTTTTAAGTTTCTGTGGATTATTTTTTGTCATGAGTAATGGTCGGGCTTTTTTGTTTGGTGCATTAGGTGTTGTTAGCTTGTCAATCCAGTTACATTATTCCAGTTATGTTGATCAAGGAAGTAGTATTTATCCATTAATTATCAGTAACATAACTGCTATTACATTAACCGTGTTAATAGCATTATTAATGCATCTATTATTCCCTGATATCGAGCCTAGAACACCACGAACAATACCTAGTAAAAGTAAACAAAGTATTCGTCATGAAGTGTTATTGTGTGCAACAGTTGCGACGTTATCATTTATTGTTTTTCAAGTATTGGACTTGCAAGACTCTATTTCAGCTCAAGCTGCATCGGTTTTAATTTTATTTTCATTATGCTGGAAAGCGGTGGGTGTCGCGAGTTGGCATCGAGCTGTGGGCACTTTAATTGGCTGTAATATTGCTCTAGTATCGCAATTAATTTTATATAACCATGCAGATATTTTATTATTTTCTGTTTTTATATTATGGTTGCTGTCTTTTATCTTTGCTCGCTTTCATATTTTGGGAGGTGGAGCACCCGGTATTGGCTTTGGTGTTTTAACTACTTTTGGTATTCTATTTGGTCAATACCTAGGGCCGGATAAGACATTTGTTTATAGTACTTTATATCGTTTTAGTTCAGTATCTGTGGCAATTGTTGTGAGTTTAATTGCTGTTTATGTTATGCATATAATACTCAACAGTTTTAGCGTTACACGTCATCATACTTATATGTAAGTAATCAAGGATAGATCATGTACATTAGTCTTTTCCTCATTGAGCTAAATTCCCTTAGTTATAATGAGTGCCTGCCATGAAGAATATTATTATTTTTCTCATATTATTAGCTTTTGGTTTATATCAGTGGATAAGCAGTAAAAGTAAAAATAACACTGTTGTTGAGGAGAAAAAAGAAACCCCGGCGTTAACTGTAGAGCGTAATTCTCATGATGATATCGAAGCTGCTTATCTCGCTAAAAAGCGAGAAGTTCAAGTCAAGGGGAGTGGTGTTGTTGTTAAGTTATTAAAAGATGACAATGAAGGTTCTCGTCATCAAAAGTTTATTTTACGACTGACTTCTGGTCAAACTATCTTATTTGCCCATAATATTGATTTAGCACCAAGAATTAATAGCATTGCCCGTGGAGATCATATTGAATTTTATGGGCAATATGAATGGAATGCACAAGGAGGAGTTGTGCATTGGACACATAAAGATCCTAAAGGAAAACATCTAGCGGGGTGGTTAAAACATAAAGGTGAAATATACCAATAATAAAATACCAATGATGATTTTTATTTAACCTGTGCTAGGGTAAGATTATCCATTCTAGATACAGTTAAGAGGATTCTATGTCGAGTATTTCAGGTAGTTGTTTATGCGGTAAAATTTATTTTGAAAGTGAGAATAAATTTACTAGCTTCCACCTTTGCCATTGTATCCAATGTCAAAAAGTAACCGGCTCTGCTCATGCCTCAAATATTTTCACCGAACCCGATAATATTAAATGGCTAAGTGGGCAAGAATTAGTAAAACGTTTTGATGTACCTGGACGTACTATATCAACTGCTTTTTGTGCTGAATGTGGTGCCCCTGTCCCTTATCTTTCTCTTGATAATAAAAGCTTGATTATTCCTGTTGGTTGTTTAAATGGAACCCCAGAAATTGCTCCACAGGATAATATTTTTTGTTCAGAAAAAGCAGCATGGTATGAGCAAGCAATTACTGCGAAGTGTTTCGATAAATTCCCAGATTAGCCTGCATAATTAATTTACTTTACTTGTTAAAATAACTTACTTCTTCGCTTTTTTTTTTGCTAAAGGAGTAAGTGTTAAAGGTGAGATTATATTCGTTAATCATTAAGATATTCTGTTCTTGTCACTCAAGTTAAGCAGCCCTACTAAATTTCAATTATTTTATTATATATCTGTCCCCTAGCCTTTGTGATTAAAATCAACAAATGATAACTATTCTTAAATGGCTTGAATTTCTTTTGATTTTTATTGATAATGATTCCTATTACTTTTAATTTGATTGAGGTAATCAATGCAAAATTGGGAAAATTTAACTAAAAAAGCTAATAAAGCTTATTCAAATCATGACTTCTCTGATGCGCTTGTTCTAAACCAACAAGCTTTAAATATATTAGAAACTTCTTTTCATGAACATTTTAAAGTTGATATTGAATCCTATATTTCAGCTGCCGCTGTTAGTTTTTTAAATCTCGCTGAATCTTATGTTGCATTAGATAACCCGCTGCTTGCGAATAACCAATATGAGAATGCGATTAACTTCTTACAAGCCGTCTTGTCGCATTCGGAAATTGAAAGCCAGCATTATTGTTTAGTGATGCATACCGTCACACGCATTCGATGTGAATGGGAGATGTTTAATGAACAGCAATCTAAACAGTCATCACAAAATAAACAGGTATTTAGTACATTTACCAAAGCGCCTTACTCGGGACAAGTTATCCACCATTAACTCTCAGCCTCTAAAGAGGCCTTTTATGTTTATCAAAAGGAAGTAAAAATGAAAAAAATAGTAAAAAGCTCTGCGGTGTTAAGTGCACTAATGGCGGTTAGTCAAGTTGTACAAGCTCACCCAGGACATGATCATTCTCATTGGGCGAGTAATTCTATTCATTTACTAACAGTACTTGCCGTTGCTGCGGTTGTTGTCGTAGGAGTTGCTTATAAAAAATCACGCGGTAAAAATGCAACAACTAAAGGAGAAAAAGCATGATTCATCGTCTATTTCAATCAATTGATAAAGCGCTTCACTTTAAAACAGCAAAAGCACATTGTGATATCCCATGTAAAATTTATGATCCTTCTACAGCCCAGCTTGCTGCTTTAAGTTGCGTGCGTCTAATGGATTTAATTAAAGAAGTAGAGGATAAAGGTGAATTAGGCGTTGCCGATTATGCACAAGTTGCTCGTCTAGTCAGTGAAAAAGAGTCTGCAAGCACAGAAGTGAAAGAAGCTGTACGTATCATTTGGGGTGATTACTTTAAAGCACCGCAGTTTGAGCAATTACCTCATGCTCATGAATTGACTCATAATATTATGTTACAAGCTTCAAAATGTAAGCAAAGCATTACACGAGAAGAAGGTGAAAAACTTGTTGAATTAGTTAATGAATTTGCCGCTGCATTTTGGTTAACCAAGGGGGTAGAAACATATACTGCTGCGTGTCCTTATCCACCGGCACTAGATGTTGTTTACCCAGACCTTAAAGCATAGATATTGATTAAGTTAGGTCGATAATGTTAAGCGTGGTTAAGGTACAAGGTGTGAGCATGGCTCCTCGACTTAAAGATGGGGACTATGTGGTGATCAATCGTTTTTATTCTCGAATAAAAGTAGGGCACCTTGTGGTTGTTAATCACGCAACTTATCAACATATGATTAAACGGGTACAAAAAATTAATAGTAATGGCTCCCTGTGGCTCACAGGCGAGAATGAAAATAGTGTTAGACCTGAAGCAATGGGCTGGATTCCGGCAGCTCGCATCTTAGGAAAAGTTATATTTTGTATCCGAGCTAAACCTGAATAAGAAGCAATTTCTTATTTTTTAAGTTAGATGGTCTTCAATTCATAAAAGTATTCTTCACTTTAATAAATTCTTTTTTATATTCACATTTATTAGTACTATTATTTTAATTAAAATTAAATCAATAAAAAGTATAGTTTAAATTTAAATTTGAATTTGAATTATAAGTGTAATGAGCTAGGTATTTGCGATCTAAGTGTAATAAAACCCATCTTTAGATTGCTCATCGAAATGTAATCAATCACAATGCACGCCTAATGATCCTAAGGTAATAATGGGTCATTGTGTGCATCGGCTTAAATGTCGACTTTCTCTACTTAACTATAAATGGATGACATAGTGAAAAAGAAATTAACAACGTTATTAATATCAGGGACTTTGATAGCAACATCGGCGTTGGCTGCTTCTGAACAAGAAAAACTAACGATTTATACTTACAGCTCTTTTGCCTCTGAATGGGGTCCTGGGCCTAAGATTGAAGCCTCTTTTGAAAAATTTTGTGAGTGCGATCTCGAGTTTATTGCACTAGATGATGGTGTCACTATTCTCAATCGTTTGCGCTTAGAAGGTAAAAGTAGTGAAGCTGATATTTTACTAGGGTTAGACGATAGCTTAATGGCTACCGCTAAAAAAAGTAACTTATTAGCTAAACACAATATTGACTTGAAACCAGTCAATGTAGAAGACGGTTGGAAAGATGATACTTTTGTACCATTTGATTACGGTTACTTTGCATTTATTTACAACAGTGAAAAATTAAAAAATCCGCCTAAAAGCATGAAGGAATTAGTGGAAGATCGCGACGATCTTAAGATTATCTATCAAGATCCCCGTACTTCGACGCCTGGTTTGGGTTTTATGTTATGGCTAAAGGCTATCTATGGTGATAAAGCGCCAGATGCTTGGAAAAAGTTAGCAGCCAAAACTGTGACCGTAACAAAAGGGTGGTCTGAATCATATAGCATGTTTTTAAAAGGCGAGGCTGATATGGTGTTGTCTTATACAACATCTCCTGCTTACCATATTATTGCTGAAGGTAAGCAACAATATGTCGCTGCTAGCTTTAGTGAAGGTCATTACCGCCAAGTAGAAGTGGCTGCCATCGTAAAAAATACAAAACACAAAGAGCTTGCGACTACTTTTATGAATTTCATGTTAAGTGATGCATTTCAGTCGGAAATCGCAACTGGAAATTGGATGTATCCTGTTACTAACGTACTTTTACCTACTGAATTCGAACAGTTAACATTACCCGTTAAAATGTTAACTTGTGATAGTGAACAAGTAGATAAATACCGTAAAACATGGACGAGAGAATGGTTAACATCGTTAACTGAATAATCGGTTAATTGAGGTCTAGAGTGATAATGAAACAGATTAAAAAGGTTCAAATACCTGGGTTATTACTCTCTTTAGGCATCTTCTTGTTTGTATCGATGGCCGTCGGTACTTTACTAACACATTCATCTGACCTGGATCTTGCTATGATCTGGTCAGATAGTTACTACAGACACATCACTAAATTTAGCTTTTATCAGGCTTTTTTGTCTACTCTGTTAAGCATCGTATTAGCAATACCTATAAGTCATGCACTCTCAAGACGAACCTTTTGGGGAAAAAGCTTTTTATTAAAACTTTTCGCAACAACCTTAGTATTACCTGTGCTAGTTGCGGTTTTTGGTATCCTTGCTATTTATGGTAATAGTGGCTTATTAGCTAACCTATTTACCTATTTTGAAGCAAAATTACCTTTTTCTATCTTTGGTTTAAATGGTATTTTATTAGCCCATGTATTCTTTAATCTTCCCTTTGCTTGTCGTCTTTTTTTGCAAGGCTTAAATTCAATTCCTCAGAAACAACATCAACTCGCTAGCCACTTAGGCTTAAAGCATTGGAATAAATTCCGTTTAATAGAGTGGCCTTATATCGCAGGGCAAATACCTCATACTGCAGGTTTAATTTTTATGCTGTGTTTTACTAGTTTTGCTGTGGTGATGGCGCTTGGCGGTGGACCAAAGTCAACGACTATCGAGCTAGCAATTTATCAAGCGATTAAATTCGATTTTGATTTGCAAACCGGTGCTTTATTAGCGTTGTGGCAAATTTGCTTATGTGGGATTTTAGCTATCTTTATCCAAAAATTTTCTCGTCCTGTATTGCTGAGTACTAATTTCCAAGGCGCAGCTAATACATTTCCTCATGATACTTTTTTATCTAAGTGCTGGGATATATTTTGGATCTCATGCATCACTCTATTAGTTGTACCACCTTTAGCCATGGTACTTATCTCGGGCATTAACCCCAAAATTTGGACTGTAATTGCAGATTTAGGTTTTTGGCTTGCTTTGAAAAATTCCATTATAATTGCTGTTTTTGCTGGCTTGATTGCAGTTGTATTTGCTTTTTTTATTCTCTTAGCGAGCCGCCAATGGCGTTTAGTTGGCTTGAATAATAGAGCTGATAAAATAGAGATGTTAGCAACTATTATTTTGGTTACACCAGGGCTAGTGATTAGTACTGGTTTGTTTTTATTGTTACGTGAATTTTCGAGTTTTTCTTCGTTGTCTTTGTATATTGTAATTGCTGTTAATGCACTAATGGCTTTGCCTTTTACATTGAAAAGCTTGGCTGTTCCTATGTTACAAAATGCTCAAAAGTACGAGCTATTATGTCGTAGTTTAGGTATTTTCTCCTTGTACCGTATTTACTGGGTAGAATGGAAGTCATTAAAATATCCAATCTTGCAGGCTATGTCTTTGAGTTTTGTTCTATCTATTGGTGACTTAAGTGCAATCGCGTTATTCGGTAGCCATTCTTTTAGTACATTACCTTTGTACTTATTTCAGCTACTTGGCAGTTATCAATTAGACTCTGCAGCAGTGGTTTCATTAGTTTTATTAATATTAAGTGTGGGGACTTTTATGGTTATTGAAAGCCTATTTAATGAGGCAACACCCCAGGCTAAAAGAGCAAAGAATGATTGAGTTTTCACAAGTTTATTATCACTATCAACAACAAAACTTTACTTTTGATCTGAATATTGAAGAGGGTAGCATTGTCGCTATCTTAGGGCCGAGTGGTGCGGGGAAAAGTACTTTACTCAACTTATTAACGGGGTTTATTGATCCTGTGAAGGGAGATATTACGATCAATGGTAAGTCAGTATTAAATCGAGCTCCACATCAACGGCCATTATCTATACTATTTCAGGATAATAACCTATTTAGTCATTTATCTGCTTACGATAATATTGGTCTGGGATTACACCCTGGTTTGAAGCTTAATGAACAACATAAAAAGCGTTTACAAACTGCAGCACTTCAAGTGGGCGTTGAGGACTTATTAGAACGCTTCCCTGCTCAGTTATCTGGTGGCGAACAGCAACGTGTCGCTCTTGCTCGTTGTTTTGTACAACATAAACCTATCTTACTGTTGGATGAACCTTTTTCTGCATTAGATCCTATTTTACGAGTATCTATGTTAGAGCACGTAAAATCATTAGCTGAATCAGAGGGTGTCACCGTATTAATGGTCACACATCATGTTGATGATGCACGAGCTATTGCATCAGATTTTATTTTTGTGGATCAAGGCAAAGCATTAAGCGTAGAAAAAATAGCACACTTAAATACAAGCCATCACAATGTTAACCTGGCTAGCTTTATTAGTGCGGAAGTAAATCAATAAAGTGTACTATTTATCTACGAATGACTATTTTTCTAGGTATTAACTCAATCCCTGCCTGATAACGTTTAGCCGACGCATTAAGTGCTAGTGCTAAAGCACTATCTGCGATTAACTCAAACTGTTGAGGTAAAGAGTTAATCTTAATAGGCAAAAAGTCGAGTAATCTGTTATCACCAAATGTACCTAACTTGAGTTTGTCCATTAAGTTTGGTTGATCAATCAATACATCTAAAATGCCTTCTAATAAAGTATAAGAGGTGACAATGATTGCATCAGGTAACTTATTTTCAGCTATCCATGTGTTTAAAATCGCTTTCCCTGATTCGCTATTAAAATTATCACCATAACCACTGATTACCTTTAAACCTTGCTCTTTAACTTGTGCTTCAAAGCCAGCATGACGTTGACGAGAAATATTAAGATGAGGTAATGCGCCAATTAACCCAACGGATTTAACTTCTTTAGAAATTAAAGAGGCGGTTAGCTCATAAGCACCATCAAAGTCTTCACTAATTACACACCCAAAATGTTCATCATCTAAAGCGCGGTCAATGGCAATGATCGGCGTACCTTGTTGCTGGATAGGCAGGTAGTAATTACTGCCATCGGCTAATGAGCTAGCAACAAATAAAGCATCAATACGACGGCTTAATAAAGCCTTCACTAGATTTTTTTCTGTCTCAGAGTCATCGTCAGAGCAACCAATGAGAATTTGATAGCCTGCTTTGCGCGAGTTACATTCTAATAGCTTTGCGAGCTTGGTATAACTACTATTTTCGAGATCTGGGATAATTAAACCAAAAGAGCGACTGCTACCAGCGCGTAAAGAAGAGGCTGCATGATCCGGACTATAATTGTGCTCATTAACCACTGCCATCACTTTTAACTGAGTCTTTTCACTAATTCGATACTGCTTTGCTTTACCATTAATGACATAACTTGCTGTGGTTTTTGACACGCCTGCTAGTTTTGCAATTTTGTCTAATGTCATTGTTTGGATCCTTAATTTTGTCGGCAAGATCATATTAATGACGATCTCTTTTATTAACTGGTTGCATTATACGCTGAATCGATTCAGTATAAAAGCTGAAACGATTCAGTATTGTTTTAGCTTGGCAAAAAGGTGATTTCATAACGAACTTTAATTTTTTACTGGCTAATTTACATTAACTGAATTTTTTTACATTACTTGCTGAATCGATTCAGTTTTGGTGGGGATGTAATAATTAATTCTATAAATATACGTGAGAGGTTCAGGTTGATGCTGACACTAACCAACAATGACATCACCATGGCACAAGCTGCTAAAGACAAAATGGCTGCGATTGAAGTACTGGCAAAACAGATGAATGAGCGAGGTTTAGTCACTGCTGAATATGTGACTGGCATGCTAAATCGAGAGGTACAAAATTCAACATTCTTAGGAAATGGTATTGCTATTCCACATGGCACAACCGATACCCGATCATTAGTAAATCAGACAGGTGTAGTTATTCATCATTTTCCTAACGGAGTGGATTGGGGAGATAGCAACTTAGTTTATGTTGCAATTGGTATCGCAGCTAAGTCAGATGAGCACTTGGATATCTTAAAGCAGTTAACGAAAGTGTTATCCGTTGATGGAATAGAAGACAAATTAAAAGTCGCAACTAATAAAGAAGATATTATTTCGTTATTGAATGGAGATGTGCAATTTGAAGCTGACTTTAATCAACAGCTTATTCAATTAAACTTCCCGGCGACGGATATCATTCAAATGACTGCTGTTGCTGGCGGTTTGTTAAAAAACCAAGATGCTGTTGATAGTCCGTTTGTAGCAGAATTAGTAGTTAAAGAGCCAACCCATTTAGGCAACGGCTTATGGCTTATTAGTGGCGAAAAAGCAGTTAAACGATCTGCAATGGCTTTTGTAACCACGAGTGAGCTTTGTAAGATAAATAATAAAGAAGTAAAAGGTTTGATTGCTATTGCAGCTTGCAACCATACTCACCAGCATTTTTTAAAAGTGTTAAGCGATTGTGTTTTTGAACAGCAGCAAGAGCAGTTACTAACCGCCACTCTTGATAAATTAATCGATTTATTTTCTGCGAGTAAAAGTACTGACATCAAAACTGATGATGCATTGACCGGCACATTTAAGATCAATAATACCCACGGATTACATGCTCGACCAAGTGCTATGTTAGTGGCAACCGCTAAAGAGTTTAACGCCAATATTATGGTTAAAAATTTAGATGGAGAATCAAAGGCTGTGAATGCTAAAAGCTTGATGAAGGTGATTGGATTAGGCATTAAATATGGTGATAGATTGGAGTTTATTGTTGATGGTGATGATGCGTCATTGGCATTAAAAGCGATTGGTGAAGCGATAGCTTCTGGACTAAGTGAGGGATAAAAATGAGTGATTTAAATAATAAAGTAGTCACTATCACTTTGAATCCTGCATTAGATCTGACGGGGAGCGTCAATGAATTGAATCTAGGGACTGTAAATTTAGCCCATACAGGTTCACTCCATGCTGCCGGTAAAGGAGTTAATGTTGCTAGAGTACTGTCTGATTTAGGTGCTCAAGTGACAGTAACTGGGTTTTTGGGGCGTGATAATGATGCTTTATTTTGTTCTCTATTTGAAAAAATGAATGCGCAAGATCAGTTCGTGCGTGTTGATGGCGCTACGCGCATTAACGTTAAGTTAGTGGAAGAAAATGGACAAGTTAGTGATATCAACTTCCCTGGTGTAAATGTGACAGCACAAGCGATAGCAGAATTCGAAGGAAATTTATGGACGTTAGCTGAAACACATCAGTTTTTTGTATTAGCAGGAAGCCTTCCAACAGGAATTTCACCAGAGCTGTGTGCAAGTTGGATTCAAAAACTCCATGAGATGGGCAAAAAAGTTATTTTCGATAGTAGTCGTACGGCATTGACTGCTGGGTTAACTGCACAACCTTGGTTAATTAAGCCTAATGATGAAGAGTTATCTGAGATAGTCGGTACAAAATTAACGTCTCCACAAGCTTGTCAACAAGCGGCTGAAGATTTGGCTGCTACAGGAATCGACAACGTGGTGGTCTCATTAGGGGCAAAAGGAGTGATGTGGTTAGCTAAAAATCAACAGCAACCTCAGTGGCGTTTTGCCCAGCCACCTAAAATGACAGTCGTTAGTACTGTCGGTGCTGGCGACACCCTAGTAGCTGGTTTGTGCTGGGGACATTTACAAGCTTGGCAACCAGAACAAATTTTATCTTTTGCTACTGCGCTTTCAGCCTTGGCTGTATCGCAAGTTGGCGTAGGTGTAGAAAGTATTAAAACCGTTACTGAATTGCAAAAAAAAGTAACGCTAAATAACCTTTTTTAATCGTTTTAGAAATTGAGTTAAGGATTGATTATGAAAAATATTGTAATAGTAACGGCCTGCCCAAGTGGTGTAGCAAATAGCATCATTGCTGCGGGTTTATTAAAAAAAGCAGCTGAGGCATTAAACCTAGTCGCAGTGATCGAATGTCAGTCAACGGTATTGCCTGTCGACGTATTAACAGAACAACAAATAGTTGATGCCGACGCAATACTGATTGTTAGCAATGGTGAAATCGATAATAGTCGTTTTTTAGGTAAAAAAGTCTATCAAGGGAGTATTTCAGAGTGTACGAGTAATGCGACATTGTGGTTAGAGACTGCATTAACTCAATTAACCGTATTAGATGCCACAAAAGTAACTGAAGTATCTACACTTGTACCTACCTCTTCTGAATCGGGTAGTAAAAAACATATTGTAGCGATTACTGCTTGTCCAACTGGTGTCGCCCATACTTTCATGGCTGCGGAAGCATTGGAAGCGGAAGCGGAACGTCAAGGTTATACTATTAAAGTAGAAACACGCGGGTCTGTGGGGGCAAAAAATCAATTAACAGACCAAGATATTAGTGCTGCTGATTTAGTCATTATTGCTGCTGATATTGAAGTGTCATTAGATCGTTTTAATGGCAAACGCTTATATAAAACCAGTACAGGTCTAGCGTTAAAGAAAACTCAACAAGAGGTCGATAAAGCCTTTGCTCAAGCGAGTGTTTATCAAGGAACAGGAAAAGTAAATGGCGCGCCTAGTGAAGAGAAAAAAGGTGCTTACAAACACCTTATGACAGGTGTTTCACATATGCTCCCAGTAGTTATTGCTGGTGGTTTGTTGATAGCCTTATCTTTTATTTTTGGTATTGAGGCATTTAAAGAAGAGGGCACCTTAGCGGCCACATTAATGGATATCGGTGGTGGAGCTGCCTTTGCGTTAATGATTCCAGTTTTAGCTGGCTTCATCGCGTTTTCAATCGCCGATCGACCTGGGTTAGCACCTGGTTTAATTGGTGGTATGTTAGCAAGTCAATTAGGAGCTGGTTTCCTTGGCGGTATTGCCGCTGGTTTTATTGCGGGTTACGCCGCTAAGTTTATTGCTGACAAGGTATCACTACCGCAATCTATGGAAGCACTAAAGCCTATTTTAATTATTCCATTTTTAGCAAGTTTAGTGACCGGTTTAGTGATGATTTATATCGTCGGTGGCCCAGTTGCTGCGATCATGGCCGCATTAACTGAGTTTTTAACCAATATGGGGTCAACCAATGCTGTACTTCTAGGTATCGTATTAGGCTGTATGATGTGTTTCGACTTGGGTGGACCAGTGAATAAAGCAGCTTACACATTTGGTGTTGGTTTATTAGCTTCTCAATCATACGGTCCAATGGCAGCTATTATGGCGGCAGGTATGGTACCTGCGTTAGGTATGGGCTTAGCGACTTTCTTAGCCAAACAAAAGTTTATTGCAACGGAACAAGAAGCTGGTAAAGCCTCTTTTGTATTGGGCTTATGTTTTATCTCTGAAGGTGCGATTCCATTTGCAGCTAAAGATCCAATGCGTGTTATTCCAAGCTGTATGTTAGGTGGGGCAATCACAGGTGGTTTATCTATGTTATTTGGTGCACAGTTATTAGCACCTCATGGTGGATTGTTTGTGCTGCTTATTCCAAACGCAATTACGCCGGTATTAATGTACTTAGTTGCGATTGCAGCTGGGACGTTAGTAACTGGTTTCACTTACGCTTTCTTAAAAAATAAAGCAGATGTACAAGCAGCTAGCGCTTAAATGCGATTGCTATGATCGTTATAAACTAAATTGCTAAAACTAAAAAGGGGATAACGACTTCAGTCGTTATCCCCTTTTTAATTGTTTAAGTTTGTATTAATTAATCGGTTGCTTCGTGCTCTAATACCGCGATATTTTTATCTGATACAAGTGGGCCCGTTTGGTGATGTGCGTCAGTTTCATCTTCAGTAATATAGTTAAGTAAACAACTACTGTAGTTTGCTTCCGCTTTAGCTACATGTTTACCGTCATCACTGCGGATTAATATAGTATCACCTGCAGAGAATTCACCATGAACCTCAAGGATTTCATTGCTGGTTAGTTGGTCACAGTGTTCATCCAATGGATATTCAAATCCATCTTCAATAACGACTTCACCTTGTGCTTTTGCTGTATGTGTCATCCAATGTAAATCTTCTTCCATTGGTTTTGCATAAGGGGCAAAAATAGTACCAGGATTTTTACCTAGTATTAATTGCTCAAAAGAATGTTCTTTAAAGCCGTTAATAATGTAGGTGGTTAAACCATGTGACGTTGCTTTTTCTGCTGCTTCTATTTTTGTCTGCATGCCACCAGTACCAACACTACTATGAGCACCACCTGCCATGTCAAAAATACTTTGATCGATAGTATTTACGTTTTTAATCATTACCGCATCGTCATTAGTGTGCGGATTTTTATCGTATAGGCCGTCGATATCTGAACAGATAATTAGGGCGTCAGCATCCGCCGCTGCGGCTACCATTGCAGATAGATTGTCATTATCGCCTACTTTTAAAGCATCGGTTGTTACAACATCATTTTCATTTACTACTGGTAAAATACCATGGTCAAGCAATGCAAAAATAGTTTCACGTACACTGTCGTAACGTTCACGGTCTTGGAAGTCACCGTGAGTTAATAAAATTTGTGCAGAAGGGAAGTCGAAGAAACGATCCCAGGCAGCCATCATCTCGTTCTGGCCCGCTGCAGCCATCGCTTTTTTTATTGGTAATGAAGGCTTGTCAATATTGCCAAAGAAGTGAGCGCCTGCGGCTACTGAACCTGAAGATACCAGGATGACTTCTGTGCCTCTGTCTCGGCATTGTAAAATAAATTTGGCGATATGTAATAGGTAACGAGAACTGCAGCCTTTTCTTTCAGGGGCTATTAGTGCACTACCAACTTTTAATACAATTCGATTCCACTTATGATTTTTCATATTTTCTCTTTTAGCTTTTTTACTGCATTACTCTTTATTTTGATATACAACATTAATCGCAAGAGTAAGAAGCGATTAACTGCTTTAGATAACTATGTTAAATCAGCAATTTCATAGCTCTATTCGGATAACTAAATTGTTAGATTGTGTTTTAGGAACGGATGGAACTTGGAGGGGGAAGGTTGATTGATATACGATAATTTCTCATGAGAGCCATTATTTTATGTCCTGCCTTACTAGGTTGATTCAAAGATTAATTACATAAAAAAAAAGGTCTTAAATATGTAACCGTATCTAGTGTAACATATTTATAACAACTTTTTGTTTAATTTTTAGTCACAGGAAATAGACTCGATATATATTGGAAAGTTCAGGCTTTATTATAAATCTACTTTTGATTGCACTACTTTTATTTTATACTTTGACGCTCATTGTGATAAATCTGTCACCAACCTACAAAAAACAAAAAATAGTCATTGGCTATTAAACTAATTGAAACTAACAATTTTACCTATTGAGATTTTTACTACATAATGCTTCACATGGACTCGGGGAACGAGTTCAAATAGTAAATAACCCAAACTTAATAGGAATATCAAAATGATCAATACTAAATTGAAACCATTCAACGCAAGTGCTTTTAAATCTGGTGAGTTCGTAGAAATCTCAGAGCAAGACGTACTAGGTAAATGGTCTATCTTTTTCTTCTACCCTGCTGACTTCACTTTTGTATGTCCTACTGAATTAGGTGACGTTGCTGATCACTACGAAGAGCTACAAAAACGTGGTGTTGAAGTTTTCTCTGTATCTACTGATACTCACTTCACTCACAAAGCATGGCACGACAGTTCAGACACTATCGGTAAAATCAACTACTTCATGGTTGGTGACCAATCAGGTAACATCACAAATAACTTCAACGTTATGCGTGAAGGTCAAGGCCTTGCAGACCGTGCTACATTCCTAATCGATCCAGAAGGTACAATCCAAGCAATGGAAATCACTGCTGAAGGTATTGGCCGTGACGCTGAAGACCTACTACGTAAAGTTAAAGCTGCACAATATGTAGCTGCTCACCCAGGTGAAGTATGTCCAGCTAAATGGAAAGAAGGTGAAGAAACACTAGCTCCTTCTTTAGACTTAGTAGGTAAAATCTAAGTCTAAAAAGCTAAGTAACTTAATTACTGCTTAGCACTAAATAGACCTTAGCCAGCAAGGCTGAGGTCATTTAAAAATAGATTTTTATAAAGCCTTATTGACGAGAGAGTCGATTTTTAAATTAACCAATTTGCTTATTCACGTTTTTTATTAAACGTGCACAAACACAGCTATAAAAAATTAAAAGGGTGGAATTATGTTAGACCAAAATATGAAGGCGCAATTAAAAGCGTACTTAGATAACTTAAAAACAGAAGTAAAACTTGTTCTTAGTCTTGATGATAGTGAAACAGCTAAAAAGCTTAAAACACTAGCTACTGATATTGCATCACTACATGATAAAGTATCTGTAGTAGAAGATCAATCAGCAAGTACTCGTAAACCAATCATGCAAGTGGTTAACCCAACTAAAAATACTGCTATCGGTTTTGCTGGTTTACCAATGGGTCACGAATTTACATCATTAGTATTAGCGTTATTGCATACTGGTGGTCACCCAATGAAAATTGATGCTGAAGTGATTGAACAAGTACGTAACCTTGAAGGTGATTTTAACTTTGAAGTATTCATCTCTTTAAGCTGTCAGAATTGTCCTGATGTTGTACAAGCATTAAACATGATGGCTGCGATTAACCCAAGCATCAAAGCAACTATGATTGATGGTGGTGCGTTCCAAGATGAAGTTGCAGAGCGTAACATCATGGCTGTGCCAAGTGTTTACCTAAATGGTGAAGTATTCACACAAGGTCGTATCACACTAACTGAAATATTAAGCAAAGTTGATACTGGTGCTGCGAAAAAGCAAGCAGCAGCATTAAATGAAAAAGACCCATATGAAGTACTAGTAGTTGGTGGTGGCCCAGCGGGTGCATCTGCTGCTATCTATGCAGCGCGTAAAGGTATCCGTACTGGTGTTGTTGCTGAACGTTTCGGCGGACAAGTAATGGATACAATGGCGATTGAAAACTTTATCTCTGTTAAAGAGACACAAGGTCCTAAATTAGCCGCTGCTCTTGAAGAACACGTAAAAGAATACGATGTAGATATCATGAACGAACAGCGCGCTGACTCAGTAGTTGCTGCAGAAAAAACGGAAGATGGTTACATCCACGTTTCTTTAGAAAGCGGTGCAACATTAAAAAGCCGTAGCGTTATCTTATCAACAGGTGCTCGTTGGAGAAAAATGAACGTACCTGGTGAGCAAGAATACAGCAACAAAGGTGTTGCTTACTGTCCTCACTGTGACGGCCCATTATTCAAAGGCAAAAAAGTAGCAGTAATTGGTGGTGGTAACTCAGGTATTGAAGCGGCAATCGACCTAGCTGGTATCGTAGCTCACGTAACTGTTTTAGAGTTCGCTGACACACTACGTGCTGACCAAGTACTAGTAGATAAAGCAAACAGTATCGCTAATATCGATATCATTAAGAGTGCACAAACTACTGAAGTAATTGGTGATGGTACGCGTGTTACTTCGCTTAAATACCTTGACCGTGTAAGTAATGAAGAAAATGAAGTTGAGCTTTCAGGTATCTTTGTTCAAATTGGTTTAGTACCAAATAGTGACTTCTTAAAAGACAGTGGTGTTGCTTTATCGCCTCGTGGTGAAATCGAAGTCAATGCAAAAGGTGAAACATCATTACCTGGCGTATTTGCTGCAGGTGACGTAACAACAGTTCCTTACAAGCAAATCATCATTGCAATGGGTGAAGGTTCTAAAGCAAGTCTAAGTGCATTTGACCACTTAATTAGAACACCTGCTCCAGTAGCAAAAGTTGCTGAAGTCGCTTAATTTGCAATAACAGTTTTTGTTACAGTTACTTAACTAAGTGACTGGTTATAACAACAGGTCAAATACTTTTGTATTTGGCCTTTTTTGTTTTTATAGTCTTCAAATTAATTAACGTTTATTCGAAAAACTCAATTTATACCAATCACACTAAGTAACTGATCTATTTTACTTATTAAAATAACTTATTTTTTTGTTGTAACTTTCGCAAATAGAACAACTATTTAACTTAAGTTACGCCTTAAACTAAGTCATTTTTCCTGCGCAAAATTTAGATCACTTATTTAATGTAATTGGTATTACGTTTTAAACAAAACTATTTTTCTAGGTGAAATGAACACACTTATACTGGCCCAGATAAATAACTACTCTACTTTTCTTATCAGAACAGCTCACTCTCTGGTTGTAAGTTTCATATAGGGAAGAACTTAGGTCTCATGGCCTTTCTTTGAAAGGCTAAAATTACGCCTTAAATTGAACTGTTTTTCCAGCATAAAATTTAGATAGCATATTTAACGTAATCGGTATTATTTAATAGCTGTTACATTCTTTATACCCATCGTGATATTGTTTTGCTTATTACCTTCTACTAAATAAAGCCTCAGACTGCATACTTATAAATTAGCTAAGCTAGAAGTTCATCCCATTTATAGTGCTTCAGTAAACTGTACTTATATCGATCTGATTGGAAATTCCCGTATAGCTTGTAGATTCCTTTATCTTTGATTAAAAAGTAGAAAATTTAGCTCATAGCTGAGGTTATGATATTGTAGATGAAATGATTACTTTAATTTCAGGAGGATATTTTGAATCAGCTAATAAATATTATTATTTGTATTTTTTTACCACCGCTAGCGGTGTTGTTGAAGTTTGGATTAGGAAAGGACTTTCTAATTAACTTAATTTTAAGTATTTTCTTCTGGGTGCCAGGGATTATACATGCACTATGGGTGACGACTCGTTAGGCTAAATTGCCTAAGATTAAAGTATTGATATAAAAATGCCCTAGTCATAACATGAGTAGGGCATTTTTGTTTATATTTAGGCTTACTATTATTTAATAGTAAATTTAACATCTGCATCACGTAGCAGGTATAGAGCAAAACAAGCTGCCCACATAGGCCATGCTGCGAAGAATAATAAGTTATTAAACGGGTCCGCATATTTCGCAAACGCAGATAATGTTGAACCGCCGTGCATTAAAAAGATAAGGCCGTAAGTAAAGCGTTTTTTTATGCCCGCTACAAAAGCAAGTACTAATAGCAGTTGTAATGCACCTAGAATATAGGTGATCATATGACTAGAACCACCAATGCCGTAGAATTTATCTAATACACCAATTGAATGAGCTGGGTTAACAAACTTATCCAAAGTCCAAATAAACATAACAATAAAAACACCTACACGAAGCGCAAGTAAACTATTTTGTAGGCGATCCGTTAAAGCTGGGGAAATAGGTTGAGACATTGAGGTTTCCTTTTAGGTTTTATTATAGAAATTTTAAAAATGACTTTTATTAATGCAAATAAAAACCCAGCTAAAAAGCTGGGTCTCATGATTAATTATTTGATAGTGAATTTCACATCTTCATCACGTAACAGATAAAGCGCAAAACATGCAGCTAACATTGGCCATGCGGCAAAGAATAATAGGTTGTTAAAACCATCTATATATTGATTGTAAGCAGAGAATGTTGATGCAGCATGCATTAATAATATAATGCCGTAAGTAATACGTTTTTTAATACCTGCTAAGAATGAAAGTACTAGGATTAGTTGTAAAGCGCCGAGAATGTAAACAATAGTTGTACTACTCGCTATACCATAAAATATTTCAAATACTTTAGCGGTATGACCTGGATTAATAAACTTATCCATAGTCCACATAAACATAACGATGAAAACACCTAAGCGCAGTGCAACAAGAGCACATTGAAGACGATTATTTGTATCTGTTGATAAAGCTTGTGACATGGTTTTTCCTTAAATAAAATATAATAGTTTTAGTACAGAAATAACAAAGACCGTCATCAAATTTATTTAATTTCACATTTTTAAAAAATATTTTAATTATTTTTTAAAAATCACGGGTTGCCAATAAACTAAGTTACTTAAAACTGCTAAGGGAATATTTGAAGTTGATAATAGTTGTGAGCTTTTTTAGGCCATCTAAAATTAGATTAATAAAGACTAATAACTTCAAATGCTGAAAATACGTTAATAAAAAACAGGCTGAAATGAGAAAAACACTAATAATCTGTATCGTGCTAGCGGCTGGTTGGTACGGCAATAAGTTGTATAAAAATAATGAATTACCTTTTGTAAAACCTCCTTTATCAATAGTTTCTATTGATGACAAAATCAAATGTATAACTAAAGAAGGACGCATTTTATATGGTAAAGTTCCAGATGATGTCGTATGTGAGAAACGTGAGTCGGTTAAAGCTTCAATCGTTATACTTTCAAATGATAATAGCAAGAAAGAGCCTAATAAAAAAAGCAATGCTACTAATTCTGGATGGCAATGTGATGGGCGAACGTATTGTAGTCAAATGACGTCAAGAGCCGAAGCTGAGTTCTTTATTAATAACTGTCCAAATACTAAAATGGATGGGGATTACGATGGTATTCCTTGTGAAGGTGATTCTCGTTTCTGATAAGTAAATTGTGTTAAAGCGTAATAAGCTATGCCAATTACATCAAATAAATGAGCTAAGTTTGGCACAGGGAAAGTAATTGAGTTTAAGGTTTAATTTAACCTTCCTACGATTAACTTCGCTAATGATTTGTCGGAGAATTAATGCAAAGATATTAATTCTTTAATAGTTGCTCTATTTGTTAAAATTGCAACGAAGAAAGAAATTGTTTTAAAAAGTAAAAGAAAACTATTAATAGCGTGGTTGGTATTAGAAAAGAAAAAACTAAAAAGCTCAGTAAATCCTGAGCTTTTTCTGTCTATTAATTTAAGACTTAAACTTGCTTATTTAACGTTTGTTAGATTGGCGACGACGCCCTTTTTGTGCTTTCTTAGGCGCGTAAGCGGCATCAGAGTTAGGCACTACTAATTTTGGCTCAAACCCTTCAATAACTTCACGTTTAATAAAGTAACCTAGGTGTTGTTCAATAGCGCATAAGTTTCGGAAATCATCTCGCGAGACTAATGAAATCGCTTCGCCAGCAGCTCCTGCTCGACCTGTACGGCCAATACGGTGTACGTAATCTTCTGCCTCATCAGGTAGATCGTAGTTAACTACTCTTTCCAAATCATCGATATCAATACCACGCGCAGCAATACCTGTCGCTACTAAGAATTGAATTTTACCTGCTTTGAACTCTTCCATTAATTGCTCACGCATCGCTTGACTACGACCACTGTGGAAAGATTCAGCTGCAATTTCGCGTTTTTCTAACTGGCTAACTAATTTGGCCGCGCCACGTTTTGTTTCAATGAAGATCAAAGCCTGTTGCCATTTATTATCATGAATTAAATGACTTAATAATGCAGATTTGAATTCTTTATCGACAGTAATTAAGTGTTGTTCAATCTTTGGTACTGTTACGTTTTCAGGTGTAATCGAAATTTCAACGGCATCCGTAACTGCAGTTCTTGCAAGAAAGCGCACTTGCTTTGATAGGGTTGCTGAAAACAATAGGTTTTGACGTTGCTCTGGTAACTTTTCAACGACTTTATTAATGTCACTAATAAAGCCCATATCTAACATACGGTCAGCTTCATCGATAACTAAAATAGTGGTTTCATCAAAATGAATAGCACGACGTGTGTACATATCCAATAAACGGCCTGGTGTAGCAACAAGAATATCTACACCATCAATCAAACGTTGTTTCTGTGGTTCGATGTCGATACCACCATACATTGCCATTGAGCTGATATTAATATGTTTAGCGTAATGTTGGATGTTCTCTTCAACTTGAATAGCAAGTTCACGTGTTGGTGTCAAAATAATTGCATGAACGCGTTTAGGACGAACCATTGGCGCATCAATTAACTTTTGTAAAATAGGCAAGACAAAGCTGGCTGTTTTACCTGTCCCTGTTTGTGCTGCTGCAATTACATTTTTTCCTGCTAATACTTTAGGAATTGCTTTTTCTTGAATAGGCGTTGGTGCTTGGTAACCTTGCTCGGTAACAGCTTGTACAATTGGATCGCTTAATCCAAGGATTGAAAATGACATTTCTTTCTCTCATTAAAAGCACAATGGCCAGTTAAACTGACCATTATGAGGTTAAATTATGTTGAGTAACGGCTTTAGGTTTATTCAACCAATTAGTACCGTTTTCATTAAATTGGATATTAAGCTAATTTTTTAGCTTCTTCCTGACTTGCTAGGTATTCGTTGTATGTACCTTGGAAATCAATAACTTGTTTATCTTTTATATCGATAATACGGGTTGCTAATGACGATACAAACTCACGGTCATGGCTGACAAAGATCAAGGTACCTTTAAACTCTTTTAAAGCATTATTTAGCGCATCAATAGCTTCTAAGTCCATGTGGTTAGTAGGTTCATCCATTACTAATACATTGACGTCTTGCATCATTAATTTACCAAATAATAGACGGTTTTTCTCACCACCAGAACAGTTACGTGCTTTCTTGTTAGCGTCATCATCAGTAAATAGTAGACGACCTAAAATACCGCGCACCATTAAATCGTTATGTTTGCTTGTACGCCATTGCCCCATCCAATCCATTAACGTTAAATCGTTATCAAAGTCTTTAGAGCTATCTTGCGGGCAGTAACCGATAGAGGCATTTTCAGACCACTTAACTACACCTTCATTATGTTGTAAGTCATTCACTAAACAACGCATAAAGGTCGTTTTACCGACACCATTCTCACCAATAATAGCCAGTTTAGCACCAGCTTCTAAGATGATATCGCCGCCGCTAAATAATGGACCTTCATCAAAACCATGGCCTAAGCCTTCTAATACTAGGGCTTGGCGGTGCATTTTTTTGCCTTCATCAAAAGATAAAGAAGGGTGAAGACGGCTGGTTGCTTTGACTTCATCCAGTTTGATCTTATCCATTTTCTTTGCTCGAGAACTTGCTTGTTTCGCTTTAGATGCGTTAGCACCGAAACGGTTTACAAAGTCTTGTAGTTCATCTATCTCGGCACTTTTCTTCGCGTTTTCTGATAATAATTGCTCACGAATCAATGATGATGCTTCTAAGAAGTACTCGTAGTTACCTGGGTAAATACGTAGCTCACCGTAGTCAATGTCGGCCATGTGTGTACACACAGAGTTTAAAAAATGGCGGTCATGCGAGATGATAATCATAGTACAACGACGTTTGTTTAACTCGTCAGACAACCAGTTGATAGTATTAATATCCAAGTTATTGGTTGGCTCATCCAGTAATAGTAAATCTGGATTTGCAAATAATGCTTGTGCTAATAACACTCGCAGCTTCCAACCTGGCGCAACTTGTTTCATCAAACCAAAATGGAATTCTTCTTCGATACCTGCTGCTAGTAAAATATCACCGGCACGGCTTTCTGCTGTGTAACCATCCATTTCTGCGAACTCGCTCTCTAGCTCACCTACTTTCATGCCATCTTCTTCTGACATTTCTGGCAAGCTATAAATACGGTCACGCTCTTGTTTGACTTTCCATAGCTCTTTATCACCCATGATCACTGCATCAATAACCGTGTATTCTTCAAAGGCAAACTGGTCCTGACTTAAGGTACCCATTTTGATGCCGGGATCTAAAGAAACATTACCAGCGCTTGGCTCTTGTGCGCCAGTTAGGATTTTCATGAAGGTTGATTTTCCGCAACCATTTGCACCAATTAAACCGTAACGGTTGTAGTTACCAAATTTGGCAGAAATGTTTTCAAATAAAGGCTCAGCGCCAAATTGCATTGTAATGTTTGCGGTAGATATCAAAATCAAGGTTCCATCAGTTAAGAGCAGCAGGGTAGATAAAATAGCATTACCAAGCTACAGAAATATTTAGGTCGGGCAGTATACAGATTAAGCAGCGAAAATATCGAATTATGTGATGAAAAGCAGCGTTTTTTTGGTTTATTTTTAATCAGCTTTATTTATGCCTTTGTGAAAAAATAAACACTCGCTTTGATTTTAGGGTTACTTTTATTTTTTAGCTTATTAATGGATGTTTCTAACCGTTTAATATAATTATTTTTATTATTAGTTAGTGGTGTTCAAATATGTTTTTGTTATTATGTTTTTTTTATTATTATTTGGTGTTTATATTTTATGGAATACAAGTTTTTTGCAGAGAAAATGAAAAGTAACATGCTAGCATGTATTTTTGGTTTTTCACTTTTTGGAATATTCAATCCTTTTATGTTTACTTTTGTTTTCGCATTTATAGGGCTGCTTTTCTTTTGGAAAAAGAACCCTCTAGTAGTTATTACTGATGAATACATCACCATTAATCAGGGACCTTTCAGAAGCCCTGGTATGATTATTTTAAGTGAAATAGAGTCGGTATCTTGGACGAAAAAAAGACAAAGTATTATTACGCATAATGGTAAAGAAAATAAGTATATGCTTGGTTTTCTTTCAGATGGATCATTTGAAACCGTAAAAACATCACTTGAAAATGCTGCGGCCACTAATGGGTAAAGTTTATCTTTCTTTAATTATTAATTTTTTGGTTTCTTTTTCCGTACTTGGCGAAGATGAATCATCCATTGCCTTTGGTTTATTTGTTATTTTCGCAAGTGGCTGGGTTGTTAGTCTTGTCGGTGTTGTTTGTTATCAAAATAACCAAGCGCGTTGGTCATATATAACAGCAGCGATTGGCTTTGCAGTTTTTATTCCTATTGGGTTGTTAGGATTGTTTGGCCTACAACAAGATCGTAGCGAGAGAGAAAAACAGAAATTACTTGATCGTTTAGCCATAAAAAAGAGCTCTGAACAGAAAGTGAATCATACTTAATCCGCTTTAGTAAAATGAACGGAGTGAACATGATATTATGCAATATGATCACTCTCATCATTTCATCAGGTTATCTAACTATTTCAATTTTCATTAAATGTTAGCGATCATTCAATACTATGATTAATCAGCAGGCAAACAACAACGTTTGTAACGCTTGCCACTACCACACGGACATGGATCTTTTTTTCTAGGAATAACTTCTTCAGCAATATTACTGAGATCTTGTTTATAAAAGTCACTTAAAGATTGAAATAGCTTAGGGTGTTTATGTTTTAGCTGTTTTGGTCTCTCGAAAAAATATTCACTAGCAACACTAAAAAATTCAGCGTTATTAGTTGCACCGTAAGGGTTAATGTTACTTTTTTTAGCTTCTATTTCTGATATTTTTTCGCGAACTAAGTTCAACCAAGGAATAGAAAAACTAAATTCTTTTAAGCGTTCCGGAAACCCATCACAATCGCCATCAGCCATATCAATTAAATGAGCAAACTCATGTATTCCAACATTACGTTTATCTTTATTATTACTGAAACCATAATGAAGTGCATTACGGCTAAGTAACATTTTACCATGCATCATTCCTGTGCCGACCATACCTTCAATATAAGAGTCTGGCTGCGAAGTCATAATATCGTAGTTAAAACTAGCAGGTAATAAAATAACAGTTTGGAGATTGAAGTAGTGCCACTTTGGAAACTTCCATACTGGAATAATGGCACTGGCTGCAACTAATAAACCATCTTCCTCAGTAACTTCAAGGCCGTTTCCTACAATTTCAGTAGTGTTTAGAAACAGTATAATACGCTGTTCAAACTGTTTTTTATCGGTTTCAGACAGGACTTTATAAAAATTAACATGTTCGGTTAAAAATATGCGCCAATCAGCTGGAAAAGTGATGGGCTCTGATTTTTTAGATGTAAATAACTGTTTGATAAAATTAGTTAAATTAGAAAACATGATTGACCTAAGATGTAATAGTGACTATTAAAAATGAATTACTTGTAAACTAAAGGTATTTTTAAAGCATGTCACCTATAAAAGGCAGTTATTTTAGATTATTTGGTCGATTGATGACGTTCATGTATAAAAATGGTGAGACAAAAATACAATGATGAAATGAAAGTATGCAGTTCAATTAGACCTAAATGCTAACTGTTGGATTTGAATTTTATAATCAATCTGATGGTTATGAAGTAGACAAAATAGTGCAGATAGCTATTGTAAAAATATTTATTATTGCACTTATGTCTTATTCAGCTTATTTGTATTGTAAATATGGCTGAAGTTAATTGAATTAATATATTTCAATACTAAGTTAACCAAAACCAAGTTTGGTTAACTTAGTTAATTCGCTACAGACCTTGTTGATATTGCGCATTGGTCGACACTGGAATTAAATTAGTCACAGTGACCTCCGCTTGTTGATCGCCCGCTAAGAAATCTTCAAAGTATTTAATTAACTCTGCTTTATCTTGTTTCTCTTTTGAACCTGAACCTATATCCGTTAGGTCAATAAAGAACTCATCAAATAAGTTTGAAAAGTCTTTGATTGCTTCAAAGTTTAAGAATTGCTCATGGTTGTAAATACTTGGGTAACCACCTAGTTGCTTATCAACAGCAAAAGAGATGCCTTTAACGTTAGTAATTGTTGTAGCTTTTTGACACTTCAACATACAACCATCTTCGATACTTGGTTTGTTACAACCAACAGTTTGTTGAAAGAAACATTGGCGACTAGTCATCATCAAAATAGGATGATAGATGCTGTAAAGCATTTTGAAGTTAGCAGGACGTTTGATATTTTTAATTTGATTACGGTTAATTTCATTTGAGATAAATGCACCCGCACAGTTTAGCTCTTCTTGCATCGTTAATAGTGCGTAAGAGTTAGTGGTGTTTAAAAATGGACCTGCTATCCATTCAATACCCATTTCAAACGCTTTATAAGCAATACCTGTATTATTAGTGACAATACGTTTTGGTTTTAACTCTTCTAAAATACGCACGGCTTCAATGTAGTCTTTTCCGATTAACACCGCTGGGAACCAAGGAATAAAGCGCGGATTACGTGCTAAAATATCACGTTGTTTATTACAGCGTTTTTTAAAGCTTTCTGGTAATTTAAAGTAGATATCAGCCTCGGTTAAATCTCCAAGGTAGGCATCTTTTTCATCACTGATTAACATCGATAGTGTCGGTTTTTCGTTAAGCTTGGGATGTGATGTTAATGTCGGGATCGTTACAGCTGGAATGACTTCCTTTTCACCATTAAGGTAATAAGCGACTTTATTCTTTACGTCAGTTAATTCTTTGAATGGGATTGTTAACCCTGCATCTAATTCAGAAAAATCAAATTCGGCCACGTTATATCGACTATTTTTGAAGCTTTTAAAGCGTTTTGCGATGGCTTCTTCTGTGACGGCAGATTGCTCAGATTTAATTAGATTAGAGTTTGATTCTACAACAATGGTTTTTTGGTCGATAACGATAGTTACTGTAAATGGTTTATATAACTGCCCAGAGAAGCTCAGTGACAGGTCACTTTTGTCAATGTTTAAGGTAGCAACTTTTGCAGCGACTTCATCTACTATTTTATTTTTGTCATCGCGAAGAATATCTTGCGCTTCTTGAATTTGTACAACAGAGATAGCGTTACTTTTTTCATTGGCATGAGTAAAGCTGTTATCGCGTGGGTTATCGATAAACATATCTTTGGTTAAGTTGCCTTTTAAGAAGGAGTTAGTGAAATCACGGTTAAATACCTTATATAACGCAGAGTCATCAGCTAATAATTTGCCTGTATCCACAAATTGATTGATCTGCTGACGCCAGCTATCAACAACGGTATGTACGTATTGTGCCCCTTTAATACGGCCTTCAATTTTTAGCGAATCAACACCTGCATCAACTAACTCAGGTAAGTCGAACCAGGCTGAATTATCTTTTAAATTAAGCGGGTACTTGTTACCTGCATTGGTTTCTTCATATTCGTCACGGCAAGCTTGACTACAACGGCCACGGTTACCGGAGTTACCAACACTTACTGAGCTTGAGTAACATTGCCCTGAAAAGGCAATACATAATGCGCCATGAACAAACACTTCCGTTAATACATCATTATCGTGTGCTAATGCGGTAAGGCTTTTGATTTCAGACAGATTTAATTCACGTGATAAATTGGCACGTGTTGCTCCAATTTTTGCAAGGAATAGCACTTGTCCTTCGTTATGTGTCGTAAGCTGAGTAGATGCATGGATGTGTAGACTTGGGAAGAATTTTTTAACTAAGTTAAATAAACCAAGATCTTGCACAATTATTCCATCAATACCGGTATTAACTAACTGATTTAATAGCTTGGTTAATGCAGGCAATTCATGCTCTAAAATAACAATATTTAAAGTTAGAAAAACTTCACATTGGTATTCATGTGCTAATTTGATGATGCCAACCAGATCATCAAAAGATAGGTTTGCAGCGCGGTTACGAGCATTAAAAATATCTAAGCCACAGTAAATGGCATTAGCTCCTGCGATAATGGCTGCTTTAATGGCATCAACATCACCGCCTGGCGCTAACAATTCAATTTTTCTACTCATTTTATTCACCGTCTGTTTAATATATTACTTTGGGCGGGAGTTTACCTTTATATCACTACTTTTACTATGGCATTGCATAGTGAGACAGATGAGGAACTACTTTTGTTTAGGCTTATGGAGGTCTTATATGCTCATTATTATGATTATTATGATTATTATGATTATTATGATTATTATGATTATTTTGAATAGACAGCATGGTTGGTCAAAATTAATGGTTAATTTTTTCAGTTAAATTGCTGTTTTTCTACTTTTGTCTAATTTATTTTTTATTTAACTACTACAATATAGGTATCAATGGATAAATGGCAATAACAGCAAGGAGAAGCACATTGTTAAATACTATAGGCAAAAGTATTAGAATCAAACTATCACTATCAATCGGGTTAGTGTTTGCATCTTTGATTCTAGTCGTTGTGGCTTACAATTCAATCACCTCAACGCTAACAGATGGTATTGAAAATGAAGGGCATCGTTTTATTCCGGCTTTATCTTTAGCTATTAATGCTGATAGAGATCTTTATCAAGCATATGTGGCACAGCTAGAATATTTACATGAAAATGATCCTGCATTTAAAAAAGATTTTGAAGAAAATGCACAACAAACAACAGATAAAATGCAAGAGTATCGAGCATTGTTATCGAGCTATCCTGAGATACTAGATAAATTAACTAGTTTTGATCAAAGCTATGACATTTGGAAAAAAGACTCCGATGAATATTTCCATTTGTTGACTCAAGGCAAAAAGGTAGAAGCTGAAGAGTTATTATTTACAGTTAATCGACAACATTTTTCAGAGCTAAGAGACATACTTGATACTGCTGGCGAGCTACTTTATGAGGAGTCTCAGGTAACTATAGATAATGTTAACGCAGAAGTAGATAGTAACAAATCTTGGTTACTATTATTCATTACTTTTGTTGTCGTTATTTCAGCGGTATTGACTTATTTAGTGCCAAAAGTACTGGTGCATGGTATTGATGATTTAACTGCTCGTATTAAACAAATCCGAGAAGGGGATGGCGATTTAACGCTACGTATTTCTTCTAAAAGACAAGATGAATTAGGTGACCTTGCTAATGAGTTCGATTCTTTTGTTGTTAAATTGCAACATTTAATTGAGCTGATAAAAGAAAATAGTATTTCATTAAACAGTAATGCAAGAGGTTTAAGAGACATGTCTGTTTCTAGTAAAGACCTTAATACTTCCCAACATCAAAAAATAGAAGCAATTGCTACGGCTGTTAATGAATTTAGTGTTTCCGTTCGTGAAGTAGCAGAGAATACCTTAAATGCTTCAACAGCGACTAATGAAACCACCGAAATGACCAATAATGGTATGGTGTTGATTGATCAGTCGGTACAAGATGTTAAAGAGCTATCTCAATCTATACAGCAAGCTAATGACGACATTACTACTCTTACTGAAGAATCGAATAATATTGCTGTGGTGTTGGATGTTATTCGTAATATTGCAGACCAAACTAATTTATTAGCATTAAATGCTGCGATTGAAGCTGCACGCGCTGGTGAACATGGCCGAGGTTTTGCTGTTGTCGCCGATGAGGTTCGTTCTTTAGCAAGTAAAACTCAGCAATCGACTAATGAAATACAACAAATGATTGATAAACTACAAGCTGGGGTAAAAAATGCTGTTGTGTCTATTGAAGATGGTTTTGAGAAAGTAAACCGTAATGTTAAATCCACTGAACAAACGCAAACTATGTTTGAAAATATTAAAGATTCCACTAACTTGATCAGTGATATGGTTGCTCAAATAGCTACGGCAACAGAGCAGCAGGGTAACGTATCAGAAGACATTAATAGTAATTTAGTGAATGTAAGTGATCAAAATAGAGAGAGCTTAGATGTTTCTGAGAAGGTTTATCAAGCATCAATGCAATTAAATGAATTATCTGAGCAGCTGAGTGAAAATGTTATTCAGTTTAAAGTGAATTAAGTTTTTTTAAACCGTATTTAATTATATCCATTACTTTAGTCATTGTTTGTTATTGGGGTTTAGGGCTAAACTGATACTTCGCCCAACCCATCTATTAAGTCATTAAATAGATGGGTAACTTTCTTCACTCAAAGGAAAAAATATGATTCAAGTAGGCCAAAAATTACCAACAGCCAATTTAAGCCAATTAACTGCTGATGGTATGCAAACTCACGATGTTAATGAATTATTTGCTGGTAAAAAAGTAGTGTTATTTGCTGTACCGGGTGCATTTACTCCGACTTGTTCAGAAGCACATTTACCAGGTTATGTGGTACTGGCCGACAAGTTACAAGCAAAGGGCGTGGACTTAATTGCCTGTGTAGCCGTTAATGATGCTTTTGTTATGAAAGCATGGGGCGAAGCGCAGAATGCGTCTGAACTTTTAATGCTAGGTGATGGCGATGCTAGCTTTACTAAAGCTTTAGGTTTAGAGAAAGATACGGCTGGGTTTGGTGGTTTGCGTTCCCAACGCTACGTCATGATCATTGAAGATGGTGTAGTAACAACATTAAATGTTGAAGAAGCTGGTGAATTTGAAGCAAGTAAAGCTGAAACAATTTTAGCTGCTCTATAGGTATCTATTATGCTGCTCAGGTTAGTGAGTAGCATAATCTTTCAATGAAAGGTGGCTGTTATTATAGAGGCTTTAAGCGGTAATATAACGACTTAGGTCTGGAAAGTAACAGATAACTTCAACACCTTCCTTTTTAGCTTGTTCAAATAAGGCTGTATATTTTTTATCTATAAAATCTGCAGGTTGCACTTTTTTAATACCTGAATGTAATACTGCAAATAATAGCACGCTACGAAAACCTTGTTGTTTCATCTCAATTAATTCTCTTAGATGCTTTTGACCGCGAGTTGTAACAGCATCGGGAAAGTAGCCATCTCCCGCTTGAGTACGCTCATCTAACAACGTGCAGCTTTTTACTTCTACATAACAGTCAACTTTATTTTGGTCGCTTAGCAAGAAGTCTATGCGGCTATTTTCTTCTCCGTATTTCACTTCCGCGGTACATTTTTGGTAACCAATTAATTCAGGGATTTGCTCTTTTTTAATTGCCTCAGACACCAAGGAATTAGCTTTAGCTGTGTTAACACATATTAAATATTTTTCTGGTGTTAATGTAAATTCCCAAGTGTATTGATATTTGCGTTTCTTATTATCAGATGTGCTATAAAAAATAGTATCGCCAGGGTTACCACAACCTGTCATCGCACCTGTGTTAGCGCAATAAATAGTGGTTTCTGACCCATCAGCTAAGGTGACATCCGCTAAAAATCGTTTGTAACGTTTGATCAAGGTCGCCTTTTGCATGGGCGTATTAAATAACATTATTGTCTTTTCCCTAACAGTTTAGTAACAAGTTTGTGATTATCTATTTACTAATTAAATGATAATCATTACCATGTAATAGTTTTAATCTATCAGCATAAGATATTATACCGATTACAATTAGTAAGTAATGCGTATTATTGCGGCTCAAACAACGGATAACATGGAGTTATTTATAATGTCTATTCAAATCGAAATCGATAAAGAAAAGCTAATGGAATTATTTGAATTAGGTGTACTTTGTGCTGCTGATTTCCGTTGTCTTACTGCAGACTCAAAACAAACGGTTTCTAAGCTCTGTCTTACTAGTTGCTCTAAGCGCTTACAAACGGCAGCGGCGACTATTCCCATTTCTATTCATAAACAAACACATTAATGTGCCATCGCCGACGATCATAGGGGGAAACTAATCCCTATTTAATCTATTTATGCGATTACATTTTTTAAACAGATCACGTAAACTACGCGCTTATTTTTTATGCTCAATGTTAGGTGAATCATGATACGTCTCAACCAAGTTAAATTACCGCTGGATCACAATGAAGATGCGTTACAGCAGTTTGTATTAACAAAGCTCAATATCACTGAGCAACAGTTGGTTAATATTCATGTTTTTAAACGTGGCTATGATGCGCGTAAAAAGAATCAAATTACCTTAATTTACACCTTGGATATTACTTTAATCGATGTTGATGAAGCTGCATTACTAGCGGATCTTTCAACAGATCAAAATGTCCGTATTTCACCTAACACAGATTACCAATATGTGGCATCTGCACCTGAAGATCTTGAAGAGCGTCCAATTGTAATTGGTATGGGGCCTTGTGGTTTATTTGTTGCGTTGATCTTAGCTCAAATGGGCTTTAAACCGATTGTACTTGAACGTGGGAAATCTGTGCATGAACGTGCCAAGGATACGTTCCGTTTTTGGCGCACCAGCGAACTAAACACTGAATCAAATGTGCAATTTGGTGAAGGTGGTGCGGGGACATTCTCCGATGGTAAATTATACAGCCAAGTCAAAGATCCGGGTTTCAAAGGGTTAAAAGTTAAACAAGAGTTTGTTACTGCCGGTGCGCCAGCTGAAATTATCTATGTAAGTAAACCGCATATCGGTACTTACAAATTAGTCACTATGGTTGAGAAAATGCGCCGTAAGATCATTGAACTGGGTGGTGAAATTCGCTTTGAAACACGTGTTGAAGAGATCAACATGGAAGAACAGGGCGAACATAAACAAGTGACTGGTGTGACTTTGCATAATGGTGAAGTGATTAACTCTCGTTATGTGGTGGCTGCGGTAGGGCATAGTGCCCGTGATACTTTCCAGATGTTGCACGATAAAGGTGTTTACATGGAAGCTCAATCATTCTCTATTGGGTTTCGTATTGAGCATAAACAAGAGATGATTGACCAAGCTCGTTTTGGTATCAATGCTGGCCATCCTATTCTAGGTGCTGCTGATTATAAATTAGTACATCACTGTAAAAATGGCCGTAGTGTGTATAGTTTTTGTATGTGTCCTGGTGGTGTAGTTGTTGCTGCAACCTCTGAGGAGCATGCAGTTGTTACCAACGGAATGAGTCAATATTCACGTAGTGAGCGTAATGCGAACAGTGCAATTGTTGTGGGTATTTCTCCTGAAGACTTCAATAACGATCCTCTACAAGGTGTCGCTTTACAACGTAAGCTAGAGCGCCATGCTTACGTAATGGGCGGTAGTAATTACGATGCACCAGCACAGATGGTAGGTGACTTTTTAGCTGCTGGTAAGGGCAAGCCTTATGAGAATGTTGAACCATCGTATAAACCAAATGTTAAAATGACCGATTTGAGTGAAGCTCTACCTGAGTTTGCTATTGATGCGATTCGTGAAGCGTTACCTGCTTTTGCTAAGAAGATTCGTGGTTTTGATAGTAAAGACGCTATGCTGACAGGTGTAGAAACTCGTACTTCATCGCCTGTACAGATTAAGCGTGGCGCTGATTTCCAAAGTTTAAACACCCAAGGGTTATATCCAGGTGGCGAAGGTGCTGGGTATGCTGGTGGTATCTTATCTGCTGGTATTGATGGGATAAAAATTGCTGAAGCTGTCGCACTTAAGATGTTAGCGGATCTTACTGAGTAATATTAAATTAATAATGAGTAGTAATAATAATTGCTACTCATGTTGCCTTATTCTCATTTCGTTACTTCTAATTCCCCTGTTCATTTTTACTTCTCTTTAAAAAACCTGTATATCTATTAATCTCTATTTTTCACAAGCAACCGTCGAATTAAGGAACTCAAATGAAAATTGTTTTATTAGATGCGCTCACTTTAGGTGATAGTGACTTATCAGTATTTGATACATTAGGAGAGTTAACGGTTTATCAAACAACCGATGCGCAACAAACTTCGGAAAGGTTAGTAGGTCAAGAAGTCATCATTACTAATAAAGTCGTCATCACAGCACAGCATATGGCCGATAACCCACAATTGAAGTTAATTTGTATTTCAGCAACGGGTACTAATAACGTTGATTTAGAAGCTGCAAAAATAGCTGGTATCGAAGTTAAAAATGTTTCTGGGTATTCTACTGAGAGTGTTAGCCAAGCAACTTTTTCTTTGTTGTTTCAATTGATACATCAAAGTCGTTATTACGATCAATATGTTAATGAGAAAAAATGGTGCGAAAGTCCAGTGTTTACCCATATAGAACGCTCTTTTTTTGAGATAAAAGGTAAGCGTTGGGGTGTCATTGCTATGGGGGAAATTGGCCAGCGAGTTGCTCAATTAGCAAGTGCTTTTGGTTGTGATGTTTGCTATTACTCAACATCGGGAAAGAATAGTCAGCAATCTATTCCACAGGTTGATTTACAAACGTTATTGAGTGAATGTGATGTTATCTCTATTCATGCTCCTCTCAATGCGCAGACGGAAAACTTGATTGCTGCCGAACAATTAAAACTGTTAAAACCAGGTGCGATTATGTTGAATTTAGGCCGTGGCGGTATTATTGACGAAAGTGCGATGGCGACTGCTTTGGATACGCAAGACATTTATCATGGAACTGATGTTTTAGCTGTAGAACCGATGCAAGAGAACCATCCTTACCTTTCTGTAAAATCTGAGCATCGTTTAGTCGTTACTCCTCATACTGCCTGGGCAAGTGTTGAAGCACGCGTTAGTTTAATTGAAAAGGTTGCTAATAATATTCGTACTTTTATCGCTTAACTAAAGTTAAGCTTAGCTTGAAACTAAAAAGGCCCGATTTTATAAGTTATAAAATCGGGCCTTTTATTATGTATTAAGCATTCACTAACATTAACTGAATGCTATTTTCGCTATTTAACCAGGGAAGAAGATTAATTTAATTAAGAATAAGATAGCTAAGAACCAAACGCTTGTGCTTAATTCACTCGCTTTACCACTGGCAATTTTAATTGCTGCATAAGCAATAAAACCAATGGAGATGCCGTTTGCGATAGAGAAAGTTAATGGCATCATTATCGCAATGATTACTACAGGCGCGGCTTCAGTAATGTCATCCCAGTTAATGCTTTTAAGGCCACCAACCATTAATACTGCAACGTATAATAACGCTCCTGCAGTTGCATAAGCAGGTACCATTCCTGCTAATGGTGCAAAGAACAGGGCTAGTAAGAATAATACGCCAACAACAACAGCCGTTAAGCCAGTACGGCCACCTTCAGCGACACCTGCAACACTTTCAATATAACTAGTAGTTGTAGATGTACCTAAAACTGAACCTGCCATCGAAGCTCCACTATCTGCTAATAAAGCACGATTCAAACGAGGAAGGTTGCCATCTTTATCTAATAATTTAGCTTTGTCTGCAACAGCAATTAAGGTGCCTGAAGTATCAAATAGATCTACAAATAGAAAGGCAAATACAATGCTAATCATACCAACATTAAATGCACCTGCGATATCCATCTGCATAAAGGTAGGTGCAATACTAGGAGGCATAGAGACAATACCGGCGTACTGTACGTCGCCCATAATAAGACCAATGATTGTTACGAGTAAAATAGCTATCATCACACCACCTTTAACGCGGAAGTGAGCGAGGGCAATTGTGGCAATAAACGCTAACGAAGCTAGTGCTGCAGGTAATGCAGTAATATCACCTAAACCAACTAATGTTGCAGGGTTACCTACTACGATACCTGCATTTTTTAAGGCAATTAACGCTAAGAATAAACCGATGCCTGCTGCAATTCCTTTACGCATTGGTAATGGAATTGAGTTGATGATCCACTCTCGAATCTTGAATAAACTTAATAGTGTGAAACAGACGCCTGATAAGAATACTGCACCCAGAGCAACTTCCCAGCTGTAGCCCATGTGTAATACAACTACATACGAAAAGAATGCGTTTAAGCCCATACCTGGCGCTAAAGCAACTGGGTAATTAGCGTATAAACCCATAATAAAACAACCTACTGCAGCTGCTAAACAAGTTGCTACAAATACTGCACCGGAATCCATTCCTGTTGCAGATAGCATTGATGGGTTAACAAAGATGATGTAAGCCATGGTTAAGAAGGTGGTAAAGCCTGCAACAATTTCTGTTTTCACATTACTGTTGTTTTCGCTTAGTTTAAATAATTTTTCTAACATAATTTTTCCGTTACTAGCAGATGTGAAGGTCTGGTTCCGTGAGACCTACAAGATTAAAAATTTAGATAATACCAATCACACTAATTAATTGACCTATTTTACTTGTTAAAATAACTTATTTCTTCGTTGTAATTTTCGCAAAGAGAACAACTGTTTAACTTCAATTACGCCTTTAACTAAGTCATTTTTCCTGCGTAAAATTTAGAACACTTATTTAATATAGTTGGTATAACATAGTTAATGTCATTGATATAAATTTTGGTAAGCGCGTAGAATAACTGATTTTGATGTGGGTGTAATTACATTATTAAACGGAGAAGGTTAATCATATTAGGTTGATAAAACGTTAAAAATGAAAAAACTGGCCGAAGGCCAGTTTATAAAAGGAAATAATAGCGTTATTGATGACGCTTAGTTTTCTGCGGCTTTATGGTTCATTGTTGAATCTAAGCGAATACCTTGATCATTAATATCTACGTTAATATTCATACGTGTATCGTAATCTTTTAGGAACATCGCTTCTTCAGGAATTACTTCACCGGCTAGTTCAACGGCATCTGCAATAGGGGTTAAAATTTTCTTAGTATCAAAAGATAGCTGATATAACCCTTTAGCTAATAATGTCTCAAGAGATAATTTTTCAGCTTCTTGTAATCCTTTGTTGCCATTATAGATAACAAAATGATCGCCTTTGATCGCCATTTTAGGATCTAAGTTTAATCGCGCAGGGATAGGAACCACTTTATTAAGTGATACTGCAGGCCCATTATTGGTTATATCAATTTGTTGTAAATCAGGCACAAACATTTTAATCGAGTTAAATAAGGCAACTGGGTTTTTAACATGAACCGCTAATAATGCATCCAAGCTTTCTAAGCGAGGCTGGTCATTATCTTGCGATACTGAATAATCAAAAATTGCACTACTAATACCTTTCACATTCGCTGCCATGCTTGAGCCCATACCTAACATTGCTAAAGATTCACCGCTGGCATCTATTTGGTACTGGATATCCGCTAAAGGTCCACACTGGAAGCGTGGTGTTTTTAAATTCGCCCAAATATCGGTTAACGCACTAGAAAGCTGACCAACATCCAAACCTATCGATGTTGCAATAACATTATCATCAAAGTTTTGTGTGTAATTAGGGATATAGCCACGTAATGTTTTTAGGGCATTCAAAATAGGTTGGTTTTTGCTTTCAAGTACAGCAGCAAAACCCAATGTTGATTGTTCTTTACTGATATCCATTTGGGTGTAACCGAATGCGGTACGTGGCCAATTTTGTGCAATACCACGTAATTCTTGTTTACAAGCGGCACTGTGTAATAGCTGGAAGGCTGTATCCTCATCTTTAGTCAGTTCAGTTAATTGCTTAGCTAATTGATTATCATCTTCGCTGGTTAAGCCTTTGATGATTTCTACATGGTTAACAAAACCAACACTACTGTTGGTAAATTGGTGCTGTTGCATAATATCTTCAAGCATATGCGTGTCTGCTAGAGATTTGCTTGGTTTTTGTAACCCTAATGCCATTGCCAGTAAGTCTTCTGATACAAAACTGCTTTGAATCGTCGCAGTTAGCATGCCATTAGATTGTGCAATAATCAGGTTAATAGGCTCACCTTGGTCATCTTCAACCATTGGATAAATACGATATTTAAGTCCTTTGAGCTCTCCTTCAGTATGACTAAAGCCGGTTTCTTGTTCATTTTTATCTAACAAATCCCATATTGCTTGTGGGTTAGCGACTTCAACTTTGAGCACAGGTAACAAGCCTAAAGTGTAAAAGTATGCACGGATCTCATCTGCTAAACCAAAGTTACTAGTCAGTAAGTCTGCATCTTTTAAACTATCTTCATAAGTGCTTAGTAGGTTTGTTAAAAAATCTATTGAAGGAGATTCTTCTCCGTATAAAGATTCAATATGTGTAGGATTTTTAGGGTCAATCAAGTTAGGAGCTGAGGCAATATAATCTTTGATAGGGAATGGCGTTAATTGTCCTGTGAAAAATGGTGTATCGGCAGGCACGTAACTCAGGACATTATCACTTTCTGCTTGTGGCTGATATAAGTATGCAGCAGCACCGGCCGCAACTAATGCAATAGGAATTAATATTTTTTTCACAGTTGAAACTCCATAATCTATGACGAATAAAGCACGCCAATAAAGGGTGCTTTATAAAAAGGCATTATATCCTTTGTAGATAACCAAATGGGTTAGTACATAAGGAGTAATATGACGTATAAGACAGACTAAATTTGTTAGTCAGCTAAGTTAAGAATTTGTTCACTTAAACGCTATAATTTTTATTTATCTCAAGTATTTACGTATTAATTTTTAGGGTATCTTAGGTCTTTCAAATTAAAGCCAAGTTGAATATCTTTTTTCAAGGAAACCAGTTGTTTTGAAAGTAGGGCTTCTTGTTGCTGTTGTTGTACTTTTAACAAACGTTTATCACTATTATTTTCTGCTTCAAACATTCCCTGTAAGCTAGAGTACTCTTGCAATAAAGCAATCGCACCTTTATCGCCTACACCTTCAACACCTTTAATATGACTGCTACTAATACCGGTAATTGCCCAATAATCGATTAGTTGATCTATTTTCATACCTAGTTTGTGCTCTATATAATAACTATCCATATGCAAAGATTGAAAATAGTCATAGATACTCGTATAAGCATTTAATAACTGATAAAACCCCTTGTCTGTAGATACGATTGTACAGCGTTGTTGGCGCGCTGTTATTTTGTGTGAAAGTGTCGCAATCAGATCGTCTGCTTCATCTTGCTCAGTCACTAAAGACTCAATACCCATTTCATAAAAGGCATCCTGAATGTGGGGCAAGTAAGCTTTTAAGTCACTAGGGATTGGTTTTCTTCCTTGTTTATATTCAGGGAGAAGTTGATGGCGCCAACTAGCTTGATGACTATCAAATACACAAATAACATGACTAGGGTTATGTGCTCTCAATAATTTCTGTAAAGCATTACAGGCTGTATTGTTGGTCGCACTTAAGGCAAATTCTGACTTTGCGTTTTGTTTTTCTTGGATTGCATAGATACGACGAATTAAGTTCATCGCATCTATGATTAATAGTGAAGCACTCATGTTAAGTGGTTATCTTATAACAAGGAGTGTAAACACTACCTGGCAATTTCATACGACCTTGGTCGATAAAGCTTTTTAATAACTTATCTACTCTTAACATTAATTCTTTTTCTCCAGTTAGTAAGAATGGGCCATTTTCTTCGATGGATTTTATTCCTTCATCTTTCACATTACCACCAACAATACCTGAAAAAACGCGACGCAAATTTGATGCAAGTTGCTCTTTGGGTTGATCATGATGTAGCACTAAGTTTGCCATGTTGTCATGGTTAGGGATGAAGGGCTCTTGAAAGGTACGATCAATTTTTAATGTCCAATTAAATGAATAAGCATCGCCAATGGCTTTACGATACTCTTTGACTCGATGCATCGATTTTTTAATTACTTTAGCAACAGTGGGCGCATCATCAATAATGATTTGATAATGCTCTTGAGCTTCAGGCCCTAAAGTATGCACAATAAAGTCATCAATCGCCTCAAAATAATCTGCACTGCTGGCTGGCCCTGTTAATATAATAGGCAGAGGTTGACGTTTATTCTCAGGGTGCATCATGATACCAAGAATATACAACAACTCTTCAGCTGTGCCTGGACCGCCAGGGAAAATGACAATACTGTGAGTAAAGCGGACAAAAGCCTCTAAGCGTTTTTCAATATCAGGCAGGATAACTAGCTCGTTAACAATTGGATTTGGAGGCTCAGCTGCAATAATACCTGGCTCTGTTAAGCCAATGTAACGACCCGGTGCTACACGTTGTTTAGCATGTCCTACAGCGGCACCTTTCATAGGTCCTTCCATGGCACCTGGACCACAACCAGTACAAACATTGAGTTCTCTTAAGCCAAGTTGGTTACCCACTTCTCGGGTATAAGAAAATTCTGTTTTATTGATGGAATGACCACCCCAACATACCACCATATTTGGATCGATACCTGCTTTTAAGATATTCGCATTACGTAAAATAGAAAACACTAAGCTGGTGGATTCTTCACTATTAAACTTTGTAGATTCATGAGGTTGTAACTGGGTATTAACATACAAAATATCACGTAATACTGAAAATAAGAGATCTTGCATCCCTTTAATTAGTTCACCATCAATATAAGCATCTTCAGGTGGGTTAACAAGTTCTAAAATAACGCCGCGCTCTTGATGTAGCACATTGATTTGAAAGTCTTTATGTTTTTCAAGGATCTCTTTACTACTGTCAGTGTGGCTACCTGACTTTAAGACGGCTAGAGCGCAATTTCTGAATAATTGGTAAGTTTCGCAAGAGGCGCTGTATTTAAGTTGGTTGACTTCCAGTTGAGAAAGTAGCGCCATACTGCCAACGGGACTGATATGTGAAATCATAGCTTCTCCTTTTAACTTATTATTAGATTAACTGAGTTAGTGGGAGAAGCCACGTAAAAAGCACTGATTTTTGATAAATAATTGAAACAAAACGTTATAAAGCTAAATTTATATTACCTTTCAACTTTTTTCTCATTTTTTGTAAGCTGTAAAACCTGATCTTTACCCTGGCGCTTTGCTTGGTAAAGTGCTGTATCTGCACGTTCAAAAGCATCATCACTTTCATCTGATGGTGTAAATGCAGAAAACCCAACTGAAATAGTAATGGACAGGTGCTCCTGTTTAAATTGGAACGGAATCGACTTAATACGGTCACGTAACTTATTTAAAGCAAGCTCAGTTTGAGTTGGTGAAATTTCTGGTAATAATAATGCAAATTCTTCCCCGCCATAACGAGCAATGTAATCGGCATTACGAATAGATTTCTGTAATGTTTGAGCAATAACGTTTAATACCTTGTCTCCGGCTAAGTGACCAAATCTATCGTTAATCGATTTAAAGTTGTCTATATCAATCACAGCTAGATTAAGTGGTGTTTTGTAACGTTTATAACGCGTCACTTCTGTTTTTAAACGTTCACTCCAAGCTGCTCTGTTAGGAATTTTGGTCAAAAAATCAATGTGTAATTGCTTGTTTTGTTGTTTCAAAGTTTTTTGGTAGCTTTGCGTCTCGTTTTGTAGCTCTTTAATTTGTCTTACCATACTTTGGAATTTAGTACGGAATTTTTCTTCTTGTTGTTCTTCTTGTAAAGCCATCGCTGCTTTTACATTTGATACATAGTCAGAAATTGACGATTGTAGTTCTTCAAGTGTTTGATGCTGACTGTTTTCTTGAAGTTTATCTGCACCTTCTTGAATAAGCTTATTAGTCTCTTTTTGTTTTTCAAAATCTTCTTCACTAAGCTTTAAGGTTTGTGCAAAATTTAAATAGAATTGCGTTAAGCTATCATTAAGAGTGTATAAAAAATGACGAGAAGTACGACGCTCTTCACGTGTACTATCGATAATGATATTGATGATTTGTAAGCAATATTGAGGTAATTGAAATGGATCTGGATCATTAGATATATCAATACGTACTTTTTCTAGCTTTTTAACAAAATCTTGCCCGACATCTAATTCTAGAATGAGCAGTTGTAATTCATCGTTAATAAAAGAGATATCAGCTTTGGTGTCGACTTCAGATGGAGAGCAGCTTTTATTTAATTCAATCACTGCATGTTGATAAATTTTAATTAGGGCGCTTAAAGAAGAGTGGTGTTCGGCAATAGTATAAGGTTCAGGTGCGTTTTGCATTTCGCCAATTTTATTTTTTACTGCTTCTGATAATGATTCGATTTGTCTAAGTTGCACTTGTGATTGACGGGCGACTAACTTACCTTCAGATAGTTTCTCTTCAATAGTATAAGGGGTATTTTCAAGTTGTTGGCTATATTCGTCAAATAACTGAATTTCATCTTCAGCTGTTGAAGCTGATTGCAATTTTTTTAAAAATTTAAACTGATACTTATCGATAGCTTGGTTTTGTCGATAACTCCGTTTTAACAATTGCTGCAATAATCGAGTTATTGCTTGAGATGATGCCATCAGCTTATTCCTTTTATTATAATCGTTGCGAAGTATCGATTAGTTTATACTCAAGCACAAGATGAGATACCTCAAATTTACCTAACGATTTAATTCCGGCCATGAGATCGTAGTGCCGGGGTGACTACTTTTTTGTTTTACAATACCTTTGTCAATACCTGCCTGGCCTAGTATCCATAAATCACCATCAAAGAAAGCAGGTTGAATTTTTTCTATTGCATATAACTCTAGCCAAGTATTGGTATTGAGTTGGTCACGCATTTGACAAGCACCATATAAAGCGAGACTAGTTAAATTTAACATTCTTTCAGGTGCGATTGCACGTGATACGTTATTCAAGAACGGAAATGCGACAACGCCACAGGCAATGTCTCCCTCCAGCGAGTAGCTATCAGCAAAAAATTTAAAAAAGGATTCAATTTCTAATGCAAATTGTTTTGCTTCTTCATATTGCTCTTGTTCAGATATAAATAATAGCTGATTATCGCGAACTTGGGTGATTTGAGTGCGTTGATAAAAGTGTGTGGTTAACGCTTGACCTAAAGCCGCTTCAATTTTCTCTGCATTAAACAAACCTTTTGTGCCATTTAAGTTATTAAGAAATGGAATATTTACTAGTGCGTAAAATAGTGGCGTCCCTTGATATTGTAATTCATTTTCTTGAACTTGGACCTGATGAGAGGGTAGTTTTGAACGTGGATGCAATTGTAATCTTTTACGAGTCGTTAACTCTAATGCAACTAGTTTTTTATTGCGTCTAAAAATACCTAGTAATATTAATAACGCAAGTATTAGCAACAAGGCCGCAACATAGGCGATATTTTTAAAGCGATTATTTTTTAGTAATAATTCGTTATTTTTTGTTTCTAACTGAATTTGTTGTTGTGTTTGCTCAATAAGCTGAAATTGCTCATTTATTTTTAACTGTTGTAAAGCAAACAGCTTCTCCTTGATTGCATTTTGTAATGAATGAAAATTTTTGAAGTGGAAGTTAGCTTGTTGATGATCTCCTGATAATTCATAACTCAATGCAAGCATTTCAAAAGCTTTTACTCTGAGCTCTGGAAACTTATCTTTTGCTAAGGTTAATACATTCTCTAGCTGTAAAATGGCTAACCCGGTATCTTGGCTTCGAATATTAAGTTGGGCCAATAATAAGATCGTTTCAGTTTGTTGTTCTAGTCTATTTAATTTCTTAAAGTGGTAACGCGCATTTTGTAAATACTTTTGAGCAAGGTCAGTATTTTTATCCATATCATAGGGCATAGAAGCGTAAGTTCGCCCTAATTCAAGATAAATGTAAGCTAATAGCGTTTTATGTTTTTTCTCTACCAACTCCATTGCATTAAATAAATAGATTAACGATTGATTAAACTCTTTATTCTGACGTTTTAAAATTGCAAATTTCAGTAAGCTATCGGCTTGCTGTACATAGTTTTCTGTAGGTAATAATAACTCCACACGTTGGCTGGCAAAATCCATTGCACGTTTATAACGGTGTTTCTGCTGATAAAGATTAGATAGACTCGCCTTGATCAGGCTATTTAGCTTAATCAGTTGCAGTTGGTCTGCCATTGCATTTGCTGTTTGAAAGTTTGAAACTGCGAGTTGTTGTTGGTTAATTTGATCGTAATAGTGGCCGTAATAATAAGCTAACCAAGCTAATAATTCGGTTTTTTTACTATTCTTAAGGCTTTGTTTTACTTTACCTAGGGATTCATTTGCTAACTGATATTGGTGTGTTTCTAAAGCCAGTTTTGTAACGGTTAGGTTAACTATTTCAGGTAAATTAGCATAGTTAGTTTTTTTATTATCAGCCATTACTTGTAAAGAATGTTGCATCATATTAATTAGCGTTTCATTACTTAGCTGCGGACGTTCTGGCTCAGGTATTTCACTGGCAATTAAGTTTAAAGTTCTAATTTCATCCGGGCTTTCACTTGGGTTTTTTAATAGCGGCATTAATAACGATAGGCTTTTTTCGTAGTTCTCCAATTCGATATAGCAAGAGGCTAATAAGTGCGTAGGGGCATTATTAGGGATTCGTTTAGTTGTTAAACGTGAATTCTTATTAATAAAATTATCTTGCGGAGGCGGTAATGCAGCCACTTTATCCATGAATGCAGTGACATTGTTAATACATGAAACGGGCTCAAGTTCACGAGTCTTATAGCTTTCTTTGATAGATGCAGGGATCTGTGCATCACCTAGCTCTATTGCCATTATTGAATGGCTAACTGATACTAGTAAGCAACCTATAAATGCACGTGAAAAAAAGTTCATGGATACTTAAAGCCTTATATAAAATTTGCACCTTACTTTTGTTAAGGTGCAGTTATTGTAACAAATTTAGCGTTACTGTCTTACTAAGCGAATATTGTGTGTTGCTACCGATGCACAAGTACTACGTAATGGGTTGATATCTAAACCACCGCGACGGGTATATCGTGCATAGACAGTTAGTTCATTTAATGAAGCGTGCGCCATTAAATCACAAAAAATACGTTCGACACATTGTTCATGAAACTCGTTATGTTGACGAAAAGAAATTAAATAGCGTAATAACTTCTCGTGATCTAAACGTTGACCTGTGTAAGTGATCTCTACACTTCCCCAGTCAGGTTGACTGGTGATTAAACAATTAGACTTTAACAGGTTAGAATGAAGTGTTTCTGTAACAATCTCATTTAAACCAATACCGTTCAGTAAATTTGGAGATAGTTGATACTGATCTACTTCGATATCAAGCTCATCAATGTTTATACCAGATAGGGCTCCTAGTTTATCCACTACTGTATCTAAGTTCGCATTGAGTGTTACCTCGACTGTTTTTTTAGCGCATTCTGATAAATCATTGCTTAGAACTTCTTGAACTGCTTCTACCGAATCAAATTTACTTTGATTAAAACTGTTAAGGTAAAGCTTAAATGATTTTGATTCGATTAAAAACTCACTATCGTAAGGAACTTTCACAACACCTGTTGCGACCACAGGTTTACCTTTATTGTTTAACCAAGAAAGCTCGTAGATATTCCATAAGTCAACGCCATAGAAAGGTAACGCGTCAGCTTTTAATGAAAGCTCGTTGCGATTTAAACTACGAGGAACACCTTGTAATAACGTTTTGTCATAATGACATTTATATTCAGTGATTTTGCCTAGTGATAGGTCTTTTAAAGCTAAATCTTGATCGTATAAAGTTGAATGTGACATTGAGTTTTCTCATTTTAAAAGCAGAGGGCGTTATAAATGCAAGACAAAACAGCCCGAATGGTTACAATAAGCGGTATTGTAACTAAAAAGAAGAATTATTCGAGCTATGAATACAGATATCCAAACGGAATTATTGGCGTTACAAGCACGCCACCTTAAATTATGGGAAGCTGAAAAGGGGACTCTTCCAACGCAAACCTTTGATGCTGAATGGTTATCTCCATGCCAAGTCGGTGAGGTACTTGGCGATCAAATAACTTGGAAAGCACAAGAGCGTACGCAACAAGTTGATTTGAAAAATATTGAAGATGCTCTTGAAATAAAGCTTCATCCGGCAATAGAAGCCTTATTTTGTAGCAATTATTGTGATCATATACCTTGCGAATTTGATGGCCATCCTATTGAATTGATTCAGGTATGGAATGATCAAGATTTTTTGGGATTGCAAGAAAATATGATTGCACACTTCATGATGCAGAAACGTTTAAAGAAACCTGCCTCAATGTTTATTGCGACTTGTAGCGATGAAATGCAAGTTATCTCGATATTAAATGAGACCGGGCAAGTGCAATTAGAGACGTTAGGTAAAAAACAAGAAGCAGTATTGGCAGAGTCTCTGGAAGAGTTTCTAAGTAAACTCAATCCTATCATACTGTAATTTATAATCGCCCCTATATATCACAGCTAGTAACCGTGCATAGAAAGTTAGGTTAACATTTATTTTTATTATTTTAGTTAACTAGGTGAGCTTTAAGACTCACCTATATTTTTGCTACTAACACTAAACTATTTTTAGTAAGTGCTTTAATAAGCCGATAATAATAATGGATTGGTAACTAGATTTCTCACACCATGGGCATGATTTTCTTTGTATTGGTTATCTTTGAACCATGACGCAACGGTATTAATACTAACCTTTAATACTTGAGGGCGAACACTCCATGTAACCTGAAACGGTGAACCTTGTTGGTTGTAAGCCGGCCCAGTGGTTGATCCTAAATATTGTATCGGCTGTCCTGAGTTATCTGGAATATTGATAGCCTGTGGATGATTACCTTTCATCGAGTGCTTGGTTAACTCTACAAAATCTAAAGCTTCTTTATCATTTACTAACACAAACACTTGAGATTCTACGCGAAGAGCCGGGTTTTTAGTTGAATCACTTAAACATGAACCCAGTGTAGGTCCTGGTTTTACGTTTGCTGTTGAATAAACATAATGAACTTCAATAGTGTCACCCGGAAATAATTGATGATGTAGCTCCTTAGATAAAGACACAGAAATTGGAGTTAGCTCTTCCTCCGTTAATTGTCCTGCATATAAATATCCACTGTTGTTACCTTTACCATCGCCATTACCAGCATAACGAGTAAACTCACCGCCTTTATGCTCTGCATTCTTATGAAAATGAATATTACATAGGTTCATATCCGCGGTGTTTGGTGCATATGAAAATAATTGAGTATTATTTCCTGCAATATTATCTATATCTCGTGGTGATTGAGGACCAAAGCCTTTATTTAGGGTGTTTTTTTGTAACTCAGCTCTTTGCATCTCAATAACCTGATCTGAGATTGTCTCTGATTGAATTACTGGCTGTGATGCAAAAACCGATAATGGAAGTGCAGTCGTGGTACACAATAGTAATAAGTGTTTTTTCATTAAAGTTTTCATAGCTATCCTTGCTAGTCACTACGTTATTGTAGCTAGGTTAATTTTTTGCTTATTTGTTATGTAAGCTTCTGATGTAATTAGGGTTGTTATAATAGATGAATCAAGTGTTTAAATAAATAACAGATAGGGGAAGAATAAGATAAACTATATATTCCTTGTTCTTAATCACATTAATACCAATATGTTACAAAACTTTTTCTTATCTATTCCTATTAGCTTACGTTTTATGCTGTTATCTGCCTTTTCATTTGCTTTGATGACTGCCTGTGTAAAGTTGGTAAGCACTCACAATATCCCCGTTTTTGAGATTGTTGCTGCAAGAGGCTTGGTTTCTCTGGTGATAAGCTATGTCGATATTAAACGTAAAAAAATTGCAGTGTGGGGGACCAATAAGGCGTTACTAATATCGCGAGGTGTTGTTGGAACGTTAGCTCTAATTTGTGTTTACTACGCTGTGACAACCTTACCGCTAGCGGAAGCCACGCTATTACAGTATTTATACCCTGTTTTTACTGCTTTATTAGCATTTTTCTTTCTAAAAGAACGAATCCAACGCTCGACTTTAATATGTATTGGCTTATGTTTAGTTGGCTTACTTGCGATGGTTCAACCTAATTTGGCATTAAACGGTGAAACGGTACTTCCCTGGTTTAGTGTTTTTGTTGCTCTTTTGGGGGCATTAGGTAGCGGTACTGCCTATGTAATTGTTAAACGCCTGAGTAAAACAGAAGATAGTTCAGTGATTATTTTTTATTTTCCGCTGATTGCATTACCTCTCTCTTTAGTTTTATTAGGCAATGATTTTGTTATGCCTGATAGCGAAGCCTTGCTTTTATTATTGTTTGTTGGGATATTCACCCAAGTTGGGCAGGTTGGTTTAACAAAAGCGATGCAAACTGAAGTCGCTGGTAAGGTAAGCGCATTTTCTTATGTACAGGTTGTATTTTCTACTATTCTAGGTGTTTTAATATTTAATGAAATTCCATCTGTTTGGACATTGATTGGCGGTATATTAATTATTTTAGGCGCACTGGTTAATGTTTTCGGTGGTAAGAAAAAATAATGAGTGAGCGCAGAGTTAGCTTAGGTAATTGATTCTTGCAAAGAGTAAACACTCACATTCAGGCTTGTTGACTGTGTAATAAATTAATTAATAAGCCTTAATTCCCTCAAATTGGTTATTTTGCAGATTATTTTTAGTTGAAATATGAACTATTATTGCTTTGTAATGCCTATAATTGTGCAAAAAAGAAACAACTCTTGTTTGTCTGTTTGTAGTATTATGCTCAGACAATTACTACTTAAGCTGCTGATTAATATATGTAGCATCCACTTAACCAAAATATTATTAGATAATTTAATCATATAAATGAAGATACCTAAAAGAATTCAGCCATTAATAGATGATGGCATTGTAGATGATGTGTTACGCCAGTTAATGAGCGGCAAGGAAGCCACGGTATATGTTGTTCAATGTGGTGACCAAATTCGTTGCGCTAAGGTTTATAAAGAAGCCAGTAAGCGCAGCTTTAAAAATGCTGTTTTATATAACGAAGGGCGTAAAGTTCGTAATGGTCGAAGTGCTCGTGCAATGCAAAAAGGATCGAAGTTTGGTCGTGAGCAGCAAGAGGAAATTTGGCAAAATACTGAAGTTGATACTTTGTATAAGTTCGCTGCGGCAGGTGTCAGAGTACCAACGCCCTATGGTTGTTTCGGTGGTGTATTAATTATGGACCTAATTACTGATGATGAAGGTTATGCTGCCCCTCGTTTAAATGATGTGACACTATCGCAAGATCAAGCATTAAGTCATCACGCTAAAATGATGGATTACGTGGTTCGTATGTTAAGTGTTGGCATCATTCATGGTGATTTATCAGAGTTCAATGTACTGGTGGATGAACAAGGCCCTGTAATTATCGATTTGCCACAAGCTGTTAATGCTGCCGGCAATAACAATGCTAAAAAAATGTTGTTACGCGATGTTAACAACATGACTCAATATTACTCTCAATTTGCTCCTAGCCTAGTCTCTACTCGATATGGTGAAGAGATTTGGGCTATCTTTGAAACGGGAGAGCTTTCAGATAAGACAGTTTTAACGGGACAATTTGTTGATTCTGAAGTTGCTGCGGATGTAGACAATATTTTAAATGAAATTAACGCTGCACGTGAAGAAGAGTTAGATCGTTTGGAGCGAATGACTAATCATGATTAGCCATATTCAGCATCATTAATCGGTCAGAGCCTTAATATTATGTTTTCTCGTTTTTATTCCATAATGGATGTTGGCATCCAAGGTGAGCTTCCTAGTAAAGTAGAAAAGATACGTATGTTAAACGTATTAAACTTACTGACTTTACTTGTTTCTTTTGTTTACACTGCGAACTATGTTTTTATTTTAAAAGAAGACTGTGCAGCGTTATACAATGTTATGTTAACTGGTGGGTTTGTCTTTGTCTTTTTACTCAGTTATTTCCATTGTCATAAAGCTGCTAAAATAACTTACTTTAGCTTTGTCTTATTACACCTTTTTCTATTCACTAATCTATTTTTTACCAAAGAGAGCGGTTTTCATTTTTATTATTTTTTAGTACCAATGGGCGTGTTACTGCTTTTTGAATTAAAAGAAATAATTCTAAAAATGATATTTAGCGTGGCTGCTGCGCTGTTATTTTTATATTCTGAAAATACCCTTAATCCTGATCCATTAATTATTTTAAACTCAGCGACTAATCATATACTGTATCAATCTGTGTTTTTAGTGAATATGTTTGCGATTGTTTTAGCACTAACTTTGTTTAGTAAACAGATTGAAAAACATGAATTGGAGTTAGTAAAACAGGCAACGACTGATATTTTAACTGGTATTAAAAATCGCCGTTGTTTTTTTGAGGAAGGCGAGCAGCTGTTAATTGAAGCTAATAAAACAAAACAATCAGCTACATTATTATTATTAGATTTAGATTTTTTTAAAAGTATTAACGATAAATATGGGCACTCAGTTGGAGATGAGTGTTTGGTTCAAGTCGCTAGTGTTTTGCAAAGTTTGGATTTTAAAAATAAAGTCTGTGCCCGAATTGGCGGTGAAGAGTTTGCTTTATTGTTGCCGCATTGTGGCCCGCAAAGAGGTATATTGATTGCTGATAAAATCAGAGTACAAATTGAACGTTTAGTGATCATGAATAAGAATGAAAACGTAGTGAAATGTACTACAAGTATTGGTGTCAGTTATAACATGACTAATCAAGAAAACTTGAAAGCCCTACTTGAAAAATCAGATATAGCTTTATATGAAGCAAAGGATAATGGTCGTAACCGTGTTGCTTCATACTCTGAACATGGATGAATTTTATTAAATTGGACATACTAGTATGTTTTAAGTACTTATTATCCATATAAAGAAGATATCAATAGGTTTTAATATGATTGCAAAAATTAAACAGTTTTTAAATTCAATGATCCCGCCAGATAGCCCCGAATTCGATAAATCGTTGGCTATCGTTTGCTTACTTTGCGAAGTCTGTGTGGCAGATCATGAGAGTGACTCTAAAGAAGAAGCCGCAGTCATTAATACTTTGCAAAAACTACTTAATATAGATGTGGATAATGCCAGCACATTACTGCAAGAAGGGATGAAAGAAGTGAGTACAAGTAACTCTGTATTTGACTTCACTTCGCAATTAGGAGAGTTGGATAGTGATGCGCGTATCGACTTAATCAAAGCTATGTGGGAAGTTGCCTATGCAGATGAACATTTAGATGAAATGGAAGAAGCATTGATTCGCAAAGTAGCGTCATTACTATATGTAAATCATAGTGATTTTATTAAAACTAAATTAGCGGTTACTGAAACTGATTAAGAGCCGTCAATTAGTTGTATGCTGAGCTATTAATTAGACTGAGTCGAATTTAACTATAAGCTTTTTTCTTTTTAAGTTTCTTAATATATAAAAATAGCTTTTCCGGTAAAATATTGCCTATATATCTCCGCCTAAATCCCACTTTCCATAAACATGCATAGTAGTGCTTTTTAAACTTTAGTGGGGACATCAAAGCACTCCATGATCCAGAGGTTTTAGCTAAGTGCCTCTCATAATTATGACTTCCAACATACTCTGAGTGAGTTAAGTTTCCGAATTGAACTGATTCTTTATACGTGGGATCTGTTAATAACCTTGAAATCGGGTTAATTGAAGACTCTGGGGAGATATCCATTTTCCAGCAATCATTCTCAGTTTCCATAAAGTCTTTAATAAAGTCTAATGTGCCTTCTTGAAATTCATTTATTATCGCGGTTGTTCTATGAGAAGAGATATGCTTTTCAAAGACCGGGCTTATTCCTTCTTTATCAGATTTAAAATTAATAACAGAGCCGTGGGGCGCAGAAAAAATAAACTCGAATAAATGCACGCACCCTACGACAACGTCGTAATTTTTTTTAGGCTGAGAAAAGTTGCATAAATAACCCGACATTGGTAAACCTTTTGAAACATGGCGCTGTGCTGTTTCAAATGTACCTAGGTAATAGCCCTCAACATTTATTTTTTTATCTAATAGTCGACCTAATTTTCCTATTGAGTTTTGCATGGTGCCTTGCCAGCCTATATCGACAATGGCTATTTTCTCAGCACTTATAAAATCAATTTGTTGTAAGTAGTTCGTTAAGTTTTCTCGTTCTTTAGCTGAAATATCACATACTTCTTTTGTTAATGATTTGAAAAGTGCCGCTAACTTTTCCTGATCTAATGCAGATATTATTTTATCGGTTTTACAGATAAAACCTGCTTTTTTTATCTTTTCTATGTGTTGATCTGAGTTGAGATGTATTCTTTCTAGATAATGCTCTACAGTTAAATTAGGAAAAATATTACAGAGTAATTTGAGCGATGACTCATCTATATCATCGCATATAGTTGGTATCGTAATTGCTCTGCGAGAGGCATACATATATTCACTAGGCGGGACGACCTGATGTCGATTCATTAAGTTATAAACTTTATGCATCATGTAACCATCACGTGCAAGAAAGAAAGCTTTATGAACTTGTTGCTCAATGAGTTTATTGGTTAGCCAGCGAATAAAGCCTAAATAAATAATACCACAATATATATAGCCAAAATCATACCAAAGATTGGCATTGTCATTATCTCTACGCGTAAAGACTTTGTTAATAATAGTTGCAAAGTAAATCGATTCATCAATAGATAAGCGATTGTTATATAATTCTTTTAATGCTTTAAACTCTACATGTTGAAATGCATATTCATTGGGTTTTTTATAATAATAAGTTTTAATGCCTTTTTTCATGGCATTGATGATATCTGCATAAAAGTAATCACCTATATGTAGAATACTAGAAGGCGGGCAAGCTAGCTCATTTAAAATATGACTAAATAAGGTCCCTTTAGATTTAGATTTACGAATAGTGGAAGATAGGTACAGTTTATGGAACGTACGGTACCCATTATCGTGGAGAATTTTAGTTATAACACTTTCAGGTAAGTACATGTCAGAGGTGAAAATTACTTTTTTACCGTTATCTATGCAATATTGATAGAAAGCATGCATGTATTCATTTTTGACACAGAATTTTTGTTCTGTCTGTATTTCTAACGTTTTTAATTTATCTATTATCTTATTGTCGATATGATAATTTGATTGAATATGATGGTAAATTTCATCTAAATTTAGGGATTGAACACCGCTTATTTTAGTGGCTACCTTCGTAGCTTCTGGTTCAGCTTTAATGCGTATTTTTTTGAAATCAAAGTCGAGAGCACCATACTTTTTAATATATAAACGTTCTACAATGGTAAAAATATCTGCGGGTTCTAGTACTTTCCTAACAATAACAGTGTCAAAGATATCAAAGGAGATAATATCGCTTTTGTTAATCAGTTTTTTAAAGTCTCCATTACGATATAACCGTTTGATTAACATGATGCATCTGTCGAGTATTTTTGACTTAACTTTTTTAAATTGCAGTTTTTTTAATATCATAATTAATCATCCTCAATATCATGCAAAAATTTATAAATGGTATTTACATGATATGTTTGAAGTAAAGCATCAGAGTACTTTTTCCATATAAAAACAATTACTGTTTCTAAGTTATCTGATGATGTCCATATACCTACTTTAAGATTTTACTGATTCAATTATTTTATTATTTAAACATTGTTTACTAAGGTTGATGCTTAATTTATATATAGCTGCTTTTTACTTTTCGTTGTTTTCTATAATAAGTACATACATGTCACTTAAAAATATGTAGGTGCCTTTAATCAGGAGGGGTATTTTGAGAAAAGTATTTAAAGCGAATTTAATATTAATATCAAAGTATCTTAATTAACCTTGGCGATATCTCATTTATAGTAAAAAATGAGATAATACGAATGCATTGTTAAGTTGAGTAATCAGAGTAAATATAATACTGCAACAGGCGACTTAACAAAATACCAATTTAGTTTAAATTTTCTTTTAAAACCTATTTTAGTAACTTTTTTAATAGATAATCAGTCTGAATATCACCACCCATATCAAACCCATGCTCACCGAATTTGAAAAAGCCCATTTTATTGTAGAATTTTAATGCCGGTTGATTATCTTCCCACACACCTAACCACAGATACTGTTTATCTTGCTGTTCAGCACGTTCAACGGCAAAATTAATTAATTGATGGCCTAACCCTTTGCCTAAAAATTGTTGTAAAAGGTAAATTTTTTCAACTTCTAGAGCTTCATGGTCGGCTAAATCGGTCTGGGCACTACCCACATTAAGCTTTAAAAATCCTGCTATTTGAGCTGTTTTATCGTTAATTGGTGATGAATAAATAAAGTAGAACTCACTTTCTGGGTTACTTAGTTGGTTCGAAAGCAGGTTTATATTTAATGATTCTTGATAGTACTTTTGTAACAAGTCTTCACTATTACTGTCTGCAAAGGTTTGCTGGTAGGTCTCAATGGCAATTTCTCTTAATAAAGCAACTTGCGTTAAGCTGCATTTTTGCATGTTATTGGGGATAGTTGTTTGCATCATCTTCCTTAAGTTTCCAATTAAGCCCTTAGTCGTAAGTTTTACATTTTAAATTAACTATTTCAGAGTCGCAAAATTAACGTGTAGAAATATGTTTATATCAGTTAATTTAAAGGAGGGATTGGTATAATAAGTATTATTGATTTTTAGTCATTAATTGAGAATATGATGGAAGTAATTTTTAATGGGCCTGAAGATGGACCACTATTTGTTTTTGCTCATGGCGCTGGCGCGCCTTTAACCTCTGATTTTATGCAAGCTGTTAGTCTGGGGCTCGCAGACCAAGGTATTCGAGTTGCTCGTTTTAATTTTAATTATATGCAGCAACGAGTTGATACAGGTAGTCGTCGGCCACCTGAACGTGCTCCGAAACTGATTGAGCAATTTATACAACTTATTAATGATTTTGAGCAACCTATGGTGATCGGTGGTAAGTCAATGGGAGGGCGTATGGCGAGTTTATTAATGGCTGAGCATACACTGCCTCAAGTGAAAGGTGTCGCTTGTTTAGGCTACCCTTTTCATCCGCAAGGTAAGCCGGAAAAATTACGGGTTGAACATTTAGCTCAGATCAAGGTTCCTGTAGCGATTTTACAAGGAACAAGAGATAAGCTAGGCAATCAGGAAGAAGTTACCAGTTATTGCCTACCTAATGAGTTTCTGTTGCATTGGTTAGAAGATGGTGATCATGATCTTAAACCAAGAGTAAAAAGTGGTTTGACACATACTCAACATATTCAATCTAGCATTGATTATTTAGCGAATTATATTAAACAATGTGTCTTTACTCATTAAAAAGTTCGCTTTTAGAGCTATTGCTCGAAAACTATTCATTATTTAGACGGTAAATTAGCTTAATCTGCATTTATTTGTAAAAGAAGTGTGGATGTATTGTTGATTATTTTTTAAAATCGACATTCGGTCGACATATAAGCAATGATACCTGTACTTTTCATCCATTGTCGTAAAGCATTTAGTTACAGAAGGGAGTTACATGTCAATTGATATCAAACCGCTAGCAGTTGCAGAGCGAAATGCCTGTCCGGCAGAATTTAGTTTTGGTGAAGTATTTGCCGACCACATGTTTACACAAACTTATGATGTAAACCAAAAGTGGTCAAATGCTGAAATCAAACCTTATCAAACACTGCAATTAGACCCATCAGCTTCGGTTTTACATTACGGCCAAGAGATCTTTGAAGGTATGAAAGCCTACCGTACAGAGAAGGGGGATATTCATTTATTCCGTCCTCGTGAAAACTTTAAACGTTTTAATCGTTCTGCTGCGCGTATGGTTATGCCTGAGATTGATGTCGAGTTTCACCTTAATGCATTAATGGAACTACTCAAAATAGATAATAAATGGGTACCTGAAAAAAATGGTACATCATTATATATTCGTCCAACAATGATTGCGACAGGTGCAAAATTAGGCTTGGGTGCGAGTGATAAATACTTACACTTTATTATTACTGGTCCTGCTGGCGCATACTTTAAAGATGGTTTCTCACCTGTTTCTGTTTATGTTGCAGATAAATACCGTCGTGCAGTTGTTGGTGGAGTTGGCGAAGCAAAAACGGGCGGTAACTACGCGGCAAGTTTATACATGTCTGAAGATGTTGCAGCACGAGGTTACTCTCAAGTACTTTGGTTAGATGCAATTCACGGCAAATATATCGAAGAAGTTGGCGCGATGAACATCTGCTTTGTTTACGGTGACCATATCGTTACACCTAAACTAAGCGGCAGTATTTTGCCTGGTATTACACGAGATTCAATTTTACAATTAGCTCCTACACTTGGTTACACTGTATCTGAAGAGCAATTAGCAATAGAAGATATTTTAGCGGATATTAAAAGCGGTAAAATCACTGAAGCCTTTGGTTGTGGTACGGCAGCGGTTATCTCTCCAGTAGGCCAATTATGTTGGAAAGACGTCGATTACTTTATCAATGATAATAAAGCCGGCGAAGTTTCTCGTAACTTATACGATGAGCTAACGGGTATTCAATACGGTCTTCGTGAAGATAAATTTGGTTGGATAGAAAAAGTAGATTGTTAATCATTTAGTTTTCTTTTTATATTCCTATTATCAAGGCGCTATTTAGCGCCTTTTTTGATGTCTAATAGATATCACTATTATTATTCTTAAATGCATTATCAACACTATCACAAATCATATTTCTCACCCACTGATGACCTGGCTCATCGGTATTTCCTTTATGCCATAACAACACGTAAGCCATTTCATGGAGTTGAAAAGGTAATGGGATCTGTTTAAGTGGGTATAGCTTTTGTGCATGTGGAACAAAGCTGGTTGGTAATGTAAAGATTAAGTCGCTATGTGCACATACACTGGCACCACCATAAAAATCTGGTAGCGTACTGATGATATTACGTTGTTTATTATGCTTTTCTAGAGCAAAATCAATTGCCCAAAACTTATTACCTTCACAACTTACCTGCAAGTGATTACATGCTAAGTAGCCTTGTATATCCCAAGTATTATTCTCGACATGTTGTAATGCTGGGTGGTGTTCATTGACTAAGCATGTTTGATGGTCGCAGAATAAAATCTTATAGGCTAATTCATCAGGTAAATTATCGATTTTTAGCTGTTGCTTATCATCATAATCTATACCGGTAATACCAAACTCTACCTTTCCCTTTTGTAAGTCCTGCATCGAGCCTTCTTTCCAACCCAAAATATCTAAGTGAATACGACTAGCTTGCTGTAATAAAGGCCCAATAAACGAAGGTAATAAAGTTGCGTATGCACTTTCCAGCATACTAATAGAAAAGTGTCGGTCACTGTTTAAAGGATCAAAACTAGGCGCTTGGGTAAGTTGGTATAGCCCTTGTAGTAATTTAGGCAGCTTTTGTTGTAAATTTAGTGCATGGGTAGTAGGTTTTAAGCCGTGTGCAGTTCTGGTAAATAGAGGATCTTGTAAATGTAAGCGTAAGCGAGACAGGCTTTTACTTAATGCTGATTGGCTGACATTTAAGCGAGTAGCTGCTCGAGTAACACTTTTTTCTTCTAATAAAACTTGCAAGATAACTAATAAATTAAGGTCTATTCGAGTAAGTTTATCAATATGCATAGATATTCCTGTAGGGAAAATAAGAGCTGAATTAATATCATTTCTGTTCATATCATAGTTGATTTACACTAGCATTGTTATCAGTTTAATGTCACAAATTGACATTTTAGTTTCGTTATTTTTAAAGAGAGAGTTATGAGCCGTAAGTTGTTACCAATCTTAATGATGATGGTGGTGTTAAGCCCACTGGCCATCGATATCTATTTACCATCTATGCCTGAAATGGCCGTTGAATTTGGGGTATCAGATACACAAGTTCAATCGACATTAATATTGTTTATTTTATCGATGGGGATAGGGCAAGTATTAATTGGTCCATTAGCTGATAGATATGGGCGTAGACCAATTGCCTTGGTGGGAATTTGTTTGTATATCGCGAGTAGTTTTTTTGCGTCAGTTGTGGTTCAGTTTGAATATTTACAACTAGCGCGTGTACTTCAAGGGATTGCTGCTTGTGCCACATCGATTGTTGTATTTAGTGCTGTGAGAGACAAGTTTAATGTACAGCAAAGCGCACATTATTATAGTTATTTGAACGGTGTTATTTGTGTCATTCCCGCTTTAGCGCCAACTTTAGGTGGATTTTTAGCATTACACTTTGGCTGGAGAGCTTCGTTTATCTTTATGACAGCGTTTGCTGTTTTAGTGCTTTTTATTGTTGCCTTTAGGTTACCAGAAACGCGTCCTGAACATGCTAATAACCATGCTGCTTTATATCGTTGGGCGCGTTATCAACCGGTATTAGCTAATAGCCAGTTTATCTTCTATGCACTGACTTGTATGATCGGTATGGCGAGTATTTTAACTTATGTTTCTTATGCGCCGAGTTGGATCATCAAACATATAGGCTTGTCTGAATTAACTTTTAGTTACCTATTTGGTTTTAATGCGATCATTAATATTATTGCCTGTTTTGCTGCCCCTAAGGTGATTAAAAAGGTTGGTAATCATCAAACGGTTAGTATAGCGTTATGGTTGATGGTGTTATCTGGTGCGCTGCAATTAGTTTTGCAACAGTTACCTTTTACTAACCTATTAATAGGTGGTTTATATTATATGTCTCCTATGCTGCTGTTATGTGTTGGTTTCGCGCTTTTATTAGGGCCTGCTACCTCGATGGCTTTAAGCGCTTTTGGTGAACGAGCGGGTACTGCAAGTGCGTTATTAGGTTGTATTCAAATGACAGGCGCAGCTTTGTTAACTGGGTTATTACAACAAACTAGTTTAACTGGTCCTTATGCAGCTACTTTAATGATTGGTGGCAGTGGTTTGTTATTGTTAGTTATTATGACGCTACCTAAATATAAACATTGGCATCAAGAGCGCTCTAGTTACGCTTAAAATTTATTCGCATTCTTAGTATTAGCTTGAGATAATAGCTCCATTACAATTTTGTCAATGGAGTTATGATGAAACATTCCTTATCTAAATTATCCCTCATTAGTAGTTCCCTGTTACTCGCTGCCTGCGTGACCTCTTCACCCACTGGACGTAATCAAGTGTTGTTATTTGATGGTTCTGAAATGGCTACATTGGGTGCGAATTCCTTTGAAGAGATAAAAAAGCAGGAAACCATTAATCAAGACCCAGCAGTTAATGCGTATGTGCAATGTGTGAGTAAGCAGATAACTGATACTTTGGGCGAACAACCTGACTTTGATGAATGGGAAGTGGTGGTTTTCGATAGTGATCAAGTTAATGCCTTTGCGTTACCAGGTGGTAAAATTGGTGTTTATACAGGATTGTTATCTGTAGCTAAAACCCAAGATCAGCTGGCAACAGTGATTGGCCATGAAATCGCACATGTACAAGCAAATCACTCTAATGAACGTTTGTCTTCAAGCCAAATTACTGGTTATGGAACATCTGCGATTGGTGTTGCGGTTAGCGGCAGTGAATACTCTGAGATAGGGCTAGCTGCATTAGGGTTAGGTGTGCAATATGGTATTACGATGCCGTACGGCAGAGCACAAGAATCAGAAGCTGATATTGTAGGTTTACATTTAATGAGTGAAGCAGGTTTTGACCCATTACAAAGTGTAGAGTTATGGAAAAATATGGCGATTGCCTCAGGTGGAGCTGAACCGATGGAGTTTTTATCTACTCACCCTTCAAATACAACGCGTATTAATGATTTACAAAGTGAATTGAAGAACCTTAAACAAAGTAATCTTCAGGCCCCAAATTGCAGCGCTTAATAACGTTATAATGCAATACAAACAAAAATGCCGAATCAATTGATTCGGCATTTTTAATTAAAACGTTAGATTAAAGGTTAGATAGAATTGCGTCTACCGATGCTTTTGCATCACCTAATAACATTTCAGAGTTCTCATTAAAGAACAGTGGGTTTTGTACGCCAGCGTAACCAGCACCCATTGAACGTTTAAATACAACTACTTTCTCTGCTTCCCAAACGTTAAGTACTGGCATACCTGAAATCGGTGTACCTGGCTCATTTGCCGCAGGGTTAACAGTATCATTTGCACCAATAACTAATACAACATCAGTTTCAGGGAAATCTTCGTTGATTTCATCCATCTCTAATACGATATCGTAAGGTACTTTTGATTCAGCAAGTAATACGTTCATGTGGCCTGGTAAACGACCTGCAACTGGGTGAATACCGAAACGTACGTTTTTACCTTTAGCACGTAATTGCTTAGTAATTTCAGCAACAGGGTATTGTGCTTGTGCAACAGCCATACCGTAACCAGGTACGATGATGATGTTTTTAGCCGCTTTAAGAGACTCTGCAACTTGTTGTGCAGTTGTTTCTGTATGCTCGCCGTACTCTTGGTCGCCTTGTGCAAAGGTTTCGTTACCGAAGCCACCTAAGATTACGCTTACAAATGAACGGTTCATCGCTTTACACATGATGTAAGAAAGAATCGCACCACTTGAACCTACTAACGCACCTGTGATGATCAACAAGTCATTTGCTAGCATGAAACCAGTTGCTGCCGCAGCCCAACCAGAGTAAGAGTTAAGCATTGATACTACTACTGGCATATCTGCACCACCAATAGAAGCAACTAAATGCCAACCGAATGCTAATGCAATTACAGTCATAATGATAAGTGCTGTTAAGCCTAAATCACCGCTAACAAAAGCAACTAATAATAATGCTGCTGCTGTTACTGCTGCAATGTTGATCCAGTTTTTACCTGGTAGAGATAAAGCTGCACTGTTTACTTTACCGCTTAGTTTACCGTATGCAACGATAGAACCAGTGAAAGTAACTGCACCGATAAAGATACCTAAGAACACTTCAACATCGTGAATTGTTTGTGCAGCAGGCTCTAAAATTGCATGGTCTAAGTATGAATTGAAACCGATAAAGGTTGCAGCTAAACCAACGAAGCTATGTAAGATAGCGATTAGCTCTGGCATTGAAGTCATTTCAACTTTTAATGCTAAACGAACACCGATACCAGCACCAACAGCCATTGCGATAGTGATGTAACCTAAGCCACTCACTTGTGAGCTAGCAATCGTAGCTGCAATCGCAATGACCATACCGATAATACCAAATAGGTTACCGCGTTTTGCGCTTTCTTGGCTGCTTAAGCCATTAAGGCTACCAATAAATAGGATAGCCGAGATGATGTACGCAGCTGTAATTAATCCTTGAGACATGTTTATTTATCCTTCTGGAACATTTTCAACATACGGTGTGTTACGGTAAATCCGCCCACTATGTTGATGGTTGCAATAAGAATTGCAATTGTTGAAAGAGCTGTGACGACGTTATTGTCACTACCTACTTGCAGTAATGCACCGATGATAATGATGCCACTGATTGCATTTGTTACACTCATTAATGGAGTATGTAGTGAATGAGCAACATTCCAAACAACACCGTAACCAACAATACATGCCAGCATAAATACAGTGAAGTGCGCTAGGAAGTCTGTTGGTGCAACACTTGCTAACCAACCAAATAAACCAGCAGCAACAACAGCAACAGCAGGTTTAATCCATTTGTTTGGTTCTTTTTCTTCAACAACTTCTTCTACTTTCTCTTCAGCTTTTGGCGTTGGAGCAGCGCTTACGTTAATTGCTGGTGGTGGCCAAGAAATTTCACCTTCTTTAACAACTGTTGCACCACGAATAACTTCATCTTCAAAGTCGATATCAATTTGACCATCTTTGTTTTTACAAAGTAGTTTCATCAAGTTAACTAAGTTTGTTGCGTATAGTTGACTTGATTGTGTTGGTAAACGACTTGGTAAGTCAGTGTAGCCAATGATTTTAACGCCATTTTCAGTTTCAAAGACTTCGTCTTTCACTGTTAATGCTGCGTTACCACCAGCCGCTGCTGCTAAATCAACAATCACGCTACCTGGTTTCATTGATTTGATCATATCTTCTGAAATGATCTTAGGTGCTGGTTTACCTGGGATAAGTGCCGTTGTGATGATGATATCAACATCTTTAGCTTGTTCAGCCATCATTTCAGCTTGCGCTTTTTGATAACCTTCACTCATTGTTTTAGCGTAACCCGTTGTACTGACTTCTGTTTCCTCAACGTAATTTACTTCAAGGAATTCACCACCCATACTTTCAATTTGCTCTTTAACTTCAGGGCGAGTATCGAATGCACGAACAATTGCACCAAGGCTACCAGCAGCACCAAGTGCAGCTAGACCCGCAACACCAGCACCAACGATCAATACTTTAGCTGGTGGTACTTTACCTGCAGCTGTGATTTGACCAGTGAAGAAGCGACCAAATTGGTTTGCAGCTTCAATAACGGCACGGTAACCAGCGATATTCGCCATTGAACTAAGTGCATCTAATGCTTGTGCACGTGAAGTACGTGGAACACTGTCCATCGCAATAACACTGATGTTTTTAGCTTCTAGTTGCTTTAATAGTTCTGGGTTTTGAGCAGGCCAAATAAAGCTTACTAATGTAGCGCCTTCTTTGATTAATTGAATTTCTGCTTGAGTCGGCGCATTAACTTTAAAGATAATGTCTGATTGTAAAACAGTTTCAGCTTCAGTGCTGATTTCAGCGCCAGCTTCTTGGTAAGATGAATCAGAAAAGCTTGCTGCTGATCCTGCATTTTGTTCTACAAGAAATGTGAAACCTTGTTTAATAAGTAGGGCAACAGTACTAGGTGTTGCCGCTACACGGTTTTCATTTTCTTGGATCTCTCTAGGTATACCTATCTGCATAGTAATTCCATGATCGCTTATTATTAAAGATTGTTATCGAGGTTTATTTTGGGTGTCATTTAAAAAATGCAGCTGACATTAATCACCTGCATTTTTTAAATAGCGCTAACACCACAAAGCCAAGATAACGCGTTTGATTGATTTATAAAGCTGTCGATTAATTATGTATTACGACAATTTTCAGCAAGTTAAAGCTTAGTGAAAAATAAGGATGAACGCTACCATTTTAAGGTTCTTTACATAGTTTTTATGCAACATAAAGGTTACTTAATATAACCATTGATAATAAGTAACCTGAATTGTAAATCTAATGTTAAAAAATAAAGACAAAAGATTAATTTTCATACTTAGATGTTAAATTTACAAAAAAGGAGCTGGGCATTCAAAATTAACTCGTAATTCTGAAGAAGGGTGGGTGATGGTGATACTTGCAGCATGTAATGCTAATCGATTTGGAGAATATTTTTTACCGAACTCAGTAGCATAAAACTCATCGCCAACAATAGGGTGACCCAGTTGTTGCATATGAACACGTAATTGATGTGTTCTTCCAGTTAAAGGGATTAGTTTTACTAGGGTGGTTTGCTTTTCTCTTTTAACTACTTGCCACTCTGTTTGTGAGCTTTTACCTTGCTCAAAGTCAACAATTTGGCGAGGCCTGTTTTCCCAATCGCAACGTAAAGGTAAGTCGATTAACCCTCCGTCTTCTTTGATAACACCTTCAACACGAGCGAAGTAAGTTTTATCGATTACTTTTTGTTGGAATTGTCGTCCCATGTGGCTTTGTGCTGATTTACGTAAGGCTAAAATAATAATGCCGGAAGTGGCCATATCTAATCGGTGTACTACACAAGCTTCAGGCCATACACGCAAGACACGCAGTGCTAAACTATCTTTATGCCATGGATCTCTTCCTGGCACACTTAATAATCCAGAGGGCTTATTCAATACAACAATATCTTGATCTTGATAAAGAATATCAAGATAAGGAGACATGGGTGGGTTATAAACAAAATTTGGCATAATAATTACCGATATAGTGACTAATGCAGACCATTAGATATTGCTAATGGCCCGTAAATATCAATGCTAGATTATGTGTGAGTTGAAACAATGAAACGAATCGCATCTAACTTCAATTGTGTATTATCTAAAATCTGCTCAAAGTTAGTTTGCTGATCTCGGATGTGTTGGATCTCTTCTTCACGGATATTAGGATTAACCGCTTTTAATGCTAATAGGCGATCTCTTTCCTGTTGTAGCGTACGTTGCATATTTTGTTTCGCTTCATCAAGAATATCAGCCATTAACGTTTGTGCCGTAGGCAGAGATTGCTTAATCAATTGATGTATTAACGGCTGAGAAGCATTCGCTACTTTACGGCTAATATGACGATTAATAGGGCTTAATTGACGATCAAAGCTATCAAAAGTTACATTTTCACCCAAGTTTTTAGCATTCTTGTCTAACAGCAATCTTATCGGTGTTGTCGGTAAGAAACGACTCAATTGTGCATTATCAGTATTGAGCGCTTCAACAACGTAAATTAACTCTAGAAATGTTGAGGCAGCCGGTAATGAGTTGTTTTTTAAGATTGCAACAGAGGTAGTCCCTGTATCTGAGCTTAATACCATCTCCATGCCATGACTGATTAAAGGATGTTCCCAAGTTAAGTAGGAAACGTCATCACGACTTAATGCAGTTTGACGATTAAATGTAACGGTAACACCTTCTTCTGGTAAGCCAGGGTAATCACTTGCTAACATATTACTAGTAGGTTTCAAGATTAAGCATTGATCGCTGCTATCTTCTTGTTGTACCCCTAAGACATCAAACATCTGTAATGCAAAGCCAGTGAAGTGTGGTAACTGATCTATCTCAGTCATATCATCAAGTAAATTACTATTCTGTAGAACACCACTAGAGTTAATTTCTAATAACTTATCACGGCCTTGTTCTAAGTTTGCTTTAAGCTCAGAATTTAATTTTGCTGTACGTTTAATTAATTGATCTAGTTGACCTTGCTCATTATCACCAGTTGCTAACAAGTTAATCAGCTCATCTTTTACTGATTCATAAACAGTATGACCAGTAGGTGTTGTTTGTGTGAAAGCTGATAAACCTTGTTCATACCATTGTTGTAAAAACTCCTGAGAGGTGTCTTTAAGGTATGGCGTATAAATTTGGATATCACAACGTTGACCAATGCGATCTAAACGCCCAATACGTTGTTCCAGTAGATCTGGGTTAATTGGTAGATCGAATAGCACTAGGTGATGAGAGAACTGGAAGTTACGGCCTTCTGAACCAATCTCAGAGCATACCATTACCTGTGCGCCATCTTCGACTTGCGCAAAGTATGCTGCTGCTTTATCACGTTCAATTAGCGATAAACCTTCATGGAAAACTGCTGCTTTAATTGCTTCACGTGTACGTAATGCTTCTTCAATAGCCAATGCCGTTTGAGCTTGAGCTGCAATGATTAGAATTTTCTCATTTTTATTTTGCTGTACAAGATCAATAATCCAGCTAATGCGTGGATCAAATGCACACCAAGAGTTATCTGTAGATGCTTCAAATGCTTGATAGATTTGTTCAGGATAAAGTGCAGAGAAAGCTTGTTCTTCAAGGCTACCCACTGGCATCATTTTTGATACTTTAAGTGCGGTTTTATATTGATCTGGTAAAGTTAACGCAACTGATTTTAATAAACGTTTAGGGAAACCTTTGATCGCAGAACGTGTATTTCTAAATAATAAACGGCCTGTCCCGTGTCTGTCTAATAAACCACGAATTAGTTCACGTTGTGCAACTTGTTGCTGTTCCGGGTCAACCGTAATATCTGAAATAGTTTTAAGTAACGGTTCTACATCCTGTTCTGATAAGAGTTCTGTAATGCTGTTTTTAGCTTCATCTGTTAAGAACTTACCATCAAGTAGTTGGTTAACAGCTTCAACAACCGGTTTATAACCTGCTTCTTCGTTCACAAAAGCTTGGTAATCATAAAAACGGTTTGGATCAAGCAAACGCAAACGTGCAAAGTGACTTTCGTGCCCTAGCTGATCTGGAGTTGCTGTTAATAACAATACACCTGGAATCTCGTTAGCTAATTTCTCAACTGCATTATATTGCGGGCTAGGTTTCTCTTTATCCCAAATTAAATGATGTGCTTCGTCGACGATCATTAGATCCCAAGTTGCTAACAGTGCGTTTTTCAAATGCTTTTGCTTACGTAATAGATCAATACTACATAAAACAAGTTGCTCAGTATCAAAAGGGTTAACAGCATCTAAGTAAGCTTCTTCACAGCGAGTCTCATCAAAAATACTAAAGTGCAGGTTGAAACGGCGCAGCATTTCAACTAGCCACTGGTGCTGTAAATTTTCAGGTAAAACAATCAATACGCGTTTAGCTCGGCCCGTGATTAGCTGTTGATGCATGATCAAACCAGCTTCAATCGTTTTACCTAGCCCTACTTCATCTGCTAATAAAATGCGTGGCGCATGACGTTGTCCTACTTCCTCTGCAATATAAAATTGGTGGGGAATTAGGTCAACACGAGCACCTAATAAACCACGTAAGTGCGAACGCTGTTGTTCATGCTGATTTAGTAATGATTTATAACGTAAAACAAAACGATCAAATTTATCAATTTGGCCTGCAAACAATTTATCTTGAGGTTTATTAAATTTAATAAAATTATTGAGGAAGGTTTCTCTTAGTTGAGTTTCTTCACCAGTATCTTTTCGTGTACCTATGTAAGTAATGATATTTTCGCTTTCTTCTATATCCGTTACTAAAAGAGACCAATCAGCATGACTTAATACTTCATCTCCAATATTGAAACGTACACGTGTTACTGGCGCTTCTTCTATTGAATAAAGGCGCTGTTCACCTGATGCTGCAAATAGCAGCGTTAACATACGTCCCTCTATTGCGACTACTGTACCTAAACCTAACTCTGATTCAGCGTCACTAATCCAACGCTGGCCTAACGAAAATGTCATAAAAACTCACTCATTAATTGTAACTAAATAAAACTTAATAGCAGAAAAGGCGCGTATGTTACCTAAATCCCATTCAAAGGTACTAGTGATAAATCTAATAAATAGATAAAAATAAAAATAGCATATAAATGAAGAAAAAAGAGAGGTTTGTATGTTAATTGAGCAAACGAATTTAAATTACAAATAATCGTAATAAAACGCTTGCCAATGTGATCTTAATCCCTATAATGCGCACCCACAGACACGGGACGGAACGCAAGTTACCCAACGAGTTTGAGAGCAAAACTAACGCAGTAAACGATTTGAAGTTCGCTTCAAAATAAAGTTGAAATAAGACGTTGACATTGTTCGAAAGGCGCGTAATATACGCCGCCTAGCCGAAAGGCACGCTCTTTAAC
>NZ_JBAHZA010000050.1:0-1088 GCF_036697365.1 Psychromonas arctica
TGACTAGCGATGGTGTTGAACAAGAGATTGTTATTACCATTAACGGTGTGGATGATTTATCTATCGTAGCTGGCGATACAACGGGAGCGGTCACTGAAGATGATGCTGCGACGTTAAGCACGTCAGGTACATTATCGTTGTCAGATGTTGATAGCTCAGACAACACAACCTTTACTGCTGAAACAATTAACGGTACTTACGGCGAAATTACCATCGATGCCGACGGCAACTGGACATACGCGGCGGATAACACGCAAGCGGCGATCCAATCTTTAGATGACGGCGAGTCAATCACCGATACCATCACTGTTATGACTAGCGATGGTGTTGAACAAGAGATTGTTATTACTATTAATGGCATGGATGATTTATCTATCGTGGCTGGCGACACAACCAGCGCCGTAACTGAAGATGATGCCGCGACGTTAAGTACGACAGGCACATTATCACTAAGCGATATCGATAGCTCAGACACCACAACCTTTACTGCTGAAACAATTAACGGTACTTATGGTGAAGTCACTATCGATGCCGACGGTAACTGGACATACGCCGCGGATAACACGCAAGCGGCTATCCAATCATTAGATGACGGCGAGTCGATCACCGATACCATCACTGTTATGACCAGCGATGGTGTTGAACAAGAGATTGTTATTACTATTAATGGTGTGGATGACTTATCTATCGTAGCTGGCGACACAACCAGCGCCGTAACTGAAGATGATGCCGCGACGTTAAGTACGACAGGCACATTATCACTAAGCGATATCGATAGCTCAGACACCACAACCTTTACTGCTGAAACAATTAACGGTACTTATGGTGAAGTCACTATCGATGCCGACGGTAACTGGACATACGCTGCGGATAACACGCAAGCAGCGATCCAATCATTAGATGACGGCGAGTCGATCACTGATACCATCACAGTTATGACCAGCGATGGTGTTGAACAAGAGATTGTTATTACTATCAACGGTGTCGATGATTTATCAGTTGTTTCTGGTGATGCAACTGGCGTGGTAACTGAAGATGATGCTGCTACGTTGAGCACGACTGGTACATTAACGTTGTCAGATGTTGAT
>NZ_JBAHZA010000051.1:0-1073 GCF_036697365.1 Psychromonas arctica
AATAATGGTGTGGTGTCGTTAGTCGTGATTGACGTTACCGCTACCGTTGGCGCCGTTAAATCAACAGTAATAGTGCCTGTCGCTGCGTCACTGCTGTTGTTCGCGGCATCCGTTGCCACGACACTAACTGCTATCTCTCCTTCAGACAGTGCTGCTAGTTCGTTATCTGCTAATGTCCACGTACCATCAGCATTGTTGGTTGCTTCGTATTCAATACCGTTCACAGTCACGATAACTGTGGCTTCATTGTCTTCCACCGTTCCAGTTAATAATGGTGTGGTGTCGTTAGTCGTGATTGACGTTACCGCTACCGCTGGCGCCGTTAAATCAACAGTAATAGTGCCTGTCGCTGCGTCACTGCTGTTATTCGCGGCATCCGTTGCCACCACACTCACCGCAATCTCACCTTCGGTTAACGTTGCTAGTTCATTATCCGCTAACGTCCACGTGCCATTACCATTGTTAGTTGCATCGTATTCAATGCTATTCACCGTCACAACAACCGTGGCATCATTATCATTTACTGTGCCATTTAACGCAGGCGTTGTATCGCTTGTGGTGATTGACGTAACTGTAACTGTTGGCGCCGTTAAATCTAAAGTGATGGTGCCGGTTGCTGCTTCACTGCTGTTATTCGCGGCATCCGTTGCCACCACACTCACCGCAATCTCACCTTCGGTTAATGCAGCTAATTCATTATCTGCTAACGTCCATGTGCCATTACCATTGTTAGTTGCATCGTATTCAATGCCATTGACCGTGACAATCACGGTCGCTGTGGCATCATCAATGCTACCGCTTAGCGCTGGTGACGTATCATTGGTCACTAACGCATCAACACTGACATTAATACCTACGGTATCGACGTTGATTGTGCCTGTATTCGTCGCGTCGTTACCTGCTGCATCGGTCGCCGTGACCGTGATAGTAGTTTCACCATCATCCAATGCAGGTAAGGTATTATCCGCTAAAGTCCACGACCCATCCGCATTGTTGGTTGCTGCGTATTCGATGCCGTCCACGGTTACCACCACGGTGGCCGTTGTATCTTCGACATTACCCGTTAACATCGG
>NZ_JBAHZA010000052.1:0-1031 GCF_036697365.1 Psychromonas arctica
TTTGGTGTGTAAGTTACGGTACCGTCAGCGTTAATCGCTACTGTCCCGTTCATGCCATCGGTTACTGACGCAACAGGAGATGTAATGCCATCGGCATCCGTATCATTTGCGACGACATCGATAACCACTGGCGTGTCTTCGTCAGTTGTAGCTGAATCGGCTACTAATACTGTGTCATCGGCCACTGCTTCAACTGTTACTGTGACCGTTTCTGTATTCCCGTCTTCATTGGTGTACGTGAAGGTATCAGACCCGTTGAAGTCTGCATCTGGCGTGTAAGTCACGGTGCCGTCAGCGTTAATCGCAACGGTCCCGTTCGTACCGTCTGTGACTGAGGCAACAGGTGAAACTTCACCGTCTTCATCTGTATCGTTTGCTAATACGTCAATAATTACAGAAGTATCTTCTGTTGTAACGACGCTATCTTCATTAGTATTAGTTAGATCATCTACTCCAGTAACACCAGGCTCAACAGTTGCGGCTTCACCGTCTACCGTGCCGTCATTTGGTGTTAATGTAAATGTAGGTAATTCTTCGCCACTATTGACAAGTTCTGCCCCCGCTTCTGTTAAGACAACCGTACCATCTACGATTTCATAATTTACGGTATCGCTCAATGTAACAGTAACCTCGTCACCGTCTTCATCTGTTGTTTCAAACGTCGCAACCACAGCACCTTCAACGGCACTGCCGTCATCTTCAGTGAAGTCATTGCTGCTAGTAATAGTTATTTCTGGTGCATCATTGGTAGTAGTAACACCTGGCTCAACAGTTGCGGCTTCACCGTCTACCGTGCCGTCATTTGGTGTTAGTGTAAATGCAGGTAATTCTTCGCCACTATTGACAAGTTCTGCGCCCGCTTCTGTTAAGACAACTGTACCATCTACGATTTCATAATTTACGGTATCGCTTAATGTAACAGTAACCTCGTCACCGTCTTCGTCTGTTGTTTCAAACGTCGCAACCACAGCACCTTCAACGGCACTGCCGTCATCTTCAGTGAAGTCATTGCTGCTAGTAATAGTTATTTC
>NZ_JBAHZA010000053.1:0-1017 GCF_036697365.1 Psychromonas arctica
CATTAATGGTGTCGATGATTTATCTATCGTAGCTGGCGATGCGACCGGCGCGGTGACTGAAGATGATGCTGCGACCTTAAGCACGACAGGTACATTATCGTTGTCAGATATCGATAGCTCAGATACCACAACCTTCACTGCTGAGACCGTGTCAGGTATTTACGGTGATATTACTATTGATGCCGATGGTAACTGGACATACGCGGCGGATAACACGCAAGCAGCGATCCAATCATTAGATGACGGCGAGTCGATCACCGATACCATTACAGTTATGACCAGCGATGGTGTTGAACAAGAGATTGTTATTACTATCAACGGTGTCGATGATTTATCAGTTGTTTCTGGTGATGCAACTGGCGTGGTAACTGAAGATGATGCTGCTACGTTGAGCACGACTGGTACATTAACGTTGTCAGATGTTGATAGCTCGGATACAACTACTTTTACTGCTGAAACGATTAACGGCACTTACGGCGATATTACTATCGATGCTGATGGTAACTGGACATACGCAGCCGATAACACGCAAGCAGAAATTCAATCTTTAGATGATGATGAGTCGATCACCGATACCATCACAGTTATGACTAGCGATGGTGTTGAACAAGAGATTGTTATTACCATTAACGGTGTGGATGACTTATCTATCGTAGCTGGCGATACAACGGGTGCGGTCACTGAAGATGATGCTGCGACGTTAAGCACGGCTGGTACATTATCGCTAAGCGATGTTGATAGCTCAGACACCACAACTTTCACTGCTGAGACCGTGTCAGGTACTTATGGTGCAATCACTATCGATGCTGATGGTAACTGGACATACGCGGCGGATAATACGCAAGCAGCTATCCAATCATTAGATGACGGTGAGTCAATCACCGATACCATCACTGTTATGACTAGCGATGGTGTTGAACAAGAGATTGTTATTACCATCAACGGTGTGGATGATTTATCTATCGTAGCTGGCGATACAACGGGAGCGGTCACTGAAGATGATGCTGCGACGTTAAG
>NZ_JBAHZA010000054.1:0-989 GCF_036697365.1 Psychromonas arctica
TCCACACCGTTAATGGTAATAACAATCTCTTGTTCAACACCATCGCTAGTCATAACAGTGATGGTATCGGTGATCGACTCACCATCATCCAATGATTGGATCGCCGCTTGCGTGTTATCCGCGGCGTATGTCCAGTTACCATCAGCATCGATAGTGACTTCACCATAAGTACCTGACACAGTCTCAGCAGTGAAAGTTGTGGTATCTGAGCTATCAACATCTGACAACGATAATGTGCCTGTCGTGCTTAAGGTCGCAGCATCATCTTCAGTCACTTCGCCGGTCGCATCGCCAGCTACGATAGATAAATCATCCACACCGTTAATGGTAATAACAATCTCTTGTTCAACACCATCGCTAGTCATAACAGTGATGGTATCGGTGATCGACTCACCATCATCCAATGATTGGATCGCCGCTTGCGTGTTATCCGCGGCGTATGTCCAGTTACCATCAGCATCGATAGTGACTTCACCATAAGTACCTGACATAGTCTCAGCAGTGAAAGTTGTGGTATCTGAACTATCAACATCGCTTAGTGATAATGTGCCTGTCGTACTTAACGTCGCTGCATCATCTTCAGTCACTGCGCCCGTTGTATCGCCAGCTACGATAGATAAATCATCCACACCGTTGATGGTAATAACAATCTCTTGTTCAACACCATCGCTAGTCATAACTGTGATGGTATCGGTGATCGACTCACCTTCATCTAAAGATTGGATCGCTGCTTGCGTGTTATCCGCCGCGTATGTCCAGTTGCCATCAGCGTCGATAGTAATATCACCGTAGCTACCGTTAATTGTCCCTGGTGTGAAAGTTGTGGTATCTGAGCTATCAACATCGCTTAGCGATAATGTACCTGACGTGCTTAACGTCGCGGCTTCATCTTCAGTCACCGCGCCCGTTGTATCGCCAGCTACGATAGATAAGTCATCCACACCATTAATAGTAATAACAATCTCTTGTTCAACACCATCGCTGGTCAT
>NZ_JBAHZA010000055.1:0-984 GCF_036697365.1 Psychromonas arctica
AATAGAGTCAACGCTAATTAATGGAGCTGTAGTATCCACTTCAATCGTAGTGGTTGTGCTGTCCGTATGGCCTGCTTGATCACTCGCTGAAACACTGATCTCAACCTCACCTTCCGCTAAATCAGGCAAGGTATCAGCGGCTAAACTCCAAGTGCCATCGCCGTTATTAACAGCGCTGTAATCAACACCATTCACCGTGACAATGACAGTTGCTGTGTCATCATCAATGCTACCGCTTAGCGCCGGTGACGTATCATTGGTCACTAACGCATCAATACTGACATTTAAACCAATTGTATCTACTTCAACGGTGCCAGTATTCGTTGCACTATTACCCGCTGCATCACTCGCGGTCACTGTGATAACGGTTTCGCCATCATCCAATGCAGGTAAGGTATTATCCGCTAATGTCCAGGTACCATCAGTATTATTCGTTGCTGTATATTCTTCACCATCCACGGTAACAGTCACCACAACGACTGCGGTTGGATCATCAATTGAGCCAGTGATAGCAGGTGTTGTATCATTGGTAATAATGGAGTCAACTCTTACCACAGGGGCTGTTGTGTCGACTTCAATGGTTGTTGTTGTGCTGTCCGTATGGCCTGCTTGATCGCTCGCCGAGACGTTGATAACAACGTCACCTTCCGCTAAATCAGGCAAGGTATCAGCGGCTAAACTCCAAGTGCCATCGCCATTATTGACAGTCGTGTAGTCAATACCATTGACAGTAACAATCACAGTCGCTGTGGCATCATCAATGCTGCCGCTTAGCGCTGGTGACGTATCATTGGTCACTAACGCATCAACACTGACGTTAAGACCCACAGTATCGACGTTAATCGTGTCAGTGCTCGTAGCGTCGTTACCTGCTGCATCGGTCGCCGTGACCGTGATAGTAGTTTCACCATCATCCAATGCAGGTAAGGTATTATCCGCTAATGTCCAGGTACCATCAGTATTATTCGTTGCTGTATATTCTTC
>NZ_JBAHZA010000056.1:0-912 GCF_036697365.1 Psychromonas arctica
TAGGGATTGGATTAAACTGAACAGTTAATTTTACAGATTGGTGTAAGTGGCGATAGCCATTAAGCGAAGCTTAATATTAGGGGCGCTGGCTTCAGCCTGCATATTTATGTGTTGAATTTAATTTTGGTTTTTATTTATAACAGTCTAAGTAAGAATGTAATCTAATTTATTTACCTATTTTAGTATTGTTGATGAAGTATATAAAGCCTGACATAACTTACTCAGTATTTCTATAAGAGTGAAAAGTATATGCTTTAGGGATTGGATTAAACTGACCAGTTTATTTTACAGATTGGTATAAATAAAAATGTTGCAGCCAGCTATCATCTGTATTAATTGCAGAATTAGGTCTACGTCGTTTATATAAAACCTGCGGTCTTAAACTTAATGTTAAAAAGAGCCTAAGGACTCTTTTTTTGTTTGTGGATTTTAAAAATTAAGACCTACAAATAAAAATGTTGCAGCTAACAATAAGCGGCATTAATCGCAGAATTAGGTCTACGTCGTCTATATAAAACCTGCAATCTTAAACTTAATGTTAAAAAGAGCCTAAGGGCTCTTTTTTTGTTTGTGGGCTTTAAAAGTTAAGACCAACAAGTGAAAATGTTGCAGTTAACAATAAGCGGCATTAATCGCAGAATTAGGTCTACGTCGTCTATATAAAACCTGCGATCTTAAACTTAATGTTAAAAGAGCCTAAGGGCTCTTTTTTTGTTTGCGGGCTTTAAAAATTAAGAGCTACAAATAAAAATGTTGCAGCTAACAATAAGCGGCATTAATCGCAGAATTAGGTCTACGTCGTCTATATAAAAACCGCGATCTTAAACTTAATTTTAAAAAGAGCCTAAGGGCTCTTTTTTTGTTTGTGGGCTTTAAAAATTAAGACCTATAATACCAATCTAAGTAAAAACA
>NZ_JBAHZA010000057.1:0-906 GCF_036697365.1 Psychromonas arctica
GTCAATGGTGTTGATTACAACGCAGTGAATAACGGCGATAACACCTGGAGTTTAGCAGCGGATACGATTGCCGAATTAGCCGAAGGCGACGTTGTGATCAGTGTGTCTGCGAGCGATGAAGCGGGCCATACGGATAGCGCAACCACGACGATTGAAGTGGATACTACCGCTCCAATAATTAGCGTCGACTCTCTCACTACCACTGATAATACGCCAATGTTAACGGGTAATGTTGATGATACTACTGCTGTAGTTATCGTGACAGTTAATGACATCGAGTACGAAGCAACTAACAATGCGAATGGGTCGTGGACTTTAGCGGATAACACCTTACCAACATTAGATGATGGTGAAACCGTTATTACAGTGACAGCAACCGATGCGGCAGGTAATAGCGCAACCAATACTGGCACCGTTGAAGTAGATACAACGGGTTTAAATGTGAGTATCGATGCCTTAGTAACGAATGATACGTCACCGGCGTTAAGTGGCAGCATTGATGATGCTACGGCGACTGTGATTGTTACTGTCAATGGTATTGACTACACGACTGTCAATAACGGCGATGGCACTTGGAGTTTAGCAGCTGATATCTTACCTGATTTAGCGGAAGGCGACGTTGTTATCAGCGTATCGGCGAGCGATGAAGCGGGCCATACGGATAGCGCAACCACGACGATTGAAGTGGATACTACAGCTCCATTAATTAGCGTCGACTCTCTCACTACCACTGATAACACGCCGATGTTAACGGGTAATGTCGAAGATACAACGGCCACCGTGGTGGTAACCGTGGACGGCATCGAATACGCAGCAACTAACAATGCGGATGGGTCGTGGACTTTAGCGGATAATACACTCCCTGCATTGGATGATGGTGAAACCATTATCACAGTGACAGCAACC
>NZ_JBAHZA010000007.1:0-200411 GCF_036697365.1 Psychromonas arctica
TATCAGCTGCTAAACTCCAAGTGCCATCGCCGTTATTGACAGTCGTGTAGTCAATACCATTGACAGTAACAATCACAGTCGCCGTAGCATCATCAATGCTGCCACTTAACGCCGGTGACGTATCATTCGTTACTAAGGCATCGATACTCACATTTAAACCCGTTGTATCTACTTCAACGGTGCCAGTATTGGTTGCGCTATTACCTGCCGCATCGGTTGCTGTCACTGTAATAACGGTTTCACCATCATCTAATGTTGGTAAGGTGTTATCTACTAATATCCAGGTGCCATCGGTGTTATTTGTTGCTGTATATTCTTCACCGCCAACATTGACCGTCACCACGACGGTTGCCGTTGGGTCGTCAATAGAGCCAGTAATAACAGGGGTATTATCCGTGGTAATAGCTGAATCTACAGTCACTACAGGGGCTGTAGTATCCACTTCAATCGCGGTGGTTGCAGTATCCGTATGGCCTGCTTGATCACTTGCCGAGATACTGATCTCAACCTCACCTTCCGCTAAATCAGGTAAGATATCAGCTGCTAAACTCCAAGTGCCATCGCCGTTATTAGTCGCACCGTATTCAATACCATTAACCACCACAATCACGGTGGCTGTGTCATCATCAATGCTACCGCTTAACGCTGGTGACGTATCATTGGTCACTAACGCATCAATACTCACATTTAAACCAATTGTATCTACTTCAATGGTGCCAGTATTTGTTGCGCTATTACCTGCCGCATCGGTTGCTGTCACTGTGATAACGGTTTCGCCATCATCCAGTGCAGGTAAGGTATTATCCGCTAATGTCCAGGTACCATCAGTATTATTCGTTGCTGTATATTCTTCACCATCCACGGTAACAGTCACCACAACGACTGCGGTTGGATCATCAATTGAGCCAGTGATAGCAGGTGTTGTATCATTGGTAATAATGGAGTCAACTCTTACCACAGGGGCTGTTGTGTCGACTTCAATGGTTGTTGTTGTGCTGTCCGTATGGCCTGCTTGATCGCTCGCTGAAACACTGATCTCAACCTCACCTTCCGCTAAATCAGGTAAGGTATCAGCCGCTAAAATCCAAGTACCATCGCCGTTATTTGTCGCACCATATTCAATACCATTGACCGTGACAATCACGGTGGCCGTTGCGTCATCAATGCTACCGCTTAGCGCCGGTGACGTATCATTGGTCACTAACGCATCAATACTGACATTTAAACCAATTGTATCTACTTCAATGGTACCAGTATTTGTTGCGCTATTACCTGCCGCATCGGTTGCTATCACTGTGATAACGGTTTCACCATCATCTAATGTTGCTAAGGTGTTATCCGCTAAAGTCCAAGACCCATCCGCATTGTTGGTTGCTTGGTATTCGATGCTGTCCACGGTTACCACAACGGCGGCCGTTGTGTCATCAACATTACCCGTTAACACTGGCGTGTTGTCAGTTGTAATAATAGAGTCAACGCTAATTAATGGAGCTGTAGTATCCACTTCAATCGTGGTCGTTGCACTATCCGTATGACCTGCTTGATCGCTCGCTGAAACACTGATCTCAACCTCACCTTCCGCTAAATCAGGTAAGGTATCAGCCGCTAAACTCCAAGTGCCATCGCCGTTATTAACAGCGCTGTAATCAACACCATTGACCGTGACAATCACGGTCGCTGTCGCATCATCAATGCTACCGCTTAACGCTGGTGACGTATCATTGGTCACTAACGCATCAACACTGACGTTTAAACTAATTGTATCTACTTCAACGGTGCCAGTATTTGTTGCGCTATTACCTGCCGCATCGGTTGCTGTCACTGTGATAACGGTTTCACCATCATCTAATGTTGCTAAGGTGTTATCCGCTAAAGACCAGGTTCCATCGGCATTGTTGGTTGCTTCGAATTCGATGCCGTCCACGGTTACCACAACGGTGGCCGTTGTATCATCGACATGACCCGTTAACATTGGCGTATTATCGGTGGTAATCACTGAGTCTACGCTCACTACAGGAGCTGTTGTATCCACTTCAATGGTTGTTGTTGTGTTGTCCGTATGGCCTGCTTGATCACTTGCTGAAACACTGACCTCAACATCACCTTCCACTAAATCAGGTAAGGTATCAGCTGCTAAACTCCAAGTGCCATCGCCGTTATTAACAGCGCTGTAATCAGCATCATTGACCGTGACAATGACAGTTGCTGTGTCATCATCAATGCTACCGCTTAGCGCCGGTGAGGTTTCATTAGTAATTAATGCATCTATAGTTACATTAACTCCAAGAGTATCAATAGTAATATTTCCTGTTGATGTGGTGTTATTTCCAAATACATCGGTAGCTACGACAGTAATATCAGTAACTCCTTCACTTAAACCGAATAACGAATTATCGTTAACCACCCAAGTTCCATCACCATTATTAATAGCAGTGTAACTATCGCCATTTATGTTAATGACAATAGTTGCATCAGGATCATCAACAGTACCAGTTAAAGCAGGGGTATTATCCTTAGTCAAAATTGAATTGATCGATACTTCAGGACCAGATAAATCAACAGTAACAGTATTACTTGTAGAAACTCTCGCTCCTGAATCATCTATGGAAGTCACTGTATATACAGTAGGTCCCTCTTCTAATACTGGAATATCATCAGAATCTAACGTCCAGGTTCCATCGCCATTGTTTTTAGCCTCACACTTAACACCTTTAACTGTAACAACAACTCTCGCATCAGGGTTATCAATAAAACCTGTAAGTTCAGGTTGAGTTTCACCAGAAGTTAAACTTCGTGATCCTATTTCAACTTGTTCTGAATTAATAACAATACTATCAACAATGGTTTCGCTATTGCTGGCTGTATCTGTGGCTGTAATAGTAAGTTCTGTTACACCTTCTGGTAAGTTAGGTAAAGTGTTATCCGGTAATGTCCAAGTACCACCTCCATCATTCAGAGCCTCGTAAGAGATCCCATCAACTACCACCACAATACTTGCATCAGGGTCGTCCACTTGCCCGGTTAATAAAGCTGTTGGATCGTCGGTAATCAATGGATCTAAGGAAACAGTTGGCGGAGTAAGATCAACATTAATAGTATCAACTGTAACGTCAATATTACCTGCTGCATCAGTAGCGGTAACGGTAACGGTTAACTCACCTTCATCTAATACAGGAAATGCATCGCCAGCTAAACTCCACGTTCCGTCGCCGCTATTTGCCGCTACATATTCATTGCCATTAAATGAAACAACTATTGTCGCTGAAGGGTCACTGATCGTTCCAGTCAAAGTAGGTGATTGATTATTAGTTGTTATGCTATCTAAAGTAACATCCACAGCGATAGCATCAATAACGATAGTACCAGTAACTGTTTCGTTATTTCCTGTCTCGTCGACAGCTGTCGCTGTGACAATAACTTCTCCTTCATCTAAAACTTCAACTGTATCTTCAGGTAGTTCCCAAGTCCCATCCCCTTTGTTAACAGCATCATAATCTATATCGTTAACTGTAATAACAATGTTTGCATCACCATCAACCACCGACCCTGTAATTGCAGGTCGATTATTATCTAGACTTAGCTGATCAATAGTAATTGCAGGAGTAGATTCAGACGAAGAGCTATCATTACTTGAAGAAACAACGGCTGCAGTAGCGATAGCAACACCGCCAGCAGAAGCCCCTACAGTAGCAACAGAAAGCCAAGGTACTGCATTAGATGCAACTTGTGTATAACCAAGGCTTTGGTAAGTACTGAATCCATCACTTAAATTCCATGATAATGCATCTTCAAGCCCTGTCTGTGGAACATAATCATAATACACACCAGTCTCTGATACGCCAGTTAAAGCAGGCGGTTGAGGTAGGTCATAATAACCTTCAATAATCGCATCAACAGGGGTATCTGATGTTGCAAACTCATCAAAACGTAATTCTAAATCAGCCCCATTTCTAGAAATAAGTACCTGTTGAGGCGCTAGTTGAGAATCAATTGCTTGTAATTCGTAAGCAACCCCTTCTTGGGCTTGGAGAACAATTGGACTTAGGCTTTCATTAGTGACTAAGCTGGTTTCTAATGTGCCTTCAGTACCCTGTGTTAAAATATTAATATTATTAAACATTTTGTCCTCCTAAAACCCTGTTAATAAAGTGGAAATAGAGTTTATTTTTTTATACTTAAAGTCGATTTTTCTTCATAATTACCCCATAACTCAACACTCACGCGTCGATCGGGTTGTAAACAGTCAATTAATGATTTTTGAGATAATTGGCTTGAACATTCAGAATCTGTAATGGGTAGTCGACTTCCATAGCCGATCGATTCGATTGGAACTCTGACCTCTTCGAAAATCAAATAATTAACAACAGCCTGAGCTCTTTCTTCAGAAAGTCTTTGGTTGTAACCGGCCTTCCCTAAGCGGTCACTATGCCCACTCACCACTATGCGGGTAACAGAGATATCAGAACGATTTACTTGCTCTAAGATGTGGCTCATATTCTTTTTTATTAACTGTTTATTTAAAGTCGCACTATCAAAATCAAATAATGCATCAGCAGATAACTCAATATTTTTTAAAATTACATCTTTTTGGGGAGGAGTCGCTTCAGCTATTGGCGGGTCACACTCTTCAACTTTTCGATTAACTAAAAATGTCCTATTTACAATTTTTCCAACGACTTTTTCAGCATCTTCTTTAGTAGTGATATCAGTATCAATACTCCCGTCTTCATGTACTACAACCCCTATATAAAGAGGCTGCTCTTTTTGTATTTTAAAGTTCGCATAATGAGTATTAGTGATCGTATCTTGAGCATGAAAACCTTTTTCTCTTTTTTCAAAACGGATCACTTCCTCACCTACACAGAAAGCAGAAGAAAAATATAACTCATTCAATAACGCACCTAATAAGCGTGTTTCTGAGTGCACTAAAATCGATTGTTTTTTAACAGAATTATCTTTTTCAAAATAAAACAAAACCTGAACTTTATCTGATTCAAAAGGGGCGAGTGAAACCTCTGAATCTTCAGCAGGCCCAACAAGATAACGTTGTTCAGAAGCACAACCAATTAACAAAAATGAGCATAATAAAATACATATTAGTGGCTTGTTATTTTTTTTCATAAATATCCTCATTAATGAAAAAGAATCTCAAATAAAAAATATTTGATCTAAAATTCATAATCACTATACATAATTTTAATTAAAAAAGATAAAACTACTCACAAAGTATAGTTAAAATCACTAATTCTGATAGATTTGTAGTATGAAAAATAGAGGTACTTAGCACTTTAAAAATTATATTTGCGATGAGAGTTGATCAAAATCATTGCGGTAATCATTAATAATCGAGGCTTCTGATTATTCAGGCTAGATTAAAGTATTTTAGTGTTTTAAAGTCATAAAAATTGTGAATTTAAAATAAATAAAACACCTTGGTGAAAGTGTTGGGTAATGTGTTTAATTATCTAATTATATGAATCTCTTGTATTTATCTTTAACTCTGATTAACTATTAAAAGCAAAACTTAGAATACTTATTCAGTATGATTGGTATAAATTAAAAGTTGACACTATCACTAGGAATAACAAATGTTCGAAATCACTATATTGCTAATAACAAGTATCATGATGTTTGTTACTTTCGCACCTTTTTCCCCCTCAAATCACTGGATATCAAGAGTTTGGGAGTTTCCAAGAGTACAAATAGCAGTGATTACTCTGGTATTAATGTTTGCTAGCAGTTTTATCGATTCACCAATTATGTGTTTGACCTTATTTATCATTAATGCATTACTATCCAGCTATCAATTAATGTGGATATTTCCTTATACAAGACTGTGTAATAAACAGGTTCTTGAGAGCGTAAAAACTCAAGGTCAGTCATCAATTAAAATAATGACAAGTAATGTGTTAATGCCGAACCGACAAGTAGATAAATTAATTCACCTTGTTAATCATCATCAACCTGATGTCTTAGTAACATTGGAAACAGATCTTTGGTGGGAATCTCAATTAACATCGATACATAAAGATTATCCATATAGGGTCAACCACCCACTCGATAACTTATATGGCATGCACCTTTACAGTAAATATGCTTTAGAAGATATCCAAGTATTGGAGTTAATTGAAAAAGATATTCCTTCTATTCATTGTTATTTAGTAATCAATGAAAACACTAAAATTAAATGTCACTTTCTTCATCCAGCACCACCTAGCCCTACTGAAAACGACACCTCTACTCCTAGAGATAAAGAACTGTTGTTAATAGCAAAACAGATAGCAGAACAAAATAAAGCCTCTACGGAAGCAACAATAGTAACCGGAGATTTAAATGACGTAGCTTGGTCACCAACAACTAGAGCTTTTAGAGAAATAAGTGGTTTAAAAGATCCAAGAATAGGTAGAGGAATGTTTAATACTTTCCACTCGGATTATCCAATTTTACGCTGGCCATTAGATCACATTTTCCATAGTGAGCACTTCACTTTAAGTAAAATAGAAAGAATGCCTTCAATCGGATCAGATCACTTTCCGTTATTAAGTGAGCTCATCTACGATCCGACATAAAATAACCATGCTTAAAAAGAGAGTAAAGCGGGCATTAACTCTGTAATAATTACACTATCAAAATAGATAAAACTTAATTATACCTTTATTAACAATGATTTAATTTTTGGCATAAAACTTGTCTTAAGTATATAGAGCTCTGAATTTAAGAGACCAACTAGTTATATAAATATCGACCAAGAGATCCTTATGCCAACCAAAATTAATTTAAAACAAAGAACTCGGAAGTTTATCGACTCAAAACATATGCTTAGTGGAATAACCATTGCTTCATTTTTGGAATCAGTAATTGTCCCTATTCCACTAGAAGCAATCTTAGTTCCTTTAATGCAAGCTCGTAGAGAAAAACTATGGATTATCGCATTGATGGCAACTATTGGCTGTTTAATAGGCGCTCTTTTTGGTTACACATTAGGGTATTATTTATTTGACGCAGTTGGAGACTGGGTAATCAATACACTTTCAACACCAGAGCAATTTGAAATGGTAAGGCAAAAAATGCAAGCTCAAGGTTTTTGGTTTGTTATAACCTTAGGTATTATCCCCATCCCTTTTCAAATCGCAATGCTCGCTGCAGGTGCAACTAAATACTCATTACTGCTATTCTTATTTGCAGCCACTATTGCACGATCAATACGCTACTTTGGATTAGCAATTATTGTTTACTATGCAGGAAACCAAGCTGAACAATTGATTAAAAAACACAAAACTAAAGCGATGATTTTTATTACTATCGCCATAGCTGCAATTTGGGCAATCAGCACATTGTTATAATTTCAATATTTATACTAATTACATTAAATAATGTGCTCTAAATTTTTATACCGAAAATGACTGAGTTCAAGACGTAATATAAATATTTCGAGGATTAACTTCGTTAATAGTCTTCAGTGAGTTAAGGGAAATTATAACAAAGAAATAAGCTGTTTTAATAAATATAACAGATTAATTAATGAGTGTGATTGGTATTATTAAGGGGCTTTTGAATAAAGTTCCCTTGATGCCTTCAACACTAAATAATTAACAAACAATTACAAACCAACCTACTCCTTCAAAACAATGAGAAAGATTGTAGTTGTAAAATAAGATCAAATACTCACTTTTGAATATTTTTATGACTTAAATATAACTTGAGTTAACAATCACTGAAAAACCTGTATTATTTCTTATATTGAGATACTGATAATGTTTTTTTTAGTTAATTTGACCTATTCGGATTATAATTAACAACGCTAGCCACTAAAAAATACTATTGATTAAATGCTCGCTTCAATTTGATAATGAGGGTCATGGATATGTTTTTTCGATTTGCTATCGTTTTTTATATTATCTTTTTAAACCTTACTACCCACATACTTGCTAATGAACAACAATCATTACGGATTTTACACGTCCCTAGTTACCATATGTCATGGGAATGGAATTCCAGCCAACTGCAAGGCTTTAAAGATGGCCTATCACTTAGTAATGTAGAATATAAAATCGTCGAATTAGATACTAAACGAATCAGTGATCCTACTCTTATCCAGCAAAAAGCAATGATAGCAAAAAATTTAATTGACCAATGGCAACCTGACTTACTTTATACGAACGACGATAATGCACAAAAATATGTTGCGATGGATTATGTTAATACTACTTTACCGATTGTCTTCAGTGCAGTTAACCGAGATCCCTCCATCTACCATTTTTCAAACTCAAGCAATGCGACAGGAGTTATGGAATATGAACATTTTATCCCAGCAATAAACTTACTCCGAACGATTAAAAAAGATATAAAGCACATTGCAGTGATTGTTGACTCCGACCCCATGTGGGCTGGTGTTGTTAAACGAATAAAAGAAAAGATAAAAGAAGTCCCTGATATTGAAGTGACACAATGGTACGTTGCGGACACCTTTACCAATTACAAAGACATAATGAAGTCATTACAAACTAAAGTTGATGCCGTTGCTTTGTTAGGTGTTTTTAATATTAAGGATGAAAGTAATAGGAACATCGATTTCAAAGAGATTTTAAGGTGGACCGCAGAAAATAGTAAACTCCCTGACTTTTCATTTTGGGAGTCTCGAGTTGACTCAGGCACGTTAGTCGCAGTAGCAATTTCAGCTTATCAGCAAGGTTATATTGCAGGAGAAATGGCAAGGAAAATATTAATTGATGGCGTAGCTCCAAGCGATATTCCCATTAATTCTACTGAAAAAGGTGAGCCAATGATTAGCCTTGCACGGGCTAAAGCATTGGGAATGAATATTGATGTACAAATTTTCCTCAATATAAAAACCAAGAAACAGTACGATTGGAGCGAATAATGCCAATTTCACTGACTAGTAAAATAGCAACCTTGTTTACAGTAAGTTTGATTCTAATTACTTCAATTATTTTATTTATATTTACATTAGAAGTGTATAACACTAACAAGAATTTATTTATTCAACGAGGTGATGTTGCCGTACAAGAACTTATTTATAAAACAGAACGCTTACTACAACTTGGTTTATTACCTAATGAATTTTTTGGTTATGACGCACTATGCCAAAAATTAGTGGATAGTACGGAAGGTCTCACCTACGCAGCATTAATTAATGAGAACGGTAAAATTCTCTTTCAATCAACTCCTTTAGACAACCAAAAAAGCACCTTATCAAAACCTGAACATTTTATTCCACAAGATAACCAATATTTAATCAAAAAGCCTTTACCGCCTGCTACTCAACAGCAACACTACATCATAGCAACAATAGACCAACACTTACTTGAGTCCAAGCTTGCTGATTTTCTTATAAAAATGCTCATCTATGCAGCTTTAATCATTTTGATAGGAGTTGGTTTAGTTATTCATTTCTTACGTAATAATTTAGGCAAACCGATTAAGTCATTAATTAGTCATATTAGAAGTATAGACTTAGATTCTCAGCAAGGAGCACAATGGGATCTATTGAAAAGAAAAGATGAATTAAGCACAGTGGCAATTACCTTTAATGCCATGATGAGTCGCCTTTCTAACAGCCAAAACTCATTAGCTGATTCACATTTAGAATTACGAAAACTCACCAACGAACTAGAAGAACGTGTTGAGTCCAGAACAAAGTCACTTAATAAAGCAAACAAACGTTTATATAGTCTTGCACGAACCGATCCACTAACAGGATTTCATAATCGCACTAAATTAGAAGAATTACTAAGTATTCGATTCGAGCATGCCAAAAGAAAAGGTCATCATTTTGCGGTGTTAATGGCTGACTTAGATCGCTTTAAATACATCAATGATAACTTTGGACATGCAGCCGGTGATACCGCATTAAAAACTATTGGAGCGCGTATTCTGACTTCATTACGTCAACGTGATAGTGCCTATCGTGTAGGAGGTGATGAATTTATTTTTATTATTGAAGATTACACAAATATAAACTCTTTAATCAAAATAGCAGAAAAAATTAAAGGTGCAGTAGAAAAGCCTATCCATCATGATGGGCATATATTATCTTTAGGTGTCAGTACAGGCATTGCATTTCTTACTAAAGAGATGAAGTGTGATGCTGAGGGGTTATTATCTTTTGCAGATATAGCAATGTATCAAGCTAAGACGCAAGGTTTAGATTATGTGATCAGCAAGGATTAATTCATTTATCTATCACTATTATTCATCTACAGTACATTCCAGTTATTCTTTAGGCTCTTCTACAGGTAGCTTTAGATAATTTACGCATTGATTTCTCCCTCTCGCTTTTGCTTGATACAACGCAATATCAGCTTGACGGAGTAATTTTTCAAAGTCATTGCATTCAACTGCTGAAGTAGTAAAACCAGCACTAATAGAAATAGGTAACGTTATATCCTCATAATATACTGGTGTGTCACATATGTTTTTTCTGAGTTTTTCAGCAACTAAAGCGGTTTCTTGAATATTAGTTTCAGGTAGGAAAACGACAAACTCTTCTCCACCGTAACGCCCAATAACATCGACGGAACGCAACACATTCTTACATCTATTAGCGACTTCTTTTAGTACTTGGTCACCAAATAAGTGTCCATTGTTATCATTAATACTTTTAAAATAGTCCATATCAAAAATAATTAGTGAAACCTTACCGCCATATCTATCTATTCTTTCGACTTCATTTGCAAATGCTTTTTCCCAATGAGCTCGATTATATAACTGAGTTAAGCCATCAATACTACTGATACGCTCTAATTCAGTACAAGCTTCTTTTAATTGCATAGTAGAGATAGCGATATCTGTCATATCTTTAATGGTAATACAAACGTATTCAACTTCATTATCTTGATTACAAATAGGTGTAAAGTTACAATTTTGATACATAAAGCCTAAATGACCGGTTACAGAACGGCCATGGGAAAACTGCAATAAATAAGGGCGCTGTTCCCATGAAGTATAAGATTCATGATTAAGTAAAAAGACACTATTTATCTTTCTTTCAAGCCATTTTTGCGGAATATTTTTAAAACACTCAAAAAAGTTTTTACCAATGATTTCATTTTCGGAAAAATCACTGTGTACTTCCATAAACTTATTCCATAGCTGAACATTAAAATTCTTATCAACAATGAAAAGACCATTATCAAGGTAATCAATAACATTCTGAGCGTAAGCAAATTTATTAGACATTAGATTTAAAACTCATCCAGTAATTTATCTAAAATACTTTGTAAATATTTAATAGAACTATCAGGTAACAATAGTAATAAGTCACATTGAAAGGAGTGCTTATCAACTTTATATTCTATTTTTATTGATAGTGCATGATCCCACCGAATTTCTTGCTGAGACAATAAGCTATCAACAGGTATAGATTGACCAATAATAGAAGGAGGTGTATTGAAGAAACGTTCAGATAATTGTTCAGCAATACCACTTAAACATGCACCATTTATAATATTGGAGATTTCTAATAAAATCTCCTGCTCAAATTCAGGTGTCATCTCTTCATCAAAAGACAGCAATTGAGCAAGACTATCAAAACTGGTATCACTAAAGATTGTTAATGATTCACCACAAAACTTAGGATTAGTAACATGAGTATAAAAGCCCTGACTAACAACAGAAATCGTTTCAGCAGGAATTAAGCGACGTAATACAGGAGTCAGTTCTCGCGCGTTAATAATTTCAATCGCTGGAACAGATAATGTTACATACTGCTCAAATAGCATCGATAACGATTCACCGGCTTGGCCCATACCGATATTACAAATTTCTTGTAAATAATCGCGTTGATCCTCGTTGAAATTCAGGCTATCAATCATAATAATCCATGTGTATTTAATACATCTGTTAATGCTGATGTAGAAACAGGCTTTCTAATAAAATCAATCGCTCCATCTTCAGCTACTTTATTTCTGGCTTCAATCTGTAAATCCGCAGAAACAACAATTGTTTTAATTTTTATGCCTTGCTCTTTAATATTTTCTAAAACCTGAAAACCATCCATTACAGGCATTGTTAAATCTAAAAATAATAGGTCAAAATTACCCATTTGCAATGCTTCAAGTGCTTCTTCTCCATTATTGACTAACAGCGCACTTTCTTTCCATTGCTCAGGAAGTGCTTTTCTTAATTGTTTTCTAGCAATATTTGAATCATCACAAATTAAAACAGAAACGGTCATGTTACTTCCTTAAAAATACAGAGTTAATCATAAAATAATACCTTATTAAGAGAAGAAATAACTGTTAACTTTTCGGTAACTAAATATCAATTAAAAACCTAACATAGCAAAGAACTTGTAAAATAATGAGTCGCTAAAGTATTAATGATTTTTGAATAGTATCGATCCGTTGATCATAGTTTGGATCAGTTATTACGAATTACACAATAAAATATCTTAATAACAAGCTTATCGGCAACAACAACATAAACGTTAATAAATAACATGAATATTTAATGAGGCATATAAAAAAGGCCCTATTAAATAGAGCCTCACAATACTAAGTTTTCATAAAGAATTAGTACTGTCGAACACCTGCTGCAATGGTATTCATTTTATTAGCTGCTTTTTCTATTTCAGGTTTATCAGCTACAGCAGCTATACCGCATCGCCACCAGGATTCATACCCGTGAGTCATACTTTTAGGTAATACTTTAATATCAATTAACGTAGAAACTGTTTGTTTTTCTGATTCTTTTAATGCGAAAAGTAACTCTTTTTCATTACGAACCGTATAAGTAACACAACCATAACTTTCAGCATTTTTAGCAAAATCAACGGGCACAGAGCGTCCTGTTAACTTACCCGTTTTAGGATCTCTATAGCGATTTTCAGTACCAAAACTGCCCATTCCATTATCCATTTGCAAATTATTAATACACCCAAAACTCATATTATCTAATAAAATAATATTAATTTTAATGCCTTCTTGAATAGCAGTCTGTAGTTCTGAGTGAAGCATCATATAAGAACCATCGCCCAACAATGCATAAACAGGTTGTTCTGGACAAGCAATCTTTGCTCCTATAGCAGCAGCAACTTCATAACCCATACAAGAATAACCAAATTCCATATGGTAAGTATCTTTTTGCTTAGGTCTCCATACTCGCTGTAAATCAGCAGGTAAAGATCCTGCTGCTCCAACAACAATAGCATCATCACTTAATTCACTGTTAAGCATGCCTAAAACCCTTGTTTGTAATAAAGTAGACTGTAATACTTCAGCATACTCATCAAGTACTGTATTAGAGATATGACCAGATACTTCGGAAGAAAAATTTTCATTCTCGTATTTTACATTATCAAGACGCACTAATTCTTTTGCCCATTGGCTACGGGCATTTTCAATTTCTGTCGTATAATTAGAGCAATACCCTTCTTTTTCCAATGCCTCTGATAATGCCGTTAGTGCAGATTTTGCATCTGCAACTACTCGAATACCATCTAATTTATAAGCATCAAAGCTAGTTACATTGATATTTACAAATGTAACATCCTCATGCTGGTATTGAGATTTAGAAGCTGTGGTAAAATCCGTCATTCGAGTACCCACCCCAATAATAACATCAGCCTCTTTTGCTAAAATATTAGCAGAATAAGTCCCAGTCGCACCTATACCACCACAATTCAATTCATGGTCAAAAGGAACAGCACTTTTACCTGCTTGAGTTTCTCCAAATGGAATATTAAACTTTTCAGCAAATGCTTTAAAAGTATCATGAGCCTCAGAATAACGAACTCCACCGCCACAAATGAGTAAAGGTTTTTTCTTATCTTTAATTGCAGCAACAGCATCTTCAATCATTGCTTCAGAAGCTGGACGACGTTCAATTCGATGCACTCGTTTTTGAAAGAAATGTTCAGGAAAGTCATACGCTTCCCCCTGCACGTCTTGAGGTAATGAAATAGTTACAGCACCAGTATCTGCAGGGTCTGTTAAAACTCGCATAGCATTGATCATCGCAACCATTAGTTGTTCTGGTCGTATTACACGATCAAAATATTTAGAGACAGGTCGAAATGCATCATTCGTAGAAATGGAATAGTCATGAAATTGTTCAATTTGTTGAATAACAGGATCTGGTTGACGTGAAGCATATACATCACTCGGCAATAATAAAACTGGAATTCTATTGGCAGTGGCTGTCGCAGCGGCAGTGATCATATTTGCACAGCCAGGCCCTACGGAAGCACTTACAGCATATATTTTCTTTCTTTTATTTTGCTTAGCAAAGCCAACCGCTATTTGAGCCATACCTTGCTCATTACAACCTTGATGCACAATCAATTCACCAGGATCTTGTTCTAATGCTTGCCCTAAGCCCAATACGTTACCATGCCCGAAAATAGTAAAAACACCATGTACAAATTTTTCCTCTCGCCCATCTACTTCAACATATTGTTGATTTAAAAATTTGACTAATGCTTGCCCTGTAGTTAATCGAAAGGTATTCATGTTTTTACTCCAAAGTCATGATAAACCACTTAAAAACGATATAAGCAGAAAATAAACCAATTAAAATAGAAAAAAAATTTCATTTAGATTTTCATCATATTAATGAAGGAAGTTTAATGACAGCCATTTAGATCAAAAGTGTTACACATATCATAAAATAATAAACATCAAAAAAAACACCACATCAAGACACTGTTTTAAAAGGAATTTATTTGTTTCCATGTATTTAACTAATAATAATAAATATTGAAACCACATAAAAATCAATAAATAACATAGAATAGAAAAAGAGAGTAACGGGGATATATAAACAATAAACATCTAAATAATAAAATTTTTTTTCCAAAAAGAAAGGAGAGATTAAAATTCAGCATCTCATATAGAAAAAGGTTAATTGTTATTAATCTCAATGTAATAGACAGTATGAGTAGATTGATGATAACCAAGAATAAAAATGAATGACTAACTGAAGATTACAACGGTGAAATAAAATTTTACACCGCGTAATAGTAAACTAAGGATTATGGTTACAGCATTAAACCTACGGCAAGTGTTTGAGCAATAAACATTGCACTGGTTAAAGAACGAAATTCCATCACATCATTCTCGATAATTTCAAAACAAATATCAGCTTGTCGACCATGTTCACTCATTTGGCTGTCTGTGATAGCAACTATTTTTGCCCCCACTTCACGCGCACGCTCTATAGCAGCGATAGACTCTTGGGCATGAGGTTTAAATGTGGTAATAAATAAAACATCCTCTTTTTTAATTTGCTTTAACATAGGTGACCGCATTCCACCCGCACCATCGACCAATACAGTACTAGAATCACCTTTAAGCAACATATACCAAAGATAACTAGCGACTGGATAAGCTCTCCTCACTCCTTGAACATAAATAGTGTTCGCAGATGATAGCAGAGCAATCGCATCTTCCAATTTAGAAGATGGGATACCAACCAAAAGATCTTCCATTGCTTTGATATTGGACTCGCCTAAATTTTCAAAAATATCTTGAATCGATTCAATTTGAGATATGCCTTCGCTTTTTGCTCTTTTAATCCGCTCTTTATAATCACGAGGCTTGTGGAAGTACTGATCACTGAATAAAACTTGCATTTTACTAAAACCATCAAAACCAAAGGTATTAGCAAAACGGCTTAATGTTGAAATTGGCACCCCTGCTTTAACAGAAATAACCGACATAGTTTCAAAAGCAACAACCATGGGTTCTTCACTAATAAAATCAGCAACTTGTTTAAGTCGATTACTTAACGTGTCGTAACGTTCGGCGAGTATATCTTTAAATTTATCTAGTGTAGTAGCAACTTCAATATCATTGGGCATTATGTTTACTCTTAAAAAAACACCTAAGTGGATCCTTAGGTGTCAACCATTAAAGAATATAGAATTTAAGCAGTTAGGACAATAATTTAAAGCATCTAATCGCTTCCTCTCTAACATGAGGCATCGCCTTTTTCATAAAGTAAAGACGATCAAACTTATCCTTCTCTGTATTCATATAATCACGTAAATTATGGCCTAAGGCCTGCCTCAAACAAGTCCCGATATTAAACTTTGAGACCTTTGTTTTCTTTAATTTAATAATATCTTCATCTCTAATGCCACTAGTGCCATGAATCACTAAAGGCTTTGTGACTAGGGCTTCTATCTGCTTGAGCAGTTCAAAATCAATAATGCTCGTTGGTTCTGTTAACCTATGTACATTACCAACAGATAAGGCGATACAATCTAAATTACTTTGCTCTGCATATTGCTGTGCTTCAAGTGGGCTGGTATCAATCGTTTTAATATGGTCTCGTCCTTCTTGATAAGGTACAGATCCTATTTCGCCTTCCACACTGACCCCACAAGCATGAGCGACTTCAGCGACTTTTTTTGTTCTTGCAATGTTATCGGCTAAAGATAACTGAGAGCCGTCAAACATAACAGAGCTAAAACCAGCTTTAATGGCCTGATAAACAATATATTCTTCATAGGTATGATCCAAATGAAGTACGACTTTTTGAGAACTATTTTTAGCTAACTCATTGAACATGGTTGCAGCCACAACAGGTCCGTAAAAGTCGATTACGTCTTTATTACAAGCCAAAATCACAGGCTTTTGAACAGTTTCCGCAGCATCAACAACTGCTCTTGCATCTTCATAACCAAAAACGTTAAAACAGGGTACCGCATAATCACTCACAGCCGCCTGTGGTAATACATCATTCAAATTCACCAGCATAATAGATTCCTTTTATTTAAATTTATTAATCATGTCTTTGATCCCAGGGATCGTATGCACTTGGTATTCATGATGGGGGTCGAAATGTTGAACAAGAGATTTAGACGTTTTTCCAACAATCACGGTAAAGTAATACATCTCATAACCAGGGGCAGCTACACTCGGGTGATACCCTTTATCAATAGCGATCACACTACCTGATTTAACGTGATACACAGGCCCACAATCATCTTCATGCTCATAAAGAAATTGAGCCCCAAAGCCTTGCCCAGGATTAAATTGAAATTGATAAACTTCTTCGTAATTAGTTTCTAATGAACCGCGATCACAGTCATGTTTGTGTGCAGGAAAGCCCGACCAACCACCAGCCCCTACAGTGAATAATTCACTCACTAACAAACGACCACGTTTATCTGCATTAGCTTGTCCTAGCACATGCTTAATTTTACGGTGTGTTTTAGTATCATCAGAGCCATACTGAATTTTATCGACGGTAGTCACTGCGAATGGAGTTAATACTTCATCATAAAGACCGCCTGCTATCATTAAATTAGCTTCGTCAGTTTCACAAATAATCTCGGCAAGCATGCCAACAGGAACATAAACAGATTCAGGATCTCCATCCCATATAGTGGCGCGTTTACCAATACTGGAAAAAGTTTCTCCACCAACAGTCACAGAACAAGTCCCGCCACCTAGAACAATGACACTTTCATACCCTGCAATCTGATGAGAAAAAGTTTCTCCTTTTTTTAATTTAACAGGATTAAAAAAACATAACGGTGTCGTCTCATCGTTTACGTCAATGATAGGTTGATTTTTATTGTCAAAAGGTGCGATGTGCTTTCCCATAGTCATATCCTAATTAGTTAAATTGAGTCATTAAAAAGAGTCGTAAAGTACAGCAAGGCTTATCGTTCAGCCTGTTCAAATTTAGTAATAAATGTTTCGAGCTCTTCTCTGCTTGGCATAGCTTCAGTACAACTTGTACCACTTACATTGATCGCCGCAGCAGCTGAACCATTACTGACGGCTTGCTCCAATGATCCACCATGAGTAAGTGTCCAAATTAAAGCCCCAGCAAAAGAGTCACCGGATCCGAAAGGTTTTTTAGCCTTAACTTTATAGATACCCTGTTCAAATTGATGACCATCCTTACAGTAGACACGAGAACCTAATTCTCCGGCTTTAATAATCACAATTTTTGTTTGACCTTTAAGAAAGCGGTCTGCTGTTTCATCATCATTTTGATTACCTGGAGCAATCACTGTTTCCATCATGTCGAATTCTTCTCGATTGCCAATCACAATGTCAGATAGGTTCGCCGCAATACCGTAGTAAATTGATGCATCCACATCTGTACGCCATGTTTTAGGGCGGTAATCGACATCTAATACAACAACGGTTCCAACACGACGTGCATGTTGCATCGCCAATAAGGTTGCTTCTCTACTTGGGCTAGCAGATAAAGCAGTCCCAGTAACAATTAAAGTCTTACTCTTTTGCAGGTAAGTAGGTTTTATTTGTTCTGTTTTTAAAGTTAAATCAGAAGCATTATTTCGATAGATTAATACATCGCAATCGGATGCTTTCATTTCAGTAAAGGCCACGGAGGTACGCGAACCACTGTTATCAACCATCATCCCATCAAGGTTTATACCTTGTTGCTCCATATAACCTTGCACATAACGCCCAAAAGCATCATCTGCAACAGCGCCAATAAAACCAACGCTTCCACCCAAACGATTAATTGCAACAGCAATATTTGCAGCAGAGCCACCGACATATTTGTCGAATCCAGAAATATCTGCAATGTCAGTGTTCGCTTCACGCGCATATAAATCAACACCTGCTCGGCCTAATACAATTGCATCTAACTCTCTGCCTTCTTTAAAATTAACTTGTGCCATTATTTATTCCTTCATCTTTGTAATTAACCCATTGAGCGCCATTATCAGCAGATTCAACGCATTTCTCACATAACCGAGTACCTTCAATTCCGGCATCCACACTAGGAAACCAAATTCGCTCAAGAGTGACTTTATCCCCTTTATCAGATGCGTCGAAGGCATGAGCAAAACGAGCGTATAAATTAGCCCAAGACTCAAAATACCCTTCAGCATGACCACCACCGATTCGATTACACGAAACCCCTTGATCATCCTGATATAAATAACTCATACCACGTTCTAAAATACGCGGAGCTTCACCCTGAATTTCATAACGAAGTTGATTAGGAAATTCATCCCACCATTCGATCGACGCTTTTTCTCCAACAATGCGAATTTTCTGTTGATGCATAGAACCAGCATTAACCGCAGAAGCCCACAAAGTTCCAACCGCCCCCCCTTTAAATTTCAACATAATATGAGCGTTATCTTCCAATGGAGCGCGTGATTCAATAAAGCTTTGGCGCATACAACAAAGACTTTCGACCTCTAGCTCGGTGATCATTTCACAAAGAAAATAAGCATGCGTGCCGATATCCCCAATAACATAAGTTGGGCCAGAAGCAGCGGGAGTAACACGCCATTTCAAACTAGGGTCATTTTTCTCATATTCTTCATTATGGAAACCGTGTGCGAACTGTGCGTTAACAACACGAATATCTCCTAAGTCACCACGACGTACCATTTCACGAGCTTGATGAATCATAGGGAAGCCTGAGTAACCATACATCACACCAATTAGCTTATTCTTTTGATGCGCTAATGCTTTTAGTTGATATGCCTCACTTACCGTAAAGGTTAACGGTTTTTCACAAATAACATGTAAGCCAGCTTCTAAAGCTGCTTTGCATATTTCAAAATGAGTACTGTTTGGTGTCGCAATAGAGACAGCTTGAATACCATCTTCTCGAAGTTTTTCTTGAGCAAACATCTCTTGATAAGTAGCATAAGAACGGTTTTCATCGACGCCTAAATTAATCGAAAAATCACGTCCCCTTTGTGCATTTAAATCGAAGGCACTGGCAACTAATGTAAATAACCCATCGCGTAACGCAGCATTTCGATGTGAATAACCGATCTGACTACCACGCCCTCCGCCTACCATGCCCCAACGAATAGGTTGTTTTAAATGACTCTCTTCATTAAACATCGCTTACACACCATTCATAAAACAAAAAACAATAAGAATTTAGATCTTTAACTCAAAGCTTACAGACCAAACTTCTCTGCATAACCAGAAATATTTTGATAAGCAGTTTTGGCAAAAGTAAGTGGGTTTGCCTTTGCAGGATCTTGTTCTGCTTCAACCAATAACCATCCTTCATAATTTCTTGCTTTCAACGCACCGAAAACATCATCATAATTAACATCTCCAGTGCCAGGTACCGTGAATACGCCGTCCAACACTGCATTTAAGAAAGATTTATCTGCGCTACGCGCTGCTTCCATTACTTCTAAGCGAAGATCTTTAAAATGCATATGACCAATGCGATCACCCCAACGACTAATTACACTTACTGGATTACCACCACCATAAGTAATGTGTCCGGTATCCAAAGTTAAAAATACAGATGGACCAGTTACGTCCATTAACATGTCAATATCAGCCTCTGTTTCACAAATAGTTCCAACATGGTGATGAAATGATAATTTAATGCCATGTTCATGTAATAAATGATCTGCAACAATGCTAATTTTCTTACCGTATTCTTTCCATTCGCTTTCCGTCAAGATGACACGTTTCGATAAAGCTGTATTAATATCTCCATGTACAGAATTACTAACTTCACCGTATACCATTGCTTTACAGCCAGCAGCTTTTAATAATTTAATGTGATCTTGCATATTGGCAATTTCTTGTTCTGCACTACACACCATTAAATTACCGCTAAACCAACCTGACGCTAATACCAACCCATGGCTTTTAAGTAAAGGAACTAATACCTCTGGCTCTCTAGGGTATTTAGTCCCTAATTCAGTACCAGTAAAACCGGCTTCTGCCATTTCACTTAAACATTGATCCAATGGAATATCACCACCGAGTTCAGGCATATCATCATTGGTCCATGTTAAAGGGCTAATTCCATATTGAACTTGACTCATCTCTATCTCCGAATTATTGGTAACAACAAGTTGACTTTAGGTACAAACACTAAATTGTAATAAGTATTGATTTGACGCTATACGAATCGAATATACGCCAATAAATTTAAAATGAAAATATTTTTTCACCCTTAATTGGCGCTCTATCAACAATTTTAGAAAAATAATTGTTAATTTAAATTTTTATGATCGACCTCTTATATCCACCGTTTTAAATAAAAAAATATAATCAATATAAAACAATGAGTTAAAATTAAGATATTAGAGTAAGCTTAGGTAGTAGTGATACGCTTAACATTTCAAGTAAAAGATTATTTAAACGAATAGCAGTTTTTAAAAATAAACAATAATATCGACAAACACTATTTCTAAAAATATTTTTCCATTTAAAAAGCACAGGAAATGAAAATTATTTTTAATAACAAATCAGTTGAAAATTTTAAATATTATGGCCGGTAGGTAAATAAAGAGGTTGATATGAAAGACGTTGTTATTGTAAGTGCTGTTAGAACCGCAATAGGTTCATTTTCAGGCATGTTTGCCGATGTAAGTGCTGTCGAACTAGGTGTAACGGCCGTTAAAAGTGCGGTTAAAAAGGCCGGTATAGAGCCAAACCAAGTTGAACAGGTAATACTAGGTAATGTATTAGCAGCAGGTCATGGTCAAAATATAGCAAGGCAAATTCAAATTAAAGCAGGTATCCCTCAAGAAAGCACTGCATACACCATATCTAAAGTATGTGGTTCAGGATTAAAAGCTGTCATATTAGGTGCTCAAGCTATTCAAACCGATGAGTCAGATATTGTTATCGTCGGAGGTACAGAAAGTATGTCTAATGCAGCTCATATCATTGAGCAGCATAGAAACGGTAAGCCATTTGGAAACAACCAAATTATTGACACTATCTTATCTGATGGGTTAACCGATGCCTTTACAGATGTTCACATGGGTATTACCGCTGAAAATTTGGCTGAAAAGTATGATTTAACACGTGAGGTACAAGATAATTACGCTTTACAATCACAGCAACGTACCCAGACAGCAATTACCACAGGTAAATTTGATAATGAGATAACCCCTCACATTATTACAACACGCCAAGGCGATATCATTTGTGATAAAGATGAATTTCCAAGAGCCAATACAAATATTGACAGTTTAAAACGGTTAAGACCGGCTTTCAAAAAAGAAGGTACTGTTACTGCAGGTAATGCGTCTGGTATTAATGATGGCGCAAGTGCATTAGTACTAATGAGTTCAGAAAAAGCAAAAGCCTTAGGGTTAACACCATTAGCCAAAATTGTATCTCATGCAAGCGCAGGGGTAGACCCTAATCTCATGGGGTTTGGCCCAGTGCCTGCGACAAAAAAAGCATTATCAAAAGCGAATCTAACCATCAAAGATATTGATTTAACAGAGGCAAACGAAGCTTTTGCTGCTCAGGCTCTTTCGGTAATAGAGGGTTTAGAACTCGACCTTAATAAAACTAATGTAAATGGGGGGGCTATTTCACTTGGACACCCTATTGGTGCATCAGGTGCGCGTATTCTGGTCACCCTATTACATGAGCTAGATAAAAGAAATGCACGTTACGGACTAGCCACCTTATGTATTGGTGGTGGGCAAGGAACAGCATTAATAGTAGAAAACATCAAGAAACAATAGTTTTATAAACACAATACTCACCTCAGAGGAACACTATATGTTTAATATTGCACTGTTTGGCGTAGGAAGAATTGGTCGTATTCATGGACAAAATATACATGACCACGCACAAACTAATGTTTATTCCATTATAGACCCCTACAAAGCCGGCCGCGAAGAGTTAGCAAAAAAATATAATGCGAAAATACAAACAGTAGAAGAAGCGATGCAAGACCCCAACATTGATGCTATTTGTATTTGTTCCGCGACAGACACACACGTTAACTTTATCGAAATGGCATCACAACATGGTAAAGCTATTTTTTGTGAAAAACCTATCGACCTGGATTTAGCGAAAGTACGCCAATGTTTGAAAGTAGTCGAAGACAACGATACGACCTTATTTATTGCCTTTAACCGACGTTACGATACACATTTCAACGAACTTAAAACACGCTTAAATAACCAAGCAATTGGCCAGATTGAATCTCTCATTATTACCTCACGCGACCCAGCTGCGCCACCAGCAGAATATGCTAAAACCTCAGGTGGTATGTACCGAGACATGACGATTCATGATTTTGATATGGTCCGTTATTTAATGAATGCAGAGCCAACAACCATTACCGCTTATGGAAGTTGCATGGTTAACCCTGAAATAGGAGAAGCAGGTGATATTGATACATCAGTCGTTGTATTAACCTTTGCTTCAGGTGCCTTTGCAACCATCAACAATAGTCGACGATCGGGTTACGGCTATGACCAGCGTATAGAAGTACACGGTAGCCAAGGCTTATTAACAGCAAGCAACATTACTGAAAACTCTGTTAAACAGTTTGGTGACCAAGGGGCTATAGAGTCAAACCCAGAATACTTCTTTTTACAACGTTACGCAGAAGCTTATAAAAATGAATGGAATCATTTTGTTGAAGTATTAGGCGGGGCAGAGTCACGATCGCCAGGTATCGATGGTGAAAGAGCACTCGCACTAGCAGATGCAGCATTAGTATCGTTAACAACAAACAAAACAGTGGTCTTATAATAAAGCCACTGCCTTTAAATAACCTTAAGAAGTAGCACTTTTATGTTATTTCTTATTTTTAATTCAACAAAAAACTGAATTTAAGTTTATTCATTTGGATGGTTTTATGAAATTTGCATTACATGGCATGTGCTCTTTATACAACAACATAGTGAGCGATATTCGACTTGCTGAAGAAACCGGTTATCAAGGCCTAGAAATTCACACCGAAAAACTATGGCGTTATATCAATAGTGGCTTAACCAGCAAAGCCTTAAAAACTAAGCTAGATAACGCAGGTATAAAACCATCTGCTATTGATATTATTGGCAGTGTTGAAGCATCAGATAAAAAGACACAACAAGCCGTATTCAAACAAGTTGAAACTCTGTGTCAATTTGCGCAAGAAATAGGAGCCCCAACGATACAATTAAACTCATTTGAGGGACTTAATGGCTTATCACTAGAAGATAATATTAAAATTACTGCACAGAATATCGCACATATATCAGATATTGGCCAAGAGCATAATATTCGCTTTCAATTTGAAGGTGCTGCATGGACGCCAATAGCAAAATTAGATGATTACTTCAGATTGCACGATGCAGTGGGTCGAGATAACTTTGGTTTTGTATTGGATACATGGCACCTTTGGGCATGTAGAGGGGCAACATTAGATCAAGTTGCTAACATTGATAAAGATCTTATCTACAACGTGCATATTTCAGATGGATTAAGGCCAGCAAAAAATCAACCTTGGGTGGATGAAAAAGAACTACGAGGCTATTTAATTGGTGAGGGTGAAGTACCATTGCAAGAGTGGGTAGATGCAATTCAATCCACAGGTTATGACGGTTTCTTTTCAGGAGAATTCTTAAATGACCAGCTTTGGGAAGGTGACCATTATGAAACGGCCGAAAAAATGCTGAGAGGCATGCAGAAGTTAATGAAATAAGACCCTGTAAATAAGTAACTTAGTCCCTTTCCCTATCGCTTCATTGTCATTTATATTTGACCTTGAAGCTTCTATCTACCGAAACTCTAATTAACACAAGAAAAAACAACATAAAACAATACAGTTAATATATTTAATAGATAATACTGTATTTGTGTGTAGTTCAATATAAATGATTGAAGCAATAACGGCTTATTGAGAAGTAATTTATACCAATTATATTAAATAAGTGATCTCAATTTTACGCAGGGAAAATGACTGAGTTCAAGATGTAATTTAAGTTAAATGGTTATTCTATTTGCGAAAATTACAACGAAGGAATAAGTTATTTTAACAAGTAAAATAGATCAGCTAATTAGTGTGATTGGTATTAATCCAGGAATCCCTATAAATAGAGGTGTTGACTCGCTTTTCTTATCCAGTATTGAGGCTATCTATTTTACAGATGGTTTTCACTCCTCAACATATTACATAATGATGACACATTAAATTAAATGAGCGACCTACATTCTGCATCGTTGAACGGCGCTAACTCGGTTAATAAATTCAGCTAAATAACAATTCTCTTACAGAAATTTATCAAGAAGCAGCTTGTTATTTCGATTGTATTAAATATATTATTTAAATTTTACTCTGAAAAAACAATTCAATTAAAGGCATAAATTGAGCCTTTCAAAGACTAAATAACGGATGCTAGTTGTTGAATAACTTGGTTCATATATGAAAGGGATAAAGAAGGAATAAGCTATTTAGCAGGCCAACTAGATGACTTAATTGACTTACTCTAAAAGATGACGATTAATAGGAAGCTGTATCGAGGTGTAATAAATAATCCCTAAACCTAAACAATAGGATCAGGGATTATTAAAGTAGGAAAAAAATCACAACATAAGTTTTATCAAACCATCCCTGAGAGTGAGCCCTCTAATGTTGCTAATGTTGCTCCACCAGCCATTAGATTCTGTAACTCTTCCGAAGTAATCTCACCTTTTCTCGCTGTACCTAACGTTTTACCACGATTTAGTACAGTAAAAGCATCACCAACTGCCATTGCGTGTCGTACATTATGCGTAATAAACACCACTGCAATACCGCGCTTACGCACTTTATCGATCGTTGCTAAAACATTCGCCGTTTGGCGAACACCTAGAGCGGAAGTAGGTTCATCCAAAATTAAGACTTTGGCACCAAAATAAACAGCACGGGCAATCGCAACCGTTTGACGCTCACCGCCAGACAAAGTGCCAATAGCTTGCTCAGCTGAGCGTAAATTAATCCCCATTTTTTTCATCTCTTTCATGGTGATTTCATTCGCATGTTTATGGTCAAAAAACGGAATACCGGCAACTTTTTTAGTTGGCTCGTTACCCATAAAGAAATTTCGAGCAACGGACATCAAAGGAATCATAGCGAGATCTTGATACACAGTCGCAATACCAGCTGTAATAGCATCTCGTGGGCATTCGAAGCTCATTGGTGCCCCTTCAAAATATATTTCTCCTACGGAGGGTTTGTGAACCCCCGCCATGGTTTTAATAAATGTTGATTTACCAGCGCCATTATCTCCTAATAAACATAAACATTCCCCTGGCATTACCTTTAACGAAACCCCAGATAGAGCAATGACAGAACCAAAATGCTTTTCAATTTTTTTCATTTCAATAATGGGTGCATTCATATTACTTCTCTCCTGTGATCATACGACGAATATATGTGTTAAGTATTACTGCGAATAACAATATTCCCCCTAGAAAAACCCTAAACAATGAGCTTTCTACACCAGCAAAGAATAACCCCTGTTGTACCACTCCAAAAATAATAGCCCCAAGCGCAGCACCAATTACTGAGCCATAACCGCCAGTTAATAATGCCCCGCCAATCACCACTGAAATAATTGCTTCAAACTCCTTAAGTAAGCCACGGTCTGCCCCTGCAGATCCAAACTCCATTACTTGTGAAGTGGCAAAGACACATGCACAAAAAGCACTGAACATAAACATCAGAATCTTAACTCTATTAACAGGAACACCGACATAAGTAGCAGCTTGTGCACTACCACCAGAAGCAAAAATCCAATTACCAAACTTTGTTTTTGTTAATAGTAAATGAGCAAATACTAACAATATAATCGCCCAAATAATTAACATTGGAATACCGTCGACTACAGGTTGTCCCTTTTTAAAACCACGTTGGAATGTGTCGATCCAGCCGTTATCGCCTAACCATTGGAAAAAACCAGTAAATACTTTGCCACCAAATATAGGGGCAAGCCAATCACCTTCAGCAGCATCTTTAATACCGCCGACGATTGTTTTGTTAGTAGTTGAAATAGCGGCAAAAATAGTTAAGCCGCGCAAAATGAACAAAAATGCGAGTGTCACAATAAAACTCGGTAGACCCGTTTTAATAACCAACCAACCACTTAGTGCACCAATCGCCATACACAACATAAAGGTAACAATAATCGCCATCCAAACGGGCCATCCGAATGTGATAGATAACAACGCAATGGACATGCCACTGAAACCAATCATAGAACCAACAGATAAATCAAATTCACCGGCAATCATAAGTAAACATGCGCCTACAGCAATAATAATGAATTGAGATGAAACAATTGACCAGTTGATAACACCTGATGCCGAAAACATACCAGAGTCACTGGCGGTTAATAAGAAAAAGGTAAATACTAAAATGGTGCCACAAATACCACCTAACTCAGGCCTGATAAGCGCTTCTCGAAGACTTGATCTACTTTTAACTCGCTCATCTGAATTATCTGTTGTTTCTACGGAAACATCGTTTGATTGACCTGCAGCCGGCTCTTCAGGTTTTGCTATCATTTCTGTTGGCGTTATTGTTGACTCTTTCATCTTTAACCTCTGAATTTAACAAGAAGAATATAGTGTGAGATAAAACCAGCACCCTATAGAAAATGCTGGTTATATGACTTTAAAAATTAACGGTATTCACCGGCGTACTTCTCAACAAGTGATAAACCATCTTTTGTAACAAACCCTGGTCCAGAGTTAATATTATTTCCAGGTAACACACCAAAGCGATCATAGTTAGCCAAAATCACAACAGGTAAGTAAGCTTGTAAGAAGGGTTGTTGATCGATACCCCATTGGATAACGCCAGATTTTATTGCCTTTACAATGTTTTCACCTAGGTCAAATGTTCCAAAGTAAATATCTCCAGCTAACCCATTTTCTTGTAATGCCAAAATAGTAGGATCAGCAGAAGTAGGACCAATAGTAAGTATCGCATCGGTATTTGGATTTGCACTTAAATACGCCAGTACACGATTTTTAATTTCTGCGGGATCCTGTCCACTATCAAGCATTGAATTACCCAGCTCTACTCCTAAGCCAGCAGCAAATCCTCGACATCTTTCTGATACAACCGCATTAGAAACTGCATGGTTAACACATACGAACGATTTAATACCATCACTTTTTGCGCGTAAACCAGCTGCGTAACCTGCATCATATTCAGGCTGACCAACGAACATCAACGCCCCTACATCACGGGCTTGTTCTGGTGTGCCAGAGTTCATAATAATGACATTGATTCCTTGATCGACCGCATTTTTAATAGGCCCACTCAATACATCATAGTCAGCCAGTGTTGTAATAATACCATCAGGATTGGAAGCAGTAGCTTGCTGAATAATACGTGCCATATCAGCTAAATCGCCAGTAGGGGGATTACGATATTCAACAGTGACATCCATTTGCTTCCCAGCAAGAGCAACACCATTTTTTACCGTATTCCACCAACTATCTGAATCTGGTGCATGACTAACCATGACATAACGCTCTGCTATAGCAGACATTGAAATCAATGGAGCAGTCAGTGTCATCGATAATAAGGCTGCACTTAATAGTTTAAATTTTTTCATGTAAAACTCTCCTAAACAGTACTTGGGGGTTAAAGAGAGTAACAACTTAATAATCAGAGAAAATACATTTTCAGGTGATTATTAAGATGTCATTCTCGTTTAAAAAATAACAAATCTTTATATCAATTCACTTGAAAATAAAATGAAAAAATATTTTCAAATAAGTTAAGCCTCATACTAATCTTTAAGAACCGCTTAAGCTATAGTTGAAAAACCACTTGTTACGTAAGTGTTAACCAAGTCGAATTAAAATGCCTTTTACACGTAAAAAACGCTACTTAACGCTTAAATACGAACAAAAAACACTAAAAAACTGTAATTTATCATTCAATAAAATAATTTAGATCAATGTAATGATGAGTAAATTAATAAATAGAATTTAAAGTCCCCTCCAATATTTTAGAAAATATTTTTCAAATTACAGTTGAATATTTAATTTGTATGACTAAATAAGAATAAAATAAAAGTAGATTAAAGAATCATTTCATTAAAATTTTCAAACATAACGATAATAGATATGAATTGATACAGCAGATACACCTCCTCAAGCTGAAAAATAAATATCAAAAAATAAAAAACAAAAAAAACAACATAAGAACATGTTTTTATTGAAAAAAACTAGAAAAATTAGTGATAAACTCTAAATAATATTTACGACTACATTTTATCAACCTCACATAAAAACGATAAATAATTATCGAAAAAATAAAACTCAGTTATATTGAAAAACAGATAGAAGTAAAAAAATAGAAACCAAACAATGTTCTACTTCACTTTTAAAAAATAGATCCATATTAACAATGAGTTACTAACTTTAATCGTGATTAACATATAACGAAGGAGTGTAAAATGGCTGGGTTTGACAAAGTAGTATCAAGTTATGAAGAAGCGATGTTCGGGCTTGAAGACAATATGACTGTTATTGCTGGTGGTTTTGGTTTGTGCGGTATTCCAGAGAACTTAATATTAGAAATAAAACAAAAAGGTATAACAGGCCTTACCATTGTTTCGAATAATTGCGGCGTCGACGATTTTGGTCTAGGTCTGCTTTTGCCTAACCGTCAAATAAAAAAAATAATAGCTTCCTATGTAGGTGAAAATGCAGAGTTTGAACGTCAAATGATGGCTGGAGAATTGCAAGTTGAATTAACACCTCAAGGGACATTAGCAGAAAAGATGCGTGCTGGCGGTGCAGGAATCCCTGCATTTTTTACTGCTACGGGTTACGGTACTCCAGTTGCGGAAGGTAAAGAGGAAAGAGAGATTGATGGGAAATATTATATTTTAGAACACGCAATAAAAGGCGATTTCGCAATTGTTAAAGCTTGGAAAGCAGACCGGTATGGCAACCTTATTTTTAGAAAAACAGCTCGAAACTTCAATCCAATAGCAGCGACGGCAGGAAAAATAACCGTAGTAGAAGTGGAAGAAATTGTTGAACCAGGAGAGTTAGATCCGGATCAAATCCACGTACCAGGCATTTATGTTAATCGAATTATTTTAGGTACATTTGAAAAACGTATTGAGCAACGCACAACTCAAATAACTAAATAGGAAACTGACATGACTTTATCTCGTGAACAAATGGCACAGCGTGTTGCTCAAGAAATACAAGACGGATTTTATGTTAATCTTGGTATCGGTATTCCAACCTTAGTTGCTAACTACTTACCTAAAGGTATTGAAGTAATGTTGCAATCTGAAAACGGGTTATTAGGGATGGGACAATTTCCTAGTGAGGAAGATGTTGATGCAGACCTTATTAATGCAGGTAAGCAAACAGTAACAGTTACTAAAGGAGCTTCATTTTTTGACTCTGCAGAATCTTTTGCCATGATCAGAGGCGGACATGTTGATTTAACCGTTTTAGGCGCTTTTGAAGTAGATGTAAATGGTAATATTGCTTCTTATATGATTCCTGGAAAGCTTATTAAGGGTATGGGCGGGGCAATGGACTTAGTAGCGGGTGCCGAAAATATTATTGTCACCATGACTCATGCATCTAAACATGGGCAATCTAAGTTACTACCTAACTGTTCACTTCCTTTAACTGGTAAGGGCTGTATTAAAAAGGTATTAACAGATTTAGCTTTTATTGAAATAAAAGGCGGTAAGTTTCATTTAGTTGAACGAGCACCAGGCGTTTCTGTAGCTGAAATAATTGCACTTACTGAAGGTGAGTTGGTAGTGCCAGCTAATGTCCCTGAAATGAAATTTTTAATTAGAACAAACAGTTAAATGCTTTTGCAGCAATAAGTGTTAAAATATTTGAGTAAATTATTTTAACACTTTCTTTTCCTCCTCCCTTTACCATTTGCATTCAATAAGTACTTAAAATCGAACTAAGCAAAGAAATAAGTACCATCCCAAAATAATTTACAACCTGATATAAATAAGAACAAATAACACAAACGATAAACGACATCTTGGCTAACTTTATGTAGCATTAAAATCCCTAACTTGACCCCTATTGGGGCTAAAGGCATTAAGAGCAGTGAAGTCATTAGATTCGTATGGTCAAATTCTCCTAGTAAAGAGTACGGGATTAATTTGAAAAGATTAATAATGCCAAAAAGAACTGCCATCGTCGCAATTAATGTTACCTTTTCTAGCTTTAAAGGCAGTAAATAAATACTCGCGGGCCCACCGCCTGCATGGAGAGCAGTACTAGAAAAACCGCTTAGCGCACTCCAACACCATGCACTAACAATTCCGCCTTTACTATAATGATTAAGGCCTTTTATCAAATATTGAAAACAAAATAAGAGCGATAAACCGCCAATAACTAGCTTTAGTCCCACTTCAGATATTACACTCAAAAATAAACTAGCTAATGCCACACCTAAAATAGCCCCGGGTAACATACATTTTAATATTGAATAGTCTGCATTAGAGTAGTGTTGCCTTACTGCAAAAATATCCATTAGGCATAGAATAGGCAATAAAATAGCAGCTGCTTGTGTAGGAGCAATAGTAAATGCCATTAACGGAACAGCAATAATGCCAAGTGCCCCACCTAAACCACCTTTACCGATGCCATAAATGATCACCGCAGGAATAGCTGTAGCATAAAACCAAGGATCTGAAACGACCATCATAACGTTACCTAATTTAAGTATATTTGCAGGTAAGTAGTAAAGTAAATCTCAATATGCATTGAGATTTGCTTTGTGACATTACATAGTTGGCATGGTAAAGGTATTAGTATGGTCTTCTAATCGAATACTCGCGGGCCAACGTGTTGTAACTGTTTTCATTTTCGTATAAAAACGCACGCCGTCACTTCCATGGACATTTAATGGGCCGAAAATTGATCTTTTCCAACCTCCAAAGCTATGGAAAGCCATTGGAACGGGAATAGGCACATTCACTCCAACCATTCCTGCTAATACGCTTTCACTAAATTCCCGAGCAGTTTCACCATCACGCGTAAAGATAGCGGTACCATTTCCATATTCACAACTATTAATTAATTCGAGCCCTGTTTTATAGTTAGGAACTCTCAATACGGCTAATACTGGACCAAATATTTCTTCTTTGTAAATTGTCATTTCTGGTAAGACATGGTCAAATAGAGTCGGTCCAATAAAGTAACCTTTTTCATTTCCTTCAACTATAAGTTGGCGCCCATCGACTAATAGTTCAGCCCCTTGTTTTTCACCAATATCAATAAATGAACATATTTTAGCTTTATGCTCTGCGGTAACAACAGGTCCCATATCATTTTCAGGTCCTTCTACAATACCTGGGCCTATTGTCATTTTTTTAATTTGAGCTTTAAGGTTTCCGATTAATTCATCAGCAGCTTGGTCACCAACAGCCACTACAACAGATAACGCCATGCAACGCTCACCAGCAGATCCATAAGCAGCTCCGATAATTGCGTTAGCAGCCATATCAATATCTGCATCAGGCATCAACAGACAATGGTTTTTAGCGCCTCCTAATGCTTGGCAACGTTTACCATAGGAAGAAGCTGTATTATATATATATTCTGCAATCGGAGTTGATCCCACAAAGCTAACTGCTTGCACTCGCGGGTCACTTAGTAGTATATCAACAACTTGTTTATCACCATTCACTACATTAAAAACACCGTCAGGTAAGCCCGCTTTTTTTAACATATCAGCTAACTGTAAAGCTAGTGAAGGGTCTTTCTCTGAAGGTTTTAATATAAAAGTATTCCCTGTAGCTAACGCGATTGGAAACATCCACATCGGCACCATAGCAGGAAAATTAAATGGAGTGATGCCAACACATACACCCAAAGGCTGCATTAATGAATGACTATCTACACCACTCCCGACATTGGCTGAATGCTCTCCTTTTTGCAAATGCGGGATACCACAAGCATACTCAACCACTTCTAAGCCTCGCGTTATTTCGCCCATCGCATCTGAATATACTTTGCCATGCTCATTTGAAATAATACGAGCAAGTTTATCTTTATTACTTTCTAACAGTGCTTTAAATGCAAACATAATACGTGCACGTTTTAACGGCGATGTTTTTGACCAACCAGGAAAAGCAGACTCAGCTGCTACAATGGCAGCTACCGTATCTGACTCATTACTTAAAACGACTTGGCGTGTTTGTTCTCCCGATGCAGGATTAAACACTGGAGAGAAACGCTCGCTTTTACTCATGCTGACGTGACCGTTAATAAAATTTTGAATGGTTTCCATAAATAACTTCCTTAAAACATGCATTAAATATTAAAGTGATTTTTACCTAGCCTGCCATGCATCAATGATGGTGAGATAGTTATTTTTTATCTGTTCAATTAGCGCCATATCATCAATCTCATTAGCGAACCAAGAGCGTGACGGTTCACCAAAAATAGTCCGTCCGACAGCAAACCCTTTAACCCATTTACATTCTGAAGCACTTATAAAGCCTGACTTCAACTGTTCAACAGGTGCATCTAAACCTAATAAAACAATGCCTCGACAATGTTTATCATTATCATCAATTAATGCACTTATTTGTGCCCATGATGACGAACTTAAAGGGGGTAACTTCCACCAATCTGGTTTGATACCTAGCGCATATAAACGAGTTAACAGATGAATATAATGCTCATCACCCTGTGGCATTTCTTTTGGTAAAATAACTTCTAGAAGCAATTCATGCCCAGATAAACAACAAGCTTCAAAAATTTCTTGGATTGCTTCTTCCTGATTTTTTTGCATATCGCCATTATCATATGGGTGGCAAAACACTAAGCATTTAACAACATGATCTAAAGGCCAATGCACTAATTGAGAACCGATATTGCCATGCTCTAAAGTAAGTGGACGAGAACCTGGTAATTCGATTGGCCGACCTATCCAACAATCGCTGCCTGTCGCTTGATTTAATACTGATTGACCAAAACGACTATCACATAATATCCCGGCCTTACCGATTAAATTTGCTTCCTTTACCGCCATTTGGCTTGCGTTAAAAATAAGCGTTTTTAAATATTCAATACGCACAGGAGCTACATCGAATTGTTTAGCCATCTCCACTAATTGACTACGATGATCAAAAGCTAAAACACATAATTCTTGCCATTTTTTTCTTCGGGTTGTCACCCTGTGCAAGTGATTCAATTCATTATCTAAATCTGGACGAAGGACTTGCTCAGCACGCGCTAAATAATTATCCAATTCTTCTTTCGATGGCATTGCTGGAGCACAGCCGTGGCGTGAAACAACCAATGCTCCACAAGCATTTGCATAAGCACAAGATTGTTCCCAGCTTTCTCCATTTAAATAACCTCGTAAGAGCCCTGACATAAAAGCATCACCAGCCCCTAATACATTTAATACTTCGACGCGTACACCTTGAACAGTAATACCTTCATCCAACGTTGATGGAATAATTCCAGGAAAGACTGAACACCCTAAATGGCCTCGCTTACAAACTAACTCTGCTTGGCTAACCTGACGTACTCGTTGCAATGCCTCAATGGTATTGATTGAGCCACCAGCAATATGAAACTCCTCTTCAGTCCCCACGATTAAATCGAATAAGTGTAAAACATCTTGCAATTGTTCAGTCACTAACTGCGAAGCAATAAAGCGAGTTTCACCATCACCTAATGAGGTCAGCCCCCATAAAATCGGACGATAATCGATATCTAGCACGGTTTTTACACTATGTTTTTTTGCATATTTTAATGCTGTCAGTACTGCATCTCGCGTCTGAGAGTTTGATAAATGAGTACCTGTAATCGCTAAACAACGGGCTGAAGCTATATATTCTTCATTAACATCTGTCGCAGTAATCGCCATATCGGCACAATTATCACGATAAAAAATTAGAGGGAAGGTATCGGCATCTTTAATACCTAAAATAACGAGAGCAGTTAAACGTTGTTGATCTTTAATTAAATAACGCGTATCAACTCCCACATGGTCCAACTCTTCTTTTAAAAACCTTCCCATATGCTCATCACCAACACGAGCGAACATCGATGACTTTAAACCTTGTCTAGCGGTTCCATAGGCTACGTTGCCTGATGAGCCTCCTAAATACTTTGAAAATGAAGACATATCTTCAAGGCGAGCACCTATTTGCTGCCCATAAAAATCCACAGCAACCCTTCCCATACAAATAAGATCTAACGTTTTAGGGTATTTTGTTGTTGGTATTGGTGTTGGCATCGTAAGTTTGCTCCAAATCTGTAACGAATCGTTTCAACCACTGTTGCTCTAATAAAAGCCACTACTTATATGAATACATTCTGTATATGACTTTAATTAAGCGTTAATAGATATTATGAAACAAAAATTTCAAAATCAACATGAAACGAAATATAAATTTCATTTAAATAAAAAAGTGTGACCTCATTAAAGAAACTAATAGGCTAAAATACCGGGTGAGACTAACTAGAATAGGTATAAATCATTTATTCCATTATTGTGTTAATATGAAATAAATAGTTCATTTTTGGTTTTTCAAGGAAATAAAATGGCAACAGCAACCAATATTGTTCAACTACAAGCTCAAATTAGCACTCAATATCCAAACTTAAGCAAGCGACTACAGCAAGTTGCTTCTTATGTGTTAAAAAATAACCAGAGTCTTGCTTTTGATACGATAGCGGACATATCTGTACAAGCAAATGTTCCCCCTTCTACCTTGATACGTTTTGCAAAAGCTTTTGAATTTTCAGGTTTTAACGAAATTAAACTTTTATTTAGACAAGATCTGATTGAAGAAACAGCAAGTTACACCGATAGAGTACGCTTATATAAAACACTCGAAACAAACCCAATACCGTTAGAGAAGCCATTACCTATCCTACAAGAGTTTGCACGTGTTAACTCTGAAGCGATGAACCAATTAGCAACACAAACACCAGAAGACCAACTAGAGCTTGCCGTAGAGATTCTAAGTGAGTCTGAAAACATTTATATTATTGGATTGCGTCGTTCCTACAGTACTGCCGCCTATTTAACTTATGCATTGCGTCATGTAGGGCGACGTGCGTTTTTAATTGATGGGTTGGGCGGTATGTTCGATGAGCAATTATCAATGATAGGTGCTAACGATGTGGTTTTATCGATTAGCTTTAGCCCCTATGCTAAAGAAACACTAAGCTTGAGTGAAGAAGCGTCGAAAAAAGGTGCAAAGCAGATAATAATCACTGACAGTCATGTGAGTCCATTAGCTGCTTATAGTAATGTATGTTTTGTAGTTAATGAAGGTAAAGTCGATGCGTTTAGGTCTCAATCTGCCTCATTATGTTTAGTGCAATCAATGGCGGTTGCATTAGCCTTCCATGACTCAAAAAACGCTACCTCAGATACCTAAACATGACTGTACTACTTGAGCAGCGATGCTTTCATTGGTTGCCGTAGAAGCGATATGAGGAGTAACAAATACTTTGTCCATTGTCATCAGGTTACTGTCTTTGGGTAAGGGTTCTGTTGAAAACACATCTAAAATAGCACCGCGAAGACGGTTGTTATTCAATAAGACTTCTAGATCTTTCTCCACTAAATGATCTCCACGACCACAATGAATTAATGCTGCTTTACTAGGTAGCTTTGAGAGTAAATCCTGATTAAGGATACCTTTAGTTTGCGGATTCAAAGGTAGTAAATTTACTAATATATCAAGATCTTCTAATAACGTCGGTAAAGTTGATTGCCCGTGGTAGCTTGTTATACCGTTAATCTGTTTCTCTGTTCTTGACCAACCATAAACTTGATAGCCCATAGCCGCGAGTTTTTCACCGACATAACCACCTAACTCGCCCAAACCTAAAATACCAACTTTAATACTTTGCATCGTACGTTGGGGCAAGGGGTTCCACTGTTTTAGTTTTTTATCTTGATTATATCTATCCATATCTCGTTGATAATACAAAACACCCCATAACACATATTCAAACATCCCAGTCTTTTGCCCATCATCGACAATACGATTTATTTTTACCGATGAATGAAGTAAGTCTCCTAAGTTATCAACACCCGCCCCTATTGAATGCAAACACTCTAAATTTGGGAAGTCAGTGAGTATTGTTACAGGTGGCTGCCAACAAGCAGCTACTTTTGCTTGCCTTGCTAAAGGGTTATCTGGCAGTACCCACTCTACTTCAGGATGGTTATTTTTAGCACAAGCTAGCAGCTCATTTGTCAGCTCTTCATTATTGATCATGCTTAATACAACAGGTTTCATTCTTACTCCTTATACGACGGGTCAAGTCGGTCAAGTTTTCTTAACCATGCGTCCCATACTATTTGCCTCTCATGTGCTACTTTTTGAAATTGACCAGATACGTAACTTGCTAGCTTATCTGGAATAGTTTCAATAGAAGATAAACTAGACATTTGCCCTGCTGCCAATTGAATTTCGCAGGCTTTATTCAGGTAAAACATAATTTGAAAGGCATCAGCAACGGTTTCTCCGACACTTAACAAGCCATGGCTTTTTAAAATAAGTGCCATATTGTCACCTAAAGAGGCTTGTATACGTTCTCTTTCCGCTAAATTAAATGCCACACCTTCATAATCGTGATATCCCACTTGCTCGTGAAACTCTGCACTAATTTGATTAAGATTTAGTAAACCTTCTTTGCAAGCAGCAACGGCCATGCCAGCTAAGGTATGAGTGTGTATGACACAATGAGCATCATCGCGGGCATTATGCACTGCACTATGTATAGTAAACCCAGCAGGGTTATATTTAGCATCGCCACTAACAATATGACCTTGACCATCAACGACGATAAGGTTGCTTGCAGTGATTTCATCAAACATCAAACCAAAAGGGTTAATTAAAAACCTCGGTTCCCCCTCTCCAGGTAAACGCACTGAGAAGTGTGTGTATAAAGTGTCTTCCCAGCCAAACATGGCCGCTAAACGATAAGCAGCAGCTAAATCTACGCGTAGTTTTTGTTCTTGAACATCCATTAGGCTACTTTCCCCATAAATTCTTTAATTCGCTCAAACTCAGCGCTCTGGTTTGGATTATTGATAATCTCATTAGGACTAGCATCTACTTGCACAATGCCTTCTTCCATCATAATAACTCGGTCTGATACAGATAAAGAAAACTCCATTTCATGAGTAACGATAATCATGGTCATGCCTTCTTTTGCTAGATCTTGAATTACTTTTAACACTTCCCCAACCATTTCTGGGTCCAATGCTGATGTTGGCTCATCAAATAACATGATATCAGGAGACATTGCTAATGCTCGTGCGATAGCAACGCGCTGCTGCTGTCCACCAGAGAGTTGATGAGGGTATTTATAGGCATGTGCTAATAAGCCAACGCGATCTAATAAAAACAAAGCTTGAGCTTTTGTTTCTTCTACAGAGCTATTTTTATCATGGTAATGCGGAGCAATCATTACGTTCTGTAAGACCGTTTTATGAGGAAACAAATTAAATGATTGAAACACCATACCAATACGCTTAATACCTTGATAAACATCGCGCTTAACACTTTCTTGCTTAGGTTTAATGAAATTTTCACCAAATAAAACAATTTCACCATTATCAATTTTTTCGAGATCGTTAATGGTTCTAATTAACGTCGTTTTACCTGAACCCGATGGGCCAATAATACTGAGTACCTCACCAGGCTTCACATTTAGATCAATGCCTTTTAGTACTTGATGTTGACCGTATGATTTTTTAATTTGACGAAGCGATAGTGCGTTAGGCATGCCTTTTTCGGTCGCGTCAATCGGTGTATTGTTAACCGCTTTGGCTTGTTGTCTTAATATTTCACACTGTTCATCAGATAATGCTTCTGGCGAGCGCGACGGAATATCCATTTTCTTTTCAGCCCAATGCAAAATTGAGCTGAAAATAGTGACTATCGCAACGTAATAAACAGCTACTGCTAATAAGGTTTCTAATACAAGAAAATTTTGAGAATAAAGTCGCTGTCCAACCTGTAATATTTCCGATAAAGAGATAGCAGACACCAAGGAACTTAATTTAATAATTGTCACAAATTCGTTAATCATAGCAGGCATTGATACACGAATTGCCTGAGGAATAATGATAATACGTTGAACACCAAAAAAACCGATACTCAAAGCATGCCCAGCTTCTTTTTGCCCTTTAGCAACAGATAATAAACCACTACGATGAATTTCAGCCATATACGCGGCTTCTGTTACTACTAAACTAACTAAACCAGCAAAAAATGGGATACCAAGATATGTACCTGTAGAAGGGAAAAGTTGAGGCATGTTATAAACAAAAACTAACACGACTAATAGAGGCACACTTCGGAAAAACCAGACAAATACCGAAGTAGGGATCGATAACCACTTTTTCTCAGATAACTTACAACAAGCGATAATAAAGCCAAGTACTGCGCCAATAACCCAAGCTAAAACACTTAATATAACCACTACTACACAAGCTTCATAGAAGTCGTACACAGTAAATAATGAAAAAAAGTACTGCCAATCTAAACTCATAATAACTCCTTTAGAAGTGACGTACTTCTAACTAAAATTGCATTTCAAACAAATAAAAAAACTCGATTTAATCATCGAAGGAGGAAAATAGTGTTCTATAACTTTCGTCGTAAAATAGAACACTAGTACTCATCGCCACTGCTTTCGATTACTCACTAACAGGTGTTAATTCATATTTAGTAATCAACTGATCGTACGACCCATCGGCTTTAATCTCAGCCATCGCTTTTTCTAGTTCTGCTTTTAACGCTTCATTACCTTTTTTGATGTAAATGCCTAAAGTCTGAGGGAAGACAAGCGTATCTGAACTGATTTGAACACGTCCTTTAGTGCGTTCTACAAACATGGTTGCCGCACCAGCAATTTCCAATTGCGCTTGCACGTTTTTAGACATCATTGCTTGCGTTACTTCAGGCGCAGTAGGAAATTCTTGGACGATAATAGGCTTAAGGCCATTTTCCACACAATATGAAGTCGATAAATCATTTAACGTCTTAACCCAAGTAGTTCCTTGTTGAAGGCCGACCTTAACACCACATAAATCTTCACCTGTTTTGGGTTGAATATCGCTGCCTTTTGGCACCATGATAGATGCACCAGTTTTCGCATAAGGAATAGCATCGGCTTTTTTAAGTCGATCTGGAATAATGTACATACCAGAAATAACCGCATCAAATTTATTAGCACCTAAACCAAGAATTAACCCAGTAAATTTGTTATCACTAAATTCATAACTCACACCCATTTTATTGGTTAACAAAACAGTGAGTTCAGGATCAAAGCCAACCACTTTATCTCCCTCATAGGATTCAAAAGGTGGATAAGTGATCTCCATTCCAACGCTTAGCTTACCCTCAGAAAGAGTTGATGCAGCCATCGCATTCACTGAGCTTGTACCTATTGCAGCTGCAATTAATGTTGTTGTGAGTAATTTTTTTACCTTTTCCATAAGTATTTTCCTTGTCGTAGTATTAATAAATATTAATTAAACGTTATTTTTGTTTCTTTAAATGTCCAAACGTCGCAACACCTGTCGCACGTTCAGGAAGTGATAATTCACCGTTAGCTACTTTTTCACGCAAATAACGATAAGTTTGTAATGCTTGGCTATACATATGCTCACCAATACTGAGTTCTTTATACTCGCTTTTACCATCATCAAATTGCGGTAACGGTTTAACTAGTGTGTCGTAGTCACAAGCAAAAAATAGCGGGAATGAATATCGTTCATGAGCCACTTTTCTAACACGGTGAGATGTCGCGACAAATTTACCTGCAGTCAATACTTCCAACATATCACCAATGTTAATAACAAAAGCTTCTTCATCGTCTAATTTTACAGGAGGAGCATCGACCCAAACATCATCGTCATTCAGTACTTCCAACCCAGGTTGGTCTGCCAATAGCATGGTAAAACATTCGTAATCGGTGTGTGCTCCGATACCTGGTCGATCAACAACATTCTCATCAAATGGGTAATGGATTAGACGTAATTTGGCAGGCGGACAAGTCACCATCTTCTCAAAGTAAGTTTCTTCTAGGCCTAGAGCGAGAGCAAAGCCGGAGAATAATTTTCTGCCTAATGCAAATAATGTATTGTAATAATCCAAAATAGGCTCACGAAAACTAGCTAGTTTTGGCCATTCGTTTTCGCCAATTAAAGGGGTGTTATTTAAAACGTATGGATTATCTTTAGGCGCTGGAAAACCTACATCATAGGCTTCTTTATTATCTGGTTTACCTGTTCCGTATATTTCTTCCCCTTCAGGAACAAATCCTTTGTGGGTTTCAGAACTACCAATATAATGCTGCATTTTTGTTTCAAATGATTGCGCAAAGAAGCGCTTGGCAGCCTCTCTTAAACTCGCTATTTTATCGACTGGAATTCCATGCCCAGTTACATATAAGAATCCAACTTCTGCAGCAGCTTTTCCCATCTCTTGTGCGACAGCTTCACGCTGTTGTTTATCATCACTAAACAATCCAGACACATTAACCACTGGAATATGTGTAAATGTATTTCTTTGATTCTTCATAGTAAGCCTTTTAAATCCATTATTTATTATGCTTGTATAAAACGAGTAAAATGTGCTCTTTCTTCCTGCGCCATCCAGTCATTTAATGACCATAAATTAGCGACAGGCACATCAGTAAAAGGCAAATGATGTAAATACCCATCAGGACCAAACTCAGTCGTCATTGTGGTGATTAGACGGCCTTGCTCTTGATGGTTCTTCCAAACTTTCTGCCATTGGTTTTGATGAAATGCTAACGCAGCTTGATATTCTGGTGCCGCAGGGTGAGGGACTTGTGCTCCCTGGTCATAACCCACTCGAGCTTGTACATGAAACACTCGCGCTAAAAAAGCAGCTAAGTCATCTTGGTCTTCAGGTCTATCTAATAAGCGTTCGCACACTAGAACCCAATGACTAATATCCATAGTGAACAATAGTTCTGGTACTTCTTCCATGAGTGCTAACGTAACCCAAGGACTGTATAAAGAAGTGCCGCGGTGAGTTTCAAAACTACATGTGATACCTGCTTTTTTTGAAATCGCTACTGCCTTCGAAAAGAAATCCACCTGAACAGTCATTGGCCAACGGTCATTGCCTGCAAGCACATTGATAAATTTGGCACCAAGCTGTTTCGCATACTCTATTTGCTCGGTTAAAAAATTAAGGTGGTCTGCTGGTGTTTTACTTTGATTAGGAATTACATCGCCACCGGTAAAGATAATCGCAATATAATCTAAACCCGTTTTTTCTAATTCCAATTTAAAAGCTGACCTTGCTTTAGTGCTCGCAGGGATTCTTCCTTCTACTCCGGAAAATCCTGCATCACGAAGTTGATCAACCAACGACGTGAGCGGCTCAGTCACACCCCATAATGTTCGATATAATGCGAGATCCATTTTTCACCTATCCAATATTAATGTTTATTTTTAATCTCTTTTCAAAGCTTGACACATGCAATGTACGCCACCGCCACCTTTAGTAATCATCGATATATCAGGATCAAACACGGTTAATCCACGTGCATTGCATTGATCTCTCAAGGTCAAACTATCCGATGGAATTAATACTCTTTCATCACCTAATGAAACAATATTACAACCTAGCTCCATCGCTTCTTTGTAAGGGATATCAATAATGTCGATATGTTTGCTTTTTAACCACTTCAATAAACTGTCCGGAGCAACCGCAGTACATACCGCAGCTAATTTTTCAGCAACCATCACACACTGTACGTCCATGTGTAAAAAATGAGAGTCGAATTTAATTCCTTGAAATTCCCACCCTTCTTTTTCAAACCAGCCTTTTACTTGATTCATACCAGCTTCATTAGTGCGCTCGCCAGAGTAACCGCAGAGCACCACACCTGGTTCCATCAGCATAAAGTCGCCACCTTCGAAATTACCAGCAGTCACAACATCAAAAATAGGAATATTTTTTTTAGTATAAAACTCTAAAACAGTAAGCCACTCACTCTGCCTCCAAGGACTATACATTTGACTAATAATTGGCCCCCATGGAGTCATCACTGATGAATCTCGAGCATAAATAGAATAAGGCTGTTCTGATTTAGCATTTAAAAAATGCACATTCACACCTGTTTCGCGGTAAACATCAAGCATTTCGTTATATTGTGCTTTAGCAACATTTAAGTCATAACGTTCGCCTGCTTCCATATGACGTCGAGATGTTGAATTACCTGAGCGCCACTCAAAATGGTCAATCGGCCCAACTAATACTTCTTTTAAGCGCCCTGTTTCTGAAGTAATTCCCCAATCAGTTAACGCAGTGGTTCCACCATTGGTTTGACGGCGGCTTAATAAATTATCCATTTTACCCTTCCTTTTATTGTGCTAATTGCATCAAGCTATGCAATAGAACATTGCCACCAGCAATTAAATGCTCAGGTTCAACATGCTCTTTCTCATTATGGGAAATGCCATCTTTACATGGCACAAAAATCATTCCAGTAGGCCCAACAGTAGATAAATAAACTGAATCATGACCAGCCCCAGAAACTATCGGCATTGCACTCAAGTTTAATTTTTTAGCTGCACCGCTAACTACTTCGATGCAACGCGAGTCAAACTCAACTGCAGGGGATTGCCACAACACATCAATTTTAGAGCTTAAAATAGGTGGAATTTGTTCGCAGAGGTTCAAAACTTCTTTAGACATAGTGTCTAATATGGTTTGAGTCGGATGCCTTAAGTCTAAAGTGAAAATAACGTGTTCAGGAACGGTATTTGGCGAGGCTGGAATAGTTGTTATTTTACCGATGGTAATTCGAGCTTGCTCACCATATTCAGCGACTTTAGCGTAGATAGCTGGTAGCAATGTATTCAAACCTTGCACAGGATCTTTGCGCATTGACATCGGCGTTGGGCCTGCGTGAGTAGTTTCACCAGAAATGGTTACCTGATACCAATTCATCCCTTGCACACCAGTTACAATACCAATGCTTGTTTGCTCCGCTTCTAGGATAGGACCTTGTTCGATATGAAGCTCTAATGCGGCGGCAAAAGGAAAGGATTCACAAGGTAACTCACCAAGTTGTTCCGTTGCAATAAGAGCCTGTTGATAACTAATACCTTGGTCATCAACCGATTGATAAAGTGTCGGTTGTGATAATTTACCAGCGAAAACACCGGATCCTGACATGGCAGGACTAAACCGAGAGCCTTCTTCATTACTCCATACCACAATTTCGACAGGATGAGCCAAAGTTATGTTTTGATCATATAACGAAGACATAACTTCTAATGCAGCAAGCACACCATAAACGCCATCAAATTTACCACCAGAAGGTTGAGTATCTAAATGCGATCCCATTAATACAGGTAATTTAGTGGTATCAGTTCCTTCAAAATGTACAAAGATATTACCCATGCTATCAAGTCGGCTAACACCGCCAATCTCACGGCACCAATCAAGAAATAATGCGCGGCCAATGCGATCTTCTTCGGTCAACGCTTGGCGATTACACCCGCCATTAGGTGTACCGCCAATTTTGGCCATTTCAGCAATAAATGAAAGTAATCGTTCTGGTTTAATTTGTATTTGTGTCATCAGTATCTGCTACCTTGATAATCGTTAAAATTATCATAGAGATAGAATTTACTGAGTACTATTACCCAATTGCGGTATAGACATACTTAAAGCAAAAATTAGTTTGGGGTGAGGTTTACAATATCGTCAAATATCTTGGCGAGTAACTCATGCTGTGAGTTTACTTGTAGCTTGGTATAAATATTTTTACGGTGCACTCTTTCAGTCTCAGATGAGATGTTAAGTAAACGTGCAGCCTCTTTACTTGAGTAGCCACGAATCAACAATAGTGTGACTTCATGCTCTCTGGGAGTCAGCACATCCATACCAAATTGTTCAATATACTCCTTTATTTTGACATGAGAATGACGGTCCGGTAAGTGTTGTGTTTTATCGTGCATTTTCACTGCTGAGCTAAAAATAGGATACAACTCTCGTAATCTCACTAACATACGGTCACTAAATTTAGATAAGGTTTTAGTTCTACCTAATGATAATAAATACACGTTATTATCATTCCCCTGCACAGCAAAACAGGTTTCATCCACTAGCTTAGATTGTCGAAAATAATCTTCATAATAAGCACTTTGATAAAAATTATCGGGCACTATCTCATCTAATGTAACAAACCCTTCTTTTCCTTGATTAACCCCATAATTATAGAATGGACTCAATAGGTAAGCCCCAGCTAAATAACGATCCCAAACGGCCATCTCGTCAGTCGCAAAGGAAGAGTTTAAGACGGTAGGAGACTTTGTCGGATGATAAATTAAAATAACATAATCATCGAAACTCGCTGCCGATTTTAATAAGTAGGTTAATTTATCAAAAAAAGCGGGATCGCCAATTGATAGAATTAAATCAGCAATACCGTAGGTGATCATATTATTAAAGGTGAGTTGGTCTTTATGCATAAATATTCTCATCAATTCATTTAAACATAAGTTATCAAATTGCGAGGGAAAAGTAGACACTCCTTTTATAGTTACTATAAAAGGAGTGTCTATAAAGTGCTTAGTTTAGTTTAAAACGGCTCACTAAGGCAGCTAGCTGTTGATTTGCTGTCACTAAGTTTTCTGTACTGTTTGTCGTTAACTGGCCATTTTCAGTTAAATCATTCACCATATTTTGGATTGAAGACATATTACGGCTTATTTCATCTGCCACTGTGCTTTGCTCTGAAGCAGCTGTAGCAATTTGTGAACTTAACTCATTCACTTCAATAATGGATCCGACCATTGCATCTAAGCCACTACCAACACGAATCGTATTATCAGTTGTACTTTGGCAACTCTCTCGAGTCACTTCCATTGCTTTAACCGAAAGCCCAGCATCACTTGTTAATTTTAACAGTATTTCGTTAATTTCTGCGGTGCTGGTTTGAGTTCTTGCGGCTAACGAACGAACTTCATCAGCAACTACAGCAAACCCTCGACCTTGCTCTCCTGCACGTGCGGCTTCAATTGCTGCATTTAGCGCAAGCAAGTTAGTTTGATCAGCAATAGCACCGATAACACTTAATACCGATACGATTTCTTGCGTATTTTCATTCATAGTATTAATACGCTCTGAAGCTGTATCGACCTCTGTTACTAGCATTCTTACACTATCAGAAGATGTTTGAACAAGCTCTTTGGATACTAATGCTTCATCACTTGTTTTCTGTGTACTTAAGGCCGTTTGTCTCGCATTGTCAGCAACCGCATTAGCCGAAGCACTCATTTCTGTAATAGCTGCGACCACTTGATTAGTTTCATCGGAATGCATTCTCAACGACTGTGTATTAGCAAGCGAAGCTTGTTTCAGTTGTCTAATTTCTTCTGATATCTCAGCTGAAGAAGTTAACACATCAATTAACATGGTTTGTAACTGGCTAATAAAAGAATTCACATCCATGGCTATTTGCGCAAGGTCGTCATTTCCTTTAACTTCTAGGCGTTGTGTAAGGTCGCCTTCTCCTTGAGCTAGGCTACCAATTCTTTCTTTCAATGAAATAATCGGTGTATAAATTTTGGCTAGTGTTACGACCAATAAAACAATCGTCACTAGGATGAGTATCGCAGCAGTAATAATCGCTGAACTAAGTTGGTCATCTAAGAATTGATATACGACCGACTCATCAATATCCATCACGATATGCCATTTCTTACCACCAATTAATGTTAAATCAGTAAAAAAAACTTGTTGCTGATGGCTACCTTTTTGATAAATGAATTTACCATTATCAGTGCTTAGGACATGTCGCTCCAACGCTTTATCAACCATTCGATCGCCAAACTTACCATTTCCAGAAGTGCTAATTAACCCTCCATCTGCATCATAAATACTGATTTCAGAGCCTTTGAAGTCGACATCCTTAATGAAATGATCAACCGCCTCTAAAAATATATCTCCGCCAATTACGCCGTTATTTTCGACGTCCAAAAAGCTAAACATATACTTATCTGAGATCCCTTTATCAAAGTAAATATCAGTAATAATTAGTTTATTGGCTGCTTTTGCATCTTGATACCACTCTTCTTGAGTCGCATCATAATCTTCAATAACGCCCGCATTACCGACTGTAAGCCCTTGTTGATCAGCAAAGTTAACTGCATCTAACGGGGTTGAAGCGACTAATAGCTTGGCAATTTCATCTTTTTTGGCTGTATCATTACTATTTAATAATTTTTTTGCACTAGTAATTACTACCTCACCACTTTGCAACCACGCATTAATATCTTCTTTAACCTTTTTTAACACTGCGTGAGAATTTCTCTCTACTTCCGCGACACTTTCTGCGCGAGTCGTACTATACGACACCCAATTTGAAACTAATAAAGACACACCTAATAAAAGTGTCGATGCCAATATTATTCGTTGTTTAAATCCGATCGAAATAGCCATTATGGGTCCTAAAATATAAAGTTAAGTAGTATGTGAGATTACCTATCACAAAAAATTAGATTAAATATCAACCAATTTAGTATATCTATATGGTTAGTTTATAGTGATATTACCTTTATTCTGCTTTTTGTGAACGAAGTAATGATGTTTACTTAAAGAAATATAGGAGAGTTTTACTACTTAACAAGTAAGTTGTTGTTTTATTAATTCAATATTGATGAATCTCTGTTACATGACGCTGATTGTAGTTATCACTCTATAACTTTAAACATTCGACTTAACCTCGGCTGTTCATCAGTGATTAAAGTTTATAGATACCTTTTGATTACTTTTGGCTTCGCATAGATGTAGAAAAAAACATCTGTTATTATCAAAAATCATAGTTCATTCATACTCACTTTCATCTACCAATACTTGATACTCTTTTTATAGAACTAAAACTAACGTCAGTTTTATCAATAAGCGAACATACTCATAACGTGAATACAAATATTAACGCTACACACACTAACTTAATGATCTCCTGTGAAGAATGTGGGCTAGTTGTCGCTGTCCCTGAGTTACATGAAGATCAAAAAGCACATTGCCCAAGATGCGAACATGTATTAATGCAAAACATTGCCTTTGTGCATCAAAAAGCATTGGCCTTTGCTTTCGCTTGTTTAATTATGTTGTTGTTGAGTATCTCCTTTCCTTTTATGTCTTTCTCGGTGCAAGGTTTAACTCAAGAGATTAACCTATTACAAGCAGCTCATATGCTAGGAGAATATCAAAATACCTTACTTGGTTTTTTATTATTAGGTACGGTATTCATGCTACCAGGTCTCTATGTTTGTTTGATGTTATACCTATACTTTCAAGCGACTAAAAAATCATCCAACTTAACCAATCAAAAACCTAGAAAAGTGATTAAGTTTCTCTGCAAATTATTATTTTTGATTGAACCATGGTTAATGGTTGATGTATTTCTACTTGGTGTCTTAGTTAGCTTAGTAAAAATAGCCTCTCTTGCTGAAATCAGCCTTGGCTACTCATTTTTTACCTTCTGTATTTACGCGGTTTTAGTCGTTAAATGTGTTGCGATCGTTGATAAGAGCTGGCTTTGGGAGCAGCTTATTCCAGCTAAACCGGTTAAACCAAGTTATCTAGGGGATACTCACCATTCTAAGACGCATCTTAGTTGTCATACTTGTCATCAAATAAACCCTAACAACCAAACTAAACAACAAACGTGTATACGATGCGATGCACCACTTCATGATTTTGATATGGAAGCTAATTTGCAAAAAGTATGGGCTTTGTTAATTACAGCCGTTATTTTTTATTTCCCAGCCAACCTATATCCAATGATGTATACCGTCAGCTTAGGCACAAGTAGCCCATCGACTATTATGGAAGGGGTTATTCTTTTATGGCAACTAGGTTCTTACCCTGTGGCTGCAATTATTTTTATTGCTAGTGTATTTATTCCATTGCTTAAAATATTTGCGTTAGCCTGGTTATTTATTACTGCGAAAACGCTGAGTAATTTGCCTGAAAGTGATGCGATTAAGAAGTTAAAAATATATCGCATAACTGAGTTTATTGGACGCTGGTCAATGATTGATATTTTTGTTGTGGCGATATTAGTCGCACTGGTTCAATTACAAAAACTGATGTCAATCTATCCAGGTCCAGCGGCACTTTGCTTCGCAGCTGTCGTTATATTTACTATGCTCTCAGCAATAAAATTTGATTCTCGTATGTTGTGGCGTAACACCAACACTGTAACCAAAAAAGACGTTGATAAAGCAACGCTATATACTCAACCAATAAATGATTAGAAGAGATAACCAATGATGAGTGATGATACGCCAGTGCAAGCAACAATAAAAAAACAGAAAAAAATATCTGCAATATGGATCATTCCAATATTGGCATTGTTTATTGGTGCATGGATGTTATTTCAATATATAGATAACAAAGGTACAGAAATCACCATTAATATGCCAACAGCAGAAGGCATCAAAGTCGGTAAAACTGAAATTAGATCTTTGAATGTAAAAGTAGGAATAGTCACCTCTGTGACACTCAGTGAAAATTACGATCACATACAAATAAAAGCACAAATGAACAAAGATAGCCAAAGAATGCTTAATGATAAGACCCAATTTTGGGTGGTTAAACCACGGGTGGGTAGTGAAGGTATATCAGGGCTAGATACTATTTTGTCTGGGGCTTATATTCAAATACAGCCTGGCGACTCTAAAACGAAAAAACTTACATTTGAAGCGTTAGATCTTCCTCCTGTGGCACCGCTTGGCAGTAAAGGTAAACGCGTTATCTTAAGCCATAACAATGCAGGTAAACTCAGCGTTGGCGATCCAGTTTCCTACCAAGGGTTTACCGTGGGGCGTGTAGAAAAGACCTCTTTTGATTTAAAAACGAAAAAAGCCTTATATCAGCTATTTATATTCGAACCCTATGATGACCTATTACTTTCTGGCTCGCAGTTTTGGTTAACATCAGGCGTTGATGTTCAACTCAATGCTGATGGTATTAAAGTACAAGTAGATTCACTACAAAGCTTAGTCTCTGGTGGTGTTACTTTTGGTATTCCTGCAGGTGAAAGAGCAGGCACTCCCTTTGCCAGTGACGTAGTAAAACTGCCGCTATTTGATAACTATGAACAAGTACAGAACGGACTTTATAAACAGTATGTAAAATTCATTATGGAGTTTGATGAAACGATTCGAGGCCTAACTGTTGGTGCTCCTGTAGAGTATCGAGGTATTCGTATAGGGACAGTATTACAAGCACCTTATGACATGATGGTGCCTCAAGGCGATACGTCATCGGTGAAAATTCAAGTATTAATCAAAATTGAGCTTGGTAGATTATTTAATGCAGATCGTAACTTGTCCTTAAGTAATTTCCGCGAAACCATTGAGGAACATTTTAAAAGTGGTCTTAAAGGCCAATTGAAAAGTGGTAACTTATTAACGGGAGCGCTTTTTATTGATACAGAGTTCGACACCCCAAACCCTGATTTTAAGATCACTAAAGTAGGTGAATACGACGTTTTCCCTACCAAAAAAGGAGGCTTAGCCATGATTCAGGAACAAATATCCTCATTTATGGATAAGTTTAATAAAATTCCTTTAAATGAAGTAGCCGGTTCAATGACTAAAACCATGAACTCTTTAAATCAGACCTTAACATCTGCTAACAACACTTTTGATAAACTTAATGAGATAATCTCGCAAAAAGAGATCCAAACAATACCTGCTGATGTCCAAACTAGCCTACAGCAACTACAACAAACTTTAGCAGGCTTCAGCCCTAACTCAGTTATGTATAACGATTTAGAGCAGACTCTGGATAAAGTTGAAAAAGTCATGCTTGAATTACAACCTGTATTAAAACAGATTAACGACAAACCAAACTCACTGATATTTGGTGAAGACCAAGTGGCCGATCCAATTCCAACTAAGAGAGCAAACTAATGAAAAAGTGGTTATTGATATTTGTTATATTTATCGCAGGGTGTAGTAATAATGAAGTGCAGCAAGACTCACTATTTTTATTACCAGAAACCTCTGCAACAGCGATAGCAAATAATAGCTTGCCACTATTAGTAGTGAGCACTGAATTAGATAGTTACTTAGATCAAGCTAACCTAGTGTACAGAGTATCAGACACCAAGGTTATCTTGGCAAACCATAATAGCTGGGCGCATCAAATATCAAAACAAATTGATCAGAGAATGGCTAGCAATCTAAGGGCGACACAGAAGCATTATTGGCCAATAGCAGGCCATTCATCAATGCAATTGACAAACCAAACGGTACTAAAAATACACCTAAATAAATTTAATGGCGCTTTTACTGGTGAAGCTGAGCTAAGTGGTGAATGGTTGTTAATTAATCCACAAGGTAAGTTGATTAAGGGCGGTCAATTCGACATTAACACTCCACTAAAAGCCGATGGTTACGAGCAGCTAGTTACGTCTCTTGCCAAGGGCTTAGTCGAGTTAAGTCATGATATTAGCAAGCAAATTAATACATTATAAAAGTAGAGTAAACAAAAGGTTATTAGATTTAGCAGCATCTCTAAGCCAGCCTATAAGGCTAAGTCTATTTATGTGACATTTCACATAAATAGACAAGAGCTTAATAAAAAGTAGCTAATTTAAATGCTAATTAGCAGTCAAAGCAATTATATAAACTTAACTATTTACGGGTTTATCTAATGACTTGATACAATTAAATAATTGTTGTTCTATCAACGATATATTCAATTGCTCTGCAATTAGCTCAATACGACTTTCTTGGCATTCCTCTAATTGTGTCTCAGTTAATCCATCAACAGTAAGATTATAGCCAAACGTACCATTATCTGTTCTTAATACTGCTTTCATACGCTCCACTGTTAACGCGGAAAATAATAATAACAGTTTATTGTGATCGAATATTTTAGTCTCAGCAAAACGCCAACCGACACTATAAAACCCTTCCCCTTTGTTAATAGCTTTAATGAAGCCTCTCTCGGGCATAGATACTTCTGATGCAAGCGGTTGGCTCTCTGTATGGTGGTCATGATGGTCATGATGGTCAGATACAGGCTGCTGAATTTGATTTGTACTATCAAGCTCTGTTAACGAAAAAGTACCATGCTCAGAAAAAATAACCTTAGTGTTTTGTCCCGCTACTTTTACGACGTAATCTTGTAACTTACCAACATCACCTTCTTGATAAAGATCCTCCTTATTACCTACCACGGTATTAGCAATCGCTATCTGTTGATTAAATGTCTCATGTTCAGTATATCGAGCATCCGATAAATTTCGGGCATCAACTAATGTGATGTTTGTTTGTAATAACAATGTGTCGCGATAATGTTCTGAAGATAATACCTGTAATACTTCTTTGGGGTGACCAAGTCCAGTAGGCTCAATCAACAACCGATCTGGTTTCGATTTTAATAATAATTGATTAAGGGCAACTTGCATCGGTACACCAGCGGCACAGCACATACAGCCGCCAGGTACTTCACGGATGAATACTTGTTTTGTATCACCATGCATCCCCTGCACTAGGCTACCATCAACACCAATCTCACCAAATTCATTAACTAATACTGCCCAACGCTCATTGTTAGGCTTATTTTTAATAAGGTTTAAAATGGCAGAGGTTTTTCCTACCCCGAGAAAGCCAGTAATAATATTGGTTGGAACTTTTAAAATCGGCTGATGTTCAGAGCGCATTACTAACTCTCCTAGGGCTTTTTTCAAGCATGATTAACACTGTGTTCTGATTCATTAAATTTACCCTTAACATACTGATTTATCTTTACTAGAAGCCTAATACCAATTTTCTTAACCTGCAAATGCTAAGCGCATAGCAGCAGATGGATCGTCAATAATTTGTTGATTCGCATAAACTAATTTTCCATTTACCCAGGTATTTTTGATTTGAGCAGAAAACCGATGTCCAGCAAAAGGTGACCAAGCACAGTGATACAGGCTATTTTCATTACTTACTAATGTGCCAGCTTTACTATCGATTAATACGAGATCAGCATAATAACCCTCACGAATATAACCACGCTCTTGAATACGATAACGAATAGCTGGATTATGCGCTGCTTTTTCAACAACCTGCGGTAAAGTCATTACCCCCTGCTCCACTTGCTCAAATAGGCTTAATAGAGCATGTTGAACTAAAGGTAAACCCGCTGGTGCTTGTTCATAAGGAACTTGTTTTTCTTGCCAGGTATGCGGAGCATGATCAGTGGCAATAATATCAATCTGCCCTGTCTTTAAAGCTGCGAGTAAGCTATTGCGATCATGCTCTGTTTTAATCGCAGGGTTACATTTTATTTGATTCCCTAATGCAGCATAATCTTTTTCGCTAAACCAAAGGTGGTGTACACAAGCCTCTGTTGTAATAGATTTATTATCAATCGGCCCCGCTTCAAACAATGCGAGCTCTTTTGCACTAGTAATATGCAATACATGCAGTTGGCTATTATATTTTTTCGCTAATCCAACTGCATATGAAGAAGAAGCGTAACAGGCATGCTCATCTCGTAATACAGGATGATCATCAATAGCAAATTGCGTTTTACTACTTAATAGCTTTTCTTGATTTGCTTTAATAACTGCACCACTCTCACAGTGAGTCACAATCAGCACCGGTGCATCACGAAAAATAGCCTCTAATGCTTGTGGGTCTTCAACTAATAAATCCCCCGTTGACGCGCCCATAAAGACCTTCACACCACAATGTTTACTTGGATCTAATAACTTAATTTGCTCCAAGTTATCTTCAGTTGCCCCTAGGTAAAATGAGTAGTTAGCCAATGAACTTTGTTTTGCGATATCAAACTTACGCTCTAATGCCGCTATGGTAGTGGTTGCTGGATTTACATTAGGCATCTCCATATAACTAGTAATACCACCAGCAACTGCAGCGCGTGACTCACTAGCAATAGTCCCTTTATGAGTTAAACCTGGTTCACGAAAATGAACTTGATCATCAATCATACCTGGTAATAAATAAGCACCATCAGCATTAATAATTTGATCACCTGGTTTTGCTTCTATATTAACTGCGATACGCTCAATGCGCTGGTCAACAATGCGTACATCTGTGTAGGTAATAGTACCCTCATTAACCACTTGGGCATTTTTAATTAATGTCGCAGACATAAGTTTTCACACTCCTTTGAGGAAATAATATAAGAAATAGTTTAAAGGCAGGTCTGAAGGACTTTACTCAACACATTGATCACATATACCGTTGATTTCAATCTGTGGATTAACCACAGTAAACCCTTCCTGTTGGGCGTTTGACTGAAGCCCTGTCATCATTTGAGGATCAATTATTTGTTCATTGATTTTGTTACATTTTTCACAAATTAAAAACTGCGGAGTACCATGCTCATCTTCGCAGAGGATATGCGAACAAACCACATATTGGTTAGATACTTTTAACTTATGAACAAAGTGCTCTTGTTCAAGAAACTCTAAAATACGATAAATTGTCATAACCTGCATAGGCTGCTTAAAATGAGTTTGACAATAATCTAACAATTCGTAGGCAGAGAGTGCTTTGTTAGCATGCAGCAATGTCTGTAAAACTAATTTACGCTTTGGCGTTAGTTTTTTACCACGTGCTTTACAATGTTTTTCTACAAAATCAATAATCGTATTAAATTCATTCATTGTGATTACACTATATCTAATGTGAGTAATAATCGTTTTTCATTTAACTTTAAAGCAGGTGAGCGATGCACTAACCCCATATTTTCATTACCTTTCCAGCCACTACCCTTTAATAAAGCAACATCACCTGACTGCATGCGTTGCATCGTAAAATCATTATCAGAATGACCAGCTTTATTGCCTGCGCCTAATTGGCTGCGATCAACGTGATTATTTTCTAACCATTCTGTTGCTGTGCCAGTATAAGTACTCACTAAACGACATGGTATTTGATCAACATGAAATTTTGGACACATCGCTTTATCTAGTGTGGTTAAACGTAATCCAGCTTCTTTGGTATCAAATAAACAGCAGAACATATCGACAATTAATGCAATATCTTCACTCAAAGCATTTGCACAAGCATATCCGTCCAGCTTACCTCTAATCCATTCTGCAACATCATCTGGTGTCACGTACTTAACAAGCGCTAATGGCTTACTATTTTGTAACATCTCTTGGATAGAAGTTGTCATCTCTATTGGTAATGTGCGTTGCCATATCGCGATATTGTTTTCTGGTTGATAGATATCAGTTAATACACTTGATTGCTTATCGATCGGTAATGGTAATACAGACTCAACAACATCATCCTTTTTAACAACTGTATTAAGACTCATAGATTATCCTTCACTTTATTTGCCCAGCTTAAATACTATTTATCAATAATATTCAAATCAATATGGATACGTTATAACATAACATTTATAAAGGGATAATTGCTACTGGTAGATATATTTTATTTATTAAATAATATGAAAGGCTTACTGCTTAAAGATATTGAAAAGAAATAAGTGCGAAGCATTAGATTTACTTTTAGGAAAAGAGTTATAAACAAAATAAGTTCAGAAAGTTATTCAGTAGTAAAGTGTCGACTTTACTATTAATCCACAGCTTAACACCTGAAAAATAAACTAAAAATATTAGCGATTTCAACGGTATTATCTTTTTACGGCTGTCTTGGTATCGAGTGAACAACACTGATTAAAACATATTGATTGGTAACGGAGCTATACATTAACTGAGTTTACACTAACTCAGTATATCCCCGGGATTTTTGCTCAGATTCCAACACTATTGCAGCCTTTTTGGGGTGCCGTATTGCAAGTGCGATAATAACTAATAACATCGCAGTTATATCAAGTCTAGTTAGAGGTTGATCGAGAAATACAGCACAAGAAAGCATTGCAACAATTAACTCAACCGCCCCTAACACAGCAATAACCTCTGGCTTGGTTTTAACTGCCCCTATCACAAACAAGTATTGAGGTAAGGCTGCGGCAATAAATGCTAAACCTAATAAAGCCCACCAACCATTTATCTCATGAGGGAGGACCACCTTAGGAGAGGTATAGATCACCAGTGGAATAAGAATAATTAAGTGCCCTAAAGTACTCCACGCTACTCGATTAAGCGCCATTAAATTCTGCTTAGGTTTAGCTAAATATTGTATTTGAAAAGCAAAAACCATAGGCGCTAAAAAACAGCCCAATAATGCCCACTTTGACTCCATAGATAGCTCCGAAGGTTCTATTACCAATGAAGCAGCTATTAATACTAAGGCTGCAGATAATAGAGCATTGATGCTTAACGATCGTTTGAAGATCAGAACGCCAATCAATAAGGAGAAAAACGGATAAGTGTAATAGATCAATATAGCGCTAGCTGCAGTTAAATTCTGCAAAGCATAAAAGTAAGCTAATACTCCTAGAGCGTTAGCAAAACCAATAATAAGCATACGACCAACTTCTGGCCATAATGCTGCAGGTGCTCGAAGATAAAATGACAAAATAACGCCAGGTAAAATAAAACGACAAAGAGTAACAACTTCTACTGACATACCTTGAGCAAATAGAATTTGAGCAAACAGTGGATTAAAACCAAACCCAATAGCCGCAAGTAAAACCATCGCAGCCCCGCTCATTTGTAATTTAACTCCCTTGACTTGTCTCATCATATCTCATTCTTTTTTAACACGGTAAACAGCTCATATTCGTTTATATGCGCATTTGATAAACTAGACAATACTCGAAACTACATTAATATATAAGTGAATAATAATGTTTATACATGCATTTTATTCATGTATTAATTTAATGATTTGGCCTCTTTATGAAACTAGAAATTAGACACTGGCAAATGCTTAAAGCACTCTCTGAATTAGGTAATATCGCTCAAGCAGCAGAGGCACTCGGTATTAGCCAGTCAGCTTTGAGCCATCGAATCGCTGAGGCAGAACGTCGTATTGGTGGTAAACTATTTGAAAAAGAAGGACGGCGCTTAAAATTAACGCCTGCAGGTAGTTTAATCACAAAAGTCGCATTACAAACCTTACCAGTCTTAGAGCGCGCCGAAGCAGATTTTGAGCAAAACGCGCATCTAGAAAAACAAATCGTTCGTTTAGGCGTTGCCTCTTATTCCTGTTATTACTGGATACCTGATTTTATTAAATTTGTTAATCAGAAAGCCAGTCACCTCAAGTTAAGATTAGTTGCCTCTGCTACACAAAATCCGATTTCAAGTTTACAGCATAGCTCTGTCGATATTGTCATTGCACCTGGTTACTTGGCCACGCCTGGTATCCTTAACACACCTCTTTTTATGGATGAACTTGTCTTAGTGATTCCCTATGCTCATCCACTGAGTCACCAAGCTTTTATTAATCCGGAAGACCTTAGAGATATTCAATACTACACCTACAGTCAGACAGTTTTACCAGGCTTTGAATATGAACGTTTTATTCGACCGTCAGGTGTTATTCCACACCAAGTCGAAGTGGTTGAAATGACCGATGCAATCATCGAGCTAATTAGTGCTGGTTTAGGGGTAAGCATACTGTCCAAGTGGGCAATTAATGCAGCAATTGAATCGCAGCGAATTAGTAGCGTTCAGCTTGGACAAAAAGGACTTGATCTAGCTTGGTCTGCGCTCACCCGAGAAAGTGAAAAGAAAAATAGCGCGAGCAAACAACTCGTTAAATTATTAGCAGATTGGCATAAAACCTCTTAGATAATCTATAAAACGAATGAATATAACTTTTTACCTTTTTTAGAAATGAATAATCTGACCATTAGCATGTCAGATTATTCCATTCAGTTAGCTATTTGTTAATAACCTTTTACGACGGCGTTGAATGATCACAATCAACGAAAATAATGCAAGAGTAGGGATATAAATCAGTTGTTTAATAGGTTGAACTTGTGGCGTTTCTACCAAGGTAATTACTTGATCAAAGGTCAAGCCTGCTTGTTCTGCTGGACTGTCATAACCTACATAATCAATAATGACTTTCCCGTCCTTAATAACCAACTCAATCCCAACTGTAGCTAAGCGTTCTGAAATATCAGCACCTTCTCCTAATGTCATATTGACAAGAAATGTTCTTTCATTACCAACATCATCCACTCCATCAACCCAAAAACGCACAGCAGCTCTAGATTCAATGCTGTTATGTTTTTGCACTAATTCAGTAGGAGCTAATTGATGATAAGGAGTAACAATCATATCCATCCAAAAACCTGGACGGAATAATGAGAAAGCAACCAACAGTAATAATAAAGATTCATACCAGCGGCTCTTAGTAAGAAAAAAGCCTTGAGTTGCAGCAGTAAAAATAAGGATTGCTACTGTTGCGGCAATAAAAACTAATATCCCCTCTAACCAAGTAACATCTATTAATAATAAATCCGTATTAAAAATAAATAGAAATGGTAACGCTGCTGTTCGCAAGCTGTAATTAAAAGCAACAAAACCTGTTTTAATCGGGTTACCTCCTGACACAGCCGCTGCGGCAAAAGATGCCAATCCAACAGGCGGAGTCACATCGGCCATAATACCAAAATAAAAGACAAATAAATGGACAGCAATGAGTGGAACAATCAAACCAGACTCTTGGCCCAATAGAACAACTACAGGTGCTAATAATGACGAAACAACAATATAGTTCGCTGTGGTTGGCAATCCCATTCCTAATATTAAGCTCAAAACAGCAGTCAAAATAAGCATTAATAATAAGTTACCCATTGACAGTATTTCAACAAGATCAGCTAATACCGAACCTACGCCTGTTTGCGAAACGGCTCCGACAATAATGCCAGCCGCTGCGGTCGCGATACCAATGCCGATCATGTTACGTGCACCAACGATAAGCCCCTCTAGCAACTCACTACCACCTCTTTGTAATTGGATAATTAAATCATCTTGTTGACGAAAGAAGGCCATAATTGGACGTTGGGTTATTAAAATGAAAAGCATCAGCACTGTTGCCCAAAAAGCTGATAACCCAGGAGATAATCGTTCAATCATCAAACACCAAACGAGTACGACAACGGGTAATAGAAAATGTAAGCCAGATTTAACCGTTGGAACAACTTCTGGTAATTCAAGCATCGGTGAATCAGGGTTATCCAACACTAAATCTGGAACAGAAGAAGCAATACGCAATAAGTAAAGGTATGTAATACTGAGCAACCCTGCAATAACAACCCCTGCATAATCTCCAAAAGCTGGCTTTATCCAACCGATTCCGTAATAAACGGCTGCAGCAATAACAGCAGTCACCATGAATCCTGTTAATAACCCCATCACACGTAAGTGCCAAGGTTTCACAGCACTCCGGCGAGGTAATCCTTGCATATCTAATTTAAGTGCTTCTAAATGTACTATGTAGACTAATGCAATATATGATATTAGTGCAGGTAAAAAGGCGTGTGTAATCACTTCAACATAGCTAATGCCCACATACTCAACCATCAAAAATGCAGCGGCTCCCATCACAGGCGGCATGATTTGACCATTAACAGAGGAAGCAACTTCAACCGCGCCGGCTTTTTCAGAAGAAAAACCGACACGTTTCATCATTGGAATAGTGAATGTGCCGGTTGTCACCACATTGGCAATAGAAGAACCAGAAATTAATCCAGTAAGTCCAGAAGCAACAACAGCAGCTTTTGCAGGGCCTCCGCGCATATGCCCTAATAGTGAAAAGGCGACTTGGATAAAGTAATTACCCGCCCCCGCTTTATCCAGTAAAGCACCAAATAAAACAAATAAGAAAACAAAACTAGACGACACACCGACTGCAATACCAAAAACACCTTCAGTGGTTAGCCATTGGTGGTTAACAAGCTCTTTTAATGTCACTCCTTTATGCGCAATAATTTCAGGCATGTAAGGACCGGCTACGGAGTAGACTAAAAAGACAATCGCCACAATCATCAGTGGAGGCCCAAGCGTTCGTCGAGTTGCTTCAAGTAAAAGTACAATACCGATAACAGAGGTAACTAAATCTTGTGTATTGGGTAAACCAGGTCGAGTGACAAGTTGGTCGTAAAAAGTGAAGAGATAAGAAGCACAAAAAGCAGCAATAATACTCAATACCATATCACTAAAAGGTACTCGATATTGCGGAGAGCGAGAGGTCGCAGGAAATGCAGTAAATGCTAAAAAGATTGCAAAACCTAAGTGTATAGCGCGCACTTGAGTATCATTAAAAATACCAAAACTACCGATAATAGGCCAATCATAAAAAGGCAGTGGAGAGGCAACCCATAATTGAAACAATGACCATATAAACGCCGTTCCAAGTAATAAAACACCCTGCCACCCTTCAGGGATGCGCGCGCCAGTATCGCTGGCAGCAACCATATTTTGAAGTTCTTGATCGTTAATTTGAGTCGGTTGTTTAGGCGGACTTATCATATAAGCTCCTGAAAAGTTGATATAAAAAAAGAGATGCAAAAGCATCTCTTATTGAAGGGTAAAAATTACATCCAACCTTTCTCTTTGTAATAACGAATAGCACCATCATGTAGTGGAGCAGACAAACCATCGGTGATCATTGTTTTAGGATCTAGGTTTGCAAATGCAGGGTGTAAGCGCTTAAAGTTTTTAAAATTATCAAAAACAGCTTTCACCATTTGGTAAACAACTTCGTCATCAACTTTTGCAGAAGTGACCATTGTTGCTGAATTACCAAATGTATTTACATCGTTATCATTACCGTTATACAGACCACCCTTAATAATAGCTGGTGCGTAAAAATCATTCTCTGCAATCAACTTATCTATAACAGGACCCGTAACTGGTATTATTTTCGTATCACAAGAAGTCGTTGCCTCTTTAATAATCCCTGAAGGATGTCCAACATTCACTAAGATCACATCAACTTTATTGTCACATAAGGCTTGTGATTGCTCTGATACTTTTAACTCAGCAGCCAATTTAAAGGTGTCCTGCGTCCATCCTTTTTCTGCCATAATAATTTCCATTGTACCGCGAGTACCAGAACCTGGATTACTAAGGTTGACACGTTTTCCAACTAGATCATCAAAAGTTTCCACACCTGAATCTGCACGAGCAACAACGGTAAATGGTTCACTATAAAGCCCAAATAAAGCACGTAGATCTTCAAATTTCCCTTGCTCAATAAACGAAGCATGCTTGGTGCCAGATAAGGCATATGACTGCCAATCTGATTGCGCAACGCCGAAATCTAACTGTCCTTGACGAACTGCATTAATATTAGCAACAGAACCACCCGTTGATGGTGCAGTACACTTGATACCATGCTCATCGGTCCCTTTATTAACTAAACGACATATAGACTGACCTGCAACATAATAAACACCTGTTTGTCCTCCCGTGCCTATTTTTACATAAGTCTGCTCAGCACTGACAACAGGAGTACTAAAAGAAGCTGCTAAATAAATAACAGATGGCATAAATAATTTTACAAGTTTACTTTTTCTAGACATAAAATTTTATCCTTAAAATAGATGTTCAAAATTAATGTTTTTTGCTTGTTAAAATTTCTAGAATTTTCCCTAGAATAGATTCCAATATCTCTTTGGTATTATCATGAGTCACTATCTATGAACAGCTAACTTAACACCAAGAGGACGTAGAATATTGCGTGAATAAATATTAACCTTATCGCTATCTTGTTGTACTTATCACAAAGATAACTTCATACGTTATTGTCTAAGCAGTCGCTGTATCAGCTATTACAAAGCACTTTGGTCGCTTTCAAAAAATCTTCAATATCTTGTAAGTTATGGCAGTGAATTGGTGATACGCGAATAGCTCCTTTTAAATCAAATGACTCCAACATTCTTGATGAGTAGGGGCTTGATAAAAGGCGTTCGAAAGCAATAATTCCTAATTCTTCATACATTTCCACTGCCTTTTTATACTCGATATTGTCAAAGCCAATTGCCATAATGAAATCTTTCTTGGTTAAGTCTTTGTAGTCCAAATAGGCATGAACACCTTCTATATATCTAAGACCTTGTATGTTTTTTGTCCCGTCTAACATCGCATTCATAAGGGCCCTCTCATGTAACTTTATTCGCTCCATACCCTCAACGAAAAGTGCTCTTCTACTCTCTGAAGCATTAAACTGTTCACCTATCCAACAGACATAATTAACAACTTCGTTAAGCGCAGCAAAATGTGCAGGCGCTGGACTACCAAGCTGCCAACAATCTTGTGGTTTAGCGATTAATTTGTTGTGCGGTAATTTAGAGAGTCTTTCTGACACATAACCCACACCAAAACCGCGCGGACCAAAGAATTTATAAGGGGCAAAGTTAAGACCATCAACAGGTACTTTAGTAACGTCGATAACGCCATGCGGTGCATGTTGAACAGCATCTGCAACGATATAAAGATCCGGTTTAATCTTTCTTGCCTGTTCAACAATCTTTTCTTCATCTAACAAGGCACCTGAAACATTTGATGCATACATAAATGATAATAAGCAGGTATCTTCATCTATCAGTTTTGTTATGTCTTCAACATCCACACCACCGGTTAATGGATTTGTTTTAGCAACTCTCAGCTCTTTACCATTTTTTTCAGCATAAAAGACCATCGCATCATAAGCAGAAGGATGTTCAAGCATAGTAGTGACTACGTTACCGCCGGGGATGTTCTCCATCACAACTCTAACCATATCAAACATAACCATTGACGCCGTATACGATGTAACGATACTGCCGGTATCAAAATTAAGCATGGTTTCAATTGATTTATAACCTTCCTTTTGTATATCCATTAACCATGTAGCCGTCTTATTGCCATGTTCAGGACAATCCGGTAATTCATCTAATTGTTTGAACCTGTCAATTGCAGCTTTAAGTCGAAAAGCGCCACCAGAATTATCGAAAAATATTCTTTTTTTATTTTGTATTGGATCAAAGTCCACGTGATAAAATTTTTCTTTAATTTCTGTTAATAGTGAGTCACTAAAAAGCTCACCTTGCGCTATATTGCTTCTCATTATGATTTTCCTTCATGCTTTTAAAAGCACTAAATAAGCTGATGTTTTTCCCTTTTAGGAACCTGCTACATGGGGAATTTTTATACAGATTTAAATCTATCAACTTTTATAATATTAAAATAATGAATTAAATTGCATTTATATATTCACATCATTAATATTTAATTATTTGAGATAAATAATGAATATCGAACAGATTGAAACTTTTTTGATGGTTACTGAAGCAAAAAATCTATCTATCGCAGCTAAGAACCTGTTTATTTCACAGTCTGCAGTCAGTCACAGAATTCGCTCTTTAGAAGAAGCTTTGGGATGTGAATTATTAATTCGATCACGAGGAGAAAAATTTGTCAGTCTCACGTTGAAGGGGGAGGAATTCGTTGAAATAGCGACTCGCTGGAAAACGCTGAGTAATGAAACTAAACTTTGGACACTTCAAGAATCTAAAATGAATTTAAAACTAGCAAGTATTGATAGTTTAAATACGTGCGTTTTTTCAAGCCTTTATAAAGATATTATCAATAGTAATAATGCTATTTCTCTTAATGTCAGCTCGCATTGGAGTAAAACAGTTTACGATTTAATTGAAAGTAATGAAATTGATATCGGATTCACACTCAATTCATTAAAATATCCGAATGCCATTGCCACACCTCTATTTAAGTCTAGAGGCGTAGTAATTTCATCAACATATTCAAAATATCCAAAAGAAGTACATCCTCATGATTTAAAAACCTCCGATGAAATACTCTTTTCTTACATACCAGAATATGAAATATGGCATAACTTTTGGTGGGAACATGATCAAAGTGAATATTCTAGTGTTGATACAGTATCACTGTTGTTCACTATGTTTGATCTAAAGGAAAAATGGGCAATAGTACCGATATGGATAGCGAGAAAGTTCGAAAAAATTCACCCTGTTAAAATCTCAGAGCTTTCTACTGAGCCCCCAGAATATGCTTGTTATCATGTATTTAACAGAAATCCCAAACCTAGCAAAGTAAAAACAATTAAGCAGTTTTCAGAGGCGCTTGAAAATTATATGAAAACAGAGGAGTTCCTTGATAGCATTAAATAATCCCCTATAGGATGATAAATCAATAATTTATGGGAATTATTCTAATATTACAGGAACGTATAAAATCTATAAATTCATTCTAATAGCGATGACATTAAATATATTATCTAGACTTTACGCTAAAGAAACAGCTCAATTCAAGGTGTAAATTGAGCCTTTCGAAGATTAACCTCGTTAATCGTCTATTAGAGAATTAACCAAAAGGTATTAATTATTTGATAGCTACTCCCTTTACGAAATTTACAACGAGGAAGTCGGCTGTTTAAACCAGTAAAATAGATCAGCTATTTATTGGTATTATCACCTGGATGCTGCTGTAAGTAAGCTTTTTTAGCTAAATCTTGGTTTTGAGTAGGCTCAGTCATTTTCACTTTATAATGTAATCCAGCTTTCGCCAGCATATGAGCAGCCACAGGCGCTGTAATCAGTAAAAACATACTAATTAACACTTCTTTTAAGTTCACATGACCAATCTGAACACTAAAAAATATCATCGAAGCAATAAGAATACAGGCAACCCCTAACGTACTAGCTTTAGTTGGTGCATGTAAACGAGTAAAATAGTCAGGCAATTTTGCTAAACCGACAGAACCAACTAACATAACAAAACTACCAAATACGATTAGTACACTTACTACGACTTCTACAAATACACTCATTTGTCTTCCTTATTCGATAATATCGCCACGTAATAAATACTTACAGAAAGCTGAAGTACTTACGAAGCCAAGCAGTGCAATCAATAGTGCACTTTCATAATAGATCGCAGATCCTTGATGAATCCCTAACAATATGATCAGAGCAATACTATTAATGTACATAGTATCAACAGCAATAATTCTATCTGGAGTTGTTGGACCAATGATTAAACGCCAAGCATTTAGTGCTAAAGCACAACAAATTAACGCACAAGCAATCAGTATAGCGATACTTAACATCCAAAAATCTCCTTTAAAGGTGCTTCATAACGAGCTTTGATAAGCTTAATTAATGCCTGCTCATCTTCCAGGTGTAACACATGAACATACAGCCACTCTCTACTATCTGACAGCTCCACACTTACCGTACCCGGTGTTAAAGAAACACTACTGGTAAATATAGTAAGTGGTACAGACCCTTTAATATCTAGAGGCACAGCAATAAAAGCAGGCTTTAAAGTGCGATTACTTTGTAAAACTCGCTTCGCTACATCGTAATTAGATACAACAATGTCAAATAGCAAACGACATGTATATGTTAATGCTTTAATAGGGTTTTTGGCTACCGCAGATTCTTCACTTAAAGGTGCTACAATCCAAGGAATAACAATAGCAAACACTGCACCTAACACCATATGGCCGCGGCTAAAGTCATGTAAAATCTGCCACACTAACCATAATAAAATACTGTGATATGGAGTGGGAAACCAAACAAATTTACGTACTTTGTCCATTATTTAGTCACCTCATTCAGTTGTTGTAAACTTAAGCCGGATTTAAGTTGCTCTGCTGCCAATTGTGCATAATCACTGACCGTCCCTCCAAAGATAACCATCAAAGGTAGTATTGCGACTAATAATCCAATCGCTAGGTATTGATTAGGATGTCCCTTTAATGCACTAGTGTTTGCACCAGTGGTTTTCCAAAACAAGGAAGTACCCGCGCGAGATAAAGCGATCAACGCGATCAAACCACCACCAAGTAAAATTGGGAACACCCACATTGCTTGGCTAGCTACCGTTACAGATTGGAGAATCAATGCTTTGCCTACAAACCCTGATAATGGAGGCATACCAATTAAAGCGATAGCTAACAGAGCAAAAATAAAGCCCAATATGCCTGATTGCGACATTGCTCTCGCGGCAACAAAGCGATCCTCAGCTTGACCACGTTGTTGTTGTATTAATCCAGCTAACAAGAACATAGCAGCACAAGCCACTGTACTATGTAATAAATAATAAATACCTGCGGCAGTAGCTTGCACCGTATTCAAACTAATAGTTATCAACAATGTACCTACTGAAACAATGACTAAATTACTACAAAGTACACGTAGACTTTTACTCGCAAGTAGTGCAATCGAACCAGCCACAATGGTTAATAAAGCAATTGGCCATAACCATGGCAAAGCTATATTTGCTAATTCTCCGGCTTGATCACCGAATATCACCCCGTGTACTCGCCAGATACTATAGATACCGACTTTAGTCATAATGGCGAATAATGCCGCCACTGGTGTACTTGTTGCTGAATAAGCTTTAGGTAGCCAAAAATGTAACGGTAACATCGCGGCTTTTAAACCAAAAACGGCCAACAATAATAAAGCACCAGATTTAGCAATCAGCAATTCATTACTTGAAAGCAATGGGACTCTATCAGCCATATCTGCAAAATTAAGCGTTCCTAAGGTTCCGTATAAAGTCCCTAAACCAAACAGAAATAGTGAAGATCCAATTAAGTTAAGAAAAACATAATGTATGTTTGCCTGTGTTCGGTGCTTTCCTCCCCCATGAATCATGAGAGAATATGAAGCAATCAATAACACTTCGAAAAATACAAATAAGTTAAATGCATCGCCCGTTAAAAATGCGCCATTAATTCCCATTACTTGAAACATAATCAATGAATAGAAAAATGCACCTGTTCTATCTTCTCCGCCCGTGGCATACAAAGTAACAGCTAAACCTAAAATAGCGCTCAAACAAACCATTAATACCGAGAAAAGATCTGCGACTAATACAATCCCAAACGGGGCAGACCAGTCACCAAGTACATAGGTTTGAATACCTTGCTCTTCAACTCTAAATAGCAACGCAAAGGCAACAACAACCATTAATAAATTAGTCGCAACGGCAACTATTCTTTGTGCGCTTAAAGAGTTATTTAAGCGCGGAAAAAGCATAACAACAGCAACAAAAAAAGGTATTAGTACCGGAAAGATAACTAAGTGATCAAACAAACTCATTAGGATTTTTCCTCAGCTAAAGGATCAAAGGGCTCTATTCCATCTACGTGATCACTGCCTAAATCGGCACGCCCACGCATAGCTAGAATTACCGCAAAAGCAGTCATGGCAAAGCCAATCACAATAGCCGTTAATACTAAGGCTTGTGGCAATGGATCCGCGTAATTTTCACTACTACTTAACACAGCAGGTTCGCCTATGGTCAATCCACCACTAGCAAATAAAAACAAGTTAACAGCATAAGATAACAAAGTAAGTCCAATAACTAGGGTAAAAGTATGTCCTCGGAGCATTAAAAATATGCCGCAAGCACTCATGAAGCCAACACAAATCGCGTAGACTAATTCCATTATCTTTCTCCTACTGTTAGTCGATCTTTTGTCGTTAACTTACCTAAACTTGCTAAGATTAATAATGTCGCACCAATCACGGTAAAGTACACACCAATATCAAAAACTAATGCACTAGCAAGTTCAAATTTACCTATCCAAGGTAATGACACATATTCAAACCAAGACGTTAAGAACGGACGACCAAAGATCCAACTTCCTAATCCAGTCAATCCAGCAATGGTCAATCCAGCTGCAATCATATAGTGGTAGCTCACATTCACCCTTTTCTCCATCCAATCAACACCATGTGCAAGGTATTGTTGAATTAAGGCAATTGATGTAATTAAACCAGCAATGAAGCCACCACCTGGTAAGTTATGTCCACGCATAAAGATATAAGCAGAAATAAGCAAAAATAGTGGCAATAAGCTTTGTGAAACAACCGACAACAATACAGGATATTTATCTTTAGCCCACAAACGTCCATCGTAGTCTTTGGTACGCATTGATAAACGCATACGAGCGATAAGTTTATGGATACCTAAGGCAGCAATACCAAGTACTGTTATCTCACCAAAAGTATCAAAACCACGGAAATCAACCAAGATGACATTCACTACGTTAGTACCGCCACCGCCTGTTTTCGAATTAGCTAAAAAGAACTCAGAAATACTATCTAAAGGATGTGTCATTAACGCAAAACAAATCGCACCAATAATACAACCAATGAATGATGCGACCGTTAAATCACGTACAAAATGACTAGGGCGGCTTTTACTGGTTGGAGTTTGTTGTGGGAAAAAATATAAAGCCAACAACAATAGAATCACCGTTACAATTTCTACTGACAGTTGTGTGAGCGCTAAGTCAGGTGCGGAGAAGTAAGCAAATGTGATCGAAACGACCAAACCAACTAACGACAGCATCAACAATGCAATTAAACGGTAATGACTCCAAATAATAGTAGCAAGAGAGCCAGCAATAATTAAGATTGCAGCAACAAGCACAGCGCCATTAATAGGTGTTTCAGGCAGACTTCCTCTCGTTGTATCTAAATCAAATAAAGGCGGTGCAATAAGCAATAATGCAAAGAAACAGAGACAAAAAGCATAGCGCTGCAAAGATCCATTCTCTAATTTCATATTGACCTTTTGTGCCCAAGCCACAGCAGCCTGAATACAAGATTCAAATACAATTTTTGCATCAATATCAGGGAACATTCCTGCAAATTTAAACAAATGTTTTCGGTTTAAATAAATAGCAACACCACCTGTAGCAGCCAAACCACTCATTAATAATGGGAGGTTAAATCCATGCCAGATAGATAGGCTATATTCAGGTAACTCATGATTAAGCACAGCTAGAGAAGTACTTTCCAATAACGGACCAATAGTATAATTAGGGAAAATACCAACCAATAAACAAATAGTCACTAGGATTTCTACTGGGACACGCATGTAACGTGGCGGTTCATGCGGTGTTTTGGTTAAACCTTTTGGCTCGCCGTTGAAGAAAACATCATGAATAAAACGGAGAGAGTAAGCGACAGAAAAAGCACCAGCAATAGTCGCTAAAACAGGGATTAACCAAGACATAGCACCTAAAATACTTTGCTCTAATGTTTCAGCAAAAAACATCTCTTTAGACAAGAAACCATTCAGTAGAGGAACCCCTGCCATCGACGCAGAAGCAACCATTGCTAACGTAGCAGTAATAGGCATATATTTCAGTAACCCATTAATTTTACGCATGTCACGCGAGCCTGATTCGTGGTCGATAATACCTGCAGCCATGAATAATGACGCTTTAAAAACCGCATGGTTCATAATATGAAATATCGCAGCAATGGCTGCTAATTCAGTATTTAAACCAAGTAACAATACGATCAAGCCAAGGTGACTAATCGTTGAGTAAGCTAATAAGCCTTTTAAATCATGTTTAAATAATGCCGTATAAGCGCCCAATAACAGAGTAAATAAACCCGTTAAAGAAACCACCACAAACCACGTTTCTGTACCAGCTAATACAGGATAAAAACGGGCTAATAAGAAAATACCCGCTTTTACCATAGTTGCAGAGTGTAAGTAAGCACTTACAGGTGTTGGAGCTGCCATCGCATGAGGCAACCAAAAATGGAACGGAAATTGAGCAGATTTAGTAAATGCACCAATTAAAAATAAACTTAAAATAGCAATATAGTATGGGCTTTGTTTTACCAACTCACCACTATTTAAAACAACATCTAATTCGTAACTACCAACCACTTGGCCTAATAATATGATCCCGGCTAATAGTGCTAAACCACCAGCACCAGTTATTGTAAGGGCCATTCTAGCGCCTTTACGGGCATCACTATTGTGCGACCAAAAACCAATTAACAAGAATGAACTAATGCTAGTTAATTCCCAAAAAAACCAGAGCTGTAGCATATTATTTGACATGACAATACCCAACATGGCAGTCATAAACATAATCAAATAGCTATAAAAATAGCCCATGTTATCTTTTTCAGATAAGTAATAACGTGCATACAAGATAACCAGTAAACCAATCCCTAAGATCAAGATACTAAATAATGCAGCTAAACCATCAAGACGAAATGATAATGACAGCCCTAACTGAGGGATCCAATCAACGCTCTGACTAAAAGATTCTCCAGCTAATACCGCGGGTAAATCTAAGAAAATTAAGCCAAGAGCTAGAGCTGGCAGTAATGCAGTCGCCAGCGTACATGCGCTGCGGTTAAGTTTATTGGCAAGTAAAGGAACGATAATCCCAAACATGGGTAAAAATGGCACCCAGAAATAATGCATTTACGCTAAGCTCCGTTGGCTAAATAGTTGGTATTTTTAAACTACGATAGTGATTAATGAGGGAAAAATCAATGCCTTATTATGTCATATATCAATAAACAACTGATTATAATACGTTTCTATTTTCTTTATTAAATTGAAACTAAAGTCACACCTTTTATTATTCTTATTTTAATGTGGTTTAATATCGACTTCACCTCAGTAAAGCCAATTAAATAGCATTAATTATCAGTTAGTTAAGATATGTCAGGATTGTATAATACTCATTATATACAATAAACTATTTAAATTTTGTGTAGGATAATACTTATGTGGAATTAATTTGTTTGCTTGCCATAAAACAGATTATTGGACGCGAGATCGCTGGTACTTACAAAAGCTGTAGAAGCTGATTTCTCAAACACCAGATACAAAAAAACCAAGCAAATAGCTTGGTTTTAAAGTTTATTTTCACTAAGAAAACTTGGAGCGGGCAGCGGGAATCGAACCCGCATCATCAGCTTGGAAGGCTGAGGTAATAGCCATTATACGATGCCCGCAAAACTGCATCGGTAGCGTAAGCTACATAGCAAAAAACAATGCTATTGCATTGTTCTCTACTGCCTCACTGTGACAAGCGAGATAAATATGGTGGAGGGAGGTGGATTCGAACCACCGAAGCTTTCGCGACAGATTTACAATCTGTTCCCTTTGGCCACTCGGGAACCCCTCCAGGACTTAGATGGTGCCGACTACCGGAGTCGAACTGGTGACCTACTGATTACAAGTCAGTTGCTCTACCTACTGAGCTAAGTCGGCGCTGTCTAAGTGCCGCGAATATTAAAGAACTTGAGCTTGCCTTGCAAGTGTTTATTAGTAAAAAAACACAGTTTTTTGTTTGTTTGCTCAAAAACAAATCAATTTTGTTGATTTAGTCTAATTATTCGCCAAGCGTAGCGATATTTCACCGCCAATGTAAGGAGTAACCTGTTGATCGACCTCTAACAGCAATGCACCTTGCTCATTAATTCCTCTGCATATTCCTTTTTGAATTTTATCAGCCATAATCAGATTAACATCCTGATTCAAGAAACAATCTAGTTCAAACCAACGAGCTAAAAATGGCGATAAACCTTTTTCTTCGTAATCTGCTAACAGAGTTTGCAATTCGGTAATTAATAACCCCGACAAGTGGTTCCGATCGATAGGCTGAGCATTAATTGTATTGAGATCTGTCCAAGGTTGATCAATGGCGTCTGCTTGGTGTGCAGGCATTCTAATATTAATGCCAATGCCAATCACACAATGACACACCTCAGAAGCTTGCGCGTTTAACTCAATTAATATGCCTGCGAGTTTTTTTCCTTGATAATACAGGTCATTAGGCCATTTCAGCCCTACAGCTTGAATACCAAGTTTCTCTAGTGCATTAACCACAGCAATTCCCACCAGCAAGCTTAAACCGGAAGCTTTTTCTATGCCTGCCTCTAAACGCCAATACATTGAGAAATAAAGGTGTGAAGCAAACGGTGAGACCCACTGTCTACCTCGTCTACCTCGGCCAGCAGTTTGGCATTCAGTAATACAGGTTTGACCGTTTGTTAAATTCGGAATTTTATCCAATAAGTATTCATTAGTAGAAGGTAATATCTGCTCTACATGAACATTATTCATTCCACTAATTTCGCGAATAGCTTGTTGGCTTAACAAAGCGAGCGGTGTAGCACTACAATACCCTTTGCCTGTTACTTTATATATATCTAGCCCAATCTCTTGTAATGCTTTGATATAGTTATTAACAGACGTTCTTGATACGCCTAATAACTCACCTATTTTTTCACCAGAGTGAAACTCACCATCAGCTAATAAAGCCAGCAGTTTATTACCTTTTTCATTTAATTCAGACATTGTCTATAACCTGTAATAAGTCAGTTTCGCCCTGAGCATCAATAAATCGTACTTCATGTTCTAATAAGACAGCAAACTTTTGTAATACTTGTTCTCTAACAAACCAAGCTAATTGAATAACATCATCAGCAGTCGCCCTACCATCTTCATTAATTAATACCAAAGCTTGTTGTAAATGAACTGCAGCCCCACCAATTTTATGGCCTTTTAAGCCACATTGATCAATTAACCAACCAGCTGCTAACTTCACATTACCATCTTGCTGAGGGTAATGTGGCATATCAGAATGATGAGATAATAATTGTTCACTTAAATATTCACTGACTATTGGGTTTTTAAAGAAACTACCTGCATTGCCTAATACTTTAGGATCTGGCAATTTCTCAGTGCGAATACGACAAACACTATCAAATATTTGCAGTGCACTCACTGACTCTTCGGTTTCATTTAAACCTTGTAGAAGGCCGTATTGGCAATGTGCTTGCCATTGCTTAGGAAGTTTCAATGAAACAGAGGTAATTAATACGCGATCCTTTAACTCGCCTTTGAAAATACTATCTCGATAAGCAAACTTACATTGTTCGTTAGTTAGAGAATGAGCACTGCCATCAATTAAATCGATATAATCCACTTGTACACAAAAATCTTTCAATTCAACGCCATAAGCACCAATATTTTGTACAGGTGCTGCGCCTACTACGCCAGGAATCAATGCAAGATTCTCTAAACCGTTGATGCCCTGCTCTACCGTCTGCTCAACCAATTGGTGCCAATCTTCGCCTGCTGCAACCTCTAATAAATGATATTCAGATGTTTCTGTATGCTTAATTCCCATTAACTCAACTTTAATCACTAACCCATCAAAGTCATCACAAAATAATGTGTTGCTACCGCCACCTAAGACTAAAATTGGTCTACTTTCTTCTTTTGTTTTTTTGATTAAGGCTAATAGTTCAGCATGCTGAGATAAGTCAGTAAAATGAAAAAGCAAATGTGCCTCAGCATCAATTGAAAAGCTATTAAAGGCCTTGAGAGAGCTGTTTTTTTCAATCATGATAATCCTTTATGGTATTTATTTAACTGCACTTACTATGTATTCATCATACATTATCAAACACTTGAAACAAATAAACAGGATTTTCAATGGATGTTAAGACATTACAATGTAGTGAACTAGATGGGGTACAAATCCCTTTAGTAAACCAATTTTATAAACAGGTATACAAAAAAGGCTTGGCTAATAAAAGCGAGCAAGTCTTTGTAATCAAAACGACTCAAATAGTCTGTGCAGCAAGATTAAAAAAGGTAAATAATGATAAATTGTTAACCGGTGTCGCTTGTCATCCAGACTACCGCCACCAAGGTTTGGCAAGTGAATTAATCCAATATATTTTAGAGTTACAAACTGAGGTAATTTATTGTTTTCCTTATCCTCATTTGCAAGATTTTTATCATCAATTAGGGTTTCAATTATTGCCGTTAGAACAGCTACCTACCAAACTGGCAGCGCAATACTCCCGTTACAATAGCCGTAAACCCTTATTATCTATGTGTCGAGATTCAGGTGCGCTTAAAGTTAAGTAAACAAATTTAATAAATGCTCATAACCTTGTGCAGCCATGTCATCTTTTTTTACGAAACGTAATGAAGCAGAATTAATACAATAACGTAACCCTGTTGGTGCAGGACCATCCTCAAAGACATGTCCTAAGTGTGAATCTGCCTGTGCACTTCTCACTTCAGTACGCTGGGAAAATAATTTGGTATCGACCTTTTCAGTTAACTCGATATTTTCAATCGGCTGAGTAAAACTTGGCCAACCACAGTGTGCATCAAACTTATCTAGAGAGCTAAATAATGGTTCACCAGACACGATATCCACATAAATACCTTCTTCACGGTGATCCCAATAGATGTTATTAAAAGGGGGTTCAGTTCCTTCTAATTGAGTCACTTGGTATTGTAGCTCGTCTAATTGTTCTTTTAGTGCGTCCTGTGATGGCTTTTCAAATTTGCTCATGCGATTTCCTCTCTTTTATAGGTAGTCGATAGTACGATGTTTTCGGTAAAAGAAAAACACACAAAGATTACGGTCATTCTTTAGGATAAGACCACTGTTAAAAAATTACTTGTACTATCTTGTGACTAGACAGGTAAAATAAACAGGTTATCAAATATAAGGATTGAAAATGAAAGTCGTGGTTATTCCCGTTACCCCTTATCAACAAAACTGTAGTTTAATTATCTGCGAAGAAACAAAAAAAGCAGTCATTGTTGACCCAGGTGGGGAAAGTGAGCGTATTTTAAGTGCGGTTAAGAATCATAATGTTACTGTGGATAAAATTATTTTAACCCATGGGCATTTAGACCATGTAGGCGGCACAGAAGCACTATTAGCACAACTCGATATTCCAGTACTTGGGCCTGAAAAAGAAGATGCTTTTTGGTTAGAGCAACTTGAAACACAAAGTACAATGTTTGGTTTTCCACACACCACTAGCTTTAAACCATCAAAATGGCTAGAAGAAGGTGAAGAGCTTCACGTAGGTAATATTAAACTAGATATTTTACATATTCCTGGGCATACACCAGGCCATATCGCTTTGTTTGACGCTCAAAGCAAACAAGTAATTGTTGGGGATATTCTATTTAATGGTGCAGTAGGGCGTTCGGACTTCCCTCGAGGAGACCATCAACAGTTAATTTCTGGTATTAAGCAAAAACTATTAACCTTACCGCAAGATACATTAGTTTATCCTGGCCATGGCCCAACTACGACCATTGGTAAAGAGCAAAAAAGTAACCCTTACTTACGTTAATATGGTTAGCGAATAATCGCTTTGCATTGATTATTCGCATTTATATCTAATGTAAATGCTACATAGGTATTACTCTATCATTTACTGTCAGCTCACCTCTGTCTAAAGTTGCCTGTAGACTTAATTTACCTTCATCTTCATCCAATATGCGATTATTCAAAGCCACTTGTAAAAGCCCTGCAAATTCTGGCTGTCCAAGTAATGTATTAGGTAAATTGACATTAAGTGAACCATTACTGTAATCAATTAGCATTAATGGATTATTGGTGATATTTTGCAATGCAACATTTTTTTGAACATCAACCTGTAAGTTAGCATTCACTTCACCCCAAGGGGTTTTTGAAGATAGTTTCTTCAGCTCAACGCCAACACCTAAACTCATTAAATAACTCAAAGATTGACGTCTAATGCTAGGATCGTCGATATTCATTTTCAACTCATTTAATGCCGCAATATTCAATTTATTAAGGGCTAAAGAGAATTGTGTATCAGTGAAAGTTTGTGGGCCATTCTGTATAGTTTTTACTTCCCATGCATTTTTACTACTTAGTGTTAATCGGTCATCAGCAGTTGTACTCGCGCCATTTAGCTTGGCCTGTTGCAATGTCAGTTGCTTATCTGCCCGTTGGAAATCAAACTCTCCAATATCAATTTGGTATTGATAATCGATGAGGTGCGCAACCTCTAATTTGACAAAAGACGCTGCAATAACAATATCCTTCGCAGTAAAATGCTCATTTCCCACAATGCCGTTAAAACCGGCCCAATTTACATTCAGATCGCTTTGCTCACTTTTAAGATCATAGCCATAAGTCAGAGTTAATGCGCCTGTATCTAAAGTTTCTTGTGGCGTTTCATAAGTACCTTTAGGTAAAGATAGCTGCCCTTCTACTTTGCCCAATAAGTTAATTGACTCTGTAGATTTAAACCAGTCTTCAGTTTGAAAAAAAGTGTTCAATTTATTCTGCAATGATTGATCAGAAAAATGCATCGTATTGATTGAATTGGCTTTATAAGGGTAGTGGGTAATATCAGATGCCATCTGTATCTCTAGCGGCTCACGCTCTGGTAACGAAACTAATATTTTAAAGTCTGCATGCGCATTAAAAAATGACTTATGATAATTGACTAACTGAATATCAACATCAGGGTTATCAAGTTGAGCAATTTGCTCTTTTAATGTTTTTTCTATTTGAACACCAACAAAGTAAGTGCTGCCTAACAACAAACAACTTACTATTAAGGCACTCATAATGAACCATTTTCTCATTATAACCTCATCAAAAAAGCAGATAATTAAAACACCATCTAATCAACAGAAGAGAGAGTGAGATTTACTTCATTATTTATGCAAAACATTGTAGATTACAACAGTTAGATCATATTTATAGTCAGATTTTATGAAAATAAATTAAATCAAATGGCTTTTTAAATAATGCTCTTCTTCATTAGTTTATAAATGAAGCATGAATTTATTGATGGCTGCATATTAAAAACATTAATCTAATTGCACTAGCTTAACGTATTAGGTTTAGGAATAATCAAATTAGACAGGCATCAACCGCGTAGTCCATCACCTTTAAATAAGACGGCTAACTAATAAATATTATTGAGGGTCATTTATTGACTCGGCTTCCTTACTGGTACTATTGATAGCGTTAATAATAGTATCAAAGCGGAATAAAAAATTCGCACACTCCACAATTTATTATAAGCCTGCTAATGCAGGCTTTATGTTATTAATAAGGAATACAACATGGCTATTGACCAAATCTCAGAAGAAAAACATTTAAAGAAAATGAAAGCGGTAAAAGAAAAGCAAGATCAAAAAATTGCAGCAGCTAAAGAAGAGCGCGGTGTCAGTATTTTATTAGCGGGCCCGGGTAAGGGTAAAAGTAGCTCTGCTTTTGGTATGTTGGCGCGCTCATTAGGTCATGGGCACAAAGTAGCAGTGGTACAATTCTTAAAAGGTGCAATGTCGACAGGTGAAGAGAAATTCTTTAACAGCCATGACAATGTTGACTGGTTTACCATGGGAGATGGTTTTACTTGGGAAACTCAAAATCGCCAAAAAGATATTGATAGTGCACAAAAAGCTTGGGATAAAGCGGCTGAACTACTTGCTGATGATTCATACCAATTGGTTATCTTAGATGAAATCACTTATATGTTTAAATACCAATACCTTGAACTACAACCAACACTAGACGCACTGAAAAACCGTCCTCGTGACATGAATGTAGTCTTAACTGGTCGTGGTCCAAAACAAGAGTTAATCGATGCAGTTGATACTTACAGTATGATCCTTGCTGAGAAACATGCTTTTAAAGATGGTGTTAAAGCACAAGCAGGAATTGAGTGGTAATACTCGCCCTACTTATCAATTAAAAAAAGGGCTTGTCGTTAAATGCGACAAGCCCTTTTTTGATTAGCCTTCTCCAATTATTTAGGAGTACAACCAGTAACTTTATTTAATGCCTGAATGGCGTAATAGCGCATCAATTGATGGCTCACGTCCCATAAAGTTTTTAAACAAGGTCATAGGTGCTTCACTACCACCTTTCTCTAGAATATTATTCAAGAAAGAACGTCCAGTTTTAGCATCGAAAATGCCATTTTCTTCAAAGCGAGAAAACGCATCTGCAGACAACACTTCAGCCCATTTATAACTGTAATAACCTGCAGCGTAACCACCAGCGAAGATATGGCTAAAGCTATGTTGAAAACGATTAAATGATGGTGCTTTAATCACTGCAACCTTAGCTCTTACTTCACTTAGCACTACTTGTGCTTGGCCTGTATGACCAGCTTGGTACTGATGATGCAATAGGAAATCAAACAGTGAAAACTCAAGTTGACGAACCATTTGTAGTGCACTGTTGTAGTTTTTAGCCTGTAGCATCTTTTTCAGTAAATCAGATGGTAAAGTATCACCTGTATCAACATGCCCTGAGATTAATGCTAATGCTTCTGGCTCCCAGCACCAGTTTTCTAAGAATTGACTTGGTAACTCTACCGCATCCCAAGCAACACCATTAATGCCGGCTACGCCTGACGCTTCAACCTTAGTTAACATATGGTGAAGTCCGTGACCAAATTCATGGAATAATGTTACGACTTCATCATGTGTAAACAGTGCTTCTTGTTCACCCACTGGCTTATTAAAATTACACGTCAGGTAAGCCACAGGTAATTGTAAACTACCATCAACTTTGCGACGACGGCCTCGGCATGTATTCATCCATGCACCACCACGCTTATGAGCACGAGCATATAAATCGAGATAGAAACTACCTACTAACTCTTTTTGGCGGTTATAGATTTCAAAGAAACGTACATCTTGATGCCAAACATCAACATCTTTTGACTCTTGAATATTTAAGTCAAATAGACGATGTACAACGTCAAATAATCCAGAAACCACACGACTTTCAGGGAAATAAGGACGTAACTGTTCATCAGAGATTTGATAGCGCTGTTGTTTTAACAGTTCTGCATAGTAACTTAAGTCCCAAGACTCTAAAGTTTCTAGGCCATCTTTTTGTCGAGCAAACGCTAACACTTCGTCTCTTTCTTGCTCTGCTTGTTTTGTTGATTTTTCAGCAAGTTGAGTTAAAAAATCAATAACTTGATCCGGTTCATCAGCCATTTTAGTTGCCAAACTGTATTCACCGTAATCATTAAAATCGAGTAATTGTGCCAGCTCATGACGTAACGCTAAAATTTGCTCAATGATATCGCTGTTATCAAATTCGTTCGCATTAGGGCCTTGATCTGAAGCACGAGTAGCAAAGGCTGTGTACATTTCTTCGCGCAGTTCGCGATTTTCAGCATAAGACATGACCGCTAAGTAACTTGGGAAGTCTAGAGTAAATAAATACCCTTCCTGTTCTTTTTCTTGTGCTGCTTGTTGTGCTGCTGCAATCGCTGTTTTTGGCAAACCAGCTAACAAATCGAGATCTGTAACCAATTTACTCCACGCTAACGTTGCATCCATTACATTATTGCTAAAGGTTGATTGTAATTGCGAAAGCTGTTGTTTAATTTCACCGTAACGTTTTTGTTTTTCTTCGCTAAGTGCAATACCGGCTAATTTAAAGTCACGTAATTCGTTTTCAATAACTTTTTGTTGTGCGCCTGTTAATTCTGAAAAATCACTGCTGTTAGCAATGCTTAAATAAGCCTCATATAGCCCTTGATGTTGGACAACATAAGTTCCGTATTCTGAAAACAAACCAAGGCAGGCATCATGTGCAGCACGTAATTCATCGTTACTGACCACTGAGTTCATGTGGGAAATTGGAGACCAAAGCTTGCCAAGATGATCATCTGCTTCATCTAATACGGCAACAAAGTTATCCCAAGTGTAAGTATCTAGCTCAGCTAATTTTTGTTCAATTAAGGCTTTATTATCGGCAATAGTTTGTTTAACAATCGGCTCTATTTCAGCGATTTTTAATTGGCTAAACAAAGGAAGGCCATCTGTTTTTAATAAACTTGAATCTTTTATCGTAGTCATAGCATTCATCTTATCTGAGAAGGAATTAATAATATGAGGCTAAGAGTCACAAAATTCAAGGTATCAGCACAGCAAGGAAACATATATTTCAAGCAAATACGTAAAAGTTATCTAATATAATGACTTAGCGCCTCATAAATATGTTAAAGAATGAGACTAGGTGGTAATCTTATCTATAACAATTTGGGTAGTAGGTTCACATAAATATTAAGAAATATAATGCAATCATTAATTAATTTACAATCATTTAAAATGAAAAATAGTTTGTCGATTCGTCTACTTTCTTATGTTTTAGTATGCAGTTTTACCTTGGCGATTATCATTACACTATTGCAGCTACTATTTAATTATCAAAATAATTTAACCAAAATTAATGCCAATATAGCGCAAGTTGAATCTAGCTTTGTTGAACCATTAGCGAATAGCCTCTGGAATTTTGACAAAGAACAAATAGAAGCACAAAGCAAAGGCATTATTAACCTGCCTTATATGCAATACGTCAAAGTTTACGAAGTCGTCGGTAATACTGAGGTAGCGATTGCTCACCAAGGAATTTTCCAAGATAAATATGACATCACGGCTAAATTTGATTTAATCCACCAAAGACAAATTGTAGGCACTTTGTTTGTCGCAGCTTCACTCGATCAGGTCTATCAACAATTACTCGACGATGCGTTATCGATTTTGATTAGCCAAACGTTAAAGATCATGGTCGTCGCCATTTGTATCCTGCTTATTATCTATTACACCGTAATTCGACATATCAATAAAATTGCTTTGTACACTCGTAATATTAAGCTTTCGTCGCATAATAAAAACTTAGTGTTAGATGGACGTAAAGCTAATCTTTCCGCTTCGAGCGATGAGTTAGATGAACTAGTTTATCTACTGAATAAAATGCAAAGAAGGATTGTGGCAGAGTTAACCGACAAAGAGATCGCCATTAATGCATTACAGCAAGAGCGAGACTTCTCAGCCACAATTATTAACTCCTCCAGCACTATCATCTGTTGTTTAGATGCGGATCTGAAAATAGCCACCATTAACCCAGCTGCCGTGATCCTTACAGGTTACTCTCAAGAAGAATTAAACCAAAAAAATTGGTTAGATATTTTTGTGTTAACAGAGCGTCGACCAGAATTACAAGAAAAGCTTTCTGACAACGAGCCTTTGTACGGCATTGAAATTGATATGCATGATCAAATGGGTGAAGTTAATACATTGCTTTGGACCTTCTCTGCTTTTTATGAGGGAATGGACGTTAAATATTTGATTGGATTTGGCCACGATATAACGCAACAAAAACAGGTCGAGCAACAAATACTGCAACTCAACGATCAGCTAGAAGATAAAGTGAATAAACGTACCGCAGCTTTAACAGCGAGTAATGCGCAAATGGTACAAACGGTTGAGCAACTAAAGCGTACACAGCAAACACTGGTAGAATCGAAAAAAATGGCATCATTAGGTAGTTTAGTAGCTGGTGTTGCTCATGAAATTAACACACCTATTGGTATGAGCGTTACGACCGCTTCAGCTTTACAAGAAGAGATATATACATTAAGTGAGCATCTCCAAGGAGCTGAACTTTCTCGCACTTATTTAAAGCACTTTGTAGAGCAATCCCAAGAATCGAGTAAACAATTACACAGCAATTTAAAACGAGCAGCTGAATTAATTAGCAGCTTCAAACAGGTTGCAGTAGATCAATCTTCTGAGTCTTGTTATGCCTTCAACCTTAAAGAGAATGTCGAGCAAGTTGCTATCTCTTTAAAACACAAAATAAAGCAAAGCAAAACGCAAGTTCATATTGAATGCCCTGATGGACTCGCAATGTATAGTTTCCCGGGTAGTTTTGTACAAATTTATTCAAACTTAATTATTAATTCTATTATTCATGGCTTCCATGATTGGTCAGGCGAACGCAATATTTTTATTAATATAGCGTTGCAAGAAAATACATTAATGATTGATTATCGAGATACGGGAAGAGGTATAGCTGAGGATATAGCACAGCGTATTTTTGACCCCTTTGTGACGTCGCAAAAAGGATCGGGTGGTAGCGGCTTAGGAACGCATATTGTTTACAATATTGTTAGTCAATTATTTAAAGGAAATATTGAATATATCGCAGAAGCGGAGGGAGCACGTTTTGTTATGTCCATCCCTTATCGTGCCAGTATGAATGGTTAATAAACAGATACAAGCCTCTGTCGTAGAATCTACGACAGAGGCTTTCGACTAGTTTTCGTCGTTTTCTTGTATTGGCGATACTACTGTTTCTTGTTCAACTTCAAGTAAGTCATGTTCACCGTACCATTGCGCAATTTTACGCTCTAATACATCAACACCTAACCCTTTTAACGATGAAAACAGCTCCACCTGTACATCACCTTCAAAGTTTTTTGCTTCTTCACGCATTTTTAATAATGTCGCTTTACGCGCGCCTTGTTTTAACTTATCAGCTTTAGTTAGCAGTGCTAATACAGGTATGTTGGCATCAATAGCCCAAAATATTAACTGCTGGTCTAGGTCTTTAAAAGGATGGCGTACATCCATTAGTACCACTAACCCTTTCAGTGATTCACGCTCTTGTAGGTATTCACCTAAAGACTTCTGCCACTTCAACTTCATTTCTAGTGGTACTTTGGCAAAACCATAACCCGGTAAATCGATTAATCTTTTACCTTCTTCAACTTCAAAGACGTTAATCAACTGCGTACGACCAGGCGTTTTACTCGTTCTTGCTAAACTTTTTTGACGAGTTAAACGATTTAAAGCACTCGATTTTCCAGCGTTAGAGCGCCCAGCGAAAGCGACTTCAATACCACTTTCAACAGGCAAATGCTTATCTAAATGACGAATATCTGGTGCACTAATTAAAAAGTGCGCTTTTTGAAAATGTATTTTTGGAAACTCCACGATATGCCTCATCTGTTTTATATAGCAATTTATTATATTCTTGAAAAACTATCTTATGACGGTTTTTATTTGTGCGCATTATAGCACGCCTAATTCAACAAACTTTAGGAATTAAATTCAGTGATGCTGAAAATTTATTGCACTCAAATTCCATATAATAAAATCTCCCAATCATGCTCTCAGCCATATTTCATCGTTAAACGAAAGACGATAAAAATCTTATGTTTAGCGCTCATTAAACAAAAAGAATCCAACGCTCTGTTTTACACATATAAACGACTCATTAAATAGAATTCCAAGTAGCATAGATTTAACTGTTGAAAAATGAAGATTGATTAAGGAAGCTTGATTGCTAAGCACCCTACAAACCTGTTATTCTGCGCACCATCAACACCCCAAATTTTGGTGTACAAACACCACTTCTCTTAATGTAATTGAATGTACTAATAACATTAAGGTAAAAACTGATATTTAAAGGTAACTATAAACATGTCTCGTTCTAAAAAAAGCCGTACAGCGGGTAACAGTGACGCTAAATTTGATGGCCGTAGAAAAGAAACGTCAACACAAGCAAAAGAAGCACGTGAAAAGAAACGTAAAGAAAAATTAAAAGGTAATAAAGCCGGCAATCGTAACGCAGTTGAAAGCAAACAAGGTACACAACAGAGTCAACGCCAAGCAAAAAATGACAAACGAGTTGGAAGCAAAAAACCAGTTGCACTGACGCTTAACGATAAACCGCAAGAAGCGGTTAAACCTAAAATCGATATGCAACCAAAAGTAAAAGTGGTGAAAAGCGCACCGGCTCCACAAAAGGCACCTGTCAAAATTTCACCAGAGAAAGAACTGGCGAATATCGAAAATGATGACCGCTTAAATGATCTTTTAGAGCAAGCTGAAACTGACCAACCTTTATCGAAAGAAGATCAAACTTGGGTTGATCAACAACTGAAACGCCATCAAGAACTAATGAAACAATTAGGTTGGGTGGACGATGAAGGCGAAGAAGATTTATTACAACAATTTGAAGACGCAAGTTCTGCATTGGATGAATTTAGATAGGTTAACCTTAATATGAATACAAGTATGATATTAGCAGTTGTCGCTGTTGTCGTTATTTTAGCCTTGGCTTTTTATGCTGGCATGTTGCTTAACAAAATTAAAACCCATAAAGCACGCGCCTTAAAAGCGGAACAAGCACAGGCGGAATTTAAACAACAAAAAGTTCAAGAGCGAAATAATAATATTGTAGAAAGTATTCGTTTTATTGCCAAAGCGACTATGCAAAAGCAATGTAATGTATCAGAAGCAGCGATTCGCTTAACAGTACTATTAGAAACGCTACAACTTGAAAAACCCGTTGATATTGCAGGAGATTACCCTGCTTTAACGGCTATGTTTGAAAAAGTTAAAGATATGCCTACGCATGAAGAGCGTAAGGCACGTCCAGTAAAAGAGATCAAAATATTAGACGTGAGACGCGAACTTTTTGAAGCTGAGATGGAAGAGGCAATCATTAAAGAAAGTGCTCTACTCGCAGAGTTTACTATTTAACATCAATTCTGATTAATGAAGGCAAATTATTGAAGCAATAATTTACTGTAAACATCCGTATAAATAGATGTGTGACTCACTTTTCTTATCCCGTATTGAGATTATTTAGTTCTCCCCTATCAATAAATAGCACTTTTTATTGCCTAAGCAACTGATGTAGCGCAATAAAGGAGTGCTAATTAATTGTTATTCTGACACTACTCATAATTAAAGCACAAAAGAGAGTGACAGATGCAACAGCTGATTTGGGATCAAGCCCTGATTGAAAAATATAATTATAGTGGTCCACGCTACACCTCATACCCAACAGCCTTAGAGTTTAACGAAAGCTTTAATCAAACCGATTTATCTGCAGCAACTCAGCAATATCCGGAGCGCCCTTTATCTTTATACATTCACATCCCTTTTTGTCATAAGCTTTGTTATTTTTGTGGTTGTAATAAGGTCATTACTCGTCATCAAGAGAAAGCAGATAAGTACTTAGATTACTTAGCAAAAGAGATTGTTTATCAAGCAACACAAATGAAAAATCGAATAGTCAGCCAACTCCATTGGGGTGGTGGTACGCCGACTTTTTTATTACCCGCGCAAATAACTCGCTTGATGACATTACTGCGAACACATTTTAATTTTGCCGAAGATGCAGAGTTAAGTATTGAGGTTGACCCGAGAGAAATAGCATTAAGCACCATAGACCATTTAGCAAAGGAAGGCTTTAATCGCTTGAGCTTAGGGATCCAAGACTTTAATAAAGCGGTACAAAAAGCGGTGAACCGAGAACAAGATGAAAACTTTATTGAACAACTATTAACTCGTGCAAAACAACAAGGCTTTCAGTCTATTAACCTTGATATGATTTATGGTTTACCGTTACAGAATCAAGAAAGCTTTGCTTATACCCTACAAAAAGTTCTTACTTTAGATCCAGCTCGCTTATCAGTCTTTAACTACGCACACATGCCTAGTTTATTTGCAGCTCAACGTAAAATTAATGAAAATGAAATGCCTAAACCAGCAGAAAAACTAGCCATGTTACAACAAATAATCGAATTTTTAACCAGCTCGGGCTATCAGTTTATCGGTATGGATCATTTTGCTAAACCTGATGATGAACTTGCACTCGCTCAACAACAAGGTAAGTTACATCGTAACTTTCAAGGTTACACCACACAACAAGAAGCTGATTTATTAGGCATGGGCGTTTCAGCAATCAGTCAGATTGGCGATTGTTACTCCCAGAACCAAAAAAAATTACAAGATTATTACCAACAAGTTGAAGAACTAGGTCATGCGCAATGGCGCGGTATTCAATTAACCAAAGATGACTTGATTCGCCGTGAAGTGATCAAACAATTAATCTGTAACTTTAGTCTAAACAAAGCCACTATCGAACAACAATTTACGATACAATTTGATCATTACTTTGCACATGATATGCAGTTATTAACGCCTTTTTTAGAGGACAAACTAATCACCATGGATAAACATCAGATTCTAGTTTCAGCAACGGGTAAGCTTTTGATCCGTAATATTTGTATGTGCTTTGATGTTTATTTGCGTCAGCAAGCACGCCAACAACAATTTTCTCGAGTCATTTAATTAATGAATAAAACGCCACGTTTATACCTAGGATTAATGTCGGGCACTAGCTTAGATGCGATTGATGTTGCGCTATGTGAACGCAATGAAGGTAGCTTTGTGCAAAAAGCTGGTACAGCAATCGAATTAACACCAGATCTACGCCAAAAATTGCTTTCAATATGCAATGAAAAGCACGCTAGTCTGCACCAATTAGGTGAAGTAGACCATCAGTTCGCTGTTGCCTGTGCAGAAGCAGTGAATAGTCTGCTGAAAAGTGAAAATGTTCAGGCATCTTCGATCTCTGCTATTGGTAGCCATGGGCAAACTATTTACCATTCACCGGATACTGAAGTCGCGTTTACCCAACAAATTGGTGATGCAAATGTGATAGCAGCATATACACAAATTGCCTGTGTTGCTGACTTTAGAAGAATGGATATGGCTTATGGTGGTCAAGGTGCTCCTTTAGTACCTGCTTTTCACCAAGCTTTATTTGCAAAAAATGATCAACAACGAATTATTTTAAACATAGGTGGAATAGCTAACATTAGTGTGTTGAATGGCACTCAACATGCCTTTGGTTATGATACAGGTCCAGGCAATATGTTAATGGATGCTTGGATTAACTTACATCATCAAAAAACCTATGATAAAGGTGCTTGGTTTGCTAGCAGCGGGGCCGTCAATCACTCTCTATTGAGTTTATTATTAGCCGATCCTTATTTTGCCTTAACTGCCCCTAAAAGTACTGGGCGAGAAAAATTCAACCTAGCTTGGTTAAAGGAAAAAATAAAAAATCAAAACTACCAAGCACAAGACGTACAGCGTACCTTACTTGAGTTCACTGCGTTAACCATAGTCGATCAAATTGAATTACAAAGTAAAGATGGATCGGTTTACGTCTGTGGCGGCGGCGCCTTAAACCCATTATTAATGCAACGCTTAAGTACATTACTACCTAATCGCGAAGTATATACCACTGAGGCTTTAGCGATTAATCCAATGTATGTAGAAGCAGTGGCTTTTGCTTGGCTAGCAGAACAAAGAATCCTAGAGAAAAAAGTCCCTTTGAAAGCAGTAACAGGTGCAAGCAGAGATGCAATTTTAGGCTGCGTTTATTTGCCATAAATAATTGTTAGCACCCATGCTACCTATATTATTTTTCCGTTAAGCGGTAATAACACCAAGCGATTAAATGTAATCCCATTAAGAGAGCGGTTAACAAAAGAAACATCAAAAAAGCTACCTGTTGCACCGCTAACCATTGCTTAACATTTGCTAGTAAATAGATACTAGACAAAACAATCAACAGCAATAAATTAATCATCATGCACTGCTGACAGCGGCCAATTTTTTCTTTAAAAACAGTACTCATACAGCGATTACAAGCCATTTGATTCCCCTATAACTTGTTAATTAAGGCTAGTTTGATTAATATTTATCCACTATTTACTCATGAGCAGACATTATGCCTTATTTTATCAGCCTCTTATTTACCCTGTTGATCTTTTCTGTAGAAGCAGAAGAAAAAAGTACAACAACCATTAAAAGTGACACAGCAGTTCCACACAACAACGGTACACAGGGTCTATTAAAAAACACTTTTATTGAGCCTATTGAAAATTTTAATAGCATCGGTAGTGAACTTAACAAAACGACAAGCTCAGAGAAAACAGCGACTCCTAAACAGAAAACTACAGAGCAAACCCAAACAGTACCTTCTACTAATAACACAGAACTCAATAACAGCACTATTTCATCGCCACCTACACAAAAACCATTAAATAATGGCCAAACAGAGCTCCCTATTTAAAATAGACTATCTCAGTACCTACTGGCCCTCTTAAACACCTCTATTGCCCCCTATCATAATAAATAACAGCTTAAGTCGTTTACCGTTTGACCTACAGTAACCATTAGATATACTGGTTATCCACTTAAATTTAAGAGCTTAATGAATGAAATATATTGGCGCACATGTTAGTGCCTCTGGCGGCGTGTTTAATGCCCCTAAAAATGCCCATGATATCGGGGCAACAGCTTTTGCTTTATTTACTAAAAATCAACGACGTTGGGATGCCAAACCACTTGACGACAACACGATCCGTAAATTTAAAGCAGCCTGTATGCGCTATAAAATCCAAAGCCAAAATATTTTACCTCATGACTCATATTTAATTAATTTAGGTCACCCAGAAACAGAAGCATTAGAAAAGTCTCGTAATGCATTTTTAGACGAAATGCAGCGGTGCGAACAGCTAGGGTTAACTCTGTTAAATTTTCATCCAGGTAGCCACCTTAAAAAACTATCTGAAAATGATTGCTTAAAACGTATTGCAGAGTCGATCAATATTGCACTACAACAGACCAGTTCGGTCTCAGCGATTATAGAAAATACTGCAGGTCAAGGCACTAACTTAGGTTATCGTTTTGAGCATCTAGCGAAAATCATTGAACAAGTTGATGATAAACAACGCGTTGGAGTCTGTATTGATACCTGCCACACCTTTACCGCAGGTTATGATTTGCGTGGTATGGCAGCGACTGAAGCAACGTTTAAAGAATATTCAGATGTCGTGGGGTTTGAATATTTACGAGCAATGCATATTAATGACAGCAAAGTTCCTTTTGCTAGTCGTGTTGATAGACACGCCCCACTAGGTGAAGGTGAAATTGGTTGGGACTGCTTTGAATTTATAATGAAAGACAAACGCTTTAATGAGATCCCACTGATTTTAGAAACCACTGATGAAAGTTTATGGCCACAAGAGATAAGCCGTTTAAAACAGTGGTCAGCGGCGGATTAACCGCTATTTGTTGCTTTATGGCATTAAATACTTTGAAACTCACTAAACTGCGATTATGCTACTAAAGTAACGTTAAAATAAGGAAAGTAATATTCATGTTCCAAACACTAAAAGCATCTATTCAAACCTATATGACAGAAGAGCATGTTGCCTTTGTCGAACGCGCGTATCATTATGCGTATGCGGCACATGACGGTGTGAAAAGAGCAAGTGGTGAACCTTATATTACTCACCCTGTTGCAGTGGCTGAAATTCTTGCCGGTATGAAGCTTGATTATGAAGCTATTTCTGCAGCCCTAATGCATGACGTACTAGAAGATACCGATACTACACATGAAGAATTAGCAGAAGCATTTAATCCAGATGTGGCACAGCTTGTAGAAGGTGTTACTAAACTAGATAAATTCAATTTTGAAAATCGCGAACAGGCGCAAGCGCAAAATATACGCAAAATGCTAATCGCTATGTCTAAAGACTTCCGAGTAATGTTAATCAAGCTAGCTGACCGCGTACACAATATGCGTACTCTTGATTCGTTACGTTTGGATAAACGACAACGTATCGCCCAAGAAACCTTTGAAATTTTTACACCAATAGCAAACCGTCTAGGTTTACATCATTTAAAAAATGAACTTGAAGAACTTGCCTTTAAAGCGCAGAACTCAGCTCGTTACCATGTATTAAAAGAAGCTATTGCTAAGGCTCGCGGTAATCGTCAAGATTTCATAGCAAGTATTTGTGATGAAATTTCTGAGCAATTAAACTCGATGTCTATCGACGCACAAGTAATAGGTCGCGAAAAACACCTCTACAGCTTATACAAAAAGATGCGTAAGAAAGGCTGCCAATTCCATGATGTAATGGATGTATACGCTTTTAGAATTATTGTTAAAGACTTAGATACTTGTTATCGCGTATTAGGTCAAATACACCACCTATATCAGCCAAAATTAGAGTTCTTTGAAGATTATATTGCCCTACCAAAAACCAATAGTTACCAGTCACTGCATACCACTTTAATCACCCATCAAGGTGTGAATATCGAGATCCAAATTCGAACTGAAGATATGGATGCAGTAGCAAAACATGGTATTGCGGCACACTGGAGTTACAAAGAAGGTAAAAAGACCACTAATATTGCAGCACAACTCCAAACACGTAACTGGTTCCAAGGTTTAACAGAACAGGAAGATAACAGCACTAACTCTATTGTTTTATTAGAAAATATTAAACAAGAATTAGGTAAAAACGATATTCACGTATTAACCCCTCAGGGTAAAATTATCGTATTGCCTGCTTTTGCGACTGCAGTAGACTTCGCTTACGCAGTTCATACCAATATTGGCCATCATTGTATTGGGGCCAAAGTTGATAATGAGTACTCAGTATTAAGCCAGAAACTGGAAAGTGGCCAAACTATTGAGATCATCACTGGTAAAGAGGCCAGCCCAAGCCCCGAATGGTTAAACTTTGCAGCGACACATAGAGCTAGAAACAGTATCCGTAACTACCTTAAACAGTTACCGCAAACAACGACGATTCCATTAGGTCGCCGCTTATTAAAACAAGCATTGAATGCCACTAATTTAACGGATATCCCACAAGAGAATATCGACAAGGTAATTGCCGATCATCACCTAGATGGTTTTAACCATTTATTACATGAAATTGGTAGCGGTAAATTACTCAGCTTAATCATTGCTAGACGCTTGCGTGGTAATGCAGGAGAGTTAACAGAATCACAGCATAAACAAAATATTCGCCAAAGCGCTATTAAAGGTGCGGAAGATATAATGCTGTCTTATGCTAACTGCTGTAAACCATTGCCAGGTGACCCTATCGTAGCCCATACGAGTAGCGGTAAAGGCTTAGTTGTCCATGTAACGAACTGTCATAATGTAAATGGATTTGAAAATGAACTTGATAAGTATATCGCTGTCGAATGGGATATGAAGTTTATGAACCAGTATGAATACTCCTGTGATCTGGTTATTCAAATGGCAAATCATAAGCTGGCTTAGCAAAAATGTTCAATGTGATAGCAAAAAGTAATGCTAACGTTATAGATTTACAAACCACAGCAGTGACGAACCAAATCTATTCAATTAACGTGACTTTAACTGTGATTAATCGCATACATTTATCACGTATTATGCGCCAAATTAAGAAATTAACCGGCGTGAAAACTGTTAAGCGAAATAATAAAAAATAACTAAGAAAAATGGTACTTAAATCAATTACTTCACATAAGAACAAGTATCATTTATATTATTAATAATAAACAATCTCTACATATTAAATGGATTAAATATTATGAAAACTGTTAAAGCAATTACACTTATTTTGAGTAGTGTAGTTTTGGGTGCTTGTACTGCAGAAACACAAATAATACCGCAACAAGTCAAGATAGAGCAGTTACAGCACAATTGGAAATTAACACACGTTGATAATATCCAATTAGCGACCGTAATCAATAGTACATTAATGATTGATCCTACCAACAAAAGTACCGGTAATTTAGGCTGTAACAATTTCGTAGGCACAGCAGAATTCAGTGATAATCAATTACGCATCAGCAAAATGGCTAACACAAGAAAAATGTGTGATGAACTAAAGAATGGTGTTGAAATGGATGTAACAAGCGTCCTTAGTGATTGGTCAAATGTGATGGTTGATAATGATTCGTTAATCATCGGAAACAACAAACACTCGCTAACTTACCAATTAATTAAATAGTGAGTCATAAAGTCGATTGTTTGCCTGCTTACAATCGACTTAACTGAGAGTTATTAGCTTTACCGTTTACCTTCCTTTCCGATTTACTTTAAAGTAGTGACCTCACTCACACTAATCCAATAACACCACTTTTGTTTCTGCAAAACTACAACCTCCAATAACAATTACGTCATAAAGATGTGCTAATTTTTAACTGTTGTCTGATATTTTTCAGCTTTTTTAATACGCAAATAACGTAATGAGAGGTTCGAAATGAGTAATATACACCAACTTAATAATTTACCTAAGCAAGCCACAATTAACCTGATTGCATCTTATAAAGGTGACTTTGAAAGTGACTATTTTGATTACCACCAACTTTTAGAAAAACTACAAAGTGTTATTTTGCGCGGTCATTTTATGGATCAGGAAGATAACGCAGCTTGGATGAGTCATAGAGGTTGTGACTATTTATCGAATCCTAAACTTTTTGCTCACGCCCCATTAACTTATTTATGTGCATTTCTCAGTGAAACTTTTAAAAAAAATAGTTTGAATGATATTGAGAAAACTGTTGCTCCTGCTGTATTTAATGCAGTATTAACACGTCTAAATGACTTTAAATAAATATAGTTTATGTATATTTAGGGGGTTATAAAAATAAAAGCTGATCCTGTCGATTTTATGTCAACTTGATTGGTGCTTAATCGCGATTGCATTACACTAGTCTTTTAGTTGTTACCAAAAAGAGTAAACATGGATTCAATCACTCAAATAGCGTTAGGCACTAGTGTTGCTGGTATTGTCGGTATTAAGCCTTTTGGCCGCAAAGCATTAATTGCAGGTGCAGTTTTAGGTACTCTTCCTGATTTAGATGTATTATTAAGCTACCAGACGGCAATTCAAGATTTTACTTTCCATCGTGGATTCAGCCACTCTTTACTAGTACTAAGTGCTTTAAGTGTTGCTATTTATTATTTAGCTTTATTAGTAAAACCGACACTAAGAACTGATAACAAGGCCCTATTCCTAGTAATCTTTCTGCCATTGATTACTCACCCTTTACTCGATGCATTTACTACTTACGGCACACAATTATTGTGGCCAATCAATATTCCGCCTGTTTCTTGGTCAAGTATCTTTATTATTGATCCTCTTTACACTTTACCTCTTTTAATTGGGGGTGTTGGATTATGGGTTAAACCAAGGGCAATAAGGTGGCAAAGAGTCAATGCTATTATGTTAGGGATAAGTTGCTTGTATCTGGTGCAAAGCCAAGCACAACGTATGCAAATTAAGATGCAATTACAACAGGATCCTATCGCACAGAGTGGTGAAATATTTATTTCTCCTACACCTTTTAATACCTTGTTATGGCGAGTTATTAGTTACCAAGATAATAAATATTATGTAGGCTTTACACATGCTTTTAATCAACAGCCGCTATCTTGGCAGCCTTTTGATAATGGTCGTAACCTATTAAATGGCTTTAACTCAACTGAGTTACAACGTTTAGAATGGTTTAGTGGTGGATTTTTACAGTTTACTGAACAAGAAGGTCGATTAATTGCAACAGATTTACGTGTTGGATTAACGCCCTATTACCCTTTTGCATTTAGCTTAGCGAAAGATGAACAGCAATGGCAGCCGATCTTATCTGAAAAAATGGCACAACCTGAAATTGACTGGGCAAAGCTATTAGAGTTATATCAAATGTAAACTTGATGATTTGATAGACTATTATTGTTAAATAATTAAGCCCTAAAGAGTGTCCACATACTGTTTAATTTCAGATAAGAACTCTTCACCATATTTATCTAATTTAATATGCCCTACACCAGTGATTGATAGAAATTGAGAGTCGTTGGTTGGCATCATTTCACTCATTTCTGAAAGAGATACATCACTAAAAATAACGTAAGGAGGTAGATTTTCTTGGTCTGCAATCTGTTTACGTAAATGGCGTAGTTTAGCAAATAATTTACTATCTGCATTTGCAGAAACACTACGGCGTTTTTGCTTCGCGGTAGTTTTAACAAGTTGTAATCGAGGTACGGCAAGCATTAAGGCTTGTTCTGATTTCAATACGGTTCGAGCAGCTTCTGTTAACTGTAACGCAGAGCCGCGCGTTAAATTTTGCATCAATAAACCGCAATGAATTAACTGCCTAGCGATACTAAACCAATGTTCTGTGGACTTATCTTTACCGATACCAAAAGTTGATAACTGATCATGCCCTAAACTCTTAACACGTGCTGTTTGTGCACCACGTAATACCTCAACGACATGTGTAATACCGAAGTGTTGCCCTGTACGATAAACGCAGGATAAAATCTTTTGTGCATCTACTGTTGCATCATAACTTTGTGGTGGATCCAAACAAATATCGCAGTTCCCGCAAGCTTTAGGACTGTACTCACCAAAATAGTTTAATACCACTCTACGACGACAGGTTTGTGCTTCAGCAAAGGCCACCATAGTATTAAGTTTATGCAGCTCAATGCGAAGCTGCTCTTGATTAGGATTCTTTTCTAACAGGCTACGAATGCGTGCAGGATCGGCAGGGTCGTAAAATAACATAGCTTGTGCAGGTAACCCATCTCTCCCAGCACGCCCGGTTTCTTGATAATAAGATTCGATATTTTTCGGGATTTCGTAATGTACTACAAAACGTACATTAGGTTTATCAATTCCCATACCAAAGGCTACTGTCGCGACTACAATCTCTACTTCATCTTTAATGAATAGGTCTTGAACATGTTGACGCTCCTCTAGAGGAAGCCCAGCATGATAACAACGAGAATTAAGCCCTTTGGCTGCAAGCTTACCGGCTATTTCTTCGGTACGTTTACGGCTAGTACAATAGATAATACCGCTTTCATCTTTATGCTGATCTAAATAATTAAACAATTGCGTTAATGGACGGTATTTTTCAATCAATAAGTATTCGATGTTAGGCCGATCAAAACTACGGATTTCAATTAATGGATCCTGCAATTGTAAGCGCTGTAGAATATCTTGCTGTGTTGCATGATCAGCAGTCGCTGTTAAAGCGACTAAAGGGATATTAGGAAAATATTCTTTAAGGTGGCCTAATTGTGCATATTCAGGCCTAAAATCATGTCCCCAAGAGGAAATACAATGCGCTTCATCCACCGCAAATAAGTTAATAGGTAAATGTTGTAATCGCGCGATAAAATCTTGACGTAATAAACGCTCAGGAGCGACATATAGGAGTTTTAAACGGCCCTGATGTAAAGCGTTGATAATCTCATTTTGTTCTTGATAAGAAAGTGTTGAATTTAAATAGGCTGCTGCGACCCCGCAAGCTTGCAGGGTATCCACCTGATCTTTCATTAAAGAAATTAATGGAGAGATAACAATACATATCCCTTCACGCACTAATGCAGGGATTTGAAAACATAAGCTTTTACCGCCACCTGTTGGCATTACCACTAAAGCATCGCGTCCTGCGATTAATTCATTGATAACCGTTTCTTGACCATCTCGAAATTGGCTGTAGCCAAAGACATCTAACAAGACGTTCTGTGCAGGACTAGTCATATTCTGACTCAAAATATAGCAACCTATTGATCATAGAAACGGGAAAAAGGGCGAACATTGTAAATCAGTGACATAAATATTTCAGCTTAAATTTGCCCTTTATAGGCGATTAAAGCGCTCACCGAATTGTTGTACTTTTTGCCAATCGGTTAGTTCCATATCCTGTGTTTTGTCAGTGCTTCCCCCAGTCATTTTCATAATAAGTTGAATCAATAGTGTCTGCCACCAGTTATAACGAGAATATAATAAAGCTCCTGCAAAGACAGCTTTGTGCTTCGGTTGCCACTCAGATAACTGTTCAAATTTCTTCATATAAGCATTATTTTCAGGTACTGCTTTTTCGGGTTTACGAGCGGTTAAACACACTACAAAAAAAGCATTCTGTAATGTATCTAATTGTGATTTATGTTGATTCACAAAGTTAATTATATTCTTTCTAAAATTACCATACCGAATAGATGCCCCAACTAATACTTTGTTATACAAAGTAAAATCAATATCTGGATTATCATCAATATCAATCACAGTCACTTCGCCTTCAAGCGACTGTTTAATACGGTTCATTATTTTTAGTGTTTGCCCATCTACTGAAGAGTAGATAATTAACGTGTTAGTAGGTACTTGTATTGTAGACATAATTTAATTTTTCCAAAAAACAGGGGTAAATAGAACCAATAAGGTAAATACCTCTAATCGACCAAACAACATAGCAATAATCATGATCCACTTAGATGCATCACTAACATCATTAAAGTGTAATGCGACATCGCCTAAACCAGGGCCTAAATTATTTAGCATTGCCGCCACCGAAGAGAAAGCACTTAATTCATCCATCCCGGTCATCAGCAAGGCCAACATACAAATGATAAATACTAATGCGTAGGTTGAGAAAAATCCCCATACAGCTTCTACAACGCGGTCTGGCAAAGCTTTATTACCTAACTTAATTTTATATACGGCTTTAGGGTGCACAAGTCGTTTCAACTCTCGTTGTCCTTGCAGATTCAATAACAATACTCGGATTACTTTTAATCCACCACCCGTTGATCCTGCACATCCACCAATAAAACTAGAAAAAATCAATAATACAGGTAAAAATAAAGGCCAATCAGAGAAGGAAGTCGTTGTAAAACCAGCAGTAGTTGAAATAGAGACAGCTTGAAATAGAGCATGTGAGAAAGTGTTTTCAATGGTGCTATAGATATCATTACCCATTAACACCCAGAAGCAGATCCCGGTAAGAAATAACTGAATAAAGATAAAGGCACGTACTTCTGGATCTTTTCGGTACACATTTAAACTGAACTCCTTCGCTGAAAAAGCAGTAAAGTGCAATGCGTAGTTAATACCTGAAATAAGTAAGAATACGACAGTGATCATATTGATCACATCACTATCAAAGTGTCCCATGCTGGCATCATAAGTGGAAAACCCGCCAATTGAAACAGTAGAGAAACTATGTCCTAATGCATCAAATAGGGTCATACCAGCAAGCCAAAAGGCCAACATACAAGCAACGGTTAAACATAAATAAACGTACCAAAGTGCCTTTGCAGTTTCTGCAATACGCGGTGTCATTTTAGAATCTTTAACCGGACCCGGTGTCTCCGCGCGGTATAGCTGCATTCCACCTATACCTAGCATTGGTAAAACAGCAACGGCTAATACAATGATCCCCATTCCACCAAACCATTGCAGCATTTGTCGATAAAAAAGTATCGACTTAGGCAAGTCATTGAGTTCCGCAATAGTTGTTGCACCAGTGGTAGTAAGCCCCGAGAAAGACTCAAAAAAAGCAGTGGCCAAATTCATGTCCACACTAGAACTCATCAAGAAAGGAATTGCACCGACGCTGCCTAAGGTTGCCCAAAATAACACTACAATCAAAAACCCTTCTCGAGCCTTTAATTCACTTTTATAACGTCGATTCGGCAACCAGAATGCAAAGCCAATTAATAACGTCACAAAAAATGCGGCTAAAAAGTCATTACCACCACCATCTTGATAGATATAAGCAATAAAAACTGGCGGTAGCATGGTTAAGCTGAATAACCCGATCAGCATGGCCACGATTCTGATGATTGAACGAATAGCCACTAGTTAACCCAATTCATTAACTGAACTATTGATTTTTTTTGCAATGACTTGTCCCTGCATCAATGATTGTAATTTTTGTTTAAACAAACTGACCTGTTCCCTATCAACTTCAATTAATGCTTGAACAGACTGTTGATAATCAACTTCAAGAAGACGCCCTGAATGAGCTAACAGTATATGCTCTAATGTCGCCATTTGCGCATAGTTACATTGTAACTGAAATTGTTCAAAAAAACGCTTCTCCATTGTCGGCATACTTGGGCATAACTGTTGCAAACCATTACTATAGGCTCGAACTAAACCACCCGTTCCCAATTTAATACCACCAGAATACCTAACCACAACGGCAACCATCTCTCCGACATTACTACCTTGTAAAACAGCTAACATCGGTTTTCCAGCGGTGCCTTTAGGTTCACCATCATCACTACACCCCATATTCACACTATCTTTAGGACTACCGCCTATAAAGGCCCAGCAATGATGACGAGCATCTTTATGCTCAGCTTTAATATCCGCAAGAAACTGCATTGCCTCAACTTTACCTTTAGCTGGCTGTAAAAATGTCAAGAAACGGCTTTTTTTAATCTCTTCTTGAAAAAAAACCGCTTCTTTTAAAATTAAATAAGGCTTATTCACTGTGAATTAATAACCCTTGTTGCTGCCATTCAATATATCCACCAGCAACAGAATATACATTTTCATATCCCATCTTCTGTAATGAGGCGGCAGCTAAGACACTGCGTGCACCAGAGCGACATAATAAATAAATAGGAAGTTGCGATGCCGATGCTAAATCATTAACTAAACGCTGATAAGTCGATAAGGTAGTTAATTGCATCTCTAGTACACCACGCGGTACCAACTCACAACCAACAGGATACCCTGCTGTTGTTTCATTTGGCTCTCTAATATCAATGAACAATAAAGGTGTATTATTTTGTAAATGCTCATTAACCGTAGCACAATCCACTTCATTAACTTCTGCGCGTAATGCTGCCACTAAGGCTTTTCCATCTAATAACATACTTTCCCTAATTGTCTGATAAACAACCCAACAACTGCTTTGCAGCGTCGATTGTAAAGCTTTCCCTATTGAGTTGTTTAATAAACACCTCAATCACTTTTTGCTCAAATGGTTCAATGCTTTGCGCTGTAATTAATATTTTACTTCCAGCAATTAAAGCCTCATCACTTTGTTGAAAATCTATAATTAATTGTGATAACACACAATGATAGCGTAATCGTGTCTCACTTAAATGGGCACTCAGCACTTTTATCAATGATAGATTGCTTATTTCAATATAATCACCGTTCACACGCACTATGTTAACAGTCTGCAGATCCAATAATAACCGTCTAACACGTGCGGTTGTACTTTGTGTTGAAGGTACTAAAAAATATTCCGCTTCAACGAAAGGAAGTAATTGGGTGATCAGCTTTTCAATTGAACTGCTGAGTATAGGTTTTATTTTCTCTATATGCTGAGTAGATCCAATTAAATGTAATAAACAGAAACTCAATAAAGCAGGTAAAGCAAACAGGTGTACTATTGTGTTTCGGTAATAAGTTAAGTGACTACCTTGTTCTTCATCTACAATAATCACGCTATCAACCTCAGAAAACTTATTAATCGCCAAGGCTTGTTGATACACCACTTCAGGAGTCTGAGCAGGATAAGTTATTAAAGTGCTTTTCGGTAATAACCCTAACAATTGCTGGTGCAACGCGATCAATGTGAGTAAACGCTGTTTGTTTAGTTGATGACCTATACTAGCTAACACTATTGCAGCACACAATGGTAAAGCATTAACCGCAGTAGCTTGATTAATCCCTTGCATCACTTGATCTGCAATATGGTTAACGTGTTTAACCATCTGTTTTTCTGTTAACTTATTTTTTCGCCATTGCGGCGTCTCTTGATCAAAGTACTGTGCCAAACTAATTGGCTCTCCAAAATTAACAAAAGCACGCCCAAAGTTGCCTAATTTTTTTAATATCCCCAACATTTGCCATAGATTTTCTTGCTTTTTTTGCTTACCTGACAGCTCTTTCATGTAAGTACTTACTTCCATGATATGGTCATAACCTATGTATATTGGTACCAGCACTACATTACGATTAGCCTGCGTTAAAAAGGTATCAACGCTCATCGCTAATAATCCAGTTTTAGGTGGTAATAAACGCCCCGTTCGACTACGCCCACCTTCAGTGAAGAACTCTATTGGGTAGCCTTGCTTAAACAACATTGCAAAATAGGTTCTAAATACTTTGTTATACAAAGGGTTACCCTTAAAGCTACGACGTATAAAGAATGCACCTGAACGTCTAAAAACACCACCAGCAGGAAAGAAGTTAAGGTTCACTCCGGCTGCAACATGCGGAGGCATTAATCCTTCTTCATGTAAGAGATATGAAAGTAATAGATAATCCATATGGCTGCGGTGGCAAGGCATATATACTATTTCAGCACCGCTTTGAGTTGCATCCCTCACCGCTTGAGTATTATTTACCTCAATACCTTGATAAATGCCATTCCAAACTCGGCGTAAAGCCGTACGAAAAAAACAGATAAAGCGATATGAAAATTGGCTACTGATTTCTTGTAAATAAACCTGACATTGCTGAGTAACTTGTGTTTCTGATAAACCTGATTTAATACTATGCTGTTGTATTTCTTGTTGTAATTGTTCACTTTCGAGCAATTCATTAATAATTCTTTGACGAGCAGAAACAACTGGGCCAATAGTGCAACGATGTACCTTATTGAAATAACCTGAGGCAACGCTTGCTAATCTCTTGGCATGTTGCTCTCCTTTTAATCCTGAACCTTTTTTTAATAAGCTTCGGGCAGAAATAGGTGGATTAAATTGTATTAACAGGTCACGACCAAAGCGTAAAACTCGGTATGTTTTTTGTAACCGGTTCAAACTACGCTGTAAAGCACCACTTCGCTCAGAAGAACTACTTTTAGATAAATGGGGTTGCGATATTTGAGTATTAGGATTTCTCCCCCATAACAAAGTCACAGGGACTAGCTGTACGTCTAATTCTCGATGCTGAAGGAGTAAGTTAGATAGCTGCTGATATTGAGAAACATAAGCTGCTTGCTGTGGTTTTAACTCTGCTTTTTTAAACCAAAACGCCTCATGCAAAAATATTACTGAATCAAGTTGCTCTCCGGCAATATCAACTAATTGAAAAGGATCTGGTAACCCCGCTTGTTGGCAGGCCTTTTGTAAGGAAAGTAAGTCACTACTACTATTTTGCGGTAATATGTAAATGATAGGTCGCTGAGAATCGAGTTTAAAGGTTGATAATGGATCTCGCGGGACGACTGTATTTTTAACCCAAAACCGATTGGTTATCCGTGATCCAAAACTCGCTGTTGCTAACACATACTTTCCTTGTATCCTTTATCTGTAGGCCTCCTAGTTTAACATACCCAAGTAATACGTTATAGATAGGTAAAACAGTTCTGCGATACAAGACAAATCACTCATTGTAGTGCACAGCTAGTTGATGACCGAAGGCCGTCTATTTGCTAAAGTAGCTTTCTTGAATTTATGCTCATGGGCTCATTTATCAATGCAAAAAAATACTGGGTTAAAACGTATCTGTTTAGCACTAGGTTATTCTATTAAAGGTATAAAAAGTGCGTATAAACATGAGGCAGCTTTTCGACAAGAAATTTGGCTAACTTGTATATTAATTCCAGCTGCATTTTTTATGGATGTAACTCAAGTAGAACGTATTTTACTGATACTGCCAATCATACTCATGTTAATGTTTGAAATAGTCAATTCTGCTATTGAAGCAGTAGTGGATAGAATAGGCAGTGAATACCATGAACTTGCAGGTAGAGCTAAAGACATGGGGTCAGCAGCAGTACTGATCAGCATAATATTAACCGCATACATCTGGATAGAAATCCTGTTTTTTAATTAACTTCATTCATTAGGATTTTAATATGGCGGACAAGCCAGTTTTTACCAAACAAAAAAGTAATACTATGAACTCACCGATTAAAACGGTTCCTCACTCTTTTGAGGCGGAACAAGCCGTTATTGGTGGTTTATTATTAGATAACGATACTTGGTCTGATGTTTCTGAACGAGTGGTTGACCGTGATTTTTATACTCGTGCTCATCGTCTAATATTTTCAACCATTGAAAAACTCAGCAGTGATGATATCCCTGTTGATATTGTTACTCTCTCGGAAAAACTTGAAAATACTCAAGATTTAGAAGGCATAGGTGGGATCGCCTATTTAGCTGAGCTATTACAGAATACACCTAGTGCTGCGAATATTAATAATTATGCGGATATTGTACGTGAACGCGCCATTGTCCGAGAGTTGATCGGTGTAGCTAACGATATTGCCGAAGCCGGTTATGATACAGAAGGTCGCGATAGTTCAGAGTTATTAGACTTTGCTGAAACCAAAGTATTCCAAATAGCAGAAGCACGTAATAATAAAAATGAAGGTCCACAAGCGATCAAAGACATCTTGAAAGAGACGGTCGCTAAAATTGATGACTTATGCAAAAACCCGCGCGATGGTATTACCGGTTTATCATCGGGTTATAACGATTTAGATCAAATGACCACGGGCTTCCAACCTGGCGACTTGATTATAGTAGCAGCACGTCCATCTATGGGTAAAACGACCTTTGCCATGAACTTAGCTGAACACGCCGCTCTCAACGCAGATAAGCCAACCATCATCTTCTCATTAGAGATGCCTGCAGACCAAATTATGAATCGTATGCTGGCATCACTGGGTCGTATCGACCAAGGTAAAATTCGTACTGGTCAACTTGATGAAAATGATTGGGCATCGCTATCTTCAACTATGTCTATCCTATTGGATAGAGGAAAAATGTTTATTGATGATAGTTCAGGTTTAACGCCTACGGAATTACGCTCCCGAGCACGACGTATTGCTCGTGACCATGGTGGAGTCAGTATGATCATGGTCGATTACCTACAATTGATGCGTGTTCCGTCGCTAAGTGAAAACCGTACTTTAGAAATCTCAGAGATATCTCGATCTTTAAAAGCGCTAGCTAAAGAGCTACGTTGTCCAGTTATCGCTCTGTCCCAGTTAAACCGTGGTCTAGAGCAACGTGCAGATAAACGCCCTATTAACTCAGACTTACGTGAATCAGGTGCGATTGAGCAAGATGCCGATTTAATCATGTTTATTTACCGTGATGAGGTTTACCACGAGGACAGCGAACATAAAGGGATTGCAGAAATCATCATAGGTAAACAGCGTAATGGTCCTATCGGTAAAGTTCGCTTAACCTTCCAAGGACGTTATTCTCGTTTTGATGATTACACTGGTACCGCATACCACGGCGAAGAGTGATCCTTATCAAGATCCCCTAACCTAAGGCAGTGTATAACTGCTTAAAAGGTCGGGGGTCGCAATGTATATAAACAAGCTTAACGAGTTATTTGAAAACACAAATAAGTGCCTAAGCTTGTATCGTTTTTCATTATCCTTACAAAACTCAATTAACTTTAACGGTCATAAGCTCAAGCAACGCCAAGGTTTATGGCTAGTAAAACGTTCAGTAAATGGCGATTACTCAATCGGTGAAATAGCACCGCTCCCCGGCTTTAGCCATGAAACATTAAACGAATGTGAAGACCACTTATTAGCACTACTACACAGTTCAACCATCAATCAACAGCAAATAGAAATTTTGCAAACTCTACCTAGTGTGCAATTTGCAATACACTGCTTACTACAACAAATTTCATGGAAAACTACCCCCAACTTTGATCAACAAAGCGTCCCTCTATTACAAGGAAAACCTGCTGATATTATTCAGCGATATAAAACATTAAATAATCCTAGTTTAGTTAAATTGAAGGTAGCCAGATTAGCAGTTGAACAAGAGATTCAATTGATTAAAGAGTTAATCCAAATTAACCCTAAAATACGTTTTAGATTAGATGCAAATCAGCAATGGAATAAGCAAATCTATCGCTTTTTTCTAACCAAAATTAAGCAGCAATATATTGATTATATAGAAGAACCAACACAATCCATGGCTAGCAATATAAAGCTCGCCCAACAATTTAAAAGTACTTTAGGGTTAGATGAAAGCCTGTTAACTACCACCACTTTACCTGTTAATGACAGTATCAAAGCATTAATACTTAAACCAACGCTAATAGGAGATGAAAATCGTATCCATTACCTATTGCGCCATGCTCAGCAATATAAATTACAAGTGTGTATGAGTTCGAGCTTTGAATCTCCTATCGCACTTAACCAACTACATGTTTTAGCTCAGCAGTGGCAGAAACAAACACAACTTGATGTTCAATTAGGTTTAGATACACAACAAGCATTTACGAGTAAAATTCAAGATCGAGAAATAAACACGTCAGCTCAACTTGAGAGTTATTTAAAGGAAGCTAAGCGCTTATGGTAGCCTTAATCAATGAATGTCCGGTTCGTTATCATGCAATGAATAACGGACAAGAAATAGCTATACAGGATGATCAACAACAATTAACTTATCGACAACTAGATAGCCAGTTAACTGTACTAGCAGAGCAATTAGCACAACAAACAACATTAATTGCATGTCAAACCAAAATCGATGAGTCTGAAAATAATAGGCTCGTTTGCATTGCCAATAACGGTCTTCAATTATTGCTATTACAACTGTTATGCTTACGTATTGGATGGTTATTCTGTCCCTTAAACCCTCGCTTCACAGATACAGAAATACAACAGAGATTAACGCTATTAAACAGTCCTTATTGCTGGGCGGAAGATAGTTCTCCTCATATAGCATTAAAAACGCTAGCCATTAACTTCGCTTTTTCTCCTGCATCGAGTAAACAATTAACCATCTTAAATATAAACCCTTTGCAGCCCTGTAATATTATTTTTACTTCAGGCAGTAGTGGCTTTCCTAAAGCGATTGTTCACCATTACCAAAATCACTTTTTCAGCGCCAAAGGATCACAAAAGCTTATACCGCTTCAACGTGATGATCATAATTTACTATCACTACCGCTTTTCCACATTAGTGGTTATGCCACAGTAATACGTACTATTATCGCAGGTGCAACTATTCAATTAAGCAGCTATCCTCTCACCTACGACTTAATATATGACAGGAAGATAACGCACCTTTCTTTAGTTACTACCCAATTAATACGTTTATTAAAAGATGTCAGGTTTTATCCACAAAAAACGTCCATTAAACATCTGCTATTAGGCGGTAGTGCTTTTTCAGAATCATTATTAAACGTTTTATCAGCAAGGTCACTTTCCTATCACCTCAGTTATGGCTGTACTGAAATGGCTTCACAAGTGGCAACGTCAAATAATAATAAGCAGTTGATAGTACTACCATATCGACAGGTGAAAATAGATGAGAATGAAATATTTTTACGTGGGGAAACACGTTTTATTGGTTACTTTAAAAATAATAGAATTATTAAAATTCCCGCTAAAGAATGGATAAGCTGTGGTGACTGTGGACAACTTAAAAGTGAGCAATTAATCATTTCAGGTAGAAAAGACAGGCAATTTATTAGTGGCGGAGAAAATATACAACCCGAAGAGATTGAAACAGTTTGCCTACAATATAATGATGTAGAAAAAGCTTATATTTACCCTATTCAAGACCCTGAGTATGGCCAACGCGTCGTTCTTTTTGTTGCATTTACCAAGGATAATCCGAGTTACTTTAAGCAATATTGCGCTCAATTAGAACAGTATCTTGCCCAACGACTGATCAACTTCAAACTTCCCATTCACTATCTGCTTTGGCCAGCAACAGAGGGTTCAGGCAAGCTGAAAGTAACTCGACAACAATTTATAGACAGTTTATTACAACAAGGGCTAATTACTTAAACCACGTTTGATACCTTGCTCATAAACAACTTGTTCCGCATCTTTAATCAATGAGGATAAATCATCGTGAACCGCTGATTTGCATTCAACAATTCCAGTGTCACACACTAAACGATAAGCTAAATTAGCCTGCATATTAAATATTTTGATTGCTTCATCTAAACGTGGAAACTTTCTTGAGTCGCTTACCTCATATTCACTATCATTCATTAAAACAACAAATTCATCATTACCGATTCGTGCGATGATATCTGTTTCGCGGAATGTCTCTTTTAATAATTCAACAAAGCATGTAATTAATTTCTCACTTGCATCTATACCATGCTCTGCACTTATTTTATTAAGCCCTACCATATTTAAATACAATACAAAAAAAGGTTTCTTAGAGCGCGCAGCAAGACGGAAGTAGTTTTCACCAGCATTGATTAAACCACGATAATTTAATACTCCAGTGAGTTGATCGCTGAGGGTTAACTCATGGTTCTTATCTAAAAGAGACTTGTTAATAGTAATATCATTAGTTAGCTCCACAACCCCTTGAATCTTTTTGTCTACCGTATAATAAGGATGGTAGCTAACTTCGTAAGTAAATACCTCGCCTTCATTGTTATGCTTTATGGTTTCAATACGTTGTGGAGTCTTTAATATTCTGCTTTTATGCAAAGCACAAACGTTGGTATGGCACTCCATGCAATTAAATACAGCTTCACAATCACTGCTTAAGAACTCATTAGTCACTCCACCATTAATCATTCTTAATGCTTTATTAACGTAAGTAACATGCCCTTCTAAATCAAAGATTCGCACTCCAAATGGCAAAATATCCATGAACTGAGATTGATCAAATAAAGAAGAGGTAAGCTTTTGATTGAGAGACTTATAATTACTCACATCATTAATATAACCAACAAAACCTTGCTTAGGCATATCCTGTTCAGCCATTGAAAAACAATACATTTTATAAGTTAAATCTGTATCTCCTTTAACTTGAACTGATTCAACCTCGAGGTATCCATTAGCCTCTTCAACATCTGACATAGAGACTTTAAACGCTTCAAAGTCATGATCATAACTGGCATTACGATTGAATAGCTTTCTTTTGCTCAGGGCAAAAAACTCACAAAATGCTTTATTCGCACCACAATACTGATTATTGTTGTTCTTCAGATATATAGGGAATGGCATTGCATCTAAAAAGCGCTGAAATGATATTTTTATCTGATATAAATGAGCTGACTTCTTTAACGCATATAAAAAGGTAACAAGTAATAAAAGGATTAAGAGAAGCGCAATGACATTAAATTCTGCACTAGAAATATAAAGTTTCATGGTGGGAATGAAACTCAACATTCCCCCCACGTGGTATCCATATATATTGCTAATAGGCATAAACATCACCACACCATCACGCCCATTCATTTGCGTATTAAAGGAGAAGCGTTTTAACTGCAGTAACTTTGCACTTTGCTCTGCAGTAAATTTACTTTTTAATTCTCTTAAATCTTTATCTGATAAGACTATTCCTTCTGTATCTTCATCACGCTGATTAAGACTAACTAAGAAACTCTTTGATAAAGCAGTGCCTCGATATACATTATTTTTCTGTGTTACCGCTAATAAAGGCCTTTTGGCCCATAAATATTGATACTTTACTTCACTTCCATCGGCTAAGGAGCTTTGTATTTTTGCTAGGGGCAGAGACAACTCAACTACTGCAATAAATTCATTAGATGCATTAAAAACAGGGAAGAAGTATCGATAGACATAACGCCCATTCTTTAAAGACAACCCAGAGAATGGTTTATGTTTTTCAATGACATTTTCTAAACCAGTTTTATTATGGGTAAACTTATCATCAGTAGATCTTTTTTGGTCTAAGTGCAGTAATAGTTGGCTATTGGGCAAGTAAATTTGCTGAAAAGGGAATTTTTTACGGCTAACTTTAAACTGAGGTTGCAAGCTCTGGTATAGATTTTCAACTATTATTCGTAGTTTTTCAGGTGACTCTTTAGCTTGATTCGCTTGGTCTAATAGTCGGGAGATAGCTTGGTTTGCATACTGTAATTCAAACAGCAGTGCGGCATTAGATTTGGTTTGAGCAAGTGTTGACATAAAACTGTTGTACACAGTTCTTTCAACTAATTTACGTTGTTGTCTTTGACTTTCATCGTCAGACATCACAATGAAAATAGCAACAATCAGCGCCATCATTGCGCTGAAAAAGATAAAATCAAAAAAGTAAAAACGCTTTGCTCTCAGCATCTTAGATCCGAATAATCAAAATAAAATAGAGTATATAATAGCTGACTTAAAATATTCAGCCACAAAATAGTCATTTGAAGTAATAATCGGTAGAATAAATCCTCCTGAAAATAGAGAGCAATTTATGGAAGCATACACATTAAAACTAAGTTTTATTCACCCTCGATATTGGTTATCTTGGTTAGGCATTTGTGCTTTATTTTTATCTTCGCTACTTCCTTACTCTACCCTGCTTAGATTAGGCAGATTGATAGGTCGTATGGCGATCCCGTTTGCAAAACAACGTTTCCACACAGCACGTCGCAATCTTCAACTGTGTTTTCCAGAATTAAGTGAAGAAGAGGTTGATGCTAAGGTTAGAACAAACTTTGAGAATACAGGGATTGCTTTATTTGAAATGGGTATGGCATGGTTTTGGCCAACTTGGCGCGTACGTGGACTGGTAAGTGTACGCGGTTTAGATAATCTGCAACACGCAATGCGACAAGACCAAGGTGTTATCTTTTTAGGCGCACATTTCTTAACTTTGGAAATGGGGGCTCGTGCATTAGGTTTAGTACACCCTTGTTACCCTGTTTATAGAAAAAACAAAAACCAAGTTTTAGATTATTGGTTTTACCGAGGCCGTAGCCGTGAACATAAAGCGATGCTGGATCGTAAAGACTTCAAAGCGATGCTACGTGTCTTAAAGACAGGTCAATCATTATGGTATGCACCTGACCATGACTACGGTCGACATAAAAGTAGTGTCTTCGCCCCGTTTTTTAATGTAGAGCAAGCGAATACCGTTTCTGGTACCAGCACCTTAGCTCGAGTTAAAAATAGCGTAGTAATTCCTTTATTCTTAAAGCGCTTACCAGGGACTGAAGGCTATGAACTTATCTTTAATCCACCACTTGTCGATTTTCCAAGTAATGATGTAATTGCAGATACTACGCGTACCAATCAAGAAATTGAAAAAATGGTAAAGGAGTGTGATGACCAATATATGTGGTTACATCGTCGCTTCAAGACGCGCCCTGAAGGTGAAACCTCGTTTTATAAGTAACCTATACATCCCCCCTAAAACTAACCAACAAAGTTAGCTTTAGGGGTATTTCACATAGTTGATTATGATTAATTGAAAAGCTGCTCCCAAATACTCACTACCCATTGTCTTTCTTCAACAAATTGATCTACTACAGTAACACGAGCCTCTTTCCCTAACGTTAAACGATGAGCTGTATCCCTTATATGGCAATAGGCATCACTCAGTTGTTTGGTTTGCTCTTCAGTTAATAATCTCGCTTCTTGGCAGGCATTAAAAATGCGCAGATTATCTGACCATTGTGTAAGCAAATCAGGATATTGGTGTGCATATGCTAACACTAGGTATTGCGCAATAAATTCAATATCAACCATACCTCCTGAGGACTGTTTCAAATCGAATTGGCCTACTGTGGCTCTATTTAAATGCTCACGCATTTTATTACGCATTACTGTTACATCATCACTTAACTTCTTTCTGTCACGCTCTTGGCTTAATACTTGTCTTCTAATGGCCTTGAACTCAGCTAACATCTCTTGATCAATAAAAACTGGGCGGGTACGCACTAAGGCTTGATGTTCCCACGTCCACGCTTCTTCCAACAGATAACGTTTAAACCCTCCTAACCCCGCTACTAATGGACCGGCATTACCTGAGGGACGCAAACGCATATCAATTTCATACAATATCCCAGAATTAGTACGTGAGCTAAATAGGTGAATAATGCGCTGCGCTAAACGGAAGTAGAATAAACGGTTATCAATAGGACGACTGCCATTCGTCTCACCAGCAATATGTGTATCATGTAAAAACACGACATCAAGATCGGAGCCGTAACCTAGCTCGAATCCGCCCATTTTTCCGTAAGCGATGACCGCAAAACCTTTACGATCAGTCCCTTCAACATTACTTGGAAAGCCAAATTTATCAGTAATTTGTGTCCAAGCGATCTGCACGACATAGTCCAATATCGCTTCACTCAATGCTGTCAGGTGATCACTCACCTGCGGTAATTTAATACCCTTGGCGATATCTGCGGTGGCAATATGTAAAAACTGCATCTGTTTAAACTGACGTAATGCTTCCATCTGTTGTTCCATATCCTCGCCAGGAATACGCAACATAAACTGCTGTAGTTCGCTGTGGTAACTATCTAAAGCAGTCGGATGATATAGTTTCGCAGGATCTAATAATTCATCTAATAAAATAGGATGACGAGCTAATTGTTCCGAAACACGGTAACTTTCGGAGCATAATTTTAACAATTGCTTTAATGCCCCTTCATTCTCATTTAATAATTCTAAATAAGCAGTTCGACGCATGATATTGATAAGTAAATGATGAATGCGCTCAAACAACTGATCAGGCTGAGGGTAATCACATATTAAAGAAATAATTCGCGGTAATAGTTTATCAATCGTCTCTTGTCCTCTTGGTCCAATTGGCCGACGACTCATATCTTGCTTAAGTGAAACAATCATCTTTGCGAAGTGAGTGATTTGTGTAGCATCAACTTCCTCACGACGAATAGTCTCTATTAAAAATTGCTCTATTTCTTCGCTTGTAAGGGCTAACTGCCATATTTCAATAAAGCCTTGTTCTGCTTCATGATGTTGCTCTTCTGATTCTCCAATAACCCAGTTGAATTCATTATTTACCTTAGTCATAACTTGCGTTAAGCGCGTATAAAAGCTCTGCCAATCGACAAACTTTAATACTGTGATTAAGCGTAAACGATCTAATTCATTATTCGGTAAGGTTTGAGTTTGTTGGTCACCTATTTGTTGAAGTACGTTTTCTACCGCACGTAAGAAGCGATACGACTCTAGTAAGCAATCAACGCGTTGTTGTGACAATATGTCTAAGTCAGCAATGACTTGTAAAGCTTGCTCTAAGCCTTTGCACTGTAATTCGATATTACGGCCGCCATGTATTAGTTGAAATGCTTGCACCACAAATTCAATTTCACGGATTCCGCCCATCCCTAATTTAATGTTATCTTTTAACCCCTTTCTACGGACTTCGGCACTGATCATCGCCTTCATTTTTCGTAACGAATCTATTGCACTAAAGTCGATATAACGTCTAAATACAAAAGGTCGCAACATCGCCATCAACGCAACTTTATCAGGCCCTTCTTTACCTAACACTCTTGCCTTTACCATAGCGTATCGTTCCCACTCTCGCCCGTGAGTTTGGTAGTAATCTTCTAAAGAGTTAAAGCTAGATACTAAAGGACCTGACTCCCCAAAAGGACGTAAGCGCATATCCACGCGGTAAACAAAACCATCTACCGTAATTTGATGTAATGCGGCGATCAAACGCTGGCCTAGCTTGGTAAAAAAAACTGAATTCTCAATCTCTCTACGCCCACCTCGAGTATGGCCTTTTTCCGGATAAGCAAATATGAGGTCAATATCAGAAGAAAAATTAAGTTCTTCGCCACCTAATTTACCCATGGCAAAAATATATAAGCGTTGCTGCTCACCGGTATCGCTAACTGGAGTGCCTTGTTCTTTGCATTGCAACTCATATAACCAATCTGTACTCTGCTGTATAAGCTGATCAGCTAAGAAGGAAGTTTGTGAAAGACTTTCCTGAAGCGAGCTAATATTTAATAACTCGCGCCATGCAATTACTACCATGTGCTTGCGTCTAAATAACCGTAAAGCTCGATGTAATTCAGGCTCCGTATACACTGTATTTAACTGTGCTTGTAGCTCACTTCGTATAGCCGTTTTTCTGTCTTCACTAAGTAGTAACTCACTAGAGAAAAGAGTTTCAAGTAAACTAGGTTGTTTTATCAATGATTCAGCAACAAAATCACTCAAGGCACACAAATTATGTACTTGCTGTTTTTGTTCCTCACTTAGAAAAGATAAATCTAAGCGCTCATTTAGTTGTAGGAGGTGTTTATCTGCTGTTTCTATTAATAAAGACATAAAGTACCTAAAAGAAAGGTTAAATCATTTATTAACTTAACAGTTGTTGTGAAATCGATCAGTAGTTTTCAACATTTAATCATTGAAAACTAATTTAAACACCGCATTATTATAAGGTTGGTCACAGAGCGGACTTTTTAATAATCATTATGCACAATCAATACTTTGTTCATTATCGCAGCAGGTTGAACAATCAACTTGTATAAATAAAAAACATAAATCCATTGACATATAATGACAAGACTACTAAATTAATAGTCACAAGACATTTAATGTCACAAATGGTTAAGGAACACGATGAATATTCATACTATTGCTACTCATTTAAATAAGTTAGCAGACGATACCGAAACCGGCTTTAATTTTGACTGTACGCCAATCAATGGTGAAATAGATGTACTACAGGTAGAAATCATTGGTCGCGAAGAGATCCCTATTTTTGTTTCTATTAGTGATAACCAAATTTTATGTATCGCCTACTTATGGGGTGAAGATGAAATTAAAACTGAACTGAAAGCGAATATGATGGAAGCAATGTTAGAAATGAACATTCCAATGCCATTATCAGCTTTTGCTAAAGTCGAAAACAAATATGTTGTTTTTGGCGCGCTATCGATTAATTCAAGCCTTGAAGATATTGAGCTTGAGCTTGTGACTTTGAGCGATAATAGCCTTGAAGTAATTAGTGAAATGGATAGTTACTTAAAATAATTTGGAGTGAACAATGAGCATATTTAAAAAGATTATTACTGCAGTACGTGGTGGCGCAACTGAAGCCGGTGAAGCAATTGTTGACGCTAATGCGACACGTATTTTCGAACAAGAGATCCGTGATTCTGAAAAACATATTACGATTGCCAAACGCGACTTAACTGAAGTAATGGCAAAACAAATGCAAGCAGCACGTGAACTAGCACAACTGCAAGCAAGCATTAAAGAGCATGAAGGTTACGCAATGCAAGCGCTTAACCAAGGCAATGAGGCGTTAGCAATTGAAGTGGCAGAAAAAATTGCTGAATTAGAAAGTAGTGCAGCTGACCAACAGCAAGCAAATGAAAGCTTCTTAAATAGCGCAGATCGCTTAAAAGAGCTGATCAAGAAAAGTGAGCGTCAATTAACTGAATATAAACGCCAGTTAACGATGGTAAAAACCACTGAAAGCGTGCAAAAAGCAACATCAGCAATTACTGATAACTTTTCAGCGAGTAATTCTAAACTACTGAATGCTAAAGATTCATTAGAAAGAATTAAGAAAAAACAAGCTATGTTTGATGATAAACTCAAAGCAGCTGAGCAGTTAGATGCAGAAACACCAGAGCAAACATTAAAAAGTAAACTGCAAGATGCAGGTATTGGCGCACAACAAACTAGTGCACAATCAGTGTTAGATCGTTTAAAGAAAAAATAAAGGCTGTTTAGTTTACGCCTATCCAAAACACGACCAGCATTTGCTCGTCGTGTTTTTTGCCATATAAAATAGTATATTACTATGTAATCTTGCTTGTTTAAGGAGCACCATGAGCTTTCTATCTTCACTGTTTAAAAAGAAACCCGCAGCACCTACTCGCGTTCTTAATGAACCTAAGCAATTATTACAAGGTGATATATTTTGTTTTGGTGATAGTTTTGCTTTACCTGAAGCGATGCGTAAGCAACAGTTACAAGTTACTGATATTATTACTGTTGAGTTTCAATACGAGCACTATATTCAATTAACTAGCCAAGGAGCCAATGATAAATTGGTCTATTTAAGTTTCCCTAAAAACCCTAAAAACTTAATTAAATGTAGTTTGTTACTAAGCCGTGCAGAGGTTGAGGCTTTGTTTGATTTAGATGCATTTTCTGAAATTTTTGAAGCGCCAGGCAAAGCTAGACTAGTACCATTAACTGAGCAACATAATTACGGTGATATGTTAGCAACTGAGTATATTCAACAAGACTTTGAAACCTCAGGTTATATTCATCAAGCTGACTATCGTGGTACTCAACCACCACAATTTACAGATCAAAACCACGGCAGAGAGTTTCAATACTTTTCGCTTGAAGGTAATAAAGAGTTACGTAGCATTGATATCTTTATTTTTGAGAATGGTGATACTGACGTTTATTTATCTAGTTTTAGACCTGCCAATGATATTGCAGAATTATGGATCAAGGGAGAGTAAAAATGCCAAACGGTGAATTACCTAAAAAATGGCAGCAATCAGCTAAAGTAGTAAAAGCAGTACAAATTGCTTTTGATATGGATAGTAAATTGCAATATAGCATCCGCCGCAGTGCACTAGATGAAGGGATTAGCCCTTCAGAAAAAATCCGAGATTTATTGGAGTTACCCACCCATAAAAAACCTAAACGTCCTCGTTTAACGGTAAGTTTAAGCGCTGACGATTATGTGCAGCTAGGATTACGCTATAACATTCCTGCTGAAAATCAGTTAGATATCAAAAAATGTGTAGTTGAAGAGTTGACTCAATTTGCCTCTGGCAGTGAATACTTTGAGCAAGCAGAATAAAAGTATATTTATTCTGCTTCATTATAAATAGTTTCAGTTCTAGATAAACAAAACGATAGGCAACACGATCCCGATAAATGCCTATTACGGTAAGCAAACTAAAAAGCATCGTTAGCTTAGGCTTAGTTACCTTAAACTTAGTTACCTAACTCTAACTGATCACTACTTTTTCACTAACAATACCGTGTAACCTAAAATCTCATCAGTCATTTCAGTTACTTCTTGAAGTACAACTACAGAACCTTCTACTATCTCTTTAACCTGAACGAGATTAGTATTAATATCATCCGCGACAGTGGCTTGCTCTTTAGCAGCTGATGCAATTTGGTAGTTTAAATCTGAAATATTGCTGACTTTATCTACAATATCCGATAATTGGATGCCAGCTTTGGTCACTTCGGTTACACCAACTTCCGCTTCTTTAACACTGCTGTCCATCAATCCTACTGCTTGTTGAGCACTTTGCTGTAATAATTCTATCATTCCTTGAATTTCAACCGTTGCATCTTGTGTACGTTTGGCTAGGTTACGCACTTCATCAGCAACCACTGCAAAACCTCGGCCAGCTTCACCCGCGCGAGCAGCTTCAATGGCAGCATTTAACGCTAATAAGTTAGTTTGATCTGAAATACTTCGGATGGTATCAACGACACTACCAATACTCTCTACTTTTATTTCAACATTATTAACAGCGGCAGCTGAATCTCCGATATTACGAGACAGAGAGTTAATCGAAGTGATAGTAGCATCAACTGCTTGACGTCCTTCTTCAGCAACTGTCGAAGCCTCTGATGTAGAAGCTGAAGCACTTTCAGCATTATCTTCCACTTCACGTACAGCTGCTGTCATTTGATTCATCGCTGTTGCTAACGATTCTATTTGATCAAACTCTTCTGCAATGGAGTCGTTGATCATCTCCATACATGAGCCAAATTGCTCTGTAACCTCATGCAACTTTCCTAAGGTATTTTTATCTTCTTCACTTTGTTGACTAGCTTCAGCTGTTTGGCTGTTTGCGAAAAAATAAAGCTGTGAAAAAGCGCCTTTTAGTTGTTCAGGTTGAGATGACTCGGGGTCCTGAAGGTAGCTCTGTAATACCAATAATTGCTTTTGGTTGCAGTAGTCCTGCCAAACCACAAAAAGACTTAATACAAATAACAAGATAAAAACGGGAAGTAGACTAAATGAAAAAAGTTGACTGAGTATGAGCGCAAGAATCGCCCCCATTACAAATAAAAGAATCCCCTTACTTAAGGCAGAAGTATTGACCAGTTGTTTTTCTAAACCGTTTAATTGTATTTTTTCCATAGAATCGCTCAAATGTCAGTAAATAATAGCAATGACTTTTAGTTAATTTCACTGCTATAAAGTAAAGGAAGATAACCATAAATAGGTTATCGGCCTTTAGATTCAAAACATTAGCTCAATCTATCGAATAAATTATCCAATTAGGAGTAAATATGAAAAGATTGTGATCTATTTACTATTATATAACTCACTTTCCTTCTTTTGTTACCCAGTTTAGTGCTCCGGCGCTAACCAATACATTTCATTTGCAACGGCGTATTGCTTTGATTGTTCGATGGCACTCAACAATGAATATTGTTTGCGTTTCACCCATTTAAAATATTCATTTCTAATTTCAATATCTTCTTCTTCTAGCGCTTGTTCATAAATCGCATCTAACATTGAAAGTTCCTGCATGCCTTGGTAAATATCCAACCATGGATAGCAATACTCAACACTACGTTGTGCATCAAATAAGTTACCAAAACTAAATCCAATCATTAAATTTGCTGCCAATAAACCTTGGTGTTGCAATAGATTTTCAATGGTTAATAAAGGCTCTGCAGACAGTTCTGCTTTTAATTTAGACCAACCTTCAGTTAATGCTTTATCTGAAAAAGCTAATAATGAATTTGAGTCATGCTCTTTCTGAGCAGTTTTTTCCAGTTTGATTAACCACTCTGTTAACCCTAATACAAAGTGACAATAGCGCGAACTATGTAACATGTTAAAGATATCTTCTTCGCTTGGTAAAGCTTGTTCTGCTAAGCGTAGATTTTTTTGAAGTTGCTTTAATTTTGGTAGCTTACGAATATAGTAAGCTTTATTCTCCAATAACTTTTGAAATACCAAACGCTCATCAACCCATGAAAAGCTTCTTGCCAACCATTGCAAATCTTCTACCCAGCTATAGCCTTTAAAAGAAGTACCCGCATCATGAAACAGATGTATATTTTGATGCAAAAACATAATGCTTTTTTGTAATTCAACTAAAGCATTAAAGTCTCCACCTTCAAGGTAGCAGTTTTCATGATATTGCAGGTGTTTGAGGCCATGTTGAAAGTTCACTGATAAGGCTTCTTTTAAGTCCATTTCCGGTTGTAAATCAGAGAAGTCGATAGGTTTAACAGCAAAACTCGCGCCTTCATTCAACATATAACCACGTTGCGCTTTACTCACATTACCTAAGCGAACCTGTGGTAATGAGGCAATATCTTTACCTAGTACAAATAATTGAGCTTCATCACCTTTAACTAATTCCAGCTCAATTTCACAAATATCTTCTTCTTGTTGTGCAGCTGTTATTTTACCGCAGTCATAAGCAACTTCGATCAAAGTGCCGTCAGGCATTTCTAATAACCAATGTAAACGTCTAAAATCAGTACTAAATAAAGGCGATAATTGAGTCTGTAATTGCTCAATATCGCAGTTATCAGGCCAAATTTTATTATTAAATAGTGCTAATTGTGGATCTAAACCCTCTATCGGTTCATTATATTCAGGTCGTTGATGCAAACCACCAATAACACGGCCTGATGTTTTAATGGTTTGTGTGCTCTGACCATCAATACGTCTAACTCGTAAGCCCATATCCATTGCTCTTAATGCACGTGTAGGGGTTTCAAAATAAACGTTATATAACATTTGATTTTTATGGGAAATGACCGTGTATTGACTGATTTTATGCAGTAATTCGTCGGCAAAGTGTGCATTGAAAAAAAATTTAATTTCTATTTCTGTTTCCATAATGTTTACCGAAATTACCCTTATTTTGATGGTTTGGATCATTTAAAATCGTAAAATTTACTGAATAATACTAAATTGATGTTCTATTGTGTGCAAAAGAAAGTTAACATGCGCGGCTGAATATAAGTCAATAGAACTAGAAAGTGGCAATAATGCCATAAAACTCGAAGGTGAATCATGCCAGTTAATTCGATATTTGGAGTATTTGCAAAATCTCCAATTAAACCAATCCAATTACACATGGACAAAGTCGCAGTATGTAGCGAATTATTGTTGCCGTTCTTTGAAGCAAGCTCGAATAATGATTGGGTAAAAGCAGACCAAGTACGCCAACAAATATCTCAGTTTGAACAAGATGCCGATGAGCTTAAACGCGAATTACGTTTAACGCTGCCTAAAGGTTTGTTCATGCCGATTGATCGAGCTGATTTAATTGAGCTAGTTAATCGCCAAGATAAAATAGCTAATACCGCAAAAGATATCGCAGGACGCGTATACGGACGCCAGCTACAAATACCAAGTGAAATTTTTGTTGATTTCATGGCGTATATACAACGTAGTTTAGATGCTATCCAACAAGCAAAAAATGCGATTAATGAATTAGATGAATTACTTGAAACGGGCTTTAAAGGCCGTGAAGTAGACATCGTCACTAAGATGATTGAAGTACTTGAAACGATTGAAGATGATACAGACTCATTACAAATCAAACTTCGCCGCAATTTGCTAGCCATTGAAGATAACTACAAACCAGTAGATGTAATGTTTTTGTACAAAATTTTAGAATGGGTAGGCAGTCTAGCAGACCATTCTGAACTGATCGGCACTCAGCTAGAGCTGATCCTAGTAAGATCTTAGCGTTAAGGACTAAATCATGGATATTTTAAACACATACGGCAGCATGTTAGTTTTGCTTGCTGGTACGGTTGGCTTTTTAATGGCTTGGGGTATTGGTGCAAATGACGTGGCAAATGCCATGGGTACATCAGTTGGCTCTAAAGCATTAACCATTAAACAAGCGATTATTATTGCAATGATCTTCGAGTTTTCTGGTGCTTATTTAGCTGGCGGAGAAGTAACATCAACAATACGTAAAGGTATTATTGATGCAGCTTACTTTATAGACCAACCTGAATTACTTGTTTACGGGATGACAGCAGCATTATTAGCAGCAGGTTTATGGCTCATTATCGCATCTTTCTATGGCTGGCCTGTATCAACTACTCACTCGATCGTGGGTGCGATCGTAGGCTTTTCGGCTGTGGGTGTTGGCGTAGACAGTGTTACTTGGGGCAAGGTTATAGGTATCGTAGGTAGTTGGGTTATTACTCCACTCATCTCAGGTATTATTGCTTACTTGATCTTTATGAGTTCTCAAAAGTTAATATTTAATACCAAAGACCCGATAACCAATGCGAAACGTTATGTGCCTTTATATATGTTTTTAGCAGGTTTTGTATTATCGCTGGTAACTATTACTAAAGGTCTTAAACATATCGGTTTGCATTTTTCGACTATAGAAGCGATTGCATTAGCTATTATTATCGGCTTTATCGTCGCGGTTGTAGGTAGAATATTTATCAACCGAGTTAAAATAGATCCACAAGCAGATAAAGAAATGCATTTTGCTAATGTAGAGAAAATATTCGCAGTACTAATGATAGTGACTGCTTGTGCGATGGCCTTTGCACATGGTTCAAACGATGTTGCAAATGCGATTGGTCCATTAGCAGCAGTGGTTAATATAGTTGAACACGATGGCGAAATTACTGCTAAAGCACAACTTGCTTGGTGGATTTTACCATTAGGTGGTATTGGTATCGTACTAGGTCTAGCTATTTTTGGTAAACGCGTAATGGCAACAATTGGCCACGGTATTACTCACTTAACGCCTAGCCGAGGTTTTGCAGCAGAATTAGCTGCAGCCTCAACCGTTGTTATCGCATCGGGAACTGGTTTGCCTATTTCTACAACGCAAACATTAGTAGGTGCGGTATTAGGTGTCGGTATGGCTCGTGGTATTGCTGCATTGAATTTAGGTGTCGTTCGTAACATAGTTATCTCTTGGGTAGTAACTCTGCCAATCGGTGCTGGACTATCGATCGTTTTCTTCTACCTATTAAAAAGTATTTTTTCTTAGAATTTAATACTTCTAAACGAAAAAGAGAGCTTAGGCTCTCTTTTTGCTTTTACTGAGCAGCAATTGCTTTTAGAATGATTGCTCAATTTATTTGTTAAGGGTTTTTCTTTTGAAATTAATCAAATTATTTTTGCTGTGTTTACTCTTCCCAATCAGCAGCTTCGCAGCAACACAATATGTAAGTGACGAACTTTCTATCTACATGCACTCTGGTCCGAGTTTACAATATCGTATTATTGGTACGATTGAGGTAGGCACTGCAGTAGATACATTAAAGTATAACGAAAAGACTAAATTCTCGCAGGTAAAAACGTCTACAGGCCGTGTTGGTTGGGTAAAAGCATCTGAAATCCAAACCCAAAAACCAGCAAAATCCTTGCTACCTGCATTACAAAAGAAGTATCAAGAGAGCCAAGATAAACTCAATACAATTAATAGTGAAAATGAAGCGGCAAATGCGGAACAAACTCAAGCAATCATCGATAAAGATAGCTTAATCGCACAATTAGATAGCGAAAAAAGAGCATTGCGAGACACCATTGCAGATTTAAAAGAACGCAATATGGAGCTAGATTTATTGCAAGATACAAAAGATGAACGCGTTAAAATGGAATGGTTAATGTACGGAGGAAGTGTTTTATTCTTTGGTATGTTAGTTGGTTTAATTATCCCATTTTTACCACGCCGTAAGAAACGTACTGATAATTGGTAAAGCACCTTTTATCTCCAATAAAAAACGCACTTCGGTGCGTTTTTTATTAGTTAATTACAATTAATACCAATTATATTAAATAAGTGATCTAAATTTTACGCAGGAAAAATGACTAAGTTCAAGGCGTGATTTAAGTTAAGTAGTTGTTCTACTTTCGAAAATTACAACGAAGAAATAAGTTATTTTAACAAGTAAAATAGATCAGTTAATTAGTGTGATTGGTATAACTCAACTATTAGCCTTTCCAATCCTGTAAAGACTCTATCGTAAAGCTTTGCCCACCTAAACGAAAAACACTCTGTTGAGGCAATATATCCACCAGCTCAACATCACCAACAAAGTCTCCTACTCGCATATCAACACCATTAATACGGATCCAGCGTTCAGCTTCATCACTGGAATAAACATGTGAATCATAGCGCATAGCCGGGACTTGCTCCTGAAAACGGTTCGGCATTTCATGAATTTCAGATGCCATTACTTCAGGTGGTTCTTGCTCGATAGTTTGTTCTCTTAATACACCATTTTTTTCTTCTTCAACAGCTAAGGCAAAGCGTTGTTTTAGCGAGTCAGGTACATTTTCTAAATCAATCTCCGATAACACCTTTTCATCTTGCTCTTTTGTATTAATTGCATCCAACTTATCTTGTGCAGTAAGCCCGACTTCATTGATTGGCTCAGGCAATACCGACTCTTGCTCGGCGGTAACCTCTGTCCCATTAGTATTCCAAGAAGGCACAGGAGGCTGTCTTATTGGTAAAGGAATTGTTTTAAATTGCACTTCACTAACTTGAGTTGCTTGTTGCTCTATAGGTGCTAATGTTTTCACAACTAAAGTAGGCTCTGGCACTAACACTTCAGACTTAGGTATAACGTTTGGAGTTAGTGTTTCCTGAGTCGGACGTAACAGTAAAAAAATAACGACACCTAACAATATCGCGATTAGAAGCAATACTGATATTATAAGTACCTTCCAACCGTTATTAGCGGTTGGCTCGACATGCAATGCAGTTGTCTGTGCCTTACTCTTTTCTAATGCTTTTAAAATGGTCGACATAATGCCTCTATAGTAATGACGGTATTTTAGGATCTAATTGTTGTACAAGTAGCATTAATGTTTGTTGCCCAGCGATACCATCTGCAACTAACCCATTATCTTCCTGAAACTCAATAACTTGCTCTTTTAACTTCCAGTCAAAACGATCTTTTTGTGTATCTGGCAGTCCATATAAACGATTAAGCTGAGCAGCTAACCACATCACTCGACCACTTTTCTCACCAAACTTTAATGGTTTTGTTACGTCAAATGGCGGTTGCCATAATAACGTTAACTCGCCGCTCCAGTATTCCGTTAACCAATCACGATCTACTATTATTTTTTGTGCTCCAATTAATAATTCAAATTGATCTTCAAAACGGTATAAAACCGCATAAATAATATCTTCATCAGAGGCTAATTCAATTACAGCAGGATAGTTTAAAGTAGTTAACCTATCCAATGAGGTATTCGTTGATACGCATAATAATGAAGCTCTACTCGCTTGCTCACAATTAGCTCTACTTAGCTCAACTTGATAACCCCATACAGCGTATAAAGTTTGTAATGCCGTTGCATACTCACCTTTAGATAAATCTAGAGCAGGGTAATTATCAAACCAAGATAAGTTATCTTGTATTAGTGGAGCTGTGGTTGATACTGGTGAATTAAACACAGCTTGTTCTTGAGTTTGTTGCTCCGCAGGTATCACATTTAAGTGTAATTCGCTGACTGTTTCAAAAGCCTGTTCAGGTTGCATTAAGTGATGCCAAATTTTCGGAGCCTGATAAGCGGTAACTGCGATAAGTATCACTAAGAACAACACTCGCCAACCGTATTTAAACAAATCTTTAGCTAGGTCTTGATCTAAACTTAAATCGATCTCTTTTACTGCTAAATCAATCATATTGGCTGTAACTTTTGGCGTGTTTTGGCTAAAAGCACACAGTAAGCTTCGATCGCATATTAGATTGATTAAACGAGGAATACCTCGACTATATTTAAAGACGCGCTTTAATAGCTTGGTATCGAAAATAGGATAACTCGCTCCAGCTACATTCAGACGATGTTGAATATAGTATTCCGTTTCTTGCAGAGTCAATGGTAATAAATGATAACGAGCAGTAATACGCTGGGCTAGCTGACGCAACTGATTTTCTTTTAGTTTTTGTTGTAGTTCTGTTTGGCCAATAAGGATAACCTGTAATGGTTTCTTATTGTTGGATTCAATATTGGTTAATAAACGTAGTTGCTCTAATACAGCAAAACTCAAATGTTGTGCTTCATCAATTAAGACAATCGCACTTCGGCCTTTTTCTAAGTTATGTAACATCCAACCACTAATTGCATCAAATAGGCTCTTTAAGCTTGCTCGTTGTTGATCATAATCAATCTTAAACTGGTCACAGATAGTCGCTAATAATTCCACCTCTGTTTGCGCAGGATTGAGTACAAAAGCAATATCTATTTGCTCTGAGATATCTTGTAGTAAGGCACGACAGACCGTAGTTTTCCCCGTTCCAACTTCACCTGTGAGCAGAACAAAACCACCATTGCCCTGTAGTCCATACATTAAGTGTGCTAATGCTTCTTTGTGTCTATCACTCAAAAAGAGGAAATCAGGATCGGGAGAAATAGAAAATGGTTGTTCTTTCAAAGAAAAGAAATCTTGATACATGTTATACCTTACACTCGAGTGGAACCATGTTCATAAGAGTCGAAATAAATAAGCTAATTATCACTATGTTAACATCATATTAAAACATATATCCGTGACAATCATTATTAATAAAGCATACAAGCTTCTGCATCTTTTAATAGTTTGGTTATAATAAGAGTATTGGTGATTAAGGGGATAAACAATGCAAGTGTTTTTGGTTGGTGGAGCAGTAAGGGACAAGTTATTAGGTATCGAAGTCAAAGACCAAGACTTTGTTGTCACGAACAGCACCCCAGACAATATGTTAGCACAAGGCTTTACTCAAGTAGGTAAAGACTTCCCTGTGTTTCTGCACCCAACAACAGGTGAGGAATATGCATTAGCCCGTACTGAGCGGAAGCAAGGAGTTGGTTATACAGGCTTCACCTGTTATGCCGGCGAAGATGTCACTTTAGAAGATGATTTAGCTCGCCGCGACCTTACCATCAATGCCATAGCTAAAGCTTCAGACGGTAAACTAATAGATCCATACTCAGGGCAACAAGATTTAGCGGCTAAAGTACTACGCCATATCAGCCCTGCTTTTAGTGAAGATCCACTTCGAGTATTACGTGTTGCTCGTTTTGCTGCACGCTTTGCTGGATTAGGTTTTGAAATTGCATCTGAAACCCTACAGCTGATGTCTGACATAGCCGCAAGTGGCGAGTTACAAAGTTTAACTCCAGAGCGCGTTTGGGTGGAGACGGAAAAAGCGCTACGCACTGATAGCCCACACGTTTACTTTCAAGTGTTACGTGACTGTGGGGCACTAGCGGCACTGTTTCCTGAAATCGATAATTTATATGGAGTACCGGCTCCCAAACGCTGGCATCCAGAAATAGATACTGGCATTCATACATTAATGGTCTTGGAGCAAGCTTGTTTATTATCAGACTCGGTAGCCTTCCGTTTCGCTTGCCTAGTGCATGACTTGGGCAAAGCATTAACGCCTGAAAGTGAATGGCCAAGCCATAAAGGTCATGGTATCAAAGGGCTAGCAGTCATTAAAAAGTTTTGTAAACGCTTAAAAGTACCTAATGAGTGTAGAGATTTAGCGTTATTAGTCAGCGAACACCATACTAATATTCACAGTGCTTTTGAATTACGCGCAAGTACTATGGTCGGCATTATGGATAAGTGTGACGCATGGCGTAAACCACAACGATTCCAGCAAATGTTGCAATGTTGCGTGGCTGACTCTAAAGGTAGAACGGGCTTTGAATTATTACCTTACCCGACTGCCGATTATATGTGGCAAGCTTTCCAACAGGCATTAACTGCTGACATCCAAGCGATTATTAAACAGGGTTTTCAAGGTGCAGAGATCAGAAATAGACTGCAGCAACAAAGAATAGATTTGGTACAAGATTTTAAGAATAATAATCCTAAACCAGCATAAATATTGGTTTAGGATTATATTGATTGAAAAGATGCAAAAGCCCGTCTGAGCGTTTGCATCTTGTTAACTTAGTACGTAAAAAAGCGCCGCGCCTAATATCAAACGATAAATAACAAAAGGTAACATACCTACTTTATTTAATAGTATTAAGAAGACATGAATACATAAAATAGCACTAATAAAAGAAACACCAGCACCAAGCATCAATGATCCCCAATCTACATATTGATCCGATAAGATAAATTTAAGTAAATCATATCCAGATGCCATAGAGATAATTGGTACCGACATCAAGAACGAAAAACGAGCTGCAGCGTTACGTGTTAATCCGAGCATCAAGCCTGCTGTAATAGTAATACCTGAACGAGATGTTCCTGGAATCAAAGCTAATGCCTGCGCACAACCTAAAAAGATCGCACCTTTTAATCCTGTCTGGTATTCCGTCTTAATTTGTACCGCTTTAGCATCCGCCCACCAAAGTAAAAGACCAAAAAACACCGTCGTCGTTGCGACTACGTAACCACTACGTAAATATAATTCAATGTAGTCTTTTCCAAAAAATCCAATAAGCGCAGCGGGAATAGTCGCCCAAATGATCCACCAAGCTAATTTACTGTCTTGTGTAGTTTGTTTATGTTTAATCGAGTTAAACCATGCAAATGACATATTGCGTAGATCTTTCTGGAAGTAGATTACCACTGCCGCTAAAGTACCTATGTTTAATACCAAATCAAATGCCAGACCTTGATCTTGCCACCCTAATAAAACAGAAGGTAATAACAAATGTGCAGAACTTGAAATCGGTAAAAACTCAGTTAAACCTTGAATCAAGGCTAGAACGATAACTTCTAAAAAACTCATATTTATCTCTTTTGGTTACTGTGGTGATAGTGGTTCAGTGATAACGGGTGAATCCACTTTCCATAATTTCTGTTTATTAGCAGGGTATTGTGACCATAAAGTATGGTAACTAAGCTTCAAAACAGGGTGTAGTAATGTAGGTGCTAATTCTGCTAACGGTTTTAATACAAATGCATTCAATGTTATTTCTGCACGAGGTAGATCACGACTATTATCAATGACATCGTCATATAATAGTAGGTCCAGATCTAATGTTCTTGGTGCATATTTTAATGCTTTTAATGGTCTGCCTAATTGTATCTCTATAGCTTTTAACTGTGTTATCAGCTCTTCGATAGATAAATCACTGGATAGTTCCACCACTAAATTATAAAAGTGGCTACCATCAAACCCTACCGCCTCGCTTTCATACACATTGGATAACCTTAATTCCCCAAATGCTTGTTGTAATGCTTGTATACCCAAGCGAATATTTTCACGTCGATTGATACTTGAACCGACTCCGATGAAAATATGAGCCATTACTTGGCACCACGCTCGATCTGAACACCTAGGCTTTGTGCTTTAGGTAAAGCACCAGGTTTATGTAAAGTTAACTTAATCCAAGGAACAGCAAATTCTTCCATTATTAGTGCTGCTACTCGTTCAGCCATTGTTTCAATTAACTCAAACTGATTTTGTTGTGCAAATTGGCTAACACGCTCTGAAACACTAAAATAGTTTAATGCTAGATTAATATCATCATCAGCAGCTGCAGGCTTATTATCATGTGCCATTTCTAAATCAAAATAGAGCTTTTGTTGAACGCCCTTTTCCCAACCATACACACCAATTGTGCTGATTACTTGCAGCTGTTTTATAAAAACAATATCCATATTTCTATCCCATCATTGTATTTGGTTTTGATATCACTGCGCTTTTTTTTATTGTCGTTAGCGAGTAGACTCAGGTGTTAACCTGAAAATTATAATTTCTGACCACAGCTTGTATCTGTGGACAATATATAGTTGACTCGCATTTTACCTTAATAGGATGAAATAAGTACCATGATTATACTGGCAACACTTATTTTTAGCATATCAGCCTATTTTCTAGGCGCAGTTAATGGTGCAATTTTATTGTGCAGATATAAAGGATGGACGGATCCTAGAACTCAAGGCTCAAAAAATCCTGGTGCGACTAATATTTTACGCATGCATCATGCACAGGCTGCTAGCTTAGTACTTATTTTTGATCTATTAAAAGGCACAATTCCTGTTTATCTGGCTTATTTCGTTGGTATTCCCCCCTTTGCCATTGGCATTATTGGGATTGCCACTTGTTTAGGGCATATTTTCCCCCCTTACTTTAACTTTAAGGGCGGTAAAGCAGTCGCCACAGGATTAGGGACTTTACTGCCTTTGGGAATGGATATGACAGGGTTAGTCGTTATTACCTGGTTACTGACAGTGGCAATCAGCGGTTACGCGTCTTTGGCCGCCATTATCACCGCAATAGCTGCGCCTGTGTATGTACACCTCATCAAACCAGAGTTTACCTTACCTGTATTGATGTTATCGTGTTTAATCATCTTGCGACATATCAGTAATATTCGCCGTTTACTAACTGGCAAAGAGAAAAAAATAGTTAACTGGAAGCAATAATCAACAGTAAGATTAACCTGTCATTAAGTGCATTTATGATAGGATCTCATTCATTGGAGACAACCGATAAATTGGCTATTTGATCGGTATTATTTATTTTAATTAAAGGACATGCTTATGCGTTTATTACACACTATGTTACGTGTTACCAACTTAGAAAAATCGATCGATTTTTATCAAAATGTGTTGGATATGAAACTATTACGCCAATCAGAAAACTCTGAGTATAAATATACATTAGCGTTTCTTGGTTATGGTGATGAAGTAGATACTACTGTAATCGAATTAACTTATAACTGGGGTACAGATAGTTATGATATGGGTAATGCCTACGGACATATTGCTATCGAAACTGATGATATTTACCAAACCTGTGAAAAGATCAAAAGCTTAGGCGGCGTTATTACCCGCGAACCAGGTCCTGTGAAAGGTGGTTCAACAGTGATTGCCTTTGTTAAAGACCCTGATGGTTACATGATTGAGTTAATTAACAAAAAAGATGCAGGTAAAGGATTAGGGGAAGGATAATATCCACCACTCTTATTTAATATAATGAGTATCATATCCAATCTTTGCTAATAAAAAGGGCTGATAACATTAAATGTTATCAGCCCTTTTTATTCACTGTATTTTTTAGTAAATCTATTTAGGTAAAAAACCAATACGGTCGTAAACTTTAGCTAAAGTCTCAGCGGCACGCTCTCGTGCTTTTTCAGCGCCTACTCGAGCCATTGCTTGTAATGCTTGCTCATCTGCACGTAACTCTTTAAAACGAGCTTGAATTGGCTCTAATAGAGTCACAACAGCATCGGCAGTATCTGATTTCAAGTGGCCATACATCTTATCTTCATATTCAGGGATCAAACTCTCGATAGAGCGGTTTGTTGAACATGATAATAAAGTCAGTAAGTTAGATACACCTGGTTTTTCAGCAGTATCAAAATAGATACGCGCTTGCTCATCAGAGTCTGTCGCAGCGCTTTTAATTTTCTTAGCTATTTTTTTCGGATCTTCCAATAAAGCAATGAAGTTCTTTTCATTGTCATCAGATTTAGACATCTTCTTAGTTGGCTCTTGTAAGCTCATAATGCGTGCACCATGCTCTGGAATAGCAGGCTCAGGTACTACGAAGGTATCGCCATAAGCATTATTAAAGCGAGTCGCGATATCACGTGCTAACTCAAGATGTTGTTTTTGATCGCTACCTACTGGCACGTGCTTTGGACCATACAATAAAATATCAGCAGCCATTAATACAGGGTAGCTATATAGACCAGCATTAATATTAGTCACATTTTTTTGCGACTTATCCTTAAACTGTGTCATGCGGTTTAACTCACCCATTTGCGTATGGCAATTTAAAATCCAAGATAACTCTGCATGTTCAGGCACTTGTGATTGTATAAACATAGTGCTTTTTTGTGGATCAATACCAACAGCTTGGTACATAGCTAAGCCATCATAAATCGCATTACGTAATGCTTTAGGATCTTGACGAACGGTAATCGCATGCAGATCAACCAAACAAAACAAACAGTCATTGGCTTCTTGCATCACTACCCATTGGCGTAGTGCACCCATGTAGTTACCAATCGTTAAGCCGCCTGATGGCTGGCATCCACTTAATACAACGGGTTTAGTCATTTTTCTTTCCTTCATTGCGCTTACAGCAATGTTAATAATTCATCGAAATGGTTAACAATATAATCTGGGTTAATCTGTGCAATCGGTTCGCCAAAATTATAACCATAAGTTAAGGCGATGGTAGATACTTTGGCATTCTGTCCAGCTAAAATATCATTACGCGAATCACCAACCATAACAGTTTGCAAAGCACTAATATTAAAATGCTCACAGGCATATTCGACTTGCATTGGATCTGGCTTATTTCGCGCTAAAGTATCACCGCCTAGAAACAAATCAAAACACCGGTCAATGCCAAAGTAAGCAAGTAATTCAGGTAAGAACTTCTCAGCCTTATTAGTAATGAGCGCTATTTTATAACCTTTATCTTGCAGCTTAAATAAAGTACTTTTTACCGCAGGATATAAGCCAGATTCAGTATTTAAGAATTGCTGATAATATCGTTCAAAAATACTCACAGCACTAGTAAGTAACTCTTGAGAAGACTCAGAACCATTGACGTGAAGTAAACAACGTTCAACCATTTTAGCAATACCATCACCAACCCATGTTTTTACCACTAGGTCATTAACATGAGGCAAAGACAGTTCATCTAGCATTGCATTTAATGATAAACGCAGGTCAGGAACGCTGTTAACTAGTGTTCCATCAAGATCAAAACAGATTAATTTAATATCAGTAAGTTGAGACATAATCAGCTGCTTTTATTTTACTTCAGCTAATTGTTCACGCATCTCGTCAATCACCGCTTTATAATCAGGCTGATTAAAGATAGCGGAACCTGCAACAAACATATCTGCACCGGCTTCTGCGATCTCTTTAATGTTGTCTGTCTTCACTCCACCGTCTACTTGTAAACGAATATCACGGCCACTTTCATCAATTAATTTACGTACTTGACGTAATTTTTCTAATGTATGAGGGATAAATGACTGACCGCCAAAACCAGGATTTACAGACATTAACAATACAACATCCAATTTATCCATTACGTGGGTTAACTGCTCTAAAGACGTTGCTGGATTTAAAACTAAACCAGCTTTACAACCATGATCTTTAATAAGCTGTAAAGATCGATCTACATGCTGTGATGCTTCTGGGTGAAAGGTAATAATAGACGCACCAGCTTTAGCAAATTCAACAATCATAGTATCTACTGGTTGCACCATTAAATGCACATCAATTGGTGCCGTAATACCGAAGTCACGTAGTGCTTTACACACCATTGGACCGATTGTTAGGTTAGGCACGTAATGGTTATCCATCACATCAAAATGTACTACATCAGCACCATCATCTAATACTTTTTGAACATCATCACCCAAACGAGCAAAGTCTGCAGAAAGGATTGAAGGCGCGATTAAATAATCTGTCATAATGGTCTGTTCCTAAATAGAAATAAGCTAAAGTATGAGTAGCCTATTCTACCTAAGCAGGAACTAACACACTAATTTTTATTTGTGATGTTTGCGCTTGATTTAACTTTAGCTGGAAAAAAAGCAAATAATTCGGCAACCGGCTTACGGTCAGTCGATTTACTACTGATAGTTCGCGATACAAATATTTTATCGCACTCAGCATCACGGTATAACTCTTGGGTTAAAGTCGTATCATGATTACTTAACAACACCGCTGCTTTACTTTCACGAGCTAACTTCGCTAATTGAGCTTGATCATCCAAACTAAAGCCTTGCGTCGCATAACTAGTGAAAGAAGCACTTTTACTTAAAGGTACGTATGGCGGATCACAATACAAAACATCACTATCACGTAAATACAAAAATAGTTTTTGGTATGGTTTACAAGTGAATGTAGCTTTTTTTGCTTTTTCAGCAAAGAACAATAGCTCGCTTTCAGGAAAATAGGGTTGCTTATAACGACCAAAAGGTACGTTAAATCCACCACTTTTATTATAACGACATAAGCCATTATAACCGTGGCGATTCATATACAAGAATAATAATGAGCGAAGGTAAACATCATCACTTTTATTAAACTTTTCACGCAATTGATAATAAACGTCTTCCTGATTATATTTTGCTTGAAAATATACTTTAGCATCGCGGATAAACTGTTTAGGTTTACGCTTGATGATTTTATACATTTCAATTAAATCAGGATTAATATCATTCAGAACATACTCATCAAAATCACTGTTTAAAAACACTGATCCTGCTCCAACAAAGGGTTCTATTAATCTATTAGCTTTTGGTAAGCGTGCATTAATTTGTTCAGTTAAGGTAAACTTCCCACCAGCCCATTTTAAAAAGGCTCTATTTTTTTTATTCATTATTTAACCGCAAATCATTGTGTACTGCTTGCCATGACTTTATCCAAGTAGGCATACCTGCAAATGCAGCTGGCAAATTTTTAATGGCCAAATCTGCAGATGCTTTTGATGTGTATTCTCCATAAACGACAACAAACCAAGGTTTATTGTTACGAATAGTTTGGTAGGTAAATACATTTTCTGTTGAATTAAATTTCTGCTTAAAATCTGCTAAATAAGAGCGGGTAGACATAGCTGAAACTTGTATTGTTAGGTTTTTAGGGTTTTTACTCAGCAGAATACTAGGAGCAGTTAGCAAATTATCTGTAGATTGTGTCACTTCAGGCAAGTTCTGTGCTGCCACATTACCTGTTTGCTCTGTATTTTCGGCTATTATTTCTGGTTGAGTATTTTTTATCTGTTCTTGTTGTGTTGTATTGCTTTCTGAATCCTCTACTTTTCTATTGGATCTCAGTAATAATGGTATAGCCTGGTCCTGTATTGCTTGAGGAGCCTCTTCCATTTCATTGTAGGGCTGTTCAACCAATACAGATAACTCTATTAATTGATCATTAGAGATCACCACACGCTGCTCAGTTTCATCAGATAATCCTACTAGGCTTTCATTATTATCAATATCTAAATCGAAACTAGACCATCCACCAGCTAAAGGCTCTATCATAGGAGTTAATTGCTGATTTAATTCGAGCTTAGAAGTACCTGGCATTGATAAATCAGCTACGCCACTCTGTATTTGTTGTTCCGGAATAAATTTAGGATATAAGTAAATTCCAAGTGCTGTAACAATAGCAATCAATGACAGCATCAATAGCGCTGCAGGTAGCCATGTTTTAACCCAAGCATGCTTATCTTCTTTAAAGCCTCCCTGGCTAAGCTCTTCGGCTAACGAAATAATCTTTTTGGGATTGCCTTCGCAAAGATGTAATTGATGATTCAACGCATCTTGATGCTGCAATTTAGCTTGATAACCTATTTGCTGGAAGTTATGGGCTAACAAAGCCGTTGCTTCTTGACTTGTTAATGCGGGTAACACCAGCTCTAATCGATTAATTTTCTTACGTAATCTATCAACTAAGTTTGAGGTAAGGTAACTTAAAAAATTATTAGTAGATACTGGGTCAACTAACAGCATGACATTGACGTTTTTGTTATTAGTTAATTCAAAAGACGCTAATAGCTCACATAATTCAATCAAAAAATCTGTAGGTAAAAGATGCGCATTATCAATAATTAACAAACGATTCTGAGATTGACTAAACTGCTCTTGCAAACGCTCAACTGAATCAACCAATTTATCATGAGCATTAAATAGCGCACGATCAAACAATTGTTCAATCACTTTTTGCCTTAATACAGGAATAGTTGCAACATCAGATAAAGCTAAATAAACCTGCTTTAAATCTGCAGGTAATGTATTCGTTAAGTTTTCTGTGAGTGTCGTTTTACCAGATCCGGTTTCTCCGGTGATAAAAATAAGAGAAGAAGATAGGTATATATGGTGTTGCAGCCGCTCTAAAAGCTGCAACTGTGAAGGAAGCGAAATAAGCGTTCTTTCAACCATAATAAATTAAGATTCTATGACATCGCGAAGTACAATTTCACTCACATTATCAAATAATGCACTGGTACCAATTGACGTTGGTAATACTAAACGTAATTTTCCATCCAACACTTTTTTATCTAGCTGCATATGTTCAGCAAAATGTGCATATTGCATATTTTCTGGAGCTGCTAATGGAAGGTCAAAAGCTTCGATTAAATCGATAATACGATCAACATCATCATGTTCAATTAAGCCTAAAACAAAAGATGTTTCTGCCGCTAATACCATACCTGCAGCAACCGCTTCACCGTGTAACCAATTACCGTAGCCTTGCTCGGCTTCGATCGCATGCCCAAAAGTATGGCCAAGATTTAACAGTGCACGGATACCATGTTCTTTCTCATCTAGTGCAACAACTTCTGCCTTAATCGCACAACAGCGTTTCAGCATATAAATAATAGATGTAGGATCTAACGATTTGATCGCTTCAATGTTTTGTTCAAGCCACTTAAAGAAGTCTTGATCGTATATGATTCCATACTTAATAACTTCAGCCATACCTGCTGCAAACTCTCGTGCAGGTAAGGTTTTTAGGCATTCGATATCAATCACAACCGCTTGCGGCTGATAAAATGCACCAATCATATTCTTACCTAAAGGATGATTCACAGCAGTTTTACCGCCAACAGAAGAATCAACTTGAGATAATAAGGTAGTTGGTATCTGCACAAAGGCTATACCACGTTGGTAACATGCCGCAGCAAAGCCTGCCATATCACCAATTACACCACCGCCTAATGCAATGATAGTAGTGTCACGCGCATGCTTTTTAGCTAATAGTTCACTTAAAATAATTTCAAAAGTGCTTAGATTTTTATGTTGCTCGCCATCCGGTAAAATTACGTCATCGATTTGATAGTCTTTTAATGTATTTTTACAAGCTTCTAAATAAAGCGGTGCAACAACATCATTCGTCACGATCATGACTTTTTTGCCCTTTATCGCACTACTCAACAAGCTAGTATCCGATAACAGATTTGAACCTATCGAGATAGGGTAACTACGATCACCTAGATCAACGAGTAACTTTTCCATTAAAAATCCAATAAGGCTATAATTTGACTTGCAACTACTTTGGCACTTTGCTCGTCAGTTTCAATTGTGTAATCCGCAGCTTCTTCGTAAAGTGCATTACGTTTTTCAGCAAGAGTTTCTAATACTGATTGTGGATCATCTGTTTGTAGAAGTGGTCGACGCTTGTCTTTTAAGGTTCTTGCCAGCTGCTTTTGTACGCTTGTCTTTAAATAAACAACAATACCTCGAGCCGATAAGTGCGTTCTGTTTTCTTGACGAATAACGGCACCACCACCAGTTGCTAAAACAATACCATGTTTTTTAGTTAGCTCATCTAACATCTCTTGTTCGCGGTTTCTGAAACCTTCTTCGCCTTCGACATCAAACACCCAAGCGATATCAGCGCCTGTTTTGCGTTCAATTTCACTATCTGAATCAAGGAAGTCTAAGTGCAGCATTTGTGCTAGTTGACGGCCAATTGTGCTTTTACCAGCCCCCATTGGGCCAATTAAAAATATATTACGCTGTTCTGCCATGTTGAATTTTTACTCAAGTGGTTGATTATTGGGAAGCCCCTTAAAAATTAAAGAGAAGTGCCTTATTATCGCAATTGTTAACAATATATTGCAAGCCATAAAAAAAGAAGCCCGAAGATAAACTTCAGGCTTTTTGAATGTATTAATAAAAATGTAACTTAGTATTTTGTTTGCATCACAATACGTGGTGTAACAAAAATAAGTAACTCTGATTTTGTGTTGTCAGTAACCGAGTTTCTAAAGAAGTAACCTAGATAAGGTATATCACCTAAAACTGGCACCTTACTGATCGTATCCGAGATTTGTTGTTGGTAAATACCACCTAGTACAAGTGTTTCACCATTATCAACTAACACCTGAGTTTGAATCTCTTGTGTATCAATAGATACTGACTCACCATCACTAGTGGTCACTGTTTCACCAACTGAATCTTGAGTAATCACTAAATCTAGGATCAATTTATTGTCCGGTGTTATTTGCGGTGTTACCTGTAAGCTTAATACCGCTTTTTCAAAGCTTACTGTAGTCGCACCCGATGAAGATGATTCAACGTATGGTATTTCAGTACCTTGCTCAATATAAGCAGTCTGTTGATTAAGCGTTGTAATACGTGGACTCGCAATAATCTCAGCTTTACTTTCTTGCTCTAAAGCAGATAACTCTAAATCAAGAATATTACCATTTGCTAATGTCGCAACTTGGAAACCTAATGTACCGGCTGATGAAGCAACAGGTAGATTTACATCTAAAGTATTTAATCTGGAATCAGAGTCCCCAGAACTAGAATCTAATCCCCAACTTACCCCTAAATCTTCCGCAACAGAATCACTAACCGTAACCATTCGCGCTTCAATAACAACTTGGCGAACAGCAACATCTAACACTTCGATAATTTCTTTAACAGAATCAATCACTGCAGCGGTATCTTTAATTAACAGAATATTAGTTCGTGTATCAACGGTCACATTACCACGTTCAGAAAGCAAGCTCGCACTCTGACCTGATAACAATGCAGCAATTGTCTCTGCCTTTGCATAGTTAATTTGAATAAACTCTGAATATAAAGGCGCTAATGCAGCAACTTCATTATTAGACTCTAATTGTTGACGTTCAGAAGCAGCAAGTTCAGATGCTGGTGCAACCATTAATACATTACCGTCCATACGTTTACCTAAACCACGTACTTTTAAGATAATATCTAACGCCTGCTCCCATGGAACGTCGTCTAAGCGGAGAGTAATATTACCGCTTACAGAATCAGTAATAACTAAGTTAAAACCGTTAAAATCAGCGATTAACTGTAACACTGTACGTACAGGAATATCTTGGAAGTTAAGAGAGATAGCCTTACCTTCATATGGAGCTTCAGCTTCGTCTTCTGGTTTCTTTGAAACCTCGATCATGAATAAAGTATCTAGTTGATCGTAGCGATAGTTGTATTCGTCTTTGATGGTAAAAACAAAACGTGTTTTACCATCTTCACGGAAAGTCTCAATTTTATTAACAGTAGTAGCGAAATCAACTACATCCATGATGTACAAAAAATCGTCAGGAATAAAAGTACTTTGAAACTCCACAATAAGTTGTTGGTCGCGGCGTTTAATATCAACAGCAACACTAGAGTTATCTAAATAAACAAACAACTTGCCTTGCCCTTCAGAGCCACGCTTAAAGTCGATATCAGAAATCGTATTAACATAACCTTTTGGACGCTCAATTAATGCAGCTTTACGTGCTTTCTCAGCAGCTTCGCTTAATGTTTTTTGTGCAGTTTGATCACCGGTTTCTTGCAAGATTGCAGCAGCAATTGCTGACTCGGACTCTGTCGCAGCAGACTTTTGTTCAGTATCGCCAAAACGAACCACTAAGTTTTTACCTTGCTCGGCAATATAATAAGGCATTAACTCTTCAATATTGATAGTTAAACGTAACCCTTCGCTCATGCGTTCAGCTTCAACAGTTTTAACACCATTCTTATCGATAGTGATAGAGTTTAATTCAAGCAATGAACTCGCATCTGTAACATCAATAACTAATTTATTAGGACGATAATTTAATTTATCAGTGTAACTGCTAATGGTTTCATTAAATTCAAACTTTAATTCAAACTTCCCTTCCGAGAGTGGATTAACGTTTAATTTAATCAGTTGCGATTCAGCAACTGCAAAAGGAGATAAAATGAACAAAAGGCTACTAATACTTAATAGAGCAATTTGCTTTAGATTTAATAATTTCATGATTTCCGTTTCATCCCTGATTAACTTTATTTTGAGACTAATTTAATCTGTGTGAGGCGTTCTTCCCAACAACCATTTTTATCTGGTGCGAGCTCCAATAGATCAATTTGTTCTTTATTTATTTTTAGTACTTTTCCGTAATTTAACCCTAAATAGTTACCCGGCTTAACACGGTGCACCTCATTACCAGATATTTGCACTAACGCCCATAGCTGGTCGTCTTTAAGTAACGTACCGCGCATTTGCATTTGTCCCAATGAATACATCTCAAGCGCTTGTTTTTTACGTTCAAAATTTGGTTGAGGGCAACTTTTAGGAGTATCCTTTACTTCGGCAATGACTTCAAGCTTAGGTTGAGAAAAAGGATTTCTTCCATCCGCCTGAGTGAAGTTAAGCGTGTCGATTTTTTTCAGCGTAGGCACTTCATTTTTCACTGGGTAAACTTTAGCTTTAGTATCAACAACAAATTGATTTAAGTCTTCGAGGTTTGCCTCAGAACAAGAAAATAATAAAAACACCAGAGGTAAAGGTAATAATTTTTTCATTATTTATTTCCTTTATATTGGTAAGTTTTGGCAACAATATCAAGTATCAACGTATTTTCATCATTATGCTTTAACCGTAAATTATCTAATATCACAATGCGTGGCAAAGCCGCAATGTCTGCTGAAAACTTACCTAACTGCTCATAGGTACCTACCACCTTAATACTTATCGGCACTTCTTCTGCTAACTCTAATTGTTTCTTTACACCCCAATTCAGACTTTTAAATTGCAAGCCGTTATTAGAACCAATAAAGCCGATATCATCTAAAAGGCTAGCCAGCTCTTTTTTGGTCGGTAGTTTGTTTACTAATCCAGCTAAAATCACTTCAATTTCAGTCATTTGTTCGCGGTACGCTTCCAGATTTGAAGACAACGCAGCTTTGACTTTAAATTCATTCTTAAGCGCTAACTCTTTTGCTTCAACTTTATCAAGCTGTTTAAGTTGGTCTTCAATTACGTAATAATAAAAACCACCAATTAATAAAATACAAACAATCGCAATGACCACTGTCTTATGCAATTTAGGCCAACTACCTACATTATCGAAATCCATATCATTAATATGCATGATTACTTCCCGTCTTCATCTTCAGGCAGAACAATAAAGTTCATCGAAAAATTATATAACTTGATAGGCTCTGTCGGACCACTAACAATAGAAGGTAGCGCAGCATCACCTAACCAACCTGAATTATCAATATTTCTTAACATATTACTTACTTGCCCTGTTGAGTCAGATAGCCCTCTCACATCCGCTTTTCCTTTATTAAAAGAAATTGAGTTGGTATAAACACCTGGTGGTGTTACTTCAGGTAACGTATTGAAGAACTTTGTAATTGTATTTCTTTGCTCTTCAAGTTGTTGAATTAAATTAATACGTCTTACCAACTCCGCTTTTTGTTTTTTAATATCACTGATTTCAGCGATACGGCGATCTAAAATGATAGTTTCTGTTTGTAAATATTGATTCCTTTCGTTTTGTGCGTTGATTAAGGAATCTACATACATTTTCCCGGCATAGGACACTCCTAATGCCACTAAAGCACTAATAGCCAATATGATAAAGAACGCTGTTTTCTTCTGTTTTTTATAATTTTCGCGCCATGGCAGTAGATTAATATTCGACATTATGAAACGCCTCTTAATGCTAAACCTAATGCCATCATATATTTAGCACCAGATTCTTTTAATAATTTATTTTCTTCTTTACTTTTACATTCAAGAGCCAGTGAGGGATCCGCAATTTCTACTTCAAATTCAAGTTCATCTTGTAACTGCTTAGCAAGAGACTTCATTAATACACCACCCCCCATCAAAATCAGCTTTTGTACATCAACATTATTAGGTGCGTTAGTGAACATGCGCAAATCAAAACGTAAATGGTTAACCGTCATATTTACAAAAGGGGTAATAACATCAAGCTCAGCATCAATTGGAAGGTCTTCATTAAGTTTAGCCTGTTCAGCTTCTTGGATAGGCATACCGTAACGTTCTGAAAGCATTTGAGTGCACAGCGCGCCACCATGACTTTTGCTGCGGGTAAAAATAACATTACCTTGATATAGAATATTTAACATCATTTGTGTTGCACCGATATCAACTACTGCCACGCCACGGTTATAATCATCAGAAGTCATAATCACCTCTGCTGAACGTGCTAAAGCATGGCTAGCAATATCTACAATTGTTGTTTTTAACCCACTATTATCAACACATTGAGCTTGGGATAACACACGCTCTTTACGAGCTGCACTAACCAAAATGTCATTTAAAGATTTATCACTTTCACTAGGTCCCATAACCTCAAAATCAATAAATATCTCATCCAGTGGAAAAGGAATACTATTTTCAACTTCAATCTCAACGCGAGATTCTAAATCTAGTTCATCTAATGAAGCATTCATTTTCATGACTTTAGTGATAACGTCAGATCCAGTGACTGCAATAGCAACATTTTTAAGGCCGGAAGGAAAACTGTGACGAATTTGTTTAAGGATAGCAGTGATTTTATCGACTTCTTCAAAACGGTTATCGACAATCAAACCTTTTGTTAAAGGCGCTTCAGCGATACCGTCTACGCGATACGTTCCTTGTCCTTTTGAAATCGCAATAGCTTTGATTGAACTTGATCCAAAATCAATCCCAATGACACTGCGAGAACCTAATTTTTTTAATCCAAAAAACATAATTTCCTTGCTACCTATAGCTATAATAAATACTTTTTTAAATTAGTGTATGGTGATAATAAGTTTAATTTCGATAACTTCCAAGCCGATAAGTCACAGTTCGCTCTTTAACTCATAATTTATCACTATATACTACACATCCTATATATCTAACATAAAAGTGACTTAGTCACGATACCGATGGAATTATTTAAATATGATGAAATGGCTCAAAAGACTTTTTTTAGTTGCTATTATATTGATTTTTATTGGCATAGCCGCAGTATTTGTCATTTATTATCAACTTAAATCAGACTTACCTGATGTTACTAGCATTCAAGATATACCTCTACAAGTACCAATGAAAGTACTAAGTAAAGATGGGGAGCTCATTTCTCAATTTGGTGAAAAGCGACGTATCCCATTATTACGCAAAGAAATTCCAGATCAACTAGTAAATGCATTTATTGCTACGGAAGATAGTCGCTTTTACCAACATGTGGGTATGGATCCAATAGGTATCTTACGTGCAGCAAGTGTTTACATTATGTCAGGTAGTGCAAAGCAAGGGGCAAGTACAATCACCCAACAAGTTGCACGAAACTTCTTTTTAAGCAATGAAAAGACAATTCTTCGTAAAGTCCGCGAAATATTTATTGCTATACAGATTGAACAAATCCTCACAAAAGACGAAATATTAATGCTTTATCTTAATAAGATTGCGTTAGGTCATCGCTCTTTTGGTGTAGGTGCTGCGGCACAAGTTTACTTCGGAAAAAATGTATCGGATTTAACTTTATCTGAAATGGCAGTATTAGCAGGTTTACCTAAAGCGCCATCTCGTTTAAACCCTATTTATTCAGTGGAAAATGCCACTGAGCGACGCAATATTGTATTGTTGCGTATGTTAGATGAAGGTTATATCTCACAAAAAGAGTATGAAGATGCACGTAATGAAAAAGTATTAAGTCGTTACCATGGTGCAGAAATTACTTTATCTGCGCATTATGTAGCAGAAATTGCACGTAATAAGCTAATTGAGCTTTATGGTAAAGAAAGAAGCTACAATGAAGGCTTTAATGTTTACACAACGATTACTACTGAAGCGCAGCAAGCTGCTAATAATGCAGTAATAGAAAACTCACACAATTACGATATGCGACACGGTTACCGTGGCCCGACAAAAGTGTTGTGGGAAGATGGCGAAGCTCCGTGGTCTGCAGATAAAATTGCTAAAACGCTCGCTAAAGAAGCAAGCTTCGGAAACTTACAACCTGCAGTGGTTGTTGCAGTCAAAGATAAAAGCATAGAAGTACTCATTAAAGGTGAGTCAGAGAAAAAATCTGCTATTGAATGGGATGGATTAAGCTGGGCACGTGCATTTATAAGTGATTCGAGACAAGGTTTACCACCTAAAAAAGCATCGGATATTGTAAAAGTAGGTGAGCAAATCTGGGTGCGTCAAGTTGACGTTACTAAAGACAAAAAAGTCACAAAACAACTGCAATTATCACAATACCCTGATGTTAGCTCTGCATTTATTTCTTTAAATCCACAGGATGGAGCAATCACTTCATTAGTCGGTGGATATAGCTTTGTACAAAGCAAGTTTAATCGAGCAACGCAAGCTAAGCGTCAAGTCGGCTCTAATATTAAACCATTCATCTATTCAGCAGCGTTAGATAATGGCTATACCTTAGCTACACTCGTTAATGATACACCGATTAACCAATGGAGTGGCAGCGAAGCATGGCGTCCTAAAAACTCCCCTGCTGTCTATGCAGGGCCAATTCGCTTACGCCAAGCGTTAGGGCAATCGAAAAACGTAGTATCAGTGCGCTTAGTTGAAGATATAGGCTTAACGACTGTTATTGATCAACTGACTAAGTTCGGTTTCAATGAAGATGATATGCCAAGAAGTAACTCGCTTGCTTTAGGGTCGGCATCTATGACTCCTATCGATTTAGCTACCGGCTATGCCATCATTGCTAACGGAGGATATAAAGTAGAGCCTTATATTATCGAACGAATTGAAGATGCATACGGTACTATTTTGTACCAAGCAGCACCAAAGATAGCTTGTCCTGAATGTACAAAAGAATACAAAGCACAAGGAGCAGCAATCGAGTCGGACCCTTTAGCTACTAGAACCGTTAATGACCATAATGCTGAAGTTTGTGCTATTTCTCCTGTTGCCAAATCACAAATAGCGGAGTCAGCAATACGTCCTGATACCGCATTTTTGGTACGAGAGCTATTGCGCACCGCAGTATGGGGTGGAGGCAATAGAAAAAATAAAACTAATTGGAATGGTACCGGATGGCGAGCAGCACGTGCTATTGGCAGACAAGATATGGGGGGGAAAACAGGGACAACCAATGATTCGAAAGATGCTTGGTTCTCTGGTTTTGTAGGTAATATGGTCGCTACTTCTTGGGTAGGCTTTGATGACTTTAATCGAGAATTAGGTCGTGCAGCTTACAATAATAACTTGGGTAGAAACCAAGTAGCAGGTGGTGAATTTGGTAGCAGAACAGCGTTACCAGCTTGGAATCTGTTTATGAGCAAAGTGATGAAAGATAAGCCTGAATATAAGCCTAAACGTCCAGCATCTATTACAACAGTACGCATCGATGCTGCAACAGGACTATTAACAACAGCAACTGATAGTTCCACGTTATTTGAATTTTTCAGATACTCTCATATTCCGAAAGATTATGTGCCAGAACCTATGTATAGTGAATCTGATACACAAACCGGCGGTACTATCTATGACGATGAGTTATTTTAGATAAGGGTCGTTAATTAAGAATAAAAGCTTACAATAAATATTGTAGGCTTTTATGAATACTTACTATACATTCAACAGTATTTTATTTATCCATACCACTTAATTGAACATTACGAGGCAGCTATGAGTAACTCATCACCTATTTTACCAACCATATTAAGTAAGAGTGTTGCTGCTTGTAGCCGTTTTTTTAAAATTGAAACATTAAAACTTAAATTCAGCAACGGTGAACAACGTGAATTTGAGCGAATGAAAAGTAGTACACAAGGTGCCGTCTTAATCGTCCCTTTTTATGATGAAGAGACTATCCTGTTAATTCGAGAGTATGCTGCAGGTACCCACAGTTATGAATTAGGCTTTCCAAAAGGTTTAATTGATCCAGGTGAAACAGCGATTCAAGCTGCTAATAGAGAGCTTAAAGAAGAAGTCGGTTATGGAGCAAATGACTTTACTGAATTAAGAAAGGTGGTCATGGCACCGAGTTACTTTAGTAGTGAAATGACGTTATTTATGGCTAAAGATTTATACCCTGAGCGCTTAATAGGTGATGAGCCTGAACCATTAGAAGTGATTAAATGGCCAATCAGTAAAGTAGATGAGTTATTAAACAGGGATGATTTTCAAGAAGCACGTTGTATCAGTGCTTTGTTATGGGTGATGAAAAATCACCGATAATAACTAAAAATAATGGGCAGCCATCAACTGCCCATTTTTTATATTTAATCTATTTAGAATAATCTATTTAAACCATTTAGAGCCGCTACACGGTATGCTTCGGCCATTGTAGGATAATTAAAAGTCGTACGCACAAAGTACTCAATAGTATTACCTGCTCCTTCCTGCTCCATTATTGCCTGACCAATATGAATAATTTCCGCCGCTCTTTCACCAAAACAATGAATACCTAAAATTTCTTTGGTTTCACGATGAAATAAAATCTTCAAACTACCCACATCAGAACCGAGAATTTGTGAACGAGCTAAATCTTTAAATTGTGCTCGACCAACTTCATAAGGGACTTTTTGTTGCGTTAACATTTGCTCTGTTTTACCCACGGAGCTGATCTCTGGAATAGTATAAATACCTGTTGGAATATCTTTAATTAATTTTTTATTACCTTCTCGCGTGATAATTAAGTTGGCAGCAATACGGCCTTGGTCATAAGCAGCACTCGCTAAGCTCGGGTAACCAATCACATCACCCACGGCATAAATATTATCCACAGCCGTTTGATAGTGTTCATTAATTGCTAATTGGCCTCGGCCGTCTGGTGTCAAACCAACAGCTTCAAGATTTAATAAATCAGTATTACCAGTACGTCCATTAGCATAAAGTAAACAATCTGCTTTCATTTTTTTACCTGACTTAAAGTGGATAACTACACCTTCCGATGAAGATTCTACTTTTTTATATTCTTCATCATGACGCAGAATCATGCCTGAGTTTCTAAAATGATAAGATAAAGCATCGGACATTTCAGCATCTAGAAAAGACAACAGCCTGTCCCGTGTATTAATTAAATCAGTTTTGACACTTAACCCTCTAAAAATAGAAGCATATTCACAACCGATGACGCCCGCACCATAAATAACAATATTCTTCGGCTGATAATCCAAAGATAAAATAGTATCACTGTCATAAATATTAGCAGCTTCAAAGTTAATATCTGTAGGATGATAAGGTCGAGATCCAGTAGCAATAATAATATCTTGTGCGGTAATGACTTCTACAGAACCATCGGGATTTTTCACTTTAATTGAATGGTTATCAACAAAAGAAGCTTCGCCAAAATGTAATGTACAGTTATTACGATTATAAAAGCTACTGCGCATTTTGACTTGCTGTCCAATAACTTGCTGAGTGTGGTGAAGCACATCGGCAAAAGTAAAAGCGTGCTTTTGAGGATAGTTATTTGTAAACAATGCATTATTTTTGAGCTCAATCAATTGCGTAACGCTATGACGTAATGCTTTTGAAGGAATGGTTCCCCAATGGGTGCACCCCCCGCCAATATCTCTATACTTTTCTACAACAGCAACGCGTTTACCCGCCTTTGCTAGCTTCATTGCAGCGCCTTCACCACCGGGGCCAGTACCAATAACAATTGCATCATAATCATAATTTACAGTAGCGGCTTTTGGACTTTTGGGTGTAGACATTAGGCAACCTCAAATAGGAAATAAAACTTATATTAACAATTTGATAGCATTTGTCACACATTCTTACAACAATTCGCGGGTTAGGTAAAATTTTTACAACAACTTCAAGATCAGGTGCTAAGCTCTCATCATCGTTATAAAAAACAAGAAATAGGCATGGGTTCATGCTATTTTTAGATTCCAAATAACCAAATTCTAGGAGTGATAAAATGCAAGAAAGCAACATATCGGTAAAATGGTTAATTTATACTTTTTTAATCGGCTTATCGGCTAACGCCTGTTTTTCTATATTAACCATCTCACAAGTAACGTTTTCCATTTTTCCATTTGTAACTTTGTTTTTCGCGATCAGTCATTTTTATCGTTCATACATCAATGAAACGAATAATGAAACGACTATCCGCCCTGCTTGGGCAGCATTTTTTATTGGTATCTTCTCTTATGCCGCTTTCACTGGCGCGTTGTACCCTGAACTAGGGTCTAACTTCCTTTCTATTACTATCACACTCATATTAGCTATTTGGCTAATGTATAAAATGATGTTTGGTGATAAGCACTACTCTGCATAAGTTTAAAAGGTAATATTATGGAATACATTACACGTGACATAGCGCAATCTAAAAAAATTGCGTTAGTTGCACATGATCATATGAAAGATTTACTCATTAATTGGGCTGACAAACGAAAAGCTCAGTTAGCACAGCACGATCTATTTGCTACAGGTACGACCGGGGTTTTACTGCAAAAAAAAACCAGCTTACCCATCCAATGTTTGTTATCCGGCCCAATGGGTGGCGATCAACAACTAGGCTCAAAGATAGCTGAAGGTAACTTAGACCTATTAATCTTTTTCTGGGACCCAATGAATGCAGTTCCTCATGATACAGACGTAAAAGCGCTATTACGTTTAGCTGCTGTCTGGAACATTCCTATTGCTACCAATATCGCAACAGCAGATTTTATTATGGATTCGTACCATATTGATAAAGTCTACGCGACACGTATTCCTGATTATGCAGGTTATTTACGCGAACGAACTACTTAAGGATTAGTGTGCAAAGCTTAACAGATCTCTATATTTATCCAATTAAGTCCACTAAAGGTATTCAATTACCTCAAACATTTGTTGAGGAAAAAGGCTTAACCAACGATAGACGTTATATGCTGGTCGATCTCAATGGTAAATTTATTACTGGTCGAACTCACCCACAATTAACTCAGGTTAGTATAGAGTTTTCTAAAAAAGGGTTGCTAGTTAGTGCGCCAAAGCAGCCTAGTATCTACATTCAGCCTGAACATTTTACTGAGCAGATGCAAACAGTAGAAGTTTGGGCAGATAATATGCAAGCTCAACATTGCCACCCTGATTATGACCAATGGTTTTCAACCTATTTAAAACAAGATTGCCAACTAGTTTATTTTTCAGAGAATACCATTCGTTGTGTCAAGAACCGTACAACTCAAGTTTCATTTGCTGATGGGTATCCACTTTTATTAATCAACCAAGCCTCTGTGGATGAGCTCAATGCTCATTTAGATAAGCCAGTAACTGCCTTACACTTTCGCCCTAACCTTATCGTTAAAGGCGACGTTGCTTTTATTGAAGATACTTGGTTACGCATCAAAATTGGTGAAGTGGAGTTTGAAGTTAGTAAACCCTGCTCTCGCTGTAATTTTACTAATGTTGATCCCTTAACTGGCGTACCAGATTTAGAGCAGCCCCTGAAAACACTGGCAGGCTTTAGATTTCATGAAGGTGATATTGATTTTGGACAAAATTTAATTGCACTCAATCAAGGTGTTATACGTGCTGGCGATACAATACAAGTACTTGAAACACAACAATCTCCAAAATATACATCCATGTTAGGCAATGAAAAGCTTAGCCATAAAGCTATTCAAATGTACTTTTCAAAATCGGACATTAAAGTGGCAGGTAATGACAAAGGTTTATTATTAGATCAAGCTGAAGCTGCTGGTATTAATATTCCATACTCTTGCAGAGGCGGAAAATGTGGCCGTTGTAAAACAAAATTGTTATCGGGCGAAGTAAAAGTCTTAAATAATCAAGGTTTATTTAAAGAAGAGATAGAGGACGGTTATGTGTTAGCTTGTAGCTGTATCCCAACGACTGATATCAGTATCGAACACTAACCTGTGACGGCTGTAATATAAATTACAGCCGCTTACTAGTTAGAAATTGGCTGGTTAGACTGGACATCCGCTGTGAAACTTGAAGTCTGTATCAGGCTCTCGAATCAATCTAGCTTCTAACTCTCCAAAGTAACCAATACGCTCAGAAATATCCTCACCAGCAATCTGTTCAGCTAACGTTAAATAATCTTGATAATGCCTTGCTTCTGAACGCAATAAAGAGACATAAAATTTATTTAAAATTGGGTCAAGATGCTCAGCTATTTTAGCAAAGCGCTCACAAGATCGCGCCTCAATATAAGCACTACAAATCAATTTATCAATTAATGTATTTGGTTCATGTGTGGTGACATGACTTAATAGCTCTTTTGCATAACGACTAGAGCCTACAAAATCGAAATTAATATCTCGAGCTTGCATGATCTCTACGACCTGATAAAAATGATGTAGCTCTTCTTTGATCAACAAAACCATTTTATCGATCAAGTCTTGTCCATAAAGAGTACCAGCTTTAGCAACGATGTTTTTAGACAGACTACTATTAGATAATGCCTTCCAATCCCCTTGTTTGCGATAAACATAATCATTGTAAGGCGTCAACCATGCCATTAAAGCATCGCCACTGTCTTTGTCTACAGCGTAACGACGAATTAATAACATGGCTGTCTGTGCCGCTTTTAGCTCGCAAATCATATGATCAACCAGTAAAGCTGATTGATTCTCCACGAGCTTAGCTTTATCTATCCAAGCTTGTGGTGTCTCTACGTACAAAAATGCTTTAATTGGGGCTAATAAGTCCTGTTCTATAGACATTTAGTAACGTTCAAACAGTTTTAATAAAGCATCACTATTATCCGGAGCAAAGTTTTCCTCTTGCTCTTTACCATATACGCTATCAGCTAATTTTTGCTTACGTGATTGTAAAGCTAATACGCGTTCTTCAACAGTTTGCTCACAAATCAGTTTATAAACAAATACCGGCTTATCTTGACCAATACGATAAGCTCGGTCAGTTGCTTGATTTTCAACGGCAGGATTCCACCACGGATCGTAGTGGATGACAGTATCTGCAGTCGTTAAGTTAAGCCCTACACCACCAGCCTTAAGAGATATTAAGAAAACAGGTACATCGCCCGCTTGGAATTTTTCAATCACTTCGCTTCGGTTACGCGTTTGCCCTGTTAGTTTTACAAAATCAATCCCAGCTTCCTGTAAGGCATCACCAATCAAGCCAAGCATTTGTGCAAATTGAGAGAAGATCAAAATGCGACGCCCTTCTTCCACCATTTCCGGTAACAGTTCCATTAAGAAGTCTAACTTCGCTGAACTTTTAATATCCTGTGCATGCTCTAATTTCACTAAGCGAGGGTCACAACAAGCTTGACGTAGTTTTAATAATGCATCTAAAAACTCTATACGGCTTCTCGCCATACCTTTCTCACGCAGTAAATCTCGTACTTTTGCTTCCATAGTGATACGAATACTTTCATACAGAGTACGTTGATCGTTTTGCAGACCAATAGTATGAATAATTTCAGTTTTAGCAGGCAACTCTTTTGCCACATCATCTTTAGTACGACGTAATAAAAATGGTTTAGTTTTTTGAATTAACCATTGTTGGATCTGATGGTTACCTTCGCCTTCAATACCTTTTCTATAAACACGATTAAAAGTACTGTATGAGCCAAGAAAACCAGGCATTAGGAAGTCAAACAGTGACCACAACTCACCTAAATGATTTTCCATTGGTGTACCAGTCAAACATATACGCTGTTTTGCATCGATTAACTTAATACTTTTAGTCATTTTTGCTAACGGGTTTTTAATGGTTTGTGCTTCATCTAAAATCAAATCTGAAAATGAGTAATCAGTAAACTCTTTAAAGTCACGCGCAATCAATGGATAGGTAGTGATCACTAAGTCATAATCATTAATCTCATTAAAGAATTGATGACGATTAACACCATGTAACACCAACACTTTTAGATCTGGCGTAAACTTAATCGCTTCATTTAACCAGTTACCCACTAAAGACGTTGGACAAATAACCATGGCAGGCTGTTCTAATAGTTGATGCTGTTTTTTATATAACAAGTAAGCCAATGTTTGTACTGTTTTACCTAAGCCCATGTCATCGGCTAAAACACCAGAAAAACCATACTCATTTAAGAACATTAGCCAATTTAGGCCTTCTTTTTGGTAATCACGAAGATCTGCTACTAACCCATCTGGCGCATCAACATCTTGGATTCCACTAAAATTAGCGAGTTTTTCCGCTAATGCCTGTACATGTTCGCCACCAATCCATCGATTAATTTCAGGTAATTGAGCTAATAAGGCAGCTTGGTTTTGCGGTAAATTAATTTTGCTTTCATTAACTTCACCCAACTCTTGCAGAATAGATAAAATAGGCTGAATTGACTCACGTTTAACACGTAATGGGCGCCCATTACCTTGTGCTAATAAAATATCGTAACTGTTTTGCTGCCAATCTTCATTGCTTCGTAACCATTCTAGTAATAATGGTAATAACTCAATGCGCTTGCCGTCGACTTCAATAGAGACACCTAAATCGAACCAGTTACCTTTTTCATCAATATCAATATCAATACTATCAACCTGCTGGCTTTGTAAGGCTAAGTCTTTAGCGATATCAAACTGCCAACCTAATACTTCTAAACGTGCTTTATGAGCAGTCAGTAATGATAGCCATTGAAACTCTTGAGTGCCGCCTAGTTCAGGTGGCAAAATACCTTGTAAGTCCTTACTTACTTTGTATTTAGGATCATACATATAAACATCAAGTAAACACAGGTCATTAAATTCGTTAAGCGCCGCAGTTTCCGCTTCAATGTCACGATTAATGCTAACTATTTGTCCTTTATGCATATATTGATTGCGTTGCTTGTCTTCCAAAATACTTGGAGTTAAAACTAACTCCCCATATTTAAAATATAAGCGTCCAAGAAATAAAGGCTGACTTTTAATTGTTTGCACATCCAACTTAAAAATAACTTGTAACGGCCCATCGATTTGCTGAATATCATAATGTTGTGGGTTAGGTAAAACATCCTGTGCAAAACCAAGCGACACTTCCTGTGTAAAGTGTGCTCTTTGTTCTTCGCCTAATGGAGGAGTTTGTAATAATGATAGCAACCAATCACGATTAAAATCTGTAGCTATTCTCCCCGCTTGATGGCGAGTTAAATCGTAGAAATAAGGGGTAGGGGTAGGGACTAACAACCATTCATCACATTCAGCAAGGTTGACCGTTAGTTGTTTTAACCCATCTTCAGTACTTTCCCAATCTAAATGTAAAGCACGGGTATCGGCAGGTGTAATTTTTTGGTCCAACGTTTCCCAAAAACAACGCCCCGTCGCTAATATTTTCTGTAAAGCTAATAAGTCTAACTCAGTTTTAATGTAAGTTTTCCCAAGCTTGGCCGGACGCCCTTCTTTGGTTAACAATAAACGTAGAATCTCAACATCGACATCCTCTACCCATTTAAAGCTTTCCATCCAACTTTCATTATCTGCAACAGAAACTAAATCTTTCTCACTAAATACGTGAGTATTTTCACTTTTTAAAAAGCGTACTGTACCGAACTCGACCTTGATATAACGGTGCTCATGGTTCAACACTTTTTTGTCAAAAGAAAAACGGAAGTGGCCTTGATAAGCAGATGCTCTTACTTTTTCTGGAACAGCAGCTTTTCCACTCAACATCTCATACCAAGCTTGGTAACTGTTTTCTACGTTATAATCTGGAGTATCAGCTTGGTAAGCTAATAATAGGGCAACAGCGTGCTTACAATTCCACCCAACTTTACAAGAGCAAGTACTGTGAATGATATAACCGCCTTTATTAGAAGGCTTAATAGATGCTTTGGTATTATAAGGAGTTTCGCTGCTCCCCCTAACTAGCCCTACCAAAGAGTTAGTGGATTCATCGAAGTCGCAAGCTAATACACGACTTTCTTTAAAATACTGGGTACCTCGGTCAATAATGTTACGACCAAAACTTGTTGAAATATCTTGCTGAGTCACTTTAGGCATCGGAAAAAACCATCTAAAAAACGGATCCTTAATGATAGAGAGATAGTCCACAGAAATAAAGCATTAATCACAAAATTCAAATATTCGCTAATAATCAAGTTCATTTATTTACTAAAAAAAACAATTATAGTAAGTTATTAAAAATATTTATTTATAATCAACATTAACTGATTTGATTATCATTTAGCAAATAGAGAAGAGCCTTTGACTAAAAAAAGTACGCTAAATTCACTTTACTCTTTTGTTCTTGCTTATATCTCGTTACAAGCTTGGATCTTTCCTATTACAACTCAAATAGACTTATATAATCTTTTCTTTCACACAATCGTATCCATCACCCTATTCTTTTTATTAGTTAATTTGAATAACGTAAAATATAACTTAGATGTTCATAAGTTCTTAGTTAGTGGATTCTTTTTTATATTTATCGCTACCTTCACTAATACTTTAAACGAAATTTTTATTCAACCTTGGCTATTAGCAGTATTCTTTAAAGATATCGTACAGCTATTTGGCTTTATGCTTGTTTCTTACGGTATTCACCGTTGGATCACGCAAAATAGCAACCACTCTATAAAATTAAAACAATTGTCAGAAAAAGATGAATTAACGGATGTCTATACTCGTCGTTATTTTAATGACTTACTGTCAGACAGATTACTTATGCAGCATACAAAAAAAGGCTCATTCTCTATTTTATTAATTAATATAGATAACTTTAAAAATATAAATGAGTTATATAGTCAAGTTGCAGGAGATGCGGTTCTCAAAAGACTCGCGAATAAGTTAAAAGACTGTATCCGTAAAACCGATATTGTAGCTCGCTGGGAAGGTGAAGAATTTATTATTTTGCTCAATAACAGTAATGACGAGATTGCCCAACAGGTCGCAGAAATGATTCGCAAAAGTACTGAATTGCTTTGTGTACAATATGAAGATGAAATCATCAATATCACGGTAAGCATAGGAGCCGTGACTTACCGTAATGAATTAAAAAGCAGCAAGCTAGTAGATTATGCAGAACAAGGTTTATTTCAAGCTAAAAATGCAGGCAAGAATAGAGTACATTTATACGAACCTTAAGCCTTGTTACCGTAGTAATTTATAAAACTGCGGTAACTTATTTTCATTAAAAAATAACAGCTATTTATAACCATTAGGGTTAGCAGATTGCCAACGCCATGTATCTTGCATCATTGCATCTAAATCGCGCTCTGCTTGCCAACCTAAATCTGATAACGCTTTTTCTGGCGCTGCATAACAAGCTGCTATATCACCTTCTCTTCTAGGAGATACTTGATATGGAATCGCTTTGCCACTCGCAGCTTCAAAGGCTTTAACCATATCTAACACTGAATAACCGTTTCCAGTCCCTAGATTGTAAATAAACACGCCTGTGTCACTTTGAATGCGTGTTAAGGCTTTTAAGTGCCCAATCGCTAAATCAACAACATGGATGTAATCTCGGACGCCAGTACCATCTTGAGTATCATAGTCATCGCCAAAAATTGCCAATTGGCTTAGCTTTCCTACGCCTACTTGTGATATGTAAGGTAATAAATTGTTTGGGATACCATTAGGATCTTCTCCAATCAGTCCTGATAAATGAGCACCAACCGGGTTAAAGTAGCGTAAAATAACGAAAGCCCAACGTGGATCTGATTTAGCTACATCCGCTAATATCATCTCTACCATTAACTTAGAGGTACCATAAGGATTTGTTGTGCCACCGACGGGAAAATCTTCACGTATTGGTAAACTTGCAGGATCGCCATAAACTGTGGCTGATGAACTAAAGACTAGCTTAAATACACCCGCTTCTTTCATTGCATCTAGTAAAGTTAACGTACCTTGAACATTATTTTGGTAATAAGAGACAGGTTTAGCAACTGACTTACCCACTGCTTTTAATCCAGCAAAGTGGATAACACACTCAATATCATGCTCAGCAAAAACGCTATCCAAAAAAGCTTTGTTTAAAATGTCACCTTCATAGAATAGAGGTGCTTTACCGGTAATTTTTTCAACTCGACTTAAAGATTCTAATGAAGCGTTAACTAAATTATCAACGATAATAACTTGCTGTCCTTCATTTAATAATTCAACAACGGTATGGGATCCAATATAACCTGCACCACCTGTTACTAAAATAGTCATCAACATTCCTAAAAATTAAGCTTAAAAACAAAAAAACCACTAATAATAGTGGTTTATCGAGTCACTTTTGGGCCGAATTATAGGCTTAAGTAAGGTAAAATTTTAGTTAAAGTAGAACTACCTATACCACTGATATTGGTTAAGTCAGCTAAATCAGTGAAGTCACCGTATTGCTCACGGTACTCAACGATTTTTTCAGCAATTGAAGTACCGATACCTGAAACAGATGTTAGCTCTTCTACTGAAGCACTGTTGATATCGATTTTTGAGCTATCGGCACTTGAACTAACAGTGCTTACTTTTTCTTCCGCACTTGTTTTTACAGAACTAACTTTATCTTCTGCACTAGTAGTTGCTGAGCTCACTTTTTCTTCTGCGCTGCTTGTTGCAGAATTTACTTTTTCTAAACTTGAAGTAGCAATGCTACCAAAGTCAGCAGCAAATGCAGCTTGGAAGCTTGTTGGTACTAAAAACAGTGAAGCAGCAAGTGCTAGAGTACGAGCAGATTTAATATTCATATTATTTTCCTTGTTATTATAATGTGTTTTGGCGAATACAATTCATGTCATTTTAATCAATAAACCATAAACTGCCAATAGTCTATATCGCTATATTTTTCATATACCTATATAGTACTAGTCCTTTGATATCATGGATTAGCAACTAATCCAGTTCAATACCATCTAACACCAATAACATTAGTTAATATGATGACTTGTACTATTCCAATAATTAATTTTTCGATAAGCTTAATTGATGAATTCAATGAACACTTAAACGAACCTATTTTATTTCGTACAACCTTATTCATATAGTTAATACTATCGGTACAACAATCAGACAGCTCTAATTAAATTAGTTCAGTTGATATGAATAGCAAGTAACACCACCAATATTATTAACAGTTCTATCAATATATTTTTTGCTACACACATAAAAAATTATAGGAAACGCTATGATATCTTTACATCGTTTTGAACATCTTCGTTTAGCGCAAGCATTCTCAGATTATTTAAATAGCCAAAAAATCAGTAATACTATCCAACATTCAGAATTCTCTTATGAAATATTGCTCGAGCAAGAGCAACAACTGCATATTGCAGAAAAAGCGTTAGCAGAATTCTTAGCGAACCCAACTCAAAGTAAATACCTTTCAGCAAGCTGGGAATCAGGCGACTTAAAAAGTGCACCAGATCAACTCTCTTATGCGAATGCTGATTTATTCAGTAACTTCAAACGCCAAGCAGGTATATTGACACATAGCCTGTTTGCTATTTGCTGCATTATTTATGCGCTAATTGCGTTCGGTGTATTTAACCCTTTGAATTCATTCTTAGCATTTTATCAACAGCAGCCTTTTGATTATCTTCAAAGCTGGCGCTTTATCACTCCGGCTTTATTACATTTTAGCTTACTTCATATCGTATTTAATTTGTTATGGTGGTGGCAATTAGGTGGCTTAGTAGAAAAACAACACGGTAAACAACGTCTAATAATATTATTCTTATTTTCAGCCGTAGCCTCCAACCTATCTCAATTCTTTTTAGTCGGTCCATATTTTGGAGGGTTAAGCGGTGTTGTATATGCGTTAGTGGGATATTGTTGGTTATTTGGGCAATTAGATAAAACAAGCAGAGTGCACCTTCCCAACGGCATGTTTGCTATTTTAATAGGTTGGTTAATACTAGGATTTATTGATATTTTACCTACCAATTTGGCCAACTATGCGCATTTAGTCGGTTTATTAGCAGGACTAATGTTAGCTTTTGTTTGCCATAGACTAAAACTATAGCAACAATTTACAGGTGATTACTGATCTAAGTATTTAGTAAAAAGTAGATCTTCTATTGGTCTATCACCTGTAATTTCAAAAATCGCATCGTTTGCTTCATTTAAGCAACGCAATCTAATTGCTTTACGCTCACTGACCGAGCGGATTTGTTGCTCATTTTGCTCACCTAATACGGTAATAATACGATCACGAATCAAAGGCTCATGTAATTCAACTTCCTGGAAAGCTTTATTGGATTTTACCATTAGGTCGATGCCAACTCTTATATAACCTAATCGTTTACCTGGCTTAATATAATTAGTAATGATGTCTGGGTCTAATGCAAAATACTGGTAGTCTGATGTTAATTGAGTCGCTTCTTCTTCAGCGACAACAAAGTTTAACGGAGACAATAATACCAAAGGTAAAACGCATAATAATACTTTCTTAAACATCCTTAATTCCTACAAAAATTTTAATAATACTTTTGACATATATGATAGCAGCCATAACCGATTAGTGTGGATAAAAAGTAATAATCATTAAAAATATCCTGAGATTTTATGCATGTTAATGAGAATAAATCATAATTTTTCACTAAGTTCAGTTAATAAACGAATCAGTATTGTTATAATCAGCCATTATCTATCATCTACGACAACAGTATTAAATTAAGTAGACTCAGTTTTGTAAGTATAAAATCATACTAACGAGTGTAATTAATGCTATTTAATGAAAGGCTTGTATGCTTAACCAACTGCTTAATATCGCTTCATCCGCTACTTGGCAAGAAGCTGAGTCTGTCGACAACTGCTCGCAGAAAGTGCTTTCATGGCTATTAGATGAAAGCTCATTAACTAAAAAACTGGAGCAACATTGCCAAAGTTTTAATGTAGAAGTGCGCCAACAAGTAACCACCAATTCAGAAGCAACACCACTTTCAGTACACTTTTCTGACGCTCAACAAATACTAGTAAGAGAAGTTTTTTTATATTGCGATCAAAGAGCTCACGTTTTTGCACAAACAGAAATACCTTCGCAGACTTTATCGGATAGCCAACAAGCATTAGCAAATATTGGTAGTGAATCCCTAGGCCGTTTTCTTTTTCAAAGCACATCTTTAAAGCGTGGCACAATAGAAATAGCAGAATTTAAATCTGGCTCTTTGATACATCAGCTATGTCACACATTAGACCAAAGCTGTGATCATTCACTTTGGGCAAGACGTTCTCTTTTTTATATAGAAAATAAACCATTACTCGTTAGCGAAGTTTTTCTTCCTGCATCGGAAATTTATCAATGATCTCATATCTAAACGCACCTAAACGCCAAGCTTTTATACAATTAATGCGAGCAGATAAGCCAATCGGTACATTATTATTACTTTGGCCTACATTATGGGCTCTTTGGGTTGCCGCTGAAGGGTTACCTAACTTAAGTACTCTCATTGTGTTTTGCCTAGGTGTCTTTATTATGCGAAGTGCAGGCTGCGTCATTAATGATTTTGCGGACCGTAAAGTAGATGGCTTTGTAGAGCGAACAAAGAATCGTCCTTTACCTTCTGGCCGCGCCACTAGCAAAGAAGCGATATACTTATTTATCTCCTTAGCCTTAGCAGCTTTCCTATTAGTATTGACGCAGAATGCGTTAACGATTCAATTATCATTTGTTGGCTTATTGTTAGCTTTTATCTACCCATTCATGAAGCGCTTTACTAATCTCCCTCAGTTTGTATTAGGTTTAGCTTTCAGTTGGTCAATTCCGATGGCCTATGCAGCACAAGCAAACCAGCTAGATAATATTGTTTGGTTACTGTTTATCGCAAACCTAACTTGGACCGTTGCTTATGACACTATGTATGGCATGGTAGATAAAGAAGATGATTTAAAAATAGGCATCAAGTCTACCGCTATTTTATTTGGTCGATTCGATAAAATTATTATTGCAGCTTTGCAATTGACCACTTTACTCATTTTATTAACGGTAGGTATATTAGAAAACTTAAATGGATTTTATTATGTTGCACTTATAGTGGTGTCAGGCTTATTTATACAACAACAAGTACAGATTAAAAATAGACAACGTGCTAACTGTTTTAAAGCATTTTTAGATAATAACTATGTTGGGATTGCCATTTTTGTAGGGTTATTTATAGCTTACCTTTAAGCTATAAATCCCTACACTTGTTAAGTGTTACTGAATGAAACCTCATTAATACAGTAACACTCAATAAAGCTTAACAACCGGGACCACACTCCATACATTCACTGGTCATAGCCGATCCCAATTTCAGTTTAGCGTTAAGATCTCGTAGAGCGGTGCGCACTCCTTCTTCTATCACCGGGTGATAAAAGGGCATTTCTAGCATTTGAGAAATGGTCATGCGATTTTGATGAGCCCAAGCGAGTAAATGAGCCAAATGCTCTGCTTGAGGACCAATTATTTCAGCCCCTAAAAAGCGCCCTGTTCCCTGTTCTCCGTAAAGATGTAATAAACCTTTATTTTTAAGCATGACGCGACTGCGACCTTGGTTTTCAAAAGAAACACTTCCCGTTTCAAAACAGTCACATCCACCCAATTTCTCTGTTACTTGTTGATAACTTAACCCGACCATGGCGAGTTGAGGGTCAGTAAACACAGCCGCAATAGCAGAGCGACGTAAACCAGTAACAATATTTGGATAAATAGCAGCATTTCTACCTGCTATTTTGCCTTGGTCAGCGGCTTCATGTAACAAAGGAACTTGGTTACTTGCATCACCAGCAATAAAAATAGAGGAGATAGAGGTCTGCATTGTATGAGGATCAGCAACGGGCACGCCTCGGTCATCAAAATCTATTGCTATTTGCTCTAAACCTAAGTTATCCACATTAGGGCGGCGTCCAGTGGCAGCAAGCACATACTCAACGTGTTTAATTTGTTCTTTTCCTTGCTTATCAATATAAGTAATTTCAACTAACTCTCCATTGAGTTGCATGTTATTAACTTTTGCATCGGCATCTAGATAAAATTCATCACTAAAGGTTTTTTCAGCATAATCCATAATCTCAGGATCAGTGAAGGGGCCTACTTTTCCTCCCATGCCAAACATCAATACTTCAACACCTAATCGATGTAATGATTGACCTAATTCCAGACCAATCACACCAGGTCCGAATACAGCAACTGAACTTGGTAAATCTTGCCAATCAAATACGTCATCATTCACAATTAACTTATCCCCAAGATCATCCCATGCATTGGGATAAGTTGGCCGAGATCCAGTAGCAATAACAACACGCTGCGCATTGACAGTCGTGTGATCATCAAGTTGCAATTGCGTTTCTGTTAAAAACTTAACGTTACCTATTAGTTTATCTTGAGGGTCTATTTCATCAATGGCGTCGACGACCAAACCTACAAATCGATCACGCTCATCGCGTACTCGTTGCATCACTTTTTTACCATCAATATTTATTTGCCCATCAATAACAATACCAAAGGGTTCAGTATGTGCTGCGCTATGAGCAACCTCTGCTGCAGCAATTAACAATTTACTTGGCATGCAACCGACACGAGCACAGGTAGTGCCATACGTTCCACCTTCAATGAGGACGACTGAATCAGTTGTTTGTTTCGCCGCTCGATAGGCCGATAAACCTGCAGATCCAGCACCAATAACGGCAACTTGAACATTAACTTGCTTCATATTGTTCTCCACTTTTGACTAAGGTAAATAATGATAATTTGAATAAATAGGGTAAAAAAAAGCGTATGTCTTAATAAGAAAAACATACGCTGATAATCAATAATAATCGAGGGACAGTTTAGCTATTTGCGTAAGCAACCGCTGCATCACTGTCACCTAGGTGCTTACCATCAACAAATATTTGTGGCACTGTTGTTTGGCCAGACATTGCTTTAAGTGCAACGCTAGTAGCGTCTTTGCCTAATACAATCTCTTCAAACTTGATCTTATTGTCTTTTAGAGCTGCTTTGGCTTTTTCGCAGAAAGGACAACCCGGTTTAGTTAATAGAGCAACTGCTGAAGGTGCTTTAGCAGTTGGATTAATGTAATTTAACATCGTATCTGCATCAGACACTTCAAACGGGTCACCAGGCTGATTTGGCTCAATGAACATTTTTTCAATCACGCCATCTTTTACTAACATACTGTAACGCCAGCTGCGCTTACCAAAACCGATGTCATTTTTATTCACTAACATACCCATGCCTTCAGTGAACTCACCACTACCATCAGGTACAACGGTAATATGCTCAGCTTCTTGATCTGCAAGCCATGCATTCATTACAAACGTATCATTAACGCTTAAACATACAACCTCATCAACACCGTTTTCTTTTAACACAGCAGCTAACTCATTGTAACGAGGAAGATGTGTTGAAGAACAAGTCGGTGTAAATGCACCTGGTAATGCAAACACCACTACCGTTTTATTTTTAAATAACTGGTCAGTAGTGATATTAACCCACTCATCACCCTGACGAGTTGGGAAAGTAACATTGGGTACGCGTTGACCTTCGATGTTATCTAACATGTGTGACTCCTAATAGTCTAAGTTTAGTATTAAAACTGCTAGCAAAAACCTATTTGCCGCAAACAAGTTGTAAATCCTTTCGAGGTCTATTCGACCCGCCTTACCTACTAACTACTAGCAACACTCGCTACCAGTTAGTATTGAAATCAATCAAACAGTGCTTTTAAGCTAGCAATTCCTTTATCTGCTAACTGCTGTTTCTGTTCTTCAGTGCGTTTTTTAGGGCCACTTTCCCATTCCACATCTTCCTGTGGTAATTCATTTAAAAAGCGGCTTGGTTCGGGTTTCACCGTTTCACCATATTGGCTTCGCTCTTTCGCTAAAGTAAAGGTTAATTCTTTTTGGGCTCGAGTAATACCGACATAGGCTAAACGACGCTCTTCTTCCACATTATCTTCATCAATGCTCACTTGATGTGGTAATAAGCCCTCTTCCATTCCAATCATATATACATAAGGAAACTCTAGACCTTTAGAAGCGTGTAGTGTCATTAACTGAACTTGATCTAACTCTTCTTCACTTTCGTTACGTGACAGCATATCACGTAAGGTTAAACGTGCGACGACTTGCTCTAGTGTCATCTCTTCATCGAGATCATCACCTTTTAGCATTTCAGTTACCCACTTAAATAACGTAGATACATTTTTCATTTGCATCTCTGCAGCTTTCGGACTTGGGCTACTTTCATATAACCAATCTTCATAGCCAATATCACGAATTAAATCACGTACAACTTCTATGTCGTCCTCTCGTTTTAAACGATCATTTAATTCAACTAGCCAACGTGTAAAAGCTTGTACAGATTGCAATCCTTTACCATTTAAGGTTTGCTCTAAACCTATTTCAAAACTTGCAGCAAACATGCTTATGTGACGTAAATTTGCATAATTACCAAGCTTTTCACGGCTCACTGCTCCTATTCCTCTCGGCGGTTTGTTTACCACTCGTATAAATGCGTTTTCATCATCATGATTTACCAACAGCTTCAAATACGCCATGATGTCTTTCACTTCGCTACGCGCGAAAAAGGACGTGCCGCCACTAATTTTGTATGGAATACGGTTTTCCATCATCACTTTCTCAAGTAACCGACTTTGATGATTACCACGGTATAACACAGCGTAGTCTTTGAAGTTAGCACCATTCATAAATTTATGGCCAGATAACTCCATCACTACACGTTCTGCTTCATGCTGTTCATTTTTAGCAAACAACACTTTAATGGATTCACCGTAAGCTAATTCACTGAATAAACGTTTATCAAATTCATGAGGATTATTCGCAATTAACACATTTGCCGCTTTTAAAACGCGTTGACTAGAACGATAGTTTTGCTCTAATTTAATCACTTTTAATTGTGGGAAATCGCGCTGTAACAAAACTAAATTTTCAGGCCTTGCACCACGCCATGAGTAAATCGACTGATCATCATCACCTACCACAGTAAAACGAGCTCGCTCGCCCACTAGGGATTTAATAAGCTCATATTGGCTAGTATTAGTATCTTGATATTCATCCACCAACAAGTAACGAATCTTCTTTTGCCAACGTAGACGTACTTCTTCTTTAAACTTTAATAATAAGGTAGGTAAAACAATCAAATCATCAAAATCTAATGCGTTATATGCTTTTAATTGACGTTGGTATAAATCATAACAATGCGCGAAAATAACATCTCGCTCACCTTTTGCTTGTTTGATTGCTTGCGCTGGTAAAATCAACGCATTTTTCCAGTTGGAAATCTGCGTTACCAAAGCCTTAATCAAATCCATATCTTCTTTTAGCTGTTTCTCTGTTAACTCTTTTAATAGTGCTAAGGTATCTTGATCATCAAATAGCGTAAATCCTGCTTTCATTCCAAGCGTTTTAACTTCTCGCTTAATGATCTCTAAGCCTAGAGAGTGAAAAGTTGATACCATTAATCCACGAGATTCTTTGCGTCCTAGCGTTTCGCTAACACGCTCTTTCATTTCTCGAGCTGCTTTATTAGTAAAAGTAACAGCAACAATATTTCTAGCTTGATAATCACAGTGTTGTACTAAATAAGCAATTTTATTAGTAATTACTCGCGTTTTACCACTTCCAGCACCAGCAAGTACAAGACAGGGCCCGGAAATCATTTTGACAGCGGCATCCTGACCAGGATTTAATTTCATGAGTTGTCCTACGTTAAAAAAGATCAGTTTGATTTTACGGATCTTTACATAGAAAGTCAGTACAGGAGAAAAACTATACTCCTTCAAACCTATATACATATATTTTTTTGACAAAGTGAATTAAAAATAGTCCATAATGTTTATAAAGTAGATTGCTACTTTAAGATTGCAAAAATATGTCATTTAACGATAATGAACATTCATTCACTTTTTAAATAAAATAATGCAAAAAAAAATTAAAATCCTAATCGCAGCAGAAACCGTATTAACTCAATATGGTTTTTATGCATTTTCAATGCAAAACCTAGCTGAACAGGCAGGTGTTTCTATTGGCACCATTTATCGTTACTTTGAAAGCAAAGAAACATTGTTAAATGAACTGCAAAAATTCATTAGTACTGAATCTGCAGAAGTTATTTTTAAAGATTGGAAAACGACACTTTCTAACAAAGAGAAATATGATTTGGTTTGGCAAAACGTTTTCAATTTTGTGATTGAAAATCCGAAGCGCTTAAGCTTATTAGAAATGTTGCATTATGTGCCTAATATTGACCAAACAGAGCTAACGTTATTTGAAAACAAAACATTTAAACTGATCATTGACTTCTACCAAGAAGGCATCGATTCAGAGCGTTTTGTGAATTGGCAATTATTCGCGTTAATTGCAGCAAGCCTGGAAACGGCAATTGCTTTAGCCAAACAAGTTACAAAAGGTAGAGTCGTACCAGAGCAGTCACAGCTAAACCAAGTCAGGGATGCTTCTTGGCATATTATTCAAAACCAACACCTTAACGAACAGGACTAACATAATGAAAAAATGGATAGCTTCGGCAATCATCTTAGCAATTGTCGTCTTTGGCAGTGTCATTGGATTTAACATGTTTAAGGCACAAAAGATTAAAGAATATCTTGCTTCTCGCCCTACTCCTGTATTTTCGGTGACTGCAACGACAGCAGCATTAGAGGATTGGACTCCACATCTTCGTGCAATAGGATTTATCGAACCAATTCAAGGTGTAACCATTGCCAATGAAGTCGCTGGCAAGGTAGCAAAAATCAACTTCACATCTGGACAGCAGATGAAGAAAGATGAGCCTATTTTATACTTAGACAGTGAAGTAGAAAAAGCTAACCTAAAAACAGCTAAAGCTCGATTGCCTGCCATTGAACGTAATTACAAACGACTCAAGTCCCTACTCAAAAAAGGCTCTATTTCACAAGGCGATGTTGATGATGCAGAAGCAGAATTTCTTGCTTTAAAAGGTGAAATAGAAGGTTATGAAGCAACTATTAGTTTACGCACTATTCGCGCACCGTTTTCAGGTATCGCCGGTCTGAGAAATGTATTCTTAGGTCAATACTTAGCGAGCGGTTCAGAAATTGTGCAATTAGAAGATATTAGCCGCATGCAAATACGTTTTACTGTTGCGCAAAACGATTTGAATAAATTGCATATCGATCAGGCGATGAATATTTTTATTGATGCTCAGCCAGATACAGCCTTTACCGGTAAAATTTCAGCAATTGAACCAGCCGTAAATTCTCAAAGCGGCCTAGTACAAGTTCAAGCTTCTATACCTAATGAGCAACAAATATTACGTTCAGGTATGTTTGCTAAAGCTGATGTGATTTTACCAACTATTGAAGATCAAATCGTCGTCCCAGTAACTGCAATTAATTATACATTATACGGTGAAACAGTTTATGTGCTCACTGAGAAAGAAGCAGACGATGGTAATACTTACTTAGAAGCGAAACAGCAGATTGTGACTTTAGGTAAAACCAAAGAAGACAAAATACACGTACTGTCAGGCCTTAAAGCAGGCGATCAAATCGTCACTAGCGGTCAAATACGTTTAAGCAATGGCTCACGTGTTAAAATTGTTGAATCCGATGCGCTTGATGCACCCTCTGTTCTTCCAGCTCTGTAGGTGATTGAATGAAATTTACCGATATTTTTATAAAGCGCCCTGTTTTAGCAGTATCGTTGAGCTTGCTCATTGTACTGTTAGGTGTGCAAGCGCTGAGCAAAATGCAGGTACGAGAGTACCCTAATATGACCAATACCGTAGTAACAGTGACAACTAGTTACTACGGTGCTAATGCAGATCTGATTCAAGGCTTTATTACACAGCCCATTGAACAAGCCATTGCACAGGCAGATAACATTGATTATATCAGTTCACAAAGTACCTTAGGTAGTTCTGTTATTACCGTGAACATGAACTTGAATACTGACCCAAGCGGCGCAGTCGCTGATATTCTCGCCAAAGTTAACGGCGTTAGCTCCCAACTACCCAGTGAAGCAGAAGATCCAACGATTGATGTCAGTACAGGTTCAACCACATCGGTTATCTATATTGCTTTTTCAAGTGATCAGCTTAACTCAAGTCAAATCACTGATTACCTACAACGTGTGATCAAACCTCAGTTATTCAGCATCAACGGGGTAGCAAAAGTTAACCTTTATGGCGGTACTGAGTTTGCAATGCGTATTTGGCTAGATCCGGAACGCATGGCCGCATTTGGGCTAAGTACCTCTGAAGTCATTAGTATCCTACAGGCCAATAACATTCAATCTGCTACAGGCCAAGCAATGGGTTACTACACCCTGTTTAATGGCAATGCAAAAACACAGGTTACTAGTGCTGAAGAGCTTGAGAAGCTAATTATTGCAACTCGCGATGATGGTAGAACCATACATTTACAAGATATCGCGCGTGTTTCATTAGAAAAAAGTCATGATACATACCGTGCTATGGCAAATGGTAATGACGCCGTTGTGGTCGCAATTGACTCAACACCTACGGCTAATCCATTAGATATCACTGCCGACGTAAGAGATATGCTGCCAAGCTTGGAAAAAAGTAATCCAAGCTCAATCAATATGGAAGTACTCTACGATTCAACAATCGCTATCGAAGAGTCTATTGATGAAGTAGTTAAAACTATCGCAGAAGCAGGTTTAATTGTACTTATCGTAATGATCCTGTTCTTAGGTTCATGGCGTGCAGTTGTGATCCCAATTATTACTATCCCACTCTCATTGATTGGCGTTGCAGTAGTGATGCAGATGTTTGGTTTTACCATCAATTTAATGACGCTACTAGCCATGGTATTAGCGATCGGTCTGGTGGTCGATGATGCGATTGTTGTGGTAGAAAATATCGACCGGCATATTAAAGCAGGCGAGGATCCTTTCCGTGCGGCGATTATAGGTACCCGCGAAATTGCAGTGCCGGTTATCTCGATGACAATTACGCTGGCAGCTGTATATGCGCCTATTGCGTTAATGGGTGGTATTACTGGTTCATTATTTACCGAGTTTGCTTTAACCCTTGCTGGGGCAGTATTTGTCTCGGGTATCGTAGCCTTAACATTATCTCCTATGATGTGTAGCAAGATGTTAACTGTTAATCATCAACCAAACCGTTTTGAGCGTGGTGTTGATAAAGTATTAACAGGGTTAACCAATAAATATGGTAATGCGCTTGATGTAATTATGACACGTCGACCTGCCATCATTATCTTTGCCATATTAGTGTTTATATCATTACCTTACTTATTTAAATTCATTCCATCAGAGTTAGCACCAAAGGAAGACAAAGGAGTATTAATGATGCTCTCTAAAGCCCCTTCCAATGCTAATCTCGATTTCATTGAAAATAGTATGCGTTTGGTTACTGATGAGATTTCTGCACAACCAGAAGTGGAAAGTAGCTTAGCTATGTCGGGTATCCCTAATGCTAATCAAGCATTTGGTATCGCGATTATGAAGCCTTGGAGCCAACGTGAAAAAGGACCTGCGGAACTATCTGCGACTTTAACACCTGCTTTCGCAGAGATCCCTTCTGTTGCCACAGTGACCTTCCAACGTCCTGAATTACCAGGATCTTCTGGTGGTTTACCGGTGCAGTTTGTAATCACTACATCTAATCCGTTCCAAAGCTTAGTGAGCATTGCTACAGATGTCTTAGCAGAAACCCAAGCGAACCCTAACTTTGTTTATTCAGAGCTAGATTTAGCCTTTGACTCAGCAACAATGAATATCAAAATAGACCGTGATAAAGCAGGTGCCTACGGGGTAACTATGCAAGATATCGGGATAACGCTAGGGACATTATTAAGTGACGGCTATTTAAATCGCATTAACTTAATCGGACGTAGTTATGAAGTAATTGCACAAGTAGAGCGGAAATATCGATTAGCGCCAGAAAAATTAGGCGATTTTTATGTCCCGGCTAAAAATGGCAATATGGTACCGTTAAGTGAGTTAATTACAATTGATGTGGTTGCAGAGCCCCGTTCATTACCTCATTTCAATCAGCTTAATAGTGCAACTGTTGGCGCGGTACTATCACCGGGTGTGACAATGGGTACAGCAATTACTTTCTTTGAGGGCTTATCTGAGACTAAATTACCACAAGGTTATACTCATGATTACTTAGGTGAGGCTCGCCAATTTGTGACTGAAGGTGGAGCATTATATGTCACCTTTATCTTGGCATTGTTTATCATCTTTTTAGTACTCGCTAGTCAATTTGAAAGTATGCGAGATCCGCTAGTGATTATCATGACTGTTCCATTGGCGATCAGCGGTGCATTAATGGTACTTGCTTGGGGTGCCGCAACCATGAATATCTACACGCAAGTGGGATTGATCACCTTAGTAGGCTTAATTACTAAACATGGTATTTTGATTGCAGAAGTTGCTAAAGAAGAACAGCTCCATCATGGCTTAGATCGTATTGCAGCTGTGAAAAAAGCAGCGACAGTACGTTTGCGTCCAATCTTAATGACAACGGCAGCGATGGTAGCAGGTTTGATTCCACTGCTATTTGCATCTGGTGCTGGTGCGGTGAGTCGGTTTGGTATTGGTATTGTTATTGTAGCGGGCTTATCGATTGGTACGTTATTTACCTTATTCATTCTACCTGTTATCTATTCATTCATCGCAAGCCAACATAAAGCGAGCCCTGAATTTGATGAAGATAAAGTACCAATGGTTAATAGCAAAACCGAATCATAAAGATAAAGCGAATACAGTTTTATAAGTAAAATGTAAAAAGGCGAAGCATAACTGTTTCGCCTTTTTTTGTACTTGTTAGTTACAGCAATATCATAAAAATAAGGCTAGTTAACGTATTAGTACATATTAAACAATCACTTAAATACCGTATTGAGCACGGTACGCTTTAACAGACTCAAGGTGTTGTTGCATGTCAGGTAATGTTTCAAGGTAAGTTACCACATCAGCTAGTTTAACAATCGAAATAACTTTGGCATCATAATCACGTTCTACTTCTTGAATCGCTGATAACTCTGCTTTACCTTTTTCTTGGCGATCTAAAGCAATTAACACACCTGCAAGCTGTGCTTGATGTGCATTAATAATATCCATTGACTCTCGAATCGCTGTACCAGCAGTGATCACGTCATCCACCAGCATAATCTTACCTTCCAAGTCAGACCCAACCAAACTCCCACCTTCGCCATGAGTTTTTGCTTCTTTACGGTTAAAACAATAAGGAACATCTAAATCATAATCATTAGACAAAGCAACTGCTGTAGTTGTAGCAATTGGAATGCCTTTATAAGCAGGACCAAATAGCAAGTCAAAATCGATACTTGAATCCTGCAGTGCAGCAGCATAAAAACGACCCAATCGAGCCAGATCTCTACCGGTATTAAACAAACCAGCATTAAAGAAATATGGACTAATACGTCCAGATTTTAGGGTAAATTCACCAAATTTTAATACCTGTTTTTCAATTGCAAACTCAATAAACTCTTTTTGATAAGCTTTCATTTTTTACTCCATTTCCAATGCTTTTTTCTGCTCGATAATTAACTGGGTAATACTATTATTGGCTAACGCCAACATTGCTAATAATTGGGTGTGGCTAAACTCACCTTGTTCAGCCGTGCCTTGAATTTCAATCATACCGCCTTGCTCTGTCATCACAATATTCATATCAGTTTGTGCTTTTGAGTCTTCGGCGTAGTCTAAATCACAAATGGCAGTATCTTGATAAATGCCAACAGAAATGGCGGCGATCATCTGTTTTAGTGGGTTTTTCTTTAACTTTCCACTTGCCACCATCCAGTTCAGTGCATCTACAAGGGCAATACATGCTCCTGTTATGGCGGCTGTACGTGTGCCGCCATCTGCTTGAATTACATCACAATCGACAGTAATGGTATGTTCACCTAATGCTTTTAAATTTACTGCGGCACGCAATGAGCGAGCAATCAAACGCTGAATTTCTAATGTTCGACCGTCTTGTTTACCTTTTACTACTTCACGTTGATTACGCGCATGCGTAGCACGAGGTAGCATTGCATATTCAGCGGTCACCCAACCTTTGCCTTTACCACGTAAAAAACGCGGTACAGACATTGCAACACTAGCATTACATAGGACTTTAGTTTTACCGACCTCTATTAATACAGAGCCTTCGGCATGATCGGTATAATGCCGAGTAATGGTAATATCTCGATGTTGTTCGGGAGAGCGGTGACTAGGACGCATAAACAGCGGACCTTATGAGTAAATAAGCGCCGATTATACCGATTATCTCATCAGGTGCAAAACACCTTAAAGAACAAGCTAAAGAAGATTGCTAGAGGCAGTAAGGCATATTGTGATGACTTATTATAAGCTAAGCAGACTTTATCTAAATGATTTAACTTTAATGGTTATTTTTATAAATCACTAACTGCCCTTTCCCTTTATCCTGAGCTTGATATAAAGCTTGCTCGGCACGACGCATTAGCTCTTCTTCTAAGTAATCGCCATTAGATACCATACAAGCTGCACCAATACTCATGGTAATAGAGCCAGGGTCTTTCATGCCTTTAAAAGAAAAGCTCCAACCGTTAATCATATAAAAAATTTCTGCCGTAAGTGCTTTGATACCTTCTTCCGAGGTGTCTGGCAATAATACCGCAAAGGTATCCTGCTCGAGGCGAGCTAATAAATCCGCAGGGCGTTGAATAATGTTACTTAAACGTTGAGATAGTTCAATTAAGCATTGGTCACCAATGTTGCGACCATATTTTTCGTTAACCTGTTTGGTATTATCAACATCAATTAACAATAAAGAAATTTTTTCACCTGAGCGTCTGCTTCTCACCCACTCTTTCTTGAAAAACTCATTGAAATAAGCCTGATTTGGCAAGCTGGTTAAGAAGTCTCGCATGGCAAGTTGTTCTAAATGGATATTTTTTATGTGTAGTTTTTTATACTTCGTTCTATAAGAAAGTGATAACAGCAATAACAAAAAGGTAAGAAGAAACATGCCAATTACTGCAATTAAGTACCCTTCAACACTGGTCTTTCTTTCATATAATGCAGGTAACCATTTGTTTAAGATTTCTTGTTTCTTTTGGAGACTAATCGACCCAATTACTTTATTGAAAATACTTAATAGCGTTAAATTCCCTTTTTCAACGGCCAAAGCAAATGAGTAATCACTTGAAAATTGATCCACTATTTTTAAATTAGGATACGCATGTTGAATCTGATTCACCATCACAGGTAGCACATCAATAAAACCATATATATCACCGTCGCTTACCGCATCCAATCCTTCTTTCAAGGTATGGTATTCGTGAAAATCTGCATCCGGGTATTTTTCACTTAACAATTCTCGGTATGAACTATCCTTCAACATACCTAAAGGTTTATGCAGTACCTGTTGTAATTTATAAGGATAATTGTCACCCGCTGTTATTAATGCTAATGGGAAAGCGACATAGTCAGGTGTAAAAGATAGGAACTCCTTACGACGAGGCGTATTTTTAATCGTAGGAGTAAAGTCACAACGCCCATCTTTTAACGCTTGTAGTGCTTCCGCCCAAGTTGAAGTGACGTGTAGTTCTATTGGGCTGCTAATACGTTGTGCGAATAAACGTACAAATTCAGCAGAAATACCAATATGTTTGCCATTTCTGATGGCTTCTATAGGCAACCAATCAGGATCGACACACATAATTAATGCGCCATGTTTGTCTAAATAATTTTGTTGTATGCTAGAAAGAATAGGTAATCGATCTTGGTAGTTTGCTGCGTAATAGGATTTGCCAAAGCTAATTTGCGACTTCCACTTTTGATGCAATTCATCTATGTCTTTTTTATTTAACGATAACAAACCTTTATCAAGAATATCACGTAATACTAAATTACCTTTTTGTACTCCCATAAATTTAGGCAAATAATGAAAAACCTTATGATCTATTAACGCAGTATTCACTACATTTGGCAGTAAAGAGCGTTTAACATAGTAATTAATCGCATCGTAAGAATCTAAAACACCATTTACTTTCCCATCTACTAACAATTGAATCGCTTGTTCTGTTGTGTTGGTAACCATGAGCTGTATATCAGGATAATACTTATTAAGAAGTTCTTCATAATAAAAGCCTTTTATCACAGCGATAGACTGTATATCGCTGAAATCATTTAAAAAGACTTCTCCTGTTCGTGTAAGTAAACCATCTATAGAGCTTAGGGTTTGGTTATGTGTGAAGGTAGTAAATTGCTGTCTTTCAGGGGTTATTTTCATATTAGAGAGAACATCTATCTCTTTATTTTTTAATTTTTCTAAATATTCATTCCATTCGTAACCAATAACAAACTCGATTTTTAATCCTGTTTTTTCTGCGACTAATCGGATCAAATCATTGTTGTAACCAGATACTTCACCGTTTTCGATATAATTGAAAGGGTGCCATGAGGCTGCGGTATGCACTTTAATGACTGGGTGGTCTTTAATATACTGCTTTTCTTGGGGGGTAAGTTCTATCTCTGCTTCTATTTTCTCTGGCTGTGCAAAAGCATTATGAGTAAAAATCAGTGTCATAAACACAATATTAATCATTGTAAGCAAAGCAGAGGGCAGAGACAGCCGCATGAATATTAACCTTTTAATTTAGAGGGAAAGATTCTAACAAATGTCATTAGGTAACATAACATTTAAAAAATAAAACTAAAAACCAACAAAGCTAATGTGATATAAGTAACATTAAGCACATCAAAACAGGCCATTTTATTATATTTATCAGTTAATTACCGCGATAAAATAATAAATAAAGTAGTTTAAGAGAAGTAATTGGAAGGTGAAATCACAATAAAACAATCATATTAGTTAATTGCCTTATTGTGATATTTTATTATTTTGTACTAACGATAAGAGTTAGATTCAATAAACTGCCTCAAAACAGAGTGAGCCACTATTAAACCCTAATATTAGAAGCCGTATAATAATGTCATCGTCGTTTCTGTGTCAGTACTTTTAACATCTTCAAGTGGTTTATTATCATAACGAACCACGACAGCAAATTTCATTGCCAATGAACCAACTAAGTTAGCTGAAATTGATGTTTCTGAACGGCCATCTAGTTTACTTCCCCAATCCGCAACAAACTTTTGTTGGAATTTAGCAGAATCGCCAATTTTAGTTTGGAAATCAACAACGATATGTGCAACCGCACTTGCATCGTAATCTTCCCCTTCAGTTTCAGCTGAATCATCATCATACTTCTGGTAAACATAACCTGGGCCAGCTTCAGCCGTTAAAGACATACGCTTAGTATCAATAAAACGGTAACCATAACCCGCAGATGTACTAGATGCGTAGTCATAACCAGAGAAAGGGTCAATCTCATAGTTCGTATTAGCAAATAAATAACTTACATCATCAATTTGATAATCACCTTGTACTTCGAAGTAATAACGTTTTGCAGTAACTTCATCTTCATCTTTTTTATAGGTACCATCAAAAGAGTAAGTATTTTCCCAATTAGACAGCTCTTGCTTTATTTCCAAAGCAGCTTTAAATGAAGAAGTGTCAGTATTACCTGTCGTTACCGTTGCCCCTAACTCGGCTTCGCCGCCAACCGTTGCGTCACCTTCAACAAACTCGCTTTTCTCATCAGCGGCATAAACATTTAAAGGTAATGCTAATGCAACAGCCGTTGTAAGTAGTATTTTTTTCATACTGTTCGTCCTTTGTTTTTTTATTGTTATAAATTTCTTATGTACTTGTACCCATTACAGCTATTAATAGTTTTTACCTCAGTAAAAATGCCTTAATTTCATGTAATTGTTTGTCCTCACAGCCCCATTAAAATAATATAGTTGCACTCAGAACGGCTATATCGTAATAGTATTAAATAACTACTCCAATATTTCAGTTTGTCCCATACATAGCTAAAGCTCTTGTGGGCTTTCACCTAAGAGCTTGAGTAATTAATGATTTAATGGAGCTTCTGTAAGTTCCTTACCTGCGTACATTAAGTGTGAACATGATCACTTATAAAAGTTCACATATAATGTACGAAAAGTAATGTTTACTTTGGTTGAATGTTTAACTGTTCAATTGTTGATATGGCAATTTCAGGCGTCAGTGATAAAGGAGCTTCTTCACTAAACTTTTTACCTTTAACTTGTACAATAATTTGTTGAGCTTCTCTTTTATCAAAGAATAAGCGACTGTAATATGCTTGTACTTCTTTTAAAGTTATAGAGCGTAGTTGTTCAACATGCTGCTGTTTCGTATCAATTTTATCTTTATTGCTCATCCACTCACCAATCAGGTAAGAAAACTCTGTACTGAGGTTACTTGGCTTCGCTAAATAGTTGGCAATATGTGCTTTCTTTATCTCTTCAAACTCGCTTTCGGTAGTATTTGCTAACACCGTTTTGAAGTTCTCTAAAAATGCTTTAAATCGCTCATATAAAGCAGCGCTTCCAATGGTTGGGCTTTGTGTAAATAAACCAAAACCAACACTTTTATCGACTTCAATACTGGCGGTAAAAGGAGAATAAGTTAGTTGCTCTTGAGTACGAATTTGATCATAAAAAGCAGGTTTTAATAGCTTATTTAATAACTCAGCTTTTGCTTGTGAGATAGGATCTTGGTCGACCATCAAATACACACTAGCTAGCGCATCATCATCTAACTCTGATTGACGGACAAAGTTTAAAGCACCTTGTTCTGGGTCAGCATGTAAGCGATGAATGGTATAAAATGGATTAGGCTGAATTTTAATCTTCACCTTTAATTGCGCGGTTAATTGCAACACGTCAATAGTAGAGAAATTACCTAAGGCCAATAATCTAACACTAGATTGAGATAATATTTGTTTAACTAATTGCTTAAGGTCATCAGCGGTTATTGGGTCAACAGCTTTTAATAGAGTTTCATTCGACCATGAAGGAGAACGTACGACCTTTCTAAAGCCGTCTAAGCCTAAATCCATCGCTTTCATTTTGGATTGATTTTTCAATCGACGTATTAGGTCTTGCTTAGCTAAGCTTATCGACTGTTCATCAATTTCCATACTATTTAAATAATCCAATAAGGTCAGTAATAATTTCCCCTGTTTATCACTATAACCACTGGTACTAATCATCAGTCCATCGTTACTGCTAATAGAAAAACCAAGACCAGCTTCTTGAGTAACAAAACTTAGCTCTGCCAATTGTTTTTGTAGCACATCTAATAATAGATTTATTTTGATTCGCGCAGCAGGACTACGATCGTTCAAATCATTATTTAATTGTAACTTATAGGTTCCTTTAGGCTGATTTAATTGGCTTTGTTTAATCCAAACCGATAAGCCAGATTCTTTCACTAAATGGATCGCCTGTTTACTTTTTTCTTCTTGAACTATAGATAAGTCTTCAGGTAACCAGTCATTACGCACAGGCAAAGTCATTTTTGATTGAATATCCAGAGCAGAGTTTAACCAACGCTGTAGACGAGAAGGTTTAATTTTATGCTGTGCATATTTTCCTTTATAAAATGGAATATCTTTATTTACATTTGCATCGGGAGAAACGACGAATAAACGGCTATTCTCAGGTGTCAGATACTCCAATAGTTGTGCTATTAACTTCGGCTTGAAGGCATCTAAACGGAATGAATAAGAGAGTAAATCCTGCAAAGGATATTTCTGCATATTCGCAGATAGAGACATCACATATTGAAAACTAGATTGCTTCGGCAAAAACTGAAAATAGTTATCTAAACTTTTTTTCTGTTCAGAATATTGCAGTTGGTTAATCCCTTTATCTTTAACTAACTGAATATAAGCAAATAAACTTGCTAGCACGGTATCTTGCTGAGTTAACCCTTTATTAGTGAGTTTAAAGGTCAAACTAAACTGAGAGTACTGTTCGCTTTGAGCTGCATAAAAACCTGCAGAAACTGACTCTGCTAAACCTAACTTTTGTAGATAATCAGATAAACCACCTTTATGATCAGACCCTAATAAACGACTAATATAACCGCCCGGTTGATACATATATTCATCTTTCACACTTGGGATCAAAAAATTCACTTGTAACAACTTCAGATCAACCGTAGGTTTCATTTGCACTTCTAAAGCTAACTGTTTGTCGGTAACTAATGGAGTCATGATCAGCGGTGTAGTGACATTATTATTAGGGATCTGCGTTAAAAATTTTACAGCAATAGTTTGCATATCTTGAATTGAGCGTGGGCTAATCAAAGCAACTTTCATATTATTTGCTGAGTAATGTGCTTTAAAAAAAGCAGTTAGCTCTTCTTGCAAATTACTATTTGGTTTATCTACTAACGTCTCTAAGTTACCAGTACTAAAACGAGCCATTGGATGTTCTGGATTCAGAGAGTAACGCTGAAGTGCATAAAGTTTACGCATATCATTATCAACATACGTTTCATTTTCTGCATTTACTGTATGGCGCTCTTTTTCAGCATACTGTTCATCTAAAAGCGGCTCATTCATAACATCGCCTAACCTATCTAATGCTTCACCAAATGCATTATCATTGACTTCAAATCCATAGACTGTTGCATCTTGTGCTGTATATGCATTGGTATATCCACCATTTTGACTCATGAATTTACTGTATTCATTAATCACTGGATAGCGCTTCGAACCTAGAAATAGCATATGCTCTAAATAATGGGCTAAGCCAAGCTGTGAATCTGGATTATGCATGCTTCCGATCGGTACAGATAAAGAAGCTGCACTATTTTTTAAATCAGGATCGGAAATAAGCAGAACCTCTAGTTGGTTTGCTAAACGGATCACTTGATATTCACGTTTATCATTAGGGCTTTGGGTAATCGAACTATTAATTACTTCAATATTTTTCATAGTAGACTCAGCAGATGAATTAGTGGCCGCATAAACAAAAGCAGAAAGGGTTAAAGACATGCAACAAAATAGTAGATAAATGGGCTTAACTGGCATCATTTAATGAGCTCTTTTAATTATATTGTGAAAGCAAATGGTGAAGACAGTGGACTATGCAACAAGTGAAAGCAAAATAAAAGTCTTCTCACCATGAATAAATAGGAGTTTTAGGACACAACTACCCAATATTTATTAGTTTCTATTTACACTCTTATTATTTGTAATATTATTAAACTAAAATGAGATGCTACCGATATATTATATAAGCTCATCCTACCCAACCAATGGTATACCTTTAATGTTACTTTTTATGACAAGATTTTGCTCCAAAGAAAATAAGCATCAATATGCCGAAAAGCAAACTGGCTTTACGCTGATAGAGCTGTTAATCGTTATAGCCGTTGTCGCTATTTTAGCGCAAATTGGGTTTGCTTCATACGTTACTGCCGTTCAGAAAAGCTATCGTTATGAAGTGCAACAATCGATGATTGAATTAAGCCAGCAGTTAGAGCGTTATTACTCTCGTCAGGGTAATTATTCAGGTTCTAGCGCAACCGCTAGCAACTTTAGCACAGACTATTACACGGTAAGCTTTAGCGAATTAGAGGATGATAAATACACTATCTCTGCATCACCTATCTCGAGTACTAGTCAATCTAATGATAGCTGCGGCACGTTAACTTTTGATTACCTTGGCAAAAAAACGCCAACTACTTCAGGATGTTGGAAATGATAACAACCAAACAGCAAGGCTTTACACTGATTGAGCTGATGGTCACCGTCGCGATTGTTATTATTTTATCAATAATCGCTATTCCTAGTTGGAGTACTTTAATCCGTGATAATAGTATGAGCGTCGCGGTTAACCAAGTGCAGAGCATTTACCAATTAACACGCTCCGAAGCATTGAAGCGTAATGAAGAAGTGACCTTAACATCCTCAAACAACCGTTTAACTTGGACATTAACAAATCAGGTATCGGGAGCAGACAGCACCATTAAAACCATTACCCTGGCAACTGATCAAGTCTCTATCGTACCCTCGGCTGGAAGTGCGAGTGAAGTATCTCTTGTCGTACAAAAAACAGGTTTTGCAGAAAATGAGCAACTCGAGTTTACTTGGGAAGATGAATACCGTTGTTTATCTATTTATAACAGTGGTCAAATTCAGGTCAGTACAGATAGCGGAGACTGCGAGTAATGTTAAATTCATTTAGTCGTGCCAGACATAGCAGTAAACAGAACAACAAACAGAGTGGCTTTACTTTAATTGAACTATTAATTGCCCTTCTAATTGCAGCTTTATCCGTTTTAGGCTTAGCTTATACACAAAATAAGAGCCTACAGTATGCGCGCAGTAGTAGCCAATATACACTGGCAAGTATTGAAGCAAGCAACACGGTAGAGCAAATTTGGAATTCACTTTGCGAACTAAAAGATGGGTCTAAAAGCCTCGGCGACTTAACCTTAGCTGATGGGTTTACCCGTACTTTTGATCCAACTACCTTTGATATTACCGATACATTAAAGATCAGCATAGACTGGGGTGATCAGCGTTTAACTGATGTAGAAGATGAAGTATCCGTGCAAGCTGTTTTCCCAGATATTTGTCCTTAGGTGCAATAAAATGAAACCATTATATAAGATAAAACAAACTGGATTTAGCTTAACCGAATTAATGATTGCAATGGCCTTATCGTTATTGATTATATTAGGTATAGCAACGGTATTCTCAAGTTTAAAAGAAACCTCAACTTATTCACAGCAATTAGAAAATACACAAGAAGTCCTGCGTTTTAGTAACTCGATTTTTAGCCGAGCAATACACCGAGCAGATGAAATGGATGACAAATCCTATACCGGAAGCGACGGTAATACTTATAAGCAGTTAGACTTAACTTTTAATCTAGACAATTTAGATACAGGTGAAACATATACCAGCTGCTTAGGTAATGGCATGAGTAGCCAATATTATGAAAGCTATCGCCTGGCTGATGGTGAATTAATGTGTGCAGAATACACCACGGCAGGTTTAGATGATGCTAGCAAAACCTTTACTGCTATTGGCACTAATATCGATGCTCTAAGTTTTGCCATTAGCGATAACCTATTAACCGTTTCAATCACCCCAGCTGATGAAACTGATTCAATACAAATGATGTTTGCACAACGACAAGCCATTTTAGGCTTGAATGAATAGTTTAGGGAATGAACATGAATAACGCTTACAGCCAACCTAAAGAGAACCAAGGGTTTGCATTAATTACTGTATTAGTGATCACATTTCTTGGTAGTTTAATTGTGTTCGACACCATCCAAGAAAACCTCAATCAAGAGCGCATGGCTGGTAATTATTCCAAAGAACTTAATGCACGTTTACAAGCTGAAAATGGCCTGGCAGAAGCTTATAACACGCTCAGCGCAGACAGTAGTCTATCAACTGACGATATGATGACTCTATTAAACAGTGCCCAAAATGATTCTGGTGGTTACCATCATAATATTGATGCTTGGTTAGATAGTGATATAAGAGAAATTAATAGTTCAGGCTTTCACTACGATGGCACGTATGCAATGCGCGGTTCATTTTCATTAACTTCCTCTTCAGGAAACTCTGTTTTTACAGGTGCAATCACTACCTGTGATGGTGCAACATTAGGAGGCAGTGGCACCGTCGATAGTTATGATTCAAGTGAAGGTGCTTATGACTCTAGCAACCCAGGCAATAATGGTGATGTTTCAGTATTAAACGAAGATGCTAGTGGCTTAACTTTAAGTGGTAGCTCACCTATTGATGGAAATGTGTCGATTAATGGCGACTTAACCATGTCGGGATCAGCTTCTATTTCAGGTGATGCTCATGTGTCAGGCAACATTGACTTAGGCAGCTCTGGCTCTATTGATGGAAACGCACAGGCAACAGGTAATGTCACCAACTCCTACTCATCAACAACCATGGATAGTATTAGCGCTAACGGTGATGTCACCATACTAAACAGTTATGATAATCCGATTTCATACAGTGGAGATTTAAATTATCCTAGTTATGGCAGTGTTAGTAATGCAACCTATTATGATACTGCTCAAGTTAGTGACGTTGGTACTGAAACCTGCGACATATTAGATTTAACCAGTGAATTTGCTAACACAACGGATGGTGTAGGTAGTTTAGGAAGTGTATCTCCAACCGCTTACTCTTTTTCATATTGGCCTTACACTGACTATGTATTTACCGATACAGGACTAGAGTCATATAACAAAGACAGTGGTACCACAGATAGCTTTGATACAGAAACAGCAAGTATCGACTTTTTAGGTGAAGAAACAGAAGTCTATGTAATGAGCATTGATAACTTTCAAAATGGTAATACAATCACTATCGAAAGCGGTAATAATGTCACCATCTATTTAAGTGGGGACACCTCTATTGAAGATAAAATTTATGTGGAAGATGGTGCAACGCTAACCATCATTACCGAAGGTACTTTTACAACAACAGCTGATGGTGGTGTATATGCTTTAGATAGTGATGGTAATACAGCTACTTCGGCAGTAAATAGTGATGGTGAAAATTCATTTATTCTATACTCAGGGTATGACTCTGGTGGGGATAATAGTGATTATGGTGTTACCTTGTCTGGCTCAACAGATATGTTTTTAACCGCTTATGCACCCGATGCAGCGATCAATGTCACAGCAAGTGGTGATATCTATGGTTCTTTACGTAGTGATTATCTAAATGTAAGTGGCGGAGCAGGCGTTCATTTCGATGAACAAATCACCAGTACTAATATAGGCAGCTCTGGTTCTAGTTCATCAACACCAGAAATTACACGTTGGTTTTAAAAAATCACACTTCTATCGAATTTACCCATAGTATTTTAATCTTTAATACTATGGGTCTATCACTAGCCAAGCATTCACTTACAGCGAATTAAACCTGCAACCAAAAGGTCGTTGGCCCATCATTGGTTGATGTGACTTGCATATCTGCTGCAAAAATTCCATTTTCAACATGGCAACCTAACTGTTCACATTGCTTACTGAAATACTCATAGAGGCGTTTCGCTTCAGCAGGTTCAGCGCTATTACTAAAGCCTGGGCGATTGCCTTTTTTAGTATCTGCAACCAAGGTGAATTGAGAAATAACTAACAAATCACCATCAGCTTGTTTGACATTGAGGTTCATTTTGCCATTTTCATCAGAAAAAATACGGTAAGCTAATACCTTTTCAGCCAAACGCTTGGCCTGACTTTCTGTATCATCTTTCTCAACGCCTAATAATACCAATAAACCACTATCAATCTGTCCTACTACAGCATTATCAACAGATACAGATGCATTATTAACACGTTGTATCATGGCTATCATGAGACTTCCTCAAGCTCATCTAGCTCAGTTTCTTCAGGATAAAAGAACTCATCTAAGGTCGATGTTACTTCGGCACCTATTAATACAATTAACCAACTAAAATAGATCCAAACAAACATAATAGGGATAACCGCTAAGGCGCCATAAATAATTTGTTGAGATGGGAAATTGGTAATATATAAGCTGAATAAGTCAGTCGCTAAATTAAACATTAACGCCGCAACAAAACCACCAATAACAGCACAACGAAATGTGACGCGTTGATGTGGTACTAAAGTATAAACCCCAGCAAAAGCTAACCATGAGAAAAGAAAAGGCATGAAGCTCAACAACTGCTGCCCAACTGACAAGAAACCATCGGTTTGCACAATAGAAAAGAGGTAAGAGCTTAATGCAATGCTACCACCGATAATAATTGGACCTAAACTTAAAATAGTCCAGTAAATGGTAAATGCGTGGATAGTTGAACGTTTTCTATTACAGCGCCAAATACGATTCAAGGTTTGGTCGATAGTAGAGATCAGTAATAACGCGATCACAACCAAGGAAGCTATACCCACCATACTCATCTGCTTAGTGTTTTCAATAAAACCAGTCATGTGCTCTTTAACGGCGTCGCCAGCAGTCGGCACAAAGCTGTTATAAATCAAATCTTCAATAATACGATTTAATTCAGAAAACATCGGAAAAGCAGAAAGCATGTAAAAGACTACAGCAAGACAAGGGACTATCGATAACAAAGTCACATAAGCAAGGTGCCCTGCTGGTACTTTGATATTATCTTCTTTGCTGCGTTTGAAGAGAAAAACCCCATAACCATAGAGCGTTTTCATTTTTCCTATTAATATTTGCTGGTCTAGTTGAAACATAATACTCCTCAGCATCATCAATGAATGATAGCCATTAAATGGCTAGTACTAAATTTAACATAAAAAAAAGGCCTTACAATCGTAAGGCCTCATAGTAACAAGTTAAGCGTTTATGTAAACGAATTAACCTTTAGCTGGACGAGCAGCACGTTTACGTTCGTTCTCTGTAAGTAGTTTCTTACGAATACGAATGCTTTCTGGTGTTACTTCTACTAATTCATCAACATCAATAAACTCTAACGCTTGCTCAAGTGTTAGTTTGATTTCAGGTGATAACGTTTGCGCTTCATCTGTTCCTGACGCACGTACGTTAGTAAGTTGCTTACCTTTAACACAGTTTACAGTTAAGTCGTTAGCACGGTTATGAATACCGATAATTTGACCTTCATATACTTCTGTACCGTGACCTAAGAATAGGCGACCACGATCTTGTAAGAAGAATAAAGAGTAAGTAACTGCTTTACCTGCTTGGTTTGAGACCAATACACCATTTTGACGTTGACCAATAGTACCGCCTTTATGAGGACCGTAATGATCAAAGCTATGGTATAGAAGACCAGAACCAGAAGTGATTGTCATAAACTCAGTTTGGAAACCGATTAAACCACGACTTGGAATCATAAAGTCTAAACGAACACGTCCTTTACCATCTGGAATCATATTAGTTAGTTCCGCTTTACGGATACCTAATTGTTCCATGATAGAGCCTTGGTGCTCTTCTTCACAGTCAATTGTCAATGTTTCCATTGGCTCGTGTAACTGACCGTCAATCATCTTCTCGATTACTTCAGGACGAGATACAGCTAATTCGTAACCTTCACGACGCATGTTCTCGATTAAGATACCTAAATGTAGTTCACCACGACCCGATACTTTAAATTTATCTGGATCTTCTGTTTCTTCTACTTTAAGTGCAACGTTATGTACTAGCTCTTTATGTAGACGATCTAAGATATTACGTGAAGTAACGTATTTACCTTCTTTACCACAGAATGGAGAAGTATTTACTTGGAATGTCATTGTTACCGTTGGTTCATCAACAGTTAACGGTGGTAATGCTTCAACATTTGTTTGAGCACAGATAGTGTCAGAGATTTTAAGTTCACCTAAACCACTGATTGCAATAATGTCACCAGCTTCTGCAACTTCAACGTCATGGCGCTCAAGACCTAAGTAACCTAATACTTGACCAACTTTACCTTTACGCTCTTTACCGTCAGCACCAACAATAGTCACTTGTTGATTTACTTTAACTTCACCGCGTGTAATACGACCAACACCGATTACACCAACGTAAGAGTTGTAATCAAGTTGAGAAATTTGCATTTGGAAATCGCCTTCGCGATCCGCTACTGGTGGAGCAACAGTATCAACAACAGTTTGGAATAAGTCTTCCATGTTATCTTTTTGCACGTCCATATCAGTACTTGCCCAACCGTTTAATGCAGAAGCATAAACAACTTGGAAGTCTAATTGGTCATCAGTTGCACCTAAGTTATCGAATAAATCAAATACTTGATCCATTACCCACTCAGGACGTGCGCCTGGTTTGTCAATTTTGTTAATAACAACAATTGGCTTAAGGCCATGTGCGAATGCTTTTTGTGTTACGAAGCGAGTTTGTGGCATTGGGCCATCAACTGCATCAACGATAAGACAAACACTGTCTACCATAGATAAAATACGCTCTACTTCACCACCGAAGTCAGCATGTCCAGGAGTATCTACGATATTGATATGGTAATCGTTCCATACGATTGCAGTGTTTTTTGCAAGGATGGTAATACCACGTTCTTTTTCAAGATCGTTAGAGTCCATTACACGTTCTTCAGAACCACCGCGTGAATCTAATGTACCAGACTGCTCTAACAGTTTATCAACCAATGTTGTTTTACCATGGTCAACGTGAGCAATGATGGCAATATTTCTTAATTTATCTAACGACATGATGCGCCTCAAAAATAACTTACTATTAAAAATACCAATTAAATAAAAGTAGACGGGTCTATTTTTATTTAATTGGTATAAAAAGAATTAGGCAATAAAAGCACAGGAAGTGTTCTAGCCAAATGTGCGCACATTGTAAACATAATTTCAAAAATAGAAAGTTTTAAGTCGGTCACAGTTAGTTAAAATGGATAAAACAGCAAAAAAAACAGCCTAATTATCACACCAAAACAACGCCGCACCAAATAAGTGCGTTAATGCACCAAATAAGTACAAAAAAGCGCTGAGTCACCCTTTTTTATGGTGCCAACTTTCAAGCTTGTTGGGGACAATCGAGTTGGCATATTTTAAGTGACATGATATATATAAGACTAGAAAACCGATAAATTCCTATTTCTTTATCAAGAAATATAATTTTCAATTCATCACATTCCGATGTCAAATGAGGTTCTACAACATGTCTGTACAAACAATCCAAGACGTTTTAGCTTTAATCCAAGAGCAAGATGTAAAATTCGTTGATTTACGCTTTACTGATACGCATGGTAAAGAGCAACACGTTTCGATCCCGCACCACCAAGTAACTGAAGACTTCTTCGAAGAAGGTAAAATGTTTGATGGTTCTTCAATTGCAGGTTGGAAAGGAATTCAAGACTCTGACATGGTATTAATGCCAGTGCCTTCAACAGCAGTACTAGACCCATTTACAGATGATGTAACATTGAACTTACGTTGTGATGTATTAGAACCAAAAACCATGCAAGGCTACGATCGTGACCCACGTTCTGTTGCTAAGCGTGCTGAAGCATACATGCGCTCTACAGGTATAGCAGACACTGTTTTATTTGGTCCAGAACCAGAGTTTTTCCTATTTGATGACGTTAAATACGGTAACAGTATCTCAGGTGCTTTCTACTCAATCGATGCCAAAGAAGCGGCATGGAATTCAGGCACATCTTATGAAGATGGTAACACAGGCCATCGTCCTGGTATCAAAGGCGGTTACTTCCCTGTAGCACCGGTTGATTCATCACAAAATACACGTTCAGCTATGTGCTTAATCATGGAAGAAATGGGCTTAGTAGTTGAAGCTCATCACCATGAAGTAGCAACGGCGGGTCAAAATGAGATCGCTTGTCGTTTTAATACTATGGTTGAAAAAGCAGACGAAATCCAAATTTACAAATATGTTGTACATAACGTTGCTCACGCATACGGCCAAACAGCAACATTTATGCCTAAACCATTAGTTGGCGATAACGGTTCTGGTAACCACTGTCACCAATCATTAGGTAAAGATGGCGTTAACTTATTCTCAGGTGATGGTTACGGCGGTTTATCTGAGCTGGCGCTTTATTACATTGGCGGTATTATCAAACACGCTAAAGCAATTAATGCATTTACTAATGCATCAACTAACTCTTACAAACGTCTGATTCCAGGCTTTGAAGCACCAGTAATGCTAGCTTACTCAGCAGGTAACCGCTCTGCATCTATTCGTATCCCAATCGTACCAACAGCACGCGCTGCACGTATTGAAGTACGTTTCCCGGACCCAACTATGAATCCTTACCTAGGTTTCTCTGCGATGTTAATGGCGGGTCTTGACGGTATTAAAAACAAGATTCATCCTGGTGATTCTTTGGATAAAGACTTATACGACCTACCAAAAGAAGAAGCAGATGCAATTCCACAAGTAGCTGTTTCTTTCGAAGAAGCACTAGCTGCACTAGATGCTGATCGTGATTTCTTAATCGAAGGTGGTGTATTCTCAAATGAAGCTATTGATGCGTTTATTGAGCTAAAAACTGCTGAATGTGAAGCTGTTTCACAAGCAACACATCCAAAAGAGTTTGACCTATACTACAGCGTATAACCCCTCTCACTCTTTAAATTTAAAAGGACTGCTTATTGCTGTCCTTTTTTGTTTTTATCTACAAATAACCCAGTAAAAACAAAACTGGCTTACTTCTTGCTAAATTCTAATTATCTAGTTGTCATAACTTCAAATTTTAGTATTTAACCTCTAATAATAGTTATCACAAATAACAACAGCGCTATTAATATCAGCAAGGAGCATTACATGAGTGGAAACCAAGTCCGCCTACAAGCAATTGAACAAATTACTAACCGTGCACCAAAAGAGGTCGCTCAAACTGAGCCACTAAATCAAATCTGGGCTACTGATGTTTTTAATCTAGCTAAGATGGAAGAAGCAGTATCAAAAAATGCATTTAAAGCGATTAAGAAAACAGTTCAAACAGGTGTCGCTTTAGATAAAGCAACAGCTGATATTATTGCTGCAGCAATGAAAGACTGGGCACTATCTAAAGGTGCTAAGTTCTTCTCTCATGTTTTCTACCCAATGACTAATATCACTGCTGAAAAACATGATGCATTCATCTTGACTAACTCTGAAGGTAATGCAATTAACGAATTTACAGGTAGCCTATTAATTAAAGGTGAACCAGATGGTTCTTCTTTCCCTAACGGTAGCCTACGTATGACTAACGCTGCACGTGGCTATACAGCATGGGATCCAACAAGCCCTGCTTATATCCAACAAACAGCAAATGGCGCAACATTAATGATTCCAAGTGTATTCATGTCTTGGACTGGTGAAGCACTAGATAAAAAAATCCCACTTCTACGCTCTAACTCTGCAATGGATGAAGCAGCACAGAAAGTACTTAAATTAATGGGTGAAACAGAAGTTGCTGCATTAAACTCAAGCTGTGGTCCTGAGCAAGAATACTTCTTAGTTGATGAGAATTTTGCTAACGCACGTCCAGACTTACTATTAGCAGGACGTACACTATTTGGTGCTGCGCCAGCTAAAGGTCAACAATTTGATGATCACTACTTTGGTGCAATCCCTGCACGTGTTCAAGTGTTCATGCAAGATTTTGAAGACAAACTATACAAGCTAGGTATCCCAGCTAAAACTCACCACAACGAAGTTGCTCCAGGACAATTCGAGATTGCTCCTTACTACGGCGCAGCTAACGTAGGTGCAGACCAACAACAATTGTTAATGACAATGATGAAGCAAACGGCTAAAGAGCACGGCTTCCTATGTCTACTACACGAAAAACCATTCGCAGGTGTAAATGGTTCAGGTAAACACGTTAACTGGTCTGTTGGTAATAGCACACAAGGTAACTTACTTGATCCAGGTAAAACACCACACAAAAACCTACAGTTCTTATTGTTCTGTGGTGCGGTAATTCGTGGTGTACACAAATACGGTCCATTATTACGTGCAGTTATCGCTTCTGCTGGTAATGACCATCGTTTAGGTGCTAATGAAGCGCCACCAGCAATCCTTTCTGTTTACCTAGGTGACCAGTTAGAGAAAGTATTTGATGAAATCAAAACAGGTAAATTAACAACTTGTACTCAAGGCGGCGAGATGGATTTAGGTCTTTCTCAAATTCTTAACTTTGACCGTGATCCAGGTGACCGTAACCGTACGTCTCCATTTGCATTCACAGGTAACCGTTTTGAATTCCGTGCAGTAGGTTCTGAACAGTCTGTATCAGGCCCGTTAGTTGCAATGAATACAATGCTTGCTGATTCATTAAACTGGATTGCAGAAAAACTAGAAGCTGCGTTAAAAACTGAAGACCAAACAGCTGCCGTTATTACTGTACTAAAAGAGTTAATGGAACTTCACGGAAACGCTGTATTCGGTGGTGATGGTTACTCTTCTGAATGGCATACAGCTGCTGTTGAAGAACGTGGTCTTAAAAACATCCCAACAACTGCAGATGCTTTACCAGCATTTAAATCACAAGAAGTCATTGAGCTATTCCAGAATACAGGTGTACTAACACCAGTTGAACTAGAAAGCCGTTACGAAGTTTATGCTGAGCAATACAACCTAGCAATTGAAGTTGAAGCTAAATTAGTAAGCGATATTGCTAAAACTAAAATTTACCCTGCAGCAATCGCTTACTTATCAGAGCTAAGCCTAGCTGCTACTTCAACTCAAGACTTAGGTATTGAATTAGATTCAAGCATCACTAAGCAAGTTGCTGAGCACGTAAATGGTTTATTAGCGGCAATCACTAAAATTGATACAGAAGTTGCTAAACATGATTTTGCTGATGCAGAAGCACATATGCGCCACAGTGCAGACGTTCTTTGTCCATTAATGGGCGAAGCTCGTGAGCATGCTGATGCACTTGAGCTACTTGTTGCTGATGAGTTATGGCCATTGCCTAAATACTCAGAAATGTTATTTATTAAATAACAATAACAAAGCCGAACTAGGAGTGAGCTATTGCTCACTCCTTTTATTTTAATTTTCCACTTAGACACTAAGCAAAATTATCAATAGAAAATGCAGACCACTGTTACATTGAATGACCTCATTATATGAGTAAAGGTTAACATTTATAGAATAACCTCGTTTACAGTAAATTTTTTTATTGTCTTAATCCTTTAGCTATTCGACAATCAAGTATTTACTATTAAGGTTTAGATTATGAAATTAACTACGTTTTTAACATTATTATTTTGCAGCTATTCCACACTTTCCTTCGCTGAAACAAAAATATACCGTTGGATAGATAGCCAAGGTAAAACACATTTTTCAGATACAGCTCCCCCTGGGACACCGCAAATAACTGTGGAAAATAAAAACCTTGTTTCTAATCAAGAGCCTATTGATACACGTTCAGTGAATTCTTCCAACAAAACTAAACAAGAATCAGAAAAAAATAAGAAAGCAGTAGTTAAATACCAAGCTGAAATTGTTTACCCACAAGATGATACAGCTATTCGTAGCAATGAAGGCACATTAGAAATTAATGTAAAAACAACACCGGAAAAAGAAAGCACACAGTTGCTACAGTTATATTTAGATGGTCAAGCCTTAGGATCTCCGCAAATGTCACCAACTATCAGAGCACTCAATGTTGACCGAGGCACTCACCAGGTTCAAGCGCACTTACTCGGTGAAGATGGAAAAGTATTAGCTAAAACACAAATTGTTACGATTCATTTACAACGTATATCCATTAAGTAGATTGCCAATATATGCAAAAAGAACCTAGTCTCGACCTTATCTTTACCTTCCTTGAAGAGGCAAAAACAGCATTTGTTGCGTTAGATTCTTCGTTGACTTTAATTTATGCAAATCCTGCGAGTGAACAGTTACTCTCTCAAAGTAAACAGAGATTATATGGTCAAACCTTAAAAGCGATCGCTGAGCAATTTCATTTTTCACCTGAATCAATTGAAAACCTATTATTGGAAGAGTCTTCATTCACCGAAAATGAAATAACACTCCTAATCGATGGCACGCCACTACTGATCGATTTGAGTGCAAGTTACATAGATACAAAAGTGACACCTTATATAGTGATTGAGATGCGTTGTATCGAACAACAAAAGCGTATTAGCCAAGTACATTATCAAGAGCATCAGCAAAAAGCTGCGCAAGAACTAGTGCGTGGTTTAGCACATGAAATTAAGAACCCATTGGGTGGTTTACGTGGTGCAGCACAATTATTAGAAGCAGAGTTACCTAACCCGGATCTGAAAGAATTTACACAAATTATTATTGAGCAAGCAGACCGACTTAGTGCATTGGTAAACAGATTATTAGGCCCTCAAAAGCCGGGTACCAAAAGTATCCATAACATCCACTCTGTATTAGAAAAAGTACGCAAACTAGTCAGTTTTAATGTTCCAGACAATATCACTCTGCATATTGATTACGACCCAAGTATTCCAGACTTTGAAATGCAGCCAGATCAATTGCAACAAGCATTTTTAAATATAGTTCAAAACGCAGTGCAAGCATTACAAGATCTCCCTGAAAATCATACGATAACCTTACGCACGCGTACTGCACATCAAGTCACTATTAATGGTTTACCACAACGCTTAGCCACAGAAATAAAAATTACTGATACTGGACCTGGTATTCCTATGCACTTACGCAGCACACTATTTTATCCAATGGTAACTGGACGAAAAGATGGTACAGGTTTAGGGTTATCTATTGCACAAGAATTAATCAAGCAACATCACGGACGAATTGAATTTAAAAGTTGTAAAGGCAAAACAGAGTTTTCTGTGTTTTTACCAATTTAACGTTAAATATAATAATAAAAAATAAGGAGCTATAATGGCCGCTTGGATTGTAGATGATGACCACGCCATTCGTTGGGTATTAGAACGCACATTAAAAGCAGAAAATATTGAACATGCTAGCTTCCCTGATGCAGAATGTTTATGGCAGCAACTGCTAATAGAACAACCAGAGATTATTATCTCTGACGTGCGTATGCCTGGTATCGATGGCTTAGAGTTGATGCAAAAAATACATCAGCGTTATCCGCTGATCCCAATCATAATTATGACCGCACATTCAGATTTAGACAGTGCAGTAAATGCTTATCAAAGTGGTGCCTTTGAGTACTTACCAAAACCCTTTGATATTCATGAAGCAACCGATCTAATCAAACGTGCACTTAACCATAGTAAAGAGCTAAAACAGCAAAGAAAACCTAATGCACAACCTATTGCTACACCTGAAATTATTGGTGAAGCACCTGCAATGCAAGAAGTTTTCCGTGTGATTGGACGTTTATCTCGCTCAAGTATGAGCGTACTTATTAACGGTCAATCGGGGACTGGTAAAGAACTAGTTGCACAAGCTTTACATAAACATAGTCCACGCAAAGATGAAACCTTCATTGCCTTAAACATGGCCGCAATCCCTAAAGAGTTAATCGAAGCAGAGCTATTTGGCCATGAAAAAGGTGCATTTACTGGTGCAGCAGCTAATCGCCAAGGTCGTTTCGAACAGGCTGATGGTGGCACACTATTCTTAGATGAAATTGGAGATATGCCATTAGATGTGCAAACGCGTTTATTACGTGTGTTAGCCGATGGACAGTTTTATCGCGTAGGTGGTCACCAAGCGATTAAGGTCGATGTACGCATAATTGCTGCAACACATCAAAATCTTGAGAAAAAAGTACAAAGTGGCGACTTCCGTGAAGATCTTTTCCATCGTTTAAATGTTATTCGTTTACAACTACCAGCATTAAAAGAGCGTCGTGAAGATATTGCTTTATTAGCAAACCATTTTTTACAAAATATCGCTAATGAATTGACCGTAGAAAGTAAACAGCTAACAAAAGCAACAATTAACTATTTAAGTGACTTACCTTGGCCGGGTAATGTTCGTCAATTAGAGAATATATGCCGTTGGTTAACTGTCATGGCTAGTGGGCAGGAAGTGCATATTAGCGATCTACCACCTGAACTAAGTGAACAAGAAGTCCCTCAGCAAGAAGGCGAACCAGTAATCTGGCAAGAGAGCCTGAAAAAATGGGCTGATGCACAACTTAAAAATGGCGAAAGTAATATTCTAGGGCAACTCTTACCCGAGTTTGAAAAAATAATGCTACAAAGCGCATTAAAACACACTCAAGGTAAAAAACATGAAGCGGCTAAATTATTAGGTTGGGGGAGAAACACACTCACACGTAAACTCAAAGAGCTTAATCTATCTGATTAAATAATAAAGCCCCAAAAAATATATCAGTCTCACTACTCTAAAATACATTAATAGTACTTTAAGTTTAAGCCCTCTAATAGCTATTAGAGGGCTTTATTTATCGATATACAATAAGGTAAAAGATGGATATCAGACAACATCACAATAAAAATCACTGGTTAAATGAAAAGAAACAGCGCAGTGAATACTTACTAAGTCGTATTGATAATGCAAATGAAACATCAAAAAAGGTATTTACGAAAGAAAGTATTCAACATGCTGCGCCACTGAGATTAGACCATTATTGGGATTTATTTACTAAAGCAGTGATGTTAGGTTGGCCTAAAACACACTGTATGTGGTTGCTTTATCAAACGACTGATTTTGGCCGGATGCATTTTCGGATGCATTTAAGCCCTAATAGATTAACGCCGGTGGAATTAGCTAGTGAGCTTGTTATATTAACGCCAACTCCCGTAGGAAAACACCACTACAGCTCTGATCATACATGGCTTGATGCGGCAATAGCGGCCACCTTATGTAAAGAGTCGTTTATTGTAGATGAATTGCAGGCCTATCCCATCCATTTTTTAGATGAAGCGGCAGGAGTCCATCGCAACTTTGAGGTTCATAAAGCCTTTTTTCATTTTTATAAGCTATTTTATTCAAATACACATGACAAACAACAACAAACAGACGCATTAAGAGCTGTTATGCAATATGCGGAGCACGGTAAAATTGAGCAACTCACCAGTATAGAAGCAGAAGTTAGTTTTCATTTTTTAGAGTATTCAGTTGTCAGTGTAATAGCCAGCATGTGGAAACTACAGCGCAGTAGCCTAAGTGATGCAACCACAGAAGCCATTAAAGCATCCTATGAATATTATGCAGATTTATTACCACGAGAACCTGGAGAGCCAGTAGGTAAAGATTCAATGGGGCTTTATCGTGGGTCAGCCATGCTATTGAGACGATTATTAGGTGTATTGGCCCTGCACTACCAAACAACAGGAAAAGTACCAGAGTTTGAATCTGATTATATTCCAAGTTGGTTAATTAAAGGGGAAATACCCAGCCGTCAAGAAGTGTTATTTGACAACCCACCTGAATTTACCTTAGCGGGAATAGGGTTGTAAATAAAAAATTAGCTAATTTAGCCAGTAACATTACTGGCTTTTATACAAGCAAAATAATCAATAGATCCCCCTTTTCAAGCTAAATCTAATTAGACTTGCGCATAAACGGGCTTATCGCCCAACCAACGTTCCACCAGCGGTTTAATATATTCAGGATGATATTGAATTAGCGTTAATGCTAATTGCTGTACTTGTGGAATTAACACTTGGTCTCTTAATAGATCCGCAATCTTCATATCCGCAACGCCCGTTTGTTTTGTGCCTAATACTTCACCAGGACCTCGAATCGCTAAATCTTGCTCTGCAATATAAAAACCATCATTACTTTCTCTAAGGACATTAAGACGCTTTAGTGCTGTTTTAGACAAAGGATATTTGTACAACAAGACACAATGACTCGCGACTTCACCACGGCCTACACGGCCACGTAATTGATGTAGCTGCGCTAAACCAAGACGCTCAGGATTTTCAATAATCATTAAACTAGAGTTCGGCACATCTACACCCACTTCAATTACTGTCGTTGCTACTAGTAAATCAAGTTCTCCGGCTTTAAACGCATCCATCACATATTGTTTTTCAGCAGCCTTCATTCGACCATGTACTAAACCAATGCGTAAATCAGTTAACGCTAACTGTAATTCATTAGCTGTATCTTCAGCTGCCTGGCATTCCAACGCTTCTGACTCTTCAATCAATGTACACACCCAATAAGCCTGACGTCCTTCATTTTTACAGGCTTGATAAACTCGCTGAATAATTTCCTCACGTCTAGAGTCAGCAAGAGCAACAGTTTGGATAGGTGTTCTACCTGGGGGTAACTCATCAATAATAGAAACACTTAAATCAGCATAAGCTGTCATTGCTAAGGTACGAGGGATTGGTGTAGCTGTCATGGTTAACTGATGAGGCACTGAACCATTATTAATGCCTTTTTCACGCAGCGATAAACGTTGGTCAACACCAAAACGGTGTTGCTCATCAACTATGATTAATGCCAGATTATGAAACTTCACGTTATCAGAAAATAAAGCGTGTGTGCCTACCACCATTTGCGATAAACCTAATGTAATATTTTCAGTTTGATCACGCTTTTCTTTTACTTTCATCTTACCTGACAACATACCAACTCTAATCCCTAAAGGCTCGAACCAAGCTTGGAAGTTTAATAGGTGTTGCTCAGCTAATAATTCGGTTGGTGCCATGAGTGCAACTTGATAACCAGCTTCAATCGCAGTTAATGCAGCCAATGCAGCCACTAACGTTTTACCCGACCCAACATCACCCTGTACTAAGCGCATCATCGGCAAATTTTTTATCAGGTCTTGCTGAATTTCATGATTAACCCGTTGCTGAGCCCCTGTCGGTGTAAAGGGTAAATTTGCTAATAGCTTCTCTGACAACTCTCCTGTCGCACTCAATACTGGCGCTTGATGTTGTTGTGCTTGACTACGTAATACCAGCATGCTGATTTGCTGTGCTAATAACTCTTCAATAATTAATCGCTGTTGAGCGGGGTGAGATCGATCCTCTAATTGTTCGATACTTGCCGATGGTGGTGGTCGATGAATGGTCATTAATGCATCGAATAGACTAATCGGATGTGATAATAAGGCGGTAGGAATTAATTCCTCGACTTGATTTTGCTGTAGATGTTGTAAGGCTTGTTCTGTTAATTGACGTAAGCTATTTTGCTTTAATCCTTCGGTTGTTGGGTAAATTGGCGTTAATGCTTCTTCCATTGAAACCGTAGTATTTTCACTCACTAAAGAGTAATCAGGATGAGTCACCTCTAACCCTTGATAGCCTCGCTTAAACTCACCGAAGCATTGTATCCATTGCCCTTCTTTGAAACTATTTTTTTGCCCAGCATTAAAATGGAAGAAATTAAGCGTCGCGATACCTTCACCATCGTTTATTTTACACTTCAAGATGCGGCGTTTACCAAACTGTACTTGGCAACTCACTACTTCGCCCTGCACACTTACTTGCATCCCATCTTTAATCGCTTTAATAGGATAAATCCGAGTACGATCTTGATAATGTAAAGGTAAATGAAATAACATATCCTCAACTGAGTTTAAGCCTATTTTACTCAATCTTTCAGCTACTTTTGCACCAACACCCTTCAGCGCTGATAAAGGAATTTTATTTAATTTCATTTTGAATCCTAGCAACTTATAAGCTTAATAATCTATACGTAAACTTATAATAGTTTAGACTGAACTAACATTAACGATAATGTAATACATAAACTTTGTGGTATGCATCTTTTATTTAAGGGAATAAGTATGCGATTTATTTTTTTTGTCTTCATAGCAACATGGCATGTTTTTGCATTTGCTGAAACAGAACCTCTTGTTGAGCCTATTGAAGATGAGGTTACCTTATTACCAGAAACTAATGCCATTGATGAGCGATTAGAAGATGAGGCAATTAGTGAGCTGGTTAATTTTTCAATTATACCGCATAAACCTAACTATTTATTACCCTTCTCTTTTAACGATAAAATCCAAGACTATGATATATATAAAAATAACGGTAATACTTATCAACGTTTGGAAGTGAAATTTCAAATTAGTTTCAAAATGCCTTTATTTCATAATATAGGTAATTTACCTATCTCCGGCTATGTGGCTTATACGCAACGTTCACTATGGCAAGCATACAATACGGCGTCATCTTCGCCCTTTCGTGAAACCAACTATGAGCCAGAAGCCTTTTTAATCTGGGATGCTAATAAAGAATTAGGATCTGGGTGGCGCTTTAAAGCAGCGAGCATTGGTTTTGTGCACCAATCTAATGGTAAATCAGAACCAAGCTCTCGTAGTTGGAATCGAATTGATAGTAGCTTTATTTTTGATAGACAAAACTTAGTAATCTCTATTAACCCTTGGTATCGACTAGAAGAAGCAAGCTCAGATGACGATAACCCTGACTTATTAGACTATTACGGTCATGGTAAGGTAATTATTGCCTATAAACATAATGAACACGTTTATTCATTTACCAGCCAAAACAATATTGAAAGTGGCTTTAGTAAAGGCTCTGTTGAAGCCGCATGGAGTTTCCCTTTGTATGGAAAAGTAAAAGGTTATCTACAAGTCACTTCAGGTTATGGCAATAGCCTGATCGAATATAATGAATATACTAATACCATTGGTTTGGGTATTTCTATCTCTGATTTACTTTAATATTTTCATTTACTCAGCAGCTTTACGCTCGCTAATACTTGTTAAGGCCACGGTAATTTGATCAACAATAAGCTGCTTTTTATCTTCTAATAAAGGTTGTTCGCTCTTGTTAGACGCTAACCATTGCGGATGTTGACGGGCTCTACGTAGCCATTTCCCCCATTGTTTGGGCAATACTATTTTATCTGATTTAACCATGGCTAAGGAAACCTTAGTCATGCTTGCATGACCACGTTGCTGCAATGCGAGTAACAAACTGAGTTGTCGAGCCCACAATACTTGTAGCGTCAAATCGTCAGCACACAGATAACGATGACCTTTTACTTTAGCTTGAATTTCATCATAGTAGCGTTGTTTCACTCCCCACAGAACGCCTGCGACACCGCCAGCTAAAGCAGCAGCACCTAAAGTCATTCCAGCGGCAACTAAATCGACAGCCACACCAACACCAGCCCCCTTTACAAAGTTACTGGTTGCTTTAACACCAAACTCTTGTAGGTTATCCGAAGAGAAAAGATCTAATTCCCATTGCCCTTCTTGAATCGGTAATTCATGTTGATCGATATCATCTTGCTTAAACTGATAAAGAGCCAATAATTGCGTTAATGTTTTTCTTTCCAGCTGACGAATACGCGATTGTAATTTTTCACTAAATACTTCAATGCTTTGTTCATTATTATCTGCTTTAAAACGGCATGCCGCTGCTTCTACCAATAATTGTGCAATTAGCTGCTGCGCTGCAACTTCTCTTTCTTGCCATTGTTGTTTGCGCTGCTCGATAAGCTCAGCTAGCTGCTGCTCTCTGTGAGCTAATAGAGTTTGCATTTTTTGATAGATTTTTAACTCATCAGAAAAACGAAAAACGACGCTATCAAAACTAACAAAAGCATGTAAATTTAAACGAGCTAATTGTGTTTGCCATGCTGTGACATCAGCGCCAGGCGAATCAATAAAGTTCAATACAGGAATAATAGGTTTCGCGGCATAACTTAAGATTTTTAATTCGTCGCGGTATTTTCCTAAAATAGGCTCGCGTACATCCACAACATAAAAAATAATATCGTTACTTAATAACGCCTTTAATACCTTAAGTTCTTGACTTAATTCAGGGAAATTAGCTTCATGTTGAATAAAAGAGAGTAAGCGGTCAACACCATCACCTTGTTCAGACCCTCCATCAATCATTTGCAGTAGATTAATTGAATCTTCTAAACCAGGTGTATCATAAATCACTAAATTTTGGTTATTATCGACACGAATTTCAGCACCTTCAACATGCCGTGTCGTCCCAGCTTTATCAGCAATTTCACCAAAGCTAGCGTCGCGTAACAAAGTACGAATTAAAGAGGTTTTACCTGTATTTGCATGACCTACCACAGCAACCGATAATAATTGTTTATTCACTTTCAACCTCACTGATTTGCTTATAAGTGATATAGCTTGCATCTATACCAGCTTGACTAGCCATCTCAACCCAGTCCTTAAACCTAAGCGAAGCTCTATCATCTTCCTGCAAAACGACTTCACCTAAAATAATCAAATAAACAGTCATTGAGGGATCGCTACTACATTTTTTAACAAAACTTAACCAACCTCGATCTGGTACACGCTTGATATCAACATACAAAGCTAAATTAGTAGCCTTAGAATGCGTAATTAAAGAGATTGCTTGTTGTTGTGTCTGTCCATCAATGACATTTATTAATGAGTGGGAATATGTAAGGGCAATCAACCCTCGGACACTATTTAATAATGCCCCATTTAACTCAACCGCGAGTGGTAAAGCATCTGTTGGAAAATCATTATTGCCTGACAAAGTATTATGAGCTGCTAAATCTATATTGTCTTCACTCTGTGAATCAGGATCACTAATAAAAGAGCGGCTACTAACAGGCTGTAATTGCCCTTTTAATTGCACATAATATGGTAACGAAAAGTTAATTTGATAATGGCTCTGCTTAGACTTCACTCGTTGTTTAAAAAATAGCATCAATATAACGCGAGGCAGTAATGCATAAATCGTTAAACTAAAAATTAATAAGTTAGCCCAACTCACTCTATTTTCTTGTGCTGAACTTAAAGAGTTAACCGCACCAATACTCGCTTGTGCTACATCATTCATATTTGGCACGGTGATCCCTAATGCATCAGGCATAGCTGTTAATAGCTGTGTTATTTGCATGAACACATCTTCACTTAAAATCGTGGTTTGCCAAATAAAGTCAACTTGATGTGTTGCTAAGACTAATAGCAAAGATAAAGTCGCCCCCATTAAATAACAACTCCACCATAAATGGCTTACTAAGGAAATACGGGCACGCCCCAAATAAGTACCAAACTGATGCTCGAAATAATAGCGAAACAGCGTTGTATAATATGGGTGCTGGTCATGAGGTTTATGCAGTAATTTATCTAATAATGAAATAAGCGAAAGGCTAATATTGGCTAACCAAGATGAACGTAACGCACCAGGTTTAAAAAAAACAAATAGCCATATAATAAGAGACAATAGATTAGGGGCAAGAAATAACACAATCGCCCAAAAGAAGTTAATCTGGGAATTGCTTTGATTAACTAACAGCTGAGATACGCTAGAGGCACCTATGATGAAAAACAAAATACATAGCAAACTGTAAAACACCGTAAACAGCTGATGAAAGTGCTTTAAAACAGGCGAAATTTGATAGCGTAATTCAGCTAATTTTGTACGCTTTGTTAAAGCTTGCTCAAAGCTTAACTCAGCGTAATCGGCATGAAACTGATCTGATGGAGTACTTTTTTCAATGATACGTATGCCTTCCGTTAATAAACGGTCTTGGTATAAGCTCATTAAACGTTCTCCTTTAATTATTTACGTCCACGGATGGCATTCCACCAATCTTCAGAAGCAGCAATTTGACCTTCTTCGTCTAATGGTGGGTAAGGTAAGCTTTTTTCTCGACATAATTGACGATAGATGGGATGACCACCTTCAAATAAAATACGGTGTTGTTCTTCTTTAGGTAATTGGCAAACTTGATCATACATACCAGCAATTTCACGCTGACGTTGTGCCTCATACATAATTAATGCAGATGCAACAGATACGTTCAAAGACTGACACATTCCAACCATCGGGATAATCACATCCTGATCAGCTAGCGCTAGCGCTTCATCACTAATGCCATACTTCTCTTGTCCCATTAAAATAGCAGTAGGTTTGGTGTAATCCACTTCTCGAAAATCAATCGCAGTAGCTGATAAATTAGTTGCGATAATCTGCATACCTTGTTCACGCATTACTGCCACAGCATCTTGTACCGTATCATGAGAATGTACATTAACCCATTTCTGACTACCTGATGCAACATTTCGTGAAATACGTGTCGAATCAATATCCCATGTAGCATGTACATTATTAATGCCCATAGCGTCCGCTGTACGAACGATAGCAGCTAAGTTATGCTGCATGTGCACCTGTTCCATAAAAACGGTTAGGTCTGGTTGACGGCGGTTTAACATGGAAGTTATACGGGCAAAACGTTCAGGAGTCATACTCTCTCACACAAAGAAGTTATAAAAGAGTTTATTATATAGAAAATTTGGGCTTGGCTAAAGCAGTGTCAGAAAAGTGTTGTTATAACACTGCTTGAAAAGTACTAATAAAAAGAGACATTAGTTCAGTGAGATATAGTTATTGCGTGCATATTGTGGGCGTGCTGCTTTCAATACCTCAGCTTCAGTCTCTGTCAATTTTCCAACAGGTAGACCTATTACCTTATGAGTCAATTTTTCTCTTGCTTCAATAGCAATTGACAGCTTAATAATACGACTACTGCCTTTAATCTCTTGTGTTTCAAAAGCCGGTGCTAAAACGCCAGAAGCTAATAAGTTACTCACCGCTGGTTCAGTTAGCGGCAAAGCCAACACCGTTTTACGTTGAATAATAAATTCACGTAATAAGGCTTTCTCTTCAAAGTCTAATTGACGAATCATCTTATTTCTACGCACAACTAAGCGCTGGCTCAAGTAATACTCTTTTAACCCTGAAAAAGAAAATGATAATAGCCGTGTCAGCAAGTAACAACCGGTTAATAAAGTTAACACCCACATATAAGGGGCATAAGAAGCGGGTAAAAGGTCTGAATTATTGAGAGAAAATAATGAACTTGGAATAATTAATAAAACAGCACAACTAACACACATCCACATCATAGTAGTGGTGATCCCTTGTTGCTCTGTTATGCGATGTAAAAATTGTTTCATAATAGCTCCTGCCAATAAATTGTTGCACAGTTTTATAAAAGCAGGAAGTATGCCACAAAGTTAAATTTATCAAAAAGCAGGTAAGAAAAAAGGAGCCGAAGCTCCTTAATATATTTAATAACTAAACGAAGTTAACCAGCGTCACGTACATCCATTTCGAATGTTAGCGTTCCACCCTCAGGTGTTTCTAATTCAATTGATAGAATATCGAAGGTTTTATCATTTGCAGTATCTTCTTGAATGACTGTAAATTCAATTTGGTAAGGACCAATAGCACTGCTACTGCTGACTTCCCACGATGTTTGTCCTGATAGTTGTCCATTATCTGTAGAGACATTAATTGTGGTACCTGTTGGCGGTCTATTGTTATAGATATCTGCAAAATAAGCAGTTACTTTGTAAGATTCGATACTAGCATCACTAATATCTATCTCTCCAATATCCGTTCCACTACTATCTTGAACACGGATATATTGATCGCTAGAAGCCATGATTAGAATCTGTTGGTCACGAACGTGTACCAGTTCTTTTGTACAAGTTCCATCATCACATAAAGTACCATTATATTTTGTATTCGTAGAAGAGTAATCAAGGCTCCCATCAATGTCTTGATACTCCTCTTCACCGAAATCATAAGTTCCATTTTCATTATCATCAAAGAAGACTTCAGAAAGGTCATCATTAACTTCATCAAATGTATCGGCTGAAGTAAATAAACCATCTCCATCATTATCAACAAAGTTCTCTTCACCCGGTGTATAAGCAGTAATAGTTACTCGCCCACCCCATGGTTTCCCCATACCAACATAACCATCCTCATCAAGTTCGATACAAGGGCCTGTTGAATTTAAACCTGTAGGGGCAAATGCAAAATAACCACATTGATCAGTATCGTTAAAATTGGTTAGCATATTCCCTTCTGGACGCGGATTTTGTGAAACCCAGTTTACTGAACAACCACTACCAGAAGTAGTACAAGCCCCTGTCGTACCCGTCTCTGCATCGCGAATCGCACCACCTTCCGTATCAAAGAAAATAGTCGTACCGTCTGGCACTGCGTTATTAAACCTATCAGCAAGTAATACGCTAGCAGATACCGTTACCCCATCAATTCCTAATGATTCAGGAGAGTGATCTTCAAGAGCAAATGAAAAACTATCTTGATCTGGTAAACCGGTAGAAATAACAAGTTGATCGGAAATACTAGAAATTAAAGGTTCAGAATCAGTAACTTCAACCTGAACTCTAACTGGTCCAGCAACATTACCCGCTTTAACAATAACAGACACTTGTCCATCACTGTTAGTCGTTGCTTCATCGACACTAAGTGTTGTACCTGATGGTGCATTGTTTAATGAAAAAGTAACATTCTGTAAAGAACTCGCAGAACCATTAATATCTACGACTTCAAAAATCACTGTAGAGGTTTCTTGACGATCAGCACCACCTGTACCTTCAATAGCAATATCTGTTGGAGTTGCGCTGATGAAGCGAATACTGTTTGCTGCAGAACTAGCAACATTGATCGTAGTAGTTACTGAGATGCTATTAAGATCCGTTGATGCCGTAATCGTATCGTCACCAGTACAACCAACTGCTTGGTATGTTGCTTGAGCAATACCATTACTAGTCGTTACCGTTTCATCTAAATTAGCAGTCTCATCTTCAGCACATGAAGAAGTAAAAGTAACTTCAACAGGTGATGTATAAGCTTCACCGTCTAGGGTTAAACTAACGGTAATCAAAGTTGATGCATTTTGAGCTAATGAAACGCCATTAAGCTCATTTTCAATGGTAATTTCAAAATCTTCTTCTGTGATTTCAAAATTAATTTCATCATCAGTTACTGAACCAATATCATCTTCAAAAGCATCGGTTTCTAAAGAAATTCGACCTGCTCCTAACGTATCACCTGAAGTAACTGTAAAATACGCAACACCTTCACTATTGGTTAGTGCAGTGTCGACAGAAAGCTCTCCAAGAGTCGTTGTTGCCGAAATAATCTGATTGCTATCAACAACCGCCTGACCATTTAATAATAAAGTAACAGCGAGTATTCCAGGATTAACTTCTGATACTTCAGTCGTTTCCGTACAAGAATCTGTACCATCGTCTTGATCCCAATCACTAGGACAAAGATATAATACAGAGCTCAAAGAGAGTGAATCAGTTGAATCAGGCGATTCAGTTGTATCTGTATCGTCAGAATCAGTTGAATCGGTCGTATCAGTAGAACTGCTGCCACCTAAACTTAAACCGCCATCACCACCTCCTCCACACGCAAATAATAGTGAGGTTAATAATGCGATGGATAGAACTTGGTACCACTTCATGGGAATTCCTTTTCAAAATAGAGTTGCAGAAGGTTTACTGCAATTAATATAAGCAAATAGATTTAAATATCCGTATGAACTAAACATTAACACAAACTAAAATAATACTAACCAGAAATGAGCAAAATATGTAGATTAATATTAGAAATATCCAGATATAAAGTAGAGTTTAAGACATCTTTACTAAAAAGATAATGAAGGAATGCTAGTTAACTTCAAATAAATAAGAAATTGCTTTCCTATGCCTATATTTACCCCTTAAGTGCTAAATAATCCAATAACACTGATAGTGGGATATGTTAGGATAAAAGTATTATATATTGTGTAAGGTTAATGTTATGAATTTCAGAGATCTCGAATACCTGATTGCTTTAGAAGAATTAAAACATTTTAGAAAAGCCGCTGATAGATGTTTTGTCAGTCAACCAACATTAAGCGGTCAAATCAAAAAGTTAGAAGAGGAACTTAATGTTCAATTAATGGAGCGATCTTCAAGAAAGGTTATCTTCACTCCTGCTGGTCTTGATATCGTAGCTAAAGCTAAAACAATTCTATTGGAAGCTAAGTCGTTAAAAGAGATAGCAAAAAGTCATAATGAACCGATGCGTGGCACATTGCATATTGGACTTATTCCGACAGTAGCTCCTTACCTATTACCATTAATTGTTCCGGTAATGAAAGAGGCTTTTCCTGATTTAGAGCTCTATTTACATGAAAACCAAACACAAACGCTTATCAAACAATTAGAAGAAGGTGAATTAGATTGTTTAATGCTAGCTTTGATGCCTGATATGGAACAATTTAATCAGTTAGTACTTTATGATGAGCCTTTAGAACTCGCATTATCTGATAAACATGCCTGGTCTAATCAACGTCAAATTAGTTTACAAGAACTGAGTGGTGAACATGTACTAATGCTAGCGGATGGCCATTGTTTACGCGATCAAGCTTTAGGGTTTTGCTTTGCCGCAGGCGCAATTGAAGACAATAGCTTTAAGGCAACGAGTTTAGAAACATTACGACATATGATAAGTGCTGAAAACGGGGTGACATTACTACCTCAATTAGCTATCCCACTAAATCGTAATCAGGCAGGTGTAAAATATATTCCGTTTGAGCCGCCAGTGCCATCTCGCCAGATAGTATTACTAAGCCGCAATAACAGTGCACGACAAGCTTGCTTTGATAAGTTAGCAGAAGTGATCAATAGAGCGGTACAAAAACGTTTAGACGAATACACTTAACCGCACATAAGCTATCTTAAGAGTACAAGATAGCTTTAATTTCAGACACAAAAAAGCCGAACATAAGTTCGGCTTTTTTCTTGCAACTATAAAGAAGCTTACGCTTCTTCGTCCGCTACAACTGGACGGTCAACGAACTGGATGTAAGCCATAGGAGCTTTATCGCCAGTACGGAAACCACATTTAATGATACTAGTGTAACCACCAGGACGAGTCGCGTAGCGAGGACCTAGTTCATTAAATAATTTTGCCACTACTGCATCATCACGAAGACGAGCAAATGCTAAACGACGGTTAGCAACGCTATCCGTTTTAGCTAATGTAATTAATGGCTCAATTACACGACGCAATTCTTTTGCTTTTGGCACTGTAGTTTTAATAACTTCGTGCGTAGCAATAGAGATTGCCATATTACGAAACATAGCCTGACGGTGGCTGCTGTTTCGGTTAAGTTGACGTCCACTTTGACGATGGCGCATAACCTAATCCTTATTATTCGTAAGTCGGTTTTAGACTAATCTTCGATTAAACTTGCTGGTGGCCAGTTTTCTAAGCGCATGCCTAGAGACAGTCCACGTGAAGCAAGAACATCTTTGATTTCAGTTAGAGACTTCTTACCTAAATTAGGCGTTTTTAGAAGTTCAACTTCAGTACGTTGTACTAGATCACCGATATAGTGAATCGACTCTGCTTTCAAACAGTTAGCAGAACGAACAGTTAGTTCTAAATCATCTACTGGGCGTAAAAGAATTGGATCAAACTCAGGTTTAGCTTCAGCTACTGGTGCTTCATAAGTAGTGCGCAAATCAACAAATGCGTCTAATTGCTCAGCTAAAATTGTAGCTGCGCGACGAATTGCTTCTTCAGGCTCTAAAGTACCATCTGTTTCCATATCGATAACAAGCTTGTCTAAATCGGTACGTTGTTCAACACGAGCTGATTCAACACTGTAAGCAATACGCTCAACAGGACTGAAAGTCGCATCTACTAATAGACGACCAATTGGACGCTCATCTTCTTCGCTATGAATACGAGATGAAGCTGGAAC
>NZ_JBAHZA010000058.1:0-822 GCF_036697365.1 Psychromonas arctica
CAGCACCTTCAACGGCACTGCCGTCATCTTCAGTGAAGTCATTGCTGCTAGTAATAGTTATTTCTGGTGCATCATTGCTAGTAGTAACACCTGGCTCAACAGTTGCGGCTTCACCGTCTACCGTGCCGTCATTTGGTGTTAGTGTAAATGCAGGTAATTCTTCGCCACTATTGACAAGTTCTGCGCCCGCTTCTGTTAAGACAACTGTACCATCTACGATTTCATAATTTACGGTATCGCTTAATGTAACAGTAACCTCGTCACCGTCTTCGTCTGTTGTTTCAAACGTCGCAACCACAGCACCTTCAACGGCACTGCCGTCATCTTCAGTGAAGTCATTGCTGCTAGTAATAGTTATTTCTGGTGCATCATTGCTAGTAGTAACACCTGGCTCAACAGTTGCGGCTTCACCGTCAGTAGTGCCGTCATTTGGTGTTAATGTAAATGTAGGTAATTCTTCGCCACTATTGACAAGTTCTGCGCCCGCTTCTGTTAAGACAACTGTACCATCTACGATTTCATAATTTACGGTATCGCTTAATGTAACAGTAACCTCGTCACCGTCTTCGTCTGTTGTTTCGAACGTCGCAACCACAGCACCTTCAACGGCACTGCCGTCATCTTCAGTGAAGTCATTGCTGCTAGTGATAGTTATTTCTGGTGCATCATTGGTAGTAGTAACACCTGGCTCAACAGTTGCGGCTTCACCGTCAGTAGTACCGTCATTTGGTGTTAGTGTAAATGCAGGTAATTCTTCGCCACTATTGACAAGTTCTGCCCCCGCTTCTGTTAAGACAACCGTACCATCTACGATTTCATAAT
>NZ_JBAHZA010000059.1:0-816 GCF_036697365.1 Psychromonas arctica
TTAGTTGCTGCGTATTCGATGCCGTCCACGGTTACCACCACGGTGGCCGTTGTATCTTCGACATTACCCGTTAACATTGGCGTATTATCAGTGGTAGTGAGAGAGTCGACGCTAATTATTGGTGCGGTGCTATCAACTTCAATCGTCGTGGTTGCGCTATCCGTATGGCCCGCTTCATCACTTGCTGAAACACTGATATCAACCTCACCTTCCGCTAAATCAGGTAAGGTATCAGCCGCTAAAACCCAAGTACCATCGCCGTTATTTGTTGCACCATATTCAATACCATTGACCGTCACAATCACGGTGGCCGTTGCGTCATCAATGCTGCCGCTTAAGGCAGGTGAAGTATCGTTAGTCACTAAGGCATCAATACTTAAATTGAGGCCCGTTGTATCGACTTCAATAGTGCCAGTATTGGTTGCGCTATTACCCGCCGCATCTGAAGCGGTCACTGTAATAACGGTTTCACCATCATCTAATACAGGGAGTGTGTTATCCGCTAAAGTCCACGACCCATCCGCATTGTTGGTAGCTGTATACCCAACCTCATTCACTGTCACCACAACTACAGCTGTCGTGTCGTCTACGCTGCCCGTTAATACTGGTGTGTTATCGGTGGTAATAGTTGAATCTACGCTAACCACAGGGGCCGTTGAATCAATTTGTATTACTTTTATAGTATTATCACTATTACCTAAATTATCTTCAGCAATAACACTGATCTCAACATCACCTTCTTCTAATGTAAGTAATGTATCAGCCGCTAAACTCCAAGTGCCATCGCCGTTATTAATAGCACTGTATTCAACACCG
>NZ_JBAHZA010000060.1:0-802 GCF_036697365.1 Psychromonas arctica
CATCATCAATGCTACCGCTTAACGCTGGTGACGTATCATTGGTCACTAACGCATCAACACTGACGTTAATACCTACGGTATCGACGTTGATTGTGCCTGTGTTCGTCGCGTCGTTACCTGCTGCATCGGTTGCTGTCACTGTGATAATGGTTTCACCATCATCCAATGCAGGGAGTGTATTATCCGCTAAAGTCCACGACCCATTCGCATTGTTAGTTGCTTCGTACTCGATGTCATTGACTGTCACGATAACTACAGCAGTAGTATCATCAACATTACCCGTTAACATTGGCGTATTATCAGTGGTAGTGAGAGAGTCGACGCTAATTATTGGAGCGGTAGTATCCACTTCAATCGTCGTGGTTGCGCTATCCGTATGGCCCGCTTCATCGCTCGCAGACACACTGATCACAACGTCGCCTTCGGCTAATTCGGCAATCGTATCCGCTGCTAAACTCCAGGTGTTATCGCCGTTATTCACTGCGTTGTAATCAACACCATTGACAGTAACAATCACGGTCGCTGTCGCATCATCAATGCTACCGCTTAACGCTGGTGACGTATCATTGGTCACTAACGCATCAACACTGACGTTAATACCTACGGTATCGACGTTGATTGTGCCTGTGTTCGTCGCGTCGTTACCTGCTGCATCAGTTGCTGTTACTGTGATAAGGGTTTCACCATCATCCAATGCAGGGAGTGTGTTATCCGCTAAAGTCCAAGACCCATCCGCATTGTTAGTTGCTGCGTATTCGATGCCGTCCACGGTTACCACCACGGTGGCCGTTGTATCTTCGAC
>NZ_JBAHZA010000061.1:0-797 GCF_036697365.1 Psychromonas arctica
AATTCGTCTTCACCATTGAAGTCTGCATCTGGAGTGTAAGTCACGGTACCGTCAGCGTTAATCGCTACTGTCCCGTTTGTACCATCGGTGACTGACGCAACAGGAGATGTGACACCATCTGCATCGGTATCATTTGCGACTACATCGATAACTACTGGGGTATCTTCGTCAGTCGTTGCTGAATCGGCTACTAATGCTGTGTCATCGGCCACTGGATCAACCGTCACTGTCACGGTTTCTGTATTGCCATCTTCATTAGTGTAAGTAAATTCGTCTTCACCATTAAAGTCTGCGTTTGGTGTGTAAGTTACGGTGCCGTCAGCGTTAATCGCTACTGTCCCGTTCGTGCCGTCTGTTACTGACGCAACAGGAGATGTGACACCATCTGCATCCGTATCATTTGCGACGACATCGATAACCACTGGCGTATCTTCATCAGTTGTTGCGCTGTCCGCGACTAATACTGTGTCATCGGCCACTGGTTCAACTGTTACTGTGACCGTTTCTGTATTGCCATCTTCGTTAGTGTACGTAAATTCGTCTTCACCATTAAAGTCTGCGTTTGGTGTGTAAGTCACGGTGCCGTCAGCGTTAATCGCTACTGTCCCGTTCGTGCCGTCTGTCACTGACGCAACAGGTGATGTGACGCCATCTGCATCCGTATCATTTGCAACGACATCAATCACCACTGGCGTATCTTCATCAGTCGTTGCTGAATCGGCTACTAATACTGTGTCATCGGCCACTGGATCAACCGTCACTGTGACCGTTTCTGTATTGCCATCTTCATTAGTGTA
>NZ_JBAHZA010000062.1:0-773 GCF_036697365.1 Psychromonas arctica
TATCAGCTGCTAAACTCCAAGTGCCATCGCCGTTATTGACAGTCGTGTAGTCAATACCATTGACAGTAACAATCACAGTCGCCGTAGCATCATCAATGCTGCCACTTAACGCCGGTGACGTATCATTCGTTACTAAGGCATCGATACTCACATTTAAACCCGTTGTATCTACTTCAACGGTGCCAGTATTGGTTGCGCTATTACCTGCCGCATCGGTTGCTGTCACTGTAATAACGGTTTCACCATCATCTAATGTTGGTAAGGTGTTATCTACTAATATCCAGGTGCCATCGGTGTTATTTGTTGCTGTATATTCTTCACCGCCAACATTGACCGTCACCACGACGGTTGCCGTTGGGTCGTCAATAGAGCCAGTAATAACAGGGGTATTATCCGTGGTAATAGCTGAATCTACAGTCACTACAGGGGCTGTAGTATCCACTTCAATCGCGGTGGTTGCAGTATCCGTATGGCCTGCTTGATCACTTGCCGAGATACTGATCTCAACCTCACCTTCCGCTAAATCAGGTAAGATATCAGCTGCTAAACTCCAAGTGCCATCGCCGTTATTAACAGCACTGTAATCAACACCATTCACCGTGACAATCACAGTTGCTGTGTCATCATCAATGCTACCGCTTAGCGCCGGTGACGTATCATTGGTCACTAAGGCATCGATACTGACATTTAAACCAATTGTATCTACTTCAACGGTGCCAGTATTCGTTGCACTATTACCCGCCGCATCACTCGCGGTCACTGTGATAACGGTT
>NZ_JBAHZA010000063.1:0-734 GCF_036697365.1 Psychromonas arctica
GTTTCTGTATTGCCATCTTCATTAGTGTACGTAAATTCGTCTTCACCATTGAAGTCTGCATCTGGAGTGTAAGTCACGGTACCGTCAGCGTTAATCGCTACTGTCCCGTTTGTACCATCGGTGACTGACGCAACAGGAGATGTGACACCATCTGCATCGGTATCATTTGCAACGACATCGATAACCACTGGTGTATCTTCATCAGTTGTTGCGCTGTCTGCTACTAATACTGTGTCATCGGCAACTGGATCAACCGTCACTGTGACTGTTTCTGTATTGCCATCTTCATTAGTGTAAGTAAATTCGTCTTCACCATTGAAGTCTGCGTTTGGCGTGTAGGTCACGGTACCGTCAGCGTTAATTGCTACAGTCCCGTTTGTGCCGTCTGTTACTGACGCAACAGGAGATGTGACACCATCTGCATCGGTATCATTTGCAACGACATCAATCACCACTGGGGTATCTTCATCAGTCGTTGCTGAATCAGCTACTAATGCTGTGTCATCGGCCACTGGTTCAACCGTCACTGTCACCGTTTCTGTATTGCCATCTTCATTAGTGTAAGTAAATTCGTCTTCACCATTAAAGTCTGCATCTGGCGTGTAAGTCACGGTACCGTCAGCGTTAATCGTAACGGTTCCGTTCGTGCCATCGGTTACTGACGCAACAGGAGATGTGACACCATCGGCATCCGTATCATTTGCGACGACATCGATAACCACTGGCGTGTCTTC
>NZ_JBAHZA010000064.1:0-731 GCF_036697365.1 Psychromonas arctica
GATGTCGTTGCAAATGATACCGATGCAGATGGTGTCACATCTCCTGTTGCGTCAGTAACAGACGGCACGAACGGGACCGTTGCGATTAACGCTGACGGCACCGTGACTTACACGCCAAACGCAGACTTTAATGGTGAAGACGAATTTACTTACACCAATGAAGATGGCAATACAGAAACGGTCACAGTAACAGTTGAAGCAGTGGCCGATGACACAGTATTAGTCGCAGATAGCGCAACGACTGATGAAGATACGCCGGTAGTTATCGATGTTGTCGCAAATGACAGCGATGCAGATGGTGAAGTTTCACCGGTTGCATCAGTGACAGACGGCACGAACGGGACTGTTGCGATTAACGCTGACGGCACCGTGACTTACACGCCAAACGCAGACTTTAATGGTGAAGACGAATTTACGTACACTAATGAAGATGGCAATACAGAAACCGTGACAGTGACGGTTGATCCGATTGCTGATGACACAGTATTAGTAGCTGACAGCGCAACAACTGATGAAGATACCCCAGTAGTTATCGATGTCGTCGCAAATGATACGGATGCCGATGGTGAAGTTTCACCGGTTGCGTCAGTCACCGATGGTACTAACGGGACAGTAGCGATTAACGCTGACGGTACCGTGACCTACACACCAGATGCAGACTTCAATGGTGAAGACGAATTTACGTACACTAATGAAGATGGCAATACAGAAACCGTGACAGTGACGGTTGA
>NZ_JBAHZA010000008.1:0-191242 GCF_036697365.1 Psychromonas arctica
CTTAAAATATAAAACGCCCGATGAAGTACACCAGGCGTTTTAATTAAAATACTGTCAACCTATATCAGGACGGGACAATTTCTTAAATTAACCTATTCTCAGAGATGAACCTGATCATTTTCAAATCAACTATTCATTAAAAGAATCAAATATATAAAGACAGATTGTTGATTTGCCTATAATCTTAACTTATTTTGAAAGTACCAATAGGACGATTATGTTATCGCTTTCCATTAATGACCGCCTGACGAATCTACAAGCTTGGCAACAAAGCGTATTCTGTATGGCTTTAGCAGAGCAAAATATCACACATTTCACTATGTTTAGCCAAGCAATTGAAAGCGAAAATGCTAGTATCGCTGAAAATATCCTACAACTATTTTGGGAAAAAATGACCGTAAAAGGTGCAAAAATTAATTTTACGATTCAAGAAGAAAATTTTAATGCCATTATCCCTGAAACGAGTGATTACGATTTTTATGGTGTTTATCCGGCCGTTGACTATTGTGTTATCACGCAATGCATCTTTAACTCTTTTACTACAAAATCAAAAGAAGAAGCACTTAATGCAAGCCAAACTAGCTTTGCAACTATTGCTAGCTTCATTGAATTACAAACGGATCAAGAGATTAACGAAGAAGAGTTACTACAAGAGCCATTATTTATTGAGCAACTAGCGCTGCAAGAGACTTTACTTGATATGTTAGAAAATGAACGTAGTCCTGAACTTATTAAATCAATAAGAGTCCATATCAAGGCGTTAGAAAGTACTAGCATTGGTATCTCAACGCTGTAGAATCGCGCGAAATCATTATAATTTTGTGATTTTTAACACATTAAGCTAAATAAATTGCTCGTTTCTTCATTTTTAAAGTGATTATGCTTTACTTGCAAGGAATGAATGCAATACATTAAATAAGTGTTTAAATTCTTACGCATATTTTTATACTAACGGAAGTCAAATAATGAACAAAACTCAACTTGTAGCAGACATCGCAGAAAAAGCAGACCTAACTAAAGTACAAGCTAAAGCAGCTTTAGAACAAATTTTAGCTAGTGTTACTGACAGTCTAAAAGATGGCGAACCAGTTCAACTAATCGGCTTTGGTACATTCAAAGTAAATCATCGTGCAGCACGTACAGGTCGTAACCCACAAACTGGTGCAGACATTGAAATTAAAGCAGCTAACGTTCCTGCTTTTGTTGCTGGCAAAGCGCTTAAAGAATCTGTAAACAAATAATCATTATTTTTGTCATAGCGCCTATGACTTATTGTTAATGTTTAATTATATTAAACCCTCTTTTTAGAGGGTTTTTTTATGTACACCTTCCCCATATTTTCTATCTGCAATCTTTTTGTTTCAAAAATGTTAAATAATGTCAATATTCATGTTAATTTCACTAAAAATGTGATCTAATATGCATTTCTATTTATCAACATAATTTATTACTCATAAGGAGTCCGGCATGCGCCAAAAGGTAGAATTTACTAATGGAAGTAACATGCTTAGCGGTGTTTTAGAAACACCAGCATCTGACATTAAATTTTACGCGCTATTTGCTCACTGTTTTACCTGTAGTAAAGATGTCGCAGCAGCATCGCGTATCAGTAAAGCATTAACAGCAAAAGGGATTGCTGTTTTCCGTTTTGATTTTACTGGGCTAGGCAGTAGTGCAGGGGATTTCTCAAATACTAACTTCTCATCTAATGTTCGTGATTTAGTGGCAGCAGCTGATTTCTTACGTACCGAGTATGAAGCTCCTAAGCTATTGATCGGTCATAGTCTAGGCGGTGCAGCTGTATTAGGTGTTGCAAATAAATTACTAGAAACAGTTGCAGTAGTGACTATAGGCGCTCCTTCAGATGCAGCACACGTTGCGCATAACTTTTCTGAACATATCGATGAGATCAACACAAAAGGTGCTGCAAAGGTTAACTTAGCAGGGCGTGATTTCACTATACAAAAACAATTTTTAGATGATATTAATAGTTATGGAAACAGTCATATTAGCAAACTGAAGCGCGCTCTATTAGTTATGCACTCACCTATTGATAATACGGTTAGCATAAAGGAAGCTGAAAAAATCTACCAAGCAGCATTACATCCTAAGAGCTTTGTAAGCTTAGATAACGCAGATCATTTGTTAACGAAAAAAGAAGATGCTGAATATGCAGCAGATGTTATTGCGGCATGGGCAAATAGATACGTACTTTCACCTATTCGTATTGCTTCTTAATAGTTTCAATTAGATATTTATACAATCATCTATAAAAAAGCCCCGTTATCTGGATTGATAACGGGGCTTTTTATAATCAGCTATTTACTTATTGAATAATTACTTCTCATTCTCACGTGCAATTGCACGGTAAGCAATATCATTACGATGGAACATACCATCCCAACTAATTTTCTTAGTTAATTCATAAGCCTTCTGTTGCGCTTCTGTAACTGTATTGCCCAATGCTGTTGCACACAGTACTCGACCGCCGCTAGTCACTACTTGACCATCTTTTTCTGCTGTACCGGCATGGAACACTTTAAGCCCTTCAGCGGCCTCTGGAATACCAGAGATAACATGGCCTTTAGAGTAATCAGCTGGGTAACCACCTGCAGCTAATACCACCCCGATGGCAGCACGAGTATCAAACTCTGCAACCATACCATCAAGCTCTCCATTAACACCTGCTAAACATAAAGTAACGATATCAGACTTCATGCGTAGCATAATAGGTTGAGTTTCTGGATCACCAAAGCGGCAGTTATATTCAATCACCTTAGGCGTGCCATCAGCCATGATCATAAGACCCGCATATAAGAAACCAGTGTAAGTATTACCTTCAGCAGCCATTCCTTGTACTGTAGGGCGAATCACTAGATCCATAATACGATCATGCATTTCTTGAGTTACTACTGGAGCGGGAGAATAAGCCCCCATACCGCCAGTATTTGGACCAGTATCCCCATCACCAACACGTTTATGATCTTGGCTAGTAGCCATTGGTACAATATTTTCACCGTCTACCATAACAATAAACGACGCTTCTTCACCATCAAGAAACTCTTCGATCACCACACGGTGTCCAGCTTCACCAAAGGCATTACCCGCTAACATATCTTGAATCGCATCTTCAGCTTCTTGTAACGTCATCGCTACAATTACGCCTTTACCAGCAGCAAGACCATCGGCTTTAATAACAATAGGTGCGCCCTTCTCACGAACATAAGCCAAAGCAGGCTCAATTTCAGTGAAGTTTTCGTACCAAGCCGTTGGAATATCATGACGCGCTAAAAAGTCTTTAGTGAAAGCTTTAGAGCCTTCTAGCTGTGCTGCGCCTTTAGTAGGCCCAAAACACGCTAATTTTGCTTCACGGAAAGCATCAACCACACCAATAACTAAAGGTGCTTCAGGGCCAACAATCGTTAGCTCTACATTATTTTCTTGAGCAAAGGCCACCAATGCATCGATATCTTCTACGCCAATATTAACGTTAGAGACTTTATCTTCTAGTGCGCTACCTGCATTACCAGGAGCAACAAACACGTTTTTAACTTCAGGGTTTTGTGCCGCTTTCCATGCTAATGCATGTTCACGACCGCCATTACCAATAATCAATATATTCATTTTAGAAACCTTAAAATATTTTCTTTAAAAGAATAAAGACGAACATAGGTTCGCCTTGCAATATTCAAATAGATTAATCTTGTTTGGGTTAAGCAACTTTTCTGAAATCAGGCGCAAATGCGGAGTTCAGACAATAAGTGCGACACCCAGCGAGATTAATGACGGAAGTGACGCATTCCCGTAAACACCATTGCCATATTATGTTCATCGGCAGCCGCGATAACTTCGTCATCACGCATTGAACCGCCTGGTTGGATAACACAACTAATACCCGCTTCAGCAGCGGCATCAATACCGTCACGGAATGGGAAGAATGCATCAGAAGCCATTACTGAACCTTCAACCACTAGGTTTTCATCAGATGCTTTAATACCGGCAATTTTAGCACTGTAAACACGGCTCATTTGACCTGCGCCTACACCTACTGTTGTACTGTTTTTAACGTATACAATAGCGTTTGATTTAACAAACTTAGCGACTTTCCAGCTAAACAGTAAATCGCTCATTTCTGATTCTGTCGGTTGACGTTTAGACACAACTTTCAAGTCATCTAGTCCGACCATACCTTGGTCACGATCTTGTACTAATAAACCACCGTTTACACGTTTGATATCAAACTCAGTTGTTTGCTCAGCCCATTCACCACATTCTAATAAGCGTAAGTTCTTTTTCGTTGCCACTATTTCAGCAGCTTCTTTGCTCACTGAAGGTGCAATAATCACTTCAACAAATTGACGTGAAGTAATTGCTTCTGCGGTAACTGCATCTAACTCACGGTTAAAAGCTATGATACCGCCGAATGCAGACGTTGGGTCTGTTTTGTACGCACCTTCGTAAGCATCAAGAATAGTACCTGCAACAGCAACACCACATGGGTTTGCGTGTTTAACTATCACACAAGCTGGTTCAGAGAATTCTTTAACGCATTCTAGTGCTGCATCAGTGTCAGCGATGTTGTTATAAGATAAAGCTTTACCTTGTAACTGTGTTGCTGTTGAAACAGAGGCTTCTTGAATATTGTTTTCAACATAAAAAGCTGCTGCTTGGTGAGAGTTTTCACCATAGCGCATATCTTGTTTTTTCTGGAATTGAGCGTTGAAAGTACGTGGAAATTTAGATTCCTCATCGCCTTCATTGTTCTCGCCGTAAGTTGGAACCATAGTACCGAAATAGTTAGCAATCATACCGTCGTATTGCGCAGTGTGCTCATAAGCAGCAATCGCTAAATCAAAACGTGTTTTGTAAACTAAGCTTCCATCATTTTCATTCATTTCAGACAGAATGCGACCGTAGTCAGAAGCGTTTACAACAATAGCAACATCTTTATGATTTTTTGCCGCTGCACGTACCATCGTTGGTCCGCCGATATCGATGTTTTCGATAGCGTCTTCTAATGTGCAATCAGGGTTTGCCACTGTTGCTGCGAATGGGTATAAGTTAACCACTACCATATCAATCGCTTGAATGTCATTGCTTGCCATAATATCTTCATCGATACCGCGACGAGCAAGAATGCCACCGTGAATTTTAGGATGTAATGTTTTTACACGACCATCCATCATTTCTGGAAAACCAGTGTAATCAGAAACTTCTGTCACTTTAATATTATTTTCTGCAAGTAATTTACATGTACCGCCAGTTGATAGAATATCAACGCCTTTGTCGGCTAATTCACGTGCAAATTCTACAATACCAGTTTTATCAGAAACACTGATCAGTGCTCGTTTAATTGTTCGGCTATTTTCCATTATCTTTCACATTCCTCGGTTAATGTTTTCATCGGTGAAACATTCAATTGATTGGCTTTTCCAAAAAGTTGAACTTGCGCGCATTCTACCCGAATCGAAAGCATTTTATTCACTTTGTTAGATAAAAAATCAAAAAAAGACAGGAATTTTGGTCATTCACTGATAACCGTGATCATGATTTTATTTTATAAAGGTAACTTGCAATACCACGACATGTCACTTCTTTAGTTTTTTCAAAATTTAACGCAGCCATTAATTGCATATTAAATTGATTATTTTGTGAAATGACAGTCTGCAATTCCGATAGTTTATACACAACTAGAAGCTGCTTAACGAGCAATCCCAAGGTGGGTAGTAAATCTTGATGATGATGGAAGTCAGGTAATAAACGAATAATGAAGGAAGGTTCTATTTGCTCATCAATAAAGCAATCTTGTAACCCCGTGCAACCAATGACAAAACCGCTATTAACACATTGAATAGCGTACATTTTATGTTTTTTATTATTGAGCAAAGTATCAAAGCAGTCATTCGCCTGTTGTTCAGACAAGATTCCTGTAATGCTATATTTCATACATAAAGGGTGTTGAACTAGCCGCACAAAATCTTGTTTGTCTTCTGCAGTGAAAGGGCGAACGCTTAGTTGCTGATACTCAATAAACAAAGACATATTAACCTCATTAATAATAAATGAGACTTCATCATATCGTTCAAAAATTAAACAACTAACTCTATTGGGTTAAAAATGAGAGATCAATGCAAAATAAAAAACATGCCGAAGCATGTTTTATAAGGTCAATCTACACAACGTTTATGCTTACTGATGGTAAGGTGTGCTTAACTCATGTACCGCATCAACAAACACTTTAGCATTTTCTGGCGGTACGTCTAAATGAATGCCGTGACCAAGATTAAACACATGTCCAGTGCCCTTACCATAGCCTTCCAAGATGGTCGCCACCTCTTCTCGAATACGTTCAGGTGAGGCATATAACATAGATGGATCCATATTACCTTGTAGCGCAACACGTGATCCTACGCGCTGTTTTGCTTCTTTAATATCAATAGTCCAATCTAAACCTATACCATCACAACCTGTATCAGCGATCTTCTCTATCCATTGACCACCATTCTTAGTAAATAGAGTAACAGGTACTTTCTGTCCTTCATGATTACGAATTAAACCATCAACAATTTTATGCATATATTGTAATGAGAAATCTTGGTAATCACGCGGCGACAAAATACCACCCCAAGTATCAAAAACCATTACCGACTGTGCACCCGCTTTAATTTGTGCGTTAAGGTAACTGATCACTGAATCAGCTAACTTGTCTAATAATGTATGTAAAATTTGTGGGTCAGCAAATGCCATTTTTTTAATTTTAGTGAAAAACTTTGAACCGCTCCCTTCCACCATATAAGTTGCTAATGTCCATGGGCTGCCAGAAAAACCAATTAATGGCACTTCGCCTTTCAAATCACGGCGAATAGTGCGAACCGCGTTCATCACATACTGCAACTCACCTTCAGGATCAGGCATGATAAGGTTATCAACGTCTTTTTTACAGCTAATAGGTCGCTCGAATCGCGGACCTTCACCTTCAGAAAAATACAAACCTAATCCCATTGCATCAGGAATAGTTAAAATATCAGAAAATAAAATAGCAGCATCCAAATCAAATCGACGTAAAGGCTGTAAGGTTACTTCACATGCCAAATCAGCATTACGGCATAACGACATAAAATCACCAGCTTGAGCACGAGTCGCTTTATATTCTGGTAAATAGCGTCCAGCTTGGCGCATCATCCAGACAGGTGTTTTATCTACTTCTTTCTTTAACAAAGCACGAATATAGCGATCGTTTTTTAAATCTGTCATTAGTAACCTTTTCTATTTTAGCTATTAATAGCTTTTACACGATAATTCTAAATTATTGATAGAATATACCGTTCTTTTCTTCAAAAATGAATTTGGTATTACCTATCACTTCGATACCTAAGCCCTAGCTTAACGACATCGTTTTAATGTTTTTTCAATTAATTTTCGCGCAATTGTGCCATGCTTTGGTACGAGAGGTAAATTATCAATGTCGTACCAGTTTGCCTCTACTAACTCATGTGGATCGACAATAATTTCTCCTGAAGCATAATCAGCAATAAAACCCATCATTAATGAATGTGGGAATGGCCAAGGCTGGCTACTCACATATTGAATATTTTTTACCTTTAAACCTACCTCTTCAAATACTTCTCTTTCTACGCAAGCCTCTAAACTTTCTCCAGCTTCAGTAAAACCAGCAAGGGTCGTGTAAACAGGATAATTATCTTTATGATGACGACTATGCAAGGCTAGTAATATTTTTTTCTTATTCCTAATTGCAACGATAATACAAGGCGATACCCGAGGGTAAGCTCGATGCTGACAATGATAACACTTCATTGCAATTTCCCAGTCAATGGGATTCATGTTTTGCCCGCATTGCCCGCAAAATTGGTGAGTTTTATAAAAAAGACTAATTTGAAAGGCACGACCTGCCATATCAAAAAGTAGATCATCAATACGCCCTAGTAACGAACGTAATCCAACATATTCTCCAATGCCAACGTCGACTGGTTCTGGTAAATCAACGAGATAACATGGTTGGTCTTGATACTTACCTAATAATCGTTTGTTGTTAGTGAGGTCCCCAGGGAAAGGTAATTCGCTGATGCAACCAAAAGGGATCAAGTCACCTTTATCTAAAGCAACTAACTTTCCTTTTGATAAAAGAAACCACCAAGCATTTTCATCTTCTTTTACAGTCAATTCAGGCATAACGTTACTCTTGTAAAAATGATTAGGTATAATGCAACATTACATAGCCATTAAACAACCCTGCTCGTGACTAATTGCCCATCAAAAACATCAAATAAATGTAGCCATTTCAACTATTATCAGTAATGATACAAACACCTATAAATATATATATTTTGTGCTTATACATTAGGTAATTGAGCATAAGTTCACATTAAATCATTGACAAGTGGCATAAACTAAATATCTATTTAACGTTAATTATACCAATTGCATTAAATAAGTGATCTAAATTTTGCGCAGGAAAAATGACTTAGTTTAAGGCGTAACTTAAGTTAAATAGTTGTTCTATTTACGAAAGTTACAACGAAGAAATAAGTTATTTTAACAAGCAAAATAGATCAGTTACTTAGTGTGATTGGTATTAGTTTATTAACTTACGTCATTGACGACGATTCACTTACAGGAGGTTTCATGCTTAAAAAACTAAAGCAGGCAAAAGAAGAATGGGGTGGAACGTTGTCCATCTTAGATAACTGGTTAGATGAACGACAAGTATTAGTTATTTTATATTGTAAATTAGCAGGGCTTCCTCCCTACCAGCAAGAAAAACGAGGTTTACCTGAACAAGCAGTTATTACTGAGTTTTGCCAAGTACTGTTAGACTATGCCTCTACGGGGCACTTTGAAATTTATGAACAAATTATTGAGAAATCAAAACTTGATGGTGAAGAAAATTTAAAAAAAGCACAAGAGCTCTACTCAAAAATAACCAGCACTACGGATACTGCTCTTAATTTCAATGATACTTATGCAGAAAATGCATCAGACCAAACTTTACTAAACTTCGACCAAGATTTATCTGAATTAGGACAAGTAATAGAAAGCCGATTTGAACGTGAAGATAAGCTATTAGAGGTGGTACATTTACATCATACCTTTGCATAACACTATTTAAATAAGAATATAATGGATTTAAATCAAGCTAAAAACTACTTCATTAGTTTTAGCTTGATTGTAGATTTGAATTATTTATAGGTAAGGTACTTGTGAATCCAAACTGTTTTTTACTAGTAGGAAATATTCTTTTATAAATTCAACTTGAGCTTGAGAAGCTTTATATTCCCAACACTTCCCTAATATTTGTTCAATATCTTCAGCTAACTTATCCCCTTCAGCGACGATCATTAAGCGCGTTTCATTACTTAATTGTGGTTGTTGCTCGCAAAAACTCATTAATAACTGGGATACTTCATCTAGTACAATATCTGCAATGACTTCACCTGTAGCGGGTCTAGTACTACCTTCAAAGATACTTAGATTATCAGCAAAATAACCAATGCATGCATCGTATGCATCACTTTTTAATAACATAACATGTTTTCTCTATCTAAAAATAATATGCTTAATGCCGTGTAGCACGAAATTAAGCATGATTAGAATATAATTACAGTTCGCCCATTTCGCGTAATGATAGATCACGACGTTCATTAAAGGCTTTGCGTTCTTTTTCAGGTACTTTCTGCGACAAAGGTAAGTTCACCTTCATAGCATCTACAGGTTTATTGTAAACATGGAATTCATAATGTAAATGAGCTCCAGTAGAGCGCCCTGTATTACCAGACTTAGCAATCAACTTACCCATTTCAACTCGTTGCCCTTTACGAACAAGAATTTTACTTAAGTGTAAGAAACGCGTTGTATATTTACGACCATGCTTAATCACTATGTAGTTACCTGCAGCAGGGTGATATCCAGCACGAACCACAACACCATCTCCGGTTGCATAGACATTTGTACCAACAGGTACAGCAAAGTCGGTTCCATTGTGAGGGCTAATACGTTTAGTAATAGGGTGTAATCGACGCGGATTAAAGCGAGAACTAATTCTAGGATGCCCATTGACCGGATAACGACGGTAGGCTTTAGTTAATCCTTTGCCGTTTTTATCGTAATAACGCCCATCTTCATTTAAGAAGGCAGTGTAATTACGCGACTTTGTTTTAATGATGACCGCCAACACCTCACTATCGAAACTATAAGCGCCTTCGATATATTGTTTAGCGACTAGCACATGAAAAGTATCGCCTACCCGTAATTGACGATTGAAATCAAACTGATCTTGTAAGGCACTTGATACTTGTTGAATTTGACTAGCAGATAATCCACTTTTTTTTGCACTAACGTAAAAGCTACCAGTGACGCTGCCTTGGTAATAGCTATTACGCCATTCGCCCTTTTTTATATCTAACTTTGATGCATAAGCACCATCCTTTAATACAAAACTAAGGGTATTTGCACGATCAATAATCACCTTTAATGCTAATAACTGATTATCAGGACTGATTAATAATTGTACTTCTTGGCCTGGCAATAAATTAGCTAAACGCAGGTACTCTGTATCCGCTTCTAATAATTCCTGTAGCACAGCGGCAGAAATCCCTTCATCAGAGAATATCTCGCTTAATGTATCGCCAGCGGAAATGGTCTTTTGAACCTCTCGGTTGCCAGAGAACTCAGGAAACAGCTTTTCACCGCCTTCGTTGAGAACATCAAGGGGCTCAGCTGCAGCATAATCACCTTTAGCTGCTTCACTAATAGGTAATGACAGCTCTCGTTTGATCTTTTTATTTTTATCTCCATGAGTGGGGATAAAGCTAATAATAAGTAAAAATAGAAATAAAGAAATAATTACCCAAAAATGTAAGCGGGGTAAATTATTTACAAAGAAAAGTGCTTTTTTAAACATGATTTTACATTGGAGCGACAAAGACATAAACGATCTCGATTAGACAGGGGAAAACATAACCGCAAAATTTAAATAGTTGCAAGTATAACCCATAGAAAAACTATATTTAAGACAAATAAACAGCAATTTTACTGTTTTACGACTATTAAAGTATGAAAACAGTTCTATCTTATTTAAAAATAATAGGGTGTTATCCATTACAAAAAAATGTATTATGGACGTCTAGATGTAAAAACTTCCAAAACTTTTAATTTAAATACCCCGAATAGGAGTTCACATGTCACGTGACTTATTTACTTCAGAATCAGTTTCTGAAGGTCATCCAGATAAAATCGCCGATCAAATTTCTGATGCGGTACTTGATGCAATTTTAGAACAAGATACTAAAGCACGTGTTGCTTGTGAAACTTACGTAAAAACAGGCATGGTCATGGTAGGTGGCGAAATAACTACTGATGCTTGGGTAGATATTGAAGAAATTACACGTAAAACAGTACGTGATATTGGTTACACTAGTTCGGAAATGGGTTTTGATGCAGATTCTTGTGCTGTATTAAATGTAGTTGGTAAACAATCGCCAGATATCAACCAAGGTGTTGATCGCTCTGACCCACGTGAGCAAGGTGCTGGTGACCAAGGTTTAATGTTTGGTTATGCGACTAATGAAACTGAAGTTTACATGCCAGCTCCTGTTACTTATGCACATCGTCTTGTTAAAAAACAAGCTGAAGTACGTAAAAGTGGTCAACTAGACTGGTTACGCCCAGATGCAAAAAGCCAAGTAACTTTTGCTTATGATCAAGGTAAAATTGTAGGTATCGATGCGGTTGTATTATCAACACAGCACCGTGAAGATATTAAGCAATCAGACTTAGTTGAAGCAGTAATGGAAGAGATTATTAAACCAGTACTACCAGCAGATCTATTATCTGAACGTACTAAATTCCATATCAATCCAACAGGTCGCTTTGTTATTGGTGGTCCAGTAGGTGATTGTGGTTTAACAGGTCGTAAAATTATCGTTGATACATATGGCGGTACTGCTCGTCACGGTGGTGGTGCATTCTCAGGTAAAGATCCATCAAAAGTTGACCGTAGTGCCGCATACGCAGCACGTTACGTAGCAAAAAACATAGTTGCTGCTGGTTTAGCTGACCGTTGTGAGATTCAAGTTTCTTATGCCATTGGTGTTGCTGAGCCAACATCAATTAGTGTAGAAACATTCGGTACTGAAAAAGTGGCAAAAGGCTTAATCGTAAGCCTAGTAAGTGAGCACTTTGACCTTCGCCCATATGGCTTAATCGAAATGTTAGACCTGATTAAACCAATCTACCAAGAAACAGCAGCTTATGGTCACTTTGGTCGCGAGCAATTCCCTTGGGAATCGCTAGATAAAGTAGAAGCTTTAAAAGCAGCTGCATTTTAATCCGAGTTTAACGACCACAGATTAATGCTAACACTTGAAGATAAAAAAGCACTTGCTGCAAAAGGTGAAGATTGTTTCATCATAGCCGAGTGCTTTTTTGATCGCCATTTTCCAAGGCCCACCTACTTCTTCAACCAACGAGGTCGAAGCGCTGGCACAGCACACCTGCAAAAGAACATCATTAAATTTAATCCGGTACTTTATTCCCAAAATAAACAAATATTTATTGAACAAGTTGTTGCCCATGAAATAGCGCACTTAATCACCTACCAATTGTTCGGCAAAGTGCGACCTCACGGTAAAGAGTGGCAAAACATGATGACCCAGGTTTTTAAGCTCCCAGCTTCAACCACGCATCAATTAGATGTCTCTGATGTACAAGGGAAACTGTTTACTTATCGCTGTGAGTGTAATGAGCATCAATTAACTATCCGGCGCCACAATAAAATTAAGAAAGGTACAACCTATTTATGTCGGCAATGTAAGTCTGCATTAATAGCGGTTGAAGTTGATAATTGAAAAAGTTTATAAAAAAGAGTTAAGTGTGGATTAATATTGCAGACTACTCCAACCCCCCGCCTTTATAGGCTGCAATATTAATTTTACCAATTCACCGATGGGTGGCTTATCCCATGGTGTAGATAAACTTTCATGGAAAAGCTTATCTATTACTGAACCTTGCATTGTGCGATACAAGATTCATTTTAACCTATACTAACAATGTGCGTTATCAGCATAAGTCTGCGTTATAGAAAGTATTGAAGAATAGGACGATTCTTTTACTCCCTACAGAAACAACGGGTTTACCACCTACTAAGGACTTACTCCTTTTTATGTTTCATCATCTGGACAGGATGATTACTTCATAAATTCAGTCAACTTAATAGCCACTATCTCTGCTAACAACTAAATGATAATAGATATCATTATTATCTGTCAACAAATAAAATCAATAATTTTAAAAAATTTATTGAACACTAGTCAGTAATCCTCATCAAGAATTTTTTAAATCTATCATTAATTTTTTGACTGTTTTTTATTCGGTAAAATGACTAGTAACTATCTTATTGTTTTGTTTGATTTTTATTCATTAACAAAATGATTAAAGAAAGGTAAAAAGTTGAAGTTATAAAACGTAGACATAAAAAAACCGATACAAAGATCGGATTTTTAAAAAGTGAAAAATGTTAACTTGCTCACTATCTTTTGAAGTTATCCAGAATAATACCAGTTGCCATCGCCACATTTAATGATTCAGCTTGACCAAAATTAGGAATCGTTATTTTATCAGTAATCAATTTTGCCACTGCATCTGAAATCCCGTGGGATTCACTGCCCATTACGATAAATGCGCTATTTGGCAAGCGACATTGATGGATATTATCACCTTCTAAAAATGCGCCAAATATTGGTTTGTTCTGTTCGTTTAAATACTCGGTTAACTGTGCATGACTCACCTGAACACGAGCAAAAGACCCCATGGTTGCAGCAATTACCTTTGGATTGTAAAGATCTGCGCAATCTGGGCTACATACAACATGTTTAATGCCGTACCAATCAGCAACTCTAATAATCGTGCCTAGATTTCCAGGGTCTCCTACTTGATCTAGTACCAATACTAAACCGGCTTGCTGCTCAGGAGGGGTAAATACTTTGCACTTAACGACAGCAATAACACTATTATTGGTTTTTAAAGTGCCAGCCTTTTTCAACTCTTCTTCACCACTTTCAACAGTTTTAGCAATTAATTGATACTCAGTCAGTTGCTTCGCTTGTTTGTTAATGTAGTCGGTAGTCGCAAATAAATTAACGATCTCAAAATCAGATTGAAATAATTCACCAACATTTTTTTCACCTTGAACAAGAAACAAACCTAATTTTTTACGTTGCTTTTTAAGCTCTAAAGAATGTATGAGTTTTAACTGATTTTTAGAAATCATGTTTTTTCCAATTATAAATAACAACACATAATAATCGCATCTTCACGACCATTATCGGTGGGGTAATACGCAGGTCGAATATCAACTTCAACGAAACCTAACTTTTGATATAACTTAATAGCAGCAAGATTTGATGCGCGTACTTCTAACCAAATCTCCTGCTGTGCTAACTCTGTGGAGAAACGTTGTAAATACCCCAATAGGAGATTCCCCAACCCTTGCCCTTGGTATTCAGGGGCAATTGCAATATTCAACAGAGTTACTTCTCCCGCCACATAGCTTGCAACAAAATAGCCAGCTACTTTTCCGTTGAAAAGTAATACATGGTTAATATAACGCTTGCCAAAATTACTCATAAATAGTTTTTCTGACCAGGGATGGCTATGTGCGGCTGCTTCGATGGTTAATACTTCAGGTAAGTCACTAATGGCCATCGCAATAATAGACGTGCTTTCTGGATTATTGATGGTAGGCACAGAATTGTTTCCATAATATTTGTTTAGCTTGACGTTGTTCGGCTAGCGTTACTAACGCAGGGGAATGTAAAAGTTGATGACCAGGTGCAACTTCAATTTGGCCAATGGTTGACCATATCAGCATCGGTAATGTTCCTTGCTGATTTTCAAATTGCGCTAAAGAGCAATAAGTGACTTTATCTTTATCAATCTCAAATGCATTAAGAATGGCTTCCATTAATGGATGTTGTTGATCTTCCTTAGTACACACAACCAATAATTCACAATACGATAAATTTAGCTGCTTATGAACTTCTTCAGCTTTAAATAACGCAGGTTTTCTTACTTGCCAATGAGTGATCCCCATTTCTTGTAAAAAAACCGCCTGTTGGTGTTTCATAATCAGCCTAGCATCGAAAATAGAGCTGTTAATATAACATTGATCAGTCATGGATCGAAGTATTAGCCTTAAACTAGCGCTGTTATCTACTTAAAAAAGCAAAAACATTATCCAGCTTCCATTAAAAGTATAACAGTCGCATCAAAAAACAGAATGTTATGTCGCCTCTGACATCAACAAGTTGACCACTTAATCAGGTTTATGCTAATTATAGTCATATCTAGACTCATTAACTTAGTCCAAATTGCACCGTACTTTAATCTACATCAAGGTTGTCAGCAGTTAACATTGCTTAAATATGTTACTTTTGGTTACTTAATATACGATAAAAATACTGTTATTTTGAAGTATGCAGCACAAATTGTATTTAATAATTGTGGGCATAGGTCACATAAATTAATGTGATCTGCTCAATACTTATGACATTAAGTCACCCAAAGGAAGCAATGGATGCGTTCTATGTCACAAAAAAATCAATTTACTCAATCGTTTTTAAAGCTTAAATCCTTAAAAACAATAAGGGATTATTAAATGTCATTATTAGAAGTTAGCAACCTACGTATTGAGTATCCATCTCGATTTGGCGTACACGCAGCAGTAAAGTCACTATCATTCTCAATTAATCGAGGAGAGATCGTTGGTGTTGTAGGTGAGTCAGGTGCAGGAAAATCTACTGTCGGTAATGCTATTATCGATTTACTCAGTCCACCTGGAGTGATCGCTGCAGGTGATGTATTTTTGGATGGTCAGAAGATCTCAGGTTTAACATTGGATGAAATGCGCAAAGTACGAGGCAATAAAATCGGCTTTATCTTCCAAGATCCAATGACCTCATTAAATCCATTGTTTACTGTTGAACAACAGCTCTTGGAAACTATTCATGCGAATCTAAATGTTTCACAAGGCGATGCGATAGCACGTGCTATTAATCTTATGCAACAAGTAGGAATTCCAGAGCCAGAAGTACGTATTAAACAATACCCTCATCAATTCTCAGGCGGTATGCGTCAACGTGTTGTTATTGCTATTGCTCTCGCAGGTGAACCTGATTTAATCATCGCTGATGAACCAACAACTGCTTTAGATGTATCGATTCAAGATCAAATCCTAACTTTAATTCGTAACTTGTGTCTCGAAAAAAATGTTGGCTGCATGTTGGTTACCCATGATATGGGCGTAGTCTCGAACGTGACCGACAAAGTGGCAGTCATGTATCGAGGAGACCTTGTCGAATTTGGAGAAACAAGCAAAGTTCTCACAGATCCTGACCATGAATACACTCGCAGCCTTATTTCAGCAGTACCTCGTTCAGACCGTAAACTTAATCGATTTCCTCTGGTGAGCTACATTGAAGAAGCTAATGAACTACAAGCCTTGGATATCAAAAATCATTGGTTAGGACAAAGAGAACAGCAACGTGACTATCAAGGGCCGCTATTAAATGTTGAAAACGTTAGTTTACGTTTTGTAACGAAGGATTCATTTTTTGAAAGCAAACGAGAGTATGTACAAGCTAACAAGAATGTTAGTTTCAGTATTAATGAAGGTGAAACCTTTGGTCTGGTAGGTGAATCAGGCTCAGGCAAGTCAACGATTGCACGTGTTATTACCGGTTTATATCCACCTAATGAAGGTAAGATCACCTTTGAAGGAATCGATTTAACGGCGATAAAATCAGAACGTGAGCGTCGCCCTTTCCGCCGTCAAATGCAGATGGTTTTCCAAAATCCTTATACGTCAATGAATCCTCGTATGAAGATTTATGACATCATTGCAGAACCAATTCGCTTTCATAAACTAGCTTCCTCTGAATCGCAAATTCAACAAATTGTATTCGATCTACTAGACCATGTTGGTTTAGGAAAAATGGCTGGTGTTAAATACCCACATGAGTTTTCTGGTGGTCAACGTCAACGAATCTCTATCGCTCGAGCATTAGCAACTCGCCCTCGTTTATTAATTTGCGATGAGCCAACTTCGGCGTTAGATGTATCGGTACAAGCACAAATTTTAAATCTATTAAAAGATTTACAGGATGAGCTAAATTTAACCATGTTATTTATTAGCCATGATTTACCAGTAATACGTCAGGTTTGTGACCGTATTGGGGTAATGCAACAAGGGCAATTATTAGAAGTGAATGAGAGTGAGCAATTATTTACTCAACCTCAACATGCTTACAGTAAGCATTTGATTTCTTTAATGCCTGAATTTAAAGGGTTACGGAACAGTCTCTAATGCCGTTTCACCATTAGAACATTAACGTTAAATAAGTATTTTCATAAAAGGAGTTTTAAATGAAGTTTCTAAAAACCAAACTAGCCGTTGCTTTACTTGCTACCGGTTTAAGCTTTGCATCATCAGCGGCAGACATTACTGTTGCATATGACTCAGACCCAGTAACACTTGACCCACATGAGCAACTGTCTGGTGGTGTATTACAGATGTCGCACATGCTATTTGATCCACTAGTTCGCTTTACGCAAAGCTATGATTTTGAACCACGTTTAGCAGAAAAATGGGAACGTGTTGATGATAATACTTTCCGCTTTACCCTTCGCCAAGGTGTGAAATTCCATTCTGGTAATACCATGACTGCTGACGACGTAGTATGGACATTTAATCGTTTAAAAGACTCTCAAGATTTTAAAGCTGTTTTTTCTCCTTACGAAAAACTTGTTAAAATTGATGATTATACAATTGAGCTTGTGTCTTACAAGCCTTACCCATTAGTTTTACAAACAGCGACTTACCTATTCCCAATGGACAGCAAGTTCTATTCGGGTGACATGGATGGCAAAGATAAATCTGAAATTATTAAGCACGGTAATTCTTTTGCTTCAACGCATGTATCAGGAACAGGCCCATTTATTATTGAATCTCGTGAACAAGGCGTAAAGATTGTATTTGATCGTTTTGATGACTACTGGGATAAACAATCTCCAGGTAACGTTGATAAGTTAACGCTAGTGCCAATTAAAGAAAATGCAACACGTGTTGCTGCATTACTTTCTGGCGATGTTGATATGATTTATCCAGTTGCACCTAATGATCAAAAGCGTGTTATCGATACTAAAAACATTGAGTTAACGACTATTTCAGGTACTCGTATCATCACACTACAAATGAACCAAAGCTCAAATGAAGCATTAAAAGATGTACGTGTTCGTCAAGCGATTGTATACGCGATTAACAATGAAGCAATTGTGAAAAAAATCATGAAAGGTTTTGCGACTACGGCAGGCCAACAAGGTCCTGAAGGTTACGCGGGTTACGATGCGGATTTAGTACCTCGTTACGACCTGAAAAAAGCCAAAGCATTGATGAAAGAAGCAGGTTATGAAGATGGCTTTAAACTGTCAATGATGGCGCCAAACAACCGCTACGTAAACGATGCTCAAATCGCACAAGCAACGGCTTCTATGCTAGCTAAGATTGGTATTACTGTTGATTTAAAAACTATGCCTAAAGCACAATACTGGCCTGAGTTTGATAAATGTGCAGCAGACATCATGATGATAGGCTGGCATTCAGATACCGAAGATTCAGCTAACTTTTCTGAATTCTTAACCATGACACGTGATGCTGAGACCGGTAAAGGTGCTTACAACTGTGGTCATTACTCAAACCCGAAAGTAGATGAGCTGGTTAATCAATCAAATTCAGAAACAGATCCAGTAAAACGTGCTGAGATGCTGAAAGAAGTTGAAGATATCTTATACAACGAAGCTGCATTTGTGCCTTTACACTGGCAAAACCTAGCTTGGGGTGCAAAATCTAGTTTAAATCTTTCACCTGTAGTGAATGCAATGAACTTCCCATACCTTGGCGATCTAGTTGTTAAATAAACAACTTAACTAACCATTTACCACCATAATAAAACGACCCAGCCCTTGGGTCGTTATTAACTTTATAGGAAACAACTCCATGTTTACCTTTTTGGTCCAGCGAATTTTTCAAGCATTGATAGTAATGTTTGTGATCAGCCTAGTCGCATTTGCAATCCAAGATAACTTAGGCGATCCACTTCGAGAAATGGTAGGCCAATCCGTATCTGAAGCAGAACGACAAGTGCTACGTGATGATTTAGGATTAAACGACCCTTATATCACTAAGTACTCTCGCTTTATTAGCAATGCTGTACAAGGCGATTTAGGTGACTCTTATTTCTTTAAGCGCCCTGCTGTAGACGTCATTTTAGATAAATTGGAGGCGACACTAGAGTTAGTGCTCGGTGCTTCGATTATTATTGTTTTAGTCTCTATTCCACTTGGCGTATATTCCGCTATTAATCCCAAGAGTATATGGACAAAGGCGATTATGGCATTTAGTAGCATTGGTATCTCTATTCCCGTGTTTTTAACCGCTATTATTTTAATGTATGTATTTGCCATTGAGCTGCAATGGTTGCCGTCTTACGGTCGAGGAGAAACACTCAATATACTAGGCTGGGAAACCGGTTATTTAACCACCGATGGGCTATTACACCTGGTATTACCCTGTATCTCACTCGCTTCCATTATGTTGCCTTTATTTATTCGTTTAGTGCGTTCTGAAATGCTTGAAGCATTAAGCTCTGAATATGTGAAATTTGCTACGGCTAAAGGCTTAGCAATGAATAAAATCTATTATCAACATGCTCTTAAAAATACTATGTTACCGGTATTAACTGTAGGTGGCGTACAAATTGGTACTATGGTCGCTTACACCATATTAACCGAGACAGTCTTTCAATGGCCTGGCACTGGTTTCTTATTCTTAGAAGCAATCAACCGTGTTGATACGCCATTAATTACCGCCTACGTTATCTTTGTTGGGTTAATTTTTGTAGTAACCAATACCATCGTTGATCTATTGTATGGTGTGGTTAATCCAACCGTAAATATCACAGGGAAAGGAGCATAATATGTCTAATGTGATTGAACAAAACCAAGCTCCATCTCGTCTACAGCGTTTTAAAGACTCTGATTTCATCTACCACTTTAAACGCGATAAAGTAGCGATGTTTAGTTTTGCAGTTTTCTTAGCGTTTTTTATTGCTGCCTTATTTGCGCCAATTATTTCCCCTACTAATCCTTACGACTTAACATCAGTTGATTTAATGGATTCTGAATTACCCCCATCATGGTTAGAAGATGGTGAAGAACGTTTTCTTTTAGGTACCGATGACCAAGGGCGAGATATCCTATCAACCATACTTTACGGTTCGCGGTTGTCACTGACAATTGGTTTCTTGGCAGTTGCTGTACAGTTAGTATTTGGTATCGTTATTGGGTTATCTGCGGGTTACTTTGGTGGTCGTGTCGATAGCCTACTGATGCGAGTTGCCGATGTACAACTATCATTCTCTACTATGATGGTGGCTATTATTATTACCGCTATTTTTAAAGCGAGTTTTGGTGCCGAGTTCTTTGCTGAATATGCAGTCATCATGCTGGTAGTGATCATTGGTATTGCAGAGTGGCCGCAATATGCACGTACTATTCGCGCTTCTGTATTAGCAGAAAAGAAAAAAGAGTATGTTGAAGCTGCACAAGTTATGGGCTTTAAATCGATGCGTATTATGTTCCGACATATCCTACCAAACTGTTTATCGCCGATTCTGGTTATATCAACAGTTCAGGTAGCCAATGCAATCATGTCAGAAGCAGCCCTGTCATTCTTAGGGTTAGGTTTGCCAGTCGATCAGCCATCATTAGGTGCATTAATTAGTATTGGCTTTAAATACATCTTCTCGGGCGCGTGGTGGATAACTATCTTCCCAGGGATTGTATTAATCAGCTTAGTACTAGTAATCAACTTATTAGGTGATTGGTTACGTGATGTGTTTAACCCTAAAATATATAAAGGCTAATACACTTACACAATAATAAATAGCTGCTTTAAAGTACTCAAATAGCCCAATAATTTTTACTTATTGGGCTATTTTTATGCTTCAACCATCCACTTAATCTGCTTATTAACATCACCTATTTTAATATTTACATCGTTTAGCTTTTGCATAATTAATTTTTTTAATAATGCAGCTTGTCCTGATTCTATTAACTCATCAATATGCTTTTGACTAGCGAAGGCACATGTCACCACTAACGATTTCGGAAAGTTATCAAACTTCACCGTATGAGTTATCCATTGGTAGCCATTGATATCTTCTAATGCAAACTCACAAACTTCAGTTAGTGTTTTACACAATTGCTTTTCAATTTTTTTATCACTTTTCTTCATTTCAAACTCTTAATCTTTTTATAAGGAGGTTAGTTAAGCGGAAACGGCTATTAGATAGAAGATTTATTTATTATCTCTTTTTACAACAGTTGTGAATAATAGGCTTACTCTTTAACACTAATAGGAAACACAAGTGAAAGCACCCGTTATCATTAGTCTAGTTATGCTCTCCTTAGTCATTGCTGTGTTAAGCCAAGGGATCATTGCCGCGGCCTTTTCATTACTTGCCTTTGCCCTACTATTCTATTTTGTGACAACTCAACAAGATACTAAGCCGCCACAAGAATAATCCATCATTATTACTTTTTCTGTAATAAAGCTTTAATTTCAGCTAGTTCCTGTTGCAGATCAACCAAGCTTGGTTGATTGGCTTTATCGCTTTCTAAATCCGCTTCTAATTGCCTTTCTTGTTCCAATACATTAACCACAATACCAATCACCATGTTTAAAAAAGCAAATGCAGTAAAGAAAATAAAAGTTAAATAAAAGCTCCATGATAATGGGTAGACAGCCATGGTTTCATACATAACATCAGTCCAGTCCTCAAAGGTCATCACTCGGAATAAGGTTAATAAACTAACCGCAATATCGCCCCATAAAGTCGGGTTGATAGCAGCAAAGAAAGTCGTACCGATAGCCGCATAAATATAGAAGATAATAAACATCAGCAACATTACGTAACCTAGCTGCGGTAATGCTTTAATTAATGAATTAATCAAGATACGTAATTCAGGAATAATAGAAACCATACGTAATACCCTGAAAATACGTACCAATCGTCCTAATACCGCTAGCTCGCTGTCTTCAATAGGGATTAAGCTTACCAATACAATAAAGGTGTCAAAGACGTTCCATGCATTGAAAAAGAAGCGTTTTTTATTAGGTTCACCAATAAAACGAATAATGATTTCAGCCAAAAAGATAACGGTAATAGCAATATCTAATACTGATAAAACCTGCAACGTTGTCGCAGAGACTTCATAGCTATTTGCTCCGATCATTAATGCAGAAAAAATGATGATCGCAATCACAAACAACTCAAATACCTTGTTGTTGCGAATTTCATAAAAACGGCGTTCTAAACCACTCAATTCAGTTTTACTCGGATTGTTTTGATCGTTATTTGTCATAAATTAAGCCCTAAGAAATAATTAGGGCTAGCATAAAAGGAATCAGATAAAGAGTCTAGGCATATTATGCCAACGTAAATTGAATATATCCTAACACCACAGATGCCACGCTGACCCACAATAAGATACCTAGTAACATTGGTTTATATCCAGCATTTCTAATCGTTTTTATTGTTATCCCACAGCCAATCAAGAATAAACAAACCACTAATAAACGTTTACCCATGAAGAATACCTCTTGATATACCCCGTGAAATTGCGGTAAAAAATGTGCAATGGCAATAGCAATGCAGTAATACACAATGAACATTGGTACTGACACTTTTTTACTATCACCTTTAAAAATAAATGCACTGATAAAAGCCACAGGTACAATCCATAAAGCACGCGCTAACTTAACCGTTGTAGCAATCTCTAAAGCTTCATCACCATAGGCTGATGCAGCACCTACGACAGATGAGGTATCATGAATCGCGATAGCACTCCACAAACCAAAGTTATATTGACTCATTCCTAAAGCATGGCCAACTAATGGAAATACAAATAACGCAATACTATTTAAAATAAACACAGTAGCTAATGCATGGGAGGTTTGTTCGTTATTGGCTTGAATAGCAGGAGCCACTGCTGCAATGGCACTTCCTCCACAAATAGCGGTTCCTGATGAGACTAAATGTCCTGTTTTAGCATCCATTTTAAATGCTTTAGACAATAAAGTACCAATTAACAAAGTGCTAAAAATAGAACCAACAATTAAGCCGATATTACCCGAGCTTGCCTGGATAGCTTGATCAACATTAATACCAAAGCCTAAACCAACAATAGAAATAGCTAATAGACGTTTTGTTAACAAAGCAATATCAATTTGAGTTGGTACAAACCCTAGAGTAGCGAGTGTAAAACCTAACACTAGTGCGATTGGTGATGAGATAATAGGAGATAAGCATAGAGCGCCAACAACAGCGAATAGAATAATATGTTTATTACATTGTATTTTGCTAATATCACTAATCATCATTACCTCCTAATTTGAATAGCAGATAATATAAAAGCACCAAGATTAAGTATATTCGAAAGAATTTAATCAAAGGTTAATAAAAACTGAACACAAGATAATAACCTACCAGCATAAGGATTAACTTGAATATGATTTCTAAATGGGCACCTCGATTCATTCAAATGGCAGAATTAGTTGCGTCTTGGAGTAAAGATCCGTCAACACAAGTAGGTGCGGTGATCACAGAGCGAAATCGCATCGTGTCATTAGGCTTTAATGGTTACCCTCAAGGTATTTCGGATAGTGCGGAAACAGATCAACGTGAAATTAAATTACTTAAAACATTACATGCAGAAGAAAATGCTATCCTTTATGCAAAACGTGATTTGAATGGTTGTGAAATCTGGGTCACTCATTTTCCTTGCCCTAATTGCGCAGCTAAAATTATTCAAACAGGTATTAAGGCAGTGCATTGCCCAGCGCAAAGTGAAGACTTTTTATCCCGTTGGGGTGATAAGATTAAGCTCAGTGAAGATATGTTTAATCAATCAGGTGTAACCGTTGATTGGTTACCGCTAGATAAAATCTAACATTAACGTTATCAGTCTGGTGATCTGTAAAAGATCACCACGAGCACTATTACTAATAGGAAAGTAATAGGAAAGTAATAATAAAAAATTATCAGTTATCAATGAAGGTATAAATTTTTAGCACTATTTGTTTAAATAAAATGCAGATATTACTAGTATTATATATTTAAATCACTTATGATGAATTTCGCTCTGAAATTAAAGCGTTATTAATGTCAAAATAAAGTCCAAGATATCCTCTGCTACATCGTTTTCGTTGTCCTTAGTATTTCCCTCAGCTTGATAAAAATCATTCAATAATCCCCAATTCAGTGTATGCAATTTTGCAATTAACTTTTCGTTTGTACGGTAATAAATTAAGTACAGTAACGATTTTGTCCCAATTACTTTACATAAAGTGATGGGAAATAATACCAAGCTTATTAAATAACGAAGCTAAATTTTACGTAATAGAAATAATTTTATTAAGGCGTGAGTTGAAAGGAAGAACTGTTCTTTTAACGAAACTTAAAACAAAAAGTAAATTTTTTTAACAAGTAAAATAGCCAAGTTAAGTGTTTTGGTATAAAACCATAAGGAAAATATATGGCTCGTTCTACAGGTAGAAAAAGATTTTGGTTCCAACTTAACAAAGATGAAAACCAACAAGTAATAAAAGAGAAAGAAGTAGCAGCACAAAATTAAGCAATATAATAAAGACTTTAACAAGAGCAGATTAGCCCCGCTCGGTTAACATCAAACTGATTAAAGAATATCAGTTGAAGCAAGATTTAATATGCAAATAGTATAAGGTGCCTCTAACCTTATTAGCTTTCTCAAAAGCACTTATCAAGTTATCACTTAATAAGACTCGCACCATTCAAAATGTGCAAAAATTAATGTGCTGCTTTTATCTGAAGTAGCACAATAAAACCTTCACTTTCCAAGATCCTCCAAGTAATACCAATCACACGAAGTAATTTTCGCAAATAGAACAACGATTAAAGAATTAACATCTTACCGCTAATTCTCCGATAGACTATTAACGAAGTTAATCGATGAAAGGCTTAAATTACGCCTGAATTAAGTCATTTTTCCTGCGCAAAATTTAGAACACTTATTTAATACAATTAGTATTAAATAAAAGCTCTAAATTTTGCGCAAAAAAAATGGTAAACCCTTGCGGATTTACCATTTTCTTAGAATAGTTAGCAGCTTATTGTAGCGGCTAAAATATCACAGCAACTTAAAGTGCTACGATACCTTCAGCTTGAGGACCTTTAGGACCTTGGCTTACTGTGAATTCTACTTTTTGGCCTTCAGCTAAAGTTTTGAAACCTTCGCTTACGATTGCACTGAAGTGTGCGAATACGTCTGGACCAGCAGCTTGCTCGATGAAACCAAAACCTTTAGATTCGTTGAACCATTTAACTGTACCTTGAACTTTAGACATAATAATTATCCTGTTTGTATATTTGAAAACTGCCTTTAATAGGCTTGCGTAGCGTAAATTAGGCTGGAACTTAAAAACTACAAACGAGGTATTATAACTAAAACAACGAAATGGAGAATGTAAACAATAGGCTTTATTTCTGCTGACCTTTATAGTATCTGAACCCTTACTTAAGTCAACTAATGTTTACGATAAATCCTATTTTATTACGCTATTTTCATTCAGCTAAGCTTGTCCAGCGAACTACCTTTAAACTGACTTTAAAGGTAGTCATGCTCTTTGATTATTTACTGTTTTGTTTCTTTTTAGCTTTAAAGTAAGTAAATGCTTTTACCGCAACTACTGCAAATAACGCCCAAAAAACAGCATGATAAAGCATATGCAAAGCACCATCGCCTAATGCATGGTCTGCATGTGCAAAAGCTTGAGAGGTTAATAATAAGCTAAAGATAAAAGTTAAAAATTTCATGTATTTTCCTTGTTAATTTTAAAAAGAACGCTATTTCAGCATTCCCTGTGTTTCAATAAAGTCGATAATATCATTTAAACCTTGCTGTGTTTTCATATTACTAAAAATAAACGGTTTATCTCCACGCATTTTTTTCGCGTCTCGATCCATCACTTCCAACGAAGCGCCTACTAAATCCGCCACATCTATTTTATTAATGATCAACAAGTCTGATTTAGTTATGCCAGGACCACCTTTACGTGGAATTTTGTCACCCGCAGAAACATCGATAACATATAAAGTTAAATCCGATAATTCTGGACTAAAGGTTGCGCTTAAATTATCACCACCACTTTCCACTAAAACAAAATCTAGATCGGGGTGGCGTTCATGTAACTCATCGATCGCCGCCAAGTTCATAGAAGCATCTTCTCGAATAGCAGTGTGTGGACACCCACCCGTTTCCACTCCCATAATACGATCAGCAGAGAGTGCATCATTACGTGTTAGAAACTGTGCATCTTCATGGGTATAGATATCATTTGTTACCACTGCCATTTCATATTTATCACGTAGCGCTAAACATAATTGACTCAATAAAGCCGTTTTACCAGAGCCGACAGGACCACCGACTCCGATACGTAGTAATTGTTTCTTTCTCATTGCATTTTTCTCACTTTTCTAAAGTACTTTTATCAATTTCAAATCAGGTATTAAGAACGAAATAAGCGTGTATATTGCGTTTCATGCCAAGCACTAGCCATCGCTAGTCGTGGTAAACTTGCACCAATATCCACATCATCAAGCTGATTGGCGATATTGATTGCGTCAGAGACTTTGTCGCTTAATTCAAAAAGTAAATTTTGTGCTTGGGTTTGCCCTAATGGCACTAACTTAGTCGCTGCCGCCACTTGATTATCTAGGTATGTCCAGCAATACCCGCTTTGTGCAGAAATTAAATCCAATTCACAAAGGTAAGCAGCAATTGCAAAAATACTGACAAAACTGCTATCTGACTGTGTAAATAGCTCGTTGTAAGGATCGCTATCAATACCATCTAATTGCTTTAATAAACGAATTAATGCTTTGCCCATTGCAACATCTGCAAGACGTAATTCACTGCTTTCACGACAAGCAATAAGATGTTGATTATGGGTTATAAAGCTTGCGAAATCATCTTGCTCTAATGCTTGATACAACCTTTTTAATAGTGCTAAATCAGTGCGAGCAATAGATTCGTTAAGATTTAACTTAATCCAATCAAAAGTACTTTTTTGGTTGTTTACCCAGCCTACTTCAGTTGCATATTCCAATCCTTGTGAGAAAGAGAATCCACCAACAGGTAAGTTAGCACTGCATAATTGTAATAAACGGTTAAGCTTAATAGGATTTTCCATATTAATGCTCATGATGATGGCTACTATGATTATGAGAATGGCTATGGGCATGCCCATTTCGTTTCCCATAGGCTCCATTTTCAGGTTTAAAAACTGCAGGTGTTTTATCAATAGTTAACCCATAGTTTTCAGCGAGCTCTTCTAACACATGATCAGGTTTAAAACGTACCCATAATTCACCAACTTGTAATGTAGTATGGCGATTACCTAGGTGATAACAAACCTTGCTAAAGGTTAACCAATCTTGACCTATTGCAGTAGACACTTCTTCAGTTTGACCTTTCACTTCGATTAATAAGCCGCACTCTGTTTTAAGAATCTCTCCTACTAACAACGGGTGGCCTCGCTCTACAAAGATACCAATATCGAGGCCTTTATCTGTAACACCTTTAATGCGTGATTTCTTACGCGTATCATGATCCAATGTAATCGAATCATTTATTGGTTCATGAGTATGATCCAACCTTTCAAATACTTGTAACATTGTTTACCAGTTTCCTATTATCTTGTTTTTATTGTGATTTTTATAACGCACGTAATAAATTAGAACAAGGTATAACGCTGTGCTAACGGTAACTCCGTCGCAGGCTCACAAGTTAATAGTTCCCCATTCGCGCGTACTTCATAAGTTTGCGAGTCAACTTCAATATTCGGCATCCAATCATTATGAACCATGTCTTTTTTGCCAACATTTCTCGTATTTTTACATACACCGACTAAACGCGTCATACCCGCGGCCTCCGGAACATTCTTGTCAACGGCTGCTTGCGATAAAAAAGTCATTGATGTTTTAGCTGCTGCGCTGCCAAATGATCCAAACATTGGACGGTAATAAACGGGTTGAGGTGTTGGAATTGAAGCGTTTGCATCGCCCATTGGGGCTGCAGCAATAAAACCCGACTTAATGATCATTGAGGGCTTAATTCCAAAAAATGCCGGCTTCCACAACACTAAGTCAGCCATTTTACCGACTTCAATCGAACCAACTTCATGGCTAACCCCATGACTAATGGCTGGATTAATAGTGTATTTAGCGATGTATCGTTTTGCTCGGAAGTTATCATTTCTTTCTGTATCAGGTGATAATGGACCTCGTTGTTGTTTCATTTTATGGGCAGTCTGCCAAGTACGCGTAATCATTTCACCAACACGCCCCATCGCTTGAGAGTCAGATGAAATCATGCTGATAGCCCCTAAATCATGCATGATATCTTCAGCAGCAATACTCTCTTTACGGATACGTGAATCGGCAAAGGCAATATCTTCAGGAATAGAAGGGTTTAAATGATGACAAACCATCAACATATCTAAATGTTCATCAATGGTATTAACCGTATAAGGTCTTGTTGGGTTTGTTGATGAAGGTAAGACATTGGGCTCGCCACAAGCGCGGATGATATCTGGTGAATGGCCACCACCAGCACCTTCAGTATGGTAAGTATGAATAGTACGGCCCTTAAATGCACCGAGTGTATCTTCTAAAAAACCAGATTCATTCAAAGTATCAGTATGAATAGCAACTTGTACATCATATCGCTCAGCAACCGATAAACAATTATCAATAGCTGCTGGGGTAGTTCCCCAATCTTCGTGCAGTTTTAACCCACACACTCCAGCTTCAATTTGCTCTTCAATAGCTTTTGGTAAACTGACGTTTCCTTTACCTAAAAAACCAAAGTTCATTGCAAAGTCATTGGTGGCTTGCAACATTTTATGAATATTCCAAGGTCCAGGCGTACAGGTTGTCGCTTTAGTTCCCGTTGCAGGTCCAGTACCACCACCGATCATAGTAGTCACACCTGACATTTGTGCTTCTTCGATCTGTTGTGGGCAAATAAAATGAATATGAGCGTCTATACCACCAGCCGTTAGAATTTGTCCTTCTCCTGCAATAACCTCAGTACCAGCGCTTATTTCGATATCGATATTATCTTGAATATCAGGATTGCCTGCTTTACCAATAATAGCGATACGTCCATCTTTAATACCGACATCCGCTTTGACAATTCCCCAATGATCCAGAATTAATGCATTAGTGATCACTAAATCAACGGTCTCCGAACATGACGCTTGGCTTTGCCCCATGCCATCTCGAATAACTTTACCACCACCAAAAGTGACCTCTTCGCCATATTCAGTAAAATCTTTTTCTACTTCAATCCACAAGTCAGTGTCAGCTAAACGGACGCGGTCACCCACTGTTGGACCAAACATATGCGCATAAGCATGTTTATCTATCGTTGCCATAATTATCTATCTCCCTCTGAACCGCTTTGAATATCTCCTTGAATCTCGCCTCGGAAACCAAATACACGACGCTTACCGCGATAAGCAATTAAAGTAACGTCTCTTTTTTGCCCTGGCTCAAAACGTACAGCGGTACTTGAAGTAATATCTAAACGATAACCTTTAGTTATTTCACGCTCGAAAATTAAAGCTTTATTGACTTCGTAAAAATGATAATGCGATCCGACTTGAATAGGTCGATCACCTGAGTTAGCAACACTCACGGTTATTTTTTCACAACCAATATTTAACTCTCGATCACCACTATCCGTTATAATTTCACCTGGAATCATAAGCTTTACTCCATTAAATGATTGGGTTGTGAACTGTTACCAACTTTGTACCATCAGGAAAAGTTGCTTCTACTTGCACTTCAGGAATCATTTCAGCAATACCATCCATCACTTGATCTCGCGTTAATAGAGTACGGCCGTAATCCATCATTTCAGCGACAGTTTTACCATCACGAGCGCCTTCCATGATCTCCATAGAAATATATGCCATTGCTTCTGGGTAATTAAGTTTTACGCCTCGCTTTAATCGACGCTCTGCTAGTAATGCCGCAGTAAAAAGCAATAACTTGTCTTTTTCTCTTGGTAATAAATCCATAATAATCTCTTCTTATGTATGCCAAACTCTTGGTTGATTTGCCGCTTTCCCTATTAATACAGGGCGTAATATTTCCCATAAATGGATAAAAAGCTGTTTACATTGTTGTGCGTGAGAACCGAGATAGCGGATCACTATTAGGCCTTCAATATCGGTGATACTAATTGTACTTTGAGCATCTACATCAATGACTTTTTGACGTAGTAGATCAACTAACTCTGTGCGTTGTTGTTTATTGCTTAATTTCTCTGGGGCATAAGCAAGAAAAGTCGCAAACACACTCTGACCAGCCAAGCCTGCAGGGTGAGTTAATAATTGGTTAGCAGGTGATAAAGCGATACGATCATGATAAATCAATTTGCCATCGCAAAATAAACGGTTGAGTTGGCAGTATTTACCCTCAACAAATGGTTGTGCTGAATCAGGCAGTCCAAGACAAGTGATATCCCAGCCTAAATAAGCACTGCTACTAGTTAGCTCGATATCCACTGTATTAAAGCCATCAGCACCTTCGTAAACAATGGTTTCTTGCGGGAAATTTTCACACTTAGCATCAGCTGTAAGTGCAAAGTGAGTGATTTGTGTTTGCTTTGTATCACCAATATCAAGGTTGGTTCGAGCTCGATAAAAACGCCCTGCTCCAGGTGTAGTAAACAATAGGTGCGCTTTTTCTTTCACAGCGACACTAATGCGCAACTCATCACCAGAGACAATGCCAGCAGGAGGATGCAGCAAATAAATATGTGCACAATCGCGCCCTTCTGGATAAAACGCTTTTTGAACAGAAAGCGGGCCTTTACGTTGAGTGCGCGTTAATTGCGTACCAATCGAGGTGTAGCCAAACTCTAACGCTAGATGAGCAAACCATTGATTTTTCAATGGCGCTTTTACTGCTGAAGTAATAGGGACTTCGACTATTGTATTCATTTTTTCCTTAAACTAGTTTGTATTATACCGCTAAGTATTTACCTACTATCTCGTCATTGAGCTCATCCATTAAGCCAGATGCAACAACTTGTCCTTTTTCCATTATATGGAAATTTTCTCCAACTGCACGAGCAAAAGGCAGTTTTTGCTCTACCAAAATAATGGTCATCCCCTCTTCTTTATTTAGTTTTAATAACACATCTCGGATTAATTGTACTATGTTAGGCTGAATACCCTCGTTGGGCTCATCAAGAATTAAAATATCCGGGTTTAACACCAATGCACGAGCAATAGCGAGCTGTTGCTGTTGCCCACCAGATAAATCACCACCACGACGGTGCAACATCTCTTTTAAAACAGGGAACAATTTGTAAACATGATGCGGTATTGTTTTACTTTTTTGTCTTGAGCAATTTAAGCTAATTTTCAAATTCTCTTCGACTGTTAGCTGAGGGAATATATGGCGTCCTTGAGGAACATAACCAACACCAATCTCAGGGCGTTTCTCAACACTACTACGTCCCATATCAATATCATTGATAACAAGGCTACCAGCACTAATAGGTAACAGCCCCATAATGGTTTTTAATAACGTTGTTTTACCGACGCCATTGCGTCCCATGATACAAGTACGAGAGCCTTTTTCTATTTTCAGGTTAAGATCCCATAGGATTTGGGTATCACCATATTTTTGATCTACTGATGTTAACTCAATCATCTTAGTCTTGCTCCTCGCCTAAATAAACTTCCCTTACATCTTTATTGGCCTGAACCTCATCCATTGAACCTTCCGCTAATACCGTACCTTGGTGTAATACGGTTACCTTACGGGCAATGGAACGCACAAAGGCCATGTCATGTTCGACCACCACCACAGAATGCTTACCCGCAAGTGAAGTTAATAATTCTGCTGTTCGTTCAGTTTCTTGAGTTGTCATCCCTGTCACAGGTTCATCAACTAATAACAATCTTGGTTCCGCAGCTAACAACATACCAATTTCTAACCATTGTTTTTGCCCATGAGATAAACGACCAGCGGGATAATTACGTTCCGCCTCTAAACCAATAGTATTTAATACTTCATCAATTTTATCTTTTTGTTCGCCACTTAGTTTGTGGAATAAAGATGTCCAGATCCCTTTATCACCAGAAAGACTGAGTTCAATATTTTCAAATACACTCAACGCTTCAAATACGGTTGGCTTTTGGAATTTTCGTCCAACACCTGCTCGCGCGATTTCAGACTCATCTAATTCAAGCAGGTTAATTTGCTGTCCAAAACTAACCTTACCTGTGTCAGGACGAGTCTTTCCAGTAATTACATCCATCAAGGTCGTTTTGCCTGCCCCATTGGCGCCAATTAAACAACGCAATTCGCCATCTCCGATATAGAGATTTAAATCATTAAGCGCTTTAAAACCATCAAAACTAACACTGACATCCTCCACATATAAAATCATTCCGTGGCGAGTATCTGGGCTTAAGTTATCTGCTGATGTAAGCGGAGAACCATTTTTATCAACTATCATTATTTTTTCTCCGCAGTAGTTTCAATCTTTGCTGGTGTAGCTTGTTTGTTCGCAGATGACTCTACTTTATCCATCAGGTCCATCACTAAGCCAGCAAGTCCTTTAGGCAGTAATAATGTAACGAGTACAAACAATCCACCTAAACCAAATAACCAAGCTTCAGGCATAATTGCAGTAAAACGTGTTTTTGCGTAACTAACGACAATCGCACCAATCAATGCACCATATAAAGTCCCTCGACCACCAATAGCGACCCAAATAACAATTTCAATTGAATTTAATGGAGAGAATTCACCTGGGTTAATAATCCCTACTTGCGGAACATAAAGTGCACCAGCCACACCAGCTAACATAGCTGATACCACGAAGATCCATACTTTATAATGTTCCGGCTTATAGCCAGCAAAACGAACTCGATTTTCAGCATCACGAATTGCTGTTACCACACGCCCCATTTTTGAGTTAACAATGAAGTGACTAATTGCATATCCGATTGCAAGCATCACAGCAGTCGCAATAAATAAAGCTAACTTAGTATCTGGTGATTGTAATGAGAAGCCAAATATCTCTTTAAAGTCAGTTAAGCCATTGTTACCACCAAAGCCCATTTCGTTACGAAAGAAAGAAAGCAACAAAGCATAAGTCATCGCTTGCGTCATGATCGATAAGTAAACACCACTTACTCGAGAGCGAAACGCTAATGTGCCAAAAATGAATGCTAATAAACCAGGGCCAGCAAAGACTAACAAAATCATGACTAAGACATTATCAGAACCAGCCCAATACCAAGGTAGTTCAGTCCAATTCAAGAACACCATAAAGTCAGGTAGTTCAGGGTTACCATAAACACCGCGGTCACCGATTTGACGCATTAAATACATGCCCATTGCATAACCACCGAGTGCAAAGAAAGCACCATGTCCTAGGCTTAATATGCCGCAATATCCCCAAACAAGGTCAACGGCTAACGCAAGTAATGCATAGCAAAGGTATTTACCTAATAAACTAACCGTATAATTACTGACGTGTAAAAATGAGCCTTCTGGGAATAACAAATTACAAATAGTCACATATAAAGTGGATATAAATAATATTGCTATTACAGTATGTAAACTGCTCATTTTTTTAAAAATGTTTTTCACGTTAGGTGAATCAAATAAAGTATTCATTATTCTGCCGCTCTCCCTTTTTGTGGAAATAGTCCTTTAGGTCGTTTTTGGATGAACAACACTAAACTTACTAACACAATAATATTGGCTAGTACTGGCCCCATTGATGGCTCTAATACTTTATTAAATGTCCCCATTGTCATTGCTGCGACTAAGGTTCCCCATAAGTTACCTACTCCACCGAATACCACTACCAAGAACGAATCAATAATATAAGCTTGTCCTAGATTAGGTCCTACGTTAGTTAATTGACTCAATGCAACACCTGCTACACCCGCGATACCAGACCCTAAACCAAAAGTGATAGCATCAACCCATGAGCTTTTTACACTCAATGCTCTTGCCATATCCCGGTTTTGCGAAACTGCACGAACATGTAACCCTAACGATGAATTTTTCAAAATCATCAATAATGAAAAGAACACCATCAATGAGAATATGATGATATATAAGCGGTTATAGGTAATAGATAAGATCGGGTTAATTTCTAGAGAGCCACTCATCCATAACGGAGCTTCAACTTGACGATTGAGTGGAGAGAAAACACTTCTCACTAACTGTTGTAAAATTAAACTAATACCAAACGTTGCTAATAGTGTTTCTAGAGGGCGACCTTTTAAGAAACGAATAACGCCACGCTCAATCAAGACTCCAACAAAACCAGAGACTAAGAAAGCAGCAGGTACTGCCATTAATAAAGAATATTCAATTAAATTTGGAAATGTCTGTTGAATAACATAAGTGGTGTATGCGCCCAACATCATCATTTCACCATGAGCCATATTGATAACGCCCATCACACCAAAGGTAATAGCAAGGCCAATTGCAGCGAGTAATAAAACTGAGCCCAAACTTAATCCAAAGAAAAGATTTTCTACCAAGCTAAATACGCTGGCTTGTTGTTCAATATCATCGATGGCATTGGTTAACTCTGCTCGTAATGCTTTTGTTTGCTCTTCTTCAGGTAGGTTAGCTAACTGTTTAACAAGTGCATTTTTTACCGTTGGTTCTAAACGGCCTGATAGTTGTTTTGTCGCCGATAATTGCTCTGTTAATGAACCAGTTTTTAATTGATCTACTAATAAAATAGCTGACATTAGGTCGCGAGCTTCTTCATTTTGCTCGCCTTTAAATAATTGATTAACAGAAGTTAAGCCTGCTTGATTAGGTTTATCTAATAATAATTTTAATGCCGCAACTCGAACATCGTCATCTTGACTCGTTAGATCTAAGTTACCGAGTAAATCTCGAATTTGGCCACGTAAACGGTTATTGGTCCTTACTTTCTTAATCGCTGATTTTTTTACTGAAGCAAGAGGCTCACCCGTAAATACGTCTTTTAAATCATATTGTCCTTGCTCATTTTTATAAGCTGTAACGACTTGTTTATTCGTTTTTAAATAATATAAGTCACCAGTCATTAGTGGCTTTAGTAGCTGACTTACTTGTGGTGCAGATGTCGCCGCTATTTTCTCAATAAGCGGCGCCATTTTATTTAATTTGGTAGAAGGTAACTGCTCTATCAGTGCAGGAAGAGCTGATTCACCTTGAGTATCACTAACAGCATGTGACGCGTTAAATGATAAGACAAAGAAAAATAACAGGGGAAATAGACGCAACATTAGCTGTTCCTTTATATTTATTCAGGTGCTTAAAATGGGAGGAGAACCCTCCCATTAGGTGGTTAAAAAGTTATCTTATGATTAAAATTTTTGACCAGAACATTTTGCTGTTGTTACATCAAAGTTGCCGCATTTAATTGGAGCAGTCCAATCAGATACTAGGTTTTTAGAGCTTGGTAAGAAGTCTGACCATGCATCGCCAATTACTGTATCTGGCGTTTCCCAAACCACTTCAAATTGACCATCTTCTTGGATTTCACCAATTAGGACAGGCTTAGATAAATGATGGTTTGCGTTCATTACAGCAATACCACCAGTTAAGTTAGGCACCGCAACACCAATCATCGCTTGTTCAACAGCATCAACATCAGTAGTACCGGCTTTTTCTACCGCTTTAACCCACATTTTGAAACCAATGTAAGTGGCTTCCATTGGATCATTGGTTACACGCTTATCATCGCCAATGTATTTTTTCCATTTTGCAATAAATTCAGCATTCTCTTCAGTATCAACACTTTGGAAGTAGTTCCATGCAGCTAAGTGACCAACCAGAGGTTTTGTATCAAAACCAGATAACTCTTCTTCACCAACAGAAAATGCGATAACTGGAATATCTTCAGCTGAAATACCTTGGTTACCTAGCTCTTTGTAGAATGGGATGTTTGCATCACCGTTTACAGTAGAGATAACGGCAGTTTGTTTACCTTCTGAACCAAAGCGTTTAACGTCAGAAACGATACTTTGCCAATCCGAGTGACCAAATGGCGTGTAGTTAATCATGATATCTTCAGCTTTAACGCCATTTGCCATTAAATAAGCTTCTAATATTTTATTAGTTGTACGCGGGTAAACGTAGTCAGTACCAAGTAAAACGAAACGTTCAGCACCGATATCATTCATTAAGTAATCAACTGCTGGAATAGCTTGTTGGTTAGGCGCTGCACCTGTGTAAAATACATTTTTAGATGACTCTTCACCTTCATATTGCACTGGATAAAACATTAAGCCATTTAGCTCTTCTAATACTGGCAATACAGATTTACGTGAAACTGAAGTCCAGCTACCAAAGATAACATCCACTTTATCTTTCGCTAATAACTCACGTCCTTTTTCCGCAAATAGAGGCCAATTTGAAGCTGGGTCAACAACCACAGGTTCAATTTTTTTGCCCAATAGACCACCGTTTGCATTTTGGTCTTCAATCATCATCAAGACTGTATCTTTCAGTGTCGTTTCACTGATCGCCATCGTGCCTGATAAAGAATGTAAAACACCAACTTTAATAGTGTCTGCAGCATACGCAAAGTTAGTCATTAAACCTGTTGCAACAATCGAACTTGCAACTATTAGCTTCTTCAGTTTCATAGGTAATTCCTTTCCTTTTAGTCTTTAGTGATTAGTATTTGTACTTGGCAAATGTATCAATCACGCCCTTTTCCAAGTGAGGTTAGTATCTAGGAATAATGGCAAGGAAAGAATGCGCAGAAGCGCGCAATGGACTACGTAATTATGCGCATATATAAAAAAGGTATTGCCCAGTAAAATATGAAAAATCTCATTCAACCAAAATCAACAAAGCTATTAAACTTAAACAAAGATGGTAAAGCGATTAAGATACGCTAGGATGGAAACAAGATGATTAAGGGAATAATCAATCACCATGGAATCAAACCAAAAAATACTAAAAGCGCGCCGTACCTATAATAAATTAGTTGCTAATGAGATGATGGAAGATTTTGCTTTACGCTTTACTTCCAAGCGAGCCAGAAAGTGGTCTTTAAATCGCATCTCCATGACAGCTTTAGGGATTGTGTCGTTTCTAGTATTAGAAGCAATCGGAGGAGCGATAACCTTAGAGTTTGGATTTACCAATGCAGCTTGGGCTATTCTTGCAGTCACCTTGGTAGTCTTTTTAACCGGTCTACCAATCAGTTATTACGCCGCTAAATATGGTGTTGATATTGACTTGCTTAGTCGGGGTGCTGGCTTTGGCTATATCGGTTCAAGTATTGCTTCACTCATTTATGCATCTTTCACTTTTATCTTTTTTGCTCTTGAAGCCGCGATCATGGCAATGGCTTTAAAAATTCTATTTGCTGTCCCCTTACCCGTAGGTTATATCCTGAGTACTATTATTATTATTCCCTTAGTGACACACGGCATTACCTATATTAGTCGTTTTCAAGTATGGACATCCCCTATTTGGGTCGCTTTACAATTATTACCATTGTTTTATGTTTTTACTCATAGTGATAGCCAGTTCAATGAATGGATCTCTTTTAACGGTAATGCAGGGGCTACTGGTGGTGATTTTAATTTATTACTGTTTGGTGGCGCTTCGGCAGTATTATTAGCCTTAGTGGCACAAATTGGCGAACAAGTGGATTTTTTACGGTTTTTACCTGAAAAGCCTCAACATAAATCAGGCCGCTGGTGGATCGCATTACTAGTCGGTGGGCCAGGGTGGATGTTTTTTGGCGCATTAAAACTATTTTTAGGTTCCTTTCTCGCTTATTTTGCTTTACAGCAAGGCGTCCCCGCGAACCTTGCAAGCGATCCAGCACATATGTATCAATTGGCTTATGGTTATGTGTTTGATAACCCAACTATGAGTGCGATTGTGGCTTGTACTTTTGTTATTTTATCCCAATTAAAAATTAACGTAGCTAACGCTTATGCAGGATCTTTAGCATGGTCTAACTTTTTCTCACGCGTCACTCACAATCACCCCGGACGTGTAGTGTGGATGGTGTTTAATGTCGCTATTGCACTTTTATTAATGGAGTTAGGTATTTATCAGACTATTGCCAGTATGCTATCAGTTTATTCCGTTTTGGTATTAGCCTGGTTAAGCTCAGTAGTTGCTGATTTAATTATTAATAAACCCTTAGGGATCAGTCCTAAACATATTGAATTTAAACGCTCACACCTATTCGACATTAACCCAGTGGGTGTTGGCTCGATGTTACTAGCGTCGATTGCTGGTTTCACTGCACATATGGGTTTATATGGTGAAACAGCGGAAGCATTAGCTTCTTTTATTGCCTGTTTTTTGCCTTTTATTACCGTGCCTTTAATTGGCTGGTTAACGCAGGGGAAATACTATTTAACTGATAATCAAGAGTTACAGATTACGCAATTTTGTGAATGTCATATCTGTGAAAATAGCTTTGACCAAGAAGATATGACCTTCTGCCCTGCTTACGGTAAAGCTATTTGCTCTTTATGTTGCAGCCTAGACGTACGTTGTGCAGACCAGTGTCGCCCTCATGCAACGATTTCACAACAGGCACACGATTTCTTTACTCGATTTGTCAGTGAAAAGGTCTTAAAAATGCTAACCACACCGTTAACACAGTTTATTGCGTTAACCTTAGTGTTAAGCTTGATCAGTGCCACTATTTTATTTCTCGTTTATCTACAAGTTCCGCTTGAAGATGAACAGGTAAAACAGGTGTTTGCTAACACCCTGATTAAAACATTTTTTCTGTTAATCATTATTATTGGCATCATTAGTTGGCTATTCATTCTCGCGCGAGACGGTAATCAAAATGCATTAAAAGAGCTTCGCTCACAAACTAAAGCGCTTGCAAAAGAGGTGGATGCCCATGAAACCACTTCTTCAGCTTTGCAAAGCGCCAAAGAAGTTGCAGAGTCTGCGAATCAAGCAAAAAGTCGTTATTTAGCAGCCTTGAGCCATGAACTTCGTACTCCTTTAAATGTACTGTTAGGCTATGCTCAACTGTTATTACGAGATCAAGCTTTACCCCCTAAGCAACAGGAAACCATCGCTATTATCCGTCGTAACGGCCAACACTTAGCTGATTTAATTGAGAGTTTACTAGAAGTATCTAAAATTGAAGCTGGTCGCGTTACGTTACAGCGTGATGAATTTAATTTGAAAGCCATATTGCAGCAATTAGTTGATATGTTTCAAATGCAAGCAAGTAAAAAAGGGATTAAGTTTAATTATATCAGTAGTCCCAATTTACCTGATTATGTAGCGACAGATAAACAACGATTTAGACAAATTCTAATTAACCTAATCTCTAATGCGATTAAGTTTACCGAGCAAGGATCGGTCACTTTTAAAGTCACCTATCGTAGCGAAGTTGCAAATTTCAGTGTGATTGATAGTGGTACAGGCATTGCCCTTCATGACCAAGAGATCATTTTTAAACCCTTTGAGCAAATTCGTCACTCACAATCTCCAGCAACTGGTGGGACAGGGTTGGGTTTAACTATTTCGCGTTCTCTTGCAGAATTAATGGGAGGCGAAATAACTTTAAACAGCCAACTCGGCCAAGGTAGTACTTTTAATTTTCGCTTAATGTTATTCAAACTACATAAAGACCCAAAAGAACCGGAATTAACCAAATCAGAAGCAATTGGCTACGATGGACCAGTACAATCAATCCTAGTGGTTGACGACAACCTCAATCAACGAGAATTAATGGCAGACCTTTTGTCGCCAATTGGCTTTAACATATTATTAGCTGAAGATGCAGAGCAGGGTTACCAACAACTACAACGGCAAAACGTTGATCTAATTTTAATGGATGTACAAATGCCTAATATCAATGGATGGGAAATGGTCAAAACGCTACGCGAACGACATTACCATATGCCAATATTGATGCTATCAGCCAATGCACGAGATGCGGAATATAATCAACAAGCAGAAGGATATCATGACGGTTATATTGCTAAACCACTCAATTTAGATGCATTATTAGGAAAAATAGCGCAATTATTAGATTTACAATGGCAGTATAAATGGACTGAAAATGCCCTTGAAAATAAAGGCTCACAACTAAACAAACCTAAACTAGGTGCTGAACAATACGAAGCTTTAATTGCGATGGCAGAAATTGGCTATTTATCGGGCTTTAAGAATAAGTTTGAAGAAATAAAAAGTGAATACCGCTACCCCGCTGGCGGGGAGTCACAAATTATTGAATATGTTGAAGTTTGTAATTTCCCTAAAATAATTGAATATTTAAATGAGTTAAATGATGGATCATAATAGTAGTGATGTAGTACTGGTAGTTGATGATTCACCAGAATCATTAGGTATGCTCAATGTTGCTTTAAATAGTCAAGGCTACACAGCACTGGTTGCATTAAGTGGCCAACAAGCACTAGCAATAGCCGAGAAAGTGCCACCTGATGTAATTTTATTAGATGCAATGATGCCTGAAATGGATGGTTTTGAAACTTGCCGTCGTTTAAAAACATTATTGCCTAATACGCCTATTATTTTTATGACAGGGTTAACTGATGTAGAAGATATCGTAAAAGGTATTGAAGCGGGAGGCGTTGATTATGTCACTAAACCTATCTCTCCTGATGAGGTAATTGTTCGTATCAAACGCCATATTGAAACAGCTAAACTAGCACTCAGCGCCCAAGATGCATTAGACCATGCAGGCAAGACCGTTTTTTGTGTTAGCCCTTTGGGTCGTTTATCTTGGGCAACTCCACATGTTCATGAGTTACTTGATCAAGTTTCTGAAAAAGATGCGAGTCCTTGGGCAACCCTCGCGCCATTAATAGAGAAGTGGCTCGCGACGGATACGAATACTGAATTAGTAGTTAATTGCTTCGCTAACAAATTCAGTATTGCCTATGAACGCCAACAGCAACAAATGCATTTATTGAGAATAGTGCAAAATAAAACACAAAAATCAGCTTCTGACTTACAGCTAAAGCTACCTATTACCAAACGTGAATCTGAGGTGCTGTATTGGGTTTCCTATGGTAAGACCAGTTGGGAGATATCTCAAATATTGACCATGAGCCCACGCACTGTAAATAAGCACTTAGAACAGATATTCAAGAAGTTAGGAGTGGATAATCGAACTTCTGCAGCTGCTATTTCAATCAGAATATTAGAAGGTTAGTTTACCTTGTACCTAAAAGTAAGTATCATCGCAATTTCATGTTTTGGGCCAGTGTATAGTAACCTAGCTCATAAATTTTTCACTTTAATCTGAAAAATAATAATCAATTAACTATAGTGTTATTATGATCTGAGTTTTTGTTGCGAGAACTATGAAATCAATAAACAAGTACGAACTTCTGCAAAAAGCAATTCTGAATGATCCATTACATCAACTATTTGATGCAGTGGAGGCAATTTCTATTCAAGGTTACAACGAAGATCGTCAAGTTATTTATTGGAACAGAGGCAGTGAGATTCTTTATGGCTTCACAAAACAAGAAGCCTTGGGTCAAAAAATTGAAGACCTAATTATACCTAAAGATATGAGTGAATTCGTCATCAATGCGCATCGCGCTTGGGTTAAACAAAACATAGAAATTCCCGCATCAGAAATTACACTCCACGGCAAAGATGGTTGCGACGTGGATGTATTCTCCAGCCATGTTATGTTCACCAATCAACACAGTAAAAAACAAATGTATTGTGTAGATATTAATATGGCAGAAACCAAAAGTGCACAGGCTCAAGTGTCACTTAAAGAGCACATGTTACAAACCATTTTTGAAGCGACTCCAGATCTTTTTTTCTTAATAGAGAAAGACGGGACAATCATTGACTATTATGCAGGCAGCAGTAAAAATTTATACAAGCCGCCTTCAGAGTTTATTGGTTATAAAATAAAAGAAGTATTACCTGCCGACGTTGTTAAAAAATACCATACATATATTAACAAAGTGATTAAAGACACAAAGCCATGTACTTTTGAATATGAACTTATGCTGCCCCATGGTTTAACCTATTTTGAAGCACGCATTAATTACGTGTCTGAATATCAACAAGTATTAATTATTGTTCGAGATATTACTGAACAGCATCAAACATCACAAACAATCAGACAACATGCTTATTATGATACGCTTACAGCATTACCTAATCGCTTTTTATCATTAGATAGATTATCGCAAATGCTCACTGAAGCAGAGCGCAGTAATGAAAATGTGGCGGTTTTCTTTCTTGATTTAGATGACTTTAAAAAAGTAAATGACTCTTTAGGGCACGAAGTAGGCGATAAACTATTACTTGAGGCAGCTAAACGTTTAACAAAAGCAATTCGCAAAACAGATACAGTAGGTAGATTAGGCGGTGATGAATTTATTTTATTATCGCCAGGTATACACGATGATATGAGTATCAAAGTCATTGCACAAAACTTACTTGAAGTCTTCCGTCAACCTTTTCATATCGATGGTAGGGAATTAATTATTACATTAAGCCTTGGTGTGGCAGTTTCTCCAGATAATGGTAAGACAGTTTCCGATCTTTTACGTAATGCAGATACAGCTATGTATCAAGCTAAGACTTTAGGCCGGAATGCCTACTCTTTTTTCACAAAAGAGATGAATACCGCAATGATCCGTCGGTTTGAAGTAGAAGAGCAAATGCGTAACGCGCTTGAACGCGATGAGTTCGAGGTCTTTTATCAACCACAATTTGATTCAAAGACACAGAAAGTCATTGGAGCAGAAGCTTTATTACGCTGGCACAACCCCGCCTTGGGTAATATTTTTCCTGATGAATTTATCCCAATTGCTGAACAAACAGGTCTAATTGTTCCAATTGGTCAATATGTGATCAACGAATCTCTTAATTTTTTAAGTTCATGGCAAGCTCAGCAAAATGGTGACTTTGTCATGGCTGTCAACTTATCTCCTCGTCAGTTTCGAGATAAAAAGTTACTTAAAGTAATTAAAAAAGCACTTAAAAATGCCAACCTTAGCCCTGACAATTTGGAGTTAGAGATTACTGAGGGTGTATTAATGACAGGCCAATCTTACATCACAGAGGCCTTAATTGAGCTACAGGAACTAGGTGTAAAATTATCGATGGACGACTTTGGTACAGGTTATTCATCACTCAGTTATTTACGACAATATCACTTCGATGTACTTAAAGTTGATAGAAGCTTCGTCAATGGTATTACCATTAACAAAGAAGACCGGGATTTGGTTAAAGCAAGTATTGCAATAGCCCATAGCTTAGGTTTAAAAGTGGTTGCTGAAGGCGTAGAGATCAGTGAACAACTTAATATTTTGAATGAGTTGGGTTGTGACTACGTACAAGGTTATTACTTCAGTAAACCTATGCCAGGTCAAAAGTTCTTAGATTATACAGAAAATTACCGACTTGAGTCCTAGTTCCTTATCCCTAGACCCCCCCGCAATTATAAATTGCACCTACCATTAAATAGTCGAGCAGCCATACCTGGTAAATATGGCGATATTAATTACAAAACCAGATCATTGTAAGCCCTCCGAATATCCCTGTAACCGAGACACAGGTCTAAATAGATAAATCTCAGAATTTAAATCAACAAATAGTAATTATTTTATAAATAAATGTACACTTATGTATTAACTTGATCTAGGTCCTTAGTTTTTTTTAAAAATTAGACTAATATTTTGAAATATCATAACTTAATACTTAAATTAAAAACTATATAGCGAAGTTAATCATGACGATAAGAAGAAAAATGTACCTAGTTTTATTTTTTTTAGTAACAGTAGTCATTTTTCAATCGGCATTTATGCTTTATCAGAGTGACCGAATTCATAAAGCATCGATCAATATAGCAAATACCATTGAGCCTATTCTTTTCAAAAACTATGAACTTAAAATAGCAGTGATTCAAGTTCAACAATGGCTAACGGATATAAGTGCAACAAGAGCTATGGATGGCTTAAATGACGGAATCGAAGTCGCAGAAGTAAATCGTCAAGTTGCAATAAAGTTATTATCCGAATTAGCGATAATCGACTACGACAATGCAACATTTTATAAAGATATGCTACCTACTCTTGAGAATTATTTCATAACTGGTAAAGCAATGGCTAATGCTTATATAGAATTTGGACCAGAAGGTGGAAATAAAATAATGCCAAATTTCGATGCAACTGCAGAAGCTATCACAACACAAGTAGAGCAAGTAATGTCGATGGCAAGAGAACGTTCAGAAAAAAATCTCAGTAAACAAAGCGAAAACTCAGCCAAAATAAAATCTTCAATCTACTTTCTAACTTTTCTATTTTTAACAGTATTATTTATAATATACATAATGACTTTAAAAGGCTTATTAAAGCCATTAGATTCTATGAAGAATATGGCTAATGAATTAGCAAATGGAGAAGGTAATTTAACAAAAAGGCTTTCTGAATCGAATAACGATGAGCTTGGTATCGCGTCTTTACATATTAATAGTTTCATTAAAAAAACACAGGCTGTTATTAAAACCGTTAGTGAAACAATTAAAGAATTAAATCAAACATCAGGGTCTTTGCAAGACTCTGCAAACGATGCGAAAAACAACATGCATATTCAGCTATGTGAAATAGAACAAACAACAAACGCAATGAATCAACTCACAGCTTCGTCTAAAGAAGTCGCTCAGTATACTGTTGATGCTTCTAATGAAACAATTGTTGTAAATGAACATATAGAAAATGGTATTAATATTTGCAAAACTACAACATTGCAAATAGGAGAACTATCTAAAAGAATGTCATCCGCACAAGAAGTTGTTAAACGTTTAGGCGATGATAGTGCCAATATTGGAGGTATGTTAGACGTTATAGTCGCAATATCACAACAAACAAATTTACTAGCACTCAATGCAGCAATTGAAGCGGCGAGAGCAGGAGAAACAGGAAGAGGTTTTGCAGTAGTAGCCGATGAAGTGAGATCACTAGCAGGGCGTTCTCAAGAGTCAACACAAGAGATACAAGATATAGTAAGTCGGTTACGTGAAAATGTAGGAGAAATTGTTAATACATTTTCAGTGAGCAAAGAAAATGCAGAACAATCACATAGCCAAGTAGAGGAATTATCTGCTTCACTAAATGTGATCTCAAAAAATATTAAAAATATAAACCAAATGAATACGCATATTGCTTCTGCTACTGCTGAACAAAATCAGGTCGTTTCTGAGGTTGAAAAAAATATTGTTAAGATCTCAGAAGCTTCTAATTCCAATGCAAACAATATAAGTAAGATGAATTCCACTGGAGAAAACCTTAAAGCGGATGTAATCGAATTGAACAAACTGGTTAGACAATTTAAATATGAATAGACTTTATTAAAAGAGTATATGCCAAGTTAATAAACAGCGAGAGTTTACAATAGATACTCTAAAATTCTTACACTTCCCTCATAAATATTTTGAATTAACTAGACGATCGGTCTATTATATTGAATATGACAATATCAATCACTAAACCACGTCGTGGTAGGCCACCAAAAAATCAATCGGGTAACCGAGATACACGTGCAGAATTAATACGTAGTGGACTCGAACAACTCACTGAAAGTGGATTCTCCGCTTCAGGGATTGACCCTATCTTGAAGAAAGTCGGTGTACCTAAAGGCTCTTTTTATCATTACTTCAACAGCAAAGAAGCCTTTGGTTTGGCAGTAATTGATAGCTATGCAAACTATTTTTCGCACAAACTGGATACGCATCTATTAGATGATAGTTATCCAGCATTAACACGCATTGCTAACTTTGTAGCGGACGCTAAATCTGGCTTAGCACACCATCAGTTTAAACGCGGTTGCCTAATTGGTAATTTAGGGCAAGAAGTTGATTTGTTACCTGAAAGTTTCCGACCTATTCTAAGTGATGTTTTTATTGCATGGCAGAATCGTATCGCGGCCTGCTTAGAACTTGCTAAAGCAAACCATGATCTATCGCAAAGTGCAGATACGCAAAAGCTAGCAGAATACTTCTGGATTGGTTGGGAAGGTGCTGTAAGCCGAACACGTTTAACTCAAGATACGACACCAATAGATAACTATTTTTATCATTTTATGGCGGGATTACCGCGCTAAAATTTATTTTAAACCTTAATAGACGATCGGTCTAATAGGAGCAATATATGTTCAAAGGCGTTTTAATTGAAAAAGATGAACAAGGATACCGTTCTGCTTTACAACAAATAGAAGAGAGTGTGTTACCGGACGGTGATGTCACTATCAAAGTCGCATATAGCACCCTGAATTATAAAGATGCATTAGCCATTACCGGTAAAGGACCGGTTGCCCGTCATTTTCCGATGGTACCAGGAATAGATCTAGTCGGCACGGTAGAAGAGACGACTAGTAATAAATTTAAAGTAGGCGATCAGGTTTTACTTAACGGTTATGGTGTAGGTGAAGTCCATTGTGGTGGGCTAGCTGAAAAAGCACGTTTAAACAGTGATTGGTTGATTCCTTTACCTAACGCTTTTTCTGCTCGTCAGGCAATGTCTATTGGTACTGCTGGTTACACCGCAATGTTATGCGTAATTGCATTAGAAAAACATGGTATCTCCCCTGACAGTGGTGAGATTTTAGTGACCGGTGCAAATGGTGGTGTTGGTAGTTTTGCGATTAGTATTTTAACAAAGTTAGGTTACCAAGTGGTGGCTTCAACGGGCCGTATGGATCAAGCTGAGTACCTAACTAAACTAGGCGCATCAGAAGTAATTGATCGAGCACTATTGACTGAACCAGGTCGTCCATTAACTAAAGAGCGCTGGGCCGCTGCTATCGATACAGCTGGTAGCCATACTTTGGCTAATGTTTGTGCCAGCCTTAAATATGGCGGCGTAGTAGCAGCATGTGGTTTAGCGCAGGGTATGGATTTACCCACTACAGTAATGCCATTTATTCTGCGCGGCGTCACTTTAGCAGGTATTGATAGTGTAATGCGTCCAACAGCAGATAGAGTTGAGGCTTGGGATCGTTTAGCTAATATTTTGGATGCTTCGGTCTTTGGTGATATTGCTAAAGAAATTACCTTAGAAGAAACTATTGATACTGCTGAACAACTTATTCAAGGTAAAGTTCGCGGACGTGTGGTTGTTAATATTACAAATTAGCGTTAAAACTAATGAGAGTAAAATGAAAATGCCCACTTTAAGTGGGCATATTTTTTAAGCAGAAAAAGGTGTTGCTAGTGCTTCATCCGCTGCAACATAAGGGATATTTAAGCTTTCACAGACACTCAGGTTAGTCACTTTACCATGTATTACATTTAAGCCGTTTTTCAAATGGTCATCAGCTAATAAAGCCTCTTTATAACCTAATTTAGCAAGACGTAATATGTACGGTAGTGTCGCATTATTTAGTGCGAATGCAGACGTTCTAGCAACCGCTCCCGGCATATTTGCAACACAATAGTGCACCACATCATCAATAATATAAGTTGGGTCGCTATGCGTGGTTGCTTTAGATGTTTCAAAACATCCACCTTGATCAATGGCAACATCAACAACAGCTGAACCGGCACGCATTTTTTTAATCATATCAGCACTCACTAATTTAGGTGCTGCTGCGCCTGGAATCAATACACCACCGACGACTAAATCTGCATCTAAAACCAAAGACTCAAGATTATATTTATTGGAGTAAGCAGTTTTAATAGTCGATCCAAATTGAGCATTTACTTTACGTAAAGTATCAATATTGTTATCAACAATAGTAGTATCAGCACCTAGGCCAATCGCCATTTGCGCTGCGTTACACCCAACTACTCCACCACCAATAATAACTACTTTAGCAGGAGCCACACCAGCTACCCCACCTAGCAATAGGCCAACGCCACCATGTGATTTCTCTAAACAAGCAGCACCAGCTTGAATAGACATACGTCCAGCTACTTCTGACATTGGGGCTAATAATGGTAAACTACCATTATCACTAGTGACTGTTTCATAGGCAATACATACAGCTTTACTGTTAATCAAATCTTGAGTTTGTGCCGGATCAGGTGCTAAATGTAAATAAGTAAATAATAATTGATCAGGGCGAAGCATAGCGCGCTCTACAGCTAATGGTTCTTTTACTTTTACAATCATTTCTGATTGAGCAAAGACCTCTTCAGCTGTAGCAAGTATTACTGCACCTGCATCAATGTATTCTTGGTCACTACAGGCAATTCCTTGACCTGCTGATTGTTGGATATACACGGTATGCCCAGCTGAAGTTACTTCTTTTACACTAGCAGGTGTCATACCTACACGGTATTCGTGAACTTTAATCTCTTTTGGTACGCCGATAATCATATACTGCTCCTTAGAATGATAGTGACTTGGTTAATAAATAAGCGTTATCGATAGTATAAAGATTAATAAATAGTTTTATCCCCTATATTTCTTTATTTATTAACATTTATGTAGATTATAAATTTACAAAAAAGTATTATTGCAGTTAATAATTTTACAATATTGAAAGGAAGCAGTTTATGTCACTAGACAGGATAGATAGAAATATATTGCGAGAGTTACAAAAAAATGGTCGAATTTCGAATGTAGAATTATCGCAAAAAATAGGATTAAGCCCAACACCTTGTTTAGAGCGTGTTAAACGCTTAGAAAAGCAAAAAGTAATTCAGTCTTACACCGCGCTACTTGACCCCGAGCATTTAGGTGCCTCTTTATTAGTCTATATCGAATTAACGTTAAAACGTTCTAGCCCCGATGTATTTGAACGCTTTAACGAAGCGGCCAAACAACTAGATTCAATTTTAGAATGTCATCTGGTTTCTGGTGATTTTGATTACCTTCTGAAAACTCGCGTAGCAGATATGTCAGCTTACAGAAAAGTACTCAGTGAAACATTGCTATCACTTCCTAACATCAAGAGCTCTAAAACTTATGTAGTCATGGAAGAAGTAAAATACCTCACCACAATTAATATCCCCAATTAACGTCAGTTCTGGTGAATGGAAGCAGAGTATTATATAAAATCAGATATAAATATTTTTTGATAGACCTAAAGCATTTAGGTCTATCAATAGTTTAACCAATTTATTTTTTGACAATCTTAAAGTTGTCCCACGCCTGTGATGTTGGCATCACTTCTAGGCTATTGATATTAAGATGGGCCGGCTGCTCGGCAATCCATAAAATAATATCAGCGATATCTTCTGGTTGAATTGCATTCGCACCTTGATAAATTTGATCGTATTTATCTTGGTCTCCCTTAAACCTAACCAAACTAAATTCACTCTCAGCCATACCAGGCTCTAAGCTTGTTACTCGTACTCCTGTACCTGCAAAGTCACTACGTAGATTACGAGAAAATTGCGCGACAAATGCTTTACTTGCCCCATAAACATGGCTACCAGGATAAGGCCAATTACCTGCAATACTTGCTAAGTTGATAATAGTAGAAGACTTTTGTGCTTTTAATGTTGGTAATAGGCTATGTGTTACATTTACTAAGCCAGTAACATTGGTATCTATCATAGTATGCCAATCAGATAGACTTGCTTGATCAGCAGGTTCAGCACCTAGCGCAAGACCAGCATTATTAACTAAAATAGCAACTTGCTTGAACGCTTCAGGTAGGTTGTTAGTAAACTCTGCAACCGCTTCACTGCTACGTACATCCAATACCGCATAATGAACGCTAGTTAAAGGTGATAATTCTTCACTTAATGCCTTTAAACGCTCTTCTCTTCGGCCAGTGATAACAAGAGGATAACCCTGCTGAGCAAATTTTTTCGCTGTTGCTAAACCAAAGCCAGCAGTTGCACCGGTGATAAGTACTACAGGACGTTGTGATGCAGTCATATGAGATTCCTTAAAAATACAAATAAAAAAGGGTTCAGTTAATTAATATAAAGCCCTGAACAACTATAATAAAGACCAGTAAAGTACAGTTAAATATACCATTACCATTTTGCTATTAATCCTATCAAGATAATAATAATGAACAAAGTTACAGTTCTGTAAATTCCGTCAATACAGCATCTAATGTATCAACAATAAAATCAGCTTCTGTCTTGGTTAACGTTAGCACCGGACAAAAACATAGAGTATTGTTGAGATACTTAAATGAGCGATTGGTTCGTCCAATTATTAGTCCTTTTTTCATACATGCGCCAGCAATTTTAACCGTAACTGCCTCCACTACTGGTGTTTTAAGTGCACGGTCACTCACTAACTCTATCCCTAAAAGCAAGCCTTTACCGCGTACATCACCAATAATATGATGTTTTTCTGCAAGACCATGAAATTTTTCTAGTAAGTACTCCCCGATCTTGGCACTATTTTCGACTAGATTTTCTCTTTCTAGTATTTCAAGGTTTGCTAACGCAGCAGCAGGGCCTGCAGTGCAGCCAGCATAAGTACTAACATCTCGAAAATACACTTCGCGATCTTCACCTTCCGATAAAAACTCTTCAAAAATAGCTTCGGTGGTCACTAGACATGATATTGCCGCATAACTTGATGCCACACCTTTTGCTAACGTCACTAGATCAGGCTTAATACCGTAGTGCTGATAACCAAACCACTCACCGGTTCTACCCATTCCACATACTACTTCATCGATATGAATCAACACGTTATATTTTTTACAGATATCCATGACTGCTGGCCAATAACCATCAGGAGGAGTAATAACTCCGCCGCCCGCAGTTATTGGTTCAAATATTACAGCCCCAACCGTATCTGGACCTTCTCGTAAAATAACTTTTTCTAATTCTTTGGCTGCTAACACGCCATAATCAGTAACGTCTCCAAACTGACTACGGTATTCACAGCAATGAGGAAATTCAACAAAACCTGATGCAAATGGACCATAATGTTGGCGACGCTCTTCTTGCCCTGTTGCACTTAGCGCTCCAATCGTTGAGCCATGATAATCACGCTCACGATATAATATTTTATGTTTCTTGCCGCCATATTTTTGCTGAGAGATTTGGCGTACAATTTTAAACGCTTTTTCATTTGCTTCAGACCCTGAGCTAGCGTAATAAACGCGGCTCAAGCCTGGCATTTTTTCTAAAAGTTTTTCAGAAAATTCAGCTACTGGCTGAGTACCTGCAGTACTTGCAAAAAAATTAAGTTTAGCGATTTGATCGCGTACCGCATCAGCAATTTCAGTTCGACCATAGCCTACATTCACACACCAAACACCACCAGAAGAAGCATCAAGATAACTGTTCCCTTTTGCATCCCAAATGCGAGATCCTTCGCCTTTCACCATCACCAATGGGTCTTGATTTTTTAAAACACTATGTTGACTTAAATGGTGCCATACATGATTACGATCTTGTTCAATTAACGTGCGTGTTTGTGTTTCCATCTACCCTTCTCCTTGAATAATGTGCAAATACTGTCCATTTCACATTAACTCAGAAAGTTTATCTCCCCCTAGCGCCAACATGATTATTTGATAGCACCAGTTTTGATAACTGAAAAACTTAAAACTTATTGATAAATATGGCTCTACGATTAATTTTTTCTGGCCCTACTCTTACTAATTAAATATCAGGATAGTAATGTCGAAGATGACTAATATTAAGGAAGATAAGTGGAACAAATTTGGTACGTAATGCCTATTGTAATATTTGCAGCAATAGTGCGCGGATATAGTGGCTTTGGATTTGCCGTGATTGCAGTGGTTGGTTTGAATTTGTTTTTTGAGCCTCAACAAAGTGTCGCGATTGTATTATCCCTTGATTTACTTTGTAGCATTAACCTGTGGAAGCAAGCCGTAAAACAAGCTGATTTCCCAACATTACGTAAACTTATTTTTGGTGCCATTTTAGGGATCCCCATCGGTTATTGTTTCTTATTATTTATTCCGGCAGAGATCCTCAAAGTACTTATTTGTGTCGCCATTCTTGGCTTAGCAATGCTACTTTTTTCTAGCTTTAGACCTTTTAACGCTGATAAGAATCGTACTAAAATAGGTTTTGGTTTAGCCTCTGGAGCAGGCACTGCAAGTGCTTCTATTGGAGGACCAATGATAGTTTATTATATGCTTTCAAGTCACTTAAGCACCAGTACACAACGCGCAACCATGATTTTATTCTTTATTGCTAGTGAAGGGCTTGCTGTTATCTCTTTAATCAGTGGCGGGTTGACAGACAGTACACTCCCTAAAGCAGTATTAATTTTAATCCTTCCTGCACTCATCGCAGTTAAATATGGTCAGTATCTATTTAATAAAAAACCGCCAACATCATTAAAAAGCTTTGCTTTACCAATCATGGTTGTCGTTGCATTATTGGGTATGGCGAATAGCTTTGTTAGTTTAACAACTTAGTTGTTAAACGCCTTTTATAACCTATTTAAACGTAGGTAACAGAACACGAATAGCATCAATAAACATCTGTACTGACATCATTAATAACAACATCCCCATTAAACGTTCTAATGCTTTCAACCCCTTATCTTTTAAGATTTTGTAAAGCTGTGGTGAACATAACAACACAGCCACAGCTAGCACCCAAGCTAATAACAGCGCAGTAAATAATCCACCAACATGCTCTGCGTTAGTTTTGGCTAACACTAACAAGGTCGCTAAGGCACCAGGGCCGGCAATCATTGGAATAGCAATTGGCACAACTAATGGCTCTTCGCCTTTACTCGTAGCAAATAAGTCACCACCACCGGGACTAGGAAAAATCATTTTGAGGGCGATGACGAAGAAAATTATGCCACCAGCTAAGCTAATCGCGGGAGTTTCTAAATGAAATAAGCTTAAGAACTGCTCTCCAAAAAACAAGAAGATAATCAAGATTGCTAGTCCAATTAACATTTCTCTAATAATGATTTTTGAGTGTCTTTTTTTGTCTATGTTTTTCAAGATGCTCAATAGCAAAGGAACACTACCGAATGGGTCTAAAATAAAAAACAATAAAATAGCTGTTGAGAAAATTGAGAATGTATTTTCCATAATATGTCACCTTACCAGGTAAAAGAGCGAAGCAGTGATAGTAGCAATTATATTAAATAAATAAGTTACATTTCATGTAATAAAACAGCGTAATTTAAGATATAAATAGAAGTACATAGCAATTTTTAGCGGCACTTTAAAAAAATACAGTTAAGAATAAGTTAATGTTATTAGTAACGATAACCTCATTAATCCAGATTGCATTAAATATATTATCTATATTTGTAATAAAAAATCGGCTGTTTTAACAAGTAAATAGATAAGCTGTTTATTGGAAAGTGCTATAACTTAGCTGAAAGAGCATGAACAGATAATTGCTTAAGTGTCTCTGACAACACGTGGTGCCAATAAAAAAGCCAAGTTAATCAATTAACTTGGCTTTAATAGCAATGATATTAATAAACGAGTCTATTGTAGTTGTTAAATAGCAGTAGATGGTTTTATTTATCATCTGTTAGCTAATGTACTAAAAAATTACCTTTTGCGCTCTTTAAGCGGCACGACTAATACAGGAATACGAGATCGAGCTAATACATTTCTAGCGACACTGCCCAAAAAAGTTTCAACAAATCCTTTCTCATGTGTCCCCATTACAATTAGGTCCACTTCTCTCTCCCTTGATGCTTTTAAAATGGCCTCCATTGGAAAAGATTCAATGATATTAATAGATTTAATCTGCTTTCTGACCGCAAGATCTTCATCGTCTGTGACTTGTGCCCAAAAGTCTTCTTGTTTGGTGGCCAGTTTTGCTTTTGCTTGGCGTTTGCGAGACCCTAGCATTTCAGCGCGTTGTACAGAGTCCATCACATAGCTTTCTAAGGCCATTTTTGCATCATTTGAAAGCTTTTCTACAACATGTAATACGTGTATTTCAGCACCTGTTTTTTTAGCTAAAAAAGCGGCATATTTAAAGCACTCATTAGAGCCCTGCGATAAATCTGTGCAGTATAGTATTTTATCAAATTGAAACATAATCGATCCCTTTATTGCTAACCCACTTTAGTTGCCTAAAGTGGGTGATTAAACAATCTAATAGCCTAATAGGCTTGGCATGGTTAACGCTATTTGCGGTATATACGCAATGATAATAACCATGATTGTAGAGACAAGCGCAAATGGTAATGCTTTAGCGGTCACTTCTTCTAATGGTGTATCCGAAATACCTGAAGCAACAAATAAGTTTTCACCTAATGGTGGTGTTGAAAAACCAATTGATAAACTACAAACCATTACAATACCGAAGTGAACTGGGTCAATGCCTAGTGTATAAGCAACAGGTAACAATACTGGCGTTAAAATCATAATTGCCGCCAGAGTTTCCATAAACATGCCCACGAACAATAGGAAAGCAATAATCAATAACCAAATTAAATACAAGTTATCAGTTAGACTTAACATTGATTCAGCTACAATGCCTGGAATTTGATTTTCTACCAAAATACGACCAAAAGCAGTTGCAGTAAATAAAATGAGTAGAACACGCCCAGACAACCAAGTCGTTGTTTCTAAAGAATGGATAAGATCTTTCATCTTCAATTCTTTGTGTATAAAGATACCAACAAAAAGCGTGTAGAAAATAGCAATAATCGCTGATTCAGTTGGGGTAAAGAAACCTGAGTAGATACCACCTAAAATCACTAATGGCGCTAAAATAGACCAAATGCCATTTCGAGCTGCTTTGCCAATTTGAGCAACAGACCAACCTTCACCGCTGCCTTTAAAACCATAACGACGACACTGAATGTAATTTAAAGTCATTAAGCCAACAGACATCACTACACCTGGTAAAAAGCCTGCAATAAACATTTTTGGAATGGAAATACTTTGAAATTCACCGTGTTTTGCAATGGCGTCCAAAGGCACAGTTAAACCAAGTGCTGAAATGCCAAAAATAACCATTGGAATTGAAGGCGGAATAACAATTCCTAACCCACCAGAAGATGCAGTTACTGCAGACGCATAACCCTTATCATAGCCACGGTTTACCATGGCAGGAATCATTAACATACCAACCGCAGCAGTTGTTGCAGGGCCTGATCCTGAAATAGCACCAAAAAACATACATGCTAAAATCGCAGCAGCAGACATCCCACCTGTTACTGGTCCTGCGAAACTTTCAGCTAAAGTCACTAAGCGTTTGGATATCCCGGAGGCTTCCATCAATGCGCCAGCTAAAATAAAAGCAGGTAAAGCCATTAGCGGGAATGAGCCCACAGAATTAAAAGCTATTTGTACAAACTTTATTGGGTTTTCATCCAAGTAAAAAAATGATGCTAAAGCAGCAATACCTAATGACACCATTACCGGTGCACCAAGGATTAATAAGGCTAAGAATGATCCAAACAGAACCATTACAATGGATGTTTCACTCATAAGTTATTCTCCATCTTCCCTGTTGATTTTTTCTGCTCTGTTTTGTCGTTAATTTCTTCATCAGAGGATAATTCATGACTCATTAGCTCGTTCATTTCTTGTGATTCAGGGTCAATAACTTCCATCCCTTTAATAAACTTCAAGTAATTTACTTGTATGATGCGGATCGTCATTAATACAAAAGCGATTGGCAAAATTAAGTATATATATTTCATCGGAATGCCAAGCGTTTGTGACTTCCAAAATAAATTCATTCGATTAAAAACAAAGTCATAACTTAAGTAAATAAAGTAGCTGTTAAAGCTTACCCATAAGACATCAGAAGCCAATTCAAAAAAGGTACTGAGCTTTTGTGGTAGCCATTTGTAGTGAAAAGTCACACGGTTATGTGCCGACAATTTTGCCGCATAGCTTGAACCAAGAAAAACAAACCATACAAATAGGTAAACAGATAGTTCTTCACTCCATGTAATAGAGTGACCAAAAAGCTCACGGGAAAGTATTTGAACAAAAAGTAGCGTAACAAATGTTACTAATAATGCTCTACATAGATAACTTTCTAAGTTATCGAATATTTTAAAAATTATTTTCATCATTGTGTCCCTGTTCCCTTAAAAGAGAGCAGCACCTTGCTCTTAAAATAAATTGTAATGCGGTTGTAGCCTGCCTAATAAAAAAGGAGTGTTTCCACTCCCTTTTCAAACTACTTTTTAAATTTTGTCTCGACCTAAGAGGCCAAGTAATTCATTAATCTTATCTTTACCGCCAACTTGCTCGTAGAACTCAGGCCATACCCCTGCTTGTGCTTTTTTAACCCATTCAGCTTCATCTTCTAATTGGTCAATCTCCATACCGTACTTAGAAACAAGCTCTGCTTTAATGCTACCTTCTTGTTCTTTAATCCAAGCAAGGCTGTGTTCAGTTGCTGCTTTACCTGCTTCTAAAATAGCTGCTTGAACTTCTTTAGATTGGTCTTGGAAAAGAGACTCAGACATAATTAAAGGCTCAAGAGCAAATAAATAGTGTGTTTCTGTTAGGTATTTTTGGATTTCTGCAAACTTCATAGAGTGAATAGCTGCATAAGGTGTTTCTTGACCATCAACAACTTGTTGTTGTAATGCAGTAAATGTTTCAGACCATGCGACTGGCGTTGGGTTAACACCAAATGATTGATATGTTTTGATGATCAAATCACTTTTTGGGACACGGATAAATAGGCCTTTTAAGTCGTCTAAATTTTTAACTGGACGCTTTGAGTTAGTTAACATACGGAAACCAGAGTAGCTCCAAGCAACAATACGTACATTTGCTTGTTTAAGCGTCGTTTCTGTTAAACGCTTTTCAATATCGCTGTTAATTACTTTTTCAGCTTGATCAATGTCTTCAAAAATATACGGTAAAGAAAGTAAGCCAACTGATGGGCTAAATGGTGCTAAGTTATTAGCTGCAATAATAGACATATCTAATGTGCCTAATGCAACATCATTTACTGTTGCTTGCTCAGAACCTAACTGACCATTAACAAAAATAGTTGTTTTAAATTTATCATTGGTTTTTTCAGCTAATACTTCTGAGAACTTGATGCCTAGCTCTTCTTGAGCACTACCACCACCATCTCCTACAGCCATTTTCCAAGTAGCCGATAACGCACTGGTAGATAACACTAAGCCAGCAGTCAGTGAAAGGGCTTTAATAAGTTTCGTTTTTTGCATTTCCATTACCTCATTTTTTATGATGATTTTTTCGTGCTATTGAGCACGAGAATCCTAATTGAATCTAAAAAAACTTTTAGATTCATATGCAGCATACGAGCTAACATACCTATGATACTGGCATAACTTGTACTGATTATTACCCCAATATTATCATTACCTAATTATTATTCATTCAATAGTATTGTTAATTAATCATAAAGAAACCAACAATAAAAACCAAATAAGAAACAATTAGTTAATAAAATTTTTAATTGCATTACTGTTATTTTCAAATACAGTAATTAATGAATATGATCGGTCTACATCACATCTTTACCTAATCTAATATTCTTGATTTTGTGTGATATACCTGATGCGCTTTCCCTATTTAAACTACACTTGAACCAAATAAGTTACAGAGCCAATTTTTGAAATCAATGGGCCACAAGTTAAATTTTGGCCTGTTTAACTAACAAACATTGGCTTAGAAATTGCCTATATAAAGGGTGGTGAGTTGCACCCGAAGCGGGTAGCTCATTTCATCATATAATTTGTTCGATTTTCATACAGGTGAAGTAATGGTTGATTTTTTAATAAATATTGAGTTGCATCAGAATAGTACTTATCAGCAACAGATCCGTGAAAAACTAGTTGAACTAATCGAACAAGATACCTTTGGTGACAAGGCGTTACCATCAGGTAGAAAGATGGCACAGCTGTTAAAAGTATCACGTAATACTGTCGTGTTAGTTTATGAAAGCTTAGTCGACGAAGGTTATTTGGTTGCACGTAAACGTAGTGGTTTTTTTGTCCACCCAGATTTACTAATGGTGCAGCGCCTCACCAATTCGGTGCAAACTACTCCGGAAGGCTTAGCACACAATGCTCGTCAGCCAAATTGGTCAAAGCGAATGTTGAAGCAACCAAGTAGATTATCAAGCTTAAATAAAGATGAAAATTGGTTGAAATATCCGTATCCATTTATTTATGGGCATATTGATGTTAGTGAATTCCCGCTTTATCAATGGCGTGAATGTTCTCGTATTGCAGAAAGCAAAGGTAAGCTTCATGAATGGGTAGAAGGCTTTATTGATATAGACGACCCACAACTTGTTTCACAAATACGCCAGCAAATCCTCTCTAAACGAGGGATTACCGCAAAACCTGAAGAGATACTTATTACATTAGGAACGCAAAATTCATTATTTTTATTAACTAATCTATTGGCAGATCAATCCGTCACCTTTGGTGTTGAGAACCCAGGTTATGCAAATTTGCGCCATATTATCTCTTTATGTGATAGCCCAATTAAGGCACTAGAATTAGATAACGCAGGTTTAAAACTGGGTAAGCAATTAAAAGGTTGTGATTATGTATTCACAACACCAAGCCACCAGTACCCAACGACAGTTACAATGAATGTAGAGCGTCGCAAAGGTTTGTTAGAACAAGCTTGTAAAGATGATTTCATCGTTATTGAAGATGATTATGAAAGCGAAGTAAATTTTATTGAAGAGCCCTTACCCGCTCTCAAAAGCTTTGATCAAGACGGCCGTGTTATTTATGTCGGTAGCCTGTCCAAGTCTTTAACGCCAGGAATTCGAATCGGTTACTTGGTAGCAGATAGTTCTTTAGTGACAGAGTTACGTAAATTACGCGCACTGCATTATCGTCACCCTCCTTCAAACAACCAACGTATTGCGGCACTATTTATTAGTCAAGGTTATTACGATAGTCACGTTAGACGCATGCGCCGTACATTTGAAAAAAAATGGTTATTGATGGAGCAAGGTGTTAAAAAACACCTTGCTACTTGTAAGGTTCATGCAACGCCTGGAAGCTTTTGTTTTTGGATTGCTTTACCTAACAATATTCATAGCCATGATTTACGTGAAAAAGCAGCTCAGCATGGCATATTAATTGAGTCAGGGGATACGCTGTTTATGCAAAAAGATGCACCTAAAAATTATATTCGTTTAGGTTTCTCAGCAATGAATACAGACAAGATATTACCAGGATTGCAAATGCTAGGAGAGTTAATTACAGAACTTAGCCATGGTTATGTAGAGCCATTACAAAAACGCATCGTCTAGTATCCCCTTACAAAAATTAAAATTAATGATTAAAACCAATCATTTTAGGATGATTGGTTTCCAGCTTACATACCTTACTTGGCATATCTAAAGACAGTTCAATGTTGCAATAAAAATATAGCTCATATATCATCCAATTAGATAACGATAACTATTATCAATTTAATTATGTGTTGTGATATAACTAAACAATGTATTCGACTCAATCATTTATACAATTTACCAGGCGGTATTCGCCCCCTTAGCCCATTATGTCGAACCTTGCCCAACAAACAGACTCTTTAACGTCTATGTTTAATCTGTGTAGACAGGTTATACCTTACTTAGATGGTAAGTTTGAAGCATTAGACAGTCCAATGTCGCTTACCACTCAAGCGCAACAATGGTTAAATGGGAATCATTATGACCAAGCTACCATTCATGCCTTACAGAATGATTTAAAGCAACATATTCCTAAAGCTGGTAATGCCTATTATCAAGCGAGAACTTGGCACTTACTATGTTGGCAGCCTATCTATATCGCCTTTATAAGTATCTATGGCTTACAAAAATTACCTGATTTTTCCTGCTTTAAACAGCAACGCCAACACAATGCAATTGTTGGCTTTGTATTTCAAAATAATAAAATGTTAACGGGCAGTACAGAGCAGCTGATTGCACAAGCAGGTACGCAACTGGCACCTCTAATAGAACATTATCGCAAGCAGCTTGATCATGTAGAACGTTGCCGTCCGGGTTATTCACATCGCTTTGTTGCAGATTTAATATTTGGAAACTTACTAAAAGTAAAAGAACTAATTGGTGACTTTAGTGAACAAGATATTATCTTACATGCGCAACTATGGGTTGAAGCAATGGGATTGCCACGTAAATTATTAGCCTCATTAAAATGTGAGAACGATAATAAAATCAACTTTATCAGAAGCAGTTGTTGTCTCGCAGATAAGATAAACGAAGAGCTTTGTGCTAATTGCCCCAAATTGCATAAAAAGAAACAATAAGAACCAAACATGAGCGAAACAGCAAAACAACCTACTGTACCACCTAGTTTAAGTACTCATAATCTTGTCGTCGGTTACACAACACCTATTGTCAAAGGTGTTGATTTAGCTATTCAACCTGGAAAAATGAATATTTTAATAGGCTCTAATGGCTGCGGTAAATCAACGCTATTAAAGTGCTTAGCACGAGTATTGCCACCGTTAAGCGGAAAAGTCTTGTTAGATGGCCAACCAATCCATCAACAACCAGCGAAAAAAGTGGCGAAGATGATGGCTTTATTACCACAAGGCCCCGTTGCCCCTGAAGGGCTTTCGGTGAAGGAGCTTGTGGCACAAGGTCGTTATCCACATCAAAGCTTCCTAAAACAATGGAGTAAGGAAGATGAGCAAGCCGTAGCTCAAGCGATGCAACAGGCAAATGTTGAAATGCTGGCTGATCGTTCTATTTCCGACCTATCTGGTGGCCAACGTCAACGGTGCTGGATCGCGATGGTATTGGCTCAACAAACGGATATTATTTTATTAGATGAGCCAACTACTTACCTGGATCTAAAAGTACAAGTGGATCTATTAAATTTACTTAGCGATTTAGCCCACCAGCACCAACGTACCTTAGTGATTGTGTTACATGAACTTAATTTAGCCGCAACCTATGCAGACCATCTAATCATGATGAAAGAAGGCAAAATATATGTGCAAGGTACACCTGCACAAGTCTTTGATGCAGATAACCTCCGAGCAGTATTCGGCTTAACCGCTAAGGTAATAAAAGATCCCGAAAGCGATGCTTTACTTTGTATTCCAAGCACTCAGCAATCAGCCTTGGTAACACCATGACTCGTTCAAAATGGCTAGGCTGGTCGGGCATATTAGCGATGCTGGGGTTATTACTACTCGCATTTATTTGGCATTTATCGATTGGTACTAAAGTTGTCCCTATCAATGAATTAATACAATCTTTTTATGCTTATAACCAAGATAACTTTAATCACCTGATCATTCAGGAGTTACGTTTACCTAGGGCTTTAATCGCAGTTTGTGTCGGAGCTTGTTTAGCGGTTTCAGGGGCATTAATGCAAGGTGTGACACGTAACCCTTTAGCAGATCCAGGGCTTTTAGGTATGCTCACCGGTGCAGCATTAGCCGTTGTCTATTGGTCTACTTTGGTTAGTGATGCATCTTTAGTTTGGCTTCCTTTAATTGCCGCATTAGGCGCTTTAATCAGTGCGGTGATTGTTTGGAGCATCGCATCTCGTGTTGCGGGTGGTATCACCCCTTTAAGTTTAATTTTATCGGGCTCTGCCTTTACTGCTTTTACTGGAGCAGTATTAGCTATTCATCACCTACTAGATCAACAAACCTTTGAAGAGATGCGTACTTGGTTGGTTGGCTCATTACTGGCGAGTGACTTAAGCACATTATACTGGTGCTTACCTTGGATAATTATAGGCTTAGTGGCAGCAGTCATACTTGCGCCAAGCGTCACTGCTTTATCTATGGGAGAAGAAGTTGCCACAGGGTTAGGAATTAATATTACTCGTCGTAAATGGCAATTGTTATTGTGTGTGGTCATTTTAACATCAGTGTCCGTTGCTTTAGCTGGACCGCTCGGTTTTATCGGCTTAGTTATTCCACATGTAGTTCGTTTCTGGGTCGGTGCAGATTACCGTTGGATTATCCCTTACTGTATTTTACTGGGTGCGGTTTATCTATTATTTGTAGATACCCTCGCACGCTGGTTAATTCAACCACATGAAATAGCCACAGGCCTAATCACCATCTTAATTGGTGCCCCACTGTTTATTTGGTTAGTGAAAGTGAGGATTCGTTAATGCACTTCACGTTACGCTTATTTAACCAAGCCATCTCCTTACGGATAAACGGTAACGCATTATTATGCTCAGCCTTTTTGTTATTCGTACTTTTAGGCTCTTTTGTATTTGCGATCACACAAGGAAGCTACCCCCTTTCATTACATGATAGTGTAATGAGTTTGTTAGGACAGCAACAAGCGATACTCGATCCACAAGCAGACATTATTATTTGGGACTTTCGTTTACCAAGAAGTTTAGTCTCAGTATTGAGTGGAGCATTATTCGCTTTATCAGGGGCGTTATTACAAAATATGACACGCAATCCTCTCTCAGATCCAAGCTTAGTTGGGATCAGCCAAGGTGCCGCTTTAGCGGTTGTCACTTTAACTATCTTATTCCCTACTTATATAGATGATTGGCGTGAAATTGCTGCTTTTTTAGGTGCTGTCACTATCGCTGTTGTGATCCAATTATTACGAGGTAACGGACACCCTCTTAAATTCATTTTATTAGGTGTTGGTGTTGCCGCCTTTATCAGCGCTATTATTTCAAGCTTACTGACTTACGGTGATTTACCTTCTGCAATGGTCGCCTTATCGTGGTTGGCAGGCAGCACACATAATAGCAATTGGCACGACGTCAATGTGTTAGTGATCGCTTTTACCACTCTCATCATCTTAACCTTATATCAAGCTAGATTAATGTCCGCGATCAGCCTAGGGGATGAGGTTGCTATTGGCTTAGGAGTTAATTTAACAGCAGTCATGTATACCCAATTATCTATCTCTGTTGCTGCTGCAGCCATTGCAACTGCAGTGGTTGGTCCATTGGGTTTTATTGGTTTATTAGCACCTCACTTAGCACGAAAACTAGTACGTTGCAGCCCAGCTAATCATCTACTTTTAACCGCATTAGTAGGAGCAACATTAGTTTTACTCGCCGATATTATTGGCAAAAGCCTATTTTCACCTACTCAACTTGCAGCGGGATCGGTCACAGCATTAATTGGCGCGCCTTTATTCGCCTACCTTTTAATTACAAAAAAGTAATAACAAACAAACTTAAGGAACTATTATGAAATGGATAGCAGGCTTAATTGGTTTATGTTTAAGCATCAATGCTTTAGCTTTTTCTGCCACATTAACACATCAATATGGCACATTAACCATTAATAAAAAGCCATTAAAAGTGGTCTCGGTTGGACAAGTTGACCATGATGATATTTTATCTTTTGGCGTTAAGCCAATCGCAATACGTGATTGGTATGGAAACCAACCTTATGGTGTATGGCCATGGGCCCAACCAGCATTAGGCGATGCTCAACCAGTTCTACTTGATCCTAGGATCATAGATTATGAAGCAATAGCAGCGTTAAAGCCTGACTTGATCATAGGGGTCTCTGCCGCTTTAGATGAAAAGGAATACCAAAAACTAAATGCAATTGCACCGACACTCGCAGGGCCAACCGATTATGAGAAATGGACTATTCCTTGGGATGTTCGCCACTTAATGATTGGTAAAGCACTAGGCTTTGAAGATCTAGCGACACAACACATCTCTTCTTTACAGCAAAAACTACAAACAGTAAAAGACCAACACCCTGAGTTTAAGGGTAAAACTGCGGCGGTTGCTTTTTATTACAATAAACAACCAGGCGCTTATGCCAGTAAAGATCTTCGTTCTCAGTTCCTAATGAGTTTAGGCTTTATTATTCCTGAAGAGATTGATCAAATTGCAGGCGATGCATTCTATGCATCATTCAGTGAAGAACGATTAGATATTCTAAATAATGATATTGTTGTTTGGTTGGGCTCAGAGGAAGCCATTGAAAGTGCAAGTACCGCGATTTTTCGTCAACGTATGCCTTTCTACAAAAACCATAAAGAATACTTTACAGGCGATCTTGTCGGAGGTGCATTCTCATTCTTTAGTTACCTATCAATTCAATACTTAATTGAAGAAATGGTACCTGAACTAGCTAAAGTAGCAGCTCATTAATCAAGGTTTAAAAATAGGGCATAAAGCTCAATGGCTAATGCCCTATTACACTCTCGTCAACCTTGGCCATTTTTCGGTTGTCTTTTACTAACCGTATAATGGTACTTAGGTTCACTGTTATTAATGTTGCCTCTAATAACGTACCGCCAATTGACCCCACCAAAATATTATTAATCAACCAACATATCGCTCCAATTAAAAAGGCGATACGCATTTGAATACCTTTTAATACAAACACCGCATAAGTGCCGATACTCATGCCTAACATAGGCCAAAGATCCCAAATGCTGTCAGCAAAATAGATAGCACTACTTAACCCCACTGCAATGAATAATACTGCAACCATTAAGGATGAGGTGTAAATAGCTGTCACCGTTCTAAAGGCTGATAATAAAGCACTTAATGCTGAAACAATCGACCCTAATAGCAAATAATGCACAAGGTGGTTTAAGTTAAATACAACCATCATGATTTTTAACTTTTTATCGTCTTTTTGAAAAAAAGTACACACGCCAAGTACAAAACTCAGAAAACCTAATAACTGTGCAAAAAATAGTTGGTCCATCATAAATTGAATACTCTCAATACACTCGATTAACGCGCTAACCAACCGCCATCCACGGCGATCGTATAACCATGCATATAATTCGCGGCTTCTGACGCTAAGAAGACACAAGGTCCGGCCACATCAACAGGTTTCCCCCAACGTTGTGCAGGTATGCGCGCTAAAATAGCTTCGTTTCGTTCAGCATCTTCTCTTAATGCACTCGTATTATTGGTTTCCATGTAACCCGGTGCAATGCTATTCACGTTAATATTATGTACTGCCCACTCATTAGCCATAGCACGAGTCAACCCCATGAGAGCACTTTTAGAAGCGGTATAAGACGGGACTCGAATACCTCCTTGAAAGGACAACATAGAAGCAATATTGATAATTTTTCCGCCATTGCCTTGCTGAATAAACTGCTTTGCCACTATTTGCGACATAAAAAATGCTGTCTTTGCATTTACGTCCATCACATCGTCCCAATCTTGCTCAGTAAAATCGATAGCATCCTGTCGACGAATAATACCCGCGTTATTGACTAATATATCAATGTGTCCGTATTCCTCGATGGCTTGTTCAATCAAAGCCGGAATATGTGCTTGCTTTAGTAAATCAGCTCGGAGGTCGAGAAAGCGATGTCCGCCTTTTTCCATTTTATGGATAGTTTCAGAAGGAGCACTACGATTAATCCCAACAATATGGCAACCAGCTTCAGCAAGGCCGATAGCAATCGCCTGCCCCAATCCAGTATTACATCCAGTGACGATTGCAACTTTGCCGGTTAATTTGAATGAATCGAGTATCATGTTTAGCTCCTTGCTGTTAACGTTGATAAGCTTAGATATCGTAACGACGTCATTGCTATATAATGCATTAACGTTAACACCAACAAGTACTGAGCACACTAATTAAGTGCTCACGATAACTATGCGTTAATAAATTTTCCCTCTGAAATTATCAGGTACATCATGAATAAATCGTTAAAAGCAGCATTACTTTCTGCGCTTATCTATCCAGGCATCGGTCATCTATCGCTAAAACGTTATCTGTCAGCTACCGTACTGATTATTGGTTTCTCTATTCCGATGATATTACTTTTTAAACAGATCATAGAAAAAGCCAACCAAGTTGTAGCACAAATTGAGCATGGACAAATAGGCATGGATGTATCGTCCATTTCTAATGCACTAAACACAACTGCAGGTGGGAGTATGCAAACGCTAGGTAGCTATACATATCTTATGTTAGCAATATGGGTCATTGCATTATTAGATATTTACCGAGTGCGAGATCGTAAATAAAAAATATACTTTAGTATGATATGAAGATGCCAATAAACTTAGCAGATGTCCTAATTATGGCATCTGCTAGTTAACCATGGTTATTTATAACCATCTTTTCTTCTTGAATAGTAAAACTAAACTAATGGAAATAAAGCTCATAAAGCCAAGTAAATAGAAGTAACCATTAGCCACTTTTAACTCTGGAATATACTCAAAATTCATCCCGTACAAACCAGCTAAGAATCCGAGTGGGATAAAAATAGCAGTGATCACCGTTAACACTCGCATAGTCGCGTTTAACTGGTGTGAAGTAACAGATAAATAACCATTTACTAAGTCACTACAAATATCATAATGCATTTGCGATAAACTAAGTAAACGCTCAATGCGTTCATGAACATCTGTCACTGTGTGCAAATCAGCTTGATTAATAATTGGTGTCTCATCTGTCACTAATATTTTTAGTTCGCTACCAATATTGCTGTGATAATTAAAAGTACGCTTGAGCTTAGTTAAACGTGATTGATACAGAGTAATTTCTTGCATCATTTTATCGTCACCACCAAATTGAAACTTATCTTCAATAGCTTCTAACTTTTCTTCAAACTCAAATAACTTCTGTAGATAAATACCACAGCTGTAATGAAAAATACGCAAGGCCAAAGTAATAGGACTTTTTAATAAATACTTCTGACCTTCTTCACTAAATAACTTGTCGATAGACATTGATGTTTTACGATGAGAAGTGATCACAATGTTCGTACCAACAAACATGCTAATTTGTAAATGGTCAAACACTAGGTCATCACCTGGGTGATAAATACCTCGATACAACATGAAAATATAATTATCAAATAATTCAATTTTAGGAGGATGTCTTTCCCGCTGAGCATCAGTAATTGCTAAGGAGTGGCACCCTAATTCTTTTAATAGTGCTTTTTCTTGATCCTGTTGATGCCCATCAAAGTCTATCCATATTTGATAGCTTGGATTTTTTTGCCACAACTCAATCAAAGTATGATCGCCATAAGTAAATGACTTATCTGGTTTTAGTAGCATACATCTAATCATAATGTCTCTCTTTCTGGATTGTTTAAGTCTAATGAATTTTAAAATAAAGGAAGAGAGTTGTTATCTATTAACAATCATCCAACTATTAGATATAAAAGAAAAATGGGCCGTTTACCATTTATTTGAAGCTCAGATTAAGCTAGCAGTTAACTTTAGTCATCTTTTATTATGTAAATAATCTAATAAAAGTGGTTAGTATTAATACCAAAGTAAATGCACTCTTCTTAAAATGAGTATTAGTTGATGAGATTAATTTAAGTTATTGTTAAAGTTAATAAATTAAAAACTACAATACAGGCAATCCCTATTATGTTTGAAAAATTACTGTCAATAGACCTATCAAACAACACTTTCTTTCAAGCCTTAATGAACAATAATACGGTGCTTACTATTGCCTTAATTTTAGTGTTAATTACCTGTAAAACTTACCTTTTAAAAGTAGTGCACGCCAAAGGGAAAAGTAATAAACGCTTGAAAATAAATATTGTAAACAACGCTATTACGATACTTATTTTTATTGGTATTTTTAATATATGGGCTGAAGAGTTCCATAAGTTTGCGATTTCTATTGCTGCGTTCGTGGTCGCCATTGTTATTGCTACCAGAGAGTTTATCCAATGCTTTATTGGCTTTCTGTATATCGTATCTAGCCGCCCTTTTCGCATTGGGGATTGGATACAAGTAGGTGATTATTACGGAGAAGTGCACTCTATCGATTGGGCAAAGTTAACTCTACTAGAAGTAAACAGTGACTCCTACGAATACACAGGTAAAACCTTGTACGTCCCTAATAGTAAACTAATTACCTCTTCTATTAAGAACTTAAACTTTTTAAAACGTTACGCGATGCATCACTTCACTATCACCAGAGATGGTAGCGTTAACCCTTTTATTTTCTTAGATGTTTTATATGAAAAAGCACAGGATTATTGCGCAGACTTTAATGATGTCGCTATCCGATACAATCAGCTTATTGAAAATCGTTTGGATGTTCACATTGCAGGCCCCGAACCACACATACAAGTAGCGACTTCAGACGTTGGGGATACACAACTCATTTTTACTATTTTTTGTCCCACTGAGCGCGCCCTCGAAATAGAGCAATCATTAACAGCAGACTTTATGAAATTATGGTTTGAGCAACAACAAATAAATAAAATTAATAATCATTAAAATCAGATAATTAGAAAATTAGAAAATTAGAAAATTAGAAAATTAGAAAATTAGAAAATTAGAAAATTAGAAAATTAGAAACGACGCTGTTTTATACCGTAAACAACCTCAAGAAAAAGGAGGCATGATGTCATTAGATTTATTACCTGATTATATCGATAAAATTAACCATCAATTTGAAGCTGAACAAGATATACAAGCACTTGTAACAGAGATCCACGAACAGGTATCAGATGATCAAATTGCGATTTTATTAGAGTCATTCCCACTTAAATTAAGACTGACTTTATGGCAAGCGTTGAGCGATGAGGCACAACAAAATATCTTTATCGTGATGAAACATGAGTCACGAGAACTTTTACTCAGCACCTTAGAGGATGAACAATGTTTACCATTATTAACCAAATTAGATGCAGTACATTTACTAGAACTATCTGAAAGTTTAAATGACCGATTTATTGATTACGCTGTTAGCAATATGAATGCTAAACAACGTAGTTTATATAAAAAATCATGTGATTACGCATTAGATGAAGTAGGCCACTGGCAAAACTTTACCGAAATCCAATTGCCACAACGCTTGAAACTATCAGCAGTTAAAAAGGTATGTAGTAAAAAACTACCGTCTTTTACCGAAGTCATTTATATCGTTGACGATAATGGAGTGTTAATAGGAGAAATACCAGTTAATGCGATCTTTAAAGCAGAAAGCGACCAAGAATACCGAGACTCAATAGATACTGACGTTGAGTACCTGCTAAGCAATGAAGATATTGCTGATGCATCAGAAAAGCTCATTGACCTAGATCGTTCTGCATTACCAATTATTGATGAAAACCGCTGTTTGACTGGACGTTTAGATCTACCCACGGCTTATCGTTATAAAGAACAAACATTAGAAGCACAATTAAACCAATCTGGCGGTTTAGTTGAAGAAGAAGATCTATTTGGTAATGTATGGCAAAGTTCGAAAAATCGCGCCGTATGGTTAGGTATTAACTTAGTCACTGCTTTTTTAGCGTCATGGTTTATTGGCTTATTTGAAGCAACTATACAGCAGGTCGTAGCTTTAGCTGTTTTAATGCCTGTAGTCGCTTCTATGGGCGGGATATCAGGTAGTCAAACGATTACGTTGATCATTCGGGGGTTAGCATTAGGTCAAATTAATGATTCCAATAAGAAAAGCATTATTGCTAAAGAGCTTAAAGTAGGCGCTATTAATGGCGTATTATGGGCAATAGTAATAGGGGCAATTACGTTTATCTGGTTCGATAATCCTTTGTTATCATTAACTATCTTTATATCTATTTTAGGCAATATCGTGATTGCATCTTTATCTGGCGTCTGGGTACCTTGGATCTTGAATAAGTTCAATATCGATCCCGCTTTGTCCGGCTCAGTAGTATTAACAACCGTCACAGATATTTTTGGGTTTATTGTATTCCTAGGCTTAGGAAGCCTTTTGTTACTCTAATTTTCTCAGGGCATACTTCGTGATGCCCTTCTCTTTTGAGTTTTATTATTTAACCTCACCTTTGATTGATGGGCTAACGGGTTAACGGAAGAGAAAAATCATATATTTAGATAAGCTTATTAAACAATAAAAGGCGATTAAAAATAATTTAACGCAGTCATCACATCAATAACGGCATTAATTGACTTGTTTATATTGAAGCAATTTACGTTCTCACATGAGGAAATAATTGTAAAACCTGCTCTATCATCTCTATTTTTTGATTATTAGCTAAATAGTTTGCATAAATATCTCGTCGAAATACAGGAGCATCATCAACCAAAAATAGTTGATTACTTTTTAGATATTCAAAGGTAATTTGTCTTGGTAAGTAAGCAGCCCCACCAGCTTCTAAAATAAAGTTTAGGGCAATTCTTGGTTGGCTCATAAAATGTTTAGCTTCTGGTGTATCTGGGAACTCTCTTAAATACTGAGCTGCAATAGACTCTCCATAATCCACCATAATGAAATCCTGTAATTGCACTTCCTTAAATACATAATCGGGATTAGTAGTCACTAGATGTAAAGGTACTGTGGCCACTTTTTCAGAAATAATCTCTCCAACAAAAGTAGGCTCAAATAAGAACCCAATATCAACGACCCTATTTAATAAACTCTTACGCAATTCAGGTGCGTTATAGGTGCTGGTTAATAAGCTTACTTCATCAATATTAGAATGAATTTTTTGTAGCCAATTCTGTAATACAATGTCCCAAATAGTACTTTTTGCGCCGACCACTAGCTGTATCGAATGTTGTGCGCTAATGCCAACATCTTGCTTAGTTTTTTGCCACATTAAAATTAATTCATTGGCATGTTTAATTAAGCGGTGCCCTTCTGGTGTTAATTTTAAGTTGCGGTTACTTCGATCAAATAACAACACCCCTAAATCTTCTTCTAATAGCTTAATTCTGGCACTCACTGCTGATTGAGTAATGAATAGGTTTTCCGATGCAATACGAAAATGTAAAGAGCGACTCACTTCTAAAAATGTTTTTAATAACTCTATTTTCATATACTCACCACTAATCAAAAATTTTAATCAAAGACCACAAAACAATTAATTTTATTATATAGCGTTTTGTTTATACACTCCACGCACTTAATCTGAGTGACCATTAAATACACTAAAAATAGCCAATATGGCTAGCATGCAGTGACCTGCAAGAGTTCCTATTTTATTCAGATTTTTAACCTTTTATGCGAGCACTATCGCAACATATTTTGTGAAATATTACATAGGAATTAACTCATGAAGATTGCCATTTTATCTAGAAACCCGAACTTATACTCTACACGCCGCTTAAAAGAAGCTGGTGAGGCACAGGGCCACCAAGTTGATGTTATTGATACACTGCATTGCTACATGGACATTACTAGTAGCCGCCCAACAGTTCGTTATCATGGTGAAGAGTTACCGCAATATGATGCCATTATTCCACGAATTGGTGCATCGGTGACTTTTTATGGGACAGCTGTCGCACGTCAATTTGAAATGATGGGTACCTTTAATATTAATGAATCTGTTGCAATCAGTCGCTCTCGTGACAAGTTACGTTCAATGCAATTATTATCAAGAAAAGGGATTGGTATGCCACGTACCGGATTTGCTAATAGACCTGATAACATTAAAGATTTAATTAAAAACGTAGGCGGTGCGCCAGTTGTTATTAAACTATTAGAAGGTACCCAAGGGATAGGTGTGGTGCTAGCTGATACAGCTAAAGCAGCTGAAAGTATTATTGAAGCATTTATGGGGCTTAAAGCGAATATTTTAGTGCAAGAGTTCATCAAAGAAGCTGGTGGTGCTGATATCCGTTGTTTGGTAATCGGTGGACGCGTTGTTGCAGCAATGAAACGTCAAGGTGCTGAGGGTGAATTCCGCTCTAATTTGCATAGAGGAGGCTCAGCAGTCGTCGTTAAATTAACAAAAGAAGAACGAGAAACAGCTGTTAATGCCGCTAAAATAATGGGTCTTAATTTCTGCGGTGTCGATCTGTTACGATCTGAAAGTGGACCAATGGTAATGGAAGTTAACTCTTCTCCAGGTTTAGAAGGTATTGAAAAGGCAACAGGTATGAATATCGCAGGGATGGTTTTCGATTTTCTAGAAAAAAGTCCAAAAACAGCAACTAATAAAACACGTGGTAGAGGGTAATTAAATGAAAGCATTACGCATTGGAAAATTTGATATTTTACCGGGTACACAATGCAAAATTGAATTACCTGTTGCCAAGTTATATACAGATGCTGAAGTATCATTACCTGTACAAATTATTCGAGGCGCTAAAGATGGTCCAACTATTTTTATTAGTGCCGCGGTCCATGGTGACGAATTAAACGGGATTGAAATTATTCGCCGTTTAATTAACAAACCTAACTTTAAAATAATTCGTGGAACAGTTATTGCTGTGCCTATGGTGAACGTATATGGCGTTGTAAATCAAAGTCGTTATATGCCAGATCGTCGAGATTTAAATCGCTGCTTCCCTGGTTCTGCAAAAGGATCATTAGCGGCTCGAGTTGCTCATATATTTTTAACACAAATTGTACAACATTGTGACTATGGGATTGATTTACACACGGGTGCAATCCACCGCTCTAACTTGCCACAAATTCGCGGCGATATGAACGATCCGGAAACGAAAGCATTAGCGCAAATTTTTGCTAGCCCTGTGATTTTACATTCTAATGTAGTAGATGGTTCTTTGCGTGAATCAGCAGTTGAAAATGGCACTAAGGTACTTTTATATGAAGCAGGTGAAGCATTACGTTTTGATGATTTTTCAATTAATGCAGGTATCAAAGGCATCGAAAATGTATTACGCCATTTAAAAATGATGCGTAAAGTAACTTCGAAACGCAAGTTAAAAGAGCCTTACATCGCCAATAGTAGCGGTTGGTTACGAGCAAATGCAAGTGGTGTTGTGAAACACTTAGTAGAACTAGGCGATCGCGTAACGAGTGGAGACAAACTAGCAGAAATTGGCAGCCCTTATGGAGAAATACTAGGAATTGTTAAGGCTACTCGCTCAGGTATTTTAATTGGGCAACAAAATATCCCTCTCGTACAAGAAGGTGAAGCAATGTTTCATATTGCTTACTTTAAAGAAGACGATGAAGCAGTATTTGAGCATATTGAATCGGTACAAGATTTCCTGCGCCCAGAGGATGATTTAAATAGAACAAATTCCACAGGAAATAAATAACATGCAATCTAAAGATAAAATGATTATTGGTCGCCTCGAATCGATAGACCTACCTGAGCTAGGTATTAAAGAGATGCAAGTACGTGTTGATACAGGAGCAAAAACATCATCATTACACGTTGATAATATTGTGAAGTATATGGAAAAAGGACAACCTTGGGTTAAATTTGATATCCACCCTGATATCCATAATGTCAAAAGACTCATAGCATGTAGTGCATTAATCAGTGATATTCGTAAGATTAAATCATCTAATGGTACCTCCGAAGAGCGCTATGTAATTGAGACTCCAATGACTTTAGGCAGTGAAACCTGGCCGATAGAAATAACCCTAACGGATCGTGCTGATATGAACTATTTAATGTTATTCGGACGTGAGGCGATTGGTAAACGTTTACTCGTTGACCCTTCAAAAGTATTTTTAGCGAATCGTTAGATTTAATATTAACGCAGTACTAATATACTGCGTTAATAATGACTTATTAGCTTTTACAGTTTTGACGGAAAGATTTATGCCCTTGTTTTTTCTGCTGATTCACTGTTTCTAATAGTGAACTAATTTCATCCGAGTCTGAACTTGCTTGGATCTTTTTAAAGGTATTAGTCATCTCTGTTATTTGCTGTTGATATTGTCCATATTGCTGCTTTTGTTGCGCAGTCAATTCACTAGATGCCTCACTATGCTCACCATTGATGTTCTCAATAACCACAGGTAGCAATACCTTAGCTTTACCGCTTAACATAATCAATTCATTAATATGCTCTTGCATCTCAGCTTTATCGTCAGCTTTAAAGCCTTTATTGTAAGCACGTAATTCACTTTTGATGTGCTTCATGGTATCGCCCAATGTAGTTTCTTTGATACCGCAATGATCTGCATGTGCAAACACTAAGCTAGTCGATTGAGTAAAAAGTAATGCGCTTAATAAAGTAAAAGCTAAATTTCTCTTGATATGACTCATCATTATATCCTTTAAAATGGAGGGGGAGGATCAGCAATATACTAGGCTTAGTAAAAGAACACTACTCACATTAACTTTAACCCTATAAGGCAAATTAAATATGCTTGAGTACGCTAATTTATACAGCGTATTTCTCAAAAATAAACGCTAAAAACAACGCCCAATATATAGCTATAATATTACAAAATAAAACAATAAAATGTTGTTTTTCTTATTTAAAGAATAATATTCAATTAACCTCACCGCTCCACGCCGATATCATGCTGATATTTACAATACACTTCACACAAGCTTAAAACCTCATTTTTTTAAAATTAAAACTATATATTTCAATAACATTAATAGACTAAGCTATTCATAGAAAATATAAAAACCAGGCTTTACAAATTAAAAAATGAGTCAATTCTTTTGTTTAAACTTTTAAAGTTATAAAAAACAGATTCAACATAAAGTCATACTTATAAATCTAGTAATTTAAAAAAACAAGATAAAATTAATTGCAAAAACGCGCTAAAAATCAATGAAAGATCTCATTTCCAGACAAAGTACACATTTTGTCACTCACTTTCGTGACCTATGCAATGCTAAAAAAAATCATCTTCCTTTACTCTTCGATTACAAAGTTTTAACAATCAGAAATAGCGATTTTAAAAAGCCATTTTATCCATAGAAAGGAATGAAACGATGAGAAAACTACTTAAAACAGCACTTATTAGCGCAGGGTTAATTATGTCAGCGAGCACATTTGCAGCCGATTACCCAGCAAAAAATATTCGACTAATCGTGCCATTTGGTGCTGGTGGCGGTACGGATGCCGTAGGTCGTACTCTAGCAAATAGTGCAAAAGACATTTTAGGTACAAGTATTTCGGTCATGAATAGAACCGGCGGTGCAGGTGCAGTTGGCATGAGTTTTGGGGCACAGCAAAGACCAGACGGGTATACATTAACCGTGGTTACACGTGAAATAGCTTCACTGCCACAAATGGGATTAATGCAACATAGTGCAGATGATTTTAAATTAATTCGCATGGTTAACTTAGATCCAGCTGTTATTTTAGTACCCGCTGATAGCCCATTTAATACAGTGAATGATTTAGTTGCTGAAGCGAAAAAAGCACCAGGTAAAGTTAAATTTGCATCGACTGCTGCGCCTAACTTTTACTTAATGGCTTTAGAGCAAGATCAAGATATTAAATTAAATGCAGTACCTTATAACGGCTCTGCAGAAGCGATTCCTTCGGTATTAGGCCATCATACACAAGTAACAATGGTTACACCGGGTGAAGCAATTGCTCAACTCCGTTCAGGTCAGTTAAAAGCACTAGGTGTAATGTCTGAAGAACGTATTTCTTACATCCCAGACGTACCAACATTAAAAGAGCAAGGTTTAGATGTAACAACTGGTACATGGCGTGGTATTGGTGCACCTAAAGGCACACCTGATGAAATCATTGAAATTTTAGGTAACGCTTTTGACCAAGCAATGGCCTCTGAGCAGTTTAAAGAGTTCATGGCAAAAGGTGCAATGACAATTCACCCATTAAAAGCTCAAGAGTTTACTGATTTTGTTAAAGAAGATGCAAAAGTATTAAGTCAATTTATTAAATAGTAATTGCTAAATCAGGGTTAAGGTCATTCTTAACCCTTCTTTCAATCAATAAAATGGGAGGTATGATGCTCAATCGCCACCTAGTTCTACCAAGTTTCGTTATTGTCTTGAGCCTTATCATACTGGGCTTTATCACTCAATTTCCAGAACCTTTATATCAAGCTTCTCCCGTTGGAGCTGGGTTCTTCCCTACTGTGATTGTTATCATTCAAATATTGATATGTTGTGTATTGATTATTCAACATCAACGAAAGAAACAGGTCGAACAGGAACAACCGCTTTTATCCAGCCACTCTATTTTTGGTTTTACCTTGTTAGTAGGATATGCGGCTTTAATTACTTTGGTAGGTTACTTACCAGCGAGTTTAATCGGCTTTACTTACTACTTAATTTATTACCGTATTAAAAAGCCGATTTATTATGTAGTTGCTTGGGTGTTTGTTTTGGCTATCTACTTTCTATTTTCAGATGTGTTTATTATCTCACTGCCTGAAGGCTTACTCTTTTTCTAGGTTATTATTATGATGGAATATTTACTCAGTGGGTTTGCTTCTGCCTTTAGTATGGAAGTTTTCCCTGTATTAGTATTAGGTGTATTAGGCGGTGTTATTTTAGGAGCACTACCAGGGCTAACTGCGACAATGGGCGTTGCTATATTATTGCCTTTTACTTTTTCAATGATGCCGACCCCAGCGTTAGTAATGTTAATCGGTGTTTATATCGGTGGGATTTATGGCGGTTCAATTGCTGCAATATTACTAAAAACCCCAGGTACACCTGCTTCAGCAGCAACTGTATTAGATGGTCATACCATGGCCATTAAAGGACTTGCAGCAAAAGCTCTGAGTATTGCGGCAGTTGCTTCGTTTATTGGCGGTTTAATTAGTACTGTTGTATTAATTGGTGTTGCGCCGATGCTTGCAGATTTTGCTTTACGTTTTAATGCGCCAGAATATTTTGCATTGGCTTTATTTGGATTAACCATTATTGCGAGTGTTTCAGCTAAAAATATTATGAAAGGATTATTAGCCGGCACCATAGGTTTATTAATTTCTATGGTTGGGTTAGATCCAATTAGCAGTGTTCCTCGCTTCACTTTCGGTGTGTTAGATTTATACAGTGGTATTAACATTATTCCTGTATTAATCGGCTTATTTGCGATCGCCGAAGGGTTAAATCAATTAGAAAAAATTGCCAGTGATAAACAAGATATCCCCCCTAAGTTTAGCTATAAATTTTTAAGCTTCTCTGACTTTAAAAAGATTTTACCAACGAGTGTTAAAAGTGCGTTAATTGGTACATCTATTGGTTCTGTTCCAGGTGCTGGTGCTGATATTTCAGCCTTTGCTTGTTACAACGAAGCCAAGCGAGTTGCGAAAAACCCTGAAGAATTTGGTAATGGTTCTATGCATGGTTTAGCAGCTGCTGAATCAGGTAATAATGGTGTAACGGGTGGTTCATTAGTTCCATTGCTAACATTAGGTGTACCGGGTGACGCTGTTTCAGCTGTACTGCTAGGTGCATTGATCGTTCAAGGTTTAACACCAGGACCTCTTTTATTCACACAAAACCCAGAAATTGTTTACGGTATTTTTAGTTCAATGATTGTTGCTAATATAGTGATGCTAATTGTTGGATTTTTAGGAATACGCTTTTTCTGCCGTATCATTGAAGTACCTAAAATAATGATGATCCCTATCATCATCTTCCTATCAGTCATTGGTGCTTATGCAATTAATAACTCTATGTTTGATGTGGGTATTGCCATTACATTTGGTTTGTTAGGCTTTATTTTAAATAAATTAGATATCCCATCTTCACCTATTCTATTAGCAATTATTTTGGGACCAATGGCAGAAACAAACTTAAGAAAATCGTTGATTTTATATGAAGGAAGCTGGTCATTTATATACGACAGGCCGATCGCATTAGCCTTTATTTTATTTGCAATTTTCTCTGTGTATTCCACAGTAAAACTAAAGAAACGAGAATTAAAAAAGCAAAAGTAAATCTGAAATAAAGTAGCTAGACAATTAATTTAATTAATCTGTTTAGCTACTAAATATCCTCAACAGAACGGCAACATCACGTTATGTTTACCCACGGCTTACTTTTCTATATTGAGCTGTAATTTTTTAGCTAATGGCTCTATTGCCGCTCCCTGTAAAAATACAGAAATCAAAACAATAAAGAAGACCATATCAACTATAATTAATGATGATTCTACGCCAGCTGCCGCTGGAATTAATGCAAAAACAATTGGCGTAGCCCCTTTTAATCCAATTGAGGAAATAAAAAATCGTTTCCTCCAGGTTGTTTTTGGAAAAAATAAATAACATATTTGCACTGCTAACGGCCGAGCAATCAATATCAATAGTAAGGCAGGTAAAATCGACTGATACAGTACTTCAAATAATTGATGTGGGAAAATCTGTAATCCAAGGGCAATAAACATAAGCGCTTGTGCTAACCAAGATAAGCTATTAAAAAAGTGTTTACTTATTTCCCTGCCTCGATTTAAACCATTACCTATGATCACACCAACCACATAAGAAGCGAGTAGTATATTACCACCAGCAAGTTCACTGCCATAAGTGGCTAATACAAAGCTAACTAAAACAAACACAGGGATAAGCCCATACTCTTCTAGCTTAATATGGTTCAACAGCCAAATACATAAGCGACCAACACAAAACGCAATAAACAAGGCACTAAAAATTTGGGTCACCAACTCTAAACTAACTTCACTTACTGAGACTGCAGTGTCTGGTGTTAATGCCATTTCTGTTAATAAAACCAACAAAATCAGTGCTATAGGGTCATTAGTAGCAGATTCAAACTCCAATACTGTATCTGTCTTCTCTTTTAATTTTAGTTTTTTAGATTGTAATATAGAGAATACTGCTGCAGCATCAGTGGAGGAAACAATTGCAGCAAACAGAAGACAAAAAATAAAGGAGAAGTCTAATAACCACCATAAAATAAGCGAGAAGAATAATGTCGTTAGTAACACACCTAAGGTGGATAAAACACTTCCTTCACGATAAGCAACGCGTACACTTCTTTTAGAGGTATTCAAGCCACCTACAAAGACAATAATATTAAGAGCAATACTGCCTACTATGGAAGTTAACGCAAAATTATCGTAAACAAAGTCAAATTCACCATTCCCAAATAATAGCCCTACCCCCATGAATATAAGTAAGGAAGGAATACCAAAGGTACGTGATGGATGATGTAAAAGAATACCAATACCAATTAAGGCAGCAATACAGATTAGTATAAGTTGGTATGACATTAGTTATTTATTTTCCTTCTGTAGTTGTCATTATTATTAGAATGTAGGCTCACAAGACACAGTCGAATGCTATATCTTGCTTGTTATATGATAGCTCAATTGTACTGGATAACAGAATTAAAAGAATCCAATTGTTATATCTTTACTAAGATTAATAAGCGCCTAGTTTATGGCTTTATAAAATAGATAAAGTTTAAAAATTTAACTAAAAAATACCTACCTAAGTGTTCGATAAAACCAATCTATATCCTTAGGACAGTGTAATTAATCACAAAGTAGCAGATTGATTGTAAAACACTTGGGAATATTTGAGAAAATAAGCTATATTTTTATTTCACATAACCATCATTTAGTCATTTTAACACCCCGTATTAAATATCGTAAATGAGGAGTAGGCATTATGACAGAGGCTTCTATTGTTCATTTTACGAACAGTTCCTCTATAGATGAATTAAAAATAGCAATTAATAATGCTTGTCAGGAAGGCGTTCATGGACTTTTATTACTGACCTGTGTCGATAATAACTACGATGAATTACCACTCAATAAAATATTATGTGATTGCCCATTGCCGATCGGTGGTGGTATGTTTCCTAAGATTATATACCAGGGAAAAAATTACACCAAAGGCGCAATAATTGTAGGTTTAAAAATAAAACCAACAATTATCAATTATTCAATGCCTAATAGTACTGATCAAAATATCACTCTGTATATTAAAAATAAGAGTAAGATGATTCAAGATCTTAAAAGCTTTATTATTATTTCTGATGCTTTATGCGATGCCAGTGAAGATTTTGTTGATCACTTTTATAACTATATGGGCTCTGGTGTAAACACAATTGGGGGAGGGGCTGGATCTTTAGACTTCTTACCTCGCCCTGTTATTTATACTAATCACGGGATCAAAGGTTATATAACACAGGTAATCGCACTACCAGGTGCATTGAAAAATAGTATAGGTCATGGCTGGGAGATTGCTAAAGGCCCTTATTTAGTGACCTCGGCTGATGGCCATTATGTCCATTCATTAAACTACACATCGACCTTTTCATTATATAAAGAAGAGGTTCAAGAACAAGTCAATAGACCTTTATCAGATGACTTTTTTGTGGAATATGCAAAGCGTTTCCCACTTGGAATGGTATCTTTAGATGGAGAAATTTTAGTCAGAGATCCCATACAAACTAATGCATCCTACTTAGAATGTGTTGGTAATGTTTCAATTAATTCAATGGTTTACTTATTAACCAGTGATAAACCAAAAATGTTAGCTTCTAGTCAAAGAATAGCTAATGAAATAGCTCAATATCAGCAAAAAAATAAAACTCACTTGCTATTTAATTGTATCAGTAGAGACTCATTTCTTGGTGAAGAAATAAATGATGAATTAAGCATCATACAAAAGACTTTGCCTGAAACACCACTGATTGGAGCAATGGCACTAGGTGAAATTGCAAATACGAATAATGGATCTATTCGATTACTTAACAAGACCACTGTACTTGGCTCATTTTAAGGATTTAACAGCTAAATGAATACAGCTATGCACATCATGTCAATTCAACATCAGCTAGTATTAGCCATTGGTGAAGAAACTGATTTGAAGAAAATGCTACACACATTCTTGCACCTTGCTGGCCAATGTTTAAATGCAACTAATAGTCATATTTTTATTATGCAAAATAAGCAAGGAATACCTGCTTACCAGCTAAATAAAGAGACTAAAATTAAGCATTTCCTCAGTTTCCCAAGCAGAAAAGAAGGAATTAATTCTAACCAATCATCAGAATTAGCAAAATTAGTAAGTACTTTCTCAGAACATGAAGCCCGCTCTAAAATTCTTCATTTAAATTCAACCTTTTATTATTTTTTCAAACTAAATGAATTTGGCGTTTTTGTTATTGAACGAAAAGATGCGCTTAGCAAAGAAATTCAAAGCGCTTTGCCACAAGTCATTAATAAGCTCACAAACAGTTGTATTGCTTCAATCAATTATCACACGATGGTATTTGAAATAAAAATGCGCAAAGAAGTAGAGGAAAAAATCCGTTATCAGGCCTCTCATGATGATTTAACCGGCTTATATAATAGAATGGAAGTACAACGATGCTTAACTGCAGCAATCAAAGCCACCACTACAGAGAAAAAAACCGGTTATGTGCTATCCATTGATCTAATGAACTTTAAAAGCATCAATGATGCGGTTGGATATCATGTTGGTGATAAAGTACTACGACAAGTAGCAGAAAGAATTAAAAAATCGACAAATAAAGAGACAACGATAGCGATCTTTAATGGTCATGAATTTATTTTAATCATTGATCAATTACCTGCGAATAAAATGAAAGCACAGTTAATTATCGGTGATATTATCGCAGAAATAGTTCATACCATTGAACGCCCTTTTGAATTATCAGAGGGTCACTTCTCTTTATCTTGCTACATTGGCTATGAGCGCTTTACTGATGATAGTAAAACAGCTCAAGATATTATTAAAAATGCTAGTATTGCTATGTATGAAGCATTTAAAAAGGCAAAGGACAAAGCACTCGCTTATAAATTGGTTATGTCTGAACAGCTCAATCAACATATCCGCTATACCAAAGAAATTAAACAGGCCTTAATCAACAACGATTTTGAATTACATTATCAGCCGCAATTTGATCATCTATATAACATGATAGGTGCAGAAGCGTTACTTCGATGGAACCACCCAACTCGAGGCTATGAGTCACCCGCTGTATACATACCTATTGCCGAAGAGAGTGATTTAATTATTGAAATAGGCAATTATGTATTAGAGCAAGCATGCCGAGATATTAAACGGCTAAGGCAAACAGAACTTCCTACCTCTTTTCAGCAGGTATCTATTAATATCAGTGCAAAACAGCTCGTTAAGCGTGATTTTGTAACCAATGTGATTAGCACAGTCAGTAAATATCAAATTCCTCCATCTTCTTTGAAGATAGAGATAACTGAAAGCATTATGATAGGTAATTTAGAGCAGTCTATAACAGGATTAAATACCTTATTAAAATTTGGCGTAGCTTGTGCTATTGATGATTTTGGCACTGGCTATTCATCTTTGGCCTACCTAAAACGTTTACCAGCGAACCTACTTAAAATAGACCGCTCTTTTGTGACAGATATTCATTTAGATCAAAGTAATAAAGCCATTATCAGTATGATTATTCAACTCGCTAAAAGCTTAAGTATGGAAGTAATTGCAGAAGGCGTAGAAACAGAAAAAGAGGTCAATTGTTTAATTGAATTAGGTTGTTACAAATTTCAAGGATATTACTTTAGTCGCCCTATTACCTTTGATAAATTACTCGAATATAAACATTAATAAAAAGCGATTAAGGGTTTAACTTAATCGCTTTTTAGCACAGACTAAATATTAATGCCTAACGTTCAGAGACTTCAAATCTTTGTACAATATCTTTAATTTCTTTACGTTCTAACACATAGTCAATACTGCGTACCAATAGCGGTTTAGACAGCTCATCTTTACTAATCACATCAATGATCTCATTAGAAAGAAACGTTTTATCCATTACAGACTCTTTTTGGCCTGATAGCAGAATAATTGGTGTGTCTATATTCTTAATCTTCATCGCTTTTACAAAATCTTCTGCTGTGTTTGCACCTAATTGGTAATCTAACAAGCATACATCCACTTTCATACGGTCGGCCAACTCAATTGCTTCTTCTAATGTTTTAGCTTCTACAATGGTGTAAGAACGATCTTCAGACTCTTTGAAGTATCTTTGTACACGTAAGCGGTCCACTGCATCATCATCGACGACCATCACTGTCACATGTTGATTTACCTCGATACGGTGATGTAAACGTTTAGAGCGATTTATGAGTAACGTTTTAAACTGCTCTTGTGCTTGCACTAATGCGTTTTCTACAAACTTTAATCTTGAGATATTAGTAATGGTAATAAGCACACCATGCTGTGCTGTTGAACTGATATCGTCACTAACCGCGTAAGGAGCCATACGCAATAAAGCGGTTTGCCCTGCTTTAGTGAGTATATCTTGCTCTACAATTTCTCCCTTAGTGCTAACATTACCAATTTGAGTTAAGAAATCACTGTAATCCAATTCATGAGAAATATGATGGATAGGACGGCCAATATCCGATGTACGCAGATTAATATAATTAGCTGAATGTGGTGTGTACTTACGGATTGTTAAGTTTTCATCTAGGAAAATAATACCTAAATCCGTTGAGTTAATTACGTTATCTAGGTCCATATTCGCTTCTGTTAATTGCGAAATTTTCTCTTGGTATTCACTATTAACTGTATACAGCTCTTCATTTACCGATTGCAACTCTTCATTGGTGCTTTGTAGCTCTTCATTTGAAGACATTAACTCTTCATTAGCAGACTGTAGTTCTTCGTTAGTTGTTTCCAACTCTTCGATAGTAACTTGTAGATGCTCTTGTTTTTTAACCAGCTCTTGCTCTAAGTCATGAATACGCTGTAAAGACTGCTCGCCACCATCAAAGGTAATCGATTTAGGAGACTTTCTTACAACATCTCCCTGTTCATGTACTATAAATTGTAAAATATATGAACGAGGTGAGCTTTGATGCTCACTTTGTTTGACCATGAATACCGCGAGGTCAATAAAGCTTGGTACACCGTCTAAAGTACATGCAACATCACTATAAAAGACATCTTCTTCATTTTTTTCGCTGCGATATAATGCTGTCGAGACTGCAATAGCGAGATCGTCACAGATCATATCTTTTATATTTAAACTAACTTTTCCACGTCCTAAGCCTTTTGTATAAGGCGTCATGTCGCCGTACACATGAACCGCATCAAAGCTATCATTCAATACAACACAGTCAGGCGCATAATGTTCAATTAAACGCTCCATCACTGTATTATATTTATTATTAATGACCATACGTGACTGATGCGTATTCGTTGTAGAGCTCGTTGATACGACAGGAGTCGTAATATTTTGTTTCAATGAGCTAGGTTGCTTCAACGGCAAACGGGCTGCACTGACTTTTTGAAAAATACGTGTGCGTTCATCAACCGTATCGAAATGAACAGCCATATCTCCTAACGATTCAGAATTGCCTAAAAATAAATATCCATATTGCTGCAGAGCAAAATAGAAAGATAAGAAAACTTTCTGTTGCGCATTTTGTTGAAAGTAAATTAATGCATTTCTACAGCTTAGTAGATTGATATTTGAAAAAGGCGGATCTTCAATCATATTATGTTGGGCAAAAATAACCATCTTACGTAGCTTAGCAGATACAACATAAGCATTACCTGTAGGTTCAAAATAACGATTTAATCGACTTTTAGAGATATCTTGTACTATTTCTGCAGCGTAAACACCGGTGCTAGCTTCTGCTATTGCATCTTCATCCACATCCGTTGCAAAGATTTTTACACGACGATCTATTTGATATTTTTCTTTAGCTTCATCAAATAAAATGGCAATAGAATAAGCTTCTTCTCCCGATGAACAGCCTGCGATCCATAAACGAATAGGATCTTTGCCGTTCCCCGATGTCAATATTTTATGTACTGCTACTGTTGTTAATTTATCAAATGCTTCATCATCGCGGAAAAAACGCGTTACATTAATTAATAATTCTTTGCTTAAAATAGAAACTTCTCTAGGGGATTCAGTCAATAAGCGCAAGTAGGCATCAAGGGTCTTTAATTGATTGATCCCTAAGCGTCGCTCGATGCGACGAGATACAGTAGAAGATTTATATTGTGCAAAATTAATTGAAGACTGCTTTTTCAGTATATCGAAAATGTCTTCTAATACCTTGCTATCACCATCTGAGGCAGTAAAAGAACTTACTGGAGCATCACCTTTAATCGATGGATGATTAATAAAATCGACTAGGCTTTTACCCATTTCACTCGGTAACAGCACCATATCTGCTAAACCAGTTTGGTAGGCATTAGTTGGCATACCATCAAATTTTGCAGAATCAGGCTTTTGAACGACAACTAATCCACCCGCCTCCTTCATTGCGCGAATACCACGGGTCCCATCGGTACCTGTGCCTGACAATATAATACCAATGGCTTTATGTTGCTGGTCTTCAGCCAGTGAACGTAAAAATACATCAATCGATAAATGTGGCAAACGGTCTGGCATCTGATCTGACAACAGCAGTTTACCTTCAGTAATAAGCATATTTTTACGAGGAGGCATCAAATAAATAGCATTAGCTTCGATCGTTATACTGTCAGAAACTTCAAATATAGGCATATCGGTGTGCTTTGTTAACAACTCCGACATCATACTCTTATAGTCAGGCGAGAGATGTTGCACCACAATATACGTTGCACCAGTATCACTTGGTAGGTTACCAAAAAACTCTTGTAACGCTTCTAAACCACCCGCTGAAGTACCAATACCAACAACATGTGATGGGGGTATATTTTGTGTATTTTCCGATTGGGTCACGTGTTTCTCACTATTTATGTATGTAAATTAGATGTAACTAATTGTTAATGTTATAGATTACTATTAAGTCGCTAACATTTCGATATCTTTATGCTTTCTCAATAAATCGCATGCATGCTGTTGTGTTAATGGTTTATGAAAGTAATACCCTTGATGACATAAGCAACCGTGTGCCACTAACCAATCTTTAGTGTCAGCATCTTCAACTCCCTCGGCTACTAGGCCTAGGTCTAACATTTTTCCTAGTCCGATAATTGCTAAGACTATTTTTTCAGCCTCATCATCTCGTAAAATATCCATCACAAAACTTTTATCAATTTTAATATAATTTAGTGGCATTTGACGCAATAACCCTAAAGATGAATACCCCGTACCAAAGTCATCAAGCGCAATTAAAAAACCAGCTTTTTTGAGCTTTCTTAAATTCTCTCCAGCAATAGCTGGATCTTGTATAAAAGCCGTTTCAGTGACTTCCAACGTGAACCAACTCGGGTCTACTTTTTCTTTCTTAAATAAGGCAATTACTGAATCAGCAAACTCAATAAAGTGTAATTGTTTAACAGACAAATTAAGGTTAATTTTTTGCGGGAAAGTCAATAAGTTGCGTGCGATCCAGAGTTTAGTTTGTGCAATGACTTGATAAAATAGCCACTCAGAAAAAACTTGGATTAACCCATTCTCTTCCAAAGTAGGAATAAAGGTATCCGGACCAATAACCCCTAATTCATTATTTGACCAACGTGCTAAAGCCTCAAAACCTATTATATTTTCAGTGACAGCTTGAATTAAAGGCTGTAATACAAATGAAAACCCAGATTGATTTAAATTATTTAAATCTGCAGTGAGACAATTTAATAATGATAAATCCTTTTCAAGTGAACTTTCATAAAAACAAAACTGATTTCTTCCAGAATCTTTTGCTTGATATAAAGCTAAATCTGCCTTTCTTAAAATATCACTAGATTCAACATTATGCTCAGTCGCAATAGCAACGCCGACACTACAAGAAAGCACCATTGCATTCCCTTCGACTTTGAAAGGTAGATTAATGGCGGTTACTATTTTATTCGCAATCGGAGCAATAACGCTTTCTGTCATTAAATCGGTAAAGATAATCGCAAATTCATCGCCTCCCAAACGAGCTATCGAATCCTCATCACGAACGACTGATTTCAAACGCTTTGCCACTTCTTGAATCACTAAATCGCCTATATGGTGACCTAACGTATCATTAATATTTTTAAATCTGTCTAAGTCTAAAAACATTAATGCACTAATACCATGACGTGGGACACGAGCAAGAGCTAATGTAAGTCTGTCAGTAAAAAAGGCTCGATTAGATAGGCCAGTTAAGTGATCATAATTTGCCATTTTTTGTAATTTTTTTGAATGCGATCTTTCTTCTGAAATATCTAGCATAGTGAAAATGAAGCCAGTTACTTCAAACCTGTCATTAAACAACCCCACAACATTGATAGAAGCCCATAAACTGCGTCCTGTGATCGAGATGAGTTCTAATTCACTTTTGAAGTTATTGGAATGAGAAATAGCACGTATTATTTCTAATAACAAATCATCCGTATCAATATTTTTAATAGCAGAAAGCCAACCTTGTCCTAATGCTTGATCTTCATTTTGAAGAGTATATTTAGCCCATGTTTTATTAACATATGAGCAATTAAAATCTTTGTCTGTTTGCAATATAGCCATAGGTACTACGCTAGTTAACGCATTAAATCGCTGAACACTAACATTATAAATTTCTTGATTGACAGTAACTTCTGTTCTTTCATTAATCATTAAACCAAAACAATGGCTATTCAAATAACTCACATCAAACAGGTGGATATCGACATAAATAGACTGGTGCTCATTCAAAACTAATTCGATATTTTCCCATTGTTGTTTTTCTAAATGGCCTAAAAAAAAGAATTTAGTAATGGCAGTCAACAGCCGAAAGGCGATACTTGGTAAGGTTCTATTGATTAACTTGTCAATAGAAGGCCACCCACGTTCTAAATTAGAATTAAAAAGCCTTTGAGATGCGAGGTTAGATTTTAGAACTTTAAATTCTTCATTAAAAATAAAAGCGGGATGAAAAGTGTTTTTTAATAAAGATTCAAGAATAAGTTGGCTTTGGCTATCAGATGAGGCACTAAGTTTATTTTCTACTGGTCTAGGGATTGAAGGTTTTAAGCGAATTTTCTGATTCTTTAAAAGCGTGATAGTTGCTAATAAAAAAGGAGTGACATCAATTAAATCTTTAGAACGAACAGATAACTCTATGTTTACTAGCACTATAATGGCATAAATATTATCGTTTTCACCAATAGGAATATAACGTAGATTGTCAATGTACTTATTACTCAATAATCCGTCATTAACTTCTGCTTTGTTGTCAAAAAAATAAGGTACAGGCACACAATCTTTAGCTAGAAAATAATCAGTAAGATCTTTGGTTAACTCATTTTTAATGGGCTCAAACAGCATATCAGGTGTAATTACAACACGTGACTCTAAATTAACATGATGTGTACCCAGTTCATCATCAACCAAAAAGCCTAGAGCATAATCTGATTGATTAATTCTAGAGAGTTTCTCTACACAATGCTCCAAAATGTAGTTATTGGATTTAGTAATTTGCTGTAATTTCAACAAAACCCCTTTCTAACTTAGATATATTGATAGTAATAGACAATATTTTAAATATATAAAAACGATTTAACTTCAATACCTTATTTTGGGAGCATAACGACCCGCCAATAACAATCCAGTAATTTAATGACTTTATCAAAACCAGCCTTAACATCAGATTTAACAATATAACCAGCTATATTCTCGTTATAAGCAGCGACGAGGTCTTGATCCGCAGATGATGTAGTCAGCACAAAAATAATAGAGTCTTTTAACTTCTCATCTTGACGAACTTCCTTTAAAAACTCTACTCCGCCCATGATAGGCATATTTAAATCTAATAAAATTAGATAAGGTCTTGTTAAGGCTCCCGGCTCTCTTAACAAGGCTAAAGCATCCAAACCATTTTTCGCTCTGACAATCTCATTTGCAAATTTTAACTTTTTAAAACCTCTTTCTACTGCTTTAGCATCGATATCATCATCTTCGACTAATAAAACGCTTACTTCGCTATAATCCATAAATACTTGCCTTTTTACATAAAAATTATTGTTCAATCACTTTCTTAGGCCAAGTGAAATAAAAGATACAGCCCTTACCTTCAGCAGACTCGATATCAACATGCCCATTATAATATTCAACTATTTTTTTAATCAACGCTAACCCCATACCACTGCCTTCTGTTTCATCACGAGGTTTTAATGTTTTAAACATTTTAAAAATTTCTTCTTGGTATTGCTCAGAAATACCAGGTCCGTCATCTTTAATACTAAATTGATAAAATTCACCTTTATCTAAGCAACTCACCTGAATTTCGCCCTGGTCTTTGTGATGATGCTTAATAGCATTATTCAGAAAATTACGTATTACCTGTTCGAAAGGCGCTCGGAATGTTGAAAAAACAGGCATTTGATCGTCGATGGTTAAAGAAAAGCTATTTAGAGGTGAAACTAAAACAAAAAGTTCATTTATTAATACACGGCTATCAATTTCAGATACGCTATCTGAACGATGGTTAATTTGAGAGTATTCTAATAAATCATTTAGTAAGCTCTCTAAACGACCAATTCGATTTCTCATCATTTTAAGGTGGTCTGGAATTTCTTCTAAATCTCCCTCTTCTATGTCTTCCATTACCCAAGTAGCCAACTGTTCTATGCCACGTAATGGAGCCTTCAAATCATGAGATGCCACATAAGCAAACTCATCAAGCTCTTTATTGGAACGAGCTAAATCTTCCGCATATGATTGTGCATCAACTTTTGCTTGTTCTGCTTCTTTCATTAGACGTGAAAGTAATATCCGTTGCTTTTCCAACATGTCCACGTTTTCTTTAAGCTGTGAATTTTTATCAGCTAAAGATTGTGTACGTTGCGTTACTTTTTTCTCTAAACTACTATTTTGAGTTTTTAATTGCTCACTTAAATGGATAATACTTCTCGCCCGCTCAATAGAAACAAGAAGAGCATAAATGGCGATTCCCAATAACAGACTAATCGCAATACCGCCAGCTAAAATCCACTTAATAACGGAAGGTGATTCTACACTATCTAATAATTGTTGCTGTAAAGAAACATGCAGCTGCCATTGTCGTTCCGGCACTTTTAAATCATAACTAAAGAAATTAGACTTGGTCTCAGGTCCATATAACAAGTCGACCTTATCAATATCAATGTCTAACAACGTGAGCTCTAGCCCTTTAATATCTGCATATTGTTTAGCACTTTCCATCAAAATGTTAATTTTAAATACACCTGTAACATAGCCTCGAAGTGCATTTATACGCTGTTCTTGAGTATCTATCTCAAAACCTTTTTTATAAACTGGCGCGATAATCAACGCACCAGTAAGATTTTTTGCTTGTTGGACTAAGTTAATTTTTCCTGTGGTTGCCATCTTTCCACTATTTCGAGCTAGCTCTAGTGATTGACGACGAATTTCATTACTGCTTAGATCAAACCCCAATGCTTTTTTATTTGTTTTAATAGAGCTGAAATATGTCACTGGCGTATATTCATCTCTCTCTGGGCTAACAATTAACTGGTTGTTTTCATCTCTTTCTACGATATTAAAATTAGGATGTTCATTTCTTAATCGCGCTAAATATTCACTTTTTTGATTTGATTTTATTAAAGGAACCCAACTTAACGCTTGAATATAGTTGCGGCTTTTTATATCTAAAATATCCATATAACGATTAAAATCGACTTGTGATAACTCTTCCTTTTCGATGCTATAAAATGCTTGTAAACCGCGTAGTTCATTCAGTGATTTATCAATAGAATCTTGAAGATAGGTTAAAACCTGCTTTGCAGTACTTTCAATTTTTAAAGAGGTTTCAGACTTTAATTGGCTCGCTACTTTTAAGGAAATAGAATAAGTACTTAAAATACCAATTAAACTTACCAGTACAGCAACCGTAAGCGACTTTAGGAATACTTTTTTCAATGAAAGATCCTTTAAAAATAAGAGAAAATTCTAGGTTAATTTAAAAACAAAAGCGTTCGAAATGCTTTAAGTTACTAAAAAGTGATTTTACATTAATTAATCAATTAAAAGTATAGCACTAAAAACCCTACCTATTTGAAAGTATAATAGGAAATTCTTTCCTTTTATTTCTGTATTTCTTTTATAGCACTTACATCACCTGACTTGCTGTATCAGATAATGCACAAAGTCAGAGCAGTTCGCACTATCATGTAGCAGAAATAGCTAGATTAAATCATCAACAAAAAACTAACCACTTGGTAAGTAAATGGTTTTAGACTTTTTCCTAATTGGCACGTTGGTTGCAGTACTCATATTAAAGCAATGTATTAGTAATCAATAAATTAAAGACAGCATTTAGTTAATACCAATACACCAGAATTTAAATAACAGTGCATTAAAAAGGGAAATATCATGAAAGCATTAATAATAGGCGCGGGTATCGGCGGTATTTCAGCAGCAGTATCACTTAAACAACAAGGCATTGAATGTGAAGTATTTGAAGCAGTAAAAGAGATAAAACCAGTGGGTGCTGCTATTTCTGTTTGGTGTAACGGTGTGAAATGTATGAATCACCTTGGTATGGGTCATATTATGGATAAGTTGGGTGGTCCGATGCTGAATATGGCTTATCAGGACGGTAAAACCGCAGCGATAATGACGCAATTTAGCCTAGCTCCACTAATTAAAGAAGTTGGTGAACGACCATGTCCTGTGTCACGTGCTGATCTGCAATCTATGATGATCGAGCATTGGGGCAAAAATAAAATTCAATTTGATAAACGCATTGAACGTGTAGAACAAGATCAGCAAGGTGTTACCGCCTACTTTACCGATGGTAGTACTGCTCATGGTGACTTTATGATTGCAGCTGATGGTGCTAACTCTGCTGTACGTTCCTTTGTATTAGGGCACTCTATTGAAAAACGTTATGCGGGTTATGTAAATTGGAATGGATTAATCGACGTTGATACATCGATAGCACCTGCAGACCAATGGACAACCTTTGTTGCCGATGGAAAGCGTATTTCCTTAATGCCTATAGCCGACAACCGCTTCTATTTCTTTTTTGATGTCCCTTTACCGTTAGGTTTGGCAGAAGATCGCAGCACCGTAAAAGATGATCTTAACGGCTATTTCTCAGACTGGGCTGAGCCTGTACAAAAACTTATTCAATCTATTGACCCATCAACCACTAATCGTATTGAGATTCATGATGCAGAACCTTTCACTACCTATGTAGATCAACGCATTGCTTTATTGGGTGACTCAGCCCACCCTACTACTCCAGATATCGGTCAGGGAGGTTGCTCCGCGATGGAAGATGCTGTTGTTCTAGGGCAAGCTTTTGCTACAAGCAAAGATATTCGTACTGCATTATTAAGCTACCAATCCAAGCGAAATCAACGAGCTAAAGATTTAGTACTTAAAGCACGCAAACGTTGCGATGTAACGCATGGTGTTGATATGGAAGTCACTCAATCATGGTATCAAGATCTTAAAAAAGAGACAGGCGAAAATATAATGGCAGGCTTAAAAGAAACGATTACTAGCGGGCCTTTAGGCTAAATAGTCGATACCTTGATCTATCAGTATTAAAATTCATTATTCAACCGACGAGCATGTTTATATTCAGTAATTAGTCATCTGTTTTTAAGCATGTTCACACCCACCATATATAAATAATAAAAGCTTTTTTATTCACTTATTTCAATTAATACCAATCACACTAATTAACTGATCTATTTTACTTGTTAAAACAACTTATTTCTTCGTTGTAATTTTCGCAAATAGAACAACTATTTAATTTAAATTACACCTTGAACTCAGTCATTTTTCCGGCGTAAAATTTAGATCACTTATTTAATGTAATTGGTATAAATATAGTGACTACAAGCCGTTATAAAACCCGTGTATTATCATCTCATATACTTACAAAATAGACTCATACCTACAGGAACAGTCATGAGGAAAAGTAACAAAGGCAGAATAAGAGCCGAAAAGACACAAATAATATTACAAGCTGCTGAAACTGAATTTGTTAAACATGGCTACAAAGGCACAAGTATTCAAGCGATTTCAGATGCAGCTGGGCTACCTAAAGCTAATCTATTATATTATTTCTCTAGCAAAGAAAAATTGTACGATGCACTACTCAAGAATATTATATCTATTTGGAATCAAGCGTTCACTGAAATTAGCGAGCAAGACGACCCAGCCAAAACGCTTGAGCAGTACATACACAGCAAAGTAGAACAAGCGATACACTACCCTAATGCATCTAAAATATTTGCGGCAGAGATCATACAAGGGGCTCCTAACCTTAACGAATACTTACGAATAGAAACTCGAACTTGGCTTAAAGAAAGCTGCAAAATAATCAATAGTTGGATTACACAAGGAAAAATGAAAAAAGTTGATCCTGAAAAGTTAATTTTTTTAATTTGGTCCAGTACACAACATTACGCGACTTACCAAGCGGAGTTATTAATCATTACAGATAAACCACAATATTTGCAAAAAGATATTAATGATATCAGCGCTTTTTTATGCGATATGGTGCTATCTGGTTGCGGCCTCACAGCGAGTAAAAAACCAATAGATCAATAAACTATAAGCTAAGCCTAGCAACATACTAGCAATCGTATATAGCTTAATAACTTTGAAAAGAAGCGCCTCAACAGAAAACATAACTAAGTAGGGAATAAGAAAAAGATAAGAACTATTTATAATGGGCAAAAAAAAACCCTCTAATAATTTAGAGGGTTTAAATAGTTACTTAGTAAGAATTAACGTTCTACAGCAACTTTACGCGTTTCATTGATGTTGATTTCAATGCGACGGTTCATTTTATGAGCTTCAGCAGTGTTGCTTGAATCGATCAGGTTAGTTTCACCGTGACCAACTGGCGTTACACGTGAAGAAGCAATACCGTATTCAGATGTTAATAAGTTAGCAACTGCAACAGCACGTTTTTCAGATAGCTGTTGGTTGTAGCTTGCTTTACCTAATACTGAAGTGTAACCATCAACAGTGATGTCTACATGCGGGTATTGTTTAAGGAAAGCAGCAACATCTGATAATTCAGAGTAGTACTCTGGTTTTACAACAGCTTTGTTGTTATCAAAGTTAACAGCTAAACGGTAAGAAAGTCTTTCTTGTTCAAATACAGTACAACCTACTTCATCTACTTTATCGGTAGTTGGTGTAGCAGGACATTGATCAACACCATCAACAACGCCATCTTTATCTGTGTCAACAACTACAGGAGCAGGTGCTACATATGGTGCAGGCTCTGGTTTTACAGCAACTACTTTTTCGTTAGTATCGAAGAAATAAACTAGACCAACTTGTGCGATTGCATCTGTATGCTTATCTTCGAATTGGTAGTTGGCTTTACCTTCTAAGTAACCTGCGAACTGATCAGTAAAGTATTGACGGTAACCTAAACCAGCGTTAACAGCTGCTTCTGTGTCTGTATCAAAATCAAATGCATTAACACCACCAAGTACGTAGATATTTTGCTCTGTTGGGAAGTACAGTGCATCTAAGCTGTATTTGTTAATACCTTGAATGTTGTCGCCTTCATGTAACTCAGCAGCAAAACGCGTGTAAGATAAACGAAGCTCTACAGGTGCAGACAGACGGTAACCTAATTCAACACCAATACCACCTGAACGAGTGAATTGGTTGTCTGATGGGTCTAAACGGTCATTATCAGCTTTCATGTATGCACCATGAATACCACCGTAGTAGTTACCAACTAGTGTCTCAGCATCTGGTTGGTCTGCAGCATTAACAGCGCTAAATTGAGTAAGTAAAAGCGTGCTAACAAGAAGAGAGGTTTTATGTTTCATCATTTCTATATCCATTTGATTAGTTAATTGTCCGATAAAGCATTTAAATATTTAATTAAATGTGATTACAAGCACAACAAAAAAATAAAAAATTTAACAAAAAATATCATGTTGAAAATTTGTTTGCAAATTAAATATTTGGGAAGGCTAAATAAATAACACTTCACAAAGGTCCTTTAAAAAAGTTCTATATATCTAATTATTTTATGACAGTTAGTATATAAATACTTTCTCACGAAATAAAAAATATATTAATAAAACAGACCAGCAATAACCAAAAAGAGGTAAAAATAATCAATTGTTTTTGCATAAAAAAGCATAACAAACAAAAACATAACTCTCTGACCAAGCAGCGTTTCATAAGAACAATCTATTATAAAAGTAAAGTCTTTAAAGTCATAACACTTTATACAATATTTAAAGAACTTTTGAGCAGTAGATAACCGCCCCAAAAGAAATACGTACCAACTATCAATTTAGTTCACTATTATTTACGCACTTAGTATAAATATGACTTACCTCTATTAAACATGTAAAAGCAATGAGTTATCGCGACCACTGTTAGTTAGGTTGATATCTATATTAGTAAAAAATAAACAAGCTATTTTTAATTTGTATAGCCGTTTGGTATTTTTACTTGTCGAAATAATTAGCGTTTTTCTAATTTAAATAGGTCGGTGCGCCTATCTTTCAAGTTTTTGACACTACCAAACTGATGGAGTTCCCTTAATAAGTAAAGATCTACATCTGCAATTAAAATCATTTCAGTATTTGGGGTTGCTTCGGCCTTAATACCATTAGCAGGAAAAGCAAAATCACAAGGTGTAAACACAGCTGATTGTGCGTATTGAATATCCATGTTGTGTACTTTAGGTAAATTCCCTACTCCACCGGCAATAGCAACATAACATTCATTCTCAATGGCACGGGCTTGTGAACAAGCTCTAACACGAGAGTAACCATTTTGAGTATCAGTCAAAAAAGGAACAAATAGGATATCCATTCCTTCATCGGCTAAGATACGGCTTAATTCTGGAAACTCTGAGTCATAACACACTAATATGCCTATCTTTCCACAGTCAGTATCAAAGGCTTTAAGTTGGTGGCCTCCTTCCATACCCCATACTTTCGTTTCATCAGGAGTAACGTGCAATTTTTCAAAGCGTTCTTTGGTACCATCTCGACGACATAAGTACCCAACATTATACAGTCGGTCATCAACTATTTCAGGCATACTGCCGGTAATTATATTAATGTTGTAGCTAATCGCTAAATCAGTAAACTTTTGCACTATCGTATCCGTGTATTTAGCTAATTCACGAATTGCTTGTGGCTCACTGATATGATTGTTTTCAGCCATTAACGGCGCATTAAAGAACTCAGGAAAAAGTGCAAAGTCAGAATGATAACTTGCTACTGCATCCACAAAATACTCAGCTTGCTCCATGAGCTCATCAAAGTCTTTATAAGGACGCATTTGCCACTGAATTAATCCAAGGCGTACTAATTTTTTAGTTGGAATGGTTTGTTTATTTGGCTTTTCATAATAAATATTGCTCCACTTTAGTAACACAGCGTAGTCATTGGAGCCTTTATCCCCTTCCAAGTAACCTTTAATAATTCTGGCAGGGTAAAAATCGTTAGATATTTGAAAGTTTAATACCGGGTCATGTATCTCTTTACGTTTTACCTTCTCAATGTATTCTTTCGGTGAAATTTGTTCAGAGTATTTATGGTAATTAGGGATGCGCCCACCAAAAGTGATGCCTTTCAAGTTTGCTCTTTCGCATAACTCTTTTCGGTAATCGTATAAACGTCTACCTAATCTTAACCCTCTAAACTCAGGCTTAATAAAAACATCCACACCGTATAAGGTGTCACCATAACTACGGTGTGTGTTAAAGGTATCGTTACCAGTAATTTCGTTGTAAGTATGGCTATCATCGAAGGCAGCATAATCCACTTTAATCGACAACGCACATCCAGCAATCTGTTCATTTACTTTTATAACAACTTGCCCTTCAGGAAACTTATCAATTAAAAACTTAATTTGATGCTCTTCTCGGTAGGGATCATCTAATGTGGTATAAGCTTCAATCATAATTTGTTTAAGTTCTTGATAATCATCAAGGCTTAATAATGACAATTCAATATTTTCTATATTTTGCATGATAAGACCTACTAAAATTTAAATATTTAACTCGAATCTACTCAACTGGCATATACAGCGCCTGTAAAAGGCGCCATATAGAGTGCTTACTTTATTACCTAAATCGATTGTTAAACTTCAATATACTATTGAAATACATTAATAAACACACCTTTATGTATTCTATATCCCTCCTCTAATACTGCATAAATAAACAACCATAATTGCCCTCAAACAGTGCAACGATTGCACCAGATTAAGATAAATTGAGAACAATTTTTCTATTTAACTAACGTACAGAAACTAAGTTAATGTTTTAAAAGATCTTTTAAATATACAAACTAAGTGGCACAATCGTTGCAGAATAAAACCGATTAGTTTCAATCGTTTCATTTTATAAAACATGGAGATAAAAGATGAAATTTTTAAAGGTTCTATCTAGTGTGGTTTTATCAACAACATTGCTTTTTTCTGCTAATTCAGTGCAAGCAGATAAATTGTCGGACATTAAACAAGCATCGGTACTAAAAGTAGCTGTGCCACAAGACTTTCCACCTTTTGGGTCTGTTGGGACAGATTTACAGCCGCAGGGTTATGATATTGATATGGCTAAATATTTAGCAAAAGAACTTAATGTTAAGTTAGAACTTATTCCGGTTACTAGTGCTAACCGTATCCCTTATTTACAAACAGGCAAGGTAGATTTAGTTATCTCAAGTATGGGTAAAAACCCTGCTCGAGAAAAAGTAGTCGACTTCAGTGAAGCCTACGCACCATTTTTCTTAGGTGTATTTGGTACTGCATCAGAAGATGTAACAGATGCGGCTGGGTTAGCCGATAAAACAGTAGGTGTAACACGTGGTTCAGTTGAGGATTTAGAATTAAGTAAACTAGTGCCAGAGGGTGCAACCATTAAACGTTTTGAAGATAATAACAGCACATTATCTGCATTTTTATCGGGTCAAGTTAGCCTAATTGCAACGGGTAACTTAGTCGTCACTGAAATTGCAACTCGTTACCCAGATAAAGCACCTGAAACTAAGTTCTTACTTCATAACTCACCATGTTATGTAGGCGTTATGAAAGGTGAAGATGAGTTATTAACAGAAGTTAATCGCTTAATTCAAGCAGCAAAACAAAATGATGTTTTAGAGGACTTATCGCAAAAGTGGTTAAAAGCACCTTTCCCTGCTGATTTGAAGTCATAGGTTATACATAATTATGAGCTACCAACTTGATTTTCCAAGTTTAGTTCCTTTCCTGCCGCAATTTGCGGCAGGATTATGGGCAACAATAGAATTAACCGTAATTTCCACTTTAGGCGGGCTACTCCTCGGTACATTATGCGCTCAAGGCCGCATTAGTAAGGATGCATGGTTAAGAACAATTTGTTCTTGCTATGTTGAGGTTATCCGCAATACCCCCTTTATCGTACAACTATTTTTTATCTTTTTTGGACTACCCGCTTTAGGTTTTAAATTATCTGCTTGGGAGGCAGGTGTTATTGCAATGGTCATTAACCTCGGTGCTTATAGTACAGAGATAATTAGAGCCGGTATTGATGCAGCCCCTAGAGGGCAATGGGAAGCAGGGCAAACCTTAGGGCTAACTCGACGTCAGGTTTTTTGGCATATTATTTTACCGCCAGCTTATCAACGAGTTTACCCTGCCATTGCCAGTCAATGCATCATCGTTATGTTAGGTTCTTCAGTTGTATCTCAAATTTCAGTTGAAGAGTTAACCTTCTCGGCAAACTTTATCCAGTCTCGTACTTTCTTAAGTTTTGAGTCCTATATAGTCGCTGCATTAGTGTATCTATTACTAGCTATTTTAATGCGTCAAACTTTTGCATTAGTTAAACGCTTAACTTTCAAAAACCCATCTTTATAGGAGGATTCTAAAATGATGCAATTTACTGATTGGGATATTTTAAGAAACCTTCTTCTAGCTGCTCGCTGGACTATTTTATTGTCCTTGATGGCGTTTCTAGGCGGTGGAGTATTTGGCTTAGCATTAACATTATTAAGAAGCATGCGAAACACTGTGATTACACGCTTAATCCAAGGCTATGTTGAAGTGTTTCAAGGTATTCCCTTATTAATGCAATTATTCCTGACCTTTTTTGGGCTGTCTCTAATTGGCTTGGAAGTCGATGCATGGAGTGCAGCAGTTATTTCACTGACTCTTTTTAGTAGTGCGTTTTTCCATGATATTTGGCGAGGTTGTATTGAAGCATTGCCAAAAGGTCAATGGGAAGCATGCCGCACATTAGGGTTAAGTTACTTACAAACCATGCGTTATGTAATTGTTCCACAAGCCATGCGAATGTCGATTGCTCCTACTGTCGGATTTTCTGTTCAAATTGTAAAAGGAACCGCCCTAGCCTCTGTGATCGGCTTCGTAGAACTAACTAAAGCAGGCACCATGATCAACAACGCCGTTTTTCAACCATTTAAAGTGTTTGCGTTTGTGGCACTTTTATACTTTTTAATCTGTTTTCCACTATCTTTATTAGCTCGTTATTTGGAGAAAAAAAATCATGCCGCTCGTTAGTCTGGATAAAGTCCATAAATATTATGGTGACAACCATGTTTTAAAAGGTATTGATCTTAAAGTAGAAGCAGGTGAGGTTGTCTCTATTATAGGTAGAAGTGGTTCAGGCAAAAGCACACTTCTTCGTTGTATGAATGGTCTAGAGCAATATCAAAAAGGTGGGGTTGTTGTTGATAACCAATCTGTTGAAGATGATGAATACAAGCTACGTTTATTAAGTCGTAGTGTAGGAATGGTTTTCCAAAGCTTTAATTTATTTCCTCACATGACAGTGGGGCAGAATGTAATGCTCGCGACCAAGCTCGTGTTGAAGAAATCTGCAATAGAAAGTCAAAAATTAACAGAAGAGCTACTGGAAAAAGTGGGATTATCAGATAAATTTTCAGCTTACCCTGGAAACTTATCTGGCGGACAACAACAACGAGTCGCCATTGCACGTTCTTTAGCTATGTCTCCTAAAGTTTTATTATGTGATGAAATTACATCAGCCTTAGACCCTGAGCTGGTTGGCGAAGTATTAAAAGTTTTAGAGCAATTAAAAGTTGAAGGTATGACACTGATTTTAGTAACACATGAAATGAATTTCGCTCGAGATGTAGGTGATCGAGTTGTATTCATGAATCAAGGTAAGGTTTGGGAAACTGGTGCCAGTGATGAAATTTTCGCAAACCCACAAACGGAAGAATTAAAAAGCTTTCTTGCAGCTGTAAGGTAATCAATGACAAACAACAACCACTCTCTTACTGATCGTATTAACCGCCATTACGCGGAGTTAACACCAAATAGTCGTCGTTTAGCCGATTACTTGTTACTTAATCCAGAAAAAGTGTTGATCATGTCGACAAATGAAATTGCTGAATCCTGTGCAGTTTCAAAAACCAGTGTCAGCCGTTTCATACGTCGCCTCGGTTATGCTGATCATTTATCGTTACGTAATGAGTTATTAGAAGTACGAGAAAGTGGTGAGCCTGTTTTGACTGCGCTGCATGAAGACTGCGATTTTCATCAAGACATTCAAGGGCTACAACAGTTAAAAAATCAATTAGAAAGTACTTCTCTGCAACCTATTACTGAACAACTTGCAAAAGCACCGCGAATCAAAGTGATTGGATACCGCAACAGTTATCCATTAGCAATGCATTTTCGTCAGCAGCTTATGCAATGTCGTGGACATGTAGAGCTATTACCTGTTCCAGGACAAACCATCGGAGAAGATCTCGCCTCTATAGATGAGGATGATTTTGTCGTCATCATCGGTATTAGACGTAGAGTAAAGAAATTTTCAAAGTTACTTGAACAATTACAGAGTAACAAAGTATTACTAATCACAGATCAATCCGGACAAAAATATGCAGGACAGGCAACACACCTTTTAGTGTGTCACATGAATAACGAAACACCGCTAGATAGCTATGCTGTGCCGAGTAGTTTAATCGCCCATCTAGTTAATAATACTTACCAACTTCTAAAAGGAAACGCTACTAAAGTCAGCAGTAAAATAAGTGCTAATTACGCTAATCTCAATGAATTAGAGTAATCAATAACATGATAAAAACAAGGTCGTTAAATTAATATGAATATTATAAATAAGCTTAAAAAAGAATGGTTTTTAGTTGGTATGGTTGTAGCAATTGCGCTTGCTACAGTAAGTGCTGACTTAGGGAAAAGCGGAGGTCTTATTCACCTCGACAAAATAACAGGGATTGGTGTTGCCATTGTCTTCTTTTTACATGGTTTAGGATTGTCTCCTACAGCAATTAAAGCTGGTATTAGTAATTGGCGCATGCACATCTATATTCAGGTCGCTACATTCGTTGCTTATCCTTTATTGTGGGTGATCTTCGGAGATCTATTTTTAGCTTATATGCCTGCTGCACTTGCTTTTGGTTTTTGCTATCTATTTGTTTTACCAAGCACAATATCTTCTTCAGTAGCAATGACAAGTGTAGGTAAAGGCAATGTACCTGGCGCAATATTTAATGCTTCTTTATCAAGTATTTTAGGTATCTTTATCACGCCATTGTTAATTCAATTATTCATGGGCTTTGAAGGTGTTGAATTAGATTTAATGGCCTCTATTATCTCTATCTCAAAACTACTGCTATTGCCGATGATTTTGGGGCAATTAGCACGCCCTCTATTATTAAAATTTGCAGAGAAACATAAATCAATTGTTAATAAGGTCGATAAATATGTGATTTTATTAATTGTATATAACGCTTTCTGTGACTCTATCGTCAATGGTATCTGGAGTTCATTCTCATTAGAGATGCTAATTACTGTATTTGTCTTATGCGTAGTGATTTTATTAATCATGGTTCACCTTATTCAATGGGGAGCTCGCCGCAGTAAGTTTGCATTAGCAGATGAGGTTGCAGCAGTCTTTTGTGGAACTAAAAAAACCTTGGCGGCTGGCATTCCAATGGCAACGGTTATTTTTGGGAGTGACCCTAAACTGGGCATGATCTTATTACCGATCATGCTATATCACCCAATTCAAATTTTTTACTGTGCCATGTTGGCTAGTCGTTACGCAGCACAAGCAGAGTCAGTAACTAAAGCCTCGATTTAAAAGGAGCAGGGTATGAGTAACAGCACAACTAAAGATAACAGTGTTTATTGCCTACAAGGTCCTGAAAAGCTTTCTGCAACAGGCTCGGGTTTATTGAATAACAAAAGCTTTGTCTTTAAAGATTTGTTTGATGTAGCAGGGTTTATTACAGGAGCCGGTAATCCTGCTTGGCTAAATAGCCATGAGTCTGCTGACAATACGTCTCCTTTGATTGATAAGTTATTATCACAAGGCGCAAATTGTGTTGGCCGTGTACAAACAGATGAGCTTGCGTATAGTTTAAATGGACAAAATATTCATTACGGGACTCCGACCAACCCGATTGCACCAAATTGTTTACCAGGAGGATCATCGAGTGGCAGTGCGGTGGCAGTAGCCATAAAAGAAGCTGACTTCTCAATTGGTACTGATACCGGTGGCTCTGTACGTGTCCCAGCAAGTTACTGCGGTTTATTTGGCTTACGACCGACATTGGGGAAACTGGATTTAAGCAGTGCTTTTACTTTATCTACAAGCTTTGATACTGCAGGTATATTCAGTCGAGATTTATCTCTGTTAAGTGATGTCTTTATAACTCTTGCAGAAGATAAAAAAACAGGACAAAAGGCAGCTCAAATTTACCTTGATGACACCCTAGCAAAATCATTGAGCGAAGCACGTTTAACTAGTTTACAAGCTTGGTGTCAAACATCTTCTATTAAGCTGCTCGATTGTAATTTATTAGCTGAATTAGCGATTGAATTAGATCAACTTAGCCTTTTGTTCCGTACCATTCAAGGTTACGAAATTATTCAAGAACATGGCCAATGGTTAACTAAATACGGTGACACTTTAGATCCTTCAATTCTGTTACGCGTAGATTGGGCTCGTACCATTACCAGCGCAGAATATCATGATGCAAAAAAACAACAGCAAGACTTTACCGATAAAGTGACTAATTATTTACAGCAACTTAATGGCTTATTTGTATTACCGACAACGCCTTCAGGCGCGCCTTTATTAACCCTAACAGGTGAAAAACTAGCAGATTATCGTTCACAGTTGATGGGTTTAACCAGTATTGCAGGTTTAAGTGGCTTACCGCAATTGCACTTACCAATGACAGATTTAGATGAAGGTCCTTGCGGTTTTTCATTAATGGGCTTAGCCAATACCGAAACTGATTTGATTGCGACTGGATTAGAGCTTATCAAAGGAGACGTTAACTAATGACTTATCAAACTTCCTTTACCGCACCTCACCATAAAGCGGCTGCTGCAGGCCAAGCAATACTCGATGCAGGAGGCACTGCCAGTGAGGCAATGGTCGCTGCCGCAGCTATGGTTTCTGTACAATATCCGCATATGAACAGCATTGGTGGAGATGGCTTTTGGTTAATTAGCAAAGCAGGGCAACAACCTGTAGCCATTGATGCTTGTGGTGCCGCCTCTGTTAATATTGATGTGGAAAGCTATCGTCAACAAGCTGATGAGTTACCAGAAAGTGGTGGTTCAGCGGCATTAACCATGGCAGGGACTATTTCAGGTTGGCAAGCAGCATTAGAGATTAACGGTGGTAGCTTACCGCTGAGTAAATTACTACAACCTGCAATCGATGCAGCACAACAAGGGATTGAAGTCACACAAAGCTTAGTTGATGCTAGTGAAAAAACACTAAATCGATTACAACAGCTAGAGGCTTTTTCGGCGGTTTACTTAAAACAAGGTAAACCCCTTAAGGTTGGTGACATCATAACTAACCAACCTTTAGCCGATACTTTTACACAATTAGCCGAAGCCGGGTTGGATGATTTTTACCGAGGACAATTAGCAGAGCAAATAGCGGCTGAATTAGCATTAGCAGGTAGTCCAATTACGTTAGCAGACTTCAACCAACATCAAGCAAAAGTAACCACGCCGTTAAGCGTTGAAATATCAAAAGGCCAATTATATAACTTAGATGCGCCCACCCAAGGGTTAGCTTCTTTATTAATTTTAGCAATTTACGATCGTTTAGCAGATCAAGTTAACACTGAAGTCGAGCATATTCACCTGCTTGTAGAAGCCACGAAACAAGCTTTTATTATTCGCGACCAACAAGTCACTGACCCAACATGTTTAGAGCAACCACTTCAAGAATGGTTAAAAGATTCGGTCATTGAACAATGCGTAAATAATATTTCTTTAGAAAAAGCATTACCTTGGCCACATATGGCTAAACCAGGCGATACGGTTTGGATGGGAGCTTGTGATCAATACGGCACCATGGTCAGTTTTATACAAAGCATTTACTGGGAATTTGGTTCGGGTGTTGTATTGCCTAGCTCAGGTATCACTTGGAATATTCGAGGGAAAAGCTTCACGCTAGATGCTGACCACCACAATGTATTGGCGCCTGGTAAAAAACCTTTTCATACATTAAACCCAGCTTATGCAGAACTGAACGACGGTCGCCGCATGGTCTATGGAACAATGGGTGGCGAAGGCCAACCACAAACCCAAGCCTGCCTGTTTAGTCGTTATTTATATCAAGGTGCAAGCCTATCAAGTTCAGTGTCTAAACCTCGTTGGTTATTAGGCCGTACTTGGGGTGATAGTACGAATAACCTGCGTTTAGAAAATCAACTTTACAAACAATACGGCGCAACACTAAAAGACTTAGGCCACGACGTAACCGCCGTCGCTGATAATAATGAATTAATGGGGCACGCTGGTGCCATTATGCTCAATAAACACGGTAACGCGCTGGCAACTAGTGATCCGCGTAGTGATGGGCAAAGCTTACTTGGAGAAAAGAATGACAACTAACACTTTATTTGAAACGCTAAATCCACCTGTGCGTTTATTGATGGGACCAGGTCCTATCAATGCTTATCCACGCGTACATCAAGCGATTTCATCAGCATTAATTGGCCAATATGATCCTGTAATGACAGGTTACATGAATCAGGTGCAGTCCTTATACCGAGATGTATTCGAAACACAAAACAAACAAACAATGTTAGTCGATGGTACTGCACGTGCAGGTATCGAAGCGGTATTAGTGTCAGTGCTTAAACCAGGCGATAAAATATTAATTCCAGTAATGGGGCGTTTTGGCCACCTATTGTGCGAAATTGCACAACGTGTTGGTGCCGTCGTTAAAACCATTGATATCGAATGGGGTGAAGTATGTCCTCCAGAATTGGTTGAGAAAGCGATTAAAGAGTTTGGCCCAAAAATGCTAGCCACTGTACAAGGTGATACTTCAACCACAATGAATCAACCATTAGCAGAAATCGGTGAGATTTGTGAACGTTATGATGTGTTGTTTTATTGTGATGCTACCGCTTCAATCGCAGGTAATGAACTGAAAATAGATGAGTGGAAATTAGATGCGGTATCAGCAGGATTACAAAAATGTTTGGGTGGGCCATCTGGTAGCGCACCTATCACGCTAAGTGACCAATGTGCAGAAGTGATCACGCGTCGTAAGCATATTGAAGCAGGTATCCGAGCAGATCATCATACCGCTGGCAGTGATGCGATTATTCAGTCTAACTACTTCGACCTAGCCATGATAATGGATTACTGGGGACCAGAGCGTTTAAACCATCATACCGAAGCCACCAGCATGTTATATGCTGCACGCGAATGTGCACGTATCTTCTTAGAAGAAGGCAGTGAAAATGTTGTTGCACGTCATAAGCAAGCAGGTGATGCAATGGCTAAAGGTTTACAAGCAATGGGATTAACCTTGTTTGGTAACCAATCTTACAAAATGAATAACGTGGTTGGTGTTTACATCCCAGAAGGATTAGATGGTGATAAAGTACGTCAAGAATTACTTCTGTGTTTTGGTATAGAGATTGGTACTTCATTTGGTCCATTACACGGTAAAATCTGGCGTATCGGTACGATGGGCTTTAATGCTCGACAAGAGTGTGTACTTACTACACTTGCTGCATTGGAATCGGTTTTACTAAAACATAAAGTAAAAATAAACCCAGGTCAGGCAGTGACTACTGCTATGCAGCACTTTAGCGTCTAAGCGCAGTAGGAGCATTTATGTCAATAAAGAATACTCAGCAAAGCGCAGCAAAAATAATGCAATGGGCAGATAAATTGGCCAACTTTAGTGCGATGCCAGACGGTTTGTTAAGAGCTTACTTAACACCAGAGCATAAGTTAGCTCATCAGCAATTAGCAGACTGGATGGAGCAAGCTGGCCTCATCACATGGGAGGATAGTGTTGGTAATCAATGGGGGCGAAAAGAGTCGCCGAATCCAACTATGCCAACTTTATTGATCGGGTCTCACAGCGATACAGTAGCTAATGCCGGCAAGTACGATGGTAACCTTGGAGTATTACTAGCACTTGAAGCAATGTTTCAACTGCAAGGCGAAGCACTGCCCTTCCATGTAGATATTGTTGCCTTTGCCGACGAAGAAGGCACACGCTTTAATACCACCTTAATTGGCTCAAGTGCTGTCGCAGGGTGTTTTCAACCTGATTGGTTAGCTATCGAGGATGCTCAAGGGATTAGCATGGCACAAGCAATGCGTGATTTCGGTTTAGATCCTGAGCTAGCAGGTAAAGATCAAAAAAACACAGATGATACGCTAGCGTATTTAGAAGTGCATATTGAACAAGGCCCTGTATTAGAAGATCAAGATTTACCTGTCGGTGTTGTGACCGGTATTGCTGGTGCAAAACGTTACCAATTTAAACTTAAAGGCATGGCAGGACATGCAGGTACAGTGCCTCTAGCTTTACGAAAAGATGCAATGTCAGGTGCTGCTCAAATGATCTGTCACATTGAAAAGTTTGCCTTTGAGAACCAAATTGTAGCGACCGTTGGACGTTGTGAGGTATTTCCAGCAGCAGTCAATGTTATTGCTGGTGAGGTACACTTTACAGTAGATATTCGTAGTCAATCTCAATCGACATTAGAACGTTGTTGTGAGCAGCTATTAAAAGACTTAAATCATATCTCTGAACAACGACAATTGCAGTTAAGTCATGAAAAGCTTTATGAAGCGGAAGCTGTGTTATGTGATGACTCCTTACAAAAGCAATGGGGAGAAATAGTAAAACACCACACACAAAAAACACCGTGCTTCCTGTCTAGTGGTGCTGGCCATGATGCGATGGTGATGACGAATATTACTAATATCGCCATGCTATTTGTTCGTTGCGAAAAAGGCATTAGCCATAACCCAAGAGAACAAGTCATTGAATCCGATGTTGCAGTAGCATTAGATTGCTTAGTCGATATGATTAAAAAACTGTCGAAATAGCAAACAGTCCATATTATAAAAAAGGCGCTTAAATACAATATTTAAGCGCCTTTTTAGTATCAGAATAAAGCCCAAGCATTATTCAGAATAAGGATGATTCTCTATCCAGTGCTGTGCAATTTCTTCACGACGCGCAACCCACACATCATCATGAGATTGAACATAATCTAGAAACTTCTTCAATGCCATAAAGCGTCCAGGCTTACCAATTACTCGGCAATGTAAACCAATCGACATCATTTTAGGCTTGTCACTTCCCTCAGCATAAAGGCAATCAAAAGTGTCTTTTAAATATTGAAAAAATTCTTCGCCATGGCTAAAACCATAAGGTGAGGAAAAACGCATATCATTGTTATCCAATGTATAAGGGATAACCAAATGAGGACTTGTTGTTTTAGCGCCTTCAGCACTAGGAACTTGCATCCAAAATGGCAAGTCATCGCCATAATAATCAGAATCGTAAAGCAAACCTTCTTGTTCTGCTACTAACCCACGGGTATTTGGCGAATCACGCCCTGTATACCAGCCTAATGGTCGTTTTCCAGTTAAGTTTTCAATAATATCTAAGGCTTGTTTCATATGCTCACGTTCTTCTTCAATCGGCATATGCTGGTAATGAATCCATTTCAAACCATGACAAACAATCTCATGGCCATCTTCTATAATTGCTTGAGTAACGTCAGGGTTACGTTGTAAGGCAGTAGCAATCCCGAAGATAGTTAGCGGTAAATCGCGCGCTTTAAATTCATTTAAAATACGCCATACGCCTGCTCTTGAACCATATTCATATAAAGATTCCATGCTCATGTGACGTTCAGGATAAGCTTCGGCACCGGCTATTTCTGATAAAAAGGTTTCTGAATGATCATCACCATGCAACACGCAGTTTTCACCACCCTCTTCAAAATTCAAAACAAATTGCACCGCAATTTTTGCTTTATTTGGCCAGTTTGCATTAGGTACATCATGTCTACCATAGCCTCTATAATCACGAGGATTATCTTTACTCATCTTAACGCTCCTTTGTTTGTTCTTTATTCCGATCATATTAAATTACGTGTTGTAAATTTTGCCAACACCAAACATATCAATTAATTAATTTATTTATTCCAATGTTCATAACGCCCGTTAAAGGATTTCTTTAAAGGGGATCCATATTGACCTGTTTTGCAGGTTTTTAACCCTAATTGGTGTAATGACTCAGCTAACTTAACGGCAGCACAGACGCCATCTATAATAGGTACATTTAACTCAGCAGCTAACTTATCTGTTAAATCAGACATACCGGCACAGCCCAAAACCAATGCTTCAGCACCATCTTCAAATAATGCCTTTTCGCATTCCGCTTTTAGTTCACGGTAAACATCATCTTCAATATGTTCAAGGTCTAATACTGCAATATCAGTCGCTCTGACACCGCTACAAAGGTGTTGATAGCCATAACGATGAAGTAAGTGTTCACTAGCAGGTAAAGTTCTTGTCATAGTAGTTACTACGCCAAACCGATAAGCAACTAAACTAGCAAGCTGGAAAGCAGCTCCTGCTATACCGATCACAGGCACAGAAGCAATTTCTCGGGCAGCATCCAATGCAGGGTCACCAAAACAAGCAATAATATGTGCATCAACTTTATTTTCCTCTCCCTGTTTAATCACATCTAACAAAGCGGCAGAAGCAATCACTTCATCAAAAGCACTTTCAATACTTTCAGGACCATCTTTAGGCATAGATGCGATAATCTCAGTACTGGACAGTGCAGCCGCACGAGCAGAATCTGCTATTTTTTCAGTCATACCGACACAGGTATTAGGGTTAATTAAGTTGATTCGCATTGATCACTCCGTATTAGCAAACAGTTGTTGAAAATTAATTTTTTGGCCATCGCTAACACCTAATTTCAAAGAAGACTTAATATGGACTAAATGATGTTTCATCCAATCCTGAGCCTTTTTATCTTGCTGGCTATCCATTAATTCAATGAGCTCTAAATGATCACCACAATCACAACTTACACTGTGACGAGAACCAAAAACCGCAATGATTAATGATGACCGATAGCAAAGCTGCTGAATAAAGTCAGCCATTACAGAGTTATCTGACAACGCAGCTAACTCATAATGAAATTGTGCTGTTAATTGAATTAAAGCAGCTTGATCTTCGTTTGCCTCAGCTTCTTTCTCTTCCTTAAGCATGGCACGAAAATATTTGGAATTAGCCTTTGACCAATACTTCATTACTTCAGGGATCAATAATGGTTCTAGCATAATACGACTATCTAAAATCTCTTGCGCTTCCTGCTCGCTAGGACGATTTACATGCGCACCTTTATTTGGCTCAATGGTAACTATGCGCTCCAAAGCTAAACGTTGTAGCACCTTACGAATACTTGTCCGACTACGGCCAAATGCTTCAGATAACTTATCTTCAGGTAAACGTGCACCCGGTGGTAATTGATGTTCTACAATCGACTTCAATATTTTTTTGTAGATGGCTTCATCATTCAACATATTATTCACTATTAATCTCTCTTATTTATTGTATACAATAAAATACAACTAAATGTATACAACTTTATTTATTTCCTACCTTAAGACAATTCTCAATAAATGCTAATTTATATCTTCTAATGCACCAAAATGGTCTAAATAGCTTAAATATAGTGCATGAATGAGTCTTTTAAACCCAACAAAAATAAGTAACAGTACTTAAGATCCTGTATTCCCTAAAAAATTTAATATTGGATCATTAATTGCAAACCAACATTGTATACAATAAAAACATTGGAGGTTGTCATGTCAGAAAATTTAGCAATTAGCCCGCGCCTTAGTAATGAGGATCTATTACCCGAAAAAGAACAAAAGTGGGGCTGGTATAGTATCTTCGCTTTTTGGATGTCAGATGTACATAGTGTTGGTGGCTATGTCTTTGCAGCCAGCTTATTTGCATTAGGCTTGAATGGTATTCAAGTCTTTATTAGTTTACTAGTTGGTATTTGTATTGTTTTATTATTTGCCAATTTAATGGGCAAACCAGGACAAAAATGTGGTGCGCCCTTCCCAATCATTGCACGTATGTCATTTGGCGTGTTTGGTGCAAATATTCCCGCTGTCATTCGAGGTTTAATTGCTGTGGTTTGGTATGGAATACAAACCTACTTAGCCTCTAGCGCATTCATCATTTTAATTCTGTACTTCTTTCCTAACGCAGAAGTGTTAGCAGACAGTGAGTTTTTAGGCTTATCCTACTTAGGTTGGGTCGGTTTTAGTGCTATGTGGATATTACAAGCAATCATCTTTATGTTCGGTATGGATATGATCCGCAAGGTAATTGATTGGTCAGGTCCAGCAATCTACATCGCAATGTTTGCTTTATGTGTTTATTTAGTCAATTTAGCTGGTTGGGAAAATATTAGCTTTAACCTGAGCTCTGAAAAATTAGTAGGTTGGAATGCAATCGTACAAATGTTTATTGCGGCATGCTTAGTCGCAGGATATTTTGCAGGGCCAACCTTAAACTTTAGTGATTTCTCTCGTTATTGCAAAAGCTATAAAGAATTAAAAGTAGGTAATTTATTAGGGTTGCCAGTTAACTTTATTATTTTCTCTCTATTCAGTGTGCTTATTGTTTCGGCTTCTATCCCTGTTTTTGGTGAGATGATTACCGACCCAGTTGAAACAGTAAAACGCTTAGACTCAGGCATGATTACAATACTCGGCGCACTAACATTTATTTTCGCCACTGTAGGTATCAATATTGTAGCTAACTTTGTTGCCCCTGCTTTTGACTTTTCTAATGTAGCACCGCAAAAAATTAGCTTTAAAGCAGGTGGTTTCATTGCCGCTTTTGGTTCAGTACTTTTAACGCCTTGGAACCTATTTAATAACCCAGAAGTGATTCACTATACAGTTGATGTATTAGCCGCAATGATCGGTCCATTATACGGCATCATTATTGTTGATTATTACTTTATTAAAAAAGGCCATATTCATATTGAATCGTTATACACGGAATCACCAAAAGGTATTTACTGGTATCAAAACGGTATTAATATGAAAAGTGTTTATGCGTTAATCATCGCAGGTTTGCTAGCTATATATGCAACCTTTTTCATTGATGGTTTAGCGAACTATGCAATCTTTATTGGTGGATTTACTGCTGCCATCGCATACCGTTTTTTAATGAAAAAAGAACGAGCACAAACCTTAACAATGGAAGCAAGTTTAGTTAAATAACCACTGCAACCCCCAAAAGATGGCGCTATCGCTAGGTAGCCCATCTTTTTAAATAGCACTTCCCTTTATCCTCTTTTCTATACCTGTTTAGGCCAATCAGTTCGCCCATTGAAAGTGCAACAATTGCACCAATACAGAATTGAAGCACTCATAAATTTTCTTAAATAATCATTTTTAAAAAAATAAATAATTGTTTTATATACCTTTTTCACTTTTTCAACTTAATGGCACGATCGTTGCAAAAATATTATAAATAGTCACAATCGTTCCAAAAAATTAATAAGGAAGTCACATGAGCGAAAACTCGGAGCTAATCTACAAACTCGATGATAACCCCTCTAATAAGGAATCATTTTTTGCAGCCATACAGCATGTATTAGCTAGTTTTATCGGTATTATTACCCCTACCCTAATTATTGGTGGTGTACTGGGTTTAGGTGATGAAATTCCTTATCTAATTTCAATGGCATTAATGGTGTCGGGCGTCGGGACCATTATTCAAGCTAAACGACCTATGGGTATTGGCGCAGGAATGATATGTGTACAAGGCACCAGTTTTGCTTTTTTAAGCTCAGTATTAGCGGCAGGTTTTATTGCTAAAGCTAACGGTGGCGGTCCGGACCAAATTCTTTCACTTATTTTTGGTGTGTGTGTCTTAGGCGCTTTTGTAGAAATTGCAGTAAGCCAATTCTTAGATAAACTAAAGCGAGTAATTACTCCGGTTGTAACAGGTACAGTTATCACCGTTATTGGTATTAGTTTAATCAAAGTTGGTTTTACTGATTTAGCGGGTGGTCAATGGTTGTTAACTAATAAACCAGAATTATTTGCTAGCTTCGACAACCTATTTTTAGGTGGCCTGGTAATGGTAGCTATCATTGTTGCACATAAATATGGTAACCAATGGGTTCGCTTGTCATCGATTATTATTGGTATGTTAATCGGTATGATTGCAGCAGTATTAATGGGAAAAGTTAATTTCAGCGCCATTAATCAAGTTGAATCAATTATTAGTTTACCGGTACCATTTAAATATGGTTTCTCATTTGATATTGCAGCTTTTATCCCAATTGCTTTGATCTATTTAATAACTGCCATTGAAACATCTGGTGATATCACTGCAAACTGCATGGTTTCAAAACAACCAATCGCAGGAAAATCATATATTAAACGTATCCAACAAGGTATTTTAGGCGATGGTGTAAATTCATTAATCGCTGGATTATTTAATACTTTCCCTAATACTACTTTCAGCCAGAATAATGGTGTTATTCAGTTGACAGGCATAGCAAGTAGATACATCGGAGTATGGATCGGTGGTATCTTAATCGTGATGGGATTATTTCCACATATTGGTGCTCTATTCCGTGCAGTTCCAAATTCAGTATTAGGCGGTGCAACCATTATCATGTTTGCAACTGTTGCAACTGCGGGAGTGAAAATCTTAACTCACGTTGAGTTAAACAGAAAAAATATGCTGACACTCGCTGTTTCATTTGGAATGGGGCTTGGCGTATTGTTAGTGCCTGAGGTAGTGAATACTGTTTCTGCTAATATCGGTGGAGATCTAGGCTCTATAGTAAAAAGTATCTTTGGTTCACCAATTACAGCCAGTGGCTTGAGTGTCATCATATTAACCTTGTTTTTAGGTGAATATCCTGAAGAATACAACCCGATTATTCAGGACTTCCCACTTGACGGTGAACATTCAGCTAAAGTTAAGAGTTAGGATTTCATTCACGAAGTGTTTTATGGCTTAATACACTTGGCATGAAAAACAGTTTTAAGTAATAAAACTGATATGGCGCTTTCCTAAATATAACCATCTAGGAAAGCGCCCATCTATTTAAGTAATCACAAGAAGTTTAGTGAATTACATAAATAACTGTAATGTTATCGATACTTTATATATCACTAAGAATATTTAAGTAGATAACAGTTTTCAGATGAAAATAACTATATATTTTACAACTAATCAAAATTAAGGACAATTTATGAAGAAGATATTAACCACCACAGCTGCAGCAGTGTCAATTGCACTTTGTTCATTTGTAGCTCAAGCTGCTGATTTCAAACCGGCTGTTGCTTATGATTCAACAGGTAAGTTTGACAAATCTTTCGGACAAGCGGTGGCGGAAAACGGTGTCATTAAATTCATGGAGCAATCTGATACTAAAGTTCGTGAATTAGTGCCTTCAAGTGACGCTCAACGTGAACAGGGTCTTGAGCGTTTGGCTCGTAAAGGTTTTAGCCCAATTCTGGTCGTTGGTTTCTTATACGCAACACCTCTACAAAAAATCGCTGCTAAGTATCCTGACAGTCAGTTCATCATCATTGATGCAGTGGTTGATCTACCAAATGTAAAATCAGTTTTATTTAAAGAGCAAGAAGGCTCTTTCCTTGTTGGTGCTATGGCAGCAATGAAATCAGCGACTAATAAAGTTGGCTTTGTAGGCGGTATGGATATTCCACTTATCCGTCGATTTGCTTGTGGTTATGAGCAAGGTGCTAAATACGTTAACGAAAATGCAGAAGTTTTCCAAAATATGACAGGTTCAACTAACGCAGCATGGTCAGATCCAGCGCGTGGTTCTGAGCTAGCTAAAAGCCAATTCAGTAAAGGTGCTGATGTTGTATTTGCTGCTGCAGGTGGTACTGGCGTAGGTGTTTACCAAGCAGCTGCAGATGAAGGTAAATATGCAATTGGTGTAGATTCAAACCAAAACTACATTCACCCAGGTGTGATGTTAACGTCTATGGTTAAACGTGTTGGTGTTGCAACAGTAGATGCATTCAAAGCCGCTGAAGCAGGTACATTTACACCAGGTATTCAAAGCCTTGGCTTGAAAGAGAATGGTGTAGATTGGGCGTTAGACGAATATAACCGAGACTTAGTAACACCTGATATGGAAGGTAAAATTGCTGGTATTAAAGCAAAAATCATTTCTGGTGACATCAAAGTACACGATTACATGAGCGACAATACTTGTAACTACTAGTATCTCCCCTGAGAAAATTGATGCTCCCTTGCAATAAGTAAGGGAGCATTTTATCGATCTTTATCAATGGACAGAATAGAGAAACTTAATTTATGTCTCAACCCCACAATCAAGAGAACATTGCTTTAGAGCTTTGCGGCATCGATAAAAAATTCGGTGCAGTACACGCTAATTGCAATATCGATCTAAAAGTACCTGCAGGGACAATCCATGGCATCATTGGAGAGAATGGCGCAGGTAAATCAACCCTAATGAATATCATTTATGGGTTTTATGTTGCAGACTCTGGCGATATTAAAATATCAGGTGAAGTGCGTAAATTAACAAGCTCGAAAGAAGCAATTAGTTACGGCATTGGTATGGTACACCAGCACTTCATGCTGGTTGATAATTTTAGTGTATTAGAAAATGTTATTTTAGGCGCAGAAGAAGGCGGCCTGTTACAACCTAGCTTACGAAAAGCCCGAAAAGAATTAGAGCGTTTAGCCAAAGAATACCAGCTAAATGTTCCCCTCGACGCATTAATTGAAGATCTTCCTGTTGGCTTACAACAGCGTGTTGAAATTTTAAAAGCACTGTATCGTGGTGCAAAAATCCTTATATTAGATGAACCAACTGGTGTACTAACCCCACAAGAGACTGATCATTTATTTAAGATCTTTGATGCATTACGAGATCAAGGCGTAACGATTCTGTTAATTACGCATAAGTTACGTGAAATTCTAGCCGCAACCGATAACGTATCTGTGATGCGCCAAGGTGAAATGGTTGCTCACCGTAAAACAGCTGATACAGATAAAGAAGAACTAGCGGAACTGATGGTTGGCCGCAAGGTTCGCTTAAAAGTAGAAAAAACCGAAGCCGATGCGCAACAAGAGCTACTTTCCACCTCTAACCTTACTTATACCGATGAATTAGGTGTTGACCGTTTAAAGAACGTATCTATCTCCATTAAAGCAGGTGAAGTAGTTGGTATTGCAGGTGTATCGGGCAATGGACAATCGGAACTGATGAGTGCGCTGGCGGGTTTAATTAAACCCAATTCTGGGCAAATTAATATTGGTGGTACGCAAATTGATGCACAAAACCCAAGTTCAGCAGCACAAGTTCGCGACCTAGGCGTTGGGCATATTCCAGAAGACCGTTTGGTAATGGGGCTAATTAAGTCTTTTAGTGCAGAAGAATCAGCTATTTTAGGCTATCAAAACTCTGATACCTATAATGGAAGGTTCTTAAATAAACCTAAAATAATCAACCAAGAATGTGCACGTTTGATGGAAGACTGGGATGTACGCCCACGCGATCCAAAATTACGTAGTTCTTTATTTTCAGGTGGTAACCAACAAAAATTAATCATCGCACGAGAAGTAGATAAAGATCCTAATATTTTATTAATTGGTCAACCTACACGTGGCGTTGATATCGGAGCCATTGAATTAATCCATAAACGTATTATTGAATTACGTGATCAAGGCAAAGGGATTTTATTAGTTTCCGTTGAGCTCGATGAAATTATGGCTTTATCAGACCGTATCATTGTGATGTTTGATGGCAATATCGTGGGTGAAGTTAGCGCACAACAAGCCAATGAAAAAATCCTCGGCATGATGATGGCTAATATTATGCCTGACGAACTGCAATCAAATGCAGCAACAACTTCTGGAGAGCAATTATGAATGACTCAAAGATTCCAGCATGGGTAAGCATTATTGTTCTTCCGTTAGTCAATATTCTGTTTGCTTTTGCTTTTTCTGCCATTATATTTTTGGCCGTTGATGTAAACCCAATTGAAGCCGCACAAACTATGATTAATGGTGCGTTTGGTTATCAAGAAGGAATTGGTTACACCTTTTACTATGCGACTAACTTTATTTTTACTGGCTTAGCAGTTGCCGTAGCCTTTTCAGCAGGGTTATTTAATATCGGTGGTGAAGGCCAAGCTTATATTGGCGGACTCGGCGTAGGCTTAGTTTGTCTAGGTTTGGATCATACCCTACCCTTTTGGGCACTATTACCGATCTCTATGTTTGCAAGTATGGCATTTGGGGCGTTATGGGCGTTAATACCAGCTTACCTTCAGGCCTACCGCGGTAGCCATATTGTAATCACCACCATTATGTTTAACTTTATTGCGTCATCATTGATGGTGTATTTAATGGTAAATGTTTTAAATCAAAAAGGCCAAATGGCTCCTGTATCACGTGTTTTTGAAGCCTCAGCTGGTTTGCCGGGTTTCCACACTATTGCCGGATGGTTTGGCTATGGTTTTGCTGAATCCCCAATGAATTTAAGCTTTTTAATTGCGCTACTTTGTTGTGTTTTAGTATGGCTATTACTTTGGAGAACGCGTTGGGGTTATGCTATCCGTGCAATGGGTTCAAGCCCTTCTGCTGCTGAATACGGTGGTATCAACCGTAAGCGTTTAATCATTATTGTGATGCTTATTTCTGGTGCTTTATCAGGTTTATTAAGCCTAAATGAAGTACAAGGTTATTCACAACAGCTTAAATTAGGCTTTGTAGCAGGATATGGTTTTACTGGTATTGCAGTATGTTTGATCGGACGAAATCATCCCTTTGGCATTGTGTTAGCAAGTATTTTATTCGGGATTTTATACCAAGGTGGCGCAGAGCTATCTTTTGATTTCCCAAATATTGACCGTGAGATGATCCAAGTAGTACAGGCATTAGTTGTACTCTTTAGTGGCGCACTATCATTAATGTTGGTTAAACCAACTGAGCGATTATTTGTTTATTTAGATGAAAAGAAAAAGTCTAACAACACTAACGCTGCGGAGGCTTAAATTATGTATGAGAATATTATTTTAGTACTCGATGCGACATTAAGGGTATCCGCTCCACTGATTTTAGCTGCATTAGCAGGTTTATTTTCAGAACGTTCAGGTATCGTCAACATCGCACTAGAAGGTAAAATCTTATCATCGGCTTTTGCCGCGGCTGCAACCACATCGGTAACTGGGTCTATCATGCTAGGGTTATTAGCCGCGATGATGACCTCTACTTTACTCTCTTTGTTACACGGTTTTGCTTGTATCACTCACAGAGGTGATCAGATTGTATCAGGTGTTGCTATTAACATGCTGGCGGCTGGTTTGACTGTGACCTTAGGTCGTTACTGGTTTGGTTTAGGTGGTCAAACACCACCTTTATCAAACGATGAGCGCTTCACGTCAATTACTCTTCCTGGTGCTGATGCAGTCGCTGATGTTCCTGTGATTGGCTTACTTTACAGTGAGTTAATTTCTGGCCACAACATTCTCGTTTATCTAGCGTTAGCGTTAGTACCTGTATGTTGGTGGATCATCTTTAAAACGCGCTTTGGCTTACGTTTACGTGCTGCAGGTGAGAATCCACATGCCGTTGATACCGCAGGTATTTCTGTTGCTTGGTTACGTTACCGAGCATTGATTTGCGCGGGTATTTTAACGGGGATAGCAGGCGCTTACCTATCAACTGCGCACAGTGCGGGTTTTGTACCAAACATGAGCGCCGGTAAAGGCTATATCGCATTAGCAGCGCTTATTTTTGGTAAGTGGAAACCTGTACCAGTTCTATTTGGTTGTTTACTATTTGGTTTCTTAGATGCAATGGCTATTCGTCTGCAAGGTGCTGAGCTACCATTTATTGGTGAAGTACCTGTACAAGCAATTGAAATACTGCCTTATGTATTAACAGTACTGTTACTGGCTGGGTTTATTGGCCGTGCCGTTGGTCCAAAATCAATTGGTGTCCCTTACGTTAAATCGCGTTAAATATTAGCTAGTAAAACAACGCTAAAAATAAAAGGCCTGAGATGAAGTTAATTCATCTCAGGCCTTTTTACGTTAAAGCAGTAATTAGTTTATTAAACTCGCCTGCCAGTTAGCTAACGCTTTAATATGGTCAGGACGAATACCGCAACAACCACCAATGATATTTGCCCCTAGTGCATACCACTGTTTTGCATAACCTAAGTAATCAAGGGGTAATAAATCACGATAACCTTGTACCGCCTCATTGGCTTTATGATCCTTAGGGATAGGTGTGAAGCTATTAGCAAACACACCAATGTCTAAATCTGTTTTTTGCTTAGCCTGTAAAACTTGCTGAGTATCTTTAAGCGCTTGCTCAATGACCTCTGGGATAGAACAGTTAAAGAAAATACCAGTAATTTCTTCAGCTAGTAATATTTCAATCGCTTCAGTAACCAGTTCGCCTGACCTTAATTTTGCCTTTCCCGACAAATCATCACTTAATGTAAAAGAAAAATGGCAAGGTTTGGTCGTACTAGCCAATACCTTTAACATTACTTTCGCTTCGGCAATACTAGAGATAGTTTCACCTAACCATGCATCGACGTGTTGATCTTGAGCGATAAATAAGGTGTTTAGAATATCAAAGGCATTATCAGCATCAAATAAATCTGGGCGATATGAGCCAAAAGCTGGCGGTAACGAGCCAACGACTTGTACTTTGTGTTGGGCAGATACAGCAACTTCTTTAGCTATGGCAGCGGCTTGGGTAGCTAAATTAGCACCTTGTTCTACAAACAACCTTTCACCTAGGTGAAAGGGTACACATGCGTAACTGTTAACCGTAATGAGTTGAGCACCTGCATCAACAAAGCTTTGATGCGTTTGAGTGACATAATGCGGTGCTTCAATTAAAGCCTGTGCACTCCACAGTGGTTGTGAGAACGGAGCGCCAATACGCTTAAGTTCACGCCCCATACCACCATCTAATATAGTTAATTCTTTCATTATGGACTTCTATACGTCTAAATAAGATATGCGTATTTAACCATAATTTTCAAAAATTCATAATGAAACTTGATCAGGATAAGTATGAATAAAATTCAACTTAAGATTTAAATTGTTGAGAGGATTAATATTAGGATTGAAACAAAATCAAAGCAGGGAAAGAAGCCACTTTATACTAATAAAATGGCTTGAATGGCGATTAACTACCGCGATACGTTGAATAACTATAAGGCGACAATAACAAAGGAATATGGTGATGGCGCTCATCCTGTAATCTGAAGCAAATTTCAGCACTAGGATAAAAAGCCGAAAGTGATTGTTGCTCCCAATAGCTTTCTAATTCAAAACATATTTTGTAAGTGGCAAATAACGATTCAATCTCTTTATCTTGATACCACTCAGTTTGCTCCCAGCCATCGATTCGTCCATCACTATTAGTGACTGCAGAGGACAATAATTGCCACTCTTTACCCTTTAATACTAATAATTTAATGGTGACACCTACGGCAGGTTTACCTAATGATGAATCTAAAATATGCGTTGTGATTGGGTTATGGTTCATAATAATTTCTCCAAACGAATAGCGGTGATTTTAGCTTGTTCTTGACCTGCTATTTTCACTTCTGTTGCGCGATCATTACCTATTCGCGCTTTTATTAGTACTAACATTTCAACCGCACTTTTACCCGATGCACAGACAATAAAGATAAACCCAAATTTATCTAGATAAGCTTTATTTAATGCCACCATCTCTTCTAATACTGTACTTTCTGCTACCGACATCCCAGCTTGCTCATTGCTTGCGGTCCCTGATGTATTTGCGTATTTCTTATGCAATGTATTTAGGTCTCCAATTTGTGGATGCCCTTGAAAAGCAATTAAATAATCTTGCTCGTTTAATTCAGAAAAGGCTTTTTCTGAAGCAGCAAGTAGCGCAGCTTTATCTACAAATGGTGTTGCTTGAATCATCTTTTTAATCCAGTTTGGCGCACAACAACAACTTTCAAAGATGTCGAACCCTTTATCTGGACTAGCATTATTGATTTTATCTAAACTCATTATCTTTCCTTTTGACGATTTACTTATTAGCATCACAATAGTAAATCAATCCGACATAGCACCTTAATAGTGCATTAAATGGGACAATAAATGATCTAACACATGATTATCAATGAGTTAACTGTTTAACTTACGCTACATGTTAATATTAAAAACGTTCATAACACACTGTTTATAAAACCTTTAATTTCACAATAAGCATATTCACTTACATGATAATTTTCTGTACTTTACTTCTGAATAAATATGAAGCTAATATCATACCAAAACTGACCATTTGGATTGTTTTTTGTTATTTTATTAGATTACAACTAACCAATTTTAGCTTTTTGGCTTTGTAATGTACTGAGATGAACTAGGTTATCTTGTAGATCTCTCCACTGTTTGCTTTTTTGTTTTGGTTTACCCACTTCTAAGCTTTGGTACAAAGCAACCAACTGCCCAGCGATAGACACTGCGACTTCCATTGGTAACTTCCCATTCACTTCACTTAAACCAACTGGGCAAATCATGCTATCAATTTGCTGCTCGGAAAATCCTCTTTGCATTAAACGATACTGAAACTTTTTAGCTTTGGTATCCGACCCTATTACTCCTAACCACAATGACTGATCTCGTTTTAATACCGCCTGACAAAGTTCAAAGTCTAATTGATGGTTATGGGTTAAAATCAGTGTTGCAGTGTTATTAGCCGCTGTTTTTACCTGTGCAACGGGCTCATCATCAACCACTTTCTGCACATTGGCAGGAATCTGCTCAGGGAACAATTCCGCTCTACTATCTATCCAACGGATCTGTATAGGTAATTGCGCTAAAATAGGCATTAAAGCATGTGCAACATGCCCTGCTCCATACACATCTAAATGCAGTTTATCGCTAGCAAATACTTCAAATAACACTAAGACTTGACCACCACAACATTGCCCTAAACTTGCACCCAGTTGAAAGTTTTCAACTTCTTGGCAGCTTTCACCACGAGCGATTAACGTACGCGCATGCTCAATGGCTTTAAACTCAAGGTGTCCGCCACCAATGGTTGCGTAGATATTATTATCACTAATCACCATTTTAGTGCCGCTGGCACGAGGTGTTGAACCAGCAGCACTTAACAATGTAACAATCACGTAAGTCGCTGAACTTGCTTCTAATTCAGTGGCAGCTTGTAACCAATTGTGGGCATGTAGCCCTTGGGTAGACTGATTAAGCATGGCTTTTCTCTGTTGTTGTTTTCTGCGCAGCCGCTTTATTCCACTCCTGTGCAGCTTGCACAGCATTCAACACCGTCTCAGGTGTTGCAGGTGGATTTAAACTCGGCGCAAATTGATAGTCCGTAATACTCGCTAATGCATTACGGATCGCACTCCATACACTAATACCTAACATAAATGGCGGTTCACCCACGGCTTTTGACTTAAATACTGTCGTCGCAGGATTCTGAGAGTTATATAGCGTCACATTAAACTCTGCAGGCGTATCGCCAATCGCAGGAATTTTATAAGTTGCAGGTGCATTACTCGCTAATGCACCTTGGTCATTCCAGCTTAAGTCTTCAGTGGTTAACCAGCCCATTCCTTGGATAAAGGCACCTTCAATTTGACCAACATCCAAAGCCGGGTTAATAGAACTGCCCACATCATGCAAAATATCAGTGCGAGTTACTGTATTTTCACCGGTTAAAATATCAATTTCGACTTCACTTAATGCCAATCCATAAGCGTAATAAAAGAAAGGATGCCCTTCTGCTTTTTCACGATCATAATAGATTTCAGGTGTTGCGTAATAACCCGTAGTAGAAAGCGAAATACGATTTAGATAAGCTAAATTAATCAATTCAGAAAAACTAATTCGACCTTTTTCATGCACTAGTTGATTATCTATCAACTGCATTTGCTCAAGGCTCACATCAAAATGTTGACTAGCAAACTCAAATAAACGGTCCTTGATGGTATTTGCAGCATTAAGAGCCGCCATACCGTTCAAGTCTGTGCCACTTGATGCGGCCGTTGGTGAGGTATTAGGTACTTTATCAGTACGCGTTGCATTCACTAAAATATGTTCCATATCAATGGAAAAAGCTTGTGCAACTATTTGTGCTATTTTGGTATTAAGCCCTTGTCCCATCTCGGTTCCACCATGATTAACATGGACAGAGCCATCAGAGTAAATCACTAATAATGCCCCCGCTTGATTCAAGTGCTGAACAGTAAAAGAGATACCAAATTTAACCGGGGTTAATGACAAGCCTTTCTTAATAATAGGAGAGGTTTTATTGAAGGCTGCAATCGCTTTTTTACGCGCCCAGTAATCCCCCTCTTCTTCCATTTGCGCAATCATATCCTTTAAAATAAATTGATCTACTTTTTGCTTATAGGGTGTTAAATCGCGGCCTGGCTTATATAAATTAAGCTTACGGATCTCCAATGGATCTTTTTTCAGATAGTAAGCGATATCGTCCACCAGCTGTTCAGCCATTATCATGCCTTGTGGGCCACCAAAACCTCGGAATGCGGTATGACTAACGGTATTGGTTTTACAACGATTCCCATTAATATGTGCGTTAGGATAATAATAAGCGTTATCCGCATGGAATAAGGCACGATCAACGATCGCGTCAGATAGGTCTGGAGAGTATCCACAATAGCCATTGATATTGATATCAACACCTTCAATCAAGCCTTGTTGATCAAAACCAACCTGATAGGTGTTATAAAATGGGTGACGTTTACCTGTGCTTTTAAAGTCATCACTTCTAGCTAAGCGAATTTTAACCGTTTTTCCTGTATGAAAAGCCGCTAGTGCAGCCAAACATGTCCAAGGCGCAGCCTGTGTTTCTTTACCGCCAAAACCACCGCCCATACGGCGCATTTCTACTGTTACATAGTTGAATGGTTGTTTTAATACCTTAGCAACTAAATGCTGAACTTCACTAGGATGCTGGCTCGAACATTGAATAAACATACCACCTTCTTCAGTAGGTGTTGCAATGCTCACTTGGCCTTCCAAATAAAAATGTTCTTGGCCACCAATATATAAATCACCAGCAATTTTATGAGCAGCATTTTCAATTGCTTGCTTAGCATCACCTCGGTTCAAAGCATGTGGTGGTCGCACCCAATGTTGTTCTTTTATCGCCTGTTTAATATCCAACATAGGTGTACTAGTCTGATATTCAATCACCACTTTACGTGCGGCGATTCTTGCTGCTTTATAACTTGTCGCAACCACTAATAAAATGGGCTGACCGTGGTACTCAATCACCTCATCGGTTAATAAAATATCACCTGAAAAAACCGGCCCAATATCATTAGTACCTGGGATATCTTTAGTGCTAAAAATATCAACCACCCCCTGCACAGCAAAAGCAGGAGCAGTATCAATAGATAGAATTTTACCGTGTGCAATGGTCGATACCACAGGGTAAGCATGTAAACTATTTACTTCTTCCGCTTTATCATCAACATACACTGCTTTGCCAATCACTTGTTTAATTGCACTTTCATGAATAAAAGACTGGCCGATGGCGTTACCTTTTTGGCCAGTTGGTTTGTCTGTTTTAAAGTGACGCATGATTAATCCTTGTTTTGATAGCGGGTACTGTAGTGTTCAGTTCGACACTGCTTGGGCTTAATATCATGTTACTTGCACTTTGATACCAAATTCGGTCAAACAAGTTTTTACTCACTTGTAATCGGTACGCTGATGTAGCTCTCACATCTGATAACGGCTGAAAGTCCTCTTCCATTTTTTGTGCAGCTGCTTGTAAGTTTTCTAAACTAAAGGTTTTCCCATTTAATGCACCGGCAATATTCGTCGCTAATGCTGGTGTAGAAGCCATACCACCCATTGCACATTTCACTTGATGCATGGTTTGATCTGTTAATTGATAGCTTAATACTAAACATACTGCTGAAATATCATCTTCAATACGTTTAGATATTTTATGACAGCTGAGTTGTTGGTTAGGTAAGCGTTGAGGCACATGAATTGCCACAATCACTTCATCATCGGCTAACTGTGTTATACGGTAATCAACAAAGAACTCAGCTAAAGGGATGACACGCGAACCACTGATACTTTGTAGCTCAATGCTTGCGTCTAATGCGATTAATAATGGTGCTGGGTCACCAATCGGTGATGCATTAGCGATACTGCCACCTAATGATCCGGCGTTGCGAATTTGTAACGATCCAATACGTTCAAACAGTTCATGTGCTTCTGGGTAGACCTCACAAAAGCTGTCTACGAACTCGCTATAAGGCAATGCAGCGCCAATATGAATACCTGTTTCATCTTGGGTAAACTGCATTAATTCAGGGCAATAACGTACCGATATCAGCTGCTCGCTATATGCTAAATGTTGACTGAATTCGACGGATAAATCCGTTGCACCTGCCACAAACTTAGCTTCAGGATGCGAAGCTTTTAATTCGCAGAGTTGCGTTAAATTTTGAGGTAAATAAAAATATTGCTGACCATGCTCAATCGCTGGAATAGCATTTAATGCCAGATCTTTCTCTAAAGAGAGGGTTAATGCACTTACTTGTTGGCTAAATCGATGATCTTTATCACTGATGTTTTGCGTAAATTCCGCAGTGTAGCTAAAACACTTCTCTGCAGCCGCTAAAATAGGTTGATAACCAGTGCAACGACATAAATTCCCGCCTAGGGCTTGAATTACCGCTGCCTTTCCAGGGTAACTTGAATAATTCATATACAAGGCAAACAAGCTCATGATAAAGCCTGGCGTACAAAAACCACATTGCGAGCCATGACATTCAACCATCGCCCTCTGTACAGGATGCAACTCTTCCAAACTTGGGTTAGCTTTAGTAGTTAATGCCTCCACTGTAATTAAGTGTTTTCCGTGTAAATTTCCAACTAACATTAAACAAGCATTAATGCTTTTGTACTGCCATTGACCATCAATCAGATCACCAATCACCACAGTACAAGCACCACAATCACCTGAGGCGCAGCCTTCTTTACTGCCTACTTTCCCCACATTGGTGCGTAACCAGTCCAAAATGCTCAAATTTGGCGCAAACTGTGTCAATTGAACCATTTCGTTGTTAACTAAAAACTGAATCACGTAAACCTCTCTTAATGTTGCAATCCTTTGTATATCAAGACTTAAAAAGTTAATGATATGTTATCAACTATCATTCAAGCCTGTTTTGACCATATGGTCAAGTTATACCATTGCATACTGTGTACCAAGATTACCTTTCGACAAAAAATAATAATTACACAGGTTTATTAAAATAGAATGACCTTTTTTAATATAGCCTTTTATAACGATTCTATTGAATTTATAGCAATGGCGCTCCTAAGGTGAACTGAAATTAGTTAGCGAGTTAAAGTATCTAAGCAAGTTTTTTGATAATTTTATTGGTAACCTTATCAAGATTAAGGTGGAGAGCCTTATACATACCAACCATGATAAGAAATACACAAGCATAATTATCTGTTAACCTATGGATAATAAACACTAAGCTTTACTATATAATTATCAAGAAATTAGACAAATTTAGTCCACTTTCTTATTCGTATAAACTGCTAAAAGAGTATGCTTTATTTATGAAAAAAGTAATGAAAAAAAGCCAGTCATCCCGTGGTTCACTAGCCGATATACGCCAAGGTAATGAGCAACAAATTTTAGATGCTGCAGAACATGTATTTGCAGAGCGTGGTTTTCGTGGGACAACAGTTGCGGGCATTGCAGAAGCAGTCAATTTACCCAAAGCGAATGTACTTTATTACTTTAAAACTAAAGAAGGCTTATACAAAGAAGTCATCAACCGCATGCTAGTTCAATGGATGAAGCACATGAATGAAATGAGTGCAGATCAACACCCAGGCGATGCACTTCCTAAATATATAGTAAATAAAATAACCCAATCTCGACAACATCCCAATGCATCACGTATTTTTGCCGCAGAAGTACTGCATGGTGCACACTACCTACGTGAACCATTACAAAACGAATTAAGAGAGCAGTTTGAACAGACCTGTGATGTATTCCGTGCATGGCAGGAAAAAGGCTGGCTAGATCCAATAGATCCTGAACATATGTTATTTATGTTGTGGTCAAGCACTCAAGCTTATGCCGATCATGGTTTACAAATCAGTATCTTAATGAAAAAAGAACAACTATCAGATGAAGATTTTGCCAAAGGCATTGAGCTAGTCACCCACGTTATCCTCAAAGGGTGTGGTGTGAAGCTTTAACTTTGTCGTTCAGGCACAATGCTAGCAATATTATTGAGAACTAACATTGTGCTATCAAAACGTAACTTAAAAACATAATTTAATGAAAGTAGTATCTGCGGGGTTAGGGATTTTATTTTTACCAACATGTGTTAAACACTTAGGACTCAATGAGTGTCAGTTTATTACCATGCAAGAGTTGGATATGATATTAAAATTGAATTTGTATTACTCTGCAGCGAACGGCCCTGAACATGTCAGTCAATTTGTTGAATTTTAAGCCTCTAAAAACATCTCTCAAGGATACCACACTAATTAGCAGATAATTGTTTTAGATTGTATGTTATATATTATTTTTTCATTTATTATTAGGTAGTTATGATTTAATCATCTATTTTTTAACTATTAAAAACACTTCATTTTAAGCAACCAATCTCACATAAATAAAAAGAGAACACCCTATTTTTCGACACTACTTTCAAAATGTTTAGACAGTCACATAAAATAATACAATAGCACTATAGAGTATCTTCACCATTAATAAATATAGATTTAGGGGTTAGATATGAAAAAGATATACTTAGGATTAACTATCGCAGCACTACTAACTGGTTGTGCAAATACAGCACAAACAACATCAACCGCATCAACTAACGCCAATGCAGTTGTGGCCGTTGCATCTGGAGAAAATCTGATTATCGACCCACAACTCACGGAATTTAGAAGTAACAGTGGTAAAAGTGATGTGTGGAAAAAAGAAGCTAACAAAAATGCTGGTTTAGGCGATGCCGGCAGCTCAAAAGATAGCGCATTTGACGAAGAAGGCTCTTCACGTTTACGTTTTGTGTCAGCCACTGATGACTTCACCGCACAACCAGGTTTAACCCAGCTAGTAAATGGCTTACAACCTAATACAGATTACCAATTATCACTGTATTACAATGATAAAAAAGGCGATGACTCCATTAGCGAACTAGTCTTTGGTGTTAATGGCATGACAGGTAAATCGCTTGCGACCAAAACCACTCATGTTTCAGAACTTGCTGATGCCCCACAAGGTGCAGTAAAGAAACGCTTCAAGCAAACGGTACTTAATTTTAACTCTGGATCGAATGTTTCAGTAACTATCTATGCAAAACTACATATTACCGATCCATCACAAATCGATGAATCTGGAGATATTGGTAAACAAACAGAAGTCCGCATTGATGAGTTTAAACTTAGTAAACTATAGAAAGTGATTACGGCTACAGCTACTAAAACCTGCTTATTGCAGTTTTTAGTGGCTATAGCCTCTCTTCACCAAATTCAATTACAACAATATCTGATTCATTCCTTTAGAAATTCCCTACTAACACTAATTAATAAATACTTAACAAGTATCATAGATAACATTTCTAGATTCCGATGCTTTCTTAATATTATTTATAAATATATTTATCACTTAATATAAAATTACTTAACGTACCTGCTAGCGTCCCAAGAATAAAAGCAATAGCAGTTGATAAAGGCAGATATAAATAATAGCTAACAAAATAAAAAACAATCAAATTAGGAAGCAATGATAAAATAGCGCTAAAAAAGGCCCTACTAATCTGCTTGCCTACAGACAGCACATTTCGTTCTTTAAAGGTAAAACAACGATTTCCATACCAAGTAACACAAACAGCAACAATAAAAGCTATAATACGAGCAATATAAATATTAATTCCATATAAGCTAAATAAGATACTAAATACGCCGGTATCAATACAAAATGCCACGCCGCCTATTAATACAAAGCAGACCTTTTTATTCATTGCTATCACTACAAAAATACAGAGATCTTTTTTTATTCTTAATGACAAATGTACAATTACCCGCCCCAACTAAATCATTTTCTTGTGGATTATTGCGCTGAATAAGATAAAAAGGATAAATTATTTGTTGCCCTTTCTTCCATACCATAGCTTGCCCACGCGTATAAAAGCGACCAGAAAAGCTAGCTTCATTTATATAATAAATAGGGTAAGACTTCTTTACATACTTCATTAAACTAACATCGCTCTTGGAAGCAAGCATAGGCCTATAAAAGACAAGTAAAACAATCACAGCCATCGGAGCAAAACAACTTAATACTATTTTATTACGATCAAAAAAATGGCTTTGTGAAGCTAAAAATAATGCTAAAGCAGGCAAACCTGGAAGCACATACATAGGTAAAATATTGCCAGAAAATGTAAACAACACCATAGGAGAAATAAGCCAACAGATAAGAAAAGAATACCAATTTAAATCACGTTTATCTGCAAATAATTTTTTACGATCAGTATTATTTACTAATTTATATAAAAAAAGAAATGACCAAGGAAAAGCAATATATAACCAAAATATCCAAATCATCCCCCTTGATTCAGAGTGTGCATTTCCATATAGATCTCCACTCCAGCCACTTACAGTAAATCTAGACCAATGTTCACCAACAAAAAAATAATGAAGAAAACCTGGTGTTGTTTTTTCTGCAATGACATACCACGGCACTGCGATTATTAACGATAGTAATAATCCAGAAACAATAGGAATGCGCAACCAAAACTGTTTTACTCCTTCTAAGACACCATAGTTAATAATGACCCAAGGAAGAATGGATAAGGCAATTAAAACAATTATAAGCGGTCCTTTAATTAATAAGCCGAGCCCTATCCCAACAAAACCTAAATAAGCATGCTTTTTACTATAATTTTTCCATCCAAAATAGAAACCAAACATAGAAAGAGTCATTGAAAGTGTTAGCAATGAATCTGTCATAATGGCACCACTTGCGATATAAAAACCTGTACAAGTCAATAAAATTACAATGCTCAATAATGGGGATATAGACTTTCTATAAGCAAAATAACCGACAACAACAAGTGTTAACATGCCACTGATAAAATGAGGAAAACGCAATGAAAATTCACTTATTCCTAATATTTTTCCTGATAATGCACTTATCCAAGTCTGCATAGGAGGCTTACCCCAAAAAGGCACATCATAGTTAAATAAAGGAGTGACCCAATTATTGGTTTCCACCATTAAACGAGCCATTTCTCCATATCTCGCCTCTGTTGTGTCCATTAAAGGATATAATTGGAGTGACACTAATCGAATAAGCATGATAACGGAGATAAAAATTGTAATACGGATAGGCAACTTCTTCATTATATTACCTCCTTGCGAGAGGAGGAGATTGAAATGACCTTGCTCGTTTCTGCAGCTACTTTATTCACTTCAGAAGCGATAATAAATCGAGGTCGGTTTTTAACCTCATTATAAATTCTCCCTACATAAGCACCTATTAAACCAATCGATAATAACTGCACTCCACCTAACCCAGTAATAGCAACAATAATGGTGGGGAATCCTGTTACCGTTTCACCTAAGATGGATGTTTTTAAAACAGTAAAAACAGCATAAAAAAATGATCCACTAGCAATTGCAGCTCCAAGATAGGTCGCTATTTGTAGTGGTTTTGTACTGAACGAAGTTATCCCATCCATCGCTAAAGCGAGTAACTTTTGTAATGGCCATTTTGACTCTCCGCTAAACCGCTGATCCCTATCAAAACTTAAAATAGCTTGATTAAACCCAGGCCAAGCTAATAAGCCTTTCATGTATATATTTTTTTCTTGTAATTGAATTAACTCCTTCACTACCTTTTTATCTAGCAACCTAAAGTCGCCAACGTTTTCTGGTATATCGCAATCAGCTAAACGATTAATTATTTTATAAAACAAAAATGCAGATATTTTTTTAAACCATGACTCCCCATATCTTTTATTACGCTGCATGCAAACTATATCAGTCCCCTCTTTCCATTTATTAATCATAGAAGGAATCAACTCAGGTGGATCTTGAAGGTCTACATCAAGAATAATAGTGAAGTCACCGTCAGCTTTACTTAGCCCAGCGGACATAGCCGCCTCTTTACCAAAGTTTCGACTTAAGTTAATTAATGTAAAGTCGTATTCTAAATTGGTTAATGTTTCAATAATTTGAGTGCTTCTATCATGGCTTCCATCATTCACATAAATAACATGAACTTGAATATCTAATAACTTTACAACACGATTTAACCTAGAATGGAATTGGGGAATTACATTTTCTTCGTTATAAATTGGGACAACGATAGAGCAAGCCCCTGCATTTTTTTGTCTGGTATCAGTAGAGGTATATAAGATCATATAAAGCTTCCTAAGTTAAGATAGAAAGCACTATTTCACGGAAAACTTAAGGTTCACTTAATATAAACTGAATGTTTAATATAGATAATTAAAATGCCGCTATCTAGCTACTAGTTAAATAGCACATCAAAAGTAATTGTTTTTTGGATTAATGTAACTTTAATATCTGCATCAATGGCATCACAAAGAGAAGCTACAATGGCCAACCCTAGGCCAAAATTTTCACTAGAACTACGAGAAATATCTTTTTGCCACATAGGTTCAAACATATTCTCTAGATCTCCAACAGATAATGCTTCAGATACTTCATTAGTGATTGAGACATGAGGTAACTCTCCCACTGAGTCTAATGTAAGCAATATCACAGACTCATTAGGACTGTATTGAATGGCATTATTGATTAAGTTTTTCAAAACAGTTTCTACTGCAAATAAATTATTTTCTAAAGGAGGGATCTCTGTTTGAGAATTCAAAATTATGCGATTTTCATAAGGAGCATATAGCTCATGGATAATTTGCTGATAATCAAAAATATCATCCTTAGGAAGCCCATTACCAGATAATTTATTTAGCAATAAAAGATTTGAGATGACATTTTTTAAGCGCCAAGAAATACCTAACACTTGCTGTGGGTAATCGGTTTTGGATATTTTATCTTGAGGGAATTTAATAACAACTTCCGTCAGGTTAATCAACTCTGTAATAGGAGTTTTTAATTCATGTGCAATATCTGAAGTTAAGCGCTTTTCTTTTTCATATAACGTTTTATTTTGATCAATAAAGCTATTAATGCTGTCTATGAAAGGCACTAATTCTAACGACAAATTTTTATTTGATAACTTTAAATTTTCATCGCTTATTTTAATTTTTTTGAGCTCATTATTTAATTCATTTAATGGGATCAACCCCAAGTCCACCTTATTCCTCACCACATATACAACTAAGAAAACAACAATAAACGTAGCCAGAATAAACAAAAAATCTAGAAAAATTAATATACCTTCAGTATCTTCTGTAGAAGCAGCATAAGCTAAGAGTATTGTCGGTTGAGTTGCACCAGCCCCTTTTAAATGCTTATAAAATATAGATCTTTTGACTGTATCGACTTGTGCCTTAAAAGAATAATAAATAATTAACCCGTCACGCCCATCCGGTAATCGAGCCTCAATAATTTTCTTTTTCCCCTCCATTAAAGGTATAAAAGGCAAACTATTGTTTAATTGAAAATTTAATGAATCTGACTTTTCATAGACTTCATCACCTAACCATAATTGAAAGTATTCTGCGTTATTTTGTCTCTCAAACTCAGGCATAAATTCACCTGAAAATTCAAACTCAACACCTTGTTCATCTTCTGACACTAAAGCAACTAATAAAGAAGCTTTACCGATAAGTGACTGTTCAAACTCTTTATCTACCCAATTATCAAGTACGACATCTATAATTAGCATCACTAAAGCAAAAACAAGCGAAAGTGAAATCGATAAACTCTTAACTAAATTATTTCTGATGGATATCATAGAGTTTGATCAACCATATAACCAAAACCACGTTTATTAATAATTGGTAATATTCCTCCAGCTGCTTTTGCTTTTTTTCTCGCTGACGATAAATGAGCCTCTATTGTATTTTTAGACATAGAATCATATTGCCCTGCCAGATACTCACTCAATTTTTCAGGTGAAAAAACCAGTTTTTTTTGCTTAAAAATACATTCTATTAACTTATATTCGTTTGGTGTTAAATTAATATTTTTACCATGAAATGAGAGTGTGAATAATTGAGTATTTAAAATAAAATCATTAACCTCAATAATATTTTCATCTATTACCAATCCACCTCTTCTTGATAGAGTTTGTAAACGAACATGTAATTCATCAAAAGAGAAGGGCTTAGCTAAATAATCGTCTGCGCCTGAAATTAAACCTTCAATTCGATCTTCAGTCTCTCCTCTAGCAGATAGAATAAGCACTTTTAATTCGATTTTTTTGCGCCTAATTGTTTTTAATACCGTTAAACCATCAACGCTAGGCAGCATAAGATCTAAAATCATAAGATCATAACTTCCCATTGTTGCCATGGTTAACCCTTCAGCCCCATCACCTGTTGCATCTACAGTAAACCCTAAATTCCCTAAACCTATTTTTAGACTATTTCTAAGTGATTCAGAATCTTCAACTAAGAGTAATTTCATTGTGATTACCTGCACTATTTAATTATCTTATTATGAACAAAAATTCTTAAGTTTTACTGAATAAAATTATCTTTATTGAAATTTTTAATTTAGCCTTATTTTAATATTTAAACTATTTGTGAGTAGAGATAATGGGATGAATAATATGTTCTGTAAAATGTATATATCTCCCTAAAATATGTAAATACACCTCCAACTCTAAACTTTCTCTTGCAAAATAATTTAAGTAGCTTTATCAAATATTATATACAGTGCTGAATTGCGATAAAAATCCGCAATTATTAAAACTTTAGAAAGTTTGACTTTAAATTGTCCAATAACCTAAATACTTTAAGCTGTAAAAATTCGTTGATAGTATTTTAATCTCTAATAGATTCTGGTATCGACAGGGCTCTGCAGAATTTACAAAGAGGAGAAGCGAAGAAAAGGTTGTCTTTAAAGCATTACTCTAGAAACAACAAAGCCTCAACAATAAATTGCTGAGGCTTCATATATAATGTGGCAGGGGTGGAGAGATTCGAACTCCCAACATACGGATTTGGAATCCGTCGTTCTGCCGTTGGAACTACACCCCTGCAGACGTTGCGGATAATACCGAAGCTGGCGTTAATGTAAAGTAACTTTTGCTAAAAATTGGTTGATTGTTTACAAAACAGGCAAAATCAAATGATTTTGATAAAATTGCTTATTATCTGGCTAAATTTTAGCTTTCAGAACGATCTATCTTCCTTTTATACATATTAGAATATTGTAATGAATAAGAGGCGGATTTGTTTGATAACCAACCGCCTCTGGTGTATTTTCAATAGCCTTATATCCCCTTACTTGTTTATAAAAGGATTTACCCATGACGCCCGCCCTACCTTCGCTTAAACCAACGACTCCTAATTTCTCTTCTGGCCCATGTGCCAAGCGTCCAGGTTATGATTTATCACGTTTAGACCAAACAACATTAGGTCGTTCACATCGCTCAGATGTGGGTAAAAATGCTTTGCAAAAAGTGATTAATGATACCGCTGAGATTTTACAATTACCTGAAGGTTATCGAGTGGGTATCGTTCCAGCATCTGATACGGGTGCAATGGAAATGATCATGTGGTCAATGTTAGGGCCTCGTGCTGTTGATATTTGTTATTGGGAATCATTCGGCCAAGGTTGGTTTGCAGATATCACTAAGCAATTAAAACTAGAAAATGTAAATGAAATCAAAGCAGGCTACGGCCAATTGCCTGATATGAGTTTAGTTAAACCAGAAAATGACTGTATCTTTACCTGGAACGGCACAACTTCCGGTGTAAAAGTAGAAAACGCTGACTTTATTAGTGATGACCGTGAAGGTTTGACTATTTGTGATGCGACATCAGCTGTTTTTGCGATGCCAATGCCTTGGGAAAAGTTAGATGTTACTACTTTTAGTTGGCAGAAAGTATTGGGTGGCGAAGGTGGTCATGGAGTGATCATCTTAAGCCCTAGAGCAGTCGCTCGTTTAGAAAGTTATACCCCTTCATGGCCGTTACCAAAAATATTTCGATTAACGGCAGGCGGTAAGCTAATAGAAGGCATTTTCTCTGGTGCAACGATTAATACACCATCAATGTTATGTGTATCGGATTATCAAGACGCTTTAGATTGGGTACGTTCGATTGGTGGCGTTGAGGCTTGTATTCGTAAATCACAACAAAACTTAGCTGTATTATCTAAGTTTGTTGAGAACAATGAATGGATTAATTTCTTAGCGGAAAAAGAAAGCATTCGTTCAAATACTAGCGTGTGTTTATCTGTGGATTTATCTGCAGAACAACTTAAGCAGTTTATTAAACTCTTATCGTCAGAAAAAGTAGCCTTTGATATTGGTGCTTACAAAGATGCGCCAAGTGGTTTACGTATTTGGTGTGGTAGCACGGTAGAGCAAAGTGATTTAGAAGCTTTAATGCCATGGTTAACTTGGGCTTATAAAACAGTTACGCAATAGACTTTATATAAAGCTATTAACAATAGCTATCAACTTTAAGGTTGATAGCTACCTCGCCCTTTCTTTTTTCTTCTTTTTATAAATCACAAAATATTTGATAACGACTCAAGGTTTATTAACGAGAGTAGTTCAATACATTAAAATTTTATCATCTCCTCGATACAAGGATCCTATTCGTATCTTGATAGCGTAAGATAGTAAATGAATTGATGTGATGACTGTATTTACCCACAACAATCAAAAAACTCCATGCAAACTCTATAGTTTGTATAAGCAATGCTGTAACTTAACGGCTAAGAAAAACAAAATATTAGCCGTTTAATTTTCCAGAATAAGGATGAGGTCTCCATGAGCGACAAACAATTTGATTTTGATTACATCTGTATCGGTGGTGGAAGTGGCGGTATCGCTTCTGCAAATCGCGCCTCTATATACGGTGCAAAAGTGGCGATTATTGAAGCTAAAGATTTAGGCGGTACTTGTGTCAATGTAGGCTGTGTACCTAAAAAAGTGATGTGGCATGGTGCTCAAGTTGCGGAGGCGATTAACCTTTATTCTGAAGATTACGGTTTTGATTTAGACGTTAAAGGCTTTAATTGGGCAAAAATGGTTGAGAATCGTCAAGCTTACATCGGCCGCATTCATGAGTCTTACGATCGAGTGTTAGGTAACAATAAAGTAGAAGTAATCAAAGGTTTTGCTACTTTTGTAGACAAAAATACGGTTGAAGTAGATGGGAAACACTACACAGCAAAACATATCACCATTGCAACTGGTGGTCGCCCTACTATTCCTAATGTCCCTGGCGCTGAATTAGGTATCGATTCAAATGGCTTCTTTGATATTGTTGAACAGCCGAAACGTGTCGCTATTGTTGGTGCAGGTTACATCGCAGTAGAAATTGCAGGTGTTTTAAGTGCATTGGGTACAGAAACACACTTATTTGTACGTAAAGAGTCACCATTACGTAGCTTTGATCCACTGATTGTTGAAACATTAGTAGAGGTAATGGCGGAAGAAGGCCCAACATTACATACTCACTCAACTCCGAAAGAAGTGACTAAAGAAGATGATGGCAGTATTACTTTGCATCTAGAAAATGGTCAAAGTCAAAATGTTGATACGTTAATTTGGGCCATTGGTCGTCACCCAACGACAGATCAAATTAACTTAGCGGTAACAGGTGTAGAAACTAACGACGCAGGTTACATCAAGGTAGATGAATACCAAGAAACAAATATCCCAGGCATATACTGTGTTGGAGATATTATGGAAAATGGCGTAGAACTAACGCCTGTTGCTGTTAAAGCTGGCCGCCAGTTATCGGAGCGCTTATTTAACAACAAACCTGAAGCTAAAATGGATTACGATTTAATCCCTACTGTTGTATTCAGCCACCCACCAATTGGTACGATTGGTTTAACTGAGCCAGAAGCCATTGCACAATATGGTGAGAAAAACGTTAAAGTTTATCAATCAGGCTTTACTGCTATGTATACTGCTATTACTCAACATCGCCAACCATGTAAAATGAAGTTAATTTGTGCAGGTGAAAATGAAGTTGTTGTTGGTTTACACGGTATTGGCTTTGCTGTTGATGAAATGATTCAAGGCTTTAGTATTGCTATGAAAATGGGCGCAACTAAAGCAGACTTTGATAGTGTCGTAGCAATTCACCCAACGGGCTCTGAAGAGTTTGTTACTATGCGCTAAGCGCGAGTCTAACGATTAAGAGCGTAGTATCATACATTTGTTACTGCGCTCTGCTTGTCACCTTAGCTCTAAACTCCCCCAACCTTCCTTTATTTCATATAATTAACATCTAATAGCGACACTCCAAACTTCAATTATTATTTTTGACCTGCTTTGTTTGATAAAGAAAATAACGTGGCTCACTTTATCTATCCAAAATACTAGTTAATCAAAAAAATATTTATTATACGAAATAAGCATTCTCCACGAGAGTAATTTCTACGATCAAAAACTTTACCAAGCTCACAATTACTCATACAAAACTATAAATAAGAATAAATATTTTGAAATATTAACCTCCAAATAGCCAAGAAGAAAAAACAAAAATAAAAAACGCACAAATAACTGATTTATAAACAATTAACTTCAAAATAAGCTGTTTACGTGATAAGTCTTTTTTTTATAAAAACAAAACAAACCAATATCACCTAGATTAAAAATCATACTAAAAAATCTAAAAACCGCTTAAATAACCATACAAATAAACACCATTTTTGTAATTTAAAATGATGTATAGATCTACTTTATGGACCTAAATGGCTCCCTAATGAGAGCAAGATCATTTTATTCATAAGGAAAAATTGCCCCTTTTTAGAGATTACAGAACAATAAAAAGGTAAATCAAATCAACTCCAATTATTTTTAGCTTTAAAGGGAAAAGAAAATGAAAAACGGACAAAAAATGAAACTCACTAAAATTGCAGCCGTCACTTTAAGCGCAGCATTAATTTTTGGTTGTGATGATCTTGAATTTCAAGAAACAACTAGCTCTACAGGTGATACTGATTCTGGTAGTGAAACAGATACGGGCGATACATCTTCTGATGCAGGCCAATATTCAATATTAACGAATGTTGAAGCAGGTTCTAGTGGCCAAATGCGCTACGATGTTGCAGCAGTTGAAGGCGCGGAATTAACTGAGGGGCAAGTTGATGTAAATGTGTTCTATTCATCATCTGAAACAGAGACAGCTTATATTTCATTATTTAATGCCGATACAAATACGGCCGGCCTAGTAGGTGAAGTGCAGTTAGACGATGGTAACATTAAAGTGAGATCTGGAGATTCTACTACTGTAGGCACTTTCACAACAGGTGCCTGGGTTAACGTTAACGTTACTTGGAGTGTAACAGACGGTACTTATACTGTTACTGTAGATGGCACTGAAATTGGAACTTATGATTTCCATAATTCGGCAGCAACAGGTGTTGATACTGTTGGCTTTAAAATAGGTAATAATGCATTGACTGATTCCGAAGAGTTCTTAGTCGATGACTTTACTATTTACTCAGATGAAGCAGGCACAACAGAAGTATTCTTTGATGATTATGAAGATTATGTTGTTGATGAGTTATTAGATGGCGCAGGTGACCCATACAATGATGAAACACAACCAGCCATTGTGGGTGGTGCAGCATCAGATGATACGGATGAAACGGATGATAGCGACACTACAGAAACTGACTCAACTCAAGTAGCAGCTATTGCAGATACATTAGAGACTGATACTGGTGAATTACGATACCAAATTTCAGATGGTATCGCTGTTGGGCAAGTTAACGTATCTTTCTTATACGATGAAAGCGAAACAGAAACAGCTGCTTTAACTGTATTTTCTACTGGCGGTACTTCTACTTCAAGTGGCGAGCATATTGTAGATTTACAACTTGACTCAGGTACTGTATCACTAAGAAACCATGGAGATATCTCAACATTTACACCTGGTGAATGGGTAGACTTACAAATCAATTGGACTACAGATGGAACATCTTCAGCTGATGTTACAATTACAATTGATGATCAAGAAATCGGTACTTACGTGAATGATTACAGTACTGATGGTAATGATGATACAGGTGCAAAAGATATTCAAATTCGTTATGCCGGTGGTTCAGCAACAACTGAGTTTGTATTGTATGTAGATGATTTAACACTTTATTCTGATGCAGGGACAACCGTTAGCTTCTCTGATGACTTTGAAGACTACGAAATTGGTGTTGTTCTTGATGAAATAGAAGGAAGCTCTTATCATGGAAACAGCTCTGAAGCGACTGTAGCTGCACAACCAGAGTAATTAATAACAGTATTTTATTAAAATTATTAGGCCGAATACTCAATTATTCGGCCTTTTTTATGCGCCAGATTTATCATCAAAAACACCACCTCAAACATACCTCCGAGAACAATCATTATTACATCAAGTTTCAGTGTCTAGTTATCAATTTTGAAAGCGTTTTTTAATAAGGAATTTCATTTGTATTATAATTGAAAAATCTTTATTAACTCTTATGAAAATGGATATCATACAGTGAAATATAAATTAATAAGCAGTGCCATATTATCAATATTCCTTAGTGCATGTGGCGGTAGCGGTGGCAGTTCTACCGCTGTAAATACTGATACAGAAAACACTAATGATGATACTAGCAGCTATCAAGGTGTGCCCTACGATTATTCTCGATATGTTGATGCATTAGATAACGCTAACTTACAGCAAACCGACCTCTCCGATTGTACAAATAATGATGTTAATAACAGTTGTTCGAAGTCTGATGTCGTTGATGCTGGTGATTATGTAGATTATGACAGCGATTATTTCTATATTGATAAAGATTCAGGCTGGTTAACATTTGAAATGGAAGGTGATAGTAATCGTACGGAGCTTCGCTTTACTGAAAACTTCTTAACTAATTTAACAGATACAAAATATACGTTAACTGCAGACATATTACCTATATCTCCTGCTGAGTCCGTTACAAATAGCAGTGATGGTGAAGAGATTACATTATTGCAGGTACATAACAAAGGTGAAAACGGTGAGGCTGACGATACCGTGCTATCACATCCTTTATTACGTATTGTTTGGGATGGTGAAAACCGTACTGATGATATAACAGGTGACGCATATAATAATGCTTACTGGGCAATCGTTAAGACCAATGCTTATGAGTGTAAGGATGAAAGTAATCCTAACTATAATGCGAGTTGCCCTGACTCATATGATTTTTATTACTTAGCGGATTACGACGCAAGTGCCCCCACTAATTTTGAAGTGGTCGTCGGTAATGAAACATTACTCATCAATGTAGACGATGAGAATAAAGCTAATATTAACATTAGTTATTGGTCAAACTTATACAGTTATTTTAAAGCAGGCGTTTATAACCAATATACTGATGGCAATAGCACCGTTCAATTTAAAACGCTCACTTATAATGAAAGTGAATACGCGGACGATGACACTACATCACTACCAATGAATGCATTAGATGCAAATTTAGCTCCTTCTGAAAACTTTGACCTTTCAACTTGGAACTTAAGTGTCCCGATTGATAGTGGAGAAGGCGAAAACTATGCGAAAGCAACCAATATTTCTGTTGAAGATCTTAATGATGGTTATGAGTTAGAAAACTACTTCTGGACTAATACGACAGATGGCGGGATGGTTTTCAGAGACTATATCGGTGGTGCTCGTACATCTGAAGGGACTTCATACTCACGTACAGAATTTCGTGAAATGTTACGTGGTGAAGATACAAGCATCAAAACCCAGGGCGTTAATCAAAATAACTGGGTATTTAGTAATGCACCAGAAGCACAACAGGATAATGCAGGTGGTGTAGATGGCAACATGGTGGCAACCTTAGCAGTAAATCATGTAACGAGCACGGGCAGCAGCAGTCACCAAGGTCGAGTTATCATAGGCCAAATTCACGCGGCAAGCGATGAGCCAGTTCGATTATATTACCGATTATTAGATGGACACACTAAAGGTGCTATTTATTTTGCGCATGAACCAAGTAACGGCAATAGTGAAGAATGGTATGAAATGATCGGATCTAGAGACAATGATGCAAGTGAACCATCAGATGGCATCGAACTAGATGAAAAATTTAGCTTCGAGATTGATGTCGTAGGTACAATACTGACGGTGAATATTATGCGTGACGATAAAGACACTATTACTCAAGAAGTTGATATGAGTAATAGTGGCTATGATGGTTACTATGAAAAAGACGGTGTAGAGACAGAGGATTATATGTACTTCAAAGCGGGAGTTTATAACCAAAATAACTCAGGTGATGAAACAGATTACGTTCAAGCTACTTTTTATTATTTAAGTAAAACACATTAATCAGTAAAAACCTTTAACTCTAATCGACACAGAAGCCCATACTTGCTGAATAAAGTATGGGCTTTCGAACACCAGTGCCAATCACGCTAATTAACTGATCTTTTTTACTTGTTAAAATAACTTATTTGTTCGTTGTAATTTTCGCAGATAAAAAACAACTCCCCCTTTCCATTAATCGTCGAAACGATTGAATTACGTATTGAATTCAATACGTTTTACTGCACAAAATTTAGAGCACTTACTTATAATATAGTTGGTATAAGTATTTGTTCCGTAACTTTCCTACAATCCTACAACTCAAGTCTTCTTGTATGACAAGCACTCAATGGACGTTAAGCAAAAAATTACCACTGGTCTGTTTAATAGTATGAATATTAATGATATTGACGCAGACTCAAAAGTATTTCTAGTTATCAAACTTCATTGAGAGTAATAAATTTACGTGGTTTATATGCCAGCTAAAACTCAAAGAAATGGAATAATCAAGAAGTCTTTATAAAAAATAGCAATTGCACACCGGCATATTGAAGTCTTTTATACAGGGTATACCCTTCATCAACGAAAAAAACACTAAAGTAAACTAGTCAAACATAGCAGGACTTATTTTTCACAAACAGTGTTAATAGAGCAAGCACAAAGGTTTAGTAGAGTTCATTACATATTCCTAAAGATACTATTACCCCACTCCAATCTACATATAAAGGTGCTAATACCTAACAGTTTATTTATCTTATACTCATGTTGGTAACCAATAGGTCGGTCACATCATTCACCCCAAATGTGTCATTAATATAAATTTTACGCAAAAAAAAAGCGGTTAGATAATCTAACCGCTTTTGCTAATTGAATTTAATGGATGCTAACCTGATTAGTCCATTTCTGGTAATCGGTCTTTATCTCCATCGTCGTCTTCATTTACTTGGCTAACTGCTTTAACAAGTAGTAGGCCAACTGCGAATACGATACCGCCACACAATACAAAGATTAAACTTTGCATAAATGGATTTGGTAAGAAGAACATTGCCATGATACCAACACCAGCTGTACCAATTAACATACCCAACATACGACGTTGTTTGTTATCAAGGTGTGCTTGAGCAGCAGATGTATTGTGAAGAGGAGTCGCTAAATTCGTAAAGAATGTATCAACGTCTTTTTCACGCTCTGCAGATAATGGTTTGTAGAAGAACATCGTTGCACAGAAGAAACCACCTGTAATAACAATGTGACCTAATAAACCAAGACCAACTTTAAGATCTTTCCACTCACGACCAGTTAATGCTGTATCTAAATTAAACCAGTTTTGAATATCTGTTGCTGAGATAACAAGACCGACGTAGTACGACACACATGCACCAACAATTAATGTTGCCCATGCAGCCCAGTCAGGCGTTCTGCGGATAAAGAAGCCACAGAAAGCAGGTACCGTCATAGGGAAGCTGATTAACGCACCTACATACATCATAGTATCAAATAAGCTTAATCCTTTAAGTGAGTTAATAAATAATGCCACTAGGATAATAATGATACCAAATACCGTAGAAGTAATTTTAGAACATGTTACTAACTCTTTCTCAGTTGCCTTTGGACGTAAAACCACTTGGTAGAAGTTTTTAACAAAGATACCTGAGTTACGGTTTAGACCTGAATCCATTGAAGACATAGTTGCTGCAAACATTGCAGAAATAAGCAAACCAACCATACCCACTGGCATGTACTCATCAACAAAGTAAAGGTAAGCATAATCAGCGGCTTTTTTACCAGCATCTGGGTACATAGCGGTTAAATCAACACCAGTAGAAGCCAAGAACCAGCTAGGTAGGAACCAAATTAATGGACCCATAGTCATCAGAATACAAGCTAATAGCGCAGCTTTACGTGCATTTTTAGAATCTTTTGCCGCAAGGTAACGGTAAGAGTTAAGCATGTTATTAGTAATACTGAATTGCTTAACAAAGATAAAGAATGACCACAATGCAAAGATACTAAAGTAGTTGATTTCAGTACCAATAAGGAAAGTAACTTCACGTGTTTGCTCAAAACCTTCGATGATATTTGAAATACCACCACCTTGATTAAGCGCAACAATCGCACAAGTAATAGTTACGGCCATGATAATAACCATCTGCATAAAGTCAGATGCAATTACCGCCCATGAACCACCTGTTACAGACATCACTAATACTACAATACCCGTCGCCCAGATAGTTGTTTCAATATCAACACCGAAAATACCAGAAGCTATGATAGCAAGACCATTCAACCAGATACCTGCATTAATAACGCTGTTTGGCATACCTGTCCAAGTAAATACTTGTTCATTTTTACTACCAAAACGTTGGCGAACCGCTTGAATTACAGTTACTACACGTAATTGGCGGAACTTAGGTGCAAAGTAAGCAAAGTTCATGAAATAACCAAATGCGTTAGCCATAAAGATAATCGCAACAGTAAAACCATCGTTATAAGCTTTACCGGCGGCACCTGTGAATGTCCAAGCACTGAATTGGGTCATGAAGGCAGTTGAACCTACCATCCACCAGAGCATGTTACCGCCCCCACGAAAGTAATCACTTGTATTTGTGGTGAATGTTCTAAACATCCATCCAATTGCAATAAGGAATAAAAAATAAACCCCTACTACTAATATATTAAAATCCATATCGAGACCCTTTAGTTATTTATAATTAGCAAAACCATATCCCAGAGAGAAGATTAATTGTATTACAATAATAAAAGTATGTGATTGAAATCATATTAAATAAGAAGGTATCGCAAAGAATATAATCTAGATCAGGTTTAAATCAGTTAGTAACTTCTATATAAAGTAGAAAAACAAAATTCTTTATATATAGTTGGTAGTATTTAAGCATCTATATCTTATTATTATTAGACTTTAAAGAATAGATTAAGTTGTTGAAAGCCTTACAGCGTCTAGTGCTGCTCGTTAAAGCAAAAGATGCAAAAATGAAAACGTTTGTGTCACACCTAATTAAAAATTATTTAAATTTTTGCTGTGACACAGCGCAAAAAAAAGTACGCAGGGAACCACTTTAGTCGTATTAATGAAAAACAAAAATGTTACACAGCTCTCTATATGAGCTAAAAGCGTTTAATCCAAAACATCCCAAAAAACACATAAACCACTGAAATAAAACAACTATTAATCACATCTCAAAAACCTGAAATTTTAGTACAAAAAAAGTTAGAGGGAACTCACAGAACAAAAGCACAAAAATTATGTATTCTATTTGTATTATGAAATGCCAATTAGAGTTGGTATTTAATAAATATTTTAAGTTTTAGTATTTACGGAATTACAAGTTTGTTGTTGTTCGTAAAAATAAGTTTTGCACTATTCATACCTGCAACAATAAAACTAAAAATATAAAAAACTTTATATTACATCAAACTGGAAGATAACCATGAAACTACAAAATAAATTAATTTTTGCTGTTGCAACTACAGTACTATCTGGCGCAGCATCAGCTGCTACTATCGACTTCCGCCATGAATACAAGGCAGATAATGAACAACAAGCAAGCCGAGTTAAACTAGGTAACAACTTCAGACCTGTAGAAGATATGAAAGACCTTAAAGTTAACCTTGGTATAGAAATGAAGTTTGCTAGTTTCGATAAAACAGACACGCTTGATGATACTTACCTAACTGAAACAGAGTTAGACATGGGCTTAACTTACCGTATTGGTAAATGGCAAATCAAACCAGGTATGCCAATAGCACTAACAGATCGTAAAAGAACCTTTAAACCACAAATTCGTGTTGTTTATAAATCAGACTTTGGTTTACAAACAGCATTACGTTACCGTCATGAATTCGCAAACTACTCAGATCCAACTGATGGTGATACTAACGTAGAGACAGGTAAAAAAGTTAACCGTCCTACTAAATCAAAAGTAACACTAACTGGTTCATACAAAATCAAATCGTTACCGAATCTAAGACTGAGCTACGAAGCAAACTACGTTAAATCTTGGGATAAAGTAAAACAATTTGATAATAAAGATTGGGAATATGATGCAGGTCTAATTGTTGGTTACCAATTTGGTGATTGGCGCCCATTTGCTGAGGTCTGGACTGTAGATGAAGGTTCTAGCTCTAGTAAACGTCAAGCTCGTTACCGTGCAGGTATTAAATACAGCTTCTAATACCAATAACACCAATTGGAATTAGATTATTAAGTTTAAATGATTAATTGAGTCTGATCATTTGCAGCCACTTACTTGTTAAGTGGCTTTTTCATTTTTAAAATAAAGAATTAATTTATATAAGCCATTGTTAAACAAATTAGAGGTAGGTATTTACAGGTAATGGAACGCAGACCCCCTCGGAAGTACCGATATCATATCGTTTGATTAATACCAATCACACTAAGTAACTGATCTATTTTACTTGTTAAAATAACTTATTTTTTTGTTGTAACTTTCGAAAATAGAACAACTATTAAAGAATTAACATCTTTTGGTTAATTCTCCGATAGACTATTAACGAAGTTCATCGTCGAAAGGCTTAAGTTACGCTTTAAACTAAGTCATTTTTCCTGCGCAAAATTTAGATCACTTATTTAATGTAATTGGTATAAGACCTAAAGTTAATAAGTAAATAGCTACTGCTTATTATAAAAATAACGATCAACCATAAAATTAAACCGCATTAGCTCAGGCTTTTATAATTGAGCTACATATTGAGGTTTATAGAGCGCGTGTATAATCAAATTTCATATGTCGGACAGAAGAGTCAGCTCCTTCAAAGTGTTGTTTAAGCAACGCTAAATACAACTCTCCAGTAGCTAATGAATCAACAAGAGCACCATGTGCTGAATACTCTGGTAAATTGTGGCGTTCTCGCACACTACCCAGACGGAAATCGTCAGTACCATTACTACCTTTGTAAATATGTAAAGATTTTTCCATCTGTAAAGTATCTACCCACAATAACGGTAAAGGCGGTAACTTATAACGCTTAGCCATATAGTGATTTAAAAAGCGCTTTTCTACGATACTGCCATGAACGATTAAGACCTTCCCCACTGCTTCGGCTAACATGGTATCCAATACTACATTCCATGCTTCGCCCTTCTCCAGCATTTCAGGGACAATATGGTTGATCACCGCCGTTTCGGCTTTAACATTTTTTGCTGTATGAATTAGAGTCTCTACCGCTTCAGATAACAACAATTGCTGGTTAATTAAAGGTAAGTAACCCACACTCAACAGCGAATCGGTTTTAGGGTTGAAGCCTGATGTTTCAAAATCCAGCGACAAATAATCTAAAGAGTAAATATCATCATCCAAACCTGGTAATGGTGCTTCTAACAATGCTCGGATATTATCGGGTACTTGATGTGTTGATAAGTACCGTTCCCGTTCACGTTGCAACTTATTAAGTGGATGAAAATGATTAAAAATACGACGCATAATTTATTTCTCTCACCCAAATATTACTGACGATTAAATTTCAATTTTGTATATTCTTGTAAATCAGCAATAATCCTAAAAGCATCTTTTAAATGCTTTCTTTCAAAGCTACCAAAGGCATTAGGATCAATATGATTGTCTGCTACTCGCCCTTCTTTCAAGGCCGTAAATTGATGTGATAAACGGACTTGAGTAATAAACTGAAATGCACCTTGTACATTTTTCAACATGTCTTCACTTAATAAATTATTTTCATAAGCATGTTCGAAACGCGCCATCGTTTCGGCCTTTTCTGAGCCTGACGACAGTCCATAAATTCGTGCCAAATCAACTAATAGACTTAGAGCAAATTTCTTAATATTCAGAGTCTTAGAGTTTTCACCACTTTTTTCTAATACCAATGAATTGAAAATACCTAATGGTGGACTTACTGAAACAGAGTCTCGTACCATAGAAGATAAAAAGACATGTGAGGACTTAATGCTACTAAACAGATGTGCTTGTAATTCTTTATTGAAGCTTTCGTTACCGTATAGCCAACGCGTCTCTAAAAATACAGTTGCATTTAACAAACTATCATACTCTGGATTCGCCACCCACTTGCTGTACGAAGCTTTCCATACTTTCAGTGGCATACACCATTTAGGGTTGACCGCCATAAATTTACCGGTGCACAAAGGATATGCACAAGCATCAAGCGCATTACATACCCACATCGCTAACCCCTGGAAGTAAATGCGATCTGCAGCAGTTGCATCATCCGCTAAGATAATCGCATTATCTTGATCAGACAGCATATGCACTTCATTACGCGCATGCGATCCAGCAACGATCCAAGCAAACTCACAAGGCGGCTTACCAAAATGCTCTTCTGCTATTTGTAATAAGCGACGGTTATAGGCGTCCATAATTAAGGTCATCACATGGCCAATAATATCGCCACTTACTTTACCTTCTACTAATGCTTCAAAAATAGCTTGGCGTTCAGGAGTTAATTTAGATAAATCAGAAACCGTCTTAGCGTATTTTATTTTTTCAATTAGGAAGACAGCTTGAATCCTGTTATTGCGTACTAAATGAGTTGTTGTTAACACTCCTAATACATTATTACCTTCCACAACAGGTAAGCTTCGGACATTGTTTTGCATCATGATTGATGAGGCTTTTAGCACAAGGTCATTGGGCGCGACAGTTAAGGGATTAGGTGTCATGATTTCTTTTACCGGACGAGTGTAATCTAAGCCTGCTACAATAACGCGTTTGGTCATATCACGGTCAGTCACTAAGCCAACTATTTGCCCATTTTCGGTAATGACTGCTGTTGGTGAACAAACAGCCATAATTTGTTCTGCGACCTGTCTAATCGGTGTACTAGAATCAGCAACTACTATTTTGTCACTAGCAACTTCCGATACTTTTTTAACGAAAATACCTTTCTCACTATCTGACCACACCACGTCTAATGCAGAGTGTAAACGAACTTGTACATTACTGGCAAAGTGCTCAGCAAAATCAGGATACTCTTCTAAAAGGCTTAATAGATCAGAGTGAGGAACTAAATATAAGAGTGTATTTTCTAATGCAACAGCGGTGTAATCTTCCTGTGATTCCTTTTGTTCTGACAGAAAGGTAAAACCAAATAGATCCTCTGAACCTAATTTTGCTCTTAACATTCCGTTATGCTTACGCTGCTCCATTGAACCGGTTCGGACGACATATAAATAACGTAATTCATGCTCTCCTCCAAACTGAATTTGTTCGCCTTTCGCGAGGTAAGTTATTTTTATGCAACAAGCAATTTTACGTTGTAACTCTTTAGGCAATTTATCGAAGGGATCAATCGTCGCTAGGAAATCATGAATATTAGGTATTAATGTTTGAGGCATAAGTCATCCTTTAAAAACACTGTCATTTTAATGCAAAAAGCCACGCTCCTAATAATAGAGAATGGCTATACTCGTTTTGCTAAATACTCGGACCAAGCATCAAAGTAAGTTATACCTATTGATTCTGTTTGGAATAAATAACAAAACTATTACGAGGGATTTAATCTTTACTTGGTAAACGGCGTTTACTTTTGCTTAATAACTCAATGTTAGCTTGTCTCGCTTTATCTGCATCACCCGCCATGATCGCTGAGTAAATTGCACGATGCTCGTTAATACAAGTACTACCACGAATAGAAGAATGTGTAATGAAGCTTTTAAACATGGTGCAAAGTACATTCGCAAAAGGCAGATAAAAACTATTACCTGTTGAGAGGAAAATAAGGCGATGAAACTCCATATCGGCATCAGTCCAACTCTCTAATTCAAAGTCTTTGGAGATATCATCCATTTGCTGAAAAGTCGCTGATAATAAAATACGTTGCTGTGCAGTTGCATTTTCTGCTGCTAATGCTGCGGCTTCAGGCTCTAATGCATTACGTAATGATAAAAAGTCACGATAAACCGCATCATTATCGCCTAAACCAGTTAACCAGTCTAATAATTGAGAGTCTAAGAAGTTCCAGTTTTCTCGGTTAGTGACTCGTGTCCCCACTTTGGGTTTAGATTCTAATAACCCTTTGGACGTTAACAGTTTAATTGCTTCTCTCAGGGAGGTACGGCTTACTTTGAATTGTTCACATAAAGCCATTTCGCCAGGGATAATCTCATTTTGAGCAACTTCTCCGGATAATATTTTACGAGCAATTTCGCGCGCTACTTGCACATGTAAACTGCGTTTTACTCCTGCTATTTCTACAAATGCATTCTGCATAAGATTCATTCCTATAATAAAGTCACTTAATAGTAATACAAATAAACACTGTTTGGTATCAGTGTCACCCATCCTATTTGTCTTCTGTGATTTATATAGGGTAAAAAATAGCTTATTTTGTATTATATGTGAACTAATACCCTTAACTTTGTAAGTGGTTAGCTCCATTATAAATATTTCATAAAAAGTAAAATTTAGGTGTTTTTGTTCACTAAACGAGCACTCATAGTATAACCTATTAGGATTAGTTTATTATTATGAAGATAATTTATAAGTAAGGGATGATGATGAAAACGATGACTTGTAGACAACTTGGAGGTGCTTGTGAGCAATCTTATCAAGGGGATACGTTACAAGACCTGTTAGAACAAAATAAGCTACATATGGTAGAAATGATGATGCAACAGGATGAACAACACATTGAAGCAAGTCGTAAAGTAAAGGCATTGATGCAAGATATAGAAGCGAGTAAGGTTTGGTACGCGAATAAACAAAAATTATTTAATGAGTTACCAGAAGATTAATTTCGACCTAATAGTAATACCAATCACACTAAATAGATAAGTTATTTAATGTAGTCGATACCAAACAAAAAGCCTAATCAATAACGTTATTGATTAGGCTTTTTGTTAAGCATTAAGCAATTTGATTAAACTGAAAAAGGATATTTAATCGCTTCGTGGCACTGGTAACCGACCACTTCAAAGTCATCCATAGTAACCCAAGTCTCTAAGTCTTCTAATGAAGTTATTTTAGGATTAATTTTCAGTTGTGGTGATGGAAAAGGTTCACGCTTTAATTGTACATCTTGCATAAGCGCTAACTGATCTTCATATATATGTGCATTCACGATTTTATGATATGCCTTACCTGCTTTTTTGCCGGTTATTTGTGCCATCAAGGCTAAGAAAGCAAATACCTGCACTTGATTAAAGTTAAGCCCAAGTGGCACATCACATGAACGCTGATAGCTGGTTAAATGTAATGTATCACCTAATAATGAGAAAGTATGAGTGTGCATACATGGACGTAAACAACCCATATCAAATTCACCTGGATTATAAAACGTTAAGATCTCAGCCCGATCATCGATACCGTTTTTAAGGTTATCTACAATTTTTTTAAGTTGATCTAATGTCGTGCCATCAGGCTTTGCCCATGCACGCCCCTGCACCCCATAAACACGCCCCATGTCATCTGCACCTTTGCGGTGTGGATTGTTCAACCAAGCATCATTTAAGTTAGCATTCGCATCCCAAGTTTTAGTGCCTAAAGCACGAAAATCGGCAGCATTATCATAACCACGGATATAACCAAGAAACTCAGCAATCGCAGATTTATAAAAGCTCTTACGCGTGGTGATCATTGGGAATTGATTATTACCAACATCATACTCTAAATCAGCATTTATTACGGTAAGGCAACGTTTTCCAGTACGCTCATTTTCAATCCAAGTTCCTTGATCTATGATGCGCTGACATAATGCTAAATACTGTTTCATTGTTTTTTACCCTTTGCTTTTTTAGTACCTTGGTTCACTTCTGGAACAGGATTATTTTTGTATGCATAAACCATTAAAATAGCACCGATAAGAATCATAGGCAGTGATAAAATTTGTCCCATACTCATGTTGAAGGTTAATAAACCTAACTGAGCATCAGGTTCACGGGCAAACTCAATAATAAAGCGGAACGTACCGTAACCTAACAAGAATAATCCAGCGACTGAACCTGCCGGTTTTGGCTTACGAATAAATAAGAATAAAATAATAAATAACGCAACACCTTCTAGGGCAAATTCATATAATTGAGAAGGATGACGCGGCAATGGTCCTGCATTATAAAACACTACGCCAAATGGAGAGTCTGTTACACGACCCCAAAGCTCTGAGTTAATGAAGTTACCAATACGCCCTGCACCTAAGCCAACTGGCAATAGTGGCACAATAAAGTCACCTACCGATAAAATCGAACGTTGATGGCGTTTAGCATAAATAATAATCGCTGTTACAACCCCTAATACGCCGCCATGGAATGACATACCGCCTTCCCAAATTCTAAATAAATACATAGGGTTATCGATAAAGGTCGGGAACTGATAAAACAGTACGTAGCCAATTCGACCACCTAAAATAACCCCCATAAAACCTGCAAATAACAGGTCGCTGGCTTGCTCGCGTGTCCATACGCCATTAGATTTATCACATACACGGTTTGCCATCCAAAACGCAAAGGCAAAACCAACAAGATACATCAATCCATACCAACGAATATCAAGTGGACCAAGACTGATTGCGATCGGATCGATCTGGGGTAATACATAATGAGATGAGGACATAATTTGCTCTAATTGATGAGTTTAGTGACCGTATCATATCGTAATTTCAATGGAAAAATAATCATAGTTTTCTTTATCAAAAGAAAAACTAGTAGACCTAGATATATAGCCATCTGGTCTGTTGTTTTTTACTAAATGATAAAAAATAGCAATTACCGAATTAATTTCCCGCTATTTATGCTATTTTCTGCGCCAAATTATGATCTGTATTAATTTCAATAACAGATTACTCACTACAATCACCTGTAGTTTTGCAGTAACGGCGTTTTCCGAAATAAAGCGTTAAATGATTAACCATGGCATCAATAAGCTCGTTTATTAATGCATAAAAATAATAAAGTAGGAATATTCAATGAATTCAAACCCCACTCTTATTCAACGTATGATGAGCGGTAGCTTAGTATTACAAATTGTTGTCGGTATTATTGCAGGTGTTTGCCTTGCGAGTTTTTCACCAAGTACAGCCACTTCAGTCTCTTTTCTTGGTAGCTTCTTCGTTAGTGCGTTAAAAGCAGTTGCCCCTATTTTAGTTTTTATCTTAGTTGCTTCATCTATTGCTAACCAAGCAAAAGGTACTCACACTAATCTTAAACCTGTTATTCACTTATACTTAATCGGCACATTATTAGCTTCGATCACTGCTGTATTATTTAGCTATGTTTTTCCTACTGATTTAGTATTAATCACTAGTAATGTAACGACAACTCCACCTGAAGGTATTTTAGAAGTTTTAAATACTTTGTTATTTAAAATTGTTGATAATCCAGTTAATGCACTGTTAACGGGTAACTTTATTGGTATTTTAGCTTGGGCTGTTGGCTTAGGTTTAGCATTACAACATGGTAATGAATCAACTAAAAACTTATTACAAGATCTATCAAATGGCGTTTCAAAGATTGTACAACTAGTCATTCGTTTAGCGCCTATCGGTATTTTTGGATTAGTTGCGACAACCTTTGCAGAAACAGGCTTTGATTCACTAATCGGTTACTCTCACTTGTTAGCAGTGTTAATAGGATCAATGCTATTCATCGCATTGATTGTTAACCCTATCATTGTTTATATCAAACTAGGTTCAAACCCTTACCCACTTATTTTACAGTGTTTACGTGAGTCAGGTGTAACAGCTTTCTTTACACGTAGTTCTGCAGCTAATATTCCAGTTAATATGGCACTGTGTGAGAAATTAAACCTACATAAAGATACTTACTCTGTTTCTATCCCGCTAGGTGCAACGATCAACATGGCAGGTGCAGCGATTACTATTACAGTGTTAACGCTAGCAGCCGTTAATACATTAGGTATCGAATTCGATATCTTTACTGCTATTTTATTAAGTGTTGTAGCAGCGGTTTCAGCATGTGGTGCATCAGGCGTTGCAGGTGGTTCATTACTGCTTATTCCATTAGCTTGTAGCCTATTTGGTGTACCAAATGAAGTAGCAATGCAAGTAGTTGCAATCGGCTTTATCATTGGTGTTGTTCAAGATTCTGCGGAAACAGCATTGAACAGCTCTACGGACGTTATCTTCACTACAGCCGCTTGTCGTGCTGAAGAAGCAAAATAGTTCACCGCTAAAAGCTAGCTCTGAAAACCAAAAAACCGATCAATTGATCGGTTTTTTGGTTTTGATTAGTGTTAAGAATCACCTACTATTTTTTACCAGCTCGAACAAATCCACCTAAGCCTTTTTCATCAAGATAATCGATAAACGTCTGTTTAATAAACACACCATCATGCCCTTTTAAAGCAACTTCAGTACAAGCTTCAAGCTCAGAAATAGTAATTTTATTGAGTAAATATTTAACCTTATTAATGTTAAAAGCATTCATACTCAACTTACGATAACCCAACCCTAATAGCATTAATAAGCCAATCGGATCACCAGCTAACTCACCACAAATACTCACTTCTATATTGTTCTTTTTGCTTTGCTCTAAAATTAAACGCATCGCTTGTAACACTGCAGGGTGATAACTATCAAATAAATCAGCAACACGACTATTATTGCGATCCACAGCCAATAAATACTGCGTTAAATCATTAGTACCAATTGATAAAAAGTCCACCAGCGGCGCTAATTGATCAATAATGAAAATAGCGGAAGGCACTTCAATCATCACGCCGATATCTGGTAATGGGAATTGTTCATGAGACAAAGCTTGCTCCCAGCAGACCTCTTTCCAGGCTTGTTCTATTAAACGTTTAGACTCTTCAACTTCACCTACTGAACCGACCATAGGTAGCATAATACGTAGATTCTGTGTTTCGATACTCGCACGCAACATCGCACGTATTTGAATTAAAAATATTTCAGGATGATCTAACGTTAAACGAATACCACGCCACCCTAAGAATGGATTTTCTTCGTTAATAGGAAAATAACTTAGCTGTTTATCGCCACCAATATCCAACGTACGCATAGTAACAGGCAAGTTTTGGTACTGATCGAATAAGGATTTATAGGTGCTAACTTGCTCTTGTTCAGTTGGGAAGGCATTACTGAGCATAAAAGGCAGCTCACTACGGTATAAACCAATTCCTGAGAAGTTATGTTCTGAGAATACGTCTGGGGTGGAGTTCAAACCAGTATTTAACAATAGCTCAACTTCAAAACCATCTTTGGTCACTGAAGCTTGATTAGCTTCCAACTCTACCAGCGCCTTCATCTCATTTTCTTCGTCTAAAAGAATTTGATATTCAGCGATTAATGAAGCTTCTGGCTCAATAATAATGGTACCGGCATAGCCATTGATGATCATATTTTTTTGAGCGATGCTCTTCAATCGAAGTGGTACACCTAATACAGCAGGGATACCCAAAGTACGAGATAGGATCGCAATATGAGAACTTAAGCCACCACGAACTGAGACAATCCCTTTTAGTTTATCTGGAGGCACCATGGCTAGCATAGAAATAGTCACTTCTTCTGCGACCAAAATAATTTCATCTGGAAAGTCGAGCTGTTCATCGTCACGATTAGAAAGGTGATATAACAAACGCTGCCCAACATCTCTGATTTCAACCGCCCTTTCTCTTAAGTAAGGGTCGCTCATGCTCTCAAACTGCTCTATATAGTTCTCAGAGACACGTTTAACAGCACTCTTAGCGGTTAACTTCTCTTGTCTAATCTGAACTTCTATCGCACTTAATAACGCTTTATCTTGTAAAAGATGCCCGTAGACATCAAATAGCATAAATGCATCTTTGGAAACTTGCTCTTTTAAAGTAATAGATACCTTAGAAAATTCATCTGCACAAGCTTGCACTGCATTAGTAAAAGAGCTCATTTCATGTTCTGGATCTTCACTTAACTCAATACCAACATCACTTAATAACAGGTGAGCCTGTAACACATGTGCTTTATTGATAGAGATACCAGAACTCGCAGGGCTACCTTGCAAATGTAAAGATCGGCTCTTGGATTCAGTTTTATCAGGAAGATCTAATAATGTCCCGCCCAACACACTACCAAGGTGAACCGCTAAGGTAACTAAAAAGGATTCCTCAAGTTCATTATACAGGCGTGGGGTTCGTTGTTGTGCAACCAAGACACCGAGTACCTGGCGTTTATGGATAATAGGAACGCCTAAAAACGAATTAAATTGTTCTTCATTACTAGAAGGGAGATATTTAAACTGAGGGTGTTCAGAAACGTTCACTAAATTGATCGGTTCACCTTTTTGGTAAACCAAACCTACAATACCTTCATCCAAATTAAAATGCGTTGCACCCACTACTTGGCTATCTAAGCCTTCACTAGCCATTAGTGTTAGCTTTTTAGTTTCTTGATTAGTCACAAAGATAGAACAACAATCTAAGATCATTGTGTTTTTAGTTTGCTGTACTAATAAGTTCATAGCATCAGAAAGTGTACTGGCCTCACCGAATTGCTCTACAATTTGACGAAGTTGGCTGAACATAAAACGCTCCTATTAGTAAGGTAAGAAGGTATTTATTATTTGTAAGAACCTCGACGAGGTCGTTTGTTTCGTTTTTTATCTGTTCTGTGCATTAACGAAAATGCAGCATGGGCAAACTCAGTCAATGCTCTTCTATAAACATCGCGCTTAAATGACACAACTTGACGCACTGGATACCAGTAAGTTACCCACCGCCAATCATCAAATTCAGGGTGTCCGCAAGTATCAAATCCAATTTGCTCTTCTTTGGCAATCAATTGTAATAAAAACCAGCGTTGCTTTTGGCCAATACAAATAGGTGCGGGAGATTCCCAACGTACTAAGCGCTTGGGAAGTTTATAACGCAGCCATTGACGACTGCTCGCTACTACTTTGACATGCTCAGGTTTTAAGCCAACTTCTTCATATAATTCTCGATACATCGCTTTTTCAGGGGTTTCCCCTTCTTTTATTCCACCTTGTGGAAATTGCCATGAATGTTGACCGAAGCGCTTAGCCCATAATACTTGACCATTTTTATTACAAATGATGATACCTACATTAGAACGATAACCGTCAGCATCAATCATTAAAAAACTTTCTCAGGTTAAGATCTATTATTATTTATACACAAGTAAATCAACGACAAAACAAAATAGATGAAATTATAATTATAATTGCATTCTTTCACAGAAACCCTTATCCATCAAACTCATAAACTATAAAAAGGTTAAACGATAGTACCTAGGTCACGTTTACTGAAAATGAATAATATTAATGTATCCACTAAATCTGTGCATAACTATGTGTACAATTAAACACAAATAAAAGGATCAAGAAACACAACAAACCGCAAGATCTTTATATATTTATTTAAAAAGCTATTATTACATTTAAAAACAGCATGTTAAATAAAAACAACAAACTATAAGAATAGATTACTGTAAATAGATCCAGTAAGTTTCATTCACAATTGAATGTGAATATCTTGATCGTACAAAAAACATACAACCAAGATAAAACGATGCATTTCCGTACAAAAAATAAACATATAAAATAGATTTTTAGAAAAATTAAGTAAAATGATCAGATTGAAAATGAAGATCTTTCGATCTATTCAGTTATCCACTAAAAATGTGCATAACTCTGTGTAAGTTCATTTTAAAACTATGAATAACCCAACAATAAAAAAACACGTACAATCAATATATTTATATTTTACAGCCTATCAAGCGAGTTATTATGCAGCCTACACCACAATCTGAATCTCAGTTATTGAGTTATTGTGAAGCCATAGCCGGTTACTCTTTATCTGAATTAGCAGACATAGCAGGTATTATCACCCCAGAAAATCTACGTAAAAACAAAGGTTGGGTAGGCCAACTCATTGAATGGCATTTGGGTGCATCAGCAGGCAGTAAACCAGAGCAAGACTTTAAGCACCTTGGGATTGAACTGAAAACAATCCCTATTGATAGTAACGGTAAAGTATTAGAAACCACTTTTGTTTGCAGTACACCTATTTTAAATACCACTCACCTTACCTGGGAAAACAGTAATATTCGCAATAAACTCAGCAAAGTATTGTGGCTACCTGTTCAAGGCGAACGAAAGATCCCACTAGCAGAACGTCTAGTCGGTAATGGCTTTTTATGGACAGCTTCAACGCAACAGGAACAATTAATGCGTCAAGACTGGGATGAAATCATGGAAAAAATTGCACTGGGCAAAATAGAACAAATTAGTGCACGCGATGGGCAGGTATTACAACTACGCCCCAAAGCCGCCAATGGACAAGTTGTTACTGATGCTTATGGAGAAGAAGGCGAATTAATTAAAGTAAGACCTCGTGGCTTTTACCTTAAAAAAGCATTCACTCAGCATATTATTAACCAGCAATTTAATTTAAATGTATAAGTGAAACAGAATTGACTAGAAATTGTACAATGTTTGCAGTAAATTAAATCTCAAATAGATATCGTTTAAGGAGCAGACATGAGTATTAAAAAGCAATTTTTAAAAAACAAACCAATCGTAAAAGTGACCTTCGAAATTAGTAAAGAAATGGCTAAAAATGCCAGTACCATCAACTTACTCTCAGAGCATAACCAATGGACGCCTATTGAGTTTAAAAAATTTAAAAATGGTAAATTTAAGATAGCTGAAAATATCTCAATGGAAGATCGTCAAGGTTTTCAATTCATCTACCAAGCGACTTCAGAAAGTGGCGAAGCTTTTACTCTATTACCCGATGATGCTTATAGCTACGTTGATAATGGGATGAACGACGGTGGAAAAAATGCAGTCGTAGTTTTTGCTGACTAATGATCTTTTAAAATCGTTAATACGTAATTAATTACTATTGTAAATCAGCATGTTTCGAGAGCACTGCTTTAGTAAAACAGTGTTAAAGTTTGGTTACCTTAAATAAAGTAAAACCTCCTCTTTATACACCTATTTACATGACAACTTTGTTATATAACTAAGTAATTCCATAAACTGATTTAATACAACCACCTATTAAGAAGCAAACAATAGATCCGGTTTGCAAAGGTTTGTTATGACAATCATAATCAAGTGCAAAATAATAAACGTTAAGCAACTTGCCTCAAATTGGTAGAGATTGATAAAAGTACATTTCACCACACTACCACTGTAATAATTTACAGTGTAATATGATAGTTATATAACGCTTTCAGATATCAAATACACCAATTCAAATGCATTAATGAGTGAGAAATAATGAACAATATTGAAATTCGCGGTGCAAAAACGCATAACTTAAAAAATATTAGCTTATCAATCCCACGAGATAAATTGGTGGTGATAACCGGCCTATCCGGATCAGGTAAATCCTCATTAGCATTTGATACTTTATATGCGGAAGGTCAACGTCGCTACGTTGAATCGCTATCAGCTTACGCCCGTCAGTTTCTATCATTAATGGAAAAGCCTGATGTCGAGCATATTGAAGGTTTATCTCCAGCAATTTCTATCGAACAAAAGTCTACATCACATAACCCGCGTTCTACAGTAGGCACCATTACTGAGATTTACGATTACCTTAGGTTGCTCTTTGCTCGTATTGGAGATCCTCGTTGTCCAACACACGGTGTAACTTTACATGCACAAACCGTTAGCCAAATGGTCGATGCTATTTTAGAGCACCCAGAAAGCACAAAAATGATGCTGCTAGCCCCGATTGTAAAGGGTCGTAAAGGGGAGCATGTTAAAACCTTTGAAAGTTTAGCCGCACAAGGTTTCTTACGTGCACGTATTGACGGTGACGTATGTGACTTAAGCGATCCACCTAAATTAGCATTACATAAAAAACACACTATCGAAGTAGTGGTTGACCGTTTTAAAGTGCGTGACGACTTAAAACAACGTTTGGCTGAATCGGTTGAAACCACCTTAGAATTAAGTAACGGTTCAGCTATTTTGGCTCACATGGACGACAGTGAACCTGAACAACTTTTCTCAGCTAACTTCTCTTGTCCACATTGTGGATACAGTATTGCAGAGCTAGAACCACGTATTTTCTCTTTTAATAGCCCTGCTGGTGCTTGTGAAACCTGTGATGGTTTAGGTGTTGAGCAATATTTTGATGAAGCATTAGTAGTTACTGATCCAAGCTTGAGTTTAGCCAATGGTGCAATCGATGGTTGGAGTAGTAAGTCTAATTATTATTACCAAATTTTACGTGCAGTCGCTGACCATTACGGATTCTCCTTGACCGCACCGTTTAAATCACTGAGCAAAAAACACCAGCAATATGTACTACAAGGTACGGGCAACGAAAAAATCGCCTTTACTTACAGTAATGATAAAGGCGACTTAGTGTCTCGCTTGCACGCTTTCGAAGGCGTGATACCAAACCGATCTCGTCGTTATCGAGAAACCGAATCACCTGCAATGCGTGAATACCTAAGTAAATATATGAACCGTCAACCATGCTCTAGTTGTGGCGGGTCACGTTTAAAAGAGTCTTCTCGTCACGTATTTATTAATGACGTTAATTTATCTCATGTATCTGCATTATCAATTGCCGATGCAGAGCAGTTCTTCCAAAACATTAAACTGGTTGGACAAAAAGCTCAGATAGCCGAAAAGATCTTAAAAGAGATCCTAGAACGACTCAGTTTCTTAGTGAATGTTGGACTTAATTACTTAAGCTTAGAGCGTAGTGCTGAAACATTATCCGGTGGTGAAGCACAACGTATTCGTTTAGCTAGCCAAATTGGTGCGGGTTTAATGGGCGTAATGTATGTTCTTGATGAGCCTTCTATCGGCTTACACCAACGCGATAACGAACGTTTATTAAAAACCCTCACCCATCTACGTGATTTAGGCAATACGGTGATCGTTGTTGAGCATGATGAAGATGCGATCCGTCAAGCAGATCATATTATCGATATTGGCCCTGGTGCGGGTATTCACGGCGGAGAGATTATTGCTGAAGGCAGTTACAAAAAAATATTAAAATCAAAAGACTCATTAACTGCGGATTATTTAAGTGGTCGTAAAGAGATTGTAGTTCCAGAGCAACGCACTCCACTAACCGACAAATGGGTAAAACTCACATCAGCAAGTGCAAACAACTTAAAATCAGTTAATTTAGACTTACCACTAGGTGTATTAACCTGTGTAACCGGTGTTTCTGGTTCAGGTAAATCAACCCTAATTAATGACACTTTATTCCCATTAGCCCAAACTAAACTAAACAAAGCAACCACCATTCAAGCGGCTGCGCATAAAAGCGTTACAGGTTTATCACAACTGGATAAAGTAGTAGATATTAATCAAAGCCCAATTGGTCGAACGCCACGTTCAAACCCGGCCACTTACACAGGTATTTTCACGCCTATCCGCGAACTGTTTGCTGCTACACCAGAGTCTCGCTCTCGTGGTTACAAACCAGGCCGTTTTAGTTTTAATGTAAAAGGTGGTCGTTGTGAAGCCTGCCAGGGTGACGGCATGATTAAGGTAGAGATGCATTTCCTACCTGATGTCTACGTCCCTTGTGATTCATGTAAAGGACAACGCTATAATCGTGAAACCTTGTCAGTAAAATACAAAGGCAAGAATATTCATGAAACATTGGATATGACAGTGGAAGATGCCTTTAAATTCTTTGAAGCAGTACCAGTTATTGCACGAAAATTGCAGACATTAATGGATGTTGGTTTATCCTACATCCGCCTTGGTCAAGCAGCGACAACTTTATCTGGCGGGGAAGCACAACGTGTTAAACTAGCAAAAGAATTGTCCAAGCGTGATACAGGCAAAACACTGTATATTTTAGATGAACCAACAACGGGATTACACTTCCACGATATCGCACAATTACTCAAAGTTATCCACACTCTACGTGATAAAGGAAATACTTTAGTTATTATTGAACACAACCTTGATGTGATTAAAACAGCCGATTGGATCATCGATCTCGGTCCAGAAGGTGGTAACGGTGGTGGTGAAATTATCGCAACAGGTACACCAGAGGATGTGGTCAAAGTAAAAGGCAGCTATACTGGACAATTCCTGAAACCAATTTTAGACAAAAGTGCTTCATAAAATGACATAGAAGCCTTATCTTACAAAAATAATAAATACGAGAGATAAATGGACTTACAACAAAAGCTAACACGTGCCTTCTTTATAAGTTTTGCATTATTAATGGGGCTCGGTGCGCATTACTTCCAACACAATCAAGGAGGTAGTGGTTTACAGTTAGCTGTAAACAACGTTGTTTGGATATTTTTCTCTCTATTAATTGGTTTAGGCCTTTGGCGGATCACCGCCCAACAAAAAATTATTTACTCCAAATACACTGCTATTGTATTTATTGCTTTAGGTTTATTTTTTCTGCCCTTAGCTTATCCTAATAATGCCCTAGCGGATCAAAGCTACACCCGTTTATTAGGCTTATTTGCAGGTGTATTACTCTTCCTCAGCTTACAACAATTTAGCTTTACCCGAGAGCAAATTACTAAGCTACTGCTACTCATTGTATTAGCAGGCTTTATTCAAGCCTGTTATAGCTTAATGCAAGATTATTTATTACCCGCTCGTAATTACTTTGGGTATAGCGTTGGTTATGGTCGTCCTTATGGCATCTTCCAACAGCCTAATGTACTCGCTAGCTTTATGGCTACCACGCTTATTTTAAGCGGCTACCTGTTACAACAAGTAAATGATAAAAAACTGCAAGCATTTTTACTATTAACTGCATTATTAAATATGTGGGTGATCAGTGTTGCAATGTCTCGTACCGGTTATTTAGGCACTCTAATTGGATTATTGCTACTACTGCCTCTGGCATGGCAAAGTAATAAAAAACGCCTTAGTTTATTTGTACTAGCGATATTATTGGGGATAGGCTTTGCTTCCTTAAAGGGCGATGCATTAGGCGCACGTAATGTAGAAGCGATGAAAGAAGGTGGCGCTCGTATTGAGATGTATCAACACGGTTGGCACATGATCAAAGAAAGACCTTTATTAGGATATGGCTATGGTAGTTTCGAAAAAGAGTATTTATTAAGCCATGCTGAACGTGTAAAAAATGGCGAACTTAAGAAATTTTCTCAAGTACTAACTCACCCTCATAACGATCTTATCTTTTGGGCGATTGAAGGGGGAATAGCACCAATATTAGGTATGTTGTTATTAGTACTTACCTTCTTTTATCGATTATGCTCATTTAAACTCAGCAAAGCACTCGCCTTGCTTGCATTAGTGGTGCCCATTGGCTTACATACACAAACAGAATACCCTTTATATCATTCAGCATTACATTGGCTGGTATTAATGGTTTTAGTGTTTTATGTGGATTCAGAATCACAGAAAAATAATGAAAAAAGATTTTACCCCACTTTCTTTTTAAGAGTAGCTGGCACATTAATTCCATTATTTACCGCTATTTTCATGATCACTAATCTATTTGCGATTCATGCGGTTACACACTTTGAGCGAAGTAAAACTCGCGACCTTCGTGAGATCATCAATATTGTGAATCCATTAGTATTTGAAGATAATCTCTCTTTCCACCTCTATAATTTCCGCCTTACCAATGCAATCAACACAGGTAATCAAGCTGAAATTGAGAAGGTGATATTAGGGCTAGAAAAAACCGTTTACAGCACACCTAAACCATTTTTCTATCATTTACTCTATATTGCTTATCAACATCATAATCAACCAGAAAGAGCGGCTGAAGTTCTAAGCTATGCACGTTATTTATATCCAGGAGATAGTGGCTTAAAGAATGCGGATAAAGTGAAAGAAAGTGCATCAAAAGTGACCTCGGTCGCAGTAACAACAAGCCAAGCGGTTTCTTCGGCTAAGATCAGTCATGAGGCTCAGCCGTAATATGCATAGTATGAAAGTATTCCGCTCACTATTTGGCTTTATCGCTTTATTATTAAGCGGATTATTCAGTGCCAGTCATGCTGATATTTATATGTATACAGATAAAAATGGCAATAAATACTTTTCTGAACGTAAAGAAAATAAAAACTATACCCTTCTATTACGCAGCGACACTAATAAAAAACCTACCAGCTTCAGAAACTGGAAGGCAAAAAGTTATACAAACATTTCGATCCCACGTGATAAAACCTTACAAAGAAAGTACCACCCTATTATTATCAAGGCGGCTCAAAAAAATAACCTAGATCCAGCCTTTTTACATGCAGTTATCACCGCAGAGTCAGCTTACCAACGTAACGCAATTTCTTCTGCTGGCGCACAAGGCTTAATGCAATTAATGCCAGAGACGGCAAAACGTTTCTCTGTGACAGACCCTTTTGATCCGACACAAAATATTTATGCCGGAGCATTATATTTAAAGATATTATTAAAAGAATTTAAAACAAGGGAGTTAGCAGCTGCAGCTTATAATGCAGGTGAAGGAGCCGTTAGGCGTTATAAACGTCAAATACCGCCTTATCCTGAAACACAAAAATATGTTTCAAAGGTATTAACTTTTTACCAGTATTATCAACACAATTTATATCTTTAACATATAGGAAGATAGCTAAACTTCCTTAAACAAAAGCCTAAACCATTTATTTTTTAGTATGAGTAGTTATCAGTAATGTATAAAACCCAACAATTATTCACCAATAAATACATCACTTATGCAATTGGTTTAGGATTGATATATGCCATCATAGACATATTAATGCCATTCTCATATGCCACGGTTTATAACAGCTTTTTAATTACACTCATCGTTTATACAGGCTGTGTTATTACCTTACCTAGAGTGACTAAATTTTTATTGGTAGATAAAAGTTTATATGTTTTGCCCGTGATGTTATCCCTTTATAGTTTGGCAATCATCGCCATTGTTTTATTACGTATAGAATACTCTCGCCCTACCCTTATTTATGGATTTGCCATAGTGCTATTCTGGCTATTGATAAGTGCTCGATTTAACCATCAAAGCGCTATTTTAAAACTACAAGCTATCGATAATTTCAGTCTTTCATCATTTAATAGCAACCAACATATCGAAATTGAAACTATCAACTCGCCTTATAATCTGAAACAAATTAAAGATGGTCTAGTAGTAAATTTACATAAATCACTAACAGCAGAGCAAGAGAAGTTTATTGCCGACTGCAGCATCAACAACAAAGTCGTTTATCATTCAGAAACTATTAAAGAGATGATTGAAGGCAAAGTACAAACTACCCATTTGTCAGAAAATGCACTCAATGCTTTAAACACTAATCCTAGTTATCGCCTAATTAAGCGTTTCATAGAAACAGGCCTAATACTATTAAGCCTACCAGTATTTTTACCATTAATGTTAATCATCAGTATCGCAATAAAATTAGAGAGTAAAGGGCCGGTCTTCTATACACAAAAACGAATAGGACAAGGCGGTAATACATTTAAGATTTACAAGCTAAGAAGTATGGAAGTTGGCTGTCCAAAAGCAGACTCTAAATTCGTCACCGAAGAGCATGCCAGAGTCACCAATATTGGCCGATTTATTCGTAAAACCCGTATAGATGAAATACCACAGTTTTTTAATGTAATAAAAGGTGAGATGGCCTTAATTGGTCCAAGACCAGAACAAGAAAGCTTTGTAAAAAGCTTTGAAGCAGACATTCCATTTTATGGTTATCGCCACATGGTAAAACCCGGCATAACAGGTTGGGCACAAACAGTGCAAGGTTATACTGCAGACACAGATTCCACCCGAGAGAAGCTCGCACACGACCTCTACTACATCAAACACCTATCATTCTGGCTTGATGTAAACATCTTCTTTAAGACGCTTAAAACGATGATTACGGGGTTTGGGGCTAAGTAGCTCACTTATTTTAGTAAATCAAGGTTTATGACGCTCATTATTATTCAGTTTTGAAGAATCTACATACGCAGAAAACACTGTTCGCAATGCTTTAAAATTCACTTTGAATGAAGCTTTTATTGCGATATAGAACAAAATAATAACACTTCGATTTCTGACAAATATGTTATCCCCATAATTTCTCAATATATAAAAATGATTTCTTAAAATAAAATATCCTTTCCATGTAAATAAATCATCACTTTGATTGTGAATTAATAATCTAGTTGCACGTGCTTTTAGCGAGCATTTTATAGTAAACCCAGATCTTATAGCTCTTAAAGAATAATCTGTATCATCGCCTGTAATGAAAAATAAAGGGTTAGGAAAGCCAATAGTTTCAACTACTTTTTTTGATATTAAAGGCCCTTCAAAAGGTACTGTTGCAATATTTATCAATTCTTTTTCTTTTAAAGAAGAATAAATATCTGCCACCGAATACAGCTTAGGGTTTTTGCAAAATACTTTGTTGAGATCATAAACCACTGGGGACATTTCTACACAGATGCCGTTCTGATCAAAACGAGTCGGCTGGACAATATCGATAGGAGTATTAAATAATAAATATTCTAAACAATTCTTAGCTGGCAATAAATCATCATCCATTAACCATAAATAGTCATAGTTATACTTTTTAGCTATTTCAAATCCACAATGAAACCCTCCAGCCCCACCTAAATTACAATTCGTATTATAATAAAAAAATGAATCGTCATATCGCGAAAATTCATTAACCACAGCACAAGTTTCATCTCCACTATTGTTATCAATAACAATAACTTTACTCGGCTTTAGGCTTTGATCTTTTAAGGAGTTTAAAACCTTCCGAAGTAATTTACTTCTTTTATAAGTTACAACAATGGCAATAACATTCACTAAATAAAAACCTTAATTCTAAAAATCATTTTAAATAACGGAGGTGCCGACTAAAATCTTCTTTTAAACCATCAAAAACACAACTAAGGTAAAGTTTATAACCTTTAAAATCCAGCTTTCTTGTAACCAAATAAAACCATGAATACATGAACAACTTCACAATAATTTTTAATTTAAAATCATACTTTTTATAAATATAAGTGTGGTTTCTTACTAAGCACACCATTCTTAGTTTTGAGTCTGTATAAGGAACTTTAAACACCCCCCTAAAAATAGGAACTAAAGGTAACTTCAACGCAGGATGATAAAATATAGCACTCGTTAAAGTAATAGGTTTAATTCCTGCTTCCCTACAGCGCCAATAATGCTCGTATTCATCACCCCAAATAAAAAAATCTTTATTGACATATCCAACTTTATCAACACAAGAACGAGTTAATAGAGAACCATTAAATGGAGTGATATAATTCATAACAGCTCCCCATGATGCTTTTAATTCTTTATACAACTCAGTTTTCTGACCATTCTTCTTCCTTGTCTTCCATGACAATTTTTGATGATTTTCAATATCAATACTAACAGGCATAATATATTCGAGGTGATGTCTATTGGCATATGTTAGTAATTTTTTCAAACAATCTTTTTCAGGATAGCCATCATCATCCATTAACCAATAATAATCAGTATTGAAGTTTTCTCTTGATTGCTTTACGGCTTCGTGAAAACCACCTGCACCACCAATATTTTTTGATGAACAAACAAGCCATATTGTTGCAGCTCTAACCTTACCTAACTTTTGCATTCCTACTTTGGTAGACTTTTGACATTTAAACTTGTCAATTAAAGCTTCGCTGGTTCCATCTATCGAAGCGTTATCATAAATGATTACATTAGTAATTTGACATGATTGATCAAGCACTCTATCTAAACAGCGAATTAATTCTAGTTTGCGATTAAATGTAACAATACAGACAGAAATGCTAGTCATTCTAATTGGCCATTAAACTTATTCATCAATAAAAAAAGCTGGGAGTTGCTTATTATCATTAATCAGTTTGATCGTTTTTTTTGCTGTATCTAGTGCATCTCTAATTGTAACATCCATATCTAAATACCTATATGTCCCAAGTCGCCCAATGAAAGAAACTGAAGATTGCGTATTCGCAAGTGTACGATACTTCATCAGCGGTGTTAATGAATCGCCTTCTGCAAACCTGATAGGGTAATACGGAATATCATTACATTCTGCTTGTCGACTGTATTCTTTATATACCACTGTTTTGTTGTGCTCTTCCCAGGGAGAAAAATATTTGTGCTCCGTTATTCGTGTATATGGGATATCAATATCTGCATAATTCATAACAGCAGTTCCTTGATACTCTCCCTCAAAAACTTCTTTTTTAAAATCTAATGTTCGATAACCTAATCGGCCACACTTAAAATTAAAATACTCATCAATGGGCCCAGAATAGAATATATGATCAAACCCTTCTTGCATACTTTTGTTAAATGAAGTGTTCAACTTAACTTTAATATTTTTATGGTTTAATATTTTTTCTACAATTTCAGTATAGCCATTTTTAGGCATACCTTGGTATTTATGGTTAAAGTAATTGTCATCGTAAGTAAACCTAACAGGTAAACGTTTTAGAATGCTAGCAGGTAACATCGAAGGAGCTACTCCCCACTGTTTTTGTGTATACCCTTTAAAAAAAGCTTCATACAGCTCCTTCCCAACAAACCGCATAGCTTGTTCTTCAAAAGTTTGAGGGATGTTGATAGACATATCTGCTTTAGATTCAATATATACTCGAGCTTGATTAGGGCTTAATGCTTGCTCAAAAAATTGATTAATAGTATGTAAGTTTATTGGCAAAGAATAAACGCTTCCTTTATAAGTCGTTTTGACTCTATTTATATATGGCATAAATTCAGCCCAGTTATTCATATACTCCCAAACTTCTTGGTCATTTGTATGAAAAATATGAGGGCCATATACATGAAGCATGATATTTGTATCGTCATCTCGTTTAGTATGGCAATTACCTGCAACATGATTACGAGAATCAATAACCGTAACCTTTAAACCATGCTCCGCTAATTCTCTTGCTATAACAGCACAGGAAAACCCCGCTCCTACACATAAAATATTCATTTTTTGACCTTAAATATTTTTTCCCAAAATTTTTCTCTTGTAAAAGTGTTAAAAGCTTCAGAATATTCTTTTCTAAGATACTTATAATTTATGTTAATTTTTATCAGTCTGATTGTAAATATTGAAATAATCTTTATAGCTTCTATATTATTCCTTGAAACAGCATAAGAAAAACCTTGCCGATTGACATAACATATTGACTTTTTCATGAAAACACTTTTTAACTTAATACCCCTTTCATGATTTTGGTATGAAATATCATTAGATAACATAAAACCAGGGACTAAATTGCCATTTAAAGTGATTAAACGCATAAGACTTCTATGAATCGCTTCTATTTTTAATGGCTCGACTCTTAGAGGTTCTGATTCATCATCTAAAAATAATTCCTTAGGGTTTGATATTAGATTATTGGAAGTCATTTGTTCATCTGGTAATAAAGCTATGTCTTTTCTCACATTTATCATATCCACATTATCAGCCCAAAACGACCTTCCAATTAAAATATGTTCCATCGCAAATAACAAAGCTTTCGCTGATGAATATTTATAGGATAATAAGCATATTAACATCTGCTTAATCAGAATAATGTTCAATCTGCTTTTTCCTAAATCCAAGTGAGTAAGTAATTGAACAATGTGATGCCTAGAATCAAGATACGCAGTTATCGGACTTGTTTTATTCGAAAATGAATCACCCCAACTACAAATTCCCGCATAAGTAATAAGCTCAAAATCATTAACCATGGAAAACATTATATCATCTCCTCGAACAAAAAAAGGAAATGAAAAATACTTAATCTCTGACAACTTAAATCCAAAATACCACCAGCCGCCATAATCAATAACATCACTACTATTAGCGATTATGCTTACATTTCTAGGGTTTCTTAAATCAAGTTTATGCATTAGAGGCTTACAAATACCATTAAATTTTGCACCATTTTCCCAAACAGAATAAGAATACTCTTCATCAAGCAAAGCCCCTGAAACAGCTAATTTATCCTGAGTCGAATATTGAAATAACATGCGAGTTCTAAATATTGACTCTACTTCACAACTTGCATCATCATCCATTAAAATCACATGGCTATAATCCGCATCTTTTGCGAATAACATGCCTCGAGTGAAACCACCAGAACCACCTAGATTTTCATTTTTCAAAATAAATGTGGAAGGGTATTCAGGTAATTCTAAGCTCTGTGAATTATCAACAACAATAATATCGATGCCTGCTTTTGAAAGTTCTACAGTGATTTTATCCAAAGCCAACTCAACAGCTTTTTCTCGCTTATAATGCGTAATTACAATAGCAAGCTTAACTTCATTAGCAGGGGAGATATCAGTAACCCATTCCATCTTTTCTATGGAACCTTTATCACTCAAGCATTGAATCGAAACAGATAACAGACGCTCATCAAATATATTTTGACAATCATCAGAAAAATTAAGAATATGCTCGCCTGAAAGCAAAAGTACAGTTTTAAACAAATTAACTACACTACCTGATTTATTAGCTGTATTGATTGATATTAAAAATTTACCATTACCATTTACTTTTAACATTAACTGATTAATATCAGTATGCTTTCTTATTTTAGCAAGAGGTAATGTATTGAAATAGGTGTGGCTATCAATTAAAGATAAATAAGAAAATTTTATAGCATGCTTTTCGAAGTAAACAGAGCCTTTTGAAAAGTAATACAAGTTTTGATCTCTTTCTCCTGAAACAAAGGTTTGAATTACATTGTATATTTTTCCTCTCATTACATCTCTCTTCTACTTTTATCGTTCAATGGACTTTCATTATTTAAAATTAAAAAAATTTCTTAATTTTAAATAGATATTAGTTTGGGGTTCGCATGGAAAATTAAACGAGTATGCTTTATAAATTTTCTTTTTAAAGCTTTCATTCTCGAAGGAGAATTCTTTTTTATAGTTATTTGGGCAAGGGTATCCTAATAAATTAAAATCATCTTTATATAGTTCAACAATTTTAGTCACATCTCTACTATTAAATTGGTTAACATTGTTAGCATAAGTAGATGCATTCCCTAGCAATTCAATTTGTTTTATTTTCTCTATATTAAGATTCAATTCTAATGCAAGAGAAAGTAGTTCATTTTTTAAATTCTCTTGATGTAAAAAAGTATCAATAACTGATACGCCATTATAATGTGTAAAATAACTTTGAGGGCAGAAATGTATATACCTTGGATCATATGCAATTTTTATTGGATCTAACTCCTCAATAATTTTTGACATTGTTATCTTACGGTCATGTTGCCTTTTATGCTCTTCAACTGCACTTATAAAACGATCAAGTGGATTTCGTATCGCAGCGATAACCTTATATTCTCTCAGAAAACTCCACTCGTCATAATGATAGAGTAAATGTAATGGTAAATGAGCAAGATCGTTCCAACTATTCGTTTTTTCCGAATAATTCCAATGCCAAAATTTTCCATACATATCAGCTTCACATAATATGTGCCTAACTGCTTTTCCTGCACATTTAGGTATATGAATAAAAACGACTTTCTTGTCATGATTTATTATCATTTATTGTTCCTAGAAAACACCTTCTCTTATTGCTAGTTTTACCTAAGCCACGTTTTTAATCCAGTTAAACGATACACATCAATTGCCATGATTATATTCCATACAATCATGGCAATTGTTACAGTAATTGCAGCACCCATTGCACCATAAAGTGGAATGAGTGAAATTAGTAACACTAACGAAACAAATAGCACAATGAGATCTGTTCTCAATGTTCTTCTTTCATGCCCGGTCATATTCATGACGAGCCCTACTGATCCCATGCCTACGTTAAAGATTTGTCCTAAACATAATATGAGTATCAAATTATAAGCTGGTAGGTAAGTTTCTCCAAATAACAAAGTGACAAATAGTTTCCCAAATACGATTAACAGTAATGCGAATGGGAGAGAGCTTAAAACACTAATTCTCACACTAGATTTCAGTAATCTTTGCATCTCTACAAAATCACCTTGATTATACAAACTCGCGATTTTCGGCGCTGTTACTTTGTTTACAGAATCCAAGCCTAATGCAAACATGGAAACAGCTTGAATGGCCACTTTAAAATACCCCACAGCGGTTCCTCCACTCAAAATACCCAATAATATTGTAGCTAGCTCTCCACTCATTGCTCCAATAAGCGTTAGCATAGTAAAAGGCATTAACGCTTTATACCAATGCTTTTTCTCAAATAAAGCTATTACCTTGCTTGATCTATGAGATCTAATTCGCCGAACGAGATAACCACTTAAAACTAGGGCTAAAATATGCACTATTATTTGAAAATAAAGTAAGTATTCGACATCCAAGCTCACATCATAAAAATAATAACTAATTGAAATAATAACTAAGAAAGTTAAGGGTGCAAAAATAGCCATTGGCAGTAACGCTAAAGCAGGATGTTGTAATCCATTTAAGATAGCCTCATGTCTTATTATTAACCCTTTAAAGGAGATGAGGGCACTACCAATAAGCATCAACATTATCATAGAGCTATCTTTTCCAATCCATAAAGATATATAGCAATATATCATTGTCATTATTAATGAAATAGACATCACATGTCTTTTAGACCAAATCAAAATTCCAACAAAAAGAGAATGTGCTTTCTCAATTCGATATTTAGCTATTTCTCTAATCAATAAAGGTGGAAGTCCTGCAATACTTGGGATCATTGCAAAAATAATTGTAGATAAAACAAATGTATAATAGCCATATCCTTCAGGCCCTAAAACCCTTGCTACAATTACACCTGAAAGTAAGGCGATCCCTCGACTGAATAGTTGAATTGAAGCGATTCTTAAGAATATTTTAGTTAAATTATTTTGTACTTTCATTTAATCCCAAAAAGTTAACTTTAATTCACCTTTCTAAAAGGTAATCTCCTACAAAATAAAAGGTGCTTTCTAATTATTAATAACTGAAATCATTATGGACCTACAGTTAACTTTTAAAAACTAATCGGTTTACGTGGTTTCTTTACCTTTGGCGCGGTACTACTTTCGACTTGCTCAAATGAGGTTTGGTAGTCTGATTGGGATTCTACTTGCTGTTCTGTTACATCAGACTCTTCTACAAACTCATAATTTTGTGTTTCACCTGCTAAAGCGATTTGTAGGTATTGTTCGTTGAAGTAGATTAAATCACCTGCATAGATTTTTTTACGCTTTTGCGTTTCTACTTCACCGTTTAGTGAGACATACCCTTCCGCGATAGCTTGTTTAGCTTCGCCGCCACCAGAGACTAGGTTGGCTATTTTTAATATTTTATACAATGCAGTGGGTTCTTCACGGATCTCTATTAACGTCGCGTAAATTTCTTGCTCATCAGACATCTATCTTCTCATCTATCATTAAATTAAATTATACCAATAACATTAATCAACTAGTGTATTTTACTGGTTAAAATAACTTACTTAACGTCATTGGTATTACTTTCCTGTCAGGCTATGGTCCCAATCTTTCCAGACCACTTCATAACCTTGCGCTTTTACTAGGTTTGCCATGGTTGCTGGTGAGCGTTCATCGCTTATTTCAAATTGCTCCAGGGCTTTGTCTGCTTGTTCTGCATATCCGCCTGGTTGTGTACTTGAACCTGCACTTAACGAGGTAATGCCTAACGGTAACACATGATTTCTAAAATGCTCAGACTCACGTGTGGATAACGATAACTCAACCTCAGGATTAAACAAACGGTATGCACAAATTAATTGTACTAGTTGTTTATCATTCATTACCGATTTTATTTCCATACCACCTTCACAAGGGCGCAAACGAGGAAAAGAGATAGTATAACGTGTTTGCCAATATTTTTTCTCAAGATAATTTAAGTGAGCTGCAACATAGAAGCAATCTGTACGCCACTCTTCAAGGCCAATTAAACTCCCCAGCCCCATTTTATGAATGCCCGCTTCACCCAACCTGTCATGAGTGTTTAAACGGTAAATAAAATCTGACTTTTTACCTTTTAGGTGATGCTCTGCATAAGTGACTGGATTATAGGTTTCTTGGTAAACGAGTACTGCATTAACACCATATTCAATCAATTCACTGTATTCTTCTTGATCAAGTGGTTGCACTTCGATGGTGATATTTGCAAAGTATTTTTTTATGATAGGCAGTGCTTGTTTGAAGTAATCTACACCGACTTTACGCTCAGATTCGCCTGTTACAATTAAAATATGGTCAAAGCCCATTTTTTTAATCGCAATACATTCGTCTTCAATTTCTTGCATATCTAATGTTTTACGACGTAATGCGTTGTGCATTGAGAAACCACAATAAGTACAGATATTACTGCACATATTCGATAAGTATAAAGGAATATAAAATTGCTGTGTTTTACCAAAACGTTGCAAAGTGAGCTGTTGAGACTTTTGAGCCATCTGCTCTAAATAGGGTTCAGCTGCAGGGCTAATTAAGGCTTTGAAATCTTCTAAGTCTAAACGTGGTTTAGATAATGCACGCTGCACGTCTGATGCCGTTTTAGCATAAATAGATAAACGGACATCATCCCATTGATACTCTTTTATTTTATCGCTGAAATTCACAGGCTAGCCTCTAAGAATGCAGTTAATGGACTTGATGCAACGGCTTCTGTACTTTGACCACCTAAACCAGCTAAGTAAGCTTGTCGACCAGCTTGTACCGCTTTAGCAAACGCTTCACTCATTGCCACTGGATTACCTGCAACAGCAATTGCTGTATTAACGAGCACTGCATCAGCGCCCATTTCCATTGCTAAAGCAGCATGTGAAGGGCTTCCTAAGCCTGCATCAACAATCACAGGAACAGTTGCCTGCTCAATGATAATATCTAAAAATTCTGCTGTTTTAATGCCTTTATTAGAGCCAATAGGTGCACCTAATGGCATGACGGCGGCACAGCCTGCTGACTCTAAGTGCTTACATAATACAGGGTCTGCATGGACATAAGGTAAAATTACAAATCCTTTGTTAGCTAACATTTCAGCAGCTTTTAAAGTTTCAATCGGATCAGGTAAGAGGTATTTTGGATCAGGATGAATCTCTAACTTTACCCAATTGGTTTGCAATGCTTCACGCGCTAATTCAGCAGCAAATACCGCTTCCTTGGCATTACGCGCTCCGGAAGTATTAGGTAATAAGTTCATGCCATTTTTTATTAATGGAGCAAGAATATCATCATCTTTATGCTGCATATCAACTCGCTTCAGCGCCATGGTAACCAGTTCAGATTTTGATGCTTTTAATGCGGCGACCATGGTCTGTTGGTCATTAAATTTTCCAGTCCCAGTAAACAAACGAGACTCAAACTGTTTATCACCAATTACTAATTGATCATTGTTCATCATTTCTTCAAATAACATAATTACCCACCTGCAATTGCTTGAAACAAAGAGATACTATCTCCCTCATTAATATTATGTGTCGCCCACTCTGAGCGGTTAATAATCTGCATATTTACAGCGACTGCACTACCTATCAAAGGCTTCTCTAGATGAGTTAATAACTGCTCAATATTCATTGAATTCGGCAATGTTAATGCTTGTTCATTCACTTGTATTTTCATCTAAGCTTGTCCACATACGCTGCATTGAGGTTCTTTATTAATGGCAAAGGTTTGCCAATCGAGAGTTTTTCCATCAAATAGTTTTAATTTATTTTTAATGCCCGATGGCAAGCCAACAAAGTATTTAATCGCTTCTAACGCTTGCAAGGTACCAATCGTACCGACTACTGGCCCGATGATGCCGGAGTTACTGCAATTCAGCGTTTGCTCTTCTGAGCTAGGAAACAAGCAGTGATAACAAGGAGAGTCCGCTTGGCTATGGTCAAAAAACATTAGCTGCCCTTCTAAACGAATCGCAGCTCCTACAATCAAAGGTATTTTAGCCTCAACACAGGCTTTATTGATCATTTGTCTGGTTGCCATATTATCGGTGCAGTCTAGAACCAGATCGGCCATCGTTAGCTCCATACTTAACTGCAGCTCAGGCATCTGCTTGTTAATGCTACGCACTTTAATATCTGGATTAAGTTGTTGTAGACGCTGCTTAGTTATCTCTACTTTTGAATCACCAATATCACTGCTCTGATAAGTAATTTGTCGCTGTAAATTACTTACTTCAATCTCATCAAAGTCATTTAATACTAAATGCCCGATACCGGCAGCTGCTAAATACAAAGCAGCGGGAGAACCTAACCCGCCCATACCAATAATCAATACTTTTGCTTGTTTTAATTTATGCTGGCCTGCTTCACTTACTTCTTCTAAGAGTAAATGACGGCTATAACGTAGTAGCTCGCTATCACTTAACATATGTGCTTCCTTGGCTCATGACCTGATTAAATTGATTAATTACTTGTTGTGGGTCTTCAGCTTTGGTTATCGCTGTAACAACTGCAATACTACCAACACCACACTGCCATACTGCTGGTGCTCGTTCTAAATTAATACCACCAATAGCAACAGTGGGTGTATTAGACAATAACGCAGCATATTTTGCTAAGCGTTCTAAACCTTGAGGATCCGATGGCATATCTTTAGTTTGTGTTGGGAAAATATGCCCTAATGCAATATAACTAGGTTTTAGTTGCTGTGCGCGTAATAGCTCGTAATAACCGTGAGTACTTAATCCAATGCGCAAGCCTGCATCAGCAATCAATGCTAGGTCAGCTACATCCATATCCTCTTGCCCAAGATGTACGCCATAAGCTTGATGTTTAACCGCTAATTGCCAATAATCATTAATAAATAACCTTGCTTTATAAGCTTTCCCTAAAGCAATCGCATCAATAATCTGCTGTTCTACTTGATCATCGTGTTTATCTTTTATGCGTAACTGTATCGTTTTCACGCCCATTTTTAATAAACGCTCAATCCACTCTACCGAGTCAACAACAGGATAAAGTCCTAATTGTTGAGTATCGCAAGGCGTGAAACCTGGTCCTGCTTCTAAGTTGCCCGGCAGATCTAATTCATAACCAATGCTCGACTCTGGTAAAACAATTTCTGGGAAATCATTGCTATCCGTTGGCCAACCACAATGAGCAACAGAACCTTCACCAGCACCGAGAGCTTTAGAAAATTTTAATCCTTGGTTTAAATAAGCTTTTGCAATGACTAATGCGTCTTCGATAAAGTAATCTAGTGCCATCGCCCCTGCTATTGCGCTAGCTAATGTACATCCTGTACCGTGAGTGTGAACATCAGTTAAACGTGGGCTGGTTAGCGCAATCTCTCTTTTACCATCGCTCCAATAATCTAAGGCAACGTTATCCACCAACTCAAAATGACCACCTTTAATTAATACACTGCCACATCCCATATCAATAAGCTTATCTACAGCCGGTTTAAACGACTCACCAGAAATTAAAGCATGTCCAGATAAGGTTAAAACTTCATTTGCATTAGGAGTCAATAAATCTATTTGAGGTAATAACTGCGTTTTAATCACCTCGTTGATACCCTCTTCAGCCATTTCATCGCCTGTCGACGCAACTGCAACAGGGTCATAAATAACAAATGGCTTATGTGCCCAGGTTTGTTTATATAAAGAAAGTTGTTGAGCAAGAATTTTGACATGCTCAACACTCGCTAGTAGACCGATTTTAATCACTTTAGCAGGCATATCTTCCGCTAAACTGGCTAATTGTTGTGTGAACATTTTTTCAGAAACACTTTCAACAAGCTGCACTGCTTGAGAATTTTGCGCAGTGACCGCTGAAATAACAGAACAACCATCGGCCCCGAGATCATGAAAAGTACAAATATCTGCTTGAATACCTGCTCCAGCACTAGAATCAGATCCTGCAATTGTCCACACTATATTGTTCATATTTAACCTTTAACTTGTCTTAGTTATTCGTGACTAGCGGAAACTAACCATTTATATTTATTGAATATTGTACGAAAATTAGCACGAAGAGGTTTAGTTTAATTCAGTAGAAAGTACATAACTGATCAACATCAATTAGCACTTTCTAGAAAAGTTAGCTTAAACCTCTCGAAACCTAAGCTTTATCGAGAACAGGTGGCTGATATATCTCAGCGCCACTATCAGTAAACTCTTTCGCTTTAATTGCCATTCCTTCTTCTGCGGACATGGTAATTGTTTCATCTAATATTTTTATGGAGATTTCGCCTGAATCTAACTTAGCTGTAAAGTCTCGCACATCCTGGGTGATTTTCATTGAACAGAATTTAGGACCACACATGGAGCAGAAATGAGCCACTTTACCTGACTCTTGCGGTAACGTTTCATCGTGATATTCACGTGATGTAACAGGGTCTAAACCTAAGTTAAATTGATCTTCCCAGCGGAATTCAAAACGCGCTTTAGAGAGAGCATTATCACGGATTTGTGCGCCAGGATGACCTTTAGCTAAATCAGCAGCATGTGCTGCAATTTTATAAGTGATCAGACCTACTTTTACATCGTCTTTATTAGGTAGCCCTAAATGCTCTTTAGGCGTTACATAACAAAGCATCGCACAGCCATACCAACCAATTTGGGCGGCACCAATTCCAGATGTAATATGATCGTAACCCGGTGCAATATCGGTAGTCAGCGGACCTAATGTATAGAAAGGCGCTTCAAAACATTCTGTTAACTGTTTATCCATATTTTCTTTGATCATTTGCATTGGAATATGGCCAGGCCCTTCAATGATCACTTGTACATCGTATTCCCAAGCCACTTTGGTTAATTCGCCTAGTACTTCTAATTCAGAGAATTGTGCTTCATCATTAGCATCTGCAACCGATCCCGGACGTAAACCATCACCCAACGATAATGACACATCGTACTGCTGACAAATTTCACAAATTTCGCGGAAATATTCGTAAGCAAAGTTCTCCTTATGGTAAGTCAAACACCATTTTGCCATGATTGATCCACCACGTGACACAATCCCCGTGACACGTTTAGCCGTCATCGGCACAAAACGTAATAACACGCCCGCATGAATGGTGAAGTAATCCACACCTTGCTCAGCTTGTTCAATTAAAGTATCGCGAAAAACTTCCCATGTTAAATTTTCAACAACGCCATTTACTTTTTCCAACGCTTGATAAATCGGTACGGTGCCGATTGGCACAGGGGAATTACGTAAAATCCATTCTCGAGTTTCATGAATATTACGTCCTGTTGATAAATCCATTACCGTATCGCCGCCCCAAAGTGTTGACCAAACTAACTTCTCCACTTCTTCCTCAATGGATGAAGTAACAGAAGAGTTGCCAATATTGGAGTTTACTTTTACTAAGAAATTACGACCAATAATCATTGGTTCTAACTCTGGGTGGTTAATATTTGATGGGATTATCGCACGACCTCTCGCCACTTCAGAACGAACAAATTCAGGTGTAATAGACTCTTGTAAGTTAGCACCGTAACTTTGCCCTGCATGCTGTGACAGTAACGCTTCGCATTTAATACGCTCACGGCCTTGGTTTTCGCGAATGGCAATGTATTCCATTTCTGGCGTGATAATGCCCTGACGCGCATAATGTAATTGCGTCACACATTGACCTTTTTTAGCGCGTAAAGGCTTAGGTAAATTAGCAAAACGTAATTCATTTAATGACTCATCCGCTAAACGTTCTTGCGCAAAATTAGAGGTTACACTCTCTAATGCCTCTACATCATCACGTGCACCAATCCAGGATTCACGTAAACGTGGCAAGCCTGCATGTACATCTATTTTAATATTAGGGTCAGTATAAGGACCTGAAGTATCGTAAACAGGAATAGGTTCATTCTTTTCATAAATAGGGTTTTCTTCAGAACCACCAACGAACGTATCAGTTTGTAGGATTTGACGCATAGCTACTTTAATCGGGTGAATATCACCATCAATAAAGATTTTCTCTGAATTAGGGTAAGACTGATTATTCAAACTTTGAATATAGTCCTGTGCAGCTTCACGTGATTCACGACGGGAAAGACCTTTACGATCTGTGGTTTTTAATGTTGAATTTACTTCTTGAGACATAGCATTCTTTACCTAGTTTAATATAAACGGTTTATAAAAGATTGCTTGTCGAATAGATGTGGAAGTTAAAAAATATCCAAGAATGGAAAATATACAGATATTTTCTACTTGTTCCCTTCGTAGGTACTAGCCCAATCAGGTTCCACGGATCCCACGCAACTGCTTTTTAAACACAGCTACTTATGTGGTCTCAGCCTTTGGGAAATTCCCATTAGCACTCCGACAAGATGCTGTCAGTATAGAAGAAAAAGCCCTCGAGTTAAACAGAAGAAATTATTTATTAAGATGAGGTAACTTAATTAAACGAGACAAATAGCTCTAATGACTTTCAAAGAGTGCTAAGAAATATTATTTCTTAGCAGCTTCTTTTTCAGCTTTAACTTTCTCGAACACTGCGTCAGCTACTGCTGAAGGACAAGGCATGTAGTTTTGAACTCCATAGAGAACTGACCACGACCTGAAGTCATTGTAAGTAGTGAACTGAAGATGATGTGCCCAAACACTTTTGTTAACTTCTTAAGAGCTACAAAAAAGCCCTAATGACTTTCATCATTAGGGCTCGAACTTTCAAAGATTGCTAAGAAATATTATTTCTTAGCAGCTTCTTTTTCAGCTTTAACTTTCTCAATCACTGCATCAGCTACTGCTGAAGGACAAGGCATGTAATTTTTGAACTCCATAAAGAACTGACCACGACCTGAAGTCATTGTACGTAGTGAACTGAAGATGATGCGCCCAAACGCTTTTGTTAACTTCTTAAGAGCTACAAAAAAGCCCTAATAACTTTCATCATTAGGGCTCGAACTTTCAAAGATTGTTAAGAAATATTATTTCTTAGCAGCTTCTTTTTCAGCTTTAACTTTTTCGATCACTGCATCAGCTACTGCTGAAGGACAAGGCATCTAGTTTTTGAACTCCATAGAGAACTGACCACGACCTGAAGTCATTGTACGTAGTGAACTGAAGCTGATGTGCCCAAACACTTTTGTTAACTTATTAAGAGCTACAAAAAAGCCCTAATGACTTTCATCATTAGGGCTCGAACTTTCAAAGATTGTTAAGAAATACTATTTCTTAGCAGCTTCTTTTTCAGCTTTAACTTTCTCGATTACTGCGTCAGCTACTGCTGAAGGACAAGGCATGTAGTTTTTGAACTCCATAGAGAACTGACCACAACCTAAAGTCATTGTACGTAGTGAACTGAAGATGATGCGCCCAAACACTTTTGTTAACTTCTTAAGAGCTACAAAAAAGCCCTAATGACTTTCATCATTAGGGCTCGAACTTTCAAAGAGTGCTAAGAAATATTATTTCTTAGCAGCTTCTTTTTCAGCTTTAACTTTCTCGATCACTGCGTCAGCTACTGCTGAAGGACAAGGCATGTAGTTTTTGAACTCCATAGAGAACTGACCACGACCTGAAGTCATTGAACGTAGTGAACTGAAGATGAAGTGCCCAAACACTTTTGTTAACTTCTTAAGAGCTACAAAAAAGCCCTAATGACTTTCATCATTAGGGCTCGAACTTTCAAAGATTGTTAAGAAATATTATTTCTTAGCAGCTTCTTTTTCAGCTTTAACTTTTTCGATCACTGCATCAGCTACTGCTGAAGGACAAGGCATGTAGTTTTTGAACTCCATAGAGAACTGACCACGACCTGAAGTCATTGTACGTAGTGAACCGATGTAACCAAACATTTCTGAAAGAGGTACGTCAGCTTTAATACGAACACCAGAAGCACCAGCTTCTTGACCAGCAATCATACCACGACGACGGCTAAGGTCACCGATAACGTCACCAACGTGATCGTCTGGCGTGAATACGTCAACAGACATTACAGGCTCTAGAAGTTGAGCACCCGCTTTAGGGATAGACTGACGGAATGCACCACGTGCTGCTAATTCAAATGCTACTGCAGATGAATCCACGGCGTGGAAACCACCATCATATAGTTCAACTTCAACGTCTAATACAGGGAAACCAGCAAGTACACCGTTATCCATCATGCCTTCGAAACCTTTCTCGATTGCAGGGAAGAATTCTTTAGGTACGTTACCACCAACAACTGTAGATGTGAACGTAAAGCCAGTACCAGCTTCACCAGGCTTGATACGGTAATCGATTTTACCGAATTGACCAGAACCACCAGATTGTTTCTTATGAGTGTAAGAATCTTCAACTGCTTGCGTGATTGTTTCACGGTAAGCAACTTGAGGTTCACCTACAACTAACTCAACACCGTAAGTACGTTTTAGGATATCTACTTTAATATCTAAGTGAAGTTCACCCATACCAGATAAGATTGTTTCACCTGAATCTTGGTCTGTTTCAACACGGAATGTTGGATCTTCTGCAACCATTTTACCGATAGCAATACCCATTTTCTCAGTAGAACCTTTATCTTTTGGAGTTACAGAGATAGAGATTACTGGTTCTGGGAATACCATTGCTTCAAGAATGATTGGATCTTTTGGATCACATAATGTGTGACCAGTTTGAACGTTAGACTTCATACCAACGATAGCGATGATATCACCCGCTTGTGCAGAAGTAAGTTCGTTACGGTCATCAGCTTGCATTTCACACATACGACCAACACGCTCAGTTTTACCTGTAGCAGCGTTAAGGATAGTGTCACCTTTCTTAAGTGTACCTGAGTAGATACGTACGAAAGTAAGAGAACCAAAACGGTCATCTGTGATTTTAAATGCTAATGCTTTAAATGTTTCTTCAGCAGAAACAGTTGCTACTGCTCCAGTAGGTTCACCTTCTTCATCTGTAAGAGGTTGTGGATCAACATCTGTAGGACAAGGTAAGTAATCAACAACAGCATCAAGGATAAGTTGAACACCTTTGTTTTTGAATGCAGAACCACAGTAAGTAGGGAAGAAGTCCATTGTACGAGTACCAGTACGGATACAACGTTTGATATCTTCAATTGAAGGTTCTGTACCTTCTTCTAAGTACTCCATTAGTAGATCTTCATCTTGCTCTAATGCAGTTTCAATTAGCATTTCACGGTATTCTTCTACTTTATCAACCATGTCCGCAGGAACATCTTCGATTTTGTAGTTTTCAGGAAGACCTGAATCATCCCAAACGTATGCTTTACGGCTTAATAGATCAACAACACCAGAGAAGTCGTCTTCGATACCGATTGGTAATACCATAACTAGTGGGTTAGCACCTAGTACGTCTTGAGTTTGCTTAACAACACGGTAGAAATCAGCACCCATACGGTCTAATTTGTTTACGAAGATGATACGAGCAACTTTAGAGTCATTCGCGTAACGCCAGTTAGTTTCTGACTGCGGCTCAACACCACCAGAACCACAGAATACACCGATACCACCATCAAGTACTTTAAGAGAACGATATACTTCAACTGTGAAGTCAACGTGTCCAGGAGTATCGATAACGTTAAAACGATGATCGTCCCAGAAACAAGTTACAGCAGCAGACTGGATAGTAATACCGCGCTCAGCTTCCTGTTCCATGAAGTCAGTTGTAGATTCGCCATCATGTACTTCACCAGTTTTGTGGATTTGACCAGTAAGTTTTAGGATTCGTTCTGTAGTTGTGGTTTTACCCGCATCAACGTGCGCGAAAATACCAATGTTTCTGTATTTACTTAAATCTGTCATTTTTTATACTCTGTATGTAAAAAATTGGAGGCTATATTCCCGCGGCATTATACAATCTTTGTAGTTAAACAGAACACAGTATTTAGAAAAAAGCGGAAATATGTTGTTTTTTTCGACTTTATTTTGTCATATTTTCTGAAAAACGCGAAAAAAAACCAAAACACTGTTATTTAAAACAGTATTTTGTCGTAAAATTAAGCAGTTCATGTGATCAGTACAATAGAAAACAACAATGAAAAAACAAACGTACTAATCGCCGTATTTTTTAATTGTTCGTTGAAAATCGCACTCTCGTTTTCAGGGGCATTTAAAGCAATAGCAATTTGCGTACAACTTTTAATCAAAGGGCTCGCTATTAACAAAAATAAAAATTGCCAAAACTGGCTGTCTGGTAAAGTATAAATGTATATAGCACTACATGCCATCGCAGTGATAATAAGTAGTAGGTGATAAATAAATGCTTTTTGACGTCCGAATAGCACCACTAAAGTTATTTTATTCGCTGCTTTATCGTTTACCAGGTCTCGCATATTATTAATATTTAATACCGCTGCGCTTAATAAGCCGATACTAAAAGCAGGTAATAAAATAGCGCTCGGTAATGTTAAGGCCTGTAAATAGAAACTGCCTAATACCCCTAATAAGCCAAAAAATAAGAATACGGCAAGATCCCCCATAGCGCGATACCCATAGGGAATTTTCCCCATCGTATAGGTAATAGCAGCAACAATCGCAGCGATACCCAACCCGATGAAGACTAACCAATGTTGAAGGTCGTCACCAAAAGATCGCACCAGTAAAGATAAACCAGAAAGAAGACAAGCAAAGGTGACAAATATAAGTGCTTTTTGCATTGTAGGTTTACTAATAAGCCCACTTTGCATCACCCTTTGTGGTCCAACTCTTTGTTCATCAACCCCAGTTAATGCATCACCATAATCATTCGCTAGATTAGAGAGAATTTGTAATAACAAGGCAGTTAATAATGATAATAAAAAAATCCCCATATCAAATACTTGATAGTACTGAGCAAGCCCACCAGCAACAATAATAGAAGAAGCAGCCAAAGGTAGAGTACGTAATCGACAGGCTTGAAGCCAAACTTGGAATTTATTCACTAAATAGTCCTATATAAATAAAGCGCTAAACGATGATATTTATCAATAATAATAAACCTACGATGCTTAAGATAGTGTTATATAAATGTTGATTAACCACCTATGGTTGTAACAAGCTAATGTGTAAATTTAAGTCACTGCAACACCAATTAATACAGCAACTACAATCGTTTCGTTTTGATCATGGACAATACCCTTCACAAAACCTAACCATTGAAATTGAGCCCATTACATTATTAACGCTACTCAAAGGCCAAGAAAATACCACAAACACTAACCAAGCATTGTACCCTCATATCTATTGGCAGAATAAAGAAAATACTCATACGCTAGCTAGCTTTGGTAGCATTGAAGCGTTAAATCATATTCCTGCACCCATTGAGCAACAATTCTATTTAGGTGGAGTTGCTTTTCAGCAACAAGGTGAGCAGTGGCCAGACTTCCCTAGCACTTGCTTTATTCGCCCTTTAATGGTGTTCCAACAGCAGAATGGAGAGTGGCAGGTAATATTTCACTTTGACGGTAATAACACCATCGACGATACCATTAAAGCAGTAAGATCATTGCAAGTTCCACAATCCCATTCAGTACTGTCGCTCTCGCTGCTCAGCCGACAAGATATACCTAACCAACAACAATGGGCAGAGCTAATTGAGCTAGCAATAGAGTACAAAGCCTTATTACCTAAAGTCGTATTATCAAGACAAACCGAACTATCTTTTGACAGTAATATAAACCCTTGGGATGTGATGGCATTATGGCAACAAGCCAATATTAATAGCTTTCATTATGTTTTTAAGTTTTCAGAAAAACGATGCTTTATTAGCTGTTCGCCTGAACGTTTATATTCACGTCACCACCAGTCTATCACTACCGAAGCCCTTGCAGGCACAGCACCAAGGGGTAAGACAATTAATGAAGACCAATGGTTAAAACAAGGTTTATTACATGACAAAAAAATAGATCGAGAAAATCACATCGTACAAGAGTTTATCGTAGCGAGTCTTAAACAATTAAAAGCTCAGGTAAGCTGCTCCCCGACTCAGGTTATGCAATTACAAAATGTGCAGCACCTATGCGTTCCAATCAAAGCTTCTTTACCCAAGCAAGTACAGGATAATCATCTGTTACATAAATTACATCCTACACCTGCAGTCGGCGGAATCCCGAAATTACCTGCACTTCAATTTATTAATGATAATGAACCTTATGTGAGAGGTTGGTATGCCGGAGCTGTTGGTTATATTAGCCAACGTAAAAGTGACATCAGTGTTGCCATCAGAAGTGCCTTGATAGAGGGTAAAAACATTAAACTATTTGCTGGGGCAGGTATTGTCACTGGATCAGTTGCTAGTGATGAATGGCAAGAGCTTGATAATAAAATTGGCACAATTTTAACTATTTTGAATAGTCGATAAAAAGAATACTGGAGATTTACAGATGCAAATAGATAATAATAATCAGTTTTCATTTTATCATTCTAATATTAATCTACTCTGGGCAAGCTTATTAATAGAAGAACTAACGCGTCATGGCATTAGTGATTTTTGCATTGCGCCAGGTTCCCGCTCAACACCTTTAACTTTAGCCGTAGCCAATAATAAACAAGCCACTGCACATGTGCATTTTGATGAAAGAGGATTAGGATTTTTTGCACTTGGGTTGTGCCAAGCATCCACTAAACCTGTGGTGATAATAACAACCTCAGGTACAGCAGTTGCAAACTTATACCCTGCAGTAATTGAAGCAAGACAAAGCCATTTACCATTAATTGTTATTTCAGCGGACAGGCCAGCAGAGTTAATTGACTGTGCTGCTAATCAAGCCATCGAGCAGCCACATATTTTTTCTAGCTATCCTATTTTCTTTAAGCAGATCCCTAGCCCAACAACCGAGATCTCTCCTAATTTTTTGTTATCAACATTAGATCAGGGAATTGCATCACAACAGGCAAAACTCGGCCCAATCCACTTCAATGTCGCGTTTAGGGAGCCACTTTATCCTGAGCATAAGCTTAGCGACTTTACTGACTACTTAACGCCTTTAAAGACTTGGACTCAACAGATCTCTCCTTTCACTTGTTATCATCAAAGTGAACCGAGCGCTTTACCAACTTGTATTGATTTACCCAGCTCAAAAATAGTAGTGGTCGTAGGAAGAATTCAGGATAAACAACAGGCCTTAGCCATTGAAAAATTCTGTATTCAGCATCAATTGCCACTTTTTGCAGACGTGCAGTCTCAGCTACAAAACTCAGCACAGAATATTGCGCACTATGACTTGCTGTTAATGAATCAAACATTCTCTAATTTAATACAGGAGTCTGAGCTAATCATCCAATTTTCAGATCATTTAATTAGTAAACGCCTTACTCAATTTATTGATAACAGCATCGCACCACTTTGGGTGATTTCAGAGCATCAACAACGTATCGATCCAACTCATACAGTCACACAACGATTTATCACTTCTGCTAGCACTTTCATTCGCTCTGTGATTCCACAAAGCCACGCCGATCAAAATTGGTTAAATAAAATAGTTAATTTACAGAAAAAGCTCAGTGAAACATTAACCTCTTACACTCACTGCAAAGCGCTTAATGAAATAAACAGTACTGCCTATTTGCTCAATCATATGCCGATGCAAACACTACTTGGTAATAGCCTCGCTATTCGTATTGCAGATATGTTCGCTAATACCTCTTCCCATATTTATAGTAACCGAGGAGCAAGTGGCATTGATGGTCTAATCGCAACTGCGGTAGGTATTGCGAAACAAAAAAATAAGGCGAGTAGTTTAATCATTGGTGATACTTCATTCCTATATGACTTAAACTCCTTAGCACTATGCAAACAACTCAATAAGCCTTTTATCATTTTATTATTGAATAATGATGGCGGTGGGATTTTTAATCTCTTACCGGTTCCTGCAGCACAGCAACAGCAGTTTTATCAGAACCCTCATGGTCTGACCTTTGCACAAACCTGTGAACAATTTTCGATTAATTATGTAAAACCTAGTACATTTTCTGAATTTAAAGCACACTATCAAACAGCATTAATGAATAACGCAAAAAATTGCACTACTCTGATTGAGGTTTGTACGGATAACAAATTAACGACAACACAACTAGACGCTATCAAGGAGCAGATTAAAAATGCCATTATATAGTGAACAGCAAGGTTCAACGTCTCACCCCACGTTAGTTTTTTTACATGGATTTTTAGGTAACCGCAACGATTGGCAAAGCACTATAGAAGCACTCAAAGATGATTATCATTGTGTCACCATAGATTTACCTGGTCATGGCCGTTCTGCAGGCTGTGTAATTTCATTAGAAGATGGCTTCGAAAACTGTCACCAATTAATACAATTTACCCTCGCCTCATTAAACATCCACTCTTTTACCTTAATTGGTTATTCCCTAGGTGGACGGATTGCTCTAGATTATGCTCGCACCCAGCAAGACCAACGTTTACAACACTTAGTATTAGAGTCTTGTCATCTAGGCTTGGATAATGAACAGGAAAAAACACAACGTCGGCAATTTGATCTCGATTGGGCAACGCACTTTGCTACCAACGCCATCGATGAAAGTTTGATGCAATGGTACTCTCAACCCATTTTTGATGACCTTAATGACATTCAAAAACAATTCATTATTGAAAAACGAAGTCATAATTACGGTGTGTTTTTAGCGAATATGTTGTTATCTACAAGTTTAGCCAACCAACAATGTGCTAGTCACTTTTTAGAAAAGACAGATTTACCTATTACTTATCTATATGGTGAAAAAGACACTAAATTTGCGCAGGTCGCCAGCTTATTTCCAACACTTAATAATATTAAAATCCGCTGTTTTAATGGCCTAGGTCATAATACACATCAACAAGACCCCATAAACTATGCCAATACGATTAAACAACTGAGCAATTAGCGGTTTAATTCCTTGATGGCATACGTAATGGAGTCACTATGACTGAATCAAAACATTATTCCGCAATACAATGGCAACCCAGCTCGCTAGCTTTTGAAGATATCTATTATCACAAGGCTGAAGGCATCGCTAAAATCACCATCAATCGCCCACAAGTACGTAATGCATTTAGACCACAAACCGTAAACGAAATGATGCAAGCATTACAAGATGCACGTTATGACGCAGAGATTGGTGTGATTATTCTTGCTGGAGAAGGCGATCTTGCATTCTGCTCAGGCGGCGATCAAAGTGTCCGTGGTGATTCAGGTTATAAAGATGAAACCGGTGGTCATCATCTCAATGTACTAGATTTTCAACGTCAAATTCGTACTTGCCCTAAACCTGTTATTGCAATGGTAGCTGGTTATGCAGTTGGAGGTGGGCATGTATTACATATGATGTGTGATTTAACAATTGCAGCCGATAACGCTCAATTTGGTCAAACCGGTCCGAAAGTCGGCTCCTTTGACGGTGGCTGGGGGGCAAGTTACATGGCACGCATTGTAGGGCAGAAAAAAGCGCGAGAAATTTGGTTTCTCTGTCGTATGTATAATGCACAAGAAGCCGTTGATATGGGATTAGTCAATACCGTTGTGCCTCTCGCTGATCTGGAAAAAGAAACGGTAAAATGGTGCCGCGAGATATTACAAAATAGCCCGATGGCATTACGCTGTCTAAAAGCAGCCTTGAATGCAGACTGTGATGGTCAAGCTGGTCTACAAGAATTAGCCGGTAATGCGACAATGCTTTTTTATATGAGTGAAGAAGGCCAAGAAGGCAGAAACGCCTTTAACGAAAAACGTAAGCCAGACTTTAGTCAATATTCAAGAAACCCGTAACCAGCCGACATAGATTAAGACAACAACCTAAGCGAACAATCTAAAATTGCCAAATATCCATTAACAGTGATCTGCTATTGTTGAATTAATAATAGCAATCACATTAATGGAGTCTTCTCCATAAAAGCATTTCATAAAGCCTTAATTTAACGCATCATAGTCGGCTACATAAAACATAAATATTGACTCAATATACGACTTGAATTTAAAGAAAGGAAAATCACATGGTATTAGTAGGCAAACAAGCCCCTGATTTTACTGCTGCGGCAGTATTAGGTAGTGGCGAGATTGTAAGTAACTTTAATCTCAAAGATTTTGCTAACGGTAAAAAAGTAGTGCTTTTCTTCTACCCATTAGACTTCACCTTTGTATGCCCTTCTGAACTGATTGCATTTGATAAACGTTTTGGAGACTTCCAGGCACGTGGCGTTGAGGTCATTGGAGTATCAATCGACTCGCAGTTTTCTCATCATGCGTGGCGTAACACACCTATCAATAATGGTGGTATCGGCGCAGTTCAATATCCACTTGTAGCAGATATTAAACATGAAATTTGTAAAGCCTATGATGTTGAACTGGAAGAGGAAGGTGTTGCATTACGTGGGTCTTTTCTGATCGATAATCAAGGTAAAGTACGTCACCAAGTGATAAATGACTTACCTTTAGGACGTAATATAGATGAAATGTTACGCATGGTAGATGCCTTAAATTTCCACGAAGAGCATGGGGAAGTGTGTCCAGCACAATGGGCAAAAGATAAGGCAGCAATGGAGGCCACCTCAGAAGGTGTTGCTAGTTACCTAGCTAATCACTCTGATGATTTATAACAATCAATAATAACTCGATGTAACATGATCTAAAGCCGCCATGTTACATCGTACGAGCATGAATATTTATTTTAATGATGAGTAATAGGCAGCTAAGTCTTCAATATCTTGATCGCTTAATGATGTTGCCTGCGGCACCATCACAGCAGACAACCCACCTTGACGATTCCCAGCTTTATAAGCATTTAAAGCAGATACTAAATATGCTTCATGTTGCCCTTGCAGGTTAGGGTAAACTGGGACGTTAGAGATACCATTGGAACCATGACAAGCAGCACAGGTTGCAGACTTTGTCTTGCCCGCCTCGATATCGCCTGCGAAAGCAGATAAAGGAAAAGCCATTAACGCTAAACCAAGTATTTTGATGTTCATAATAAGCTCCATTAAGAAATAACTACTGTATAATTTAAACCTTATAATACCAAGCAAATAAACAAGGTGATCTACATTTATCCATAAGTTATATCAATTACATTAAATAAGAGCTCTAAATTTTGCGCAGAGGAAATGACCGAGTTTAAGGTTTAAGTTAAACAGTTATTCTATTTACGAAAATTACAACGAAGAAATAAGTTATTCTCACAAGTAAAATAGATCCATTAATTGGCGTAATTATTATTTAAAGACAAAGCCATTCACTATCAATACTTTGTAAAAATAATATTTTCAAAATCCAATAGCTAAATATCGGTTAGTTCAATCCGTTTTAATAAGCATATTAAAATGATAATGCACTCTAAAATTGATATGTCGTTTAATAAAAACAATGAGTAAAGCAATGCGTATACCTTACCAACAACTTGATGAAACCACTTTAAACAATTTAATCGAACAATATATTTTACGAGAAGGGACTGATTATGGTGAAGTTGAACTTTCATTAGAAGAAAAGACGTTGCAGATTTTGAAACAAATCAAAAATGAGCAAATTTATATTATGTACTCAGAGCTACATGAAAGTGTTACCTTAGTAAGTAAAGAGGCATTTTCACAGGCCCAATCTGATTAATAATAAAACAGATAAATTGCTAATTTTGTATCGACTAGTCCATAATCTAAATATTAGTTAGAAAAATGCGCTTATTTATGACAAAGATCTAATTTATTACACAACTAATACTCATAAATATTACAGAGTATGAAAAAAAAACGATACAATTCATACATAACTAAAATGAATTAGTGAATAAATAACAAGAAGTAGCAGTTAAGCTATTACTACAGACAAAGGGAAGTTTATGATCATTACCAAACCTCAGACCGATCCAACGTTAGAATGGTTTTTATCACACTGCCATACGCATAAATACCCAGCAAAAAGTATGTTAATTCACGCGGGTGAAAAAGCTGATACTTTATATTTTATCGTTAAAGGTTCTGTTGCAGTTGTTATAAAAGACGAAGACGGAAAAGAGATGATCCTTTCTTACTTAAACCAAGGTGACTTTATCGGTGAGCTAGGTTTATTTGATAAAGAAGAAAATCCAATCCGTAGTGCTTCAGTTAAAGCTAAATCAGCTTGTGAAGTAGCAGAAATCTCGTACAAAAAATTCACACAGTTAATTACAGTTAACCCTGAAATTCTAATGCGTCTTTCTCGTCAAATGGCAAATAGACTACAAGTAACTAGCCAAAAAGTTGGTAACTTAGCATTCTTAGATGTGACAGGTCGCATTGCAAATACATTATTAGATTTAGCAAAACAGCCAGATGCAATGACACACCCTGACGGTATGCAGATTAAAATCACTCGTCAAGAGATCGGCCAAATCGTAGGCTGTTCACGTGAAACTGTTGGTCGTATTTTGAAAATGCTAGAAGAACAAGGCTTAATTTCAGCACACGGTAAAACAATCGTTGTGTTTGGCACTCGTTAATTAGCTTTAAGTAATAAAAAATAAAAACCGCTTAATCGCGGTTTTTTTATATCTAAAATCTCCTCAAATTTATTCATTACAAAGAACCCCAACCAGACCAAATGCCTTATAACAGTTAAATAAAAGATTATATTCATTAGGTCCATCAGAAGCCTCTATAGCACTTACAAGCGATCTCAATCGTACATACAGCTATTTGCTAAACACAGCTAGATTACTAAGAGGAGGAGTTCTACGATTCCATTTTTCAGCCTGATTGCTTAATTAAGAATGTAAGATTAAAATTTAATAATGGTTAGCTTTGCCTACATCGTATGCGACGACTCGTATACTGACAGGCTAAAAAGGGTACACAGAGCTTACCCGCTCATTCTCTAGTCTGTCGGCTAATACTATTCCTCCTAATTATGTGATCTAATGTATTTTATCATTAACGCTTGGACTCACTTGGTAACATATGAAAAAGCATGACTTTTCTGAATTGGCCAAAACACATAAAAGCGTTCGTATGAGAGTACGTTATTCTGCATTAGCACATTTTCAAGAAGGCAGCTGATAGCTAAACTTCTTAAAGTGAGCCGCACTAGCGTTAATAAATGAATATCTCAATATCATCAAAATGGATTGGCTGGATTAGTTGATAAAAAGACAACGGGGCGTCCTCCACGATTATCTGAAATGCAATCACTTCAACTCATTGAATATATTAATACATAGGCAAATAATGATAAGGGTGTCCGATTAGTAGGAACTGATATCCAGTTGTTTATTGCTGAAAATTTTGGTTATCAATATCATCTTT
>NZ_JBAHZA010000065.1:0-671 GCF_036697365.1 Psychromonas arctica
AGGTAATTCTTCGCCACTATTGACAAGTTCTGCCCCCGCTTCTGTTAAGACAACCGTACCATCTACGATTTCATAATTTACGGTATCGCTCAATGTAACAGTAACCTCGTCACCGTCTTCATCTGTTGTTTCAAACGTCGCAACCACAGCACCTTCAACGGCACTGCCGTCATCTTCAGTGAAGTCATTGCTGCTAGTAATAGTTATTTCTGGTGCATCATTGCTAGTAGTAACACCTGGCTCAACAGTTGCGGCTTCACCGTCTACCGTGCCGTCATTTGGTGTTAGTGTAAATGCAGGTAATTCTTCGCCACTATTGACAAGTTCTGCGCCCGCTTCTGTTAAGACAACTGTACCATCTACGATTTCATAATTTACGGTATCGCTTAATGTAACAGTAACCTCGTCACCGTCTTCGTCTGTTGTTTCAAACGTCGCAACCACAGCACCTTCAACGGCACTGCCGTCATCTTCAGTGAAGTCATTGCTGCTAGTAATAGTTATTTCTGGTGCATCATTGGTAGTAGTAACACCTGGCTCAACAGTTGCGGCTTCACCGTCAGTAGTGCCGTCATTTGGTGTTAATGTAAATGTAGGTAATTCTTCGCCACTATTGACAAGTTCTGCGCCCGCTTCTGTTAAGACAACTGTACCATCTACGATTTCATAAT
>NZ_JBAHZA010000066.1:0-671 GCF_036697365.1 Psychromonas arctica
CAGCACCTTCAACGGCACTGCCGTCATCTTCAGTGAAGTCATTGCTGCTAGTAATAGTTATTTCTGGTGCATCATTGGTAGTAGTAACACCTGGCTCAACAGTTGCGGCTTCACCGTCAGTAGTACCGTCATTTGGTGTTAGTGTAAATGCAGGTAATTCTTCGCCACTATTGACAAGTTCTGCGCCCGCTTCTGTTAAGACAACTGTACCATCTACGATTTCATAATTTACGGTATCGCTTAATGTAACAGTAACCTCGTCACCGTCTTCGTCTGTTGTTTCGAACGTCGCAACCACAGCACCTTCAACGGCACTGCCGTCATCTTCAGTGAAGTCATTGCTGCTAGTGATAGTTATTTCTGGTGCATCATTGGTAGTAGTAACACCTGGCTCAACAGTTGCGGCTTCACCGTCAGTAGTACCGTCATTTGGTGTTAGTGTAAATGCAGGTAATTCTTCGCCACTATTGACAAGTTCTGCCCCCGCTTCTGTTAAGACAACCGTACCATCTACGATTTCATAATTTACGGTATCGCTCAATGTAACAGTAACCTCGTCACCGTCTTCATCTGTTGTTTCAAACGTCGCAACCACAGCACCTTCAACGGCACTGCCGTCATCTTCAGTGAAGTCATTGCTGCTAGTAATAGTTATTTCTGGTGCATCATTG
>NZ_JBAHZA010000067.1:0-653 GCF_036697365.1 Psychromonas arctica
GAAGAATATACAGCAACGAATAATACTGATGGTACCTGGACATTAGCGGATAATACCTTACCTGCATTGGATGATGGTGAAACTACTATCACGGTCACGGCGACCGATGCAGCAGGTAACGACGCTACGAGCACTGACACGATTAACGTCGATACTGTGGGTCTTAACGTCAGTGTTGATGCGTTAGTGACCAATGATACGTCACCAGCGCTAAGCGGCAGCATTGATGATGCCACAGCGACTGTGATTGTTACTGTCAATGGTATTGACTACACGACTGTCAATAACGGCGATGGCACTTGGAGTTTAGCCGCTGATACCTTGCCTGATTTAGCGGAAGGTGAGGTTGAGATCAGTGTTTCAGCAAGTGATCAAGCAGGCCATACGGAAAGCACAACAACAACCATTGAAGTCGACACAACAGCCCCTGTGGTAAGTGTCGACTCCATTATTACTAATGATACGACTCCCGAGTTAACTGGAGGCGTCAATGATCCTACAGCTTCTATCATGGTTTCAGTGAATGGTGTTCAATATGATGCGATTAATAATACTGACGGTACTTGGACGTTAACCGATAATACACTTGTTGCATTGGATGATGGGGAAACAAGTGTGAGCGTTGTGGCGACAGATCGAGCTGGTAATAGTGT
>NZ_JBAHZA010000068.1:0-635 GCF_036697365.1 Psychromonas arctica
GTAATAACAATCTCTTGTTCAACACCATCGCTGGTCATAACAGTGATGGTATCGGTGATCGACTCGCCGTCATCTAATGATTGAATCGCCGCTTGCGTATTATCCGCCGCGTATGCCCAGTTACCATCGGCATCAATAGTAATATCGCCGTAAGTACCGTTAATCGTTTCAGCAGTAAAAGTAGTTGTATCCGAGCTATCAACATCTGACAACGTTAATGTACCAGTCGTGCTTAACGTTGCTGCATTATCTTCAGTGACCGCACCGGTTGTATCGCCAGCAACAATAGATAAATCATCCATGCCGTTGATGGTAATAACAATCTCTTGTTCAACACCATCGCTGGTCATAACAGTGATGGTATCGGTGATCGACTCGCCGTCATCTAATGATTGGATCGCCGCTTGCGTGTTATCCGCCGCGTATGTCCAGTTGCCGTCGGCATCAATAGTAATATCGCCGTAAGTACCGTTAATTGTTTCAGCAGTAAAGGTTGTGTTGTCTGAACTATCAACATCGCTTAGCGATAATGTACCAGTCGTGCTTAACGTCGCGGCTTCATCTTCAGTCACCGCGCCGGTCGCATCGCCAGCTACGATAGATAAATCATCGACACCATTAATGGTAATAACAAT
>NZ_JBAHZA010000069.1:0-631 GCF_036697365.1 Psychromonas arctica
AATACTGGCACCGTTGAAGTAGATACAACGGGTTTAAATGTGAGTATCGATGCCTTAGTAACGAATGATACGTCACCGGCGTTAAGTGGCAGCATTGATGATGCCACAGCGACTGTGATTGTTACTGTCAATGGTATTGACTACACGACTGTCAATAACGGCGATGGCACTTGGAGTTTAGCAGCGGATACGATTGCCGAATTAGCCGAAGGCTACGTTGTGATCAGTGTGTCTGCGAGTGATGAAGCGGGCCATACGGATAGTGCAACGACCACCATTGAAGTGGATACCACCGCTCCAATAATTAGCGTCGACTCTATTATTACCACTGATAACACGCCAATGTTAACGGGTAATGTCGAAGATACAACAGCCACCGTGGTGGTAACCGTGGACGGCATCGAATACGCAGCAACTAACAATGCGGATGGGTCGTGGACTTTAGCGGATAACACACTCCCTGCATTGGATGATGGTGAAACCCTTATCACAGTAACAGCAACTGATGCAGCAGGTAACGACGCGACGAACACAGGCACAATCAACGTCGATACCGTAGGTATTAACGTCAGTATTGATGCGTTAGTGACCAATGATACGTCACCAGCGCTAAGCGGTAGCATTGATGATG
>NZ_JBAHZA010000070.1:0-616 GCF_036697365.1 Psychromonas arctica
GTACCATCTACGATTTCATAATTTACGGTATCGCTTAATGTAACAGTAACCTCGTCACCGTCTTCGTCTGTTGTTTCGAACGTCGCAACCACAGCACCTTCAACGGCACTGCCGTCATCTTCAGTGAAGTCATTGCTGCTAGTGATAGTTATTTCTGGTGCATCATTGGTAGTAGTAACACCTGGCTCAACAGTTGCGGCTTCACCGTCAGTAGTACCGTCATTTGGTGTTAGTGTAAATGCAGGTAATTCTTCGCCACTATTGACAAGTTCTGCGCCCGCTTCTGTTAAGACAACTGTACCATCTACGATTTCATAATTTACGGTATCGCTCAATGTAACAGTAACCTCGTCACCGTCTTCATCTGTTGTTTCAAACGTCGCAACCACAGCACCTTCAACGGCACTGCCGTCATCTTCAGTGAAGTCATTGCTGCTAGTAATAGTTATTTCTGGTGCATCATTGGTAGTAGTAACACCTGGCTCAACAGTTGCGGCTTCACCGTCAGTAGTGCCGTCATTTGGTGTTAATGTAAATGTAGGTAATTCTTCGCCACTATTGACAAGTTCTGCGCCCGCTTCTGTTAAGACAACTGTACCATCTACGATTTCATAAT
>NZ_JBAHZA010000009.1:0-149423 GCF_036697365.1 Psychromonas arctica
TTTTATTGATTGATTAATTGCAGAGCAGTCGTTTCAATCTTAGCGATTAATGAATCGAAATCTGCGCTATTTAAACATGGGTTTAATAACGTAAATTTAAGCACTAATTGCCCATCAACCTTGGTTTCTGCAATCACAGCTTCACCACTGGTTAATAGTTGTAAACGTAAGGTTTGATGTAACTGATTAAACTCAATTTCATTCAGCTCGCCCTGAACTTTACTTGATAAGCGGAACAATACCGTTGAGAGTAACGGAGTACAACATAACTCAAAATGCGGGTTTTGATGGATCTTATCTGCTACGTCTTGTGTTAAAGAAAGTAGATGATCGTAAAATTCACCAAACTGTTTCACACCAACTGCTTTTAATGTCATAAACATTTTTAATGCATCAAAACGTTTCGTCGTCGCAATGCTTTTATCCACCAAGTTAGGCAGTTCATCACCTTCGCGATTTAAGTAATCAGCATGATGTAATAAGGTATTAAAGTTAGCTTTATCTTTAATTAATAAAGCACCACAACTGATTGTTTGATAGAACAGTTTATGGAAATCAACACTGACAGAATCTGCTAGTTCAATGCCTTTAAGGCGGTTTTTATGTTGTTCGCTTAATTGTAACGCGGCGCCATAAGCACCATCGACATGTGACCAGCAACCTGCATTGCGTGCGATATCAACAACCGCTTCTAGATCATCAATCGCACCATGGTCAGTAGTACCTGCCATAGCAACAACAGCAAAAGGTAATAGGTCCTGCGCTTTTAGTGCCTCAATGATTAATTGTAATTCATCAACATCAATTTGCCCTTGTACATTGGTTTTCACCAAGACAACACTGCGTTCACCTAAACCCATTAACGACGCTGATTTTTGTACGGTAAAGTGGCTCTTATCTGAACAGATGATACGCATTTTTTGAGCGTAATCAGGTAAACCGTCTTGCTGTACATCATGTTGTGATTGTTGGTATGCAAACCAATCTCGTGCTAACAACAAACCCATTAAATTGCTTTGTGTACCACCGCTGGTGAAAACCCCATCGGCACGCTCACCCATTTGGTAGGTATTACATAACCAATCTACCATTTGTTGCTCAACGAAAGTGGCAGCAGGGGCCTGATCCCAAGAATCCATTGATTGATTTAACGCTGCAATAAAGTGTTCAGCGACAATCGATGCGATTAAAGGCGGTGTGTGCAAATGTGCAATCGTATGTGGGTGCTGCACTAATAATGAGTTTTTGGCAACCAGTTGGTTAGTGGTTTCGATCACTTCAGCTAACGGCGCTGGTTGTGTGAAGTCCACTGCATTAAGCTGCTGTTTCAATAATGCAGGCTCAAGCCCTGAATAAGGGGTAGTTGCATGTTGAAATAAACCATCAATTGCTGCTTTAGTCTGTGCAGTTGCTTGCTCAAAAGCTTGATTCTCACCAAGCTGAGCAAAATATCCTGACCAGTTGTTGGTTGCTGTCATTATTGTGCTTCCACTGCAATTTTGATTGCTTTTTCAATGGTGTCAATTACAAAGTTAATTTGCACTTCACTAATAACTAGCGGAGGTAAGAAGCGTAATACAGCACCTTGACGTCCACCTTTCTCAATAATCAAACCTAACTCTAATGCGGCACGTTGAATGGCGATAGCTAATTGTGGATCTGCAACGGCTTGGCCTAACGCATTGGTTTCGCCTGGTTTAACGATTTCGATACCGTTCATTAAACCTCGGCCTCGTACTTCTCCGATATGTGGGAAGTTTGCTTGAACACGGCGTAAACCTTCACGAAGTTGCTCACCTCGTTGTGCAGCATTGTCTGCTAAATTATCACGTTGAATAATTTCTAGTGTTTTTGCACCACTCGCCATGGCTAATTGGTTACCACGGAAGGTACCTGTGTGCTCACCTGCATTCCAACAATCGAATTTCTCATGGTAAAGAATAATCGACATTGGCATACCGCCACCAATCGCTTTAGATAGGATAAGAATATCTGGTTCAATACCAGACTCTTCAAAAGCAAAGTGATCGCCACTACGTGCAATACCACATTGTACTTCGTCAAAGATCAGTAAAATACCGTGTTCAGTAGTAATACGACGTAATTCTTGCAACCATTTTTTCGGTGCTGGTATCACGCCGCCTTCACCTTGTATAGGCTCAACAATTATTGCAGCAGGTTTAGTAATGCCAGACTCGTCATCGCATAATACTGATTCAATGTAACGGATACTTTGTTTTGCGCCTTCTTCACCACCTAAGCCAAATTTACAACGGAAGCTGTATGGGAATGGCATAAAGTGTACGTCAGACATTAACCCTGTACGACGACTTTTTGAGCCTAAGTTACCAGTCAAGGCTAATGAACCATTAGTCATACCGTGGTAAGCACCTTGGAATGACATCATGGTATTACGTTTAGTGTATAATTTAGCTAACTTAATTGCCGCTTCTACAGCATCAGCGCCAGAAGGGCCACAGAATTGAATACGTGCTGTTTTAGCGAAATTAGTCGGTAAAAACTGCATTACAGCTTTAATGAACGCATCTTTACTTGGAGTCGTTAAATCTAATGTTTGGTAAGGTACACCCATGTTGATTTGATTAATCAATACTTGGTTTATTTCTTTGTGATTGTAGCCTAACGGTAGTGCTCCAGCACATGCTAAACAGTCTAAATATACTTGGCCTTTAGTATCCTCTACGATAGCTCCACGGCTATTTTTTATCGCAATAGGTAGGCGACGTGGGTATGAACGTACTTCAGATTCATAGTGTTCTTGACTTAATAATACTTCATCGGGCGTTAAGTCATATGGAGAAGTAACAACAGGTACTTCTGAATCGTTTAAAGAGTGACATTCTGGTGCTAAATTTAGGACGTTCGGCATTTTACGCTCCACTAAACTGGAAAAATTAAAATACAGCAATTTATAAAAATAAATTGAGTAAATAAGGCATAGCAATAAATTTATTACAAATATTCGGTACGAAATTTACAGTGCTTAAGAGTAATGGCTCAAGGTTCGACTGTACGTTCGCGATGTTGTAATGAGTATTGTTTTTGGGGGTTAAAATAACGATTTAGAGATCTAGATGAGTCAATGTTAAGTGTTTGCATTGTATAGGCCTCCGTTTAATAGTTAATCGTTAAAATAATTTGTGAGTTGAATTTGAAAACGCGCGCATTTTATCATCGTTTATAGCCAGTGCAAGCTTAAAAGACGGGTTTATTTAAATTAAAATATTCACTGTTTTTATGTTATTGAAAGTTAATGGTTTAACTTTGTATTTGTTTGAATAATAGACTTTATATTTGTGCGTTTTTTTTAATGATTTTGTTGTGTTTTTGCGGGGTGAATCAATACTCTACAACAAAACCATAGCGTTTATTGTTTGCGATTACTTGTTTAGTTTAAAATGGTTTCTCTTTTGGTGATTTTTTCATTATCAAATTTTTTCTGTAATAAGCGAGTTCATGTGTCAAATAGTAAACAAATTTTAGTCGTCGATGATGATAAAACTATTCGAGAGTTATTATCGGAATATCTCAGTAAAGTCGGATTTTCCGTTATCTCCGCTGAAGACGGTATTGAGATGGAAAAACAGTTAGCGTTACATCAACCAGACTTAATTGTATTAGACATTATGATGCCAGGTGACGATGGCTTTGTTTTGTGTCAGCGTGTTCGTCAAAATTCTAATGTGCCTATTATTATGTTGACTGCTAATTCAGATGAAGTCGATCGAGTGTTAGGTTTGGAAATTGGTGCTGATGATTATATGGCTAAACCATTTAGCCCTCGAGAATTACTTGCACGTATTAAAGCGTTATTACGCAGAAGTGCTTTCCATAAAGCTGCCATTGATTCAGTAAAACCTCGTTTTATGAAGTTTGCGCAATGGAAGTTGGATGCATTACAACAGACCTTATTAAATGATAATGGTGAAAGTTTATCGTTAACAGGTGCGGATTTTCAATTGTTGATGTTATTTCTAGAGAACCCAAATGAGGCTATTTCTCGAGATAAAATCTGTCAAACTTTACATGGTAGAGATGCTTTCTCTAATGAGCGCGCTATTGATGTGCATTTAAGTCGTTTACGCCAAAACTTAGGAGACGATGCCAAAAATCCACAAATCATTAAAACCGTACGTGGCGCAGGTTATGTTTTCATTGCTGAAATACAACGACTCACAGAATAATCATAATTGGTAAAACATGGCTTATATTAGAAAACTATTTGGATCGTTGATCTCGCGAATGCTGCTACTGACTATCGTGTCTGTGGTGCTGGCACAAAGTTTGACCAGCCTGTTTTGGGTAACACAAATTGCCGATACTGAAAAAAATGCAGTGATTGCTAATGCACAAAATTTAGCAAATAGTGCAGTGAGTACTATTTCCTTTTTTCAAAAATTACCCAATAGTTATCGCCATTTAGTTTTAGAGCAATTACGAGATTTAGGTGGTTCGCGTTTTTTTGTTTCATTAAATAAAAAAATGATAGACATCAATCCTATTAACAACAGTGATTTAAAGCAGCAAGTGCTAAGTGACATGAAGGGGATAGTTCAGAAAAAATTGGGTGAGCATAGGACCTTATACTTAGAGTTTTCTAGCCCAGATGATTTACATGTCATTAATAATAATATTTTACTCAAAGATCTGCCGCCGTCTTGGGGTGCTTATAGTTTAATGATTCCGTCAGTCAGCCCTCCAATTTTGGTATTGCAAATGGAGCTAGGTGAAAACGAATGGCTATATTTAGCCGCGGTTTTACCTCCTCCGTATTTATTAGATGATCCGTCACCAATTTCAACTCAGCAGTTTGTATCCATTACGGTGACTACTTTCATCCTCTTAACTTTTATTTATTTGATTTTTTATTGGCAAACAAAACCTTTAAAAAATTTAGCATCAGCAGTTGGGGAATTTAGTATAGACTTCACTAAACCTCCTCTAGTAGAGCAAGGGGCAACAGAAATTGTTGCGGCGACTCGTGCTTTTAATCATATGCAACAGAAACTACAAAGTTATATAAAGGATAGAGAAGAGGTATTTCGTTCAATCTCTCATGATTTAAAAACACCAATCACGCGTTTACGTTTACGGGCGGAATTATTGGAAGATGAAAAACAAACGGATGCGTTTAATGTTGATTTAGAAGATCTAGAAATGTTGGTTAAAGCGGCACTGCAAACAGTGAAAGATACTAATATTCATGAAAACATCGATAATATTAATATTGATAAATTATTACAACAGATCGTTGGTACGCAAAAAGACGTGATTAGATTACATATCAATACCAAGGATACATTTCGAGGCAAACCCCATGCTTTAAAAAGAGCGCTATCCAATGTTATCGATAATGGTGTGAAATATGGCGCGACAGTGGATGTATTTGTTAAAGATTCAGCTCATTCATTAGTCATTACGGTGAGGGATCAAGGGCCTGGTATCGCCGAGTCAGATTTAAGTTCAATCTTTACGCCTTATGTGCGCTTACATAACGATAAACAAGGCCATGGTTTAGGTTTGGGTATTGCTCGTAATATCATTCAAGCACATGGTGGAGAGATACACCTATTTAATCACCCTCAGGGTGGACTTGCAGTATGTGTTGTTTTACCGAGAGCATGCTAATGAATAAAAATATCATAAAGTCGCTGTCTACAGTGTTTTGTATTGGTACCTATATTTTAAGTTACACAGCCAATGCTGCACCTTTTGAAGTCTTACACTGGTGGACTGAGCCTGGAGAACTTCAATCTAAACAGGTGTTAGTGGATCATCTTAAAATTAAGAATATTGAGTTTGAAGACTTTGCCATAGTGGGTGGTGGTGGTGATGGTGCAATACATGTATTACAAATGCGCGCTTTATCAGGAACGCCACCTGAAGCCGCTCAAATCAAAGGTCCTGACATTACTGAGTGGGATAAATTAAGCATGTTAGTATCTATTGATAAGTTGGTAGATACGCGTGCTTGGACTAATTTTTTGCCTGAAGTTGTTATTAATGATGTGTCAGTAGACAACAAATATATGGGCGTACCTATTAATATTCACCGAGTGAACTGGCTATGGTTGAATACAAAAATTTTTAAGCGTTTCGGTTTAGCTGCCCCCACTACTTGGAAACAGTTTTTTACCGTGGCTGATTTCATTCAAGCCAAAGGGATAAAACCTTTATCAATGGGAGGTACCCCTTGGCAAGATGCGTTATTGTTTGAATCGATAGCGATCTCAGTATTAGGCCCTGACAATTACATTAAGGCTTTTGTTTATTTTGACAATAGTGTGATTAACTCAGCAGCTATGGTTGAAGCGTTTAAGTTATTCAAGCGCTTACATCGTTATACTTCTATCGCACAACAGGGACAAGATTGGTTTTGGGCTTCTCAATCCTTTATCAATGATCAAGCTGCTATGTTTTTTATGGGGGACTGGGTTAAAGGCAGTTGGACAGCAGCGGGGAAAGAAGCGTTAAAAGATTATCGTTGTGTGCCTGCACCGGGTACTGAAGAGGTTTTTAGCTATAATATTGATAGTTTTGTTTTGTTCAAAAAAGTAAACACAGACGTAGAGCAGACCAACCAAAAAGTCTTTGTAAACACATTAATATCACCTGAGTTTCAAATAGATTTTAGTAAAGCAAAAGGCTCTATTCCTGCTCGTCAAAACGTTGACTTAAGTAGCTTTGATGCGTGCTCAAAACAATCAGCCTATGACTTTGACCATAAAATAAAAGTCCCATCATTTACTCAAAACATGGCGACTAGCAGTCATCAACAAGGGCAAATAATTCAGTTGATCAGCGATTACTTTAATAGCGAGTCATTGAGCGCTGAAGAAGCGGTTCAGCAACTAGATGTAATGGTAAAAGCATTAACGTCTAAATAATTTAATTTGTCTCTGTTTGTTTAAGAACAGAGAGGCAAAACTAAATTATCAAAGTTTATCGATATTTTTTAATTTGCACAGTTAGCCATTAACAATACTGCTTTACCCTTGTCGTCGAAAGTGGCATTTAGCACTTCATTATTATTAATTGTTGCACTAACTGTGCCTTTAGCTATTTCTGCGTCAGTAACGCGTATATTACCTAACTCACTTTTTGCAAGCGTATCATCAACGTCAATAGTGAAACTAGCTGTATCATTAGCTGCGATAGAAGTAATTATCAGAGATAATAATTTGTCGCCATCATTGACATTACCAGTTTTATTAAGTGATACCTGACCCTTGGTGACTTCAAAAGGTTGGAATACTTCTACGCCTTGACCCGATGCCGTAGTATCAAATATTAGACGCCCATTACTGTTCGTTAAGTCAATATTCATCGCGATTTTTTGCACATCACATTTACTTGTATTACTAATAGTGAATTTATCTTTTGGAGCGCCATCACGAAATTGAACTTCAATGTTTGCGTATGAGCTAGAGGAGATGATGCATAAAAACAGAGCAGATAATAAATGTTTAAACATAATTTTAATCCTTTAAAAGTTATTTTTTTATATCTTACGTTTGTAGTAAGGGTGTAGATCAGTCAATTAAACTTTATAGATAAAAGTGAAAATAGTTTTACTGGTGAAATGAGTGGAAGCTTTAACATTGAGGCTAACAGCTTACAAAAATACCTCACAACAACATCCCACAACAACACCTCACAATTTGTGCAAATGGTCAGGAAAATGCACCAAAACAGAACAAAACATAAATTTTTTGAATACTAGAGAGCTTAAATAAATCACATAAACTCCTGTTTTAGCTAACAAAGTAACCTTTGAAGGCGTTAAACCTTTTATTGGTTTGCTTTTTGCTAGTTAACTGTAGTTAAATGTAATTTGATGTTAAATAAAAGGGAGTTATTTATGAAGTTCAACAAATTAGTGACAGCTGCTGCTTTGGCTGTTAACGCGTTCTTATTGCCAACAACACAAGCTGCGGATGATCCATTAAAAGTGGGGTTTGTGTATGTAGGCCCTGTTGGTGACCATGGCTGGAGTTACGAGCATGACCAAGGTCGACTAGAGTTAGAAAAGCATTTTGATGGAAAAGTTGAAACAACTTATGTTGAAAATGTACCTGAAGGTGCTGATGCTGAGCGAGTTATTACTCAATTAGCTAAAACTGGCCATGATGTGATCTTTACGACCTCTTTTGGATTTATGAATCCAACCATTAAAGTGGCAAAACGTTTCCCTAAAGTGCATTTTGAAAATGCAACGGGTTATAAGCGCAGTAAAAATGTCGGTACGTACTTATTAAGTACATATCAAGGTCGTTATGTTTCTGGTGTTGCAGCAGGTATGGAAACAGAGTCGAACGTATTGGGTTACATTGCTTCTTTCCCAATTCCAGAAGTTATTCGCGATATCAATGCAGTTTACTTGGGCGCTAAAAGTGTTAATCCTGATGTGAAAATGAAAATTGTTTGGGTAAGTACTTGGTACGACCCAGGTAAAGAAGCTGATGCAGCAAATGCTTTAATGGATCAAGGTGCTGATGTGATTCTTCAGCATACAGATAGCCCAGCACCGCTAATTGCTGCTGAAAAACGTGGTAAAATGGGTATTGGCCAAGCTTCTGACATGAGTCACTTTGCACCTACTGCGCATATGTTCTCAGTGCGTGACCATTGGGGACCTTACTACATTGATACCGTGCAGAAGATCATGGATAACACTTGGAAACCTGAAGATTACTGGGGCGGTTTCAAAGAAGAGATTTTACAAATCGTTTCTGTTAACCCAAATCTAAGTGATGATATCAAAACGGCAATCAGTGAAGCTGAAGCAAAAATTAAGTCGGGTGAATTCCATCCTTTTACAGGTCCAATGAAGGATAACCAGGGTAACGAAGTTATTCCTGCAGGTAAAACGCTAACAGATAAAGAGTTAGCTGGCTTGATGTGGTATGTAGAAGGCATCGATGCAAAAATTCCACAGTAAATAGTTACCCCACTTAGTACTAGTTCGCTAGTACTAAGTTTCCTCGCTTAAATAAATACCCAATTTTAGGATACACAATATGACCTTAAACTTACCCATCATTGATATAAGTGCGCTACAAAGTGATGATATTAGCCAGTGGAGTGACGTCATTACGGCCATTGATAAAGCATGTCGTGATACTGGATTTTTTTATATAACAGGCCATGGTATTCCAAAACAACAGTTTGATAGCGTACAGTCAATGGCAAATACTTTTTTCTCTTTACCTGAGTTTGCTAAACAAAAAATTAATATTCAACATTCAAGTAATCACCGTGGTTGGGGACAGGTGAGTGCTGAAAAACTAGATCCTAATGGGCCGAGTGATCATAAAGAAACCTTTGATATGGCTTTAGACCTTAGCCCGTATCACCCTCAGGTCGCACGTTGCAGTCAACTTTATGGACCAAATCAATACCCTAACGTCGATGGCGTATTATTTTTTAGAGTGTTAGACCCATACAAAGCGACTTACGGTGTTGATGATTATGTATTTGCTGTTACCCAATTATCACAAACTACGATGCGTTCAGAATTAGGTAAGATGGAGTTAGATAAAACCTTTGAGGAACGTGATGTTCTAAACACTAATATCGTTGCATCAATCAACGAAGCTGCAGGTCCTTGGGGTATTCAGGTTCTGCGTTATGAAATTAAAGATATTGTGCCGCCAACGACTGTAATGGAAGCGATGGAGACACAAATGAAAGCTGAGCGTGTTAAACGTGCTCAAATTTTAGAATCTGAAGGTGATCGTCAAGCGGCAATTAATGTCGCAGAAGGTCAAAAGCAATCCGTTGTATTACAAGCTCAAGCTGAAAAAGAAGAACAAGTATTACGTGCACAAGGTGAAGCAGAAGCAATCATTGCTGTTGCGGAAGCACAAGCTGAAGCGTTAAATAAAGTTGGTGAAGCTGCCAATACAGAATCAGGTCAAAAAGCGATCCAGCTAGATCTTGCTACTAAGGCAATTCAAGCTAAAGCTGCTATAGCTAAGGAATCGTCAGTAGTATTGCTACCTGACAGTGGTAACGATGCAGCTTCAATGGTTGCACAAGCAATGACAATTATTACGAGTTTAAATAAAGATAAAGGCTAATTATGGAATACATACTGACACACCTTCCACAAACTCTGGTTGTGCTGGGTCTAATATTTTTAGTGATTGAAGTGCTAGTACTTGGTTTTTCAACCTTTGTATTATTATTTGTAGGCGTAGGAACCATTATTACTGGTTTATTAATGGCATTAGGTTTTTTACCTGAAACCTTAGTTAATGCCTTACTTGCAACGGCGGTTATATCATCACTCGTTGCTTTAGTTAGCTGGAAACCAATGAAGCGTATGCAAAATAGCGTTGAGGCTCACCAAGTTGAAAATGGCATGGTAGGGGAAACATTTACTCTAGAAGAAGATCTACAGTTAGGTAAAACCGTCAGTCATCGATATTCAGGTATTGATTGGAAAGTTAGATCAAAGCAAGCGTTAATAGCTGGTACTGAAGTGAAGATAGTCAATATGCAAGTCGGTGTATTGACAGTAGAAGCTGTTTAGTAAAGATAGTACTAGCAAATCGCCGATTAGATTAACGGCAGATATTTAATGTTGTTTACATTATATAAAAATAAAGCCGATAATTAATATCGGCTTTATTGTTTCTATCTGTTATGGTTAATCAATCGCTCTAATTAAGCACGGCCCATGAATTTCTTTTCGGTAGTATTTACACGGATTTTATCACCCGTTGAAATGTGCTCAGGTACTTGTACTGTTAAACCTGTTGTTAAGATTGCAGGTTTAGTACGTGCTGTTGCTGAACCACCTTTAATGGATGGGTCAGTTTCAGTAATAGTTAAATCTACACTTGCAGGTAATTCAACACCTACTGGTGAACCATCAACAATCACTACCTGTAAACCTTGTGTATTTTCATCAATGAACAATACTTCTTCAGCAATGCTTTCTTTATTTAAGTTGTAAGGTGTGTAGTCTTCATTATCCATGAATACATACTCTTCACCATCAATGTAAGAAAACATAACATTACGACGGATTAGGTCTGCTAATGTCAGCATATCACTGTCTTTGAAAGTTTCATCTGTTTTTGCACCTGTAACTACGTCGTACATACGCATGCGGTATAAACTACCTCCAGCACGACCTTGCGGTACAGAACGTTCGATGTCTTTAATGATGTAAACGCTGTTATTAAATTCAATTGCGGTGTTTTTCTTGATATCACTTGCCTTAGGCATCTTATCTTTCCTTTATTAAGTACTTAAATACATCTAGCTGGCTTTGGTAAACCCGCTATTTTGGTGGCTTGCTTTGCAGGACCATCAGGGAATAATTTATACAGGTAACGACTGCTTATTTTATCTTTACCGTATTTATTTTGCATCGCTTTTACTAAGGCTCTAATCGCTGGTGAGGTATTAAATTCCTCATAAAACTCGCGTACAAAGTAAACCACTTGCCAGTGTTCTTCTGTCATTGTAATTGTTTCTATGTTTGCAATTGACTCCGCTAAAGCAAGATCCCATTGTGTGGAATCGAGCAAGTAGCCTTGCGCATCAGTTGCAATGTCTTGACCATTAAAAAGCAAGTTATCTTCCTCTTATCAGTGGACGCTTGATTGCTGCAAAATTCTATAATAAAAGTTACAAATTGCCTATCTTAAAAGCAAGGTTAGCTGTGTCTACTGTGCATTGCGTCTATTTTTCTCATTAACACTTTCAATCTTGGTTAATAAGAGTTGTATATCCATAGCTGAAAAAGCAATTAACCTTAGTTGTTCCACAATTAGTTTAGCTTCATCGGACATATTTTCTTTATATTGTTCAAAGCTATCAATATCGATTTGATTCTCCGATGACTGTTTTAACTCGGGACGATAGGTAAATAAAATTTGTTGAGATGTAGCTTCAAATAACTCTGATAACACGGCTAATTCAGTTTCTAATTCAATTTTATGACGGTGCGATGAAAGGGCAGCAATATAACAACACAAAGCATCACATCGATTAACTAATCCATAAACCTCTTTTTTAAGGTGCTGCTTTGAATTCGGTTCAAATAACATACTTTGCCAAGCATTGGTTAACGCTGAATCAGACTTAAAAGCGGCGAAACGAGTTTGACGGAAGATAATACTTTCACTTCGACCAAACTGATATTGCTGTGCAACCTGCTTAAAATAACGGCTAGTTTTTAAAAGGTGGTTATTAACCAAGCCTGGAAAGCGTTTAAATTGCCAATCTGGATAGATAACACTGATTGCAGCAAAGCTGAGCACACAACCAATTAAAGTTTCATAAATTCGGGCGTATAAGAAAGCAATACCAGAAGGTGCCAATAGATTAGTTAAGATCATCACCATGATGGTAATAAAAATAACCGCGAGCCCATAATTGGTTTTTACATAGGTGATAAATAAAAATGCTGCCAATACCATCAATACACTTTGTGAGAGTGTATCGTGCAAAAAATAGAAAATGGGAAAACTGAGTAAAATGCCTAATAAGGTACCAAAGCTTCTTAACATTAATCGTTTGCGTGTTTCACTAAAACTGGGTTGGCAAACAAACAATACTGTAGGAAGGATCCAGTAGCCATTATTAAGATTAAATTTAGCTTGTATGGCAAAAGCGATCACTAAGGAGACACTAATACGCACTGCATGTTTATATACGGGTGTTTTTTGTTGGTAGGCTTCGAATAATACTTTCCAAAAAGGACGTGGCAACGTTTGTTCATTATCTACAATAATTGGATATTGCTGCGATTTAACATTGGTCAATGACATTAATAATTGATCAATTCCATTTAAGTTATCATAAATAGCCTGAAGAGCTTGCATTGCTTCTTGGTTATTATCAAACGATTGTAATTTTTGTTTTAATAGTAGGAGTTGATCCGATAGGGCTTGTACAGTCCATTTTAAACGTTTGCTATGTAAATATGGATGTTTGTCTTTAATACAGCTGCCGACTAGGTGACAATCACTACTGAGCTGTAATAAAAGTTGATGAAAGCCTTCTAAAATCTGGCTACGGCCGAAGGTATGCTCTAACTGGCTGTATAGATACTGACTTGCACAAATACGTTCATGGATTTGCTCAGCAACAAGATAATATTGATTAAGGCGCGCTAATTCTTGTTGACGTCTATTAGCTTGGTATTGCCCCTTTACCATATCTTTAGATGAGGCTAATCGAGCCACAATACTAATATTCAATTGGGCTAATTTTTGGCGGGTATCGGTAATCGCCTGTCGAGAGTTACTTTTTTGCGTATCAAACAGTTCAGATTTTTGTAACTGATAACGGCTTAATGCATAAAATAATTGTGCTAATTGTTCTCGTAATGTTCGGTTAGGGCTTAAATGTGACCAAGCAATAGCAAACAGCCCATACCACAAAGCTCCTAAGGCTAATAACATTGGAGACTCAAACCATGCAGCTTCTGGTTGATGGCCAATTAAGGTATATATCGCAATAAGGATTGCCCCGAATCCAATGCGGCTATAGTGCATACCTAAACTTGCTAACATCATAAACGCAAAAGTAGATGTGCCCAAACCCACAGCGAATAAAATAGGGTAGGGTAAAAGTAATTCAACACTCGATGATGCAACAAAGAAGCAAGCAATTACCGTGGCAATAAACTTTTGTCTATCTTTAGTATTTTCATCAACTTCTACAATAGCCGACGCTAACACGCCTAAACATAATGAAAGAGAAATCGCTAAACTTGATTGTTTAAAGAAACCAAATTGTAGGTCAAAAATAGCAGGGATAAATACACAAGCCATTGCAATTACAATTCTAAATCCAGAATGGGTATTAGAGTCTGTAATTAGGCGTCTGAGCATTAAAGTAAAAGAGTGTTGCATGCAAGACTTCTCATGAGAGTGGAATGGAGAAAAGAAAGTTTATTTTATACTAATGATAGTAATTAATAGATCTAATTTTTAAGTCATTAATCGAATTCTTATTCATCAAATCATATTTTGATCAGATAAATGCTGTATAGCCATGTACTTAACCTCAATACTGGATAAGAAAAGCGAGTCAATACCGCTATTTATTAGGATTCCTGCGCTAAATCATTTGGCAGATTCAACTATGAAGTGCATAACTCGTTATTGCTTCAATAATTTGTCTTGCCTACGCGCAATTATCAGTATTGTCTATTACATGATTTAACTATCTGATTTTATATGATGTTTCGCTTCCATTAACTAGAACGGAGATTACTTAATGATCATTTTATGGTTGCGTATTATAGCCATTATCAAAGCGAGAATGAAATAGTAAAAATATCGAGATTTAAAGGGGTAGTCTAAAGGTTTAAGGTTTAGTGTTAGTTATTAAATTTTGTATGTTTGATGTGACTTCTTAAGTGAGTTTTGCGACAATAGCGAGAATTTCTTAACTACAAAGAGTATTGCTTGATGTCTGCACAAATCATTGATGGGAAAGCGATTGCGGCTAAAGTTACTGATAAAGTAACTGAAGGTGTGAAAGCACGTATAGCAAAGGGACTTCGCGCTCCAGGTCTCGCTGTTGTGTTAGTAGGTGGTGATCCTGCTTCACAAATTTATGTTCAAAGTAAGCGTCGTACTTGTGAAAAAGTTGGTTTCACATCTAAGGCTTTTGACTTGCCTGATACAACCACACAAGAAGACTTATTAGCTTTGATCGACCAGCTTAATGATGATGACAGCATTGATGGTATTTTAGTGCAGTTTCCATTACCAAAATCACTTGATGAAACTTTAGTGGTTGAGCGTATTAAACCAAGTAAAGATGTAGATGGTTTTCATCCTTATAATGTAGGACGTTTAGCGCAACGTATCCCTAAACTGCGTTCTTGTACGCCACGTGGCATGATCACTATGCTGGAGACTATTGATGTTGACCTACATGGCAAACATGCGGTCGTAGTAGGAGCTTCTAACATTGTTGGTCGCCCTATGACATTAGAGTTACTGTTAGCGGGTTGTACAACAACGACTTGTCACCGTTTTACTAGCGATTTAGAGCACCATGTACGCCAAGCGGATATTTTAGTGGTTGCACGCGGTAAAGCTAACTTTATTCCTGGTGAATGGGTTAAGGAAGGGGCGATTGTACTTGATGTTGGTATTAACCGTTTAGAAAGTGGTAAAATTACCGGTGATGTAGATTTCGATACAGCTAAAGAAAGAGCTGCTTACATTTCACCTGTACCAGGCGGTGTTGGTCCTATGACAGTGGCTACTTTGATTGAGAATACATTATTTGCTTGTAATGAATTTCATTCTTAATTAACGTTTAATCTCCCAATAAAAAAGACTGCTTAAGCAGTCTTTTTTGTATCAGAACCTAAAATAGTTAATTAATTACTTTAGGTTATCTAAATATCTTTCAGCATCTAGGGCTGCCATACAACCCGTTCCTGCTGAAGTGATTGCTTGACGGTAGATGTGATCAGATACATCACCAGCAGCAAATACACCAGGTATAGTGGTTTGAGTGGCATTACCTTCACTACCTGTTTGTACTTTAAGGTAACCGTGGTTCATCTCTAATTGGTCGATGAACATATCTGTATTTGGTTTATGACCAATCGCAATGAATACACCCATTACATCAAGCTCTTCAGTTTTATCAGATAATGTATCTTTAATACGAATGCCTGTTACACCCATGTCGTCGCCTAATACTTCGTCTAATGTACGGTCAGTATGTAAAACGATATTGCCGTTTTTCACTTTTTCGTTCAAGCGATCTAATAAGATCTTTTCTGAACGGAATTCAGTACGGCGGTGAACTAGGTGAACTTCTGAAGCGATATTAGATAAATAAAGCGCTTCTTCAACAGCGGTATTACCACCACCAACAACCGCTACCTTTTGGTTGCGATAGAAAAAACCATCACAGGTTGCACAAGCTGAAACACCGCGTCCTTTAAACGCTTCTTCAGAGTCTAATCCTAGGTAACGCGCAGATGCGCCTGTTGCGATGATTAATGCATCACAAGTATAAGTACCTGTGTCACCTTTTAAAGTAAATGGTGGTTTAGTTAATTCTACTTGATTGATGTGATCAAAGATAATCTCAGTATCAAAACGTAAAGCGTGTTCTTTCATGCTTTCCATTAAACCTGGGCCTGTCATATCAGCTGCGCCGCCAGGCCAGTTTTCAACTTCAGTTGTTGTTGTTAATTGTCCACCTTGTTGCATACCTGTGATTAAAACAGGTTTAAGGTTAGCACGTGCGGCATAGACAGCTGCAGTGTAACCCGCTGGGCCCGAACCTAAAATTAACAATTTTTTATGTATTGTTTCGCTCATATTATTACCTTGAGTAATGTTGCTCATCGATCCATTAAACTATCGTAAGTAATGGGGTGAGGTTGATTAATTGACTGTTGATAAATGTTATTAATTCTAAACTGTTGAATAACAAACTTCAGTAAAAAAAAACGGATACTCCATAGGAATATCCGTTTTTATTAATAGTTATTACCTACTAATTACAAAGATGTTTTAACTGTTTCACTGCTTGAACGGTTACTCGCAAAAGAACTACCAGCTTGTTGTGAAGCTTTAACAATAGCTTGACGTTCAGTTGCTGCAACGATTTTAATCTCTTTAGATAGATCTAAAGGTTCTGAAATCGTTTTAACCATTGCTGAAGTTGATAGGCCTTTAGCAATACTTACTGTGCCAGTTTGAACCGCTGTAGTATTAACAGGCGTAGTTTTAACCGGTGCAACTTCAACAGAAGCTTCAGTTTCTATTGCTGCTACTTCTTGTGGCGTTTCTGTTACCGGCTCAGCTATTGGTGCCGTTTCAGGTGTAACAATAATTGGCTCTGGCGTATCTTCTACCACTACTGTTTCAGCTGGCTTAGTTGGTTCAGGCGCCGCTTCTACTGGTTTAGATACCGTCGCTTTTTCTGCTAAAGGTAAGATCTTTTTAGCAGGAGTCACGTTAGAAGATTCGACACTTTTTTGTAGCTTCTGTGCTTCTTGTTGCGGAGCTTCAACCGGAGCAATGCTATCTACTGTTTCTGCAACTGGTGCTGCTGATTGCACTTTTGGCGTATCAACTTGCTCTGTTTCAGTTTCAGGGTAACGAGATACTACCGCTTCCTTAGCTGAATCATTCTGTTGTTCACGCTTATTGCGTTGACCATTATTGCGTAGGTAACGAGAGCGACGTTGTGGAATTTCAACTGGCGTATATGCCTCTTCAGCATTAACGGTCGTTTCTTCCGCTACTACGTCAGTTGCTTTATCTTCAACGTTAGGCGCTTGTTGCTTTTTCGTTTCTTTAGTGACTTCAGGCGCTTTTTTAGCTTTGTTTTTAGCTTTCGGCTTTTTAGGCTCAGTTGCTTTAACAGGAGCTTCATTGTTAATGTTAGCTGTGTCATTTACGTTCGTTTCAACAGCATTTTCAGGCTGTTGTACACGTACTTTTTTGCGCATGTTACGACGTTTACGACGCGCTACAATCACTTCTTGATTATTACCTTTCTCGTTATTATCTTGAGAAGGTTTAGCTTCGTTCTCGTATTTTTTAGCTTGTTGCGTTGGTTTACGATCTGACTGCTTACGGTTATTACGACGCTCGTTAGAGTGCTCTGCCGATTTGTCATTGCGGTTATTACGTTGACGATTACGGTTTTGATTACTCTTATGATTACGTGTATTACGTGCCGGCTCTTTCGTCGCTTGAGGCCCTGGTTGAGGTGCTTTCTCTACTTGTGCTTTTGGTTCAGCACTGAAGAACTTAACGATAGATTGAATCAGTTTTGCAACAAAAGAAGGTGACTGCTCAGCGGCTTTTACTGGTGCACTTTGTTTAACTTGTGCTTGCGGTGTTGCTTCTTTCTTTGGCGCACTAAAGCCATTTAGTAACGGCTCTTCAAGCTCTTCATGCTCTTTTTGTGCACTGTTAGGGATATATACAGTATGTTGCTTTTCAAGTGCATCATAGTTGATATCTTCTTTACCATCTTTACGCGTACGTTTTACTTCAAAGTGTGGCGTTAATAGGTTGGCATCTGGAACGATATAAACTTCACAGCCGTGACGGTTTTCAATTTTTGCTACTGCTTTACGTTTTTCATTAAGCAAATAAGCAGCCACAGCCACTGGTACACGTGCTTGAATCTGTGCAGTGTTTTCTTTTAGGCCTTCTTCTTCGATTAAACGAAGGATAGCTAATGACAATGAATCATTATCACGAATAGTACCTTGTCCATGACAACGTGGACAAACACGAGAAGCTGATTCACCTAAAGAAGGGCGAATACGCTGGCGTGACATCTCCATTAAACCAAAGCGCGAGATACGACCTAATTGAATACGAGCTCTATCTTGACGAACGGATTCACGCATTCTATTTTCAACTTCACGTTGATGGCGAGCAGGTGTCATATCGATGAAATCGATAACCACCAAACCACCTAGATCACGTAAACGTAGTTGGCGTGCAATCTCTTCTGCAGCTTCTAAGTTAGTGTTAAAGGCTGTTTCTTCGATATCTCCACCACGTGTAGCTCGTGCTGAGTTAATATCGATTGAAGTTAATGCTTCAGTTGGGTCAATAACAATTGAACCACCTGATGGTAAACGCACTTCACGTTGGAAAGCAGATTCAATTTGGCTTTCAACTTGATAGTGAGTAAATAGAGGGATTTCACCTTGGTACAGTTTAAGACGGTTAACATAGTCTGGGCGTACCATTTCGATATGACTTTTAGCTAATTCAAATGTTTTAGCGTGGTCGATAACGATTTCACCGATATCGCGACGTAAGTAGTCACGAATTGAACGTACAATAACATTACTTTCACGGTGGATTAAGAAAGGAGCTGCTTTAGTTTGTGATGCTTGATCAATGGCTTGCCAATGATTTACTAGTACATTTAAATCCCACTCTAGTTCTTCTGCTGACTTACCAACACCAGCGGTACGAACGATTAATCCCATACCTTTAGGCAGTTGAAGATCTGATAAAGCAGCTTTTAATTCGGTACGATCATCGCCTTCGATACGACGTGAAATACCACCTGCTCGGGGGTTGTTCGGCATTAATACTAAGTAACTACCAGCTAAACTGATGAAAGTAGTTAAGGCTGCGCCTTTATTACCACGTTCTTCTTTTTCTATTTGAATAATTACTTCCTGGCCTTCTTTAATCACATCCTTAATGTTTGGGCGGCCTTTGAATGAATATCCTTCTGGGAAGTAGTTACGTGCAATCTCTTTAAGTGGTAAAAAACCGTGGCGTTCTGCACCGTAGTCTACAAATGCAGCTTCTAAACTTGCTTCTACACGTGTGATTTTACCCTTATAAATATTTGCTTTCTTTTGTTCGTGACCAGGACTTTCAATATCAAGATCATACAGCTTTTGCCCATCGACGAGGGCTACACGTAACTCTTCTGCTTGAGTTGCGTTGATTAACATTCTTTTCATTTGTGAACTCTTGTAGTATTTTTTTCGTTATTTTCTAATATGTACTAACTGTTTTTTGCATGCTTGACCTCATGTCTGGTTATACAATCTCTCGACTGGAAGTATTCAGAGGTGCGTTAAAAAGCGGATACAAAAAGGTTAAATCAAAAATAATTCAACACATCAGCGTTACATTCTAATCATTTGATTTGCTTTCATAATAGCCATGCCTACTAGCAATTTTATAGTGAAGTAATTGCGAGGCATTAACTTTGTTATTGTCGCATTTATATCTACTTACAAGCAACAAAGTTTTTACATATTATGCGATCAGGCATGATAAACTTAACGAATGGAACAGATAAATCACTCAGTACGCATTATTGACATCGCTCAAGAGAATGCACAACAACGTATCGACAACTTTCTTCGCTTACATTTGAAGGGCGTGCCTAAAAGCATGATCTATCGAATTGTGCGCAAAGGAGAAGTTCGAGTTAATAAAAAACGCATTAAACCCGATTATAAGTTACAGGTAGGCGACAGTGTGCGCATTCCACCTGTTAAAGTTGACCCGGAAAATGCTTTACCATCACCTAAACTTAACAGCATTAAAAATTTGGAGTCTGCTATCGTCTATGAAGATGATGCTTTGATTATTTTAAACAAACCTTCAGGGCTTGCTGTACATGGAGGAAGTGGACTTGATTTTGGCGCAATTGAAGGGCTGCGAGCATTACGCCCTGATTCACGCTTCTTAGAGTTAGCTCATCGTTTAGATAAAGCGACTTCCGGTTGCTTATTGATTGCTAAAAAACGCAGTATGTTGCGTGCATTACATGAGCAGTTACGCCAGAAAACCATGAAAAAACAGTATTTCGCGCTAGTGAAAGGTCAATGGGATAAAAAAGACCGATTAGTACGTGAACCTTTATTAAAAAATGCTCAAGACTCAGTGGTCAAAGTCAGCCCGCAGGGTAAAGCATCAGAGACTCACTTTAAAATTATTCAACGCTATGAAGGCGCAACGCTAGTTGAAGCAAGCCCAGTGACTGGTCGTACTCACCAAATTCGCGTACATAGTGCATGTAAAGGACACAATATTGCCTGTGATGAACGTTATGGTGATAGTGCTTTTGATAGCAAAATGACGGCACTTGGATTAAACCGACTTTTCCTGCATGCGGCACATATTACTTTCTTTCATCCGGTATTAGAGAAGAAAATGACAGTTAGCGCTCCTCTTTGTCCGCGTTTAGAGACGCTTTTAAGTAAATTACAACGAAGTTAATATGAAATATCAATTAATCATTTTTGATTGGGATGGCACGTTAATGGATTCGCTGGATAAAATTGTACTCTGTATGCAACAAGCTGCGCAGAAAGTTGCAATTCCAGTACCCAGCGAAGCCTCAGTAAAAAATATTATTGGCCTAAGTTTAGAAAAAGCAGCAGAGCAACTATTTCCTTTATTGCCTATTGTTAAACAACAAGCTTTAGTGGATGCCTACCGAGAGCAATACCATGCTAATCAACACATTGAAACTCCATTTTATAATGGTATAGCTGAAATGTTGATAAACTTGCAGCAACGAGGTTATCGTTTAGCGGTTGCAACGGGTAAAGGACGAATTGGTTTAGATCGTATGATCGCTAAAACCAATACGGCTAATTTATTTAATGCCACTATCTGTGCAGATGAAGCTAATTCAAAACCCGACCCGCTAATGATTGAACTGTTATTAAAAAAGCTAAATATCCCTGCATCTCAAGCGATTATGATTGGGGATTCTATTTACGATTTAGAGATGGCTGAAAATGCTGGTATTGATAGTTTGGGCGTCAGCTATGGTGTGCATAGCCCTGAACAGTTATTAAAAGCCAAACCTAAAGCGATTTTGGATTGTCTTGCTACTCAGTTGGATAGTTATATTTAAATTATTTATTAAGGTTTTATTGTGGAAGAGTCAACGTTGAACGATAAAGTATTATTCAGTGAATATATAAAATTAACGGGGCGTGGCGAAAAGGGTCGTCGTCCTTTAACCATGCTTGAAGCAAAACAAGCGTTAACTGATTATTTACAGGGCGATGCTAGTATTTTGCAATTGGCTGTGTTGTTAATGTTACAACGAGTTCGTTGTGAAACGCCAGAGGAAGCTGCCGGTTACATTGAAGCGTTACGTGCACAGGTTTCTGAGCAATGGCAAACGCTACCTGTAGATTTAGATTGGCCATGCTTCGCCGGCAAAAAAAGGCAGCCACCTTGGTTGTTATTGGCTGCAAAAGTATTAGCTGCGAACGGTATTAAGATATTCTTACACGGTCATATGACAGTCGACTTGATAAAATATCAAGTCGAGTCTGCTTGTCCGTTATTAGGAATTGAAATTGCAGATACACCGGAAAAAGCTAAACTCGCTTTAGAGAAAAATGCCTTAGTGTATGTTCCATTATCTGCATATTGCCCTGAATTAATTGAATTACTCGCTTTACGGGAACAAGTTGGGCTTCGTACGCCACTAAATACAGTCGCTCGTAGTGTTAATCCAACTAAAGCTCTTTATAGTATTCATGGTGTCTTTCATAAAAGTTATGAAAAAATACATGCTGAAGCTGCACTATTGAACAATGAGCATAGCATTATTGCTTTTAAAGGTGAGGGCGGTGAAAGTGAAGTAAATCCTCGTGTTTCAACGTTAGCATGTGGCGTGACACAGGTAGATGGTCAAACTCATTATATCGAACAAGATTGGCCAACTTACCTTGAAGATTTTTCTGGGGCACATACCGAAGTTTCCGCTGAGTACTTATTAAAAGTGTGGAATAAAGATATTGAAGATAAATACGGTGATGCAGCTGTGATCACTACAATGGCAATGGTATTAAAACAGATGCAGCCAGAATGCTCTCAGGATGAAGCGTTACAAAAAGCAAAACAGCTGTGGGAAACTAGAAGTATTGGTTAAGGTTTACCGTTAAACCAGCCCATAAAAAAAGGAAGCTTAATTGCTTCCTTTTTAGTTTTTATTTATTGATTTTTCTAGTTACAGTCACTCATATTAGATTCTTCTAATTTGAATAATCATGCCGAAAAGTGGGTGATCGAAATAGTGTATTTCACCGCTTCGTAAACGGGTCGATTGATCAAATAAGGTTTCAGTAATAACTTTTTCAGTGCGTACATTTTTTTGGACAGGCTCTTGATTGACAATTTGCACTACTCCATCTTGTTCAACAACTTTTGTTTCTGGTGCTCGAACCGATAAAGGCGATGAAACGGCTTTCTCTGTTTCAGTACGTACTATTAATTGACTATCGATGTGTAAGTAACGACCTACATAAATGTTAAGATTACCATCTACCTCATAAAGATCTTGAAGTATGTCTTTCTTTTGTAATGCAGCCAATACATCCAGTGACTCATCTGATTGATTAGAGTCGGTAGTTGAAGGGGCATTAGATGAACCAGTTTGTTGCATTGATAATGCATAGTTTTTACCTGCGAAAAGGTGAATAGGTATAGCATTCTGTTTACTTTGTATCGGCATACGCCAAGCAGTATGAAGTAAAGGGGTGAAGAGTTGATGATTATTCAGTCTTTTTAGCTGTGCATTGAGCCTTGTACCATTTAAACGTTTTAATCGATGACCACCCTCTACCATTTGCGCATCAGTTAAGCGCACAGGGTTTTGTTGATGTAAACAAGGTTGTTCTGGTAAACAGCTTGTTACAGGGTTTGCTTTAATAACTTCTAGACGCTCACGTTGTTTTAAATAAACATTGTTTTGATCGAGTTGTTCACTGTTATCTTGGACATCAACATTACGTTTAAATACAAGTATTTCAACGTCAAACCAACGACCACCGGCAGCCTGTGCATTCAAAGAACAAGTTGCCGCAAAAAACAATGGTAAAATATAACGTAAGCTCAAAAGGTTATCCTTTTTTTGATTATTTAATTAGGTTTAATTTAAAACTATTGAGTAACTGTTTCAACCAGTTTAAACGTTCTGCACTATTTTCTAACGCAATACTGAATTTTAATTTACTCGGTCCGTCAAGTTTAAAGGTATTTGATTGTGTTTGCAGTAATGATACAAGGAACATTGGGTCAACTTTTGAATGTTCTGTAAAAGTAACCGCGCCTCCTAAGGCATGAGCCTCAATACGAGCAATACCTAATTTCGAACATCTTTGTTTGATAGCCGTGACAGCCACTAAATTTTTCGTTGAATCTGGCAATAGACCAAATCGATCAATTAGTTCTACTTGTATCTCATTAAGTTCATTATTATTTTTACTATTTGCGATACGTTTATACAAAGATAAACGCATATTTACATCTGGAATATAATCATCGGGAATAAGTGCTGGGATTCTTAATTCTACTTCCGCTTGTGTTGATAATAAATGTTCTAAACTTGGCTCTTGACCATTGCGCAAAGCTTCTACCGCTTGATTCAACATATCCATGTATAGATTAAAGCCAATGCTGGTAATTTGTCCCGATTGTTCATCTCCCAATAACTCACCTGCACCACGAATTTCTAAATCGTGAGTTGCTAATGTAAAACCAGCTCCTAAAGTATCCAATGACCCAATTGCTTGTAAGCGTTTTTTAGCATCTTTAGTCATTAACTTAGGAGTAGGTGTCAATAGATAAGCATATGCTTGATGATGAGATCGACCAACACGGCCACGTAATTGATGTAATTGTGCTAAACCAAGGTGATCAGCACAATTAATAATAATGGTATTAGCCGTTGGAATATCGATACCCGTTTCTATGATAGTAGTACACACTAATACGTTTTGACGTTGATGGTAGAAATCAGACATCACTCGCTCTAGCTGTTGTTCATTCATTTGCCCGTGTGCAATAGCAATTCTTGCTTGAGGTAATAAAACTTGTAAATCAGCGGCGGCTTTTTCGATAGTGTCGACATTATTGTGCAAGAAATAAACTTGACCCCCACGCATAATTTCACGGGTGATAGCATCACTAATAGTCTGGTCAGTACGTTGCTCTACGAATGTCTTCACCGCTAAGCGTTTCGCTGGTGGTGAAGCTATGATAGATAGGTCTCGCATTCCATTCATCGACATATTTAAGGTACGAGGAATAGGGGTCGCAGTCAGCGTTAGAATATCGATTTGTGCACGTAGACGTTTAATTTTTTCTTTTTGACGCACTCCAAAGCGATGCTCTTCATCAATAATTAATAAGCCTAAATCTGCGAAGTTAATACCGTCACTTAGTAATTTATGTGTGCCTATCAGAATATCCACTTTACCGTCAGCAGCGTCCTGTAAGATAAGCTTTTGTTCTTTAGCCGTTTTAAAGCGCGATAATACTTCAATTCTTACCGGCCAATTAGCAAATCGATCTCGGAAATTTTCAAAGTGCTGTTGTGCAAGCAAGGTCGTTGGGACTAATAAAGCAACCTGACGCGCATTATCAGTAGCCATAAAAGCGGCACGCATTGCAACTTCTGTTTTACCAAAGCCCACGTCCCCACAAACGAGTCTATCCATAGGTTGAGATGAGCACATATCGGAAATAACAGAGTTAATAGACACGGCTTGGTCGTGCGTTTCTTCATAGGGGAAATCATTACTGAACAACGCATAATTTTCTTTATTTAATTTATATCTAAAGCCTTTTTTTGCAGCACGTTGCGCATAAATCTCAAGTAGTTCTGCGGCTACATCACGGACTTTTTCTGCTGCGCGTTTTTTAGCTTTAGCCCATGTGTCATTGCCTAATTTGCTGATAGGAGCGGTTTCGACATCACTGCCGCTGTAACGACCGATGAGGTGTAAAGAAGTGACTGGTACATAAAGTTTGTCGCCACGTAAATACTCTAAAGTTACAAATTCATTCACGCTACCGGAAACTTCAATTGTTTGCAGACCTAAATATCGCGCTACGCCATGATCAATATGTACAACTGGCTGGCCAACTTTTAACTCAGCGAGGTTACGAACGATATGTTCTGAATTTTCTTCGCCATTATTATCTTTATTCTGGCGTCTTCTTTGCGTTATTTTATTACCTAATAGCTCAGTTTCAGTAATAAAGGCAAAGCTTGAATCTATAATTAAAAAACTATGCTCAACGCGGCTGACGGTAATATATACCTTTTGCTTTCCGGGCTTACATTCACTCAGGCGATTGACTGATTTAATCTTGAGTTTGAGTGGACTAAGTAATTCGAGCAAAGCTTCTTTACGACCTGCCGATTCTGCACTGAGTAAAATAGTGCCATCAAAATCATCAATAAAAGCACTGATATTTGCTAATGGATTTTTATCTTTATGATGGATCTTGATATCAGGTAAGGTGGTAAGAGGTAAGTTGGTTTTGCCCGCTTTAGGTAACGCAAAAGAGGCGTTTTGTAATTGATACTTTGGAAACTCATTTAGGCGTCTAAAGCATTGCTCTTGGCGAAGATAGAGTTCAATAGGTTGCAACAACGGTCGAAGAAGATCGACGCCTCGTTCTTCAAAACGATGTGTGATGGTATTCCAGAAATCATCGATAGCAGTACCAATATCACCAACGATACATAAACGACTTTGCTTAGGAAAATAATCAAATAGGGTAGCTGTCTCATTAAAAAATAGAGGTAGATAATACTCTATACCAGCTGGTAGATTTGTTTGTGAAATTTGCTGATAAATAGAGTCACTGCTAGTACAAATCTTTGCCGGGAATTTGTCTTGATAGGCTTGTTTAAAGTTTTCTATAGCCTGTTTGTCTGTTGCAAACTCATGAGCTGGTAACATTTTTATCTGCTCAATGGTTGGCAAAGAGCGTTGTGTTTCTGTATCAAAGGGGCGAATAGAGTCTACTTCATCATCAAAAAAGTCGATACGATATGGGGTATCACTGGCCATTGGGTAAATATCAAGTAATGAACCTCTTGCACAAAATTCACCGTGCTCTTGTACTTGGTCAACAGCGTAATACCCAGCTTCTTGTAACTGCTCCCGCAATAGTTGTAATTCTAATTGTTGGCCAGTTTTAACTACTAATGTATTTTGCTTTAAATAGCTCGGAGGAGCTAATCTCAACAGTAAGGTAGTCACTGGCACAATCAAAATTCCTTCTTTCATAGAAGGAAGTTGGTATAAGGTTTCGATACGTGTTGAGATAATATCTTGATGTGGTGAAAAATGGTCGTAAGGTAATGTTTCCCAGTCTGGGAATAAATTTACTTCAAATTTATTTTCAGCAAAAAATAATAACTCTTGGTGCAACTTAATGGCACTGGGCGTGTCATTAACGATGACGATTAACGGCGACTTTTGTGGATTAGCTTGTGCGCATTGATTGATCACTAAACTTTGGCTACTTCCGACTAAATTGGCAAGTTGTTGAGTGTCACTAGCTGATTTCAATATTTGTATGTCGAGTAAATTGTTCATGTTTTGACTTATTTTATTTATTTAATTGCTAAGTAAAGTGTACGTAAAAATAGCTTGTATCACCAACATTAAAGGATGCTTATTATTCTAATTAGCTATTTTCTTCACGTAATTTAGCTCTATCTTTTAGTTGTTGAGATTGAATATGTAAACTAGCCCGAATCAATAACTCACGATCTTGGTCTCGAATAAAGGTATAAGTTAATGTACACTGCTCGGCGCTTATTTCTGTGACGTAAGCATAACAATAAATGGCGGAAGATTCTTCAGGTAAAAATATTTTTAGCCTAACAATATCTTCTTTTTTCAATGTGTTGTTGTTTTTTATGATTAAACAGCCTGCGCTAAACTTTAAGCTTTGATGACGCGATTTTTCTTCATCTTGCTGGGTGAGGACATAGCTTAATAGGGTGTTTATCTTTTGATTTTGAGCTTGTAGATATTGCCATAATGCTTTACTGGTTTCGTTATTTAACTTTAACGGTGTAAGTATATTTGCATCGGCTTGTGCTAAGTCACTTGCCATTCGAAATGGGCCTGGTATCTCTTGCTCAAAAGCGTGTTGGCTAAGAGGGAGTTCCTCTTTGTCAATTGACTTTAAGTTGATTGAAAGTGTATGTTCTACCAAAAAATATTCATTATTATTCATATCTACAAACCAAGCTGTGATTAAGTGGTGGCGAAACACCTTATTCTAGGAGTTTTGTCTGTCTTAGCGAATAAAGATACATTAGAATGACCAGCATTAAAATGTAATCAATAAGTTAAGTCTAATTTAGTGAGATTAATGATGATTTGTATTACACATTTCTTCACCTTACTCAAATTCGTCTTTATTAAAGATAATTATTATAAAAGGTAACTATGTTTTATCCTTTAAGTGTTTTCATTGGTTTACGCTATACAAAATCTAAGCGTAATAATCAATTTGTCTCGTTTGTTTCCCTGTTTTCTACTGGCGGCATAATTCTCGGTGTTTTAGCATTGATCACTGTATTGTCAGTAATGAATGGTTTTGAAGCTGAATTAAAGCAACGCATCTTAGGTGCAATTCCTCAAGCCAAGTTAACTAACCAAACCAATACCATTACGGAATGGCAGGCGCGTATAGATCAACTTCCCGATGATCCTTTAATTATTGATGTAGAGCCCATGATCAATGCTGAGGCTATTTTACAAAGCAAAATTGGGTTGCAAGGTACAAAAATTGAAGGTATCTATCCCGATAAGTATGCAAGTGAAACGGTTAAAAGCAATATAGTTGTGGGCAGTTTAGATAAGTTGGTTGCAAGTGAATACAACATCATCATTGGTGATCAGTTGGCACGTATATTAGGTGTGACAATTGGTGACAAGGTGAGAATAACATCTACCAGAGGAGTACGTTATACACCTTTGGGGCAAGTGCCTAGCCAACGTAATTTTACTGTTGCAGGATTATTTGATGTTGGTTCGGATGTTGATAAATACCTGGTGTTGATGCATGTCGAAGATGCCGCACGTTTAATTCGTATTAAAACAGATCAAGTCACTGACTTACGCTTTTATTTTACTGAGCCTTTTGCTGTTGAGTCTTGGACACCTCCTGTATTACAAAAAGATGAAATGATCATTGATTGGCGTAGTACACACGGAGAGTTGTTTGCAGCGGTGAAAATGGAAAAAAATATGATTTGGTTATTGCTTTGTCTAATCATAGCCGTGGCTGCTTTCAATATTTTATCTTCCTCTGTGATGGTGGTAACAGATAAAAGCGCGGAAGTAGCAATATTAAAAACGCTTGGTATTAACGCTAATACGATTAATTTTATATTTATTATTCAAGGTGCGTTTAGTGGCATTGTTGGAGCATTGATAGGGACAGGTTTAGGTTTATTGTTAAGCACCTACATTAATGAAATTATGTCGTTTTTAGGCCTGCATTTATTGGCTAATGCGTCAGGTGGGACAAGACTTCTTCCCGTTGTACATGAACCTGTGCAAATAGTATCCATTATGTTAGGTGCAATGTTTTTAAGTTTATTAGCAACTTTATATCCAGCTTATAGAGCAGGTAAAGTTAGCCCAGTCGAGGCATTAAGATATGAGTAATTCAATAGTAGTTTGTCAGGATTTAAGTAAAGTTTATCAAGAAGGTCGGTTAGCAACATCAGTACTGCAAGGTGTTCATTTAGCAGTTGAACCAGGTGAATTATTAGCCATTGTAGGCACATCTGGATCGGGTAAAAGTACTTTATTGCATTTATTAGGCGCATTAGATGCACCTTCAACTGGTGAGGTTATTTTTAATGGTAAAAATATACATAAGTTGTCTGCAAAACAACAAGCAAAGTGGCGTAATCAAGAACTAGGTTTTGTTTATCAATTCCATCATTTATTATCAGAGTTTACCGCTTTAGAAAATGTTGCTATGCCATTATTAATTGCAGGCGAACCGATTAAGGTTGCACAACAAAAAGCCTTAGATTTATTAACTCGAGTTGGATTAAGCGAACGTGTTGCACATCGCCCATCGGAGCTTTCTGGTGGTGAAAGACAACGAGTAGCAATTGCAAGAGCCTTAATTAATAAACCCTCTTTAGTATTAGCTGATGAACCTACAGGTAACTTAGATGCAAAAAGTGCGGAATCTGTTTATCAGTTGTTAAAAGAACTCAATGCGGAATTAGGTACTGCTTTTATCGTGGTGACTCATGACCAGCAGCTCGCAAATAAGTTAGATCGTCAGTTATATATGAGTAACGGCATTTTACAGGATTCGCAGTAATGTTTAGACCTTTATCATTGTTTGTTGGTTTACGTTATAGCAAAGCCAAACACAAAAATAAGTTTGTATCGTTTATCTCCATGGCATCAATTTTTGGCATTATTTTAGGTGTTGCTGTGTTGATTGTTGGCCTTTCTACCATGAATGGCTTTGAAAAAGCATTAAGAGACCAACTTTTATCAGTTATTCCTCACGCGGAACTTGAAGTTGTTGAAGGTGATTTCAAAAACGAAAAAGACGTTCTTTCAAAGGTAAGAGAACACCCTGGTGTAGTCGGCGCTAGCCCATATATTGTTATGAATGCGCTGTTACAAAACAATATTAATATGAAAGCGCTGCAAATGCGGGCCATTAATCCTGATACTGAAACCCAAGTAACAGCGGTTGAGAAGTACATTAAACAAGGAGGCTGGGAGCTTTTGTCAGGCGCAGAAAATAGCATTATATTAGGAGAGCCTGTTGCTAATCAGCTTAAATTATCTGTAGGTGATACGGTTACTCTTTTATTACCTCAACCAAGTTCGGTTAAATTAAGGGCACCACGTAAATTTGCATTTACACTAACTGGTACTTTTAAAATGGGAGGGCAGGTCGATACGACACTAGGCTTCATCCATATTAATAAAGCTAAACAGATTTTAGGTGTGAAGCACGCTACAGGGATTGCTTTCAAAGTCGATGATGTTTTACAGGCACAAACGTTAGCTCGAGAAGTCGCTTATAGCATCCCCGTATACATGTATGTGAAGAGCTGGATAACTAGTCAAGGCTATTTGTACCAAGATATCCAAATGGTTAAATCATTGATGTATGTGATTTTATTGTTAGTGGTTGCAGTAGCTTGTTTTAATATTGTTTCAACATTGGTGATGGCAGTTAATGAGAAACGTGGTGACATCGCTATTTTAAAAACCATGGGGGCTAATAAATGGTCTTTACGTGCTATTTTTATGGTGCAAGGCGCTTTTAATGGATTGGTGGGAAGTATCTTTGGCGCTTTACTAGGTACTTATCTTTCTTTAAATTTAAGTACTATTTTTGCTGCAATTGAAAACTTGATGGGGCGTAAATTTTTGTCTGGTGATATCTATTTTATCGATTACTTACCGTCACAAATTGATTATCAGCAAGTATTGGTAATCACTGTCGTTGCTTTTGTTATGAGTGTTGTTGCTACCCTTTATCCTGCTTGGACGGCAAGTAATATTGAGCCTGCAAAAGAGTTAGGCTATAGCCATTAAATTATGGCATTAATCATGTAGTTAAAAATAAGGTGTGTTGTTAATTCAACGCACCAAATTCCTCAAGTAAGTCATATACTCCCTCAGCAATTAATCGATATCCTTGTGCATTAGGATGAACTGTATCGCTGTGCAGTGCAGGTTTCTTCAATACGTCCCTCATAATGTTATTACCCAGTGGAATATTATATTCTGTTGCTAATAACTGATATTGCTCGATGTCAGATAAAAATATAGTGGCTTCAGGTACAGATAACAAAACCACTTGTATATCTCGAGCTTGAGCCATTTCAATCATCTGTGCGAGGTTATCTTGCATATCATCTAAGCTTCTATTTTGTAAAATATCATTGCCACCATGACACAGAATTAATAATTGAGGCTGGTATTGGTCTAATAGTTCAGGTAAACGTTCAAGGCCTTGTTGGCTAGTTTCGCCATTAATACCTGCATTAATTACCTGTTTGTCTAATAATAAACTCAGCTGGCTTGGGTAACTTTGTTGTTTGTTGGCTCCTTTACCAAAGGTCAAGCTATCACCGAATGCTAAGATAGGTTGTTGTTCATTGAGCTTAGTGAGAGATGGGGAGTCACTGCATGCAGTTACTAAAAAGCTAAACATTAAAGCAAAAAGTATTTTCATAGGGGATCTCAAAATTTAAGCAAAAAAAAGCGCACTAAAAAGTGCGCTACAAAGGCTGTGTATTAACTAGTCGTCTAAAATACCTAGAATGCTCAATAGGTGAACAAAGATATTAAAGATGTTTAGGTATAATGAAACCGTTGCACGAATATAGTTAGTTTCGCCACCATTAATAATACGGCTAGTATCAACTAAAATTAAACCTGACATGATCATAACTACAACACTGCTGATCACTAATTGCATTAATGGGATTTGTAGGAAAATGTTAGCAATCATTGCTACGATAACCGCAATCATACCAGCCATTAGAAAACCGCTCATGAATGAGAAGTCTTTACGAGACGTTAATACGTAAGCAGATAAAGCAAAAAAGATGATTGCTGTTGTACCTAGTGCTTGCATAATAAGCGCTGGGCCATTTGCCATTGTTAGGTAGTGATTTAGCATGTTACCTAATGAAGCACCCATTACCCCAGTAAACATAAATACCCAGAATAGGCCTTTACTAGAGTCTGCTGTTTTTGAGACAACAAATAATAAACCGAAGCCAACTAGCATGAGCACTAATGACATCATCGGCCCGATACCGACCATTGTCGCGATAGTTGCAGTCACGGCACTGAATGCCAGTGTCATTCCTAACAGCATATAAGTGTTTTTTAATACTTTATTGATCGATACACCAGCACCTCGTGCTTGAGTGTTAATTGAAGAATTCATAATGTACTCCAGTTGATTAAATAATAATTAACAAACATCATAACACTTGAATTTAGCTTGTGTAGTGTTTTCGTGTCAGTTTAGTTAACAGAGTGTGATTTATGTAATAGTAATTTTAAAAAGATAGTGTTTAGACAATGTAAAATGGCTACTTATACTTTTTAAGTAATTACAATCAGTTATGAAAGATTATAGCTGGGGGGAAGAGGGTATATACTTGTGGCTGTTGGGTAAAAAATAAAAAAGGCACCGAAGTGCCTTAATCATATTGGTCATTTTAAAAGAGCTTATTTAGCACCTTCGATGATACCAACAAATTCTTCAATGATTAGTGCTGCACCGCCTACTAAACCACCGTCGATATCAGCTTGTGCAAATAGTTCTTTTGCACTGTTTGCTTTAACACTTCCGCCGTAAAGGATTTGTACTTTTTCTGCTACAACTTCACTTTGTGCTTTTAACCATGAACGGATATGTGCATGAACTTCTTGCGCTTGCTCAGAAGTGGCAACTTTACCTGTACCGATTGCCCAAACTGGCTCATATGCGATTACTGAGTTTTCAACTGCAGCAATACCTGCAACATCAATAACAGCTTTAAGTTGTGTTTCAACAACTGCGAATGTTTTATCTGTTTCACGCTCTTCTAGAGTTTCACCGATACAAAGAACAGGTACTAAGCCGTTTTCTTGAATCGCAACAAATTTAGCTGCAACAACTGCATCAGTTTCATTGTGGTACTGGCGACGCTCAGAGTGACCAACTAAGCTGTATTTAGCACCAAATTCTTTAACCATTACTGGTGAAGTTTCACCTGTAAATGCTCCAGAAACATTTGTGCTTACATCTTGAGCACCAAATTCAATGCTGTTATTTGCTGTTAAGTTAGCAACTTGTTCAATGAAGATAGCTGGTGGGCAAACTGCAACTTCAACATTGCTTGCTGAATCAGCTGCGCTTTCAATACCTTTGATTAATGTTGCAACTGATTCTTTTGTACCGTTCAGTTTCCAGTTACCCATTACAAGAGGTGTTCTCATGTTTAACTCCGTTAGTTTATTAAATTGTATGCTTTTCAGACATTTTGGTAATTAAAAATCACTTCACTTACCATATTGTGATCTATCCCAGTAAATTATCTGTTATCTGTTATAAATACAAGCAAGGCTTTTATGAAAGTCGCATTTTTATTGTGTTCAATCAATAAAGTCTAGTTTACTTGCGTAAATTGTACCGCAGGTTGCTGTTTATAGAACTCATTGTCATCTGTTTCTTCAATCTTTGTTGGATTAGTAAAAGCTTCTTTGTCGAAAGCGATATCACCCCCATCAATTACCCCAGACTCACTATTAATCGATTTAAAATCAAATAAATCAGTATCTGCTAGATGAGATGGCACCACATTTTGCATCGCAGTGAACATTGTTTCTAAACGCCCAGGAAATTTTTGGTCCCATTCATTGAGCATCTCTTCAGTTAGTTTGCGTTGCAAGTTAGGCTGTGAGCCACACAGGTTACAAGGAATAATTGGGAATTTTTTTAGCTTAGCAAAAGCTTCAATATCTTTTTCTTTACAATAGGCTAAAGGACGGATCACAACATGCTCTCCATTATCAGAGACTAATTTTGCTGGCATTGATTTCATTTTACCTGCAAAAAACAAGTTGAGCATCATAGTGGCGAGCATGTCATCACGGTGATGTCCTAAGGCAATTTTTGTTGCACCAATCTCTTTTGCGGTATTGTAGAGAATGCCTCTACGTAATCTAGAACAAAGGCTGCAAGTTGTTTTACCTGGTTCTAATTTTTCAGTCACGATACTATAGGTATCTTGCTCTACGATTTTATAATCAACGCCTAATTTAGAGAGGTATGCGGGTAGTATGTGTTCAGGAAAGCCTGGTTGCTTTTGATCTAAGTTAACGGCAATAATATCAAAGTTAATAGGTGCAACAGCCTTGAGCTGACTTAACATTTCTAATAAGGTATAACTATCTTTACCGCCAGATACACAGACCATGACCTTGTCACCATCTTCAATCATATTATAATCTGCGATAGCTTGACCTGTTTGTCTACGCAACACTTTGTTTAATTTTTTGAGGTTAAATAATTCTTTTTCTGAAAGTTGCTGCGTCATGATAAGCCTTGTTTAGGGAGAGTTAAAAGCATGCGCATTGTATAAAAAGAGAGGAGTATATGTAAAGGACTGAGACGCCCTTTGTACTTGACGTTTATAAAGGGGAAGGGCGAGCAATTAAGAAACCTTGTACTCCATCGATATACATATGTTCTAATATATGTTTTTGTTCGAGACGTTCTATTCCTTCTGCAACAACCTGACATTCCATACGATGAGCAACATCAATAATCATACGAATAAATTGTTGGTTAGTACTATCATGCTCAATATCTACAATTAAGCTTGAGTCAATTTTAATATAGTCCGGTTTTAGTTCTTTAAACAAGCGGAATGAGCCAATCCCTTTGCCAAACCGACAAATAGCAGAACGACTGCCTGCGCGCTTAAGCATGTCAAAAAATCGTTTACTCGCTGTTAAATGATTATCTAGTGGCTTTTCTTGTACTTCAAAAACCAATGAAGCAGCGATATCTACTTCTCGTAATAATAAACGCTCTAACCAGATAAGAAATGCACTATTTTGTATCGATGCATAACTGACGTTAATACCCCAGTGGCTATCAAAGTCGCCTTTTAAACGGTAGGTAGCGATTGTACGCTCAATGATTAATTGCTCAAGTTTGACAATTGTATCAGTGCGTTGAGCCATTGAAAAAACAGTACTGGCTGGAATTACATTGCCTGTCTCACCCAAGAAACGAGTAAAGATTTCTTGATATCCCTTCATGTTACGATGAATTGCTTGCACTGGTTGTTGTAAAAATTCAAATGAGCGTTGTACCATTAATTCATTGATTGTTGAACGCCAGTGTTGTTCGCCTAATTGGAAGTCAGTGTTTTCTTCAAGTGCCCATGAATTCGGTCCTGTGATTTGAGCTTTAGCGAGTGCAATATCTGCTCTGGCAAGGACATGTTCAGGTAATTGTTTGGCAGAGACACGGGTCATGCCGTTAAAAGCAACACTTTCTAAGTTGTGTGTTGCTTGATATTGGTCAAATTTAAATTTTAGTTCGTCACTATATTTATGTGCTTGAGCAGTAGTCATATTGTGAGCAATAACCGCAAAATCTGAACCGCTTACTCGGAAAACTTCAGCATTAGCAAAATTAGATGATACTTGCTTGATTATTTTTGAAACGCTTAATAAATAATCATCCCCTTGATCAAAGCCGAGGCTTGCATTTACCGTAGATAGTTCAAAAATTCTTATAATAGATAAAATAGCGTGATCTTGATTGTTGTCTGTCGATAATAGAGTTGTTAATTCTCTACGAAATACATGGCGATTATTTAATCCAGTTAAGCTATCTTTGTTAGCTTGGTGTGTTAACTTAAAAATTTGTTGATTTTTGTCGGTTAAATCATGAGTTAATTTTTTAATTTTTTCTTTAATGTTGTTCGCTGCTAAAGTAAATATAGACTTAACATCTTTGTCATTTAGTGTTTCTTCAATTAATAAACGTTCATTCTTTCTGAACAAAGTGAGATAAATCAGGTTACAAAAAAGCGTTGAAATCAAAAGAGCTGCAATAATCAATAAAATAATATTGTGGTACAACTTTGAATATTCATTATTTTTGGCAATGTATTCAATTACCTGATTTGTAGAAATAGAATATTGCTTTGAAGAAGAAATGGGTAAAATTTTACTAAACAGTTCATTGTTTTGTTTATTAGAAAAGGTCAATGGTGTAAGTAATTGATCATTGGTTACTTTTATATAAGTAAAATCATTAGTATTTAATTTATTTTTTAAATCAGCCTCAGAAGTGATGTCATTTAACACTGCTAATCTTTTATCAAGACCATACAAATCCTGTTGTTTTGATAAAATAGGATTAAATAATGCTTTTATAACAAAAACTAATGCGATGATAATTAATGCAATAAGGAAGTTGGAGATCCAAAAATTTCGTCCAAGGTTGTTCATGTTTAACCTCCTTTGGTCTTAATTGCTTATTGAAACTTACTTCATTATCGTATTGAGTTAAGTTTAATCTAACGTCTTTTCATTGATGAAAATAGTTCAACTGGCTATTTTTTGCAATTGAATGAGTCACGTTTCAATAATGCTATGATTAATAATTAATTTTTATATTATATAGCAATTTAAAATCATAATTTAGTTTTTTGTTGAATATTTATTACTTTCGGTAGTCAGGTTGATGAGTTAACAGTAAGTATTTTGTTTGTTCATGTTGCGGGTTATCACATATTTCCTCTGCTGCGCCTTTTTCAACAATTTTACCTTGATGTAAAACCATGATTTGATCACTCATATGTTTAACTAAGTGCATATTGTGAGCAACAAAAATATAACTAGTACCATTAGTTTTTTGAATTTTTAATAAAAGATTAACGATCTTAAATCTAAGTGAGATATCTAATGTAGTTAAAATTTCATCAACTAAAATAATATCTGGGTTTAAGATCATTGCGCGAGCAATGGCGACTTGATGCTTTTGCATACTAGAGAGCATATTTGGATAAAATGCTAGATAATCAGGTAATAGCCCTACTAACTTTAATGTATCAAGAATTTGTTGATGGCGTTGTTTTGCGTCTAAATTAGTATTTAATTCAATGGGTGCATTTAAAATTTTACCAATAGTCATTTTAGGGTTAAGTGAACTACTTGGATCTTGGAATATCATCCGTACTGATACACAACGTTGTTGTGAACTTAAAGTACGAATGGAGTTTCCTGAAATATAGATATCTCCAGCGTTGGCTTTTAACACACCTGCTATGGTTCTTACTAGCGCACTTTTTCCTGAACCACTTTCACCTACTACAGCTAATGTTTCACCTTTTTCTAAGGTAAAACTGACAGGGCCGAAAGCGACTTTCTCTTTACTTCCAAAGAATCCGAAAGGTTGTTTGAAACTTTTACAAAGGTTATTTACTTTTAATAATGACGGCATAGCTAACTCAGCTTACTTGGGTAGTGGCAACGAAAACTGTGTCCTTTTTGAATGGTTAACGTTGGATTTTTAACACATATTTTTTGAGCTTTTGGGCACCGAGGTCCTAATCGACAACCGATAGGTAGTTGGTTTGAAGAGGGGATATTACCTGGTAAGGTGTATAACTGTGCTTTATGTTCATTGATCTCTTCATTATTAATCATGGTTTTAAGCATCGCTTGAGTATAAGGGTGCATGGCTGAACTCATGATTTGCTTGTAAGACCCTGATTCAACGGTTTGACCACAATATACTAATGTCATGTAATCAGAAATACTACTGGTATTAGCAAAGTTATTACTTAACATTAACAGAGTAGTATTGTTGAGCTGATTGAGCTTATAAAGCAGTCGATAGATTTGCGATTGTGTAACCGACTCCATCGCTGTTGTGGGTTCATCAGCAATAATAAGGCGGGGGTTATTAGCAATCGCCATTGCAATCATTACCTTTTGACATACTCCTTCCGATAATTGATGCGGGAAACTTTTTAATACTGCTACATCATTTTGTATTCCGACTTTATGCAATAACTCTTTAATTTGTAAACGTCTTGAAGGGACTGTTACACGCTTTATTTTACTTAAAATTGGCCTAAAACGTTGCTGCCAAGTTTTCTTGGGTAGTACTGATTCAATTTGTGTACGTATTCTTTGACTAGGGTCCAGATAAGAACTCGGTTCTTGAAAAATAACTGAAATCTCAGTGCCTAGTATTTCTCTTCGCTCTTTTTGAGAGAGCTTAGTAAGATCGGTTTTACCTAGAAACATACGGTCTGCGGTCACTGTCCAATTACTGCTGTGTAACCCTAAAATAGCTTTAGCAATTAAAGTTTTACCCGAACCAGACTCTCCGATTAAACCATGAATAGAACCATCAACAATATTCAGTGTTGCTTTATCAATAACGCGGATTTTACCCTGTGCAGTTTCTATATCGATACTGAGGTTTCTGATATCCAATAAAGCCATTATTCCTCTCCCTCAATCACTGCGTGACGTAAACCTTCTGCAAATACATTCACAATAATAATAGTGATAAAGATTGCAAGTCCGGGGAAAGCAACTAGCCAAGGAGATAAATAGATCAATTCCATATTGTTGGCGATCAATGAGCCTAATTCTGTTTGCGGTAATTGTGCGCCAAAACCTAAAAAGCCTAAGGTAGCAATTTCTATGATAGCCATGGTAAATAGACGGTTTAAAATGGTAATTGTTGGCTCAAGAATGTTAGGTAAAATTCCATATTTAAATAAACGCGTTTTAGTTGCACCATCAAGCTGCAAGGCGATAATATATTGTTTGTTTAATTCTTGCGCTATAGCTAAGTAACTTGCTCTAATAAATTGGGGGAGCAAAGACAATGCAATAGCGAAAAGACAATTAATATAACTAGGTCCAAAGAAAGTAATTAATATTAATGCTGACAGTAAAGAGGGGATTGCTAAGAGCGCATCTAGCAAGTGATGCAAAACACTGGCTTTCACACCTTTAGTTAAAGCTGCACCTGCACCAATTGTCATGCCTATAATTGACACAAAAAATGTAATGAGCAGCGCACCACCCAATGTATATTGAATGCCATGAAATAGACGTGACAAAGTATCTCTTCCGAGATCATCTGTACCCAGTACGTGGTCTATTGAACCACCATCTATCCAATAAGGTGGAAGTAACATTTTGTCAGGATCTTGCAGTAAAGGAGAATGAGGCACTAACCATGAAGCAAATAATGAGACCAACACTAAAAAGACGATGACCCACATTGCAACGACCGCAATACTTTTACTTTTAAAAATGGACCATATATAACGCAATGGTGATTGTATTTTATCTTCATTAAATCCGTTATTAATCAGCATATAACGAACCTCTTCTAATTGGGCTAATAATGACCATGGTAATTTCTATTGCAATACTGAACATTAAAATAAAGCCTGTAATAATAAGCATGCCAGCAGGTAAAGCATGGTAATCACCAGTTTTTAAGGAGTTAAACAACCAAGTACCTATACCATTAAGATTAAATACAATTTCAATGGTCATTGCAAAAGATAAGATAGTACTCAATTGTAATCTTAATTGCGGAATAATAGGAGGTAATGCGTTATTTAAAGCATGTTTAAAGACTATTTTAGTGCGAGAAAACCCTTTTGCATAAGCGGTTTGAATATAATTGCTGCGCATTACCATGGTCATCGAATGACGTGTTAAACGCACAATTTCTGCGATTAAAAAGAACGATAATACAGCGGCTGGTAGAATAAGATGTGCAACGCGATCAAAAAAAGCAAACAAACCATATTGTGATGTAACAAAAAGGGTATCTATTAGTAGAAATCCTGTTACGACGGGGATATCGTAAACTAAACTCATATTACCATCTACTGGGAGAATATCGCCCCAGACACTAGGCAACAATACTGCCATTACACCGACCCAAAATACAGGCAAAGCTAACCCTATAATAGCTACTGTCATGATCGCATAATCTAATTTGGTATTACGAAATAATCCTGCTAATAAGCCTAATGGAATAGCAATAATACAAGAAAATAACAGTGCAACAAAACATAACTCTAACGTTGAAGCAAAAAAAGTTAATCCGCGTTGTAATAATGGTTGTTGATCTAAAGCAGAGTGGCCTAGATCTGCACTGAATATATTCCATAAATATGAAAAATATTGTAAGACATAATCTTGTTGCACTATAGGTTGTGTTTGATGATGAATAAGAATGGTTCGGTCGATTGCAAAAGCGAGAATAGTTAAAATAAACGCTGTGATTAACAATAAATTTAAACGTCTTATTAGGAATGACAGCATATTAGTTCAGATCTTGTTTGATGGCATTTTGAAAGTTAATGCCAGTTAAAGGATTTACTTCCACATTTAAAATAGTTTTAGCAATCGCGTCTAGTCTTAAAACATGTGCAATAGGTAAGTAAGGACGCTGTTGGTAGACTATATCTTGGATTTGATAATAGTTTTTAATACGCTGTGCAAAATTACCTTCAGTTAATGAATCATCTAATAAATCTTGAGTTTTAGCATCACACCAGTAGCTGGTATTGCCAGTTTCTGGTGTTGAGTGGCAACTGAGTAGAGGCCTAAATATACTATCGGGATCTTTAATATGGACATTAATACCACTTAAATAAGCATCATAATCACCACTATTTAGACGGCTTTGTAATGCACTATCATTGAGGTGAGTAATGGTACTTTTGACACCTATTGCTAATAAATTCGCTTGAATTAATTCCGCTGTTTTATGAAAGTTAGGATTAAATACATTAGCGCCATCAGGTAGTAAAATCTGTAAAGTCTCTTCGAAATTAAATTTTGCTTCAATGAGCTCTTTTTTAGCCTCTTCAGGGTTAAATAATTGTTTATCAAAGCGTGGTTTCAATGCCCAAGATTGTTTACTTAACAATGTGTCGGTTTGCATTGCACTTTGGAAATAAACCGCCTGAAGAATAGTTTCAGTATCAATGGCTTTAGCTAAAGCTCGACGCACACGAGGGGCGCTTGTTTTATCTGTCTTGGTATTGAATGCAAGTAGAGAGATATTTGATGTTGATTTACTGTTTAAACTAATATCTTCATTTTCACTAATTGTTTGTAATTGGCTTGCTGCTGGATACGAAATTGCATCACACTCGCCGGATAATAGTTTTGTGTAACGTTTTGTTGCGCTTGGATTAGTAAAGAAAATCAGGTTTTCAATATTACTAATTGAATGCCAATATTGTTTGTTTTTATGATAACGAATAGTACCGTTATTATCGAAGCTTTTGAATACAAAGGGACCAGTACCAATTGGTTTAAAATCAATTTGTTCTGGATGATTTTTTTCCAATAATTGTTGGGCATATTCGGCTGAATGAATGACTGCGTAATGTGCTGCCAAATTAGCAAGCAAAGTTACGTCTGGTTTAGATAACACAAACTCAACAGTCCGCTCATCTATTTTATTAATAGATGAAAGTAGATCAGTAAAAGGGTGGTTATAAAAGTAATTTACGGTTTTGTTATTGATTGTATGGTACGGATGTTGGTGATCAAACATACGATTAAAGCTAAATAATACATCATCAGCATTAAGATATCTTGTGGGAGTAAAGTAATCTGTTTGGTGAAAGCTGACATGCTCACGCAAAGTAAAACGGTAACGCAGTTTGTCTTCACTTTGTTCCCAGCTTTCTGCCAAATCTGGTACAAATTCATTTGTATTAGGGTCAACTTTTACTAAGCGATTAAAAAGTTGATGGGTTGTAGCATCTAAACTCGCTATGTCATCACTTATTTGTGGATTGAAAGACGTCGGAAGGCTGTCAGTACAATAGATAAGCGTATTTTGTGTTAATGTTTTGTTTTGATAACAACCACTAAGGCTAATAATCAAAGACAATAAGCATATTAAACGCATAGCATTACTCTATTCCATTATGATAATGAGACGGTTTATCTTTAGAAGATAAACGTTGTCAGGTTAACTTAATATTTAATAAGTTAATTCAAATGTTTAGTAAAATCAATCACACTGATATTAGTTAATTATAATCTAACTTACCTAAGATTTGATAGCACAATATAATGGCAATGAATGCAAAGCTAATACTACCCAGTGCTTGACCGATCAGTATGCCATGTGCACCATAAAAATATGCTCCAATACTAACAAACGGAATTGTGCCTAAAGACATTTTACCAATGTTAAGCAGGCTGGCTAATTTTGGGTATCCAACATTATTTAGAAATGACATTGCCACTAGATTTATTGCCACGAAGATAAAACTGATACTAATATATTGGCAAAAGAAACGCAGTAAACTAGCTGTTTCTCCCGTTGCATTAAAAAGCCCTACAATTAATTCTTGAGAAAATGATAATAATAAAGCGACGACAAACACATAACGAATAATAAAATTTAAAGAATAGTTTAAAGTTGATTTCACTCGTTTAAATTGTTGTGCCCCTATATTTTGACTAATGATTGGGCCAATCGCACCAGGCATCGCAAATAAGATCATAAAAATAACCGGAATTAATCGGCTGATCAATGCCCAGCCTGCTACAGTATCAGCCCCTAATTTTGCTATTTCATAAGTGACATATAAGTGAGTCAATGGTGTAGCTAATTGAGTAAAGCATGCTGGACAAGCTACTTTGGTAATATCAGGCACTGCTCTTTTTAAGCTTTTGAATGAGATTGTTGTTATAAACTTAGCTTTTATTAATAAGTAATAAACGGCTAAAGCGACCATAGTGCTTCGTGCAATTAATGAGGCGATGGCTGCCCCTTTGATATCCAAATCAAAATAAAAAATAAAAATTGGATCTAGTAATAAATTGATTAGGCCAGCTGAAATCGTACAGTACATAGCAATTTTAGCTTTTCCCAGTGCACGCAAAGTGGAGATTGCTTGCATGCCTAACGCAACAATTGGAAAAGTAATGATAGTGATAGATAGATAATCATAAGCGGCTTGTAACGCAATCCCTTCCGCACCAATCATCTGCAGTAACTTTTTCGCATTATAAAACACAAAAACACTTAACAATATGCTAATAACACTTGTCATTAGATAACTGGCCATTGCAGAGTGCTGTGCTGCTTGAACTCTCTTTTGTCCTATTTGGCGGGCAACGACTGCTGAATTTGCAATCATCATTGCAATGGTAAAAGAAGTGGTAAAAAAAAGTATCGCAGCAGCGTATGCAATTGCAGATAATAAATAGGGCTGTTTTAATAAGCTAAGAAAATAGATATCTATTAGATCAACAACAAAAAAGACACTTAAACCAACGACGTTGGTTAGTGCCATTTTTGTAATGTGCTGAGCAACATTACCCTTTGTAAATTTAGCTGTGAAAGTTGCCATTAATTAATATGTAAATTCGCGAACTTATCAAGCAATTGTGCTTCGGTTTCAATATGCTTAGGATCAGTAATGATACAATTAATAGGACACACCGCTACGCAGGTCGCTTTTTCGTAAAAACCAACGCATTCAGTACATAAATCAGGGTTAATTTCGTATATTTCTAAACCAAATGTGATCGCTTCATTAGGACATTCTGGATCACACATATCGCAGTTTATACAACTATCTTCTATTAATAATGCCATTTTAGTTATTATGTGGCTGACGGGTATCATTACCCTGGGTTAAGTTACGCATCAATAATCCATGGTTTAAATCAATTTCTTTGGCTATCGGCATATATAAAGTATGGCCTGAGCCTGGTGCAACATCTACTTGTTCACCTTTACGGTTTTGTAGAGCCTCAAGTTTGAAGTTAATATTACCTTGTGGCGTCATTAGCTCTAACTTATCCCCGACTAAAAATTTGTTCTTAACATTTACTTCAGCTAGTCCATTACTATCACGTCCTAAGATTTCACCAACAAACTGCTGTGTTTCACTAACAGAGTAACCAAAGTCATAATTTTGATAGTGGTCATGAGTATGACGACTCAAAAATCCTTCCGTGTAACCACGATGTGCAAGGTTTTCTAAAGATGACATTAATGAAGGATCAAAAGGTTTACCTGAAATCGCATCATCCATCGCTTTGCGATAAATTTGAGCTGTACGAGCACAGTAATAAAAACTTTTAGTGCGGCCTTCAATCTTTAGGGAATGGACTCCCATTTTTAATAAACGCTCAACATGTTGGATTGCACGCAAGTCTTTAGAGTTCATTATATAAGTTCCGTGCTCATCTTCATAAGCAGGCATATATTCACCTGGACGACCTTGATCTTGTAAAAGAAACATTTGATCTGTTGGTTGTCCTTCACCTAGTGTCGGTTCAACTGGCTGGATCGCAACAACATCACCCGTTTCATTTTGCGTGGCTTCATGAGCATCGTATTTCCAACGACATGAGTTAGTACATGTGCCTTGGTTTGGATCTCGTTTATTAATATAACCGGATAAAAGGCACCGCCCAGAGTAAGCCATGCATAATGCACCGTGTACAAACACTTCAATCTCTATTTCTGGACAATGAAAACGAATATCTTCTATTTCATCCAAGGAAAGTTCTCGGGATAAAATGACACGTTCAATTCCTTGTTTATACCAAAATTTAACTGTCGCCCAGTTAACTGCATTAGCTTGGACACTTAAATGAATTGGCATTTCCGGAAATACATCACGTACCATCATAATCAAACCTGGATCTGACATAATTAATGCATCTGGTTTTAAGTCAACCACAGGCTTCATATCTCGAATAAAGGTTTTTAATTTGGAGTTATGTGGTTGAATGTTACATACAACATAGAGTTTTTTACCTTGAGCGTGCGCTTCATTTATACCTATTTGTAATTTTTCTAGGTTAAACTCATTATTACGTACACGTAAAGAGTATCTAGGTTGACCGGCGTAAACTGCATCTGCACCATATGCAAAAGCATAACGCATGTTTTTTAAAGAGCCTGCTGGCGATAATAGTTCAGGTTTCATCGGTCCCTCTAGGTTAAAAATTGGACAATATAAGTTGAAAATAATGTAAAGATTCTACTTGTTTTTATGAAAAAGCGGTAGAAGAAGTAGATAAACATTAACTATTCATAATAAATATCATTAAATTAGCTGTAATCAGTAACTAGAGTGATAATTCGTTTCACATTTAATAAACGCAACATTATACTACTGAATAATTTTCTTAATGATAATCAGAGATTTACTTTGGCTATCTTTCAACATCGTTTTTAAATATTAGGTTTTACATGGAAAACACAGAAAAGTTTACAAATAACAAACAAATCATTGCCTTCTTAACAGAACAGTTCCCTGCTTGCTTTATTGCTGGGTCTGAATCTGCAAAACCATTAAAAATTGGTGTGTTTCAAGAATTAGCTGCTCGTCTAGAGAATGAACCACGTGTTAGTAAAACACAGTTACGTGGTGCACTACGTCAATACACAATGAGTTGGCGTTATCTGCACTGTGTTAAAGCTGGTGCAAAGCGAGTTGATTTAGATGGTGTCGAAGGGGATGAAGTATCTCAAGAGCATGCAGATCATGCGCAATTATCATTAAAAGAAAGCAAAGAAAAAGCATTTGCTAATAAGAAGAAAAACGATACGGCTAAAACACCAAATCGTGCTGCTAAAAAAGTAGCTATTCCAAATCGTAAAAAAGATGCACCAAAGAAAGCGGCTAAGAAACCAGAAATTGATTTAAGCCAATATAAAGAAGCGAATCATAATGAACTTAAAGTTTCTCAACCAGTCAAAGTTTTGCTAGGTAAGTCTCCCGTCTCAGCTACAGTAGTAGAAATCTTAAAAGAAGAAGTTCAAGTGCAACTAGATTCAGGAATGGTTGTAAAAGTGAAAGCTAAACATTTAATCGTATAAAAGGTCTTTTTAATGAAAAAACTCTTTCGTCATGTATTAATTTTATCCCAGATCTGTTTTGTTGGGACCACCTTTGCCGCTACTGATAGTACAACATTAAGTGATATCCCTCAGTTGCATCAAGAATCCCAGCATGCAAAAGTGGCGAAAAGAGTGAGTGACTTATTCAGTCGCTCTCATTATAAATATATTCCTCTAAACGATGAGTTATCAAAAAAAGTTTTTGACCGTTATATTGAGCAATTAGATTTTAATAAACAAATCTTTATGCAAAGTGATATCGATGAAATGACTGCTTATCAATATAGCTTTGATGATAATTTGAAGTTTGGTCAGTTAGATTCTATTTATGCTATATACCAGTTAAATCTAACGCGTCGATTTGAGCGTTTTAGTTACGCACTTTCGTTATTAGATAAAGAGATCACTTTTGATAACGAAGAGTCTTATCAATATGATCGTACTGATGCGGATTGGGCCAAAGACAAGCAAGAGTTAGACGCTTTGTGGCAAGCACGCGTTAAATCTGATGCTTTAACGCTAAAGTTGTCTGGTAAAGAGTGGCCTGAAATTAAAACGTTGTTAACTAAGCGTTATAATTATTCCTTGAAATACTTAACGCAAACCGAAAGCGAAGATGTATTCCAAACCTTTATGAATGCTTATGCTTATACTATTGAACCGCATACGAGTTATTTATCACCTCGTAATGCAGAGCGTTTTAAAATGGAAATGAATCTGTCATTAGAAGGTATTGGTGCAGTACTTCAGCTTGAAGATGACTATACTGTCGTGCGTAGCTTAGTCCCTGGTGGACCTGCCGAAAAATCTAAATTATTAGCCAAAGATGATAAAATAATCGGTGTCGGCCAAGAGGGTGAGAAGATTGTCGATGTTGTCGGTTGGCGTCTAGATGACATCGTTGAGCTTATCAAAGGGCCCAAAGGCACGACAGTTCAATTGCAAATTTTGTCCGGCAAAACAGGTGATGTTAATAAAGTCATTAAAATTGTGCGTGAAGAAATTCATCTTGAAGACAGAGAAGCAAAGTCTTCAGTGGAAGTTATCGATGGAAAAAATATTGGTGTTATCACGATTCCAAGTTTTTACATTAACTTAAGTAAAGATGTTGAACGTGAGTTAGCTGCACTAGCGAAAAAAGATGTCAAAGGTATTGTAATTGACCTACGTAATAATGGCGGTGGTGCATTAAGTGAAGCAACATTACTAACAGGTTTGTTTATTAAAACAGGGCCAGTAGTACAAGTGAGAGATAGTCGCCAAGAGATCTCAGTGCAATTCGATGATAATGAAGATATTTCTTATGACGGTCCTCTAACTGTCCTCATCAATCGAAATAGTGCTTCAGCCTCAGAAATTTTTGCTGCAGCATTACAAGATTATGGACGTGCGATTATCATCGGCGAACAAAGCTACGGTAAAGGTACTGTCCAACAACATCGTCGTATTGCTCGTTATTATGACACTAATCAAGATGCTGTAGGCTCAGTTCAATATACTATCGCTAAGTTCTACCGCATTAATGGTGGCAGTACGCAAAATAAAGGCGTTGTGCCAGATATCGCTTTTCCAACAGCCATTGATCCAAAGGACACTGGTGAAAGTTTGGCGAAAAATGCTTTACCATGGGATAATATTAAATCAGCTAAATACAATAAAGTTGGTGACTTAAATAAAGATATTAAAACGCTTGAATCAGATCATCAACAACGCATTAAGAAAGAAGTTGAGTTTACTTATCTAGCTGAAGATATTGAAGAATATCGTCTAGAAAAAGACGATAAAACGGTTTCCTTAGTAGAAAAAGAGCGTGTTGCCGAACGTGAGAAAAACAAAGCAAAAAATCTAGTTCGTACCAACGAACGTTTAAAACGTGCTGGCCTTAAGTCTGTTAAGTCTTTGGAGGATGTACCAGATGATTTTGAGCCGCTTGATGCATTTTTAATAGAAGCAGCACATATCACATTGGATTATGCAAACTTATAATCACGGTTTAAAAATCAACTTTAAAAACCGACTTCATTAGTCGGTTTTTTTATTTCTGTAGGAATGACTTATGTTTAAACCATGGTTAGATAAATATCCGCCCGGTGTTAATGCTGAAATTAATGAAAACACACTAATTAATCTTGTTGATATGGTTGAGGATACATTTGAACGTCATTCTGATCATATTGCATTCATCAATATGGGGCATGAATTAACATTTTTTGAGTTGGAGAAAAGCTCACGACATATAGCTAGCTATTTACAGCATGCAACAAGCCTACAGAAAGGTGATCGTGTTGCTGTTATGATGCCAAATTTATTACAGTATCCTATCGTTTTACTCGGTATTTTAAGAGCGGGGTTAATCGTTGTTAATGTCAATCCACTCTATACTCCTTCCGAATTAAAACATCAGTTAAATGACTCTGGAGCAAAGGGGATTTTTATCGCTGAGAATTTTGCTCATACCTTACAAAGTGTTATTGAAGACACCAACCTTAAACACCTTGTATTAACTAAAATAGGTGACGGTCTACCATTCATCAAACGTAATTTAGTCAATTTAACCGTTAAGTATATTAAGCGTATGGTACCTAGATTTAAATTAGCTAATACCTGTGATTATCATACTGCATTGAAAATAGGTGGAAAAGGGCAATATACACGTCCTATGATTAGTATTAATGATATTGCATTTATTCAGTATACCGGTGGAACAACGGGAATTTCAAAAGGTGCAAGTATGAGTCATCGCAGTATCGCTGCTGTACTTGCTCAAGCAGAGGAAACTTTTGGATTGGGTCTAACACAAGGTAAAGAGATGATGGTTACAGCTTTGCCATTGTTCCATGCTTTTGCATTATGTGTTAACTGCCTTTTCTTTATCAAAAGAGGGGATACAAATTTATTGGTCGAGAATCCTCGTGATATTGGTACTTTTATTGCGTATCTAAATAATAATAAATTTACTTTTATAACAGGTGTAAATACTCTTTATAAGGCATTGCTTAACTCTCCTAAAATTGGAAAAGTTGATTTTTCCCACCTCAAATTTTCAATTGCTGGTGGGATGGCAACACATGAAAAAGTTGCTAATAGTTGGGAGAGTATCACCGGTAATACTATTATTGAAGGTTACGGTTTAACCGAAACAGCTGCAATTGTTAGCGTGAATGCTCATAATTTATCTAAGCATACGGGGGCAGTAGGCCTACCGATGCCAAACACTGACGTACGTTTAGTTGATCAAAACAACTTTGTAGTTAAAAATTTGAATTGTGTTGGTGAAATTCAAGTGAAGGGCCCACAAGTTATGACTGAATACTGGAATAATCCTACTGAAACTGAGGCTGCTTTTGATCAGGGTTGGTTTAAAACAGGTGATATTGGGTTATTCGATAATGATGGCTTATTGCGTATAGTTGATCGTAAAAAAGATATGATTTTAGTATCCGGTTTTAATGTTTATCCTAATGAAATTGAAGAAACTGTATTAAAGTTAGAGGGGGTGCATGAAGCTGCTGTGGTTGGAGAGAAAGCGGAAGACGGTAATGAAATTGTAGTTTTATTTGTGGTTATCAATGAACTTGAAGTTTCTATTGATAAGATAAAGGTCCATTGCCGCGACTATTTAACAGGCTATAAACAGCCTAAAAAAATCAATGTAGTAAATAAATTACCAAAAAATAATGTGGGAAAAGTATTAAGGCGTTTATTAAAAGAGAAACAGTAATGTCTGCAAAACGTATTTCAGTTACTGATTAATACCGATTACATAAATATGTTATCCAAATTTTTTGCAGGAAAAGCAGCTCAATTCAAGCCATAAACAAGTTCTCTCGAAGATTAACATTGTTAATCGCCTACCGAAAAATTAATTCGTTATTTTATTGAGGTGGTAATAGCATAGATTAACAAATAACTATAACAACCATAATTATCATTGAAGCTTATTGATGATAATAATCAATGGGTAATACTACTAATTCAGTGCCTTCAGGGTTTGCATCGACAAAACTTAGATTTTTATACCAATCGCCAACGTCAAAACGATTAGCTGGCAGGTCATTAACTTCAATTTGGTGATTAAAGGCTTGATGAGTATGCCCATGAATCAATCGTTGTACACCGTGCAATTCCATTAATCGAATCACTTCCTGCTCAGTTACACCCATCATGTTATTATTTTTATGTTGTTTTTTTGATTGGCTAGCAGTACGAATCTTCCAACCGATACGTTTGCGTAGTCTTAATGGCAAGCAATTAAAAATAAACTGTAAAATAGGGTTATGAATAACCTTACGCATACGTTGGTAATTCTTATCGAAGAGGCATAAAGTATCCCCATGCATGATTAAGGTTTTGGTGCCATACAAATCAATTTCAGTATGTTCTGGTAGCAATGTCATTGAAGCTTGTTTAGCATATCGTTTCCCAAGCATAAAATCACGATTACCATGAATGTAATAAATTTTAGTATTATTTTTTTTAGCGTAATTCGTTAATTTTTGCGCAACTTCATCCATTAACGGCGTATGTTCATCATCCCCGATCCATACTTCAAACATATCCCCTAAAATATACAAGGTTTCTGCATTGGTTGCTTCTTTATCAAGAAAACCAAATAGGGCATCGGTGATATGGCGATGTTGTTCACTTAAGTGTAGGTCGGCAATGAATAAAGTGCGCATAATGAGTTACGCTACAGTAACTTTAGTAATAACGACATCTTCAAGCGGTACATCTTGATGTACAAAGTGTGAGTTACCTGTTGCAACACCTTTGATTTTGTCTACTACATCTTCACCAGCAACTACTTTAGCAAATACACAGTAACCCCAACCATCAGTAGTTTCTGATTTAAAGTCTAAGAATTTGTTATCGCCTACATTAATGAAGAATTGTGCTGATGCAGAATGCGGTTCCATAGTACGAGCCATTGCAACAGAATATTTTACATTTGATAAACCATTATTTGCTTCATTTTTAATTGGTTTTTGACTGTCTTTTTCTTCCATATTAGGTGCGAAACCGCCACCTTGGATCATAAACCCATCAATTACACGGTGGAAAATTGTGTTGTCGTAATGACCACTTGTTGCGTATTTAATGAAGTTAGCCACCGTATTTGGTGCTTTTTCTTCATTCATTTCTAAAGTGATATCACCAAAGTTCGTATGTAAAGTAATCATTATTAAATCCTATCTATAAAAAGAGCTTTATTATACCTCAAACGCTTTTAAATTTAAAAGACAGGTAACTTGAGATGCTTTAAACACTACTAAAAATATACCTTTTTTGTCGATATCTTAATAACTTAGTGTTTCTACGACAGTATTGACAACAGAAATTGATTAATTACTTCAATGAAGTCATAGAAAGAGTGAATTTGTCCTTTTTGCAGGTTAGAATAAGATTTTTACAGTAATCGTATTGGATGGAAAATGCTAAAAATCTATAACACACTAACTCGAACAAAAGAAGAATTTAAACCCCTTGTAGCTGGCAAAGTGGGGATGTATGTGTGTGGGGTTACTATTTATGATTATTGTCATATTGGGCATGGTCGTACCTTTGTTGCTTTTGATACTGTTGCACGTTATTTTCGTTTTAGTGGTTATGACTTAAGTTTTATTCGAAACATTACCGATGTAGACGATAAAATAATCAAACGTGCGACAGAAAATGGTGAAACTTGTGATCAATTAACTGAGCGTTTTACCGATGCGATGCATGCCGATTTTGATGCACTGAATATGCTTCGACCAGATATCGAGCCTCGTGTAACTGACCACATGCCAGACGTTATTGAAATGGTAGAAAAGCTGGTTGAAAAAGGTCATGCCTATGTTTCTGATTCTGGCGATGTGTTGTTTTCTGTATCTTCATTTCCTGAATATGGACAATTAAGCGGCCAAAATCTAGAAATGCTTCAAGCGGGTTCTCGTGTTGAAGTAGAAGACAGTAAGCATGATCCTTTAGACTTTGTATTATGGAAAATGGCTAAAGAGGGAGAGCCATCTTGGTCTTCTCCATGGGGGGAAGGTCGCCCAGGTTGGCATATTGAATGTTCTGCAATGAATAAAAAACATTTAGGTGAAGTCTTTGATATCCATGGTGGTGGTTCAGATTTGAGTTTCCCACATCATGAAAATGAAATTGCGCAGTCATGTTGTGCTCATCACGGTCAATACGTCAATACTTGGATGCACTCTGGTATGGTACAAGTTGATAAAGTGAAAATGTCTAAGTCTTTAAATAACTTCTTCACTATTAAAGATGTATTAGGAGTGTATGACAGTGAAACAGTACGTTACTTCCTTATTTCGGGGCATTATCGTAGTCAGTTAAACTACTCTGAAGATAACCTTAAGCAAGCAAGAGCTAGTTTAGAGCGTTTATACACAGCGATTCGTGACGTTGAATTGGTCGATCTTGCAAATGTTGATCAACAGATGAAAGAGAGTAAATTCTATCAAAGCTTCGTAAAAGCCATGGATGATGATTTTAATACACCTGAAGCCTTAGCTGTATTGTTTGAGCTAGCTAAAGAAGTAAATCGTATTAAAAATGATGAACCATCACAGGCATCATTCCTAGCAAGTATGTTGGTTAATTTTGCTAATGTATTAGGCCTATTATCCCAATCACCAGAGCAGTTTTTACAAGGTGATACTAGTTCAACAGATGAAGTTGCGGAAATTGAAGCATTAATCTTACAACGTAAAACAGCTCGTGAAAATAAAGACTGGGCAAGCGCTGATGATGCTCGCGATAAATTAGCTGCTCTAAATGTAGTGTTAGAAGATGGTGCTAACGGTACTACTTGGCGTAAAGTGTAAGTTATACCAATCACACTAATTAACGGATCTATTTTACTTGTAAAATTACTTATTGCTTCGTTGTAATTTTCGAAAATAGAATAACTATCGAAGAGTTAACATCTTACCGTTAACTCTTCGATAGACTATTAACGAAGTTAATCGACGAAAGGCTTAAATTACGCCTTGAACTCAGTCATTTTTCCTGCGTAAAATTTAGATCACTTATTTAATATAATTGGCATTACTTTATTGTGATTGGTATTAGTAAATTGATAACTAAAAGGAGAACTTAGGTTCTCCTTTTTTATTTTTTATTTTTTATTTTATAGAAGTTTGTTTGTGGGCTAATGATTTACAAACTAACGCAATCAAATTTTATTTAGCTATCACTTGACGACGTTTATTTTTAAAATCTTTTAATGCAATTTCTAACGCAGAGATGGTTGTTTCTAATTCTACATCTGTGTCTTCTAACAATTGAATAAGATCTACCGCTAACTTAATCTCAATAGGGGCATCAGCGAGTGTTGTATTAGTTTGAATAACTTCTTTAGTCATTATCTAAGGCATCCATTTTAAATTCCAGGGATTGAGTGAACTCATTACATTTTTGATAGCGTTCTTTTAGCACATTAACACGGCTTCTATGAATTTCTTTATGTGCAAAAGTAGCTGTTTCGTATAAGGTATTTTCTTCATCAATCATGGTCAATAGTCTTTTTTCATATTGGTATTGACGCTGTAGCTGTTGATATACCTTTTCCTGCTGTGTTGAATATCGTTTATATAATCCTTCAGCTTTACCTGCATCTAACTGATTAACAATATTCAGTAACGCGGAGAATTGATTAACGAATTGCTCACATTCGTAATTAATAATAGTTTCACCCATATTATTACTGATCACATAACGTAAATGAGTAAGAGTATTAGATAATTGTTCGCTATAACCCGTTAAAGTTAGACTACTTTGCTTAAAAAGGTGCACTTCAAATTTAAATGATTTATTTTCTGTAAGCGTGATTTTACGATCCCATTCTTGGCAACGTAAATGCAGGGCTTTTAATTGCTTATCTAGCGCGGCTAAATGTTTTAAATCGACGGACTGAACCATGCATTGTATCCCAGGTTAACTGCCATGATTAAGACAATAATAATGAATAATGGGCGAATAAATTTAGCACCAAAATAGATAGCGGAATGTGCACCAATAAACGCGCCAAGCATTAAACATACGCCCATGGTTAATCCTATAAACCAGTCTACCTGCCCAAAATAGATAAAAGTGAGCAGTGAAACAAAGTTACTGGTGAAATTCATAGCCTTAGCAATACCGCTGGATAGCAATATATTTAACCGGTAAAGGTGCATATTTGATATCACCCAAAAAGCACCTGTACCAGGACCAGAAACGCCATCATAAAAACCTAATATGAACCCCTGAATACGCTGGGTTAATTTATGCTTTGAGTTTTTTTCTGGAAGCGTTGCATTATCAATTTCTTTAACTCGGCTTAATAATGTATAAATTGCTGCAATTAAAATGACGACAGGTAAAAACTTATTAAGCAAGTCGGTAGAGATATAATTGACGACAATAGTACCTCCGAGTGCCCCAATTAATGTACTGTAGAAGCAATGTTTCCAAAAAGCTGGATCGAATAGCTTTTTACGAAAGTAAGTAAAAGCAGCAGTACCAGAAGCAAAGCTAGCTGAAAGTTTATTGGTACCTAATGTTAAATGCGGCGGTAATCCCACGCTTAATAAAGTGGGGACTGTTAACATTCCTCCGCCACCAACAACGGCATCAATAAATCCTGCTAATAAGCCTACAAATGCCAATAACATCCAACTATGCGGATCTAGAACAAACTCTGTCATTTATTTCTCTATTTTTAATGCAAAAGGGGGAAGGGCATCAATAAGACTTTTACCATAACGTTTAGTAATGACACGTTTATCTAAAATGGTAATTTTACCGGTGTCAGTCTCTTTTCGAATCAAGCGGCCACATGATTGGATCAGTTTCTTACTCGCTTCAGGAATGGTAATTTGCATAAATGGATTACCGCCTTTAGAAGTTATCCATTCCGCATGAGCTTCTTCTACAGGGGAGTCTGGGACTGCAAAAGGTAATTTAGTAATCATTAAATTAGTGAGATAGTGCCCTGGTAAATCTAAACCTTCAGCTAAACTGCCTGTACCAAAAAGGATACTGGTTAACCCCTGGTCACAATTTTGTTTATGCATGGCGATCATCTTAGTACGTGATGATTCACCCTGTACCAATAATGACTTTGGGAATTTACGGCGCAATTTATCTGCTACTAAGTTCATTTGCCAATAAGAAGCAAATAGTACCAAGTTACCTTCTTTCAACTCAATACGCTTAGCAATATTTTCAATTAATTCGTTATCAAAACCAGACTCTGTTGGATCATTTTTCATTGCGGCAATATTTAAATCAATATTTGGATAATCAAAAGGAGATTTTAAACGTAAATATTGCGTACCATCATTTTGTGTCAAACCAGCTTGACGCATGAAATAGTCAAAACTGTTTAATGAAGTTAAAGTCGCTGAACATAGGACCACTCCGGCTGCTTGTGACCATAGCATGTACTCTAATAAGCCTCCAACCTCCAATGGGCTTGCGCATAATGTATAAGCTTCGCTTTCATTGTTTATCCAAGCTGCAATAGGCGCTTGATGTGAACTACGATCTTTTAAGAGCATTTTCCATAAATCAGATAGTGCTTCTAAGCGTTGAATATAGAAACCAGTTTCAATCAATATCGGTTCAGCATCACTCAACTTAATATTTTCGTCTTTTAATTCTTCAGATGTAATATTGGAGAGCTTATTCACTGCACCAAGACATTTCTTAGTTTCTTCTTTTAAACTAATTAATGAATTAACAATACCTTCCGGTACCTCACCCATACTAAAACGATATTGATTAGATTTATTATAATTCAACGGGTTATTTCTAAAATAAATTTCAATATTGTTTAAATCTTTAACTATTTCATTTGCACTTTCAAGCATATTTAACCCAGGTGTAATCGTCGTTTGTCGGTGTACGACCTTGTTAACATGTGTGCTGACTTGTTTAATCTTTCTTAACCAATCTTGGCTGGTCTTAATATTGACACTAGCACTAGAAAAGTCACGGGCAATTTTAGGCAAATGATGGGCTTCATCTAATACGTAAAAAGAAGCGTCTGGTTCAGGTAAAATGACTCCGCCACCCAACTCTAGATCTGCTAATAACAGAGCATGATTAACGACAATCACATCTGCTTTATTTATTTTATCGCGTGCACGGTGAAAAGGGCACTGACGGTGATTAGCTAATGCTTTTTTGCAGCTGTGTTTATCGGAAACAATTTGTTGCCAAATTCGACGAGGAATTGGTTTAGGCCAACTATCTTGATCGCCATTCCATTTACCGTCTAAGTAGGCATTTTTGAGTCGGTCTAATAATTCTTTATCGCCGATTTGCGGCTTTTCGGTAAACAATTGGGTTTGTTCTGGGTTATCGGTTTGTTGATTTAACAACTTATGTTCACAACAGTAGCGTTGCCTTCCTTTTGCAAGTGTAAAAGTAAATTTATAATCACTGTGACGCAGAAAAAATGGAAGATCTTTAGTAATTAACTGTTCTTGAAGAGTCACTGTTGCTGTTGAAATTATTAACTTTTTATTAGCACGCAAGGCAACTGGTAAGCCAGCTAAAATGTAAGCTAATGATTTACCAATACCCGTACCAGCTTCAGCGACTAAAATACGACGAGATTTATCATAGTTTCCTGCTAACACTTTTGCGATTTCAGCCACTAAATAGTTTTGTGCTTTACGCGCTTTAAATTGCGGTAACGCTTGAGTAATGAGTTCGTAATTGGTACGAATTTCTTTTTTTAGTGAGTCTGAAAGCATAGCTATTATTATTGTTTCTCAATGTTATTGTGCAGAAATTTGGATAGTATTAAATGAAAAAACCTTTATCTGATAGTGTACCAAAATAAAGGTTTTTTATCTGAGATAATATCGCTATATGATATGTCGATATTGTTTACTCTGAAGAAGTTGTGACTGTTTAAAATTACCTATCAACAACTTTATTTTGGTTGTTCTAAAAACAACACTGCAGCTTCAACACGAGATTTAATTTCAAGCTTTTTCAATAGGCTTTTCACATGTACTTTTACAGTACCTTCAGAGATATTTAAATTATCTGAAATTTCTTTGTTACTTAATCCTTTTGAAATTTCACCCATAATCTGGTTTTCACGACGCGTTAGAGTCGCGATTTTTTCTCTAATGTTATTTTCTTGATCTAAGCAGTCTAGGTATTCAGTTAATTCTTCACTAACAACTAATTTACCCTGTTGAATGCGATGTAAGTTTTCTAGCAAAATTTCAGGATCTGTGTCTTTTAGGAGATAGCCATCAGCACCTTGATTAATTAATGAAATAACATCTTGTTTTGCGTCTGAAACAGTCAAAATAACAATTTTGCTGCTGATACCATCGTTACGTAATGCTTTTAATGTTTCTAAGCCAGAAACTGCTTTCATGTTTAAATCCAGCAGTACCATATCAGGGTGTTGCTTTTTAACCATACTCACAGCTTCAATGCCGTTGGTTGCTTCATCTATTACCACAAAATTGGGGTCAATACTGAGTAGTTGTGTAACACCTTTACGCATAAGAGGGTGGTCATCAACCACAATAACGGTAGATACATTGTTCATTTGTGATTCCTTTATCGAGTCATAGTTAAAGTACAATAATTGAAAACAATATAATGTAAATTAAAAATAGTAAGAAAAATGAAATATAAGTGATTTTTGTGAGACTTAAATTTCAAATATAAGTTTGATTTCAGTGCCAAGCGGTAAGTTTTTTATTTCCAATTTAGCATTAAGCTCAGCAGCACGCTGATTCATAATTTCTATACCGTAATGATTGTCTTTACCTGGCTTTTCTTTAATACCAATTCCATCATCTGTAATAGTAATGATAACTTTTTGATCTATAATGACACAGTTTACAATAATATTGCTACATTTTGCATGTTTCATTGCATTGATCATGGCTTCACGAATAATTTGTAATAAATGTATGTGTTGGTTTGCATGAGTTTGGAAATTAGATTCAAATTCTCCTAGTTGAATTTTGGCGGTGGTTTGTTTTTGTAATTGAGAAATCATCACTAATACAGCTTCTTTAAAGTCAGATTCGCTGATGTTCAATCTAAAGGTAGAGAGCAGTGAACGTAGTTGAACATAAGCATCACTGACTGCTTCTTCAATATTACTTACCGAGTTTTTAACTGCCTTTTTTTCACTATCTGCGTCTATTTGTCTATTTAAAACCGTACATTGGATTTTTAAGAAAGATAAAGCTTGTGCAATGGAGTCATGTAACTCACGAGCAATAACACCACGTTCGTCCATTAATAGTAGTTTTTGCTCTTGTAGGCTGTACTCTTCTTGATACAAAGCTCTTGCTAACAAGCTACTGAAGCTCACAATTATTGAAGTGTTTTCAGCCATTGGCGTTGCTTGAATATAATTTAAATATCCAAAAGGTTCGCCATTGATCATGATTGGAATGCGTTTGTTGTTTTGATTATTTTTTGTAGCACATCCGTAATCACTGTCTATTTCAACGCCGTTTACTAGTTCTAAACATAACTTACTTAAATTAGTTTGTTTGGCTAAGGCATTCAAGGCTTCAATAATGATTGGATGAGTTAATTTAACTGTACTCAAAGTTTGAGATATAGTGAATAAAAACTGAATACTCTCATTCGCTGTTTCTAATTCCGTTTTCTTATCAAAAACTTTCTTTTGCATTGCGGTAATTAGTGACTCAAGCTCTTCAGACATACTTTTTAAACCAGTTGATAAAAAGCCTATTTCATTGCTAGTTTCTACAAAGTCGACATTGAAGTGATGATTGGAAATAGAGTAAACGTTCTCTTCCAGTCTATTCAGTGGTGTAATAATACAGCGACGACAGTAAAACAGCAGGAATATTGCACTAAATACTACAAAAATAAACATGATCATCTGTGAAATAAATATCACTGATGACTCTTTTTCGACTAATGCTCGATATTGTTCAATAGTAATTTCAATATTATCTTTTAATTGTGTTAACTTTAGTGTGAGCTCATCGTCTGACAATTGATCAAGTTGTTGTTGAATGGCGATCAGTTCAAACCTCAACTCTATATTTGCTTCGTGAATTTGGTTAACATCAAAGAACTTGTTTTGTAAAAGTTGATTAGCTACTAAAGGTGAATACTCATTGATTATACGTTGAATTTTTTGACGATCTAATCGTTCAGGATCGATAAAACTCTTCGTCTCATATCGCAGAGTTGTTAAACTTTTGATAGCATCGTTATTGCTGCTTTGGCTCTGTGTTGTTGTCATAAAAATGAAAACGTGAGCCCCTGATAAAATGAAGGTCAGTAAAGCAATCGTTGAAATCACTTTTGTAATTGAAAGTGAATGTAATAGTAGATTAATCTTCATAGATAGTTAAAAATAAAAGGTTACAAGTTGATTGAGAGGCCCAAGTAGGGAATTGATTTCATTCATATATTAATTAGCTCCGAGCTTTTATCACTAAGTTTAACACGTTTTGTTTTAAATATGTGATGCTAGCCGCTTAACTGAACATTTGGTTAAGAAGGGTAAGCTTAGAAATGAGTTTGCCTCCCGTGTTTGGAAAGGAACTTACCATGCAGTTAGTCGATAAATTTTATCGAAAATTTGAATATTTGCGCCTATCGATTACCGATGAGTGTAATTTCAAATGCAATTATTGTTTACCAGATGGTTACCAACGTACTCACCAGAAACAATTTTTGTCACAAAATGAAATACAAAACTTAATTACTGCTTTTGCAGAATTAGGCACGAGTAAAGTCAGGATCACTGGTGGTGAGCCTAGTTTACGTAGAGACTTTTCCGGAATTATAGAACAAGTTTCTAACACCCCCGGTATAAAAAAAGTCGCAACCACAACTAATGGCTTTAATCTCAGTAAGCATGCTGTTGATTGGTATCAAGCAGGGCTTAATACTATTAATGTCAGTGTTGATAGTTTAGATGCTAATACTTTTAATATTATTACCGGTAAAAATATCTTCCATAAAGTGATGGAAGGGGTTGAAGCTTGTGTTAAAGCTGGTTTTGAACAAGTAAAAGTCAATAGTGTGTTAATGAAAGGCTTAAACGATAACGATCTTAATACTTTTTTATCCTGGATAAAAACGCAACCAATCCAATTACGCTTCATAGAATTAATGCAAACAGATGATAATAATGATTTTTTTAATCGTTACCATCTTTCTGGCGAAACCATTAAGCAAGCCTTATTAGATCAGCATTGGCAACAGAAACCTCGAGTGGTCAATGATGGTCCCGCTGAGGTCTTTTCACATCCTGATTATCAAGGTGAAATAGGTTTAATAATGCCTTACAGCAAAGACTTCTGTGACAATTGTAATCGTTTACGGGTATCTGCAGTAGGTCGTTTGCATCTGTGCTTATTCGGTGAAGAGGGTGTTGATTTAAGACATCTTTTACAAGATAGTAAAGATAAAGCTGAACTTAAAAGTACCATATTATCTGCCTTAAAAGAGAAGAAATCGTCGCATTTTCTTGATCTTGGGTTAACTGGAGGTACACCACATTTAGCGTCAATTGGCGGCTAATGGTGTACATAAAAGTTATAGAAAGAATTATCTCAAGATAATTTAGGTATGGTAATTATTTCTTTTCCCATGTTACTGGGAAAAGAAATTAGCGAGAGAATTATGGATCTAAAAATAGCAGGTATTGTGTTAGCTGGAGGTCAATCTTCAAGGATGGGACTGGATAAAGCCATGCTAACCATTGAAAAACATACCTTGTTGATACGAGCATTAAATTTATTAAAACAGAGTGGTTTAAGCGATTGTTTTGTGAGCGGGGAATATCCAGATTTTTCATGTATTACAGACCAATATAACGGCTTAGGTCCTCTCGCTGGAATTGCTGCTTGTACGGAGCAATTGATTGATGATTATGATGCACTCTTCATTGTGCCGGTGGATATGCCTTTATTAGCAGAGCAAGATTGTACTGCATTGATAGATACTTACCTACAAACGATGCTACGACAGCCACTTGGACAAGCTGCAGGAGTTTATTATCAAGAGTCAATTTTTCCATTAATCTTGACTTTAAATACCCCATTGCATGACTATCTGTTAGGTATCATTCAAACACCCCATAAAAAATACCGTTCTTTATATCGTTTATTTGAAACCCTTTCTGTACAAGGTGTTGCTGCTAATGCGAATAACATAGAACGATTTGAAAATGCCAATACACCTGAACAATGGCTGCGTTGTTTAAACAGTTATTCTAAATTAGGCTAGTTCAAATAAAAAATTATTATTAACACATTTTTTTACATTATTACTCTATATAGACGACAAGGATTAACATGAGCCATCTATCAACTAAAGCATTTACACCGGCGACAATAGCCGTATTAACCGTTTCAGATACTCGTGATGAGTCAACAGATACTTCTGGTGGTTATTTAGTCGAATCTTTAAAAACAGCTGGGCACCATCTCGCAGATAAGCAGATTGTCATCGATGATCCTTACAAAATACGTGCTGTGGTATCGCAATGGATTGCAGATCCTGCGATAGAAGTTATTTTAACGACCGGTGGGACAGGTTTTACAGCAAGAGATACAACACCTGAAGCCGTATCGGTTTTATTCGATAAGCAGGTCGAAGGCTTTGGTGAAGTCTTTCGTGCTGTGTCATACCAAGAAATTGGAACATCAACAATTCAAAGCCGAGCGCTTGCTGGTTTTGCTAACAATACGGTTATTTTTTGTATGCCGGGTTCAACAGGCGCCTGTAGAACTGCTTGGACAAATATTATTGAGGAACAAATTAATTCTCAACATAAACCATGTAATTTCATGCCACATGTAGGAGTTAAATAATGTCTAGCGGTTTTACACATATTAACCAAGATGGTAAAGCGAATATGGTTGATGTAACAGGCAAAGACAGTACTGTACGTCAAGCCATTGCTGAGGCCTATGTTGAAATGTCTAAACAAACATTAGACCTAATTATTAATGGTCAGCATCACAAAGGTGATGTCTTTGCTACTGCGCGTATCGCTGGAATTATGGCGGCTAAAAAGACGGCTGATTTAATTCCCTTATGCCACCCATTAGCATTGACCAAAGTAGAAGTGCATATTACTGCTGAGCCACAGTCTAATCGGGTCAGAATTGAAAGTTTATGTAAACTTTCAGGAAAAACTGGTGTGGAGATGGAAGCTTTGACTGCAGCTTCCGTTGCTGCATTAACCATTTATGATATGTGTAAGGCTATTCAAAAAGATATGGTGATATCGTCGGTTAAATTATTAGAAAAGACTGGCGGAAAATCTGGTCATTATACGGCATAACATAAGTCACCATCGGATGTGAACTAGGAGAAATCATGATTACGGTTTTATTCTTTGCCAAATTAAGTGAGCAGCTAGGTGTTAAAAGCTTACAAGTAGATTGGCAACAAGCGCAAGATGTCGATCAACTGTTTCAATATTTAACTGAATATAAGAAAGAGTGGTCGGTAACGTTAACTTCTCAACCTTGTTTACGAGCAGTGAATCAAGAAATGGTCACTAATAATATTAAGCTGAAAGCGGGGGATGAAGTCGCTTTCTTTCCGCCTGTAACTGGTGGTTAAATGATTAGTGTACAACAGCAAGATTTTAATCAACAAAGCGAATATGAACGTTTACGTTGCCAATCATCAATTGGTGCAATCGTTACTTTTACTGGTTTAGTGAGGGACATTAATGATGGGTATTCAGTCAGTGATTTATGCCTTGAGCATTATCCTGGAATGACTGAAAAAAGCTTAATGAATATCGTTGAACAAGCTAAGTCACGTTGGAATATTATTGCTTCCACAGTGATCCATCGTGTTGGGCAATTAAGTATCAACGATCAAATTGTATTTGTTGGTATAGCCAGTCAACATCGTGGGGATGCCTTCGCAGCATGTGAATTTATAATGGATTACTTAAAAACCGAAGCACCGTTTTGGAAAAAAGAAACCATGGAAAGTGGTGAAAGCAAATGGGTTGATGCTAGGGAAAGCGATCATAAGACACGTTCTAAGTGGGTAATGTAATGGTCTTAATGGCCGTTCTTTAATTTTTCTCTATGAATATTTAAATCAATTAAGGTTTTTTATGTTTGGCTTTGTCATTCGTCTGTTTTGTATACTGTTAATTTTTCCTAGTATATCCAGTCAAGCTGCGATCAATATTGCTGTTGCCAGCAATTTCAAAGTCTCAGCGGAAGAGATAGCGGAGAAGTTCACAGAGAAGTTCGATATTGATGTAAATATTTCTAGTGCATCAACAGGCACTCTATATCAACAGATTCTGCACGGAGCTCCCTTTGATCTATTTTTATCAGCGGATCAAACACATGTGCAATTATTACAACAAGCTAATAAGGTTGGAGATAATCAACGTTTTGTATATGCACAGGGGCGGCTGGGGTTTTGGATGCCTTTAGCGGAAAAAGCGCCAAGTATTGATACTTTAATTTCTTATGCTGGGCGTTTGGCGATTGCAAATCCTAAGTTTGCACCCTACGGTGTGGCGGCACAAGAAGCGTTAACCTACTTAGGTAAATGGGGCAAACAACAATATATTCAAGGCAGTAATATTAGTCAAACCTATCAATTCGTTGAGTCAAAAAATGTTGCTGCTGGTATGGTTGCTTATGCAACATTAATACAAAAGAATAAAAAGCACTTTTTATTAATTCCTGCCGAATGGCACCAGCCAATTATACAGTCAGGGGTCGTTTTAAATACCGAACAAACAGAGCAAGCAAACTTATTCCGCGATTTCCTGCTTTCAGAATCAATCCAACAATTGATACATTCTCAGGGTTATAATTAGTGTTGAGTGCAAGCGACTTACAAGCCATCTGGCTTACTTTAAAATTAGCTGGATTAACTACCTTATTATTGATGGTATTTGCGCCGCCATTAGCTTGGTGGTTAGCTCGAAGCCAAGCTAAAGTTCGACCTTTAATAGAATCGCTCGTTGCGTTACCGCTTATTTTGCCACCTACGGTATTAGGCTTTTATCTGTTACTTGCATTTTCCCCCAACCATTTTCTAGGTCGCTGGTGGTTGAGCTTTAATGAACAGTCTCTGGCTTTTTCATTTTCTGGGTTAGTTATTGCTTCTGTTATTTACTCATTACCCTTTGTAGTGCAACCTTTACAAAGTGCTTTTGTACATTTAGACAAACGCTACTTAGAAGTTAGTGCAACATTAGGGTACGGAAAGTATGAACGGTTATATAAAATAATTTTCCCGATGCTATTACCTAGTTTTATTATTGCCGCAGCCTTAGGTTTCGCTCATACCATTGGTGAGTTTGGGGTGGTATTAATGATAGGAGGAAATATTCCTGGAGAGACGCAAGTACTATCAATTCAGCTGTTTGACCATGTAGAGTCATTACAATATAACCAAGCACATCAATTGTCGTTTATGTTGTTAGCCTTCTCTGTTTCATTGTTAGTAGTGATTTATGGTTTTTTACAAAAGAGACAACAAAGGATATTAAATGCTTAAGCTTGATATTCAAAAGTCATTTATCAATCAACAAACCGGAGTAAGCAGGGAGCTTTATTTTAAAGCTAATATAGATTTATCTGGGGTATGCGTTATTTTTGGTGACTCTGGCGCAGGAAAAACAACACTATTACGTTGTTTAATTGGCTTAGAATCCTGCGTCGGCGATATTCAATTCAAGCAACAGATCTGGCAATCAGAGCAACAGAAGTCTATTCCGACAGAAAAGCGTGGTATTGGTGTGGTGTTTCAAGAACCAAGATTGTTCCCTCACTTAAATGTACAACAGAACTTACAACTAGCGGTAAATAAAGCTTCCTCACATGCGTTTACTATTGAACAACTTGCTAATAAATTAGGGTTCACTGAGCTTTTAACGCATCAAACCACTCAGTTATCTGGTGGACAAAAACAGCGTGTTGCTATCGCACGTGCTTTATTAACCGATCCTCAGCTATTAGTGATGGATGAGCCACTTTCATCTTTAGATCAAGGTAGTAAACAATTATTGTTACCCTTCATTAAAGAGGTCAGTCAAAAAATCCCGATCTTATATATTACTCATTCAGAACAAGAGCTTTTTTATCTTAGTCGTAACATGTTGTTAGTGAACGATGGCCAAATAGAAGCCAGTGGAGAACCACAGCAACTATTCTTAAATAGCGATTTATCATTAATTAAATTTGCACATCAAGGGCTGATATTGAGTGTTGATGTAAAAAGCTACGATCCAGAAGAAGCGTTAATTAAAGCTTGTTTAGACAGTCAAAACTTATATATTTCAGCTGAAACTCCACCACTTGTTGAGAAGATACAAGTTAAAATTAATAGCCGAGATGTGATTGTGGCACTTCAACCGATTGAAGAGAGCTCTTTGTTAAATTGTCTATCTGCAAAAGTCGTGGGTTTTGATATAGATTCACAAAAAGCTGTGGTTTTGACCTTACAGTTTGAAACGCAATCTTTGTATGCTTACATTACACTACGGTCATTTAACAAACTACAGTTAGCGGTGGGTAGTGAAGTTTTTGCACATGTAAAGACCATGAGTATTGTTAATTAGTTGTTGTATTGGCTAGCCTGTTGGTTTTTAAAGTTCAACTTTTTGCTAATCCTTCGATACTATGCCAGTAACCATTGCATTGTAAGCTGTTTAATTGTGTGTAGTTATTTTTACATAATAGTTGCTCTTTGAAATGACTTATTGTTTTTAAGCTATTAAGAGAGTTAGGACTAACACGTAATATATCCACTAGACCCTCCATGCTTTCAAGGTCATTAATTAGGTTATAACAGTATCCAGACAACGTTTGTATACCATTCAATATAAACACTTGTTGATCTTCCTGAGTGTGAGCGATTCTACCTTGTGGATAGTTGATGCAGGTTAAACCACAGTCGTCTTTTGCTTTGTTTTCTGATCGTGCAGTAAAGCACCGTGCTGAATAGGCTAATGGAAGGTGACCATAGGACAGTACTTCTACTTCAAATTGATCACGCAATTTCATTTTATGAACATCATCAATTATATTTGATAACCAATCCCTTGATAACTCTACCGGCATTACCCAGCGTTGCATACCTTGATTAATCAGTAATTTAAGTGTTTGTGCATTGTAACAGTTGATAGCAGGACCACATACAAAAGGTAGTTTTTTCTCCGTTAATATTTGCACAGCTCCGAGATCATTGGCTTCGATCTTAATTTCGCCATTTTCGCAAAGTTTTCTTAACGCAGTTAATTCAGAAGGTGCTTCTAATAGCGCCATAGTGGATAAAACAATCTCTTTTTCATGTTTGTTCATTGATGTTGCTAGCTCAATCCAGTCTCTCGTTTTAAGCTCTCTGCGTTTACTGCAAACGGTTTCACCTAAGTAAATAATATCAGCATCGCTACTGATCGATTGTTGATAAAAATCTAAAGTTTGTTGTTTTGGCCAATAATATAATAATGGGCCTAATGAGACTTTCATATATAAATCCTGTTGTTGTTTTTTATTGCCAGTTACGATGATAAGCGCCAAGAGTAGTTTGATTACCTTCGGAAAGGTTAGCGAGTTGATGATCCCATTGTGGTTTAACTTGATATTGAGAAGGCTGTTGTTTGTAACTATCAATAGCTGCACGCCATACTTTGGTTATTTGCTCTACGTAAGCTGGACTACGTTGCCGTCCTTCAATTTTGACTGAGCTAATGCCCATCTCTATTAAGTCGGGTAAAAGTGACAAGGTATTTAAACTTGTCGGTTCTTCTAGTGCGTGATAAATATCTCCATCGACATTAAAACGGCCTTTACATAGAGTTGGATAACCTGTTTTTTCATGGTCTTGATATCGGTCGATTAAAATATCATTTAAGCGTGACGTTAAACCATCAGAGGTCTCTTGCCATCTAACAAATTTAGCCGGTGAACACGCACCTACGGTATTAGGTGATTCACCTGTAAAGTAAGAGGATAAATAGCATCTTCCCTCAGCCATGATACATAAACTACCGAAGGCAAATACTTCTAAGGGGACATGACTGTTTCGTGAAAGTTGTTTAACTTGATGTAGCGACAGTACCCGCGGTAATACCACTCGTTTGATATTGAAGTTACGTTGATAAAATTCAATGGCAGCAGTATTCGTAGCAGAAGCTTGTACAGATAAGTGTAGCTCTAAATCTGGGTATTTTTGAGTCGCGTAATCTAAGGTAGCGATATCCGCAATAATGGCAGCATGGGCCCCTAAGTCAACGCATTGATCGACTGCATCATACCAGCGCTTTTCTTGGCCGGGGTGAGCGAAAGTATTGATTGCTACATGTAAATGTTTGTTGTGATCTGCTACGTACTGCGCCCCCTTTGTTAACTTTGCCGCATTAAAGTTCAGTCCAGCAAAATGTCGAGCATTAGTATCATTTTTTAATCCAATATAAACTGCATCAGCGCCACAATCGATTGCCATTTTTAGCGCAGGTAAACTACCAGCAGGGCATAGTAACTCCATCTTTCCACTCCTTTTTAGCCATTTATTGTAATGAGTAAGAAGGAGGGCTTATTGACATAGGGCATATATTGTTGAGTTATTAGTAAAAATAAATATATTGAATAAGCCATTAATCATTGATGTACAGCAATTTGTTTTTTGTAAAAAAGATTAAAGTGGACATTTCATTTATCACAATTGCGAGTAATGATTATGCTGGCTTCATTTAAACAAGAAATACACCACCAACTGGTTATTAATGCTCCTAAAGTATTGGCTTTTCCTGCGCGGACGATACCTTTTTATATGCATCAAAAAGGCTTAGCTTTAATTTTAAATCAACTATTTGAAGAAGCCATTAAAGATGGGGACTTAGACTTTTTACAAGGTAAGTGGCTTGCGATTCGTATTGATGATTTGTCGATACATTGGCAAATGAGCTTCAATAAGGCGCTACTTATAAAAGAAGATGATGGCATACCAGATGTTAGTTTTACTGGAAATATCAATGATCTAATATTAATAGCAGGTCGAAAAGAAGATCCTGATACATTATTTTTTCAACGACGCTTAATCATTGAAGGAGATACTGAGTTAGGGTTAGAAGTGAAAAACTTGTTAGATAATATTGATTTTGATAATTTACCTCATTTTTTACAAACCTTAGTTGCGCAGTTTTCCTTGTTTGTACAGCAAGGTGTCCAACAACCTAATCAGTTTTTCCCCACAATAAGATAAACAATTGCATCGCATAGGTATCTTTTATTTCATAAGGTCTATAGTCTGTAGCATTTTATAGCCAATTCCAGTAAATAGATGCCAAATAATAACTCAACGCCAACTGCAGAGACGATAGCAGTTACTAATATAGATAATAACGAATTAACTTGTGCAAAATGTAATGCTGCCTGCTGTCAGTTAGAGGTGATGTTAATTACTGATACTGGTGTGCCTGAGCAATATATCGACCGTGATCAATGGGGCGGCGAAACCATGAAAAAGTTGGATGATGGTTGGTGTATTTGCGTCGATAGAGAAACCAAGCTGTGTAGCATTTATGAAAACAGACCTTGGGTTTGCAGGATTTTTGAAATGGGCTCATACGAGTGTAGTGATGAGTTTATTCCAGTAAATCAATAAGCATTAATGATAGCTTAATGTAGGCAATAGGCAGACTCATGAACCTGCCTATTATTTTATTAATGTTTGTTTTTGTTTTATTATTGGTTTGCTAATTGTTTGAAGTACAAACAGGTGTCAATTAAACGATTTGCAAATCCCCATTCATTATCACACCACACCAATAGCTTCACTAAATGACCGTCACTTACGCGCGTTTGTGTCCCATCAATGATACAAGATCGAGGATCGTGGTTAAAGTCTACAGATACTAATGGGGCTTCTGTATAGCCTAAAATACCAGAAAGTGACGTTGTAGATATTTGTTGTAAACATTGGTTAATATCATCAATACTTACTTTTTTATCAACAGTAATACTCAAGTCCATTGCCGTCACATTAATAGTTGGGACACGTACAGCAATCGCTTCAAATTTATCTGCAAATTTAGGCAAAATACGTTCAATACCGGCTGCCAATTTAGTATCAACGGGGATAATTGATTGGCTAGCCGCTCGTGTTCTGCGTAAATCATGGTGATAGGAATCAATGACAGGTTGGTCATTCATCGCGGAGTGAATAGTGGTGATAGTACCGCATTTAATATCAAAAGCAGCATCTAAACTGGCAATCACTGGCACGATACAATTTGTCGTACAGGAAGCGCCTGAAATATAAGTTTCTTGCCCGGTTAATGATTGGTGGTTAACGCCGTAAACAACGGTTGCATCTACATCGTGATCTGCTGGATGAGAGAAAATAACTTTTTTAGCACCTGCTGTTATATGTGCCTGAGCATCGATTTTTGAACCAAAGATCCCAGTACAGTCGATAACGATATCAATATCTAAAGTTTCCCATGGTAAATCACTAATATTTTCATAGGCTAAAAGTTTAATCGCATGACCAGCAATAATAAGCTGTTGTTCACTCTGCTCTACACTATAAGGGAAGCGTCCATGGGTTGAATCATATTGTGTTAAATGGCAAATAGCATCCGCAGCGGCGAGTTCATTGATAGCTACAACTTCTATTTGAGTTTGGTGATTACCTTCAAATAAAGCACGCACCACACTGCGGCCAATTCGGCCATAACCATTAATTGCAATTCGAAGAGACATTTATTGTTCCAAAATTAAAAGTGGATAGCAGATCATCACTGGTAAAGACATTTCATCTTGTGCTCAGGTATTTATATGGCGACTAACTATTGTAGAAAACGCTATGTTGAATAGAAATGCTATAAAAGGACATTGTAAAACAAAAATATCTTAATCACAGAAAAACCTGACTGATTTTTATTGAAAGTAATCAATTAATTAAAAGAGTGCGTACTGTTCATTGACGGCTTTGCTGTATTATACCAATCACACTAATTAACTGCTCTATTTTACTTGTTAAAATAACTTATTTCTTCGTTGTAATTTTCGTAAATAGAGCAACTATTAAAGAATTAACATCTTATCGTTAATTCTCCGATAGACTATTAACGAAGTTAATCGACGAAAGGCTCAAATTACGCCTTGAACTCAGTCATTTTTCTTGCGTAAAATTTAGAACACTTATTTAATATAATTGGTATTAGAAAAAGGGTGATATGTGTAATGACAATGAATTTTATAAATAAATTAAAAACTAAATTTATTTAAATCACTGAAATGTCATATTGGTTTTGTTAACATAGTCACGGTTTTAAAGGTAAATAACAGAGTGAAATGCTCTAAATGAGGAAAAATGAGTTTAAATAAGGATAAGTACAGTATTGATAATACTGACTACACAGTAGGTCAGGATAACGTACAAAAATGGGGTTTTGATGTACATAACCCTGTATTTGGATTTAGTGCAGGTTTTATCGCGCTATTTTTAGTGGCGATTATGTTTATTGACCCAGAGTTATCAAAAGCAACATTAGATGGTTTAAAGTGGCAGATAATTGGTGCATTTGATGGGCTGTTTATGTGGTCTGCTAACATATTTGTTATATTCTGCCTTGTATTAGTTGTATCACCTTTTGGTAAAATTCGTCTTGGTGGTGCAGAAGCAAAAAGTGATTATTCCACACTATCATGGTTATCTATGCTGTTCGCTGCTGGTATGGGTATTGGTTTAATGTTCTGGGGAGTTGCTGAGCCGGTTGCTTATTTTACTGGCTGGTATGAAACGCCGCTGAATGTAGAACCTAATACACCGGAAGCCGCTAAACTAGCATTAGGAGCAACTATGTTCCACTGGGGTCTTCACCCTTGGGCTATCTATGGTGTTGTTGCATTGTCATTAGCTTTCTTTGCTTACAATAAAGGCTTACCGCTTTCAATGCGCTCTATCTTTTACCCAATTTTAGGCGACCGTACTTGGGGTATACCTGGGCATATAGTTGATATTTTTGCGGTTATTGCGACATTGTTTGGTTTAGCAACGTCATTAGGGTTAGGTGCACAACAAGCAGCAAGTGGCTTCCATCATGTGTTTGGTATTGATGATGGTTTAACTACGCAAGTTACAATTATCATTGGCGTTACCATTTTAGCAATCGTGTCTGTTGTACGTGGTATTGACGGTGGCGTTAAATTAATTAGTAATATCAATATGTTACTGGCTATTGTGTTAGTGGTGTTTGTTGCGTTAGTGACTTTAGCTGTTTCTATGGGCACGATTCCGACAACGGTTATGGGCTATGTTGAAAACATTATTCCATTAAGTAACCCACATGGCCGTGAAGATGAAGCTTGGATGCATGGTTGGACGGTATTTTACTGGGCTTGGTGGATTTCATGGTCTCCATTCGTAGGTATGTTTATTGCGCGTGTATCTCGTGGTCGTACAGTTCGTGAGTTCTTAACTGCAGTGTTAATTATTCCAACTTTAGTAACTATTCTGTGGATGTCTGTATTTGGCGGTGTTGCTATCGATCAAATCATGAATAATGTTGGCGAATTAGGAACGAACGGTTTAACAGATGTATCCCTTGCTATGTTCCAAATGTTTGACCAGTTACCATTGGGTAATATTTTATCAATGATTGCAGTTGTTTTAGTTTTAGTTTTCTTTATTACTTCTTCTGATTCAGGCTCATTGGTTATCGATAGTATTACTGCTGGTGGTAAAGTTGATGCTCCTGTCCCACAGCGTATTTTCTGGGCTTCAATTGAGGGTGCTATTGCTATTGCGTTATTATGGGTCGGTGGTACATCATCGATTCAAGCGTTACAAGCAGGTGCAATTTCAACAGCATTACCGTTCACTATTATCCTACTAGTCATGTGTGTAAGTTTGATTATGGGTATGAGAACTGAGCCTAAACTAACTAAATAGAAAAACGTTAAGTTAGATTAAAGCCAATTAAAAACCGATTATCCTGTGGGTAATCGGTTTTTTTATATCTGAGGTTTACTGAAAAGGTATAGGAAATACTGATTATATCGAATAGGCTATTTACATATTAGGCTGATATAACAGAGCAATTAATACGTAAATTAAGTCTTCGAAAATTAGATTCTTTAATCGCTGTTGCCTGAAAGAGATTTACAATGAAGAAGTGGGCTATTGGTTGTGTTTAGTGTTATCAGATGCGACGTTTATTCTCTATAGCCATAAATCTTTAATTGGTGTTTCTGGATCGTAGTGATAAAGCACTTGAGCTTGTAATAACTCGGCAGTAGCAATCGCATCGGTCAGTGCATCATGGGGTTGATAAGTTGGTAAATTATAACGTAAACGGCTGTTTCCTAAACGAATCGATCCAGGCTTTTTACGCTTTAACCAACTCAAAAAACCTTCACATTGTTTACTTTGTATTGCCGCTTCAATTTGCATGGTATCAATAACTGGAAAAATAACACCTTCGTCAATTAATGCTCTTAAATTCAAATCCAAGAAAGCGCGTTCGATATTACGATAATGAACAACGACGACTTTGCCTGCTATTTGCTCGAGAAAAGGACCTAAAATCCTCAGTAAATCAGGTGCACCCTTTAAGTCAGAGTGTGTAATACCATGAATAATAATCGATTCCTCTTCGAGTTTATCTTGAGGAGTGATATACCATTTTTTAGCTTTACTACAGAAGACTCGATTTAAATTAAAAGGGACTAAACCAATACTAATAATACTGTTTTGTTTTGGGTCTAAACCGGTTGTTTCAAAATCTAAAGCCACAAATTCAATATCTTTAAGTGGGGTATCGTCGTTGTAAGTACCTGCTTTATAAAACTGAGTTAAACGTTGATCTTTACAGTGACGTGCTTGTAATCGTAGATAAGCATTCCAATTTAAAATCTCTTTATTGATAAAGTTATGCATATAAAGTCCTAAAAAGAGTTAGCTGTATAACGGTACTTTAAAAAATTCTGTGCATTACTTAATACAAGAAATGCATCTTTTAAATAACGTCTTTCAAGATCAGACATATTTTCAGGTTCAATATTGTTATCTGGTTCAATGTCTGATTCTACGTCAAGCGCTTGATGACGTAAGCGAACAATGGATATTAGTTCCATAGCATGATGTAAATCAGCCCCCTTAGATTTAGGTAAAATACCAGCTTCGATAATATCATCTAAACGCTGAAAGGAGTTTTGAGATGGAGAGCCTATCGCTAGTGCGTGCACGCGTATTAAATCTGCTAGTGGCGCCGTGCCTCGACGTTTTAAGTTGATAGAGTTGTTATGGCGGCCATCATTTTCCATAACAAAATCTTTAAAGAAGCCTAATGGTGGTTTACGGTTCAATGCATTACGCGCTAAACAAGCTAAGAAACGTTTATTGTTTTTCGTACGATTTCGAATAAAGCGGTTGAGCTGTTCAGCCCACTTAGTTCGTCCATAAACACCTGTTAAATCGAAGAAAATATTACAATTTAATAACGCTTTCGGATTTGGATCGTCAATCCATTCTCCAAAACATGCTTCCCACTGCATTTGTGTTTTACGATATTCTGGATTAGTCGCCATAATCTCGCCTGTACAATAAGTGTAACCGCAGGCATCTAAGCCATCACATACAAAGTGAGATAATTTTTCGAAATATTCTCCATGAATATCAGGATTATAATTATTATCGAGTATTAAACCGTTATCTTGATCTGTCACTAGTAGTTGTTCATCACGGGCCATTGAGCCAAGTGCTAAAAAGCAATATGGGACAGGTGGAGGGCCAAACTTTTCTTCAGCAAGCTCCAGTAACCGTTGTTTGAAACTTCGCCCAATTTCAGACATTGCTCTGCCCACCATGTGAGAGTTTGCATCTTCATTGACCATGCGAATAAAACAATCTTTAAGCTGGCTTGATAGTTGTGCTAAATCTTCAGTACTTTGTTGTTGAAAAATACTACTGACAAACAACAAACTATTTTGTGATTCATAGCGTACGATGTCCGATACTTCGATTAAACCAATTGGTCTATTTTTATTTAAAATAGGTAAATGGTGTACATTATTTCGAAGCATTAACAGCATTGCTTCTGATATATAGGCGTTGTGGTCTAAAGATATAAGATCTGTAGACATAACATCTGAAACAGGATTATCAACACTTAAGCCTGAAGCAATGACTTTAGCACACAGATCGTGCTCGGTAATTAAACCAACAAAGTGCTTCTCTTGTTCATTTTTTAGATCATTAATTAACGCAGCAGACTGTGATTCTTCAGCCATAATTTGAGCAACCCGACGGATACTGGTATCACTAGCAAGAATCAAAGGTTCCCGTGTTAACAGCGTAGTTACTTTAGAGGTGGTTAAGTCAGACCCTTGGCTTTTATTTTCAACAGCTTGTTTTAAGCGCGTGCTATCTTCAGATTCAACAAAATCGGCAAAATATTCAAATCGATCACACAGGTCATAAAATATATGACCAGGTATACAATACAATAATGTATCTTTAGTTGCCTTAGCGGGAAAGCGTACTTTATTTTTGGTTAATAAGCCCATTTGACCAAAAATGCCACCTTGGTCTAATCGGTTATAAAGATTGCCGTTACGCCTATAGATCTCAACAACGCCACTGCGTAGCATATAAAGATCATTAATTTCATCTTTAAACTCTACAATATTAGTATTTGCACGTTGGTATGATATTTCTACACTCTTTACAACTTCAATAAGTGCATCTTCAGGAAGTTCATCAAAAGGGGGATATTGACTGATAAAGTCACGGATTTCTAATAATTCAACTTCCATAGTGTACTCGATAGTGTAGTTAGAGATTGTTGTTGATTTTACACAAGTTTATTTGAGTATGTTAGTGGCGAAACATTAAAATAATAGGATTAGTAAAAATCGAAAAACAGAGTAGGGATTACTGCTAATTAATTGTTATTTATTAATCTACATTGATAAAACAAGTGTTTAGAGTGATATATTTATGATAAATATATGTATTTGCTAAGAGTACTTAAATAACTCTATTTAAAATTATGTATTTGGATATTACTTATCTGTTTTGTAGGTTAGATTATACCTGATGAGTTACTATATCGATTACATTAAAATAGATAAGCTATTTATTGTGATTGCTAATAATTAAAGGATTAATTGTAATGGGCATGTCAACAAGACTGGACCTTTTTCTAGACGTGGTACAACATGGCTCCTTTGCAAAAGCAGCAGGTGTGAGGAACATAGATCGATCAGCTTTATCAAAACAAATAAAAATATTAGAAAGTGATTTAGGAGTCAGGTTACTTAATCGATCAACACGTGCATTATCATTAACAGATGCAGGGAAAGACATATTAAAGCAAGCAGAGTTAGTAAGGGAGTTGTTAGCCACTACACAACGACTTGCTGAGTCCTACCAATCAACACCAAAAGGTTTATTAAGAATAACTAGCCCTTCATTATTCGGTAAATTATACATTCAAGACGCTGTAAATAAGTTTATGGCTGAATATCCAGATACTCACATTAAGTTGGTATTAGAAGATAGAAGGGCAGATATTATAGGAGAAAGCTTTGATATTGCTTTTCGAGTTGGTCCTCCACGAGACTCTAACTTAATTGCACGAAAACTAGCTGATAATAATACTGCTATCTTAGCGTCAAGAAGTTTCATTGACACCTATGGAGAGCCTAAAACGCCTGAAGAACTGATCAAGTTGCCAGCCATTATTTATTCAAATGGTGAAATGACATTTAATAAATTAACTATTTCTGATAAGCCAATGAGTGATCAAATGGAAACCCATATAATATCTGGTCGATTAGAAGTGAATGATCTTAGCGTTTTAATGGACGCGGTAGAGGCTGGCTTAGGATTTTCGCAAAGAAGTCTGTTTGCATTGGATAGAAACATCAAAGAAACAGATTTGGTTCCTTTGTTAACTAATTATAAGTTACCAGAAACAAATTGGGGTTTATATGCTGTATACCCGCATCGAAATCAAACGCCATTAGTGAAATTATTTATCGAAGCAGTACAAGAAGTAATAGGCTCCCCACCTATTTGGGAATCATATATAGATGATTATAAAAGTATGTATAGATAACTTTAATACTGTATAAAAAAGCCAGTAAATAACGCTATTTATACGAATTTTTGCGTTAGATTGTATTATCAATAACCAGTTATTTCTTCAATAATTTGCCTTGAGCTACGCACAACTAGCAGTGTCATCTATTATATGATGTAACTATCTAGTTTTATATGATGCTTCGCTTCCACTAACTAAAATTGAGGCTAGATAATTAAAAATAAAATGCCAGCATAAGAGCTGGCATTATTTCAATTAAGATTTAAAAATCAGATTAGTGATTGTCAGACTTAATTGTAGTGAAGTGATAATCAACATCTACAACAGCACGGTAAACAATTTCACCACGTTGTTGAGCAAACTCTTGAATTGATACTTTAGAATTATCAATTTCAATATTGTTTGCCGGAGTTTGAGAGATAATTAATAATTTTTGACGCAACTCAGGATCAGATAAGTTATCTAATTTATCAACATAAGCAAATCCTGCATCATATGCTTGTGCTTTATCAGAAAAACTATCTGTGTTGAAGTTCTTTTCTGAATGAACAACTTGTGTGCTAGCAAGCGCACCTGTACTGATTAAAAGAGCCGCAGCTAATGTAGTTAATTTTTTCATTTTTATACCTCTAAATCTATTCTTTTCGATACCGTATTTGGCGATTAAAATATTCCTATTTCAAGAATATCTTATTTAATTAGTTGTCGTTTTTAAGTGTAGTGAAGTGGTAATCCACGTCGACAACAGCACGGTAAGCAACTTCACCTCGAGCTGGAGAAAATTCTTCAACGAATACTTTCGAGTTATCGATTTCAATGTTTGTTGCTGGTACTTGAGAAATAACAATTAATTTTTGACGTAATTGAGCATCAGATAAATCTTCTAGATCATCTATGTAATCAAAACCTGCGTCGTATGCTTGCGCTTTATCAGCGAATGCATCAGTGTTAAAAACTTTGTCAGAGTGAACAACTTGAGTGCTTGCAAGTGCACCAGTACTAATTAATAAAGCCGCTGCTAATGTAGTTAATTTTTTCATGATATATACCTTAATTCTGTTTTCTTATGTACCGAATGTGAAGCTTAAAATGCTCTCTAATCGAGAGCTATTTCAAATAATTAGTTGTCATTTTTTAATGTAGTGAAGTGATAATCTACATCGACAACTGCACGGTAAGCAATTTCACCACGAGCTTGAGAAAATTCTTCTATAAATATTTTAGAATTATCTATTTCGATATCTGTCGCAGGTGTTTGAGAGATAACTAATAATTTTTGACGTAGTTGAGCGTCAGATAAATCTTTTAGGTTATCTAAGTAATCAAAACCAGCTTCATAAGCTTGTGCTTTGTTAGTGAAAGAATCAGTGTTAAAGTTTTTTTCTGAATGAACAACTTGAGTACTTGCAAATACGCTTGTGCTGATAAGTAAAGTTGCTGCTAAAGTAGTTAATTTTTTCATGTTTGTTGCCTCTATAAAATTTAAGAATGTTTTATTTATACTTTTATTTATAGAGTGAGTAGCATATCCCTATAGGCTTTCCTCTCACTCGATGGAAACATTATGCACTTCATTTGTGTGATCGTCATCACGTTTTATTTCCATTCATTGTGGCATTTATTGCACGAATCATTGTTTTGATTTGTTGCCTGGTAGTAGGCTTTCTTTTGGGAGGGAGTTGTTTTAACTTTAAATGTTTGATTTATAAGTTTAACTTTATATTTTTTAAATTGGCTTATTTTTTCTGTAAAAATCAGTCACCTTGAATATGTTACAAAAAACCATTTGTGAAGTAGATCACGTTTATTGTGGCGCTAACATATACGAGTAGCCATATTACCCAGTAAATTGGTTCTGAACAATATGGCCCCTTTAATTACTTGTTCTTATCGATAACGCTTTCAAATAAAGAGTTAAATTTATCTAAACCTTCATTAATAGTTTCATTTGAAATTGTTAAAGCAGGAAGGAAACGAATAACGTTACCGTAGAAGCCACAGGCTAATAGTACTAAACCATGTTCTGCGGCGTTAGCAATAATAGCTTGGGTTAATGCAGTGTTTGGTTGTTCCGGGTCACCATTTTTAACAAACTCAATGGCAATCATTGCACCTTGATTTCTGACATCTAAAATGACTTCAGGGTATTGCAGTTGTAATTGAGTCAAACGTTGATTAAATAAATCGCCGATTTCAACAGAACGCTGTACTAGGTTTTCTTCTTCGATTACCTCTAAAACTGCTAAAGCAGCCGCGCAAGCAACTGGTGAGCCACCATAAGTACCACCTAAACCACCGGGTAGTGGCGCATCCATAATTTCGCTTTTACCTACAACTGCTGAAATAGGAAATCCGCCTGCAATACCTTTTGCCATCGTCATTAAATCAGGTTCAACACCTGAATATTCAAATGCAAACATCTTTCCTGTTCTTCCAAAGCCAGATTGTATTTCGTCGGCAATTAACATGATCCCATGTTGGTCACAAAGCTTGCGCAGTGCTTGAAGAAATTCAGGTGGTGCAACGTAAAAACCACCTTCGCCTTGCACTGGCTCAACAATGATTGCAGCAACATCAGTAGGGCAGATATCGACCTTAAACAAATTATTTAAAGCTTTAAGAGAATCTTTAACTGATACATCATGGCGCTCCATAGGGAAGGGGGCGTGGAAAATATCCGAAGGAAATGGGCCAAATAAATTCTTGTAAGGGGTCACTTTACCAGTTAATGCCATGGTTAAATTTGTACGACCATGGAAACCACCATTAAAAGCAATAACGCCGCGACGGCCAGTGTGCGCACGTGCAATTTTCACGCAGTTTTCAACTGCTTCAGCACCTGTAGTGACAAAGATAGCTTTCTTAGGCGAATCACCTGGAGCGGCTGCTGTTAGCTTTTCCGCAAGAGTAACAGCTACTTCATAAGGGTTTACCATGACACAAGTATGGCTAAACTTATCAATTTGTTGTTTAGCTGCCTCAACAATTTTGGGGTGGCTATGTCCAGTGTTACAAACAGCAATCCCTGTACCAAAATCAATATAGCGTTTACCCTCTACATCCCATAGCTCCGCATTTTTCGCATGCTCAACATATACTGGATAAATGTTACCTTGACCACGTGCGAAGGCTTCTGTTTTTCTACTTTGTAAACTGTTGTTTGTCATGTTCATCTTCCTGATAGATAAAATAGTTTTAGTTTTAGTTTTAGTTTTAGTTTGTATTGTCGTGAATGTATTTAGCTTATTTATCTAAACCACCCATGCATAAATATTTAATTTCTAAGTAATCATCTAAACCGTATTTTGATCCTTCACGACCACTACCTGATTGTTTAATTCCACCGAACGGAGCGGCTGCATTAGAAATCATAGCTTCATTAATGCCTACCATTCCGTATTCTAACCCTTCTGATACACGCCATACTCTGCCGATATCACGCGAGTAAAAGTAAGCGGCTAAGCCGACTTCACAATCATTTGCCATTGCTAATACTTGATCTTCATCTTCAAATTCAATAATAGGCGATACAGGACCAAAAATTTCTTCGCTAGCAACAGGCATTTGATTGGTGACATTAGTTAAAATAGTTGGTTGGTAAAAAGTATTACCTGCGTCATCGCGTTGACCTCCTAATAAAACTTTAGCCCCTAAAGCAACAGATTCAATAACTAACTTATCAACGCCATCCACGGCACTTGAAGAGATCATTGGGCCAATTTCAACACCTTCTGTTAAACCATCACCAATATTCAAGTTGGCAACAGCTACTTTGAATTTTTCAGTAAACTCATCTAATACAGCGCTTTGTACAAAAATGCGGTTAGTACAGACACAAGTTTGGCCTGCATTACGATATTTAGAAGCCATTGCACCTTGTACAGCTGCATCGATATCAGCATCATCAAAAACGATGAAAGGCGCATTACCTCCCAATTCCATTGAGACTTTCTTAACGGTTGAAGCACATTGTTCGATTAAGGTTTTACCTACAGCAGTTGAACCAGTGAAAGTAAATTTTGCAATATCAGGGTGTTGTGTTAACACTTTCCCCATACCTCTAGAATCATCACCTGCAACGACATTAAATACACCAGCAGGGATACCTGCGCGTTCTGCTAGCTCAGCCATGGCTAAAGCTGAAAGGGGAGTTAATGCTGCTGGGCGAACAACAAAAGTGCAACCTGCAGCCAGTGCAGCAGCTGCTTTACGTGCAATCATTGCATTAGGGAAATTCCAAGGAGTAATAGAAGCAACAACCCCTACAGGTTGTTTAACAACAACAATGCGTTTGTCACTTGATGGTCCAGGAATGGTATCGCCATAAACGCGTTTACCTTCTTCTGCAAACCATTCTATAAAAGCTGCACCATAACCGATTTCACCTTTTGCTTCTGCAAAGGGTTTTCCTTGTTCTAAAGTAAGGATACGCGCCAAATCATCTTGATGTTGGATCATTAAATTGAACCAATTACGCATTAAAGTACAGCGTTCATTAGCTGATTTTGCTGCCCATTGTTTTAAGGCTTTTTTGGCAGCCTTGACGGCAAGTTTTGTATCATCCACACCTGCATTACAAACTTTTGCAAGTTCTTCACCTGTTGCAGGGTTAGTAACACTAAAAAATGAATCACTGCTATGCCAGCTACCATCAATATATGAGAATGTTTTTAGTAATTGCTTATCTTGTAATGCGTCCATGGTTATCTCCAAGCTTGTATGCGTTTAATGTAGCTTAACAATTTCCACTTTTATCGAGTGTCATTGTTTAGAGTTGTTTTGTAAGCTTATTGAATAACAATTTGAAATAAGGTTAAATACAAAACTTTAAACATTAAGTTTGAGTTTCATAAAACAATGAATAAATCGTCGATAATTCCTAAACCTATTGCAGAGTATGATTTACGCTTATTACGGATTTTTGTTTCTGTGGTAGAGAATGGTGGGTTTTCTGCTGCAGAATCAGCTTTGGGGATCACACGTTCTACGATTAGCATCCACATGTCTAATCTCGAAGAGCGCATGAAACTCAAACTATGTTTGCGTGGTCGTGGTGGTTTTGCTCTAACCGAAGATGGCCATACAGTCTACCGTGCAGTGATCAATCTGTTTGATTCATTGAATGATTTTTCATTACTGGTTGGTTCACTAAGTAATGAATTGAGCGGGGAGTTAGTGATCCTATGTGCAGATCAATTAAATCAAACAACACAAAGAAAATTATCTGATGTAATAAACATTATTCATCAAGATTCACCAAACTTACATCTGGTTTTAGACAGTGAACCCATTGCTAATATAGAAAAATCATTACTAAAAGATAAGGCTCATATCGGTTTATTTCCAGGCTATCAGCAAATAGAAGGGTTGGCCTATCAGCCGATTACTAGTGAAGCCGTGTACTTATGCTGCAGTAAAGACCACCCTTTTTTTAACAAAGTTGATACAGTGATTAGTGCAGATGATTTGGCTGAGGTACCTGCTATTCACCCCGGAGTGGATGTTGAGCCGTCTGGTAGTGAGCAATTGAGAAAACTAAATTTGATGGCTAAGTCGTATCAATTTGACACTCGTAAAGCAATGATTATGTCGGGAAGTTACATCGGATTCATGCCACAAAGTTATATTCAACAAGAGTTAAATCAAGGTGAAATGCGCATTATTCGCCCCAGTGAGCTTACTTATCAATTTAATTTATCTTTAGTGACTAAGAAGACACCGCGAGAAGCTAATAAAGTTGCATTACTGACAGAAGTATTTAACCGAGTATTTAACCGAGTATTTAACAAAATATAAAATATAAGAAATAACAAAGATAAACTAGAATTTTTACAAGAGGTTAAAGAAGTCGTTATTTTTGAGTGTTTAATTTTAAGTAGGGTATTTAAAAATTAGATATTAAAAGTTGGTGCTCGCTACTGGACTTGAACCAGTGACCTACGCCATGTCATGGCGGCACTCTACCAACTGAGTTAAGCGAGCATATTGAGAAGCTGTTGAAAGCAAAGTGATTTTGCGATATCTCGGCGGTGCTGTCAACTAAACTTTAGATAGTTTTGTTTGTTTGATGTATTTTTGTGCGCATAGGAGCTTGAGTGTCTATTTATCGTCCGTTTTTTGCCATTTAGCTGCTTCTAACTTAGTACGTTCAATTAATTTTGGGATTTCTGCCAAAGATTGTTTGTAGATAATATTAACTCTCTTATAGAAAACAATAGTCAATAACATACCTGCAATAAAGGCGAGCAGGGTTAATAGACTTAAAATAGATAAACCGCGCTCTTGATAATTCTCAAGCAAGCTTAATATTTTTCCTTGTTCTAGTGTGACACGAATATAGCCAATCTTAGTGTTATCGGAATAAAGTTCAGCGATATGGGGAATAACACCATCAACGTCGTGTGAACCTTCATTATTTAATTGTAGCAATTCGGGTAAAGGGAGGACTTGCTCTGATTGGTAGATGATTTTGCCAAACTCATCATAAATTGTTGCATCTCGGACAATAGGATCATCGCTTAAATCGTCGATTAATAATTTTAAGTCATCTTGATTTTCTTGGGCTAGGTAGCGAGAAGCTTCCGCAGCAGCAAGGTTAGTTAATGAGTAGGAAAATTTTTCTGTTTGTTGATAGCGAACGCCATTGGATTCATTCTGCAGGCTGTTAAATTGGTAAGCAATGATCGCAAATAGGCACAGTATTGCGGCTATTTGTGTCAGTCGTACTATCCAAAAAAATTTCTTCCCCATATCTTCAACCCTTTCGTTACACTATCTCTACTTGCATTATAAATTAGCAATCGTTATCTTGTGACTCATATTTTTATTCTATTTTTATAACAGAATCTTACATTAATTAACCCATAGGCATATTACATTGGAAACGACTATAACACTTCAACTCCCATCAAACCCTCTTTCAATTATGCAATGGAAATCTGATTTACAATCAATGATTGAAAATAACCATCCATTATTCTTGATTAATGACTCAAATGATATAGCTACTCAATCTGAGTTAGTCTTAATGAAAAGAGATTTAAACACAAATACATTGATAGCGTTAACTAATTTATTAATTAAGCAGTCTGTGTCTAATGCACAGTTGACCCATTTAAGCCAAGTTGAAGGTGTTGATTTAGTTAGAGTGTCTTTGGATAAAACAAAAGAAGAATTGCAGGATGTGATTAAGCAATTTGCTATCGATGAAAGCTGTGATTTCGCTTTAGTTGCTAAATTACCTGATTTTTCTGCACCGGGTTTAGTGTTAATGGATATGGATTCTACGACTATTCAAATTGAATGCATTGATGAAATCGCGCGTTTATACGGTGTTGGTGACCAAGTATCTGCTGTAACAGCTGCTGCGATGCGTGGTGAGCTAGATTTTAATGAAAGTTTACGTACACGAGTTGGTAAATTAGCTAATGCACCAGAAAGTGTGATTAAAGAAGTCGCTGATAATATGCCATTAATGCCGGGTTTAATACCATTGATTGCAGGATTAAAAGCAGCAAACTGGAAAGTGGCCATTGCATCAGGTGGATTTACTTATTTTGCCAATCGATTAAAAGATGATCATGGATTTGATGCTGCATATGCAAATACCTTAGAGATTATTAATAAGACATTAACGGGTAAAGTAACCGGCGAGATTGTTAATGCAGATGTTAAAGCACGTACATTAAAGGAATTAGCTGAAAAGTTTGATATACCAATGTCTCAAACTGTTGCAATAGGTGATGGAGCCAATGATTTAGTAATGATGACAGCTTCTTCTTTAGGTATTGCCATTCATGCTAAACCAATAGTGCAAGAAAAGGCATCTGTAGCACTTAATAATTTAGATTTAGAAGGGGCATTAGGGCTATTGAGTGCTTCTTTACCCTTAGCTTAATATTTTTAGGTGAGTAGCATATTTAATGTTACTCACCTTTTTACATATTTCTAAACTTAGGCTGTCTTTAAAAATCATTAAAGTCACTTTTTGACTATTAACATCGTTGTTATAAGATTTGCTCAGTTCTATCAATTACTTGTATCATTGCTTTTATATTCAAAAGCTCCTCCTCTAAACGCTTGCTAAGGTGCATTGCATGGCAAGAGATAATATCTAATTCTGATTTCACCAGTGCTAGATTAGGTGCGTTAATGGTACTCAATCGGTAATGAAGTATCTGCAATTGTTTCAATTTTTTATGTTCAGCAATAAATTCACGCTTTGAAAAATCAGATTCAAAATCTTCATCTAAGTAGGTTTCAATTGACCACTTATTGTTATCATCTTTTACTTTTTTTACATAGAGAGTACGTTCAAAATTGAATACAGTTTCACCAAGCGTAGTTTGTCTTAATGGTGCAGATAAGAGGCGCTCTAATAACTTGTTATTTGATAACGGAATGTGGTTATTTTGATTGTTACTTTTACAATCAAAATTAAATAGTTGTTTTAGAGAGCGAGATGTAGCTGATATTGATGAAAAGCTAATATTAGGCTTACCATTAATAACTGAAACATAGAAAAAAGCAGGGTGTAATGCTGATTCTGCGGCTTCATGTAAGCGCGAAGTAACAGGCTGTTTATAAGATTTTAGTGGTATCTCTTTAAAATGAGCCGGATTACTTTTTACTAATAAGGTAAAGAATTGCTGCATCGTCATGTAGCTATCACGTGAAGCTATCTGAAGGTGATAAATATGCTTTGCACTAGCAGAAACAACTCTGTAATTGATGTTATTTAAACTGAATTGTTTGGTTACTTTTTGTAAATCAATAAAGTCAATATTCACTAAGCTACGCTTTGCGATAGCTTTAGGCATTGCTAACTCAACTTTTAAACCAGATCCTGAAAAATCAACAATTTTTCCGGCTAATGTTTGATCTGCAATTTTCAGTTCAATATTACTTGTGTAGCGGTAGCGTTCTTCTTTGCGCAGCTCATCAGGGAACAAATCATAGGTAGGTGTAAAGCCTTGTTCCACCTCTTTATGTACAAATCTATTTAATAAGTTAGGATTGCCCTTCTCTGCTCTTGGATCAACTTCTATTACTTCATGTGTAGCAACTTCTGTTAATGTTGCAACATGTGTTATGTCGTTAAATATAGTAGGGCGAACATCTGTTAGCTTGTAATTTTTAACTGCTTCATAGGTGTACTCTTGAAGTGTTAAGTGATAACAATGCCAATTAGGCTTGCTCCTTCCATATTCAATGAAGAGGTGTTTTAGCCCAGTTTGTTGTAACTCTTGTTCTGTTGCTGAGAGCAAATATTCTTCACCATCTTTAATGTAGGTAAAGCTATAAACTGTTGTAGATATTTTAGGTTGAGATAGAGCGAGTAAAGCTTTTAAGCGTTTCTGGTTAAACAAAAAAGGCAGTTGGTTAGCATTATTACAACGCCACTGATTTAGAATATCTTTATTAACTGCATTACGCTGCATAAAAAGAATGGGGTTGTCGTTATTTGCATTTATAAAAAGTGGTAAAGTATTAAGAGAGCTTAACGTACTGTTTTTTAACGATTTCTCACGCGCCACTTTGAAGTAATAGAGTACATCTAATTTGTATTTATGTTGATTAGCACGAATAAAGCCTTGAATAAATTTAACGAAGTCAGGCTTGTCATCTTCTAAATTGAGGTAAAGATAAAATCCAGTTTTTTCTTGTTGTTGTTTAACTAAGCGGTAGCAAACCCTTCGATTGTTGATTGCTTTGTCTTTATATTCACTACCCAAGCCAGTAAAAATGACTTTTACTAATTGTACTTCTAAGTATTGCTCTTGTTCAGGCAATTTAACTTTAATACCGGAGACTGAAATGTTAGAGGTAGCTGCGTCGATATTGGTACCATCTGCCAGTACAATATTGACTTTAGAGACATAAAACATACGTGCTGCAGCTTGCCTGCGGTGATTATTTAGCTCTATATTTTCAGTAATGTTTTCATTTACTTCAGTGGTACTTGCTTGTAGTGCTTTTTCATTTTGGATCTTTTTGATTTTTTGAACATGGTTAATAACATGTTCGTATGCACCTATTGTATATCCGCCATATAGTTTGATCGCCGCTTTAAGCTCTCTGTTGGCTGATAAAGTTAGGTGATGACTGATATCAAAATGGATGTATTGGTTTGTTTTTTCTATTACTTTTTCACGTAAATCGATAATACGTGAACAAGGTTTAACAAGACGATTGAGCTCCATCTTGATTAGGAATTTATCGCTATTACTTTCCCCGAAAAAAATTTTATCAAGCATGCTATTGAAGTCTGTTTTATCTTTGTAAGGAATCAATGCATTGATTTGGGGTTGGTAATCCTTAAAGTTCATAAATGTTCGTTTCTCGTGTAATCAGTAAAGCGTTGAAATATAGTGGTATGTCGATAATAATTAATTTATATACCACTATCAAATTTATAGTTGTTAATTACCACATTAAGTCATCTGGAATTGCAAATTCTGCGTATGGGTCATCTTCTTCACTTGCAGCTTCATTTTGGGTCTGGTCATGTAAAGCAACTAACACAGACTCATCAATGGCACGTAGTTTCTCTGCAGCCTCTTTATTAATTAAATAAAACTCGTCATTTAACACACAAATTGCAAAACTACCTTTAATTAACCCTTGTTGGATATTGGGTGTGACTGCAATTCGTTTCACTTTATTGTCATAGGTGAAATGATAATCTAGCTCACCTTGATAATCTTTTTCACAATGCTGGGCAATCATTTGTATTAATTTGCCATGTGCTGCTCGTGCCGCTAACTCTTGTTGCGTTTGTTGATTATTCTCTAAATCTTTTTGTTTTTGTAATTGCGCTTGTTCTTGTACTGCTTTTTGAACATCAGAAACGGCTACACTGCCTTTTTTCTTTTTCTGTTTTGCTTGACGACGTTTTTCGGTCTGCGCTTGTTTTGCTTTTTGTTTATTGATTAATCCTGAATTCATTAATTGGTCTTGTAATGAAGCCATATTGAAACCCTTTGCTAAAATTTGAAAGGATTAGTTTATCACACTATAGAATTTGCTATGTCGACTTTGTTATTAAAATGGTCTAGATTTAAAAAACAACATAAAAAATGAGGGATCTGAATATGTTAGATAATTTACAGGTGAAACAGTTTATGTCAGGTAAGACAATTGCATTCACTAAAGAAATGAATTTACAAACGGCACTTGATAAGCTTTTAGCATCAAATCTAATTGGTGGACCCGTAGTTAATGCCGAAGGCCTTGTGGTAGGGTGGTTGTCTGAACAGGATTGTTTAGCAAAGCTAATTGAGGCAAGCTATTACAGTGACCATTCCGCTCTTGTTGAAGATGTTATGTCGGGGGCTCCTTTAAGTATTCCTTCTACCTTAAGCATTGTAGATTTAGCACAAAAGATGATTAATGAAAAACCTAAAATGTACCCAGTATTAGATGAAGACAATATCTATGTTGGACTCATTACTCGCAAAATGGTGCTTGGTGCAATAAAAACCCAACTCTAATTTTTATGAAGAAAACTTGGAACTAAAGTTAAACTTTAAAATCCTCAGAAATCAAGCAACTGGGTAAAAAATACAATGCACTTTAAAACAGTGCATTGTATTTTTTGATAGTCTGAAATTTCAATAAGAGCTAATAACTTATTAATTCTAATTTAGATTTTATCCTAATACAGGTAAGCCGTTTATTTCGATAATACTAGTTTTTGCCGCTCCCAGCATTGTGCGGAAATGTTACATGATTGGTACTGCGTTAATTGGCGAATAAAATCACCTCTTAATGCTTCCTTTACTCCTAAACTAGCTAGGTGCGCAGTGATCATTTGACAATCGATGACTACTCCACCATATCGCTTAAAGTGCTGACATAGGCCAATAAAAGCTAATTTCGATGCATTGCTATGCTCATGAAACATAGATTCACCACAAAACACACCACCTACATTGACCCCGTATAGACCGCCAACTAATTTATCATCATGCCATACTTCAACTGAGTGAGCTTTTCCTTGTAAATGTAATTGATGGTAAGCGTTAATAATATCAGAACTAATCCAAGTTTCTGCCTGTGTTTTACGTGGCATTGAGCAGGCATGAATAACATCATTAAAAGCATGGTTAATGGACAGTGTTAGGTCTGTTTGACGAATAAATTTAGCCATACTTTTACTGATGTGTACTTCTTCTGGCATGATCACCGCACGTTTTTTTGGGCTCCACCATAAGATTGGTTCTCCTTCTGAAAACCATGGGAAAATTGCTTGTTGATAAGCATTTTGTAAACGTGCAACAGATAAATCACCTCCAATAGCGAGTAAGCCATCAGGATCATTTAATGCACTTTCAGGATCTGGGAATGATAGGTTATCTTCGGAAAGAACAATTAAGTGTTTAGTCATTGATAATTAATAAGCTCCATCAAAAAAGCCAGTCACATGACTGGCTTGTTTTATTTTAAATCACTAAGTGATATTACTGTATTTATTTTCCAGGATACTTTAAATCAGTTTCACCAGTGTATAACTGACGAGGGCGACCGATTTTTTGACCTGGTTGATCTAGCATCTCTTTCCAATGAGAAATCCAACCGATAGTACGAGATACTGCAAAGATAACCGTAAACATAGTACGAGGAATACCCATTGCACGTAATACAATACCTGAGTAGAAATCAACGTTAGGGTAAAGTTTTTTCTCGATGAAGTAAGGGTCTTCTAAAGCAATACGCTCTAATTCCATTGCTACGTCTAGTAGTGGATCATCGATGTTTAATTCTTCTAATACTTCATGACAAGTTTTACGCATTACAGTAGCACGTGGATCGTGGTTTTTGTATACACGGTGTCCAAAGCCCATTAAACGGAATGGGTCATTTTTATCTTTCGCTTTAGCAACAAACTCTGGAATGCGGTCAACAGTACCGATCTCTTCTAACATTTCTAAACAAGCTTCGTTTGCTCCACCATGAGCAGGACCCCATAAAGATGCAATACCTGCTGCGATACAAGCAAATGGGTTTGCGCCAGAAGAACCAGCTAAACGTACTGTTGAAGTAGAAGCGTTTTGTTCATGGTCAGCGTGAAGGATTAAAATCTTATCCATTGCGCTTTCTAGTACAGGATTAACAACATATTCTTCACACGGAATACCAAACATCATTTTTAGGAAGTTACCTGCATACGATAATGTGTTATCAGGATACATGAATGGTTGACCAACAGAATATTTATAACTCATTGCTGCTAGTGTTGGTACTTTAGAAATTAGGCGGAAAGCTGCAATTTCACGACATGATTCATTCGCTACATCTAGAGAGTCATGGTAGAACGCAGATAAAGCCCCAACCACACCAACCATAATTGCCATTGGGTGAGAATCACGACGGAAACCGCGATAAAATGCAACAAGTTGCTCATGCAACATAGTGTGATGTAATACGGTGTGTTTGAATTTAGCAAACTCTTCTTCTGAAGGTAATTTACCATTTAGTAGTAAGTAACATACTTCTAAGTAATCCGATTTATCAGCTAACTCATCGATTGCATAACCGCGATGTAATAAAATACCTTTTTCACCATCGATGTAAGTAATTGCAGACTCACAAGAGGCTGTTGCTAGAAAACCAGGATCGTAAGTGAAGTAGCCTGATTGACCTAAGCTACGGATATCAATTACATCGTTACCAGCAGATCCTTTATGGATAGGAAGTTCAACAGGCTCTTGCCCTGGTAACTGAAGTATTGCGATTTGATCCGACATTATTTTCCCCTTTGTCTGTAAATTATAACGATTCTTATATTCTGTATTCTTATTCTTTATTCTTTAGACTGTTTTTCGATGGCATATTTTTACAGTCTAAATTTCAGCTTGTCAAATTTAACATTTAAAGTTTGCGAGTTACTAGGCGTCTTTGACACCTTAAAATCTATTAAGGAAATTAGTACTACAAGTTCGCTCAAGTCTCTGATATCCTGATGTTTGAGTTAATTATTTTTTGTGTTTTATCTGTCACAAAGTTCATTTTTTTTCGTGCTTAGCTCACAAAAGATAGAATTGACCATCACAAGTTGTTAACATTGTGATAACAATAGCGTCTGTAAACCAACCCCTAACTTTTGGCCATTAATAAAGAGATAAATTGTGCGCAAAGAGAGACCCAAAAACTTAGACCTATCCACGGTTAAATTTCCCATTACCGCCATTGCTTCTATTTTGCATCGTGTATCTGGGATCATCGTTTTTATTGCTTTAGCAATATTCCTTATCCTTCTAAACTGTTCATTATCATCCGCTGAAGATTTCCAACGAGTACAAGGTTACCTTGATATGTTTATCGTTGAATTTATCTTTTGGGGAGCATTAACTGGCTTGGCATATCACGCAGTATTTGGTATCCGCCACATGATTCAAGACTTGGGTCATTGGGAAGAGTTAGACAGTGCTTCATTAAGTGCAAAAGTGGGCTTCGGTATCACTGTTGTATTATCAATATTAGCGGGGATTTTAGTATGGTAAATATCGCAGGTACTTTTGGACGCAGTGGTGTACATGATTACATCCTGATACGTGCCAGTGCAGTTATCCTTTTAGCCTACATTTTGTATATTGTAGGCTTTGTAGCAACTGCCGATTTAACTTATCAAGTTTGGACAGGATTTTTCTCATTAACATTTACTAAAGTAATGACCCTGTTAGCTTTAGTTGCAATGTTAGTACATGCATGGATTGGACTATGGCAAGTACTAACCGATTACGTTAAATGCACATTACTACGTGGCACATTGCAATTTGTGCTAACAACAGTGGCATTTGCGTATGTTATTTTTGGCTTTGTAATTTTGTGGGGTGTTTAAGTGAGTTTACCAATTAGAGAATTTGATGCGATTGTGATTGGTGCTGGTGGTGCAGGTATGCGCGCAGCATTATCAATTTCGCAAGAAGGCAAAAGCTGTGCGTTGATTAGTAAAGTATTTCCAACGCGCTCACACACTGTTTCTGCGCAAGGTGGTATTACCGTTGCTTTAGGTAATGCACATGAAGATAATTGGCAGTGGCACATGTACGATACAGTTAAAGGTTCAGATTTTATTGGTGACCAAGATGCTATTGAATATATGTGTAATGAAGGCCCTGAGGCAGTGCGTGAACTTGAAAACATGGGATTACCATTTTCTCGTTTTGAAAATGGTTCAGTTTACCAACGCCCATTTGGTGGTCAATCTAAAGAGTTTGGTGGTGAGCAAGCTGCTCGTACTGCTGCTGCTGCCGACCGAACTGGTCATGCTTTATTACATACGCTTTACCAGCAAAATATTAAAAACAAAACAACCGTTTTCTCAGAATGGTATGCGCTTGATTTAGTAAAAAATGATGATGGCGATATTGTAGGTTGTACTGCTATTGAAATTGAAACCGGTGAAGTGTGTATGTTTAAAGCACAGGCTACTGTGCTTGCAACTGGTGGTGCTGGTCGTATTTATGCATCAACAACTAACGCACATATTAATACTGGTGATGGTGTTGGTATGGCTCTTCGCGCAGGCGTACCTGTTCAAGATATGGAAATGTGGCAATTCCACCCGACAGGTATAGCGGGTGCAGGTACACTAGTTACTGAAGGTTGTCGTGGTGAAGGTGGTTATCTTTTAAATAAAGATGGCGAACGCTTCATGGAACGTTATGCGCCTAATGCTAAAGACTTAGCAGGTCGTGATGTAGTTGCTCGTTCAATTATGATTGAAATCCGTGAAGGACGCGGTTGTGATGGACCTTGGGGTACACACATTAAATTGAAATTAGACCACCTTGGTAAAGAAGTTCTAGAAAGCCGTTTACCAGGAGTATGTGAATTATCACGTACTTTTGCACACGTAGATCCAGTACAAGAACCGATTCCAATTATTCCAACTTGTCATTATATGATGGGTGGCGTACCTACAACTGTTAATGGTCAAGTATTGAAACTTGATAAAGACGGTAAAGATATTGAAGTGAAAGGGTTGTTTGCAGTAGGTGAAATAGCATGTGTATCTGTTCATGGCGCTAACCGTTTAGGCGGTAATTCATTACTAGACTTAGTGGTATTTGGTCGTGCGGCCGGTAAACACTTAGGCAAAGTATTGAGCGTTGAAAACACTTCTAAAGCACCAACTGAAGCAAATATTGAAGCTGCATTAGAGCGTTATAATCGTTGGGAAAAAGGTGACGGTACTGAATGTCCTAACGAAATTCGTAAAGATCTAAAAGAATGTATGCAGAATAACTTTGGTGTATTCCGCGATGGCCCTGCAATGGCAGAAGGTCTTGCTGAACTTGAAAACATTCGTAAGCGTTTGAAAAATGCTAAGTTAAGCGATAAGAGTAGTGAGTTTAATACTGATCGCATCGAATGTTTAGAGTTAGATAATTTGATGGAAACTGCTTTGGCGACTGCTAAATCAGCTAATTTCCGCACAGAGAGTCGAGGTGCACATAGCCGTTTCGATTTCCCTGATCGTGATGATGCAAACTGGTTACATCACAGTATGTATATCGCAGAAACAGAAAGTATGTGTAAACGTGACGTTAATATGGCGCCAGTACTACGTGAAGCTTTCCCCCCTAAAGCGCGTGTTTACTAGAAGGTTTATAGATATGAATATTAATTTCTCAATTTACCGTTACAACCCTGATGTTGATGCTAAACCTTATATGCAGGATACATCGTTAGATGTACCTGAGGGTTCAGATATGATGGTATTAGATGCACTTATCTTATTAAAAGAAAAAGATGCGTCACTTTCATTCCGTCGTTCATGCCGTGAAGGTGTTTGTGGATCTGACGGCGTTAACATGAATGGTAAAAATGGACTTGCATGTATTACGCCATTGTCTGATGTGTTATCAACAGGCAAAAAAGTAATCATCCGTCCACTACCTGGCTTGCCTGTGGTACGCGATTTAGTGATCGACATGTCACAATTTTATACTCAGTATGAAAAAGTGAAACCATTTTTAATCAACGATGACAGAACTCCACCTGCTGGTGAATTTAAACAATCACCTGAAGAGCGTGAAAAACTTGATGGTTTGTACGAATGTATCTTATGTGCATGTTGTTCAACTTCTTGTCCTTCATTTTGGTGGAACCCAGATAAGTTTATTGGGCCAGCAGGTTTATTGGCTGCTTATCGTTTTCTCATTGACAGCCGAGATAGTGCAACAGAAGAACGCTTGTCGAATTTAGATGATGCTTTTAGTGTTTTTCGTTGTCACAGTATCATGAACTGCGTTAGTGTTTGTCCTAAGGGATTAAACCCAACTAAAGCGATTGGTAAAATAAAATCGATGTTATTACAGCGCGCTGTTTAATTACTAATTTACACATGATTAGTGAAATAATCATAATAATATAAGGAACGTTAATGCCAACTAATGTTATGGAAACTTGGTTAGCCTCATCGCATCTTTCCGGGGCAAATTCCACTTATATTGAAGACCTTTATGAGTCTTATTTAGACGATCCATGTTCAGTGGACGCTAATTGGCGTGAAGTCTTTGATGAATTACCAAGTGTGAGTGATACTCCAGAAGAGCGTCACTCTATTATTCGCGAACAGATGAAGCATGCGGCGAAAGCGCCAAAATGTTTCACACCTCCACAAGGAGCTGTTCATAATGATGCTAAACAAGTAAAAGTATTGCAGTTGATCGGGGCATATCGTCATCGTGGTCACGAAGCAGCTAATTTAGATCCACTTGGTTTAGTTAAAAGCGAAACAATCAAAGAATTAGACCCATTTTATCATGATCTAACAGGATCTGATTTTGATGCAAACTTTAACGTAGGATCATTTGCCGCTGGCAATGAAACTATGATTTTAAAAGATTTAGTGGCTTCTTTAAAACGTACTTATTGTGGTTCGTTAGGTGTGGAATATATGCACATCACGGATACAGATGAGAAACGTTGGATTCAAAATCGCATTGAATCAAGTGAAAGTCGACCTTCTTTTAGTAATGAAGCAAAACAACGTTTTCTTGAAGAGTTAACGGCAGCGGAAGGCTTGGAACGTTATATCGGTTCTAAGTTTCCAGGTGCAAAACGTTTCTCCCTAGAAGGTGGTGATTCATTTGTTCCTATGCTGAAAGAGTTAATTCGTCGCTCTGGTGAGCAAGGTGCTGAAGCTGTAGTTATTGGTATGGCACACCGTGGTCGTCTAAATGTACTGGTTAATGTGTTAGGTAAAAAACCAACAGATCTTTTCAATGAGTTTGCTGGTAAGCATGACAATATTGATGGTTCGAGTGATGTTAAATACCATCAAGGTTTCAGTAGTGACTTTAAAACACCTAAAGGCAACGTTCATTTATCATTAGCATTTAATCCGTCTCATTTAGAGATTGTTAATCCAGTGGTACTTGGTTCAGTGCGTGCGCGTCAAGAACGTTTGAATGGTATCGGTGAAAGTGTACTGCCTATTACTATTCATGGTGATTCGGCAATTGCAGGTCAAGGGGTGGTGCAAGAGACATTTAACATGTCACAAGCAAAAGCCTTTAAAGTGAGCGGAACTATCCGTATCGTGATTAATAACCAAGTTGGTTTCACAACTTCTAATCGTGAAGATACACGTTCAACACGTTACTGTACTGATATTGCGAAAATGGTCCAAGCACCTATTTTTCATGTAAACGGTGATGATCCTGAAGCGGTAATGCACGCGACACAAATTGCAATTGATTTCCGTAACAAATTTAAGCGTGATGTTGTTATCGATTTAGTTTGTTACCGTCGTCACGGTCACAATGAAGCAGATGAACCAAGCGCAACACAACCTGTGATGTACAAAAAAATCAAAAAACATCCAACACCTCGTGAAATTTACTCTAAGCAATTAGAAAGTGAAGGTGTAATTACAGGTGCTGATGCGAAAAGTTTAGTGACCACATATCGTGATGCATTGGATAATGGTGAGTGTGTTGTTAAAGAATGGCAAGAAATGCAGGGTAATAACTCTATTGATTGGACACCATACCTTAAACATACTTGGCAGTCTCCATATGAAGCAGCTTTCCAAAAAGATCGCCTAAGAGAGCTTGCTGAATCCATTAGTCAATATCCTGAAGATCAAGTACAGCATCCGCGTGTTGCAAAAATCTACAAAGACCGCTTGATGATGGCACGTGGTGAGAAATTATGTGATTGGGGTTTTGCTGAAAACTTAGCATATGCAACCTTACTTGATTCACGTTATAACATCCGTTTAGTAGGTCAAGATTCTGGTCGTGGTACTTTCTTCCATCGCCATGCTGTACTACATGAGCAATCTGAAGCGGGTCGTTATATTCCACTGCAGAATATCTCAGATGAGCAAGGCCATTTTGATGTACATGATTCAGTATTATCAGAAGAAGCGGTATTAGCATTTGAATATGGTTACTCAACAGCAGCTCCTAAAGGTCTATGTATCTGGGAAGCGCAGTTTGGTGATTTTGCGAATGGCGCACAGGTTGTTTTTGACCAGTTCCTATCATCAGGTGAGCAGAAGTGGGGCCGTATGTGTGGTCTAACTGTATTGCTTCCGCATGGTTATGAAGGTCAAGGTCCGGAGCATTCATCTGCACGTTTGGAACGTTACTTACAATTATGTGCAGAGCATAATATGCAAGTTTGTATTCCTTCCACGCCTGCTCAGGTTTACCACATGCTACGTCGTCAAGTAATTCGCTCTATGCGTCGTCCATTAATCGTTATGTCTCCTAAGTCATTATTACGTCATCCAATGGCTGTATCTAGTTTAGATGAGCTATCTTCAGGTACATTCCAAAATGCGATTGGAGAAGTAGATGAGTTAGATTCGAAAGCAGTAGATCGTGTTGTACTTTGTAGTGGTAAAGTTTACTACGAATTATTAGATAAACGTCGCAATGAAGAATTGAATAACGTAGCTATTGTTCGTATCGAGCAACTGTACCCTTTCCCAACGGATGAGTTAAACGACATAATTGAACAATACGCACATGTTAAAGACTTTGTTTGGTGTCAAGAAGAGCCACAAAATCAAGGTGCTTGGTACTGTAGTCAACATAACTTTAGAAGCGTTCTGCCAGAAGGTGCTAACTTGCAATACGCAGGTCGTGCAGCATCGGCATCAACAGCCGTAGGTTATATGTCACTACATGTTAAGCAGCAAAAAGCATTAGTCAATGAAGCACTTGGTTTTGATGAACAGTAATCAAAATTAAATTTAATTATATAAAATTTATAGTAGGAAGTATTAATTATGATTGAAATATTAGTTCCAGAATTGCCTGAATCAGTTGCAGATGCAACAGTGGCAACATGGCATAAACATCCTGGCGACTTCGTAGAGCGCGATGAAGTGCTAGTTGAAATCGAAACCGACAAAGTTGTACTTGAAGTACCTGCTACAGCAACTGGTATTTTAAAAGAAATTATTGAAGATGAAGGCGCAACTGTTTTATCTAAGCAACTTTTAGCTAAACTTGAAGAAGGTGATGCACCAGCAGCGAAAGAAGAAGAGGTTGTTGAAGAGCAAGCACCAGCGAAAGCGGCTGACGCAAGCCCATCTATTCGCCGTTTAATGTTAGAGCAAGATATTGATGCCCGTGATATCAAAGGTTCTGGTAAAGGTGGCGTAATCACTCGTGAAGACGTTGAGAAGTTCCGCACAGAGAAAAACAAAAGCGAAACTACACCTAAAGTTGATATCGTAGCAGCTGTTGCAGCGCGCAGTGATAAACGTGTACCAATGACTCGTCTTCGTAAACGTGTTGCAGAACGTTTATTAGAAGCTAAAAATTCAACAGCAATGTTAACAACATTCAATGAAGTAAACATGAAACCTATCATGGATCTTCGTAAGCAATACCAAGAAGTATTTGAAAAGAAACATGGTATTCGTCTAGGCTTTATGTCTTTCTACATTAAAGCTGTAACAGAAGCGTTAAAACGTTACCCAGAAGTAAATGCAGCAATTGATGGTGACGATATTGTTTATCATAACTTTTTCGATATCAGCATCGCAGTATCTACACCACGTGGCTTAGTAACACCGGTATTACGTGACACCGATACTCTTAGTGTTGCTGAGATTGAGCAGGGCATTCGTGACCTCGCAATCAAAGGTCGTGATGGTAAATTAACTGTTGATGAAATGATGGGTGGAAACTTCACAGTAACGAACGGTGGCGTATTTGGTTCGTTACTTTCAACACCAATTATCAATCCACCGCAAGCTGCTATCTTAGGTATGCACAAAATTCAAGACCGCCCAATGGCTATTGATGGCAAAGTTGAGATATTACCTATGATGTACTTAGCACTTTCGTATGATCATCGTTTAATTGATGGCAAAGAATCAGTAGGATTCTTGGTAACAATTAAAGAGCTACTGGAAGACCCAACTCGTCTATTATTAGACATTTAATTCCGCGCTTCAGTATCCCTTCCTTAGCTGCCTATATTGATAGGCAGCTAATTTCATAAATTGTTTTTACACTCACAGCTTTCGGGCTATTAAGTTTAACTCAACAAATGGAAATCAAACATGAATTTGCATGAATATCAGGCAAAACAGCTATTTAAAGAGTATGGTCTACCAGTTCCACAGGGTGTTGCCTGTGACAGTGGTGAAGATGCAGTTAATGCCGCGTCTAAATTAGGCGGCGACAAATGGGTTATCAAGTGTCAAGTACATGCAGGTGGTCGCGGTAAAGCGGGTGGTGTGCAGTTAGTTGATTCAAAAGAGTCTATTCGTGAATTTGCTAAAAAATGGTTAGGTCAGAACTTAGTAACTTATCAAACTGATGCCAACGGCCAACCAGTCAACAAGTTGTTATTAGAAAGTTGTAGCGACATTGCTAATGAGTTGTATTTAGGTGCTGTTATTGACCGCGCTTCACAACGTGTTACGTTCATGGCATCAACCGAAGGTGGCGTTGAAATTGAGAAGGTCGCTGAGGAAACTCCTGAGCTTATTCACACTGTTACTATTGATCCATTAGTCGGTGCACAAGCATACCAAGGTCGTGAGTTAGCGTTTAAGTTAGGACTTTCTGGTAAACAAATTGGTCAATTTACAAAAATATTCTTGGGTTTAGCAACTATCTTCCAAGATAAAGATTTATCTTTGTTAGAAATCAACCCGCTTGTTGTAACAGGTAGCGATGACTTAATTTGTCTAGATGGCAAAATTTCTATTGATTCTAATGCAATGTATCGTCAAAAAGCACTCAATGAAATTAACGATACTACTCAAGATGACGCACGTGAAATGCATGCAGCACAGTGGGAGCTTAACTATGTAGCACTTGATGGTAACATCGGCTGTATGGTTAATGGTGCCGGTTTAGCAATGGGGACAATGGATATTGTTCATTTACATGGCGGAAACCCTGCAAACTTCTTAGATGTTGGTGGCGGTGCGACTAAAGAGCGTGTTACAGAAGCATTTAAGATCATTTTATCTGACGATAAAGTTGAAGCAGTATTAGTTAATATCTTTGGTGGTATTGTACGTTGTGATTTAATTGCTGACGGTGTTATCGGAGCGGTTGAAGAAGTGGGCGTATCAGTTCCAGTTATTGTTCGTTTAGAAGGTAACAACGCTGAATTAGGTCGTAAGATCTTAGCGGAGTCTGGTTTAAATATTATTGCAGCAACATCATTAACAGATGCAGCTGTGCAATCTGTGAAAGCGGTAGGTGGCAAATAATGAGCATTTTAATTAATAAAGACACTAAAGTAATTTGTCAGGGTTTCACTGGTGGACAAGGTACATTTCATTCTGAGCAAGCGCTTGAATACGGCACAAAAATGGTTGGTGGTGTATCACCAGGCAAAGGCGGCCAAACGCATTTAGGTTTACCGGTATTTAATACAGTAAGCGAAGCAGTACAAGAGACAGGCGCAACAGCTTCTGTGATTTATGTACCTGCGCCATTTTGTAAAGATGCTATTTTAGAAGCAATTGATGCAGGTATTAAGCTGATTGTTACTATTACTGAAGGCATCCCTACATTAGATTTAGTTGAAGTTAAAATTAAACTAGATCAAGCTGGTGTTGTGATGGTTGGCCCGAACTGTCCAGGTGTTATTACACCTGATGAATGTAAGATTGGTATTATGCCTGGTCACATTCATAAGAAGGGTAAAGTTGGGATTGTATCTCGTTCTGGTACATTGACTTATGAAGCAGTAAAACAAACCACTGACGAAGGGTTTGGTCAATCAACTTGTGTTGGTATTGGTGGTGATCCAATTCCTGGTTCAAGTTTTATTGATATATTAAAACTGTTCCAAGAAGATCCAGAAACAGAAGCTATTGTGATGATTGGTGAAATTGGTGGTACTGCTGAAGAAGAAGCTGCTGCTTTCATTAAAGCAAATGTAACTAAACCTGTTGTTTCTTACATTGCTGGTGTAACTGCACCTGCTGGTAAGCGTATGGGGCATGCTGGTGCAATTATCGCAGGCGGTAAAGGTACAGCTGAAGATAAATTTAAAGCATTGGAAGATGCTGGTGTTAAAACCACTAAATCATTAGCAGATATCGGTAAAGCATTGCGCGAAATCACTGGCTGGTAATTAAGTTTCATTAAACAGTTTTATTATTAAACCTCGCTTATGCGGGGTTTTTTTATGCCTTTAATTTATACTGCTTCTTATTAAACAAAAACTTTTGAACAAGTTTTTAATCGTCATTATCAACGCTATACCTTCTACTTGATTCAAAAAATGCTGCTAAAAGTGTCAATTATCATCAATATTCTGTTCAAAATATGCAGCTTATTCCATAGAGGTATTCTACAAAAAATATTTATTCAAAGATTGGGATTTATTTGCTTAAGTTGTTGACTAAGTATTGTGAGAAGCTTAATCACTCCCTAAGCTTAAACACTATTGTTAATTTATTATTTCGTCTGTGACAAGGTTACCCATGAACTTAGTTAAAATATTACCTGCATTATTACTGTTCTATGCAATTCCAAGCATGGCAGAATCAAATGTTACTAATGTATCTCCAATCAATAAAAGTAACCTCTACGGTAGTTGGTTTTGCCAACATAAAATAGAAGAGCCCAACTCTAAAATGGTGATTGATGTTAATTACCGCATTAAATATAACCAAGATAATACATCTCAAGGTTATGGGATTTTATTATTTGCGTTAAGTGGCATGCCAAAATTAAAATACAGTATAACGGATAGTTCAACATGGCAGTTAAACGAAGATACGTTAAGTATGAGCTCGCAAAATATAGAGTTTAAAAATGTTAGCCATCCAGAGCTTGAATCAATTTTAAATTTAAAGAAAATACTACCTGCGACAGTTAATGAATCAGGAAAGGTTATTCATTTAAGTAATGATGAGTTAACAGTTAAGTCTGAAGCTTATAGTGACTTAATTCAATGTGTTAGAGCATAAATGGTTAGGTTAATTTATTAACCTAACCATGAATTATTAAAAGTCTATCTTTAGGCTAATTAATCTCTTTTAATAGCGCGCAGAATAACGAATTTTTTGTTTTCTGCAATTAGCTCACAGTTACCGAATATACGATTTAACTTATCTTGATAATCTAAATGACGGTTCCCGACAATCACCAGCTCACCGTTTATTGCTAAACAAAAGTGTGCGTCATTGAACATGCTCCAAGCGATATGATCGGTAATAGCGTGCTGTTGATGGAAAGGTGGGTTACATAAAATCAAATCATAGCTGCGTGACTTAAAACCAACTAGTCCATTATTCACTACAAATCGAGTGTTATCCGAACGCTCTTCTTCAAAGTTCTTCAACATGTTAATTCGTGCAGAGTCGACAGCCATATATGACTCATCAATAAAGGTAATTTGTGCATCTGGGTAAGCTTCTGCTGCCGCCATACCAACCACACCATTACCACACCCTAAATCGACGACTTTAGTGAAATCACCTTCAGGAAGGTTCTCCATTAAGTAACGGCCACCAATATCTAAATGGTTACGTGAAAATACATTGGCGTGGTTGTGTATTTTCCAATCAAAACGTTCTATGTCCCAAGTGATTGCTACTTCTTTTTCTGAAACGTTTATTTGATCAGGCAAGCTAAATATAAGACGAGATTTCTTCTTCGCTAATGACGTTTTAGTTGTACCAATATATTTTTCAAACAATGCCAGCGTTGATTTATGAATCGCATCGACTTTACCTGCAGCAACAACAATAGTGTCTTTATCAATAACTGAGCTTAATTGTTGTAATTGATACTCGAGAAAAGACAAGGTTTTAGGCACTTTAATAAGCACTACTTTTGCATTTGTGGGTAATGGCTGCAAACTATCTTGAATTAATAGTGTCTCAGTAGGACATTGATTACGCTGCATATTGAGTTTAATAGAACCAACAGATAAAAATGAATCTGAAACAACAGTTCTTTGAGTCTCTTGGAAGAAACAGCTAAGTGCACCAAAACCATCATTGATAATTAATAATTGCCCATCTTCGGTAATGTATTTACCTAAATCATTATCTTGGAAATGGTTGATCAGGTATTCATCTGCTGAATCCCATGCTTGTAAGGTTTCATTTTTTCTGCGTGGGTGACGATGTAAAATTAATATTTGATCTGCAATGATTAATGCTTCATTCATAGGTTTAGCCTAGTTGTGTATATAGTGTAAGTTAATGTGCTATTTTAACTTGCTTGCTTGCTTAAGGTAAGTGATATTATGCCTGTACTCAAAATGAATAAGGATGAGACGCTTTGTGAATATAATAATAACTAAAAATAAATTAATGAAAGCACTACTTATCAGTGCTTCATTATTCACTATAACAGCTTGTGATAACCAAATTGATGATATTTTATCTGATATTGCCGATGGGGAAGATGAAGTCGTTTGTAGTACTGATACCACTACCGTCAACTTTAAACAGATTGCCTATTGGGGGGAGAATGATGAAGATACGCTAGACGATATCGATTTTACTATGTTAACTCATGTTATCTATAACAAAATTGGTGTGACTTCTAGTGGTGAATTAGTCTTACCTGATGACACTGACGATTTTGAAGATATGGTCGAGGCCGCACACGACGCAGGTATTTATGCGATGGCTTCAATTGGTAATTCAAGTGACTCCGCATTTAATACTATTGCAGCAAGTAACTCTGCTATGAGTAATTTTATCGATAATATGGAAGATCTCATTGATGATTATGATCTAGATGGTATTGATATTAATTGGCAGTTTCCAGAGGGTGACGATGAAGGTGATCTGTTTGAAGATTTAGTCAAAGAAGTCAGTGAGTCACTAGAAGATGAAGATAAAATCTTTAGTTTTGTTGTTGATACTGGCCAGGACGATGATGACACAGATGATGGCGTTCAGGATGATGTATTAGATTACGCTGATTTCATGAACGTGATGGCATTAAATACAACCGATGATGACGATTTACACTCTTCATTGGAAGATGCTGAAGATGCTATTGAGTATTGGACTGATCGTTGTGTAGTTAAAAATCGTCTTGTACTCGCTATACCTGTTTATTCAAAAGGTGATGGTGTACTAGATTTTAGAGAGATTGTTGATGACGATGATGATAATGCCTGTGTAGATGAAGCCTCTAACGTAGAAGATGAAGACGGTAATAAATACGATGACATTAACTACAATGGTATTCCAACAGTAAACGATAAAACAGAGTATGCACAATCGTATGCTGGTGGCGTGATTATTACATCATTAGAGCAGGACTATTTTGATAGTGATTACTTTTCTATTTTAGCGGCGGTCGATTGGCAAGTCGCAGGGAGTGCCAACGATATTTGTGATTAATTATAAAATATAATTCCATGGTTTTTTTTGTGGTTAAAAGGGCGCATAATAGCGCCCTTATTTTTTCTAACCACATTAAGGTCGTATTATGCCGATTAAAGCCGCTTTAACTGAACGTAGCAACGGATGTTGTGAGTTGTGTTCATCTACTAATGATTTGTCTATCTTTGAAGTCCCACCAGTTAAAGAGCCTAATTCTGACAAGTCGGTTTTAGTTTGTTCGACCTGTTCTGAGCAAATTGCTAAAACAGCTGAAATGGATAATAACCATTGGCGTTGTTTAAACGACAGCATGTGGAGTCAAGTTCCTGCGGTACAAGTAACCGCTTTCCGTATGTTAACTCGTTTGAGCAAAGCAGGTGAAGGCTGGGCACAAGATCTGTTAGATATGATGTATATGGAAGATGAACAGAAAGCATGGGCTGATTATGGAGTAGCAGCTGATGAGATTGAAGAAGTTGCCCCAACACGTGATTCTAACGGCACTGTTTTAGTAGCTGGTGATAATGTTACCTTGATTAAAGACCTAGAAGTAAAAGGGGCAAACTTTACTGCAAAACGAGGCACACCAGTACGTAATATCTCATTAACTGATAATCCAGAGCATATAGAAGGACGTGTTAATGGCGTACGTATCGTTTTATTAACAACTTACCTTAAAAAAATGCCTTTGTTTGAAGATAAGTAATACCAGTTACATTCATTAGTAAAAACATAGTCATAAACAATAAAGGCCCTAGTACATAATAGTATTAGGGCCTTTATTATTAAGAAGATACAGTACGTTTTAACGGATGGCTAAAGTACTTTCCATGTCATGTTTTCACCTGCTTTAATAGGCACCACAATATCATTACCAAAAGCTAATGATTCAGGTACTGGCCATTCTGTCTTTTCTAAAGTCACAGTATCTTGATTACGTGGAACACCATAGAAGTCAGGACCATTAAAACTAGCAAAACCTTCTAACTTATCTAAAGCATTTTCAGCTTCAAATACTTCAGTATAAAGTTCTAGTGCAGCAAATGCAGTATAAGAACCAGCACAACCGCAAGCCGATTCTTTTGCGCCAATAGCATGTGGCGCTGAATCCGTACCTAAAAAGAATTTTTTGCTACCGCTAGTCGCCGCTTTCACTAATGCTGCTTGATGCGTATTTCTTTTTAAAATAGGTAAACAATAGAAGTGGGGTTTAATGCCGCCTACCAACATGTGATTACGGTTAAACATTAAATGATGTGCCGTAATAGTAGCGCCAACGTTATCGCCTGCTTTATTAACAAATTCAACAGCATTTGCTGTCGTAATGTGCTCTAAAACAATTTTCAGATCTGGATTCTGCTCAACGATTGGTGACAACACTTCTTTTAAAAATACTTCCTCACGATCGAATATATCAACGTGATTTGAAGTCACTTCTCCATGAACGAGTAAAGGCATGTTGACTTCCTCCATCGCTTTAAGAGTTGCCTTTAGTTTAGTTGCATCTGTCACGCCTGAATCAGAATTGGTCGTTGCGCCAGCAGGATATAATTTAGCTGCGTAAACATGACCTGATGCTTTGGCTTTTTTGATCTCTTCTGGCGTTGTATTGTCAGTAAGGTAAAGCACCATTAATGGTGTAAAAGTTGTTTTTGGTTGAGCTGCTAAAATACGCTCTCGGTAAGCTAATGCACTATCAGTTGTCATCACTGGAGGCACTAGGTTTGGCATTACAATTGCTCTCCCCATATAACGGCTAGTATCGCGAACTGTATCTGCTAACACATCGCCATCGCGTAAGTGTACATGCCAATCGTCAGGTCGTGTGATGGTTAGTTTAGTGCTCATATAATACTCCGTGTGATAGAGGCTGGGGAAGTTGACGCTGATTCTAGAAGTTAGATTAAGCTAAGTAAAGAGCAAACTGGCTGGTTTAATGATTTAACAAGATTACCGCTCATATTTAATAGATGAGCGGTAACTCAATAATTAGCTTAATTGAGCGTAATGGGCTCGAATAGTCTCTGCAATTTTAGCTTTAATACTTGCGTTTACATGAACCGCTTGTTGCGTTGGGAATAAATCAACTAACGCTTTTACTAAAGGCTGTTGAGCTACTTCAGATTGTTCAACCCAACTTAAAAGTAAGTGTCGGTTAATATAAGCAGGTAATGATCCTAAAGTGCCCACATCATTTTGGTTATGAATTAATAAACCAGCCGTTGTCCCTTTATCTAAAGTTAATACCTGATAAAAGTACAAGGTATGATAGTCCAACTGCTGAGCTAACTCTTGATCAGATGGAGGCGGAAGGCTGCTAAATTTATCGGTTAATATAGCGATATAACAATCGATAACTTGCTTAGCAAAATTAATTGCAAAGTACTTAGGTGTTTGTTCATCGCCAACAAAGCCCTCTAAATAAAAATGCGAAACACCACGGTGTTTATCTAATGCCGGAATATAAAAATACTGTTCGCCTTGTTCAATACCGCTATCGTAATGTTTACCACTGGCCTGTTTGAGCGTTTCATTAAACACAGTTTTGTCTGTTGCATCTTCGATCGCTGGGTTTAAATCTGCCATTAGACGCCAGTAGCGTTGACCATTTTTTAATTCAGTCCAACTAACATGAATATGAATAGAAGGTGCTAAAGGGTGTTGAGGGTGAATAATTGTTGATAACGCGGTAGCAGATAAAAAGGCCTTATCAGGCTTATCTTCATATTGTACTTGCGAAACATTAACAGAAGCTCGATTAAATACACTGTTATCGCTGGCTTCATAACGTTTACCACCACCATGAGTTCCTTCATCACGTAGCCATTCGACAGGGATAAACTGAGTACCTGTCGAAAGGGTCGATAATTTATTTACAAAATAGTCTTGTACTTGACTAAGTTCGGTTAATGCAAATGTTGCTTGATCTGATGTGGCGAATACGCGCATGAGCTTCCTATAGTATCGAGTCATTCAAGGTTTATGTTGGATGATAGGAAAGGTAATGGTAACTGTAACCCCAGTCAAGTCAGGATTGTTTGCTATCCGTAAATCCGCATCATGATAGTCACAAATCATTTTGGCTATATATAAACCTAAACCTAAATGTGCATTATGTTGATGTGCTTCAGGCCTAATTGATACCATAGATTGAAATAGATCTTGCTGAGTTCCTTCGACGAGCAAAGGCCCTTTGTTCTCAATGTTAAGTATCGCATGTTGCTGTTGTACTTGTATGCTAAAACTAATCGCCTGCTCTTGTGGAGAAAACTCAACGGCGTTATGCACTAATTTATCTAATAATTGCACGATAAAATCAGGATCGGCTTCTATCAAAATAGACGTAGACGAAGCGTCTTCAGTAAACACATTATTAGGATAAATCATTTGATAACCTTGAATACAGCCTTTGATCAGTTCATTTAGATCGATATTCTGTTTATCAAGGTGCGATAAGCTTTGTTCAATACGGCTAGCTTCACTCATATTAGTTAAAATTTTATTTAGCCGTTGGATACCTTGCTGAGAGCGAATAACATATTTTTGTTGTTGTGAATCTGATGGCAGTGCAGCGAGGTTTTCTAGTGAAGATCTAACGATCGCAACAGGGGTTCTTAATTCATGGGATAACCTAGCTGATAACTGCTCAACATATTGATGGTATTGCCCTAAGCGTTTTATCATATCTTCCATGCTACGTGATAAATCACCTATTTCATCTTGTTGTTTACTTGCCAGAAAGTGTCCAGTTAAACGGCCATTTTGATCAAGCATTGCCTCACTTTGATCGCGTAAATGTCTAATACGTTTAACCACCGTCGACATAAAACCAAAAAGCAAGATCCCAACAACGATCAGTACAGTAAACAAGACGTTAAATAGTTTCTCTAAGGTTTCATTACGTAAACTTAATAAGCCATGGTTTGTTTCTTCGGCTAATACGGCACCGACGACTTGGCCATTAACAAAAATAGGTTGAGCCGCACTTAATATGGACGCTTTATCATCCTGGCTTGAGCGCCATTGTGTCGCTGAATAGCCGGATAAAGCTTGAGTAATTAAAGCATCATTCAAACGTGTTGGGTTTTCTTTTATATCAGTAAAGCTCGGATCGGGTTTGTCTAAAAAGAGCTCATAAATCGGTGATAAAAACTGTTTTTGTATCGTCAGCCAAAGGCTATCCTCTTGTTTGCTCTGTTCGATGTCATTCAAACTATCAGGCCAAATACCTTTTGCTTGGTGAATATCCCCAGTATTAGCGATAACGCGCTGAAATTTATCCACGACCCATAATCGAGAAGAAGTATGGCTCATCGCTTGAAGCAAGTTTTTGATCTCCGGAGAGGGGATTAAAACACTGCCTAGACGTTTAACATCTAATAAATTTGAAGTCATGATCTGTTGATCGATGTTATTACTATTTATGTTAGAGCGGGTATTAAGTTGAAAACCGAGTTTATTACCAAGTAAATTAAGGGGGAAGCGTAACTCTATATTGTAACCTGTAGAAGTTGTTTTCCAGATACCTTGAATTGATTTTTCTCGATGACGTTGAGTTGTATAAAGGCTATTTTCTGGGTAACGATAAGCGTTAAACCAACCATCTGAAGTGACAGAAACAATATAACGCTTTAATTCTCCTTGTGGTGAACTCATAGCGATAATCAAGTGGTCAGCTTTATTTAATTGCGGTGAGTCAGCGTTGCGAATAAGTGGGTATGGGTTTTCCACTTCGAATAAAGCATATAAATAACCATTGTGTTTACCTAAGGTTTGTTCAAACTGTACAGGATTATTTCCTTTCGTTGTTGAATCAGTCAATGCAGTTGATTGTGTCGGGTAATGATTCTTAAAGTTAATAATACTTTGCCAATCATTTTTCTCTCCATCTAATATCATAGGCTGCTCAAGGTTATAAACATATAAGTCATGACCTTGTTTAATCCCTTCATTATTATTGATATCAGTATTAAATAAGCTTGAACGCTCATGAAGCGCTGCAGCAATCCCACTCGTTGTACCTAATAAGGTCTGTTGTTGGCCAGATTTTAAAAAGCTTTCCATCTCAATAACAAATTGATAGGCAAACCAGGGTAACAATAAAAATAAACTACTTAAGATAAAAAGTTTAGCTCTTAAACCAACTTTAATGGCCATTATCTAACGCTCTCTGTAGTGACATCCCAACGGTAACCCATGCCGTATATCGCTTTAATTTCATCAAAATTTGCATCGATTTGGATAAATTTCTTTCTAATTCTTTTAATGTGTGACGTGATGGTATTATCATCGACCAGCATATTCGCTTCGCTCATTAGTTGTTGACGACTTCTGACCATACTCGGCTTATTAGCTAATGCGTGAATAATCCAAAACTCCGTGATAGTCACGTCTAACAGAGTACTGTTCCAACTTACTTGCATTTTATCGTTATCAATAACCAATGCGCCTCGCACAACGACGGAGTCTTCAGTAGCTGGTATAGATTCATGTAAATTAGCACGTCTAAATAAAGCACTTATTCTCACCATTAAATGCTCTAATCCAATCTCTTTACTAAGATAATCATCTGCTCCCAAACGTAGACCTGAAATGGTATCAAAGTCGTTATCTCTCGCAGTTAAAAAGATAATTGGAATGGTTGCAGAAAGTTGACGTAATTGTTGGCATAGCAGAAATCCGCCATCATATTCATGGCCTAAACCCACATCAATAATTGCTAAATCAGGTAGTTGGATAGTAAATGCTTGTATAGCTTGCTCACGATCTTGATATCCATCGACTTGGTAACCGTGACGAATCATTACATCACGATAGTTTTCTCGAATAGCAAGGTCATCCTCAATGATGGCAATACGTTTCATAAATTACAAAGTCCTCTTTATTAATATTGATTCAGAGAGAGGCACTGCCATTTTTTGAACATAATTGATCAGCAGTTTGCCTTTTTTGCTCCCTAATCTTGCCATTTAGGTTTGTTTTAATACAGACATCAAAACAACAACCTAAGTTGCATTTATTATTAAGGAGTCACACTATGACAACATCATCTCAAAAACTATCGGCAAATTTAAAAAAATCAATGGTATGTATTGTGGCTTTGTCTGCACTAACTGGTGGGTTAGTCGTTTTAGAGGACTACAGAACGGCTAGGGAAGCACAGCAGTTTTCAGAGCATTTAAAACAATTTACTCAACCTGTCACAACAAAATCACAACAGGGTCATAAGAAAGTATTCTTTAAAAAACATCAAGATAATAGTTTATTAACAACAGATGCGAGTGAATTAGCGAAAATTGCAGAGCAAAATTTAGTCGCTAAAGTGGAAAATACAACACCAGTATCGTCAGTTAAACCGCTTGAAAAAGTAGCATTAACTCAGTCGATCCCATCACAAGATCTTAATCAAGAGAAGTCGGATAAAATAGATCCAAATGATATGCATGTCTTATTTTCGTTATCTTCTTCACAGATCACACCTGAATATAAGTTACAATTATTGGACGTTGCTGATTACATTAATGGCCATAGCAAACAAGCTAAATGGCAAGTGGTAGGGCATACCGACAAATCAGGACGTGCTAGTTATAATTTAGATCTAGCAAAAGAAAGAGCTAATAATGTTGCGCGATTCCTTGTTGAGCACGGTGTTCAAAAAGCACAGCTAACCTTATTTACCCTAGGTGAATATGAAGCTGGGCATACTGAAAACAGCACTTATAACGAAAGTTTACGGAAAGTGCAGGTCATGCCTTATGAATCGAGCATCGAAAAGTTAGCTAAAATGATTAAGAGAGATAACCAACAAGCAGAAAAATATCGCTTAGTTAAAGCACAACTTAACAATCAAAAAAATGTAATCGAAAAGGAGTTTCGACACATCACTGAAACATTAAAGGAAGATAATAATACGATACAGCTAAATACTGAATTAAATCTGGGTGATATCAACTTGCAAGAGCAAGAAGTTAGTATAAAAGAGGCACCTTTAAATCGTCAACGTAATAAAAGCAATACATTGCTGGTGGATGATGGAAGTGACTCGATGAACACTCAAGATAGTATCAGTACTAGTCAAGTATCGACTTTATCACTAAATGAATCTGAGTCATTGGCTTATGCATCAGGTTATTCACTATAAAGGGAGTTATGTATGTCATCACAACAAGATAACCAATCAAATATGAATGATACGTTTAATGCAGGTGAATTAATTAATTCAGTCCTCATTTCGAGTATTAGTTTGTTTTGCTTAATTCATTTCGTTATTTAACTATTTATTAGGTCATTAACTTACCAAATCATTAACTACTTAATGGTGGCAATTAGTCGCCATTAAGCATCTCTAAAACTCCCATCTCATTCCTGCTTATCGTTGAAAATTAGTACAATTTGTTTAATTAATGTATTGTATTATTTAACCTAATTAAATTTACTGACACCAGTTATTGGCACCATAAAAATTGAAATAACATAATTAATTCATTTTTTGGCTCTAACATATAAGAGGTATTTATTGTTAAATAACTAATAAATAAGGATTATCAATTTTTACGATAAATAAATTTTTATCTATTAAAAGTCAGAAAATTGCATAATATTAATGGAATTAATATATTGATTAGGGTAAAAAATAGAAGTGGCTCATCAAATAAATGGAATATAGATGAATAAAAAGATATTAGTTTTTACTGATTTAGATGGCACATTATTAGATCATTACACGTATCAGACAAACGATGCACAAGAGATGATGGACAGGTTAAAACAAAGCGACATTGCCATTATCCCAAACAGCAGTAAAACATTACCCGAAATTGAACTAATTCGACAACAACTCTCTTTTCACTCTCCCTTTATCACCGAGAATGGCGCAGCCATTTATATCCCAATCGATTATTTTGAAAAACAACCTGAAGACACCGTTTTATCTGGGCCATATTGGGTTAAATCTTTTTCGCATAACAGCGAACATTGGCAATCACTGTTAAAACAACATGCCCAAGACTTTAAACCTTATTATCAAGGTTTTTCTGAAATGTCTGTTGAAGAGCTTATGGCGTTAACCGATTTAAGTCATGAAAATGCATCAATGGCCAAGCAAAGACAATTTAGCGAACCATTGCATTGGAGAGGGGATGAGCAAGCACAAACTAAGTTTATTACTTGCATGGAGGCTCAAGGCGCTAGAGTGTTACAGGGAGGACGCTTTTTACATATCAGTGGTCATTGCGACAAAGGACAAGCGCAACAATGGCTTAGCGAACAATATGCACAATATGCTGCAAAATCTACTTCACAAAATACTTTCATCGAACCACAAGAACAGATCATCACTATCGCACTAGGAGATGGTAAAAATGATATTGCAATGCTAGAACAAGCAACGTTTGCTGTGCAAGTGAAATCTCCAGTGCATGACTTTCCATCTCTCAATAGGCAAAGCAATATTTATCAAAGCCGTCAATATGGGCCCGCTGGCTGGGCTGAATCATTACATGAAATTTTATCTTCGACACTAATTTGTTAAATTAAGGAATTATATAATGGCTGATTTTTATCAAAATGGCATCGTGACTACAATGCATAACTTAAGACAGCGTAGTAATGAAAACCTAGAAGCAGAGCTACAAAAATTCTCATCAACACGTCCAATGGGCTTAATTTTACCTTCACTCTTTTCTGAATTAGAAGGCGATGCATTTCCTGATATCGTCGACCACCTTTGTGAAGTCCCTTACTTAAGTGAAATTGTTATAGGATTAGACCGTGCGAACGAAGAGCAATACCGTCATGCACTTAAATTTTTCAAAAAGTTGCCACAACACCATCGTGTATTATGGAATGAAGGACCTCGATTAAAAGCCTTAGATGCAAAACTGCAAGCATTGGGTGTTGCGCCAAAAGAGCTAGGTAAAGGCCGAAATGTTTGGTATTGCATGGGCTACACATTAGCTTCTGGTAAAGCTGAATCAGTGGCATTACATGATTGTGATATCGTCACTTATGACCGCTCTCTACTTGCGCGCTTAATCTATCCCGTAGCGCATCCTGGTTTTAACTACGAGTTCTGTAAGGGGTTTTACTCAAGGGTTGCCGATGGCAAAGTGAATGGACGTGTATCGCGCTTATTAGTTACACCATTAGTAAAAGCATTGAAGAAAACCATTGGCCATAATGACTATCTTGAATTTATTGATAGTTTCCTTTACCCACTGGCAGGTGAATTCTCATTCCGTAAAGATGTGCTGAGCGATTTACGTATCCCAAGCGATTGGGGTCTTGAAATTGGTGTGTTATCTGAAATGCATCGAAATTACGCAAGTAATCGTACTTGTCAGGTCGATATTTCAGATGCTTATGACCATAAACACCAAGATTTATCACTCGATAGTGTAGAAGGTGGCTTATCAAAAATGTCCGTAGACATCACTAAAGCCTTCATTCGTAAACTAGCAACACAGGGTGAAACATTCAGTACTGAAAGTATCCGTACTTTAAAAGCAACATATTACCGTATCGCGTTAGATTACTTAGAAATGTACCGTGGTGATGCGCTGATGAATGGTTTAAGTTTAGATATCCATAATGAAGAAAAAGCTATCGAGATGTTTGCTGAAAATGTGATGACTGCTGGTCAGATCTTCCTAGATAAACCAATGGATACGCCTTTCATTCCGTCATGGAGCCGAGTGATCAGTGCAATGCCTGATGTGCTGGAGCAACTGAAAGAAGCCGTAGAGTTAGACTATCAAGAGTTCAGTGAGTAAGCATCACTCATATTAAAATCAATAATAAAATGACACCAGGCAAGCGCTTAATTGCTTGATGTTGATAAGGGGAGTTTTATGGCGGAGTTAAGTGCAGCAGAAAATGAACTGTTACTATTAAAAAGTAAACTAACACAACAGCTTAACTTTATTTATAAAGATGTTGAGCTAAGTATTAGCTGTGAAGATTTGAGTGACCAATTAGTTGAATTGATGCGCTTGGATGAAAGCTGCACAGCTCCGATTGCTTATAAAAATCATTGGTCACAAAAAGATATCATTATGATCACCTATGGTGACAGTGTGATGAAAGCGGATGAAAAACCGCTGGTGACGCTTCAGCACTTTATGGATAACTACTTAGCGGACAGCGTTAATAGTGTTCATATCCTGCCATTTTTCCCTTACAGCTCAGATGATGGCTTTTCAGTCATTGATTATTCAAGTGTTAATGAGTCACTAGGTGGTTGGGAAGAGATTCAAGCAATCGCCAAAGACCGTCGCTTAATGTCTGATTTAGTGATTAACCACTGTTCTAGCCGAAGTGCATGGTTTGATAACTTCATAAAAGGTGAAGGGATCGGTAGTGACTTTTTCTATACCGCATCACCTGATGATGACTTATCAAATGTGGTCCGTCCAAGAACCTCTGATTTATTAAGAGAAACAGAAACAGGAAAAGGCACACAGCATGTTTGGTGTACCTTCAGTCATGACCAAGTAGATTTTGACTTTAGAAATCCCGAAGTACTCAAAAGCTTTGTCTCTATCATTCGATTGTACCTGGATATGGGCGTGAAAATTTTCCGCTTCGATGCAGTCGCATTCCTATGGAAAAAACTTAATAGTAGCTCTATTAACTTACCTGAAACCCATGAAGTGGTTCGTTTATTAAGAACGCTATTAGAGCATGCTCAACATGACGCTGTGATCATTACGGAAACAAATATTCCTAATACCCAAAACCTGACTTATTTTGGTAATGCCAATGAAGCGCATGCAATCTATAACTTCTCATTACCGCCTCTACTAATTAATACTTTAGTAACCGGCAACTGTTTATATCTGAAGCGTTGGCTAATGAGTATGCCTCCTTCGCAAAATGGCACCTTCTACTTTAACTTTATAGCATCCCATGATGGTATCGGTTTGCGTCCTGCAGAAGGTTTGTTAAATGATTATGAATTAACGACCTTAGTAGAAACCATGCAGCAATTCGGCGGTAAGGTTTCATGGCGCACCACTGAAACTGGCGCACCTAAAGCGTATGAAATTAACATTGCTCTGTATGATGCGTTACAAGGAACAACCAAAGGTAAAGATAAACTTGGGTTACAACGCTTTTTATGTGCACATTCCATAATGTTTGGATTAGAAGGGGTGCCAGGTGTTTATATTCATAGTTTATTGGGAACCCAAAACGACTATGAGAAAGTAGCCAATACGCAGCACAATCGATCTATCAATAGACATCGTTGGGATTACGAAGAGTTGCAAGATAATCTAGACGACGAAACAAATCACCATTCTATCGTTTTAAATTCATTAAAAGATCTATTAGATATTCGTATTAAACAACCAGCATTTCACCCTAATGCAACACAATTTACATTACATTTAGGGCTGCAAATGTTCGGGTTCTGGCGTCAAAGCTTAGATAGAAAACAAAGCATATTCTGTATCAGTAATATCACTAGCCATGAAATGGAACTGGCTATTCATGACTTAAACCTGATTATGACAGATAACTGGTATGAGTTAATTTCAGGTGAAGTCATCGATGTTCAAGCAGACATGATGATGCTCGCACCTTATCAAACCGTCTGGATAAGCAATATCTTATGTGAATAATCAATTTGACGTTTGGTTTAACCTTGTTGTAGCAGGTATCAACTAAACAGATTCTTAGTCATTTAAACCGCGTTGATAAAAAGCCAATCGTAATAATACGATTGGCTTTTTATTTTATAAGGAAGTAGAGGTGTCAGTTGATTGGTTGGTCGATGCAGATTTATTTAATTCAGATTGAATCTCTGCTAATTTATTTTGTATGGTGATTAAGTTATCAGGCCCAAAACGTAGTAGCAGCTTTTGAGCATCGCTTAAACTTTCCAAATTCGGGTCATCAAACAAATACATTACAGAAGGTGAGTATAAAGTAATTGGCTCATCAATCACGGGAACACTCAAAGCAACGTCAATCGCATTATTTAGCACATCATGAAACTCTGAGCCCGGACGCGCAATTTCTCCGTATGACTCGTCTATTAAAGGTTTAAATCTTTGATAAGCCTTTATCAGCTTCTTCGTATCTAATGAGTCAATGTAAGCGGCATAACTATCATAACGTTGATAACTTTGTTGCGCTAAAATCGGTTGTCCGTCTTCTTTATCAATAACAAAAGGTAATTTAGGAGGCAGTAATGGGCTGAAACTAGCAATGAAATCACCTCGACTAAAGTTATCGATAAATACAACAGTACTACTGATAATACCTTTTTGTAGCATCTTGTTATTCATTAAACTTGGCTGACTGAATTCGTCCATGGACAATAATACATCTGGATCAGACTCCATTAATGTTGGTAAATCAGGCTCAACAGGTGCGATAGTTGTGGGTTCCGAAGGTGAAACTTGGGGTGCAGCTACTGCTTCAGTCTGGTCAGCGCTGTTTTCTGTTGTTTGATTCTGAACTGTATTTTTATCTTCATTACTAATATGTTGGTTGTTTTCAAGTAAAGAAGATAATCCAAGTCTCTCAACTAATCGATGGTGCTGATCTGGATAAGTGAAATAATAAATACTGTAACCAAATATTGAGACACAAATGACAATTAAGAGAATATTTAGCCATGAATACGATTTTTCTTTTGGGAAGTCAGGGTAGGGCATGTGTTATTTACTCCATTTTAAAGTAGTTAACATGTTGAGATAAGAAATTAAATCAACTGCACAATCACTATATCTGAATTTAACTGCAGTTTATGTAGGTATTTTGTTTAAGCGTATAAATTAATTGAGATAAATGCAGTTAAACCTGTTTAAAAAATAGCATTAAAAAGCATTTTTAATTAATATATGAATTAATATTGTGCAATGCGTTTAATTATTCGGCAAGCAACAAAATATATGTAAATAAAGTTTGACGATAAGTCCGCAACTCAGTAATATCTCGCCTCGTTGACAGGCAATAAGCGTTTCAACACAAAAGGTGACGAAATGATTGTTTAGTTATCTTTTTCATTAAAGTGTAAAATACTCGGTGATTAGCGCAGCTTGGTAGCGCATCTGGTTTGGGACCAGAGGGTCAGAGGTTCGAATCCTCTATCACCGACCACATTTAAATATAATGAGAAATCGTTATAAAGGTATAAATCCTGCTTTTGCGCCCTTAGCTCAGCTGGATAGAGCAACGGCCTTCTAAGCCGTAGGCCACAGGTTCGAATCCTGTAGGGCGTACCATTTTTAAAAAAGTTTAGCGGCGGATGTAGCTCAGTTGGTAGAGCCCCGGATTGTGATTCCGGTTGTCGCGGGTTCAAACCCCGTCATTCGCCCCATTTTTTAAATCTTAGTTTGACAATGTTTAAGTTGATGCGGAAGTGGCGGAATTGGTAGACGCGCTAGATTTAGGTTCTAGTATCGCAAGGTGTGAGAGTTCAAGTCTCTCCTTCCGCACCATTTAAACAACAATATTAATTAGTTAATTACAATCCCAGACTAATTAGATATAAAAATTTCGGTGATTAGCGCAGTTTGGTAGCGTATCTCCAGTGTTTTGGAAAAGAGTTGGACCAGAGGGTTTGACCCACAATTACAAAATACGAATAAAATTACTCGGTGATTAGCGCAGCTTGGTAGCGCATCTGGTTTGGGACCAGAGGGTCAGAGGTTCGAATCCTCTATCACCGACCACATTAGAAAAGCCCGTAACATTTAATTATGTTACGGGCTTTTTGCATTGTAGGAATAAATTCTCAGTGATTAGCGTGGCTTGGTAACGCGTCTCCATGTTTTGGGTAAAAGTTGGACCAGAAGTGTTTTTAGGTTCGTGTCTTATATCACCGACCACATTAAGAATAATCCGCTTAGCTAGAAATAGTTAAGCGGATTTTTTTGTTTATGGCTCTGAAAGTATGAGATTAGTTAAAAGATGCTCAGACATTAAGCTGTCGCTTATTCGCTCCATCTATCACCGACCACATTAGAAAAGCCCGTAACATTTAATTATGTTACGGGTTTTTTGCATTGTAGGAATAAATACTCAGTGATTAGCGTATTTCTATGTTTTGGGTAAAAGTTGGACCAGAAGTATTTTTAGGTTCGTGTCTTATATCACCAGCAAGATTAAGAATAATCCGCTTAGCTAGAGTTTCAAGCTCATTTTTGTTACCTGTGCAGTAATAAATTGACACAATATTGATGCCAGTGTTGAACGTACTTTATCGCTGAGTTGTTTAATAAGTGGTGCAGTTAATCAACTTATCCAAGCCCTTTCTTTCATTGCTATGTCCGTTTGATTAATGCGATTAAAATTCAGCAGATTTTTTTTCCTACATATGGAATGGTCACCTTTTCTAGTAAATGATATGTCGTACCATAATCTCGACACCCACCATCTAATAAGACCAACACTAAATCTATTCTACAGTGACCATTTTCATCAGTTTCACTAAGTAACTAAGTAACTAAGTAACTAAGTAACTTTGTAACTTTTTAAAGCCTTTTGCATGACGCTTGTCTTGTTCAATACCAACCTCAAACTAGGGCTATAATAAATAATTACCAATCAAAGAGACTAGCAATTCCTGCGCAAATGGCACCTCCAACAGCAAGTGGTACTACGACGGGGGACGCTGCTACGCCAACAGCGGTTGCACCAATGGCGATACCACTTCCGGCCACTCCTCCGAGCACGGCACCAGAGCCCGTTGCGACAGCCGTACGTCCTGGGCTAACTTCGTTTGAGCCTGTGATTGTTTTTGATAACTCGTTGCCTGCAAGGCCAATACTTACTGCTTTATTGATACTCATAATGACTTCCTTAATTTTTATTGTGTGGTTTAAATATATGCTTAATGCTGAGTTTTTCTTGCTGGCAAACTTGCCATTGTAGTTGAAGGTGGGCGAAAGCTTAGCGCGTTCATCTGCTATTGCCCTACGCACTACTAATTGTCTAGTAGTTTTTTTAGTAGCCATAATGCAAGCATATTGCTCTCCTTATTAAGTTGGTTAAGTAACTGAATAGAAAGGCGTAACTATCAATCGAATAGACTGGCAACTCCTGCGCAAATGGCACCTCCAACAGCAAGTGGTACGACGATGGGTGATGCTGCTACGCCAAAAGCAGTTGCACCAATGGCGATACCGCCCCCGGCTACTCCACCGAGCATGGCACCAGATCCCGTTGCGACAGCCGTACGTCCTGCGCTAACCTCGTTTGAGCCTGTGATTGTTTTTGATAACTCGTTGCCTGCAAGGCCAATACTTACAGCTTTATTGATACTCATAATGATTTCCTTAATTTTTTATTGTGTGGTTTAAATATACGCTTAATGTTGAGCTTTTCTTGCTTGGCAAACTTGCCATTGTAGTTGAAGGTGGGCGAAAGCTTAGCGCGTTCATCTGCTATTGCCCTACGCACTACTAATTGTCTAGTAGTTTTTTTAGTAGCCATAATGCAAGCATATTGCTCTCCTTATTAAGTTGGTTAAGTAACTGAATAGAAAGGCGTAACTATCAATCGAATAGACTGGCAACTCCTGCGCAAATGGCACCTCCAACAGCAAGTGGTACGACGATGGGTGATGCTGCTACGCCAAAAGCAGTTGCACCAATGGCGATACCGCCCCCGGCTACTCCACCGAGCATGGCACCAGATCCCGTTGCGACAGCCGTACGTCCTGCGCTAACCTCGTTTGAGCCTGTGATTGTTTTTGATAACTCGTTGCCTGCAAGGCCAATACTTACAGCTTTATTGATACTCATAATGATTTCCTTAATTTTTTATTGTGTGGTTTAAATATACGCTTAATGTTGAGCTTTTCTTGCTTGGCAAACTTGCCATTGCAGTTGAAGGAGGGCGAAAGCATAGCGTGTTCATCTGCTATTCCCCCGCACACTACTAATTGTCTAGTAGTTTTTTTAGTCGCTATAATGCAAGCATATTGCTATCTCAGTTATTTATTAATGAAGAAATAATATGTAAAACTGAATGGTTTTAACGTTTAACAAACTTGCATGAAATTTGGATTTCCAACGATTATTTTTTGCTTACGGATATTTTTTATAGTGCGGTAATAGTGGTAGTGATCATCGCTATCAAGAGAAATTGATTTATTTAATAACGCCGAAATTTGTGACTTATTAATCATATGCTGTCGACCGTTACAGTACTTGAGCACGAAGTGCTCGGCTGCTTCTGAAAGCTCCATCCAGCAATGTTTAATTTCATTTTTAATTAATTGAATTAGGGCAGGCTTGGCAATGCTTTTAAAAAGCTTATTGGTTGCCATTGCAACGAGTTTGAGACCTTTCTTCGCTTTATAAATGGTAACCGCAAGAATTTTTTTACCACTAAATACTATTTTCCATTGGCAGGTACTATCAATGAGATCTTGTTTTGAATCGAAGTTTAAACCGCCTTTTACGTTTTCGTAAGCTTCTGATAATAAAGTCCATACAGGTGCAACAAATTGAACCATTTCTGATTGAGTCGTAATCTTTTTGGTGTATAAATTCATCATCACTTCCTTTTAGGCTATGTATTTCAGATGCATCATTGCTCTTCATTGATTAATATATTAGCGATAAATAGAGAAGATTTACGGAACACAAGTTTGTTGAAAAACACGGAGTATTTATGGCTAAAGTATTGGTGTCATTATTAGGAACAGGGCGTAAAGCTTCAGGGGAAACACAACAGAATGAATATGAAGGAACCGATTATTTGTTCGAAGGTAAGTGTTATGAAAATGAAACATTTATTGCTAACCCATTAATCAAACATTATGGAATTGACAAAATTTTCTTTGTCGGCACTCAGCAATCTATGTGGGATAATATTGCTGATAAATTTGCTGATGAAGACGAATACTTGGCTATTATTGAGAAAAAAGAAGCAAAAGCAATAGACGAAGGTGCGCTCAGTACTCTTAATCAGGCAATTGATAAACGACTCAATAGCGAAGGGTCAAAATGTTTTATTGTGGATGATGGGGAAAACGAAGAGCAACTCTGGAAAAACTTTGAAAAATTTTTAGAAATAATGGAAAACCTAAATGATGGTGATGAGCTTTATTTAGATATCACCCACCTCTTTAGATCTATTTCTATCATGAGCTTCGTGATGAGTGATTTTATTAAAAATTATAAAAATGTTCACTTAGCGGGGGTATTTTATGGCATGTTAAAAAGTGATGAAGCTTCTTTAATCATTAATATCACACTATTTTTCGATCTACTCACGTGGGCCAAGGCCATTAAAACATTAAAAGATACTGGGAATGGCACTGCATTATCGTCTCTCATTAATCGTAATATTGACGATAAAACACTGCAAAATAGTTTTAGTGACTTCTCTCATGCATTAAGTATTTCTGACCTTTCTGCAATGCAGATGTCAATTCAAAATTTGAAAGGGAAAATGGCACTGTTTGAACAATATGACAATAAAATTATTAATCTTATTGGCAAGGATTTACGTGCCTTTATAAATAATCTTGATGCGCGAACGTTATCCAAATTCCAATTTAATCTCGCCCGTTGGTATGCTAAGAATAATAATTATGCAATGGCATACTTAAGCCTTACGGAAGGAACGATTAGTGCTATTTGTGAAAAATATGAATTAGAACGAACAATTGAAGGGCATAAAGAAGCGAAGAAAATAATCAGAGAATATGGTAACTGGAAGAAAAGCAGTGATGAAAAACAGGCCATAGCTAAAGCTTATCAGAAAGCTAATAACATTCGCAATAACATCGCCCACAAATTATCTAGCGACAATAGAACCTCAAATTCAAGCCCAATTAACAGTATTGAAAACTTTGATCTTTATCACCAAAAACTAGTTGCAATTTAATTCGTATCGTTGCTCATTCTAAGACTTGGGGGTTGCTGTAAGTCGAAGTGCAGTCCCCCAATGTTAACGGTATCAATACGGTGTTTAAATACTATATTCCAAATTTGTTTTTTTCTTCTGCTCTTAATTTAATCGCTCGTTGAATGTCACTTTCTTCTGTTTCAATTTGAATGTTTTCATTATCAATTGATATTTTAAATTGATTTCTTCCTTTATACTTTCCACTTTTATCGATTTGATAAACGCTTGCAAGTCTTTTTCCTAATGCACTTTTAAAAATACTATTCACTTTTGTTTTACGTTCCGAAAAGTAACGTTTTGAAATGCCGTTTTCTGACTCTAAAACGCTTTGAATTTTTTCAGTATATAGTCCTCTACCTTCACAGTGATTAATAAATGAGGTTTCTTCTTCTGGTACATTTTCTATAGGACATGGAAATCCAATACCTTCACTCAAAGAGTCATCGACGAACCAAGTGTAAAATGTAAAGGCCGCAGGGGGGAGATCGATTGCAATACCACTGGCTATTATTGTGTTTGTTTTGTAGTTAACAATGAGGCTTGGTTTCTCATCAGCTAAATTCATTTTTTCAATAGTAGAGCAATAGGCCTCACCATTATTAATAATGGCTTCTGGCAGCTCTTCTCTCATTCTTACAAAAGGAATATCGGTTAATTGAACATTAGCTTTTTTGGCATTAAAAGCATGACCGGCTCTATTTCTCACCATTTTGTCAGTAGGGGTTGGATAGAAAAAGTCAGGAACCCCCTCAAAATCAGAATCAACGAGAACATGGGACAAACTATCTTGTTTTCGTCCAAATAGACTCATGGCATAACCTAAAAAGAAGGTCATTGTTTTACGTCCACCTGCTAATGAAGCAAATATTTGAGTATTATTATCCTCTGTTAGCACCCGTACTCGGTTGGTAATAAAGTCAGCTAATGCGTATTGGTCATCGACAGTACGCGCATCATCTACCAAATTTCCATCAGCATCAGGGACAATTTTAATGCTTGATTCATTGAAGGTAATAGGGGGTAAATTGTAGTCTTCCACTAAGCGCGCTAATTGCCCCTTTTCGTTATCAGTTCCTACTCCCAATCCGAGCCATGCTTGTTCTTTTCCTTTTTTAGTTGTAATGATTTCTACTTCGTCAATTTGATTACCTTCTTGATGTAACGCATAAATAGTTTCTGTTACAACTTGAGGAGACATACCAGTTACTGCTAATAAAATTCTTTTCATCATTATTCCTTAAAGCTATTTGATATCAATATCGTACTTAAACATTATTCCGTTATCGAAATGACAAGCTTGTTAAATTAATTTTTTATGTCTGCTCTGTATAATTCGCGCTTCAATGAGATGGTCACGGATGACTGCTCGCCAAATAATCTATTGTATTAACTGATATTTTCCCAAGCCAAAAGTTGTTTTTCCTCCAACGTGGAGCTGCTCTCCAATAATAAGTAAAGGTAGCGATTCTGTTACCTCACCACAAAAACTAAATTGTCCTTTTAAACCGCCAAATGGCAGATTTTTTTCAGCTTTATGTGAGTAACGTAACCAGTCTTCGAAGTAACAATGTGCATTACTTTCAAACGCGCCTAAACAAGGTGTTTGCTGTCTTATTTGTTCAAATAAAGTGGCATTATCATCTACCCAATATTGACTTAATAAAATCAATCTTCGCTCTATCTGCTTTAAAATAAATTCAAGTGGTGGCGCTGATTTTTTAATGATATCCCCTTGGTGCTTCATGCGCAGTGGGGTGACCAATTGCAACGCTATTTCATGATTAATAGAAAAATCTTGTCGTGACTCTATTTGAGAAGAGATGGCATCAAATAAGGTAAAAGGGTGGATACCTGTTTGCTGGTGGGTGGGTAATATAGAGCTAATGCTGACCACTGAGAAAGGCGTTCTCCTATTACCAAACCCCATATTTTCACCGATTTTTAGGGCGATGAAAAGTGTGTCAACTAACTCAATAGCACTACCAAAGAGAGTAATTTCAAAGTCAAAGAGTTCATGCTTATGCCACTGCGTTTTATGGTCTCCATTGGGCGTAATAATATAAGGTTTAGGTTGCTGATTACCGTGTTCGCCATAACAGACAAAAAACGCATGCTCATCGGCTTGTTTAAGTGCATGGCCAAACCACCCATGTAGCATTGAGCCTTTAAAAGCGGGCAAAACAGTATCCTGCTTAAACTGAATCGTGACACGCAGTTTAAGCAGGCTAAATTGCTGAGTTAGTTGTCGAAGTGCATTCATTTAATCTCACTCGATTCAAGATATTTGATTGCTTTCTTTGTTTCTTTATCTGAAACTGTTATTTTTTGATAAATAGTGATCAAGTCCTCTTTCTCTTGATTGTTTAAGTTAATCTCTTTTAGTTCTTTTAAAATATCTCTTAACTCTTTTGCACTATTTTTCTTTTCGGTATTGCTAAACGATGTTTGGCTATCTGCAATGATGTTTAATAACGACTTACATTTTTCATATGGAGAAGTACTAGAGTCCATTAAACTATTTTTTTGTTTGAGTAGTTGTTCTTTTTGTTGTTTTTTGGCAAATGTCTGTAAATATTTCTTTTGCAGTTCTATTTCACTTTTATCCCAATTTTCTTCATTATTAACAAGTCCTGCTAATCTGCCTTTTCCAAAAGAGGGGGTACCTGATTTTTCATAAGAGTGCTCATCTATCGGTAAACGTTGATCATGGATATCATTTAAAGTGAGTGACTGCTTATTATTCTTCACTTGCTGAAAACTTTTTAGAGGCATGTAATCGAAAGTATTATAATGGCTAATCGTGCTATCAGTTAAAGCCAACAAGTGTTGAATTTGTACCGATTCATTCCAACTGTTCTCTTTATAATGAACTCGATTCATATGTTGTTCAAAGTCATTTACTATTTCTGCCAGTTTTATGCATTCACTTTCTTTTTTCGTATTTTCTTTATAAAAACTCTTATCAGAAATTTTAAACTGTGTTGCACCAGCTCCTAAAGGTTTACCGTGCCCAAGGGAGTGATAATTAAAATCGGAGTTACCAAGTGTTAAACACCACAATAAAGCTGATAATTCTTCTTGTTTGAGGTTATGAAAGACTACTCTTCCAGAAAACTCACTCCCCGCTTCTAACATCTCAAGTTTACTTTTAACTTTGTTTGTTTTAATGGTGCTTGTTTCATTCTCTTTAAATTCATCTTTAATCGGATAGCGTTTCCAACCTGAAAGAATAGATTTATTATTATCATAATCATTGTATTTTTCTGATGAGTTTTGTTGAATATATCCCCCTAAAAAAGTGGCTTTAGGCGAAGATAATATAACGGAATTTGATGTTGATCGATGCTCGGATGTAGTTAGTGAAGCATCTGAAAAAGTAATGCGGCTTTTTAGGCTTAATGCTTTATCTCGTAATGTTCCGAACATCAACTCTGCCATATCAAAATAGGCATCAGCTGAATGAGCTTGGTTATGAGCCTTAACCAGATCTTGAGTGCCATTTTGATAACTCACTCTTGGCATTCTAGCAAATCCTAATGAGTGGATCTCAGAATCTTTTTTTAAGGCAAAAACCGGAATACCATGTTCTGGGTTAGCATGCTTTTGTAAATATTCTACTTGATCAATTTCATCGTTATCAATTATTGCAGTTATACTGCGGTGGTTATTAAATAAATGTTGTACCTGAGAGTTTACAGAAATTTTATTTTGTGTTTTTTTATTATAGAAAAAGTAACTAAATTCATAGTCAGAAGGCGAGCCTTTTCCCAAAATTCGTTTATTTGTGAAAACACAATGCCCAACTGTTTTTCCTTTATTAAATTCATCGGCCCAACGATTCATTTGCACACCCTTGGGCTCGGAAATATTAGCTGTATATTCGGTAGATAATTTTACTTTTTCGTATTTTTCAATTGAAGTATCGTTATTATAAATCTTTTTCTTTAATGCTTGATTAATGCTTTCATGTTTCAGCTTACAAACGTCACTCTCAGAAAAATGCCAAGTATTATTTTCTTCATCATATTTAATCCAACCTGCTTGGACTTCATTTCCTTTTTTTGTAATTATATCTTTAAGGTAATGACTTTTTGATGAAATATCTCGAAACGAAAAGTGCTGGTCATCAATGGCATTAAATTTACCAAAGCTCGCAATTTCAAGCACACTACGGATCATGCCTTTTAAACTTGAACCAGGAATGACTGGGGTACCTAGTTTGTTAGGATCATTTGAAGGCGTTCTTGCCCACTTAACCTCAGAGATTTTATCAGAGCCCTTTACTTGTTCTGCACCCACACATAAAGGTGTTTTATTGGTGAGTGTATATTCAATGATGCCAGATACACCATCCTCAAAAGGGTGGTCGTGACTGACTAAATGTGCCCAATTAGGCATGTAAATCCATTTTGATAGTGGCACGAAGTGGTAAGGAGCATGAACTTGCTCTTGATGCTGATATGACATTATTTCATCCCCTTATTATTTAAAAAACCCACAAATTGTTGCGTGAGGGGTAACCAGCGACCTTTATGCTCATCTCTCGAAGCTTGTTGCCACCAACAGTGATATAACGCTGTGTTATATTCACCTTTTAGGTTGTTACGTAAAATAACTTGCTGCTCAGAAAAGAGTTTATCGCCTGTTGCCTGCTTGGTTATTTGGGTTACTTGGAAAAGGTTACTGCCCACTAATTTAACTTTTAACGTGCTGTTACCATTCGCCCACTCTGCTTCAATAATATCGTGACGGGTTGGTAATTCAGCCCCCATAATGACTTCATCTCGGTACATTACCCAGCCTTGCAGTGGGGTGAAAACAGTTACTTTTTGCAGCATTTTTTCCGTTGTTAATGGTTCCGAGTGAATGTTAACCCCTGCACCGATAAGTGTAGGTAGGTTAATACCGAGCAAAGCACCATCATCTTGACTCTGTTTTTGTAGCTGTTGATAGTCATGTAAACTCATGATGCTTGCTCCGTTATGTTGATATTATCAAACTCACTGGTTTGCCAATCGCTGTTCTCTTTTTGCATCACCAAGCTATTACCTCGACCACTGCCTGCGCCCATTGGTAATAAACCGATTTTTAAATCATCTAGCGTGTCTGTTAGCGCTAGTTTGAGAGATGGTGAAATGCTAGCGCGTTTATCTAGCCATAATGTCAAGGTGAACTCGGGTTGATAAAGCAACTCTTCACTATAAAGTGCACCTTTGCGAACACCGCCAGTAAAACGGTCAATGCTATTATGAGTACGAGTAATGGTTTTAGAATCATTAATCTTGCAATCATCAACAAAAAGCATCCCTGCGATACTGTTACTATGATTTTTTTCATCAGCAAAGCCAAATAGTTGACTCAATGCTTCAGGGCGTTCTTCCCATTTTTCATTTTTTTCATCAGCTAATTTTTCAGCCCACTGTGAGGTGTGCTTGCGGTAATGAAACGCTATCCGATGCGCTAAAATCCCTTTAATACTGCTACCACATAACACCGCTTGCTTCTCTTTAATTGAGGCATGTTGATTAGTCCATTCAATGACAGGTTCACTGTAGGTCATGATATTAACGCTATGTTCACTTTTGTTTGTTTCAGTTTTCTCGTTTTTTTGTAAGAGCGCACTGCCTGCACCACAACGCCAATTATCCAATGCTTTTAAAGGTAAATGAGCCTTTAAAAAAGTGTTTTGGTCATAAGTGATATTGATAGTTGGTGTTTGTGGCGGTTTGTTATTACAGAGTGCTTTTTGTAATGCATGGCCTGCTTTAGCGCCATCGTTTAAATTAAAGCAAGTTTGTTCACTGGCAATAACGTTAATACGACCTAACCCATTGCGTGTGCTTGAACCCAATGCAAACGATCGACTTTGCCAACATTCTAATAAAGCGTGAAACGCATTTTCATCAACAAACTGATCATCAAATTGAATATTAATACTAAAACGGCAACCTTTAGGTAATAACAACTGATCAAATTTTCCCGTATCTTTTGCAACACCACGGTCGTTAAGGGAAACGCGTTCACGGTGATGGGGTCTAGCTTGAAGCAACAAGGCTAATAGTGGATCTTTTTGTAATTCAGCTTGAGACTGTATGCCCATAATAGGGGTATTTTTACTGTTATGAATCAACCCATTTGAAATGGTCAGTGCAGAGCGCTGGCTATACGAATTATTCTCTTTGTCTCGGTGATTAATAAAACCAAACCAAGCCTCTCTGCCCGTGATGGCTAACGCATTAGCAACCGACTGCCAAACACCCGCTATCGCAGTCGCAGGAATAGTCGGTAAACCATTATTATCACGCGCTAATTGCGCATCAAAGGCCGTTTCTCTATCACCACTGTTAATCGCCATCGGGCTTTGTGTTTCAATCACTAACCTAACAAGATAACGTTTACTAATTGATGTGTTATTCATGGTGACCTGCTCCGTCTTTAGACAGCGGTTTTAACCCTAATTCAATGCACATCTTATTAAGCCCTTTAAAAGTAGAGAGGTCATAACGATTAACTTTTTCAAGTAATTCACGCATTGTCTTCGAGTCTAAGTGGCTCAATTCATTATTCATTGTCGCCGCAAAATCAGTGAGCTTATTCGCTTCACTCCAATTAATACCCCAGCCCAACTGATCTTTACTTGCTTTACAAATAGTGTGGTCACCTTTAAAGACAGCTTTTGCCCAATCCTTTTCTTTTTCACGGATCACCGTGCTGATCCTACGCCATTGAGTACTAGAGGGGCCGGCTTCATTACTATTGAGAATATTATTGTAGCGGCGTGCATTTTTGTAAGCTTGTACAATGGTTTCCAGGAGTCTGCTGACCTGCTGTTTACGTGAGGTCGCTTCAATATCTTCTGTGAGTTTTTCTGAAAGCCATGTCAATAAAGGAGTTGTTGTGGTGATATTCACTTTTTTACTTTCATGTTGTTTAATTGCTATTCGGTTAAACAATGCATTATCGTTAGCAAGCGAAGCATTAAACGCCCAGTCAGGGTTGACATTAACCCAACCTAACCCTTGTTGTTTATTAATGCCTATTCCTGTTTCACTCAATGTATTTAAGTGAGTTTGATCTACTTCTTTAAGGTCGTAAACTAATACAGAGCCTTTAGCGATAAGCATTTGTTCGCTATCTAAACCGGCTCGTTTTTGGTTAAAGCGACTACAACTTGTACTTCGAATAAAGCTCTTTTGTTTATTTAATTTTCCGATCAACTGAGGGTGTAAATCTTTCAGCTTAGGCATGAACGTTGGGTTACCATCTTGATCATAACACTCACAATCACTCAAACACCAAAGGACTAATGTCTCGTTATTGTTATTAGGTGGTGCGATCAGCGGTGCTTCAACAAGGTTAATGGCGACTTTACCAAATTCACTATTACGGGAACGCCCAAGCGATAAACCTTTGCTGAGTGACGTTTTAAACTGTTCTGCTACATCATCAGGGCACTCTATCCACCCTAAAAACGTTTGTCCGGGTTGAATATAAGCGTAACTAAATAATTGGCTTTCTTTTGCGCCACCGGTTTGATTATCAATGGCCGTTTTAGTGGTGATACCTTGATTGACGATGGCTGACTGTGCATCACTATTAATATACCCATCACGGCATTGTTTATATTGCACTGCTTGTTCGCGTTTAAAAGTAGGACTTGCATGATTACTGATCGATTCGGCATTGTATTTCCCCGAATCATCAAGCACCTCGTCTCCTTTCGCAAAGTGCCAACTGGCAGGCGTAGGTAAAGCCAATTGATCATTAACAACAGGATAGCAGTGGCTGAAAATAGTCTCACCAGAATGAAAAACATCCCAGCTTTTCTGTTCATTTAATACAGTGTAGTGTTGCGCCGCCAACGCGCCTAAAATAGCGCTACCAGGGATGTAATCCAAGCAACTATCATTGTTCTCTGTACTATGGTTTTCACTCATAATAATCGGCTCAATGGTCTTCAACGTATAAAATAAACGCATTAGGCATCTCCCTTTTTCTGGCATGTCACAGTCACTTGACCTAAACCACGATGGCGTTTAGCCCCGAATTCAGTGATCAAAGTAATGGCATCTTTTAGCCATTTTTGGAAGTTAACGAGTTCTGTATTTAACGTTATTTCTGCTTGTAATTGCATCGGAACAACGATTTCCATGCTACGCAGAGAGCCTTGTTTGGCAACGCCTGTCTTATTGTCAATCGAAGTGGACTGCAACACTTTAAAGAGATGTTTAATCGCCGTTTTATTTTCGAGTAAAAAATCAGTTTCATGCTCACTCAATTGTGCACTGCCTATTTGCAATGCACCCTGAGAATGTTCGCCTGCACTTTCACAACCAAACAGAGTGGCCAAAGTGCTTTCATCTCCAAACCATTTGTTTTCAATCGCCGTTTGAAAGGCTTGGCGTAATAACCCTTTAATACTTTTACCCGGCAAGTAGGGGAGATTAAGGTGATTTTTTACGACTAAGGCATCAGCATAAGCACCGCCTTCTTGGCCATTGCCAATATGCCAATCACTTTTAATATCAAAGATTAAAATATAACTACTCATTGTTTTCTCCTTTTATTTCGTCAGGCAAAACAGGACGGAAATGATCAACAATCAGTAAGTCATTAATAATGCAATGAAGTTGCTCCCCCTCTTTAACGTACCAGCCGTTTCCTTGTGTACAACCGAGCAGAGTATTTAACTTTTCAGTCAGTGAGGTAATTGAGCGTGTGTCGGTCACTAATGAGGTTGCTCTGTTAAACAGAGCCTTCGCTTCTGCTAAATCACCTTGCGCTAATAAGGTGGCCATTTGCCGCCATTTAGCCATGGAAATAACGGCATTTTTTTCTCTGCAAAGTTTAGCTATCGCAGTGAGGTTGTGTAAACTATTCGAGTAGTTATCTTCAACAAAATAAGCGCTCGCCCCCATGTCTATACTATTGTTATCGGCGAGTAAAAATTGTTGAGATTGTTTAAATGCCGCTGTAAATGACGTGGATACTGTATTTGAAATACGATAAAAGGCGAGTGCGGCAGGGCCCACAGGGTGCTCAATTGTTGCTACACTTTTAGTCAGTTTTTTCGCGTGCGCACATAAGGCTTCAACAAGATGTAGGCTATTAGTAAAAGGGTGACCAGCTTTATTATATAAAATACCACCACTCGCCGTTAAATAAGTCGGAAGATTGTATTTTTCTGAAACCGCTTTAAGTGCAATCTCAGATTCTTTTTTAAATTCAATACAAAATATTTGGCTAAAATCTAAAGCCAAATCAGCCCTGCATAAGAGAGTAAGGTCATCACCTCCTAATACAATAGGTCGCATAGGCAGGAAGCTTTTCCCTTTATATTCATAAGTCGCATTTTCCGCCAACCATTGCGTGGCTTTCTGTGCTGCTTTTTCTGTTGCGGTATTAAGTGCCTGTGAAAATTCACGAAAAGCGTATTGATACTCTGCTGTTGTTTTTCCTTTTAATGCATCCTTCAAACCCATTAATAAAATACCTAAACCATTACCATCAATATGGATCAATGCAATATCGCGCGTTGCAACTTGGTTGCTAGCGTTCGCTTTAGGGCTTTTTTGAAATTCATTCTCGATATCAACCGGGTAATGAATTTTCCCACGCAGTGATTCTGGGGTAAATCTATTTTGTAGTGCTGCTGCATGTTTCATATCTTGAGATTCATATGCATGGCGGTGATTGTCAGTATCTAAATCTAGGTTATTTTCTTGTCCCTTTATTGATGAGGGCACCGCGACTTTACCTGAGCGTTGGTAGCGCTCGCTAATAGTGTTCGCGATGGGGAACTTAATAATAGGACTATTACGATCGGTCGCTAATTGTTGATGGGCCATATCAAGCGCATCAATAAGTGTGGCTTTTCCTGTTAGGGCATCCGTAAAGTCAAGAGAAGGAAATAATTGCTGTACAGTTAATGTCCATAACGAACGAAGCGCAAGTAAGGGAGCCTCTTTCTCGCAGTAACTGTAAAAAGCACCACCTTTACAACGTAAAAAATGGATGCAATCGCTACTTTCAGCTTGAATCGAATCGAGTAAATCAGACGAAAGCTGTGCATTACGTAAAACGTGGTTTAAAACACTGGTTTCATTGGAGTCAATTAATTGATCCAAACGCTCACTCGCTGCAATGACATCTTTGAGTTTACCTGAGCGAAAAAGGTATTGCTGAATAGACTTAGCTTCAAATAAATAACAATAAATCATTGCACTTCCTAATAATAAAATGGAATAAAAATCAAATCTATCACTTAATGGTTATCATATTGGTTTTATTATTTTTTTACACTTAAAAGTGAGAGATAAATCAGATTTAATTCACATTATACGGAGATGAGGACCTTGTAGGGGAAAACAAACTTGTCAAACCCGTTGGTGACACTTTTCTTATTATCCTTAATTCATGTCTCGTTACATAGTAAAGATAATCAGGAGTTAGTATGACGGTATTAGTCTTAATGGAAAAAGAAACCAAACTATTTTTACGTGAAGGTCAGATTTGTTGCAAAATTGCATCCCAGCGAAGTAAGTTATTACCTTGGTCTGGAATCCAACATATTGTGCTGGGAAAAGGCGTTGATATTTCAACACAATTAATTCTATGCCTTGCAGATAAAGGAGTAACGGTACTGATACATGGCAGTAAAAATAATGAATTGGCTTCGGTTATTCCTTTGAAATCTCCAACTTCATCGATTAAGTTACAGCAATATAAAGCATTTGCGGACCCTTTATGTTGTCGAAGATTGTCTTTGATGTTGTTAAAAATTCGTATGTCGATGCAGTTTAATTACTTACAGCAATTAAACTTATCCATTGATAAATCACTCTATAACGTAAAAGAGGTGTTACATAATAGTGAACATTTGATGTTACAAGAGGCGAAAATAAGTAAGTACTATTGGCAGCAACTTAGCACTATATTCGCACGCTGGGGATTCACTGGTAGAGTGCGTCGGCCACCAACAGATCCTGTCAATGCTTTATTATCTTTGAGCTCGGTCATGGTCGATAGCATGTATAATCACGCGCTTTTAGTTCAAGGGTTAGATTTAGGACTTGGTTTCCATCATCAAACGGGGTATCGCCGACAAAGTCTAATATGTGATTTGAAAGAGTTATCTCGTGTTGCATTAGAATCTTGGGTGATGACATTGTTTGTCAATGAACAACTGACTCAAGCCCATTTTTGCGATGTTAGCGGAGGTTGTCGTTTAACGCGTGAAGGGCAAATTATCTTTTATAAAGCGTGGTATCGTTTTGCTTATCAACATCAGCCCTTTGTCAATAGAATTGCCCGCTTAAGTAAAAAAATAATATTACGGGAGGCAAAACATGCAAAATAATAAGCCGATTTGGTTAATCAGTTATGATATTAGTTGCAATAAACGCTTACGAAAAGTCTATAAAATATGTAGTAGCGAAGGGTGGGCATTACAAAAATCAGTGTTTTTATTTTGCGTGGATAAACGACAAAGATTGTTACTTTGTAATAAACTAAACACAATTATAAATCCGTTAGAAGATCGACTTTTATGCATACCTTTTACGCCTAATAGTGATAGTTTTCATCAGGGGAATAAAGCAGGGTGGTTATTGATACATTCTGATCCTCGTTTAGAAGGTTTTATATTTTAAGCCAAAAAATATAAAATCTCGTTGCCGAGCAAAAGCTAAAAAGGAGCAACATAACATTGGTTAGCATTATTTAAGCCATAAAAAATAATTGACTCATATCTGTTTGATAATGTGTGCAGTTTAATTTATTGGCTTTAGTTTTGCTTAAACGCACTAAAAATGTGACGGAAGTTTGCTTTTTGTGTGTTGTTTTAATTGATTTAAAATCAATGTGTTATATTTTGTTCGTTGTCTAACGACAACACGCCCTGACTTAAGGGATTAAGACACTTACTTTCCTCAATCCAGCATATTTCTACATGTCTAACGACAACACGCCCTGACTTAAGGGATTAAGACTGACGGTCTGTTTCGTATATGTCATCTTCACCTAAGTCTAACGACAACACGCCCTGACTTAAGGGATTAAGACGAACTTAGTATCACCCGGACCACTCATGATATCTGTCTAACGACAACACGCCCTGACTTAAGGGATTAAGACCGTACCTCGTCGATATCAATCTGCATCGGCTTGAGTCTAACGACAACAGGTCCTTACTTAAGGGCACCGAACAAGCTCCGCATTTTTCTTACTGTTAGAAATACTTCCTGTATTTTGACAATTTTTTTTATCCCTTTATTGCTGGCGTTCTTTATTCTTCGTACGGTTAACTAATTCAATGAAGGTACAATATGATATTTTTTAAGTAACAAGCTATAAGCCAATTGGGTGAAAGTAGTGTTCAACTTTCCAAGGATGATTTAAAAGAAGTCATTACACAAAGTGCTCAAAAGTTAAATGAGTTTGAGAAAAAGCCCCTGGTGTGATTTTGAGGCTTTGATCTGAAATAAAATTAATGGTGTCTTTAATTAAAGATTATTCAGTGGGGAATTATACCGATGTACCTTGGCGGGTCATTTCTGCCATCTCAGCTTCTTTTACGTATCTTATTTCGCCAGTGGATCTTATACCAATCACACTAATGAACTGATTGGCATAACCTCTCTTTGAAAATTGATTTATAGATAAATTAGTTTTTAAAGTGAGACTCATTTATTTCTTTAATAAAATATTACACCCATTCTCAGAATAAAATCTGATAAACATATATTTAGCTAATCGCCTTTTCCACCAATTGAAGTTATGCAGGTATGATCTGAATCATGGCTTATAAAATATGTTATGTCCAATCTTTGTATTTTTCTTATTCATAACAAACTTGTTAAAAATCACAGTATTTTAATTTAATTATAATGGTTAAAGATAAAGTCAGATTAGGAAGAAATATGTTCAAAGAAAATACTGTAACTGTCAGTCATGAAGGTGAATTAATTTTCACATTATCAGAGCCTTACAATATTCAATTTAAATTATCTAGTTGGCTCAATGGATTGAATTTTTTAAGGTTAGAGCAAAACGAGTGGAATCTTGAAAAAATAGATGCAGGTATTATTCTAGTACCCAGAGAATCCATTGATTATGAAAGTAATGACAACGCGGTAGTAAATTTTGTTAAAAACATTCCATTAGCATTGCGTCAAACTATTTCTGTTTATCATTATAAGCAATTTTCATTATTGCATTTAGCAGCGCAGTCTCGAGAGCTACATGAAGTCATTCTTCATTCACCAAATTTAAGTTGGATGCTTGTTGTTTATGCAAGTAATAATGACTGGTCAATGGAGCAAACAATTTTGGCATTCCAGCTTAAAAGAATAAAAATTATAGAAATTATATTTGGAATACATTCATCAATGTTAGTTAAGTTAATTAATAAAATTAAGTTTATTAATGGCAGTGAAGGGGAGTATCTACTTACAATCAAATTATTTAAAAAAAGATATATAGTAGAAACCTTCAAACATTGGCAAGTTGTACCAATACAAGCATTAAGAGTAATTAATAGGTATAGGTGCTTTTTAAACAGTAATTTACTTTTTAATGAAGTTGACATTGATAAGAGTGTTTTTGCAAACCTGAAAATTTTTTCTGGGTTTCACCGGATTTTAGCTGATATTCATCGTGTAAATGCTTCTTTGAATAAACCATTTGATTTAAGTATTCAATATACAGTTAAAACTGGGCGTGAATTAACTCAGTTCAATAACAGGTTGACACCAGAACTACAAAGAACACGTGAATTAATAAGAGAACTAGCTATTCTTCAAAGCATAGATGAAAACTACCCTCAGTCTCCAATAGGTGATTTAGAACATTTTGTGCAGATTAAAAACAGAAATGAGCTTTTAAAAGAAGGCATTTATATGAGCCACTGTGTGATAAATTATCACTATAAATTAAAAATTGGTAAGCGATATATATATAAATTACTTTACCCTCAACGAGCAACTGTGGAAATTTATATCGGCAATAATTATTATGAAATAAAGCAGTTTAGATTAGCTAAAAATGAAATCCCACATTCAGACTCATTAAAATATTTAATAGAAATTTTAAAACCATTAAATAAAACGAACCTAAATATAACATAAAAATATTGGAGTTATACTTTAACTATTTTGATTATATTTATGAAAGATTTTTAACGACCACAGCGAGCTTGCTAAAAGGTGAATAAATAAATCTATTAAAAGCTTTGATAATAGAAAGCCTATTGTCTGTTAGAAATAGGTGAAAAACCTCTACTTGTAACCACTCTTATTGAATGTTTTACACACAGTGTATTTAATTAAAGAGCACTGTTCGATAGTCTTAACCTTGCAGATACTACCAATGTATATTTAACAACAATTGCGTTATTTCATTGCCGTTGATAAATCGCTTTTGGTACTTATTTCTATGTGCTCAGACTGGTTGCTTTATACCGCAGAGTGTTGAAACTCGATTGACGTTAATTTGTGAGCCGAAGTTTTAATTAAATGCATACAGTTAGTTATAGCCATCATTATTCTTATAAAATCACTTTAATGAACACTTTGATTTTGTTTATAACTATTTAGCTTCATTAATAGCATATTTAGTGAACCAGACAGAGAACATGAGAATTGTTGTTTATTATTTATGACTCATTATTCTAGCGACCATTGTTAAGCTATTTGTCGAGTAGTTAGGAAGCCATAACCAGATAAGGAGGGACTCTTTTGCTTTCATATTAATGTTAAGGTTTTGGCAAATAATTAAAGCATACTTAAACCGTTTCATACGATAGTTTTTTTAATAATTTTTAATAATTTTCTTGCTTTGCATTTATATTTTGTTGCCATTGTATTTACTTATTATTTTCATTGTGTTCTTATGTTTTTTTGATTTTTTACATATAAGGAAATAGTAATGCAAAAGCTTTTTAAATTAACTTCAGTTGCTGTGTTAGTAGGGACATTGGTCGCTTGTGATAGTTCATCAAATGATAGTGCTACTCAAGTAGATGATATTAGTAGCAGACAAGTCAATATTTCTGGGCACTTAGTATATCCGGAAAGTATCAGTGAAAGTGCCGCTTCGAAATCTGCCGTGCAACGTAGCACAACTTGTTCTGAAATCCCTACTGGTTACATTGCACTATCAAATGCAACAGTCTATTTAGAGAGTGCTAATGGAGAAATTTTAAAAGATGGTATTACGACAGATTCATGTGGTTCATTCGATCTGTCTGTTGATACAGATATTGCAGAAGAAGTTACATTACTAATAGCTGAAAAAGATGGATTCAAAATATTAAAATCTAGCGTTGATAACTTTTTCGAAGAGAGTGAATTAAACGTAGCATCAACCATATCAAGCGATGCGTCATATTACTTTTCAGGATTAAGACAATTATCAGATACTGAGATTAATATTGTCATTACTGATTCAGAATCTTACAAAGCAGTAATAGGGATAGAGCCATCAGCATTTACTGTTGAAAAAAATAATAGTGAAATAACGCTTAGCAGTTTAGTTGGCTCTCAAAGTGTTACTGATAATGAAGCTTCAATTCTCATTTCATTGGATTCAAGTGGTTCGATGTCTAGTTATGTTTTTGATGAAGATGGTAATTACACTGTAGATGAAGAAGGTAATTATCAATCAAGATATTCGGTAGCTGCCGCAGCGGCACATCAATTTGTAGAGACTACAAAAGATAACGATGAAGAAGCACGTTTTTCGATGGTTCTTTTTTCAGACGATGTATATTCGCTCACTGATGATTACATCAATGCTAGATTATCATTAGAAAACTCTGAGGGTGAAACAATAGAATTTGTTAGTGAAAGAGAAAATGGTTTCATTGAAGATAGTGCGACGGTACATACTTTAATTGATATATATAACCCTCACTCAGAGATGTATTTTTATTCATCTTCACCAGAAATTGCAAGGTATGATGATAGAGAAGATAACATTGCTTTGATTAATACATATTATCCATTTAGTGGCGGAACTGCCTTTTATGATAGTTTAGATGTAGGCCTTGATGAGTTTGATGAATCAATTACAAATCCTCAAATTATAGTATTAACTGATGGTGCTGATAATAGCAGCTCTGTTACATATACTGATGTAATTACAAAAGCACAAGACAAAAACATACCAATTAGTGTTTTAGCGATAGGTGGTGGAATTTCATCGTATTATTCTTCTCGAATGGAAGCAATTGCAACAGAAACGGGGAGTCAATATTTAGAGGTTTCGAATGTAACTGATCTTTCAGGTTTCTTTGATGGTCTGTCGACACAAACATCTTTTAATTATAACGGTACTTTGAGCGAACCACTGGTAACAGGGGATGTGATGCAAGTAACTGTGGATATTAATGGAGAAAGTACCTCTCGTGAGTTAACCATAGATTAACGTTAAGTATTAAAGCGTAAAACTTAAAATGTGGTTGTGTCATTAGTCTTAATTTCAAAGATTAAAATAGCTATAGTGTCATAACCACTCACTGCTTTGATTATGGAAAATCATTAAACTAGGGTGTTGATAAGTTCGTTTTTTCTACAATCTACCATATTAAGAATACCGCTTCATGCTTAAACGCAGAAGCGGTATTTTTTTGTAAATAGCTAAAGGTTTTTTAAACAGTAGAATAAATATTTATTACCCGGAAATTGAGGGAAATGTACAAATATTACTGAATGACATTCATGTCACTAATGAACGCTCAAATTCAATATTGTATAAAAAAACATAAAATAAACTCAAATTTATACTTTTCATGTATAACTGCTAAGTGTTAATATCTTAAATATTAGGTACTTATGCATACCATTCAACACCAAACTCTTTCGAACTGACGTATTGTCTTTTATCTACTTTTTATACCTAAAATAAGGACAGGTATGACGGCTAATTTTTATAATAAAAACGCCAATAAACTAGCTGAAATGTACCTATCAAAAACCTTTGAGGAAGTTCACGCATCTTGGTTAAGCTACCTGACTCCTATTTTAAACAAGAAAGAGGCTCGTATTTTAGATATAGGGGCTGGAGCAGGGCGAGATAGCAAGTACTTTGCACAGCAAGGTGCTGATAATAATATTTCTGTGACTGCGATTGAACCCGCATTAATGTTAGCTGAACTCGGTAAAAATCATACCCAAGGTTTGAACATTAACTGGTTACAAGATTCACTTCCCGATCTCACCGCCGTCACCCGTAAAGAAATCAGTTTTGACCTCATTTTATTAAGTGCCGTTTGGATGCATATTCCAGATGCGCAACGCACTCGTTCATTACGAAAACTCGCTAACTTATTAAAGCCCGGCGGCCTATTAGTTATCTCATTACGTCATGGTGAAAGTGGCGATGAACGAACTATGTATGACGTTTCTAGTGATAATTTAGTACAAATGTCTACAAAACTCGGTTTATCTTCATTATTAATCACAGATAAAAAGCCTGATGTGATCGGCAGAGCTAATGTCTCATGGCAAACGGTTGTACTAAAACTACCTGACGATGGGAGCGGAGCATTCCCTTTTATTCGTCATGTCGCATTGAACGACGGCAAATCCGCAACACATAAACTCGCATTAATGCGCGTGTTATTACGTATAGCTGATGGACACCCTGGTGCTGTTATTCGACGTGAAGATAATCGCGTGATATTACCAATGGGCTTAGTGGCGCTTTATTGGGCACATCAATATAAAGATTTAATCGATAAACATAAGCTGTTTCAAACGCCCAACAAAAAAAGCAATATGGGGTTTATGAAGGAAGATGGTTGGCATAAATTAACACATTTATCATCATCAGATTATCGAATTGGAAACCTATTCCAAGGCGAACAAGCAATAGCAATGCATAAAATGCTATCTGCAAGCGTCGCTAATATTAAAAGTATGCCTTGTAAGTTCATCACTTTTCCTAATAGTGCAGAAAGTGTATTTGAAGTTAACAGTAAATCAGTACGCGCAAAAGATAGTTTATTCTTGGACTTAACTACTTTAAAACATTGGGGCGAATTTTCATTACCTGAACATCTATGGATTGCTTTTAGCCGTTATGCTTGTTGGATTGAACCTGTATTAGTTTCAGAATGGACTAAAACCATGGCGGGCTATCAAGGCAATCGACAATATCAAACACCAGAGCAACAACATAAATTAGCAAATGCATTAAATTGGTTAGAAGCAAAACGCAGTACCACCGAAGTCCGAAACCGCTTTGAAACGCTGAAAAAACAGAACAACAGCCAACACAACTGTGTTTGGACAAATAAAAGCTTAACCAAAAAATACGCAATCGATCATTGCATGCCATTTGCACGTTGGCCTAATAACGACCTATGGAATTTATTACCTAGCGATGTCACAGCCAACGGACAAAAGAGCGATCGTTTACCGACAGAACATAAGATGAAAAATGCGAAAACACGTATTACAGATTGGTGGCAAGATGCTTGGTTAAACGATGATTCAATTGATGTTAGCCGAGAAATAAACCAAAAACGTTTTTTCTCGGAAGCGAATATCGCATTACCAGGATTAGCTGCGAGTAATAATTCAGTTGATGACCTTTTTGAAGCCTTGTTATTACAAAGAGGGCGGTTGAAAGAGATGCAGCAATTGAGAGAGTGGTGATGGTAATTAACAAAGTGAATATAGAAAATAGTAACAAGGAATATTATGCAATATAAAAGTCTTGAGCCATCACCTTCCTCATTAGTGGAGTCTCTTCGTGATATTGGTTATTCAATGGAGACAGCTTTAGCGGATGTAATCGATAATAGTATTACTGCAGAAGCTAGTCGTATAGATATCAGTTTTTCTTGGAATTTGGCAAAACCGTGGCTTGCAATTCAAGATAATGGTTATGGAATGGCGGAAGCTGAACTTTTATATGCAATGAGATTAGGTAGTGATAACCCATTAAATGAAAGAAATGAAAATGATTTAGGTCGTTTTGGGCTAGGTTTAAAAACAGCTTCATTTTCACAATGCCGTCAAGTCACTGTCATATCTAAAAAAGATAATGCTATGTCTGCAATGGAATGGGATTTAGATCAAATTACAGACAGTCCTACAGATGGCTGGAAAATAAAAATATTAAGTAATGAAGATTTAGAAAACATTTCTGAAATAAATAGCTTATTGGAAGGTTTAGCAAAGCAAAGCACCGGCACTCTTGTTGTTTGGCGTAAATTGGATCGATTAGACTCATTTGATTCTCTGGCTATTCGAGAGAAAAAATTAAATGCTTTAATTGATAGTTCGCGAAATCATATCGAATTAACTTTCCACAGATTCTTAAATGCTGGAGCAGGAAAGAAATCCATTAAAATGTATATTAATGGCGATCAGTTAATTGGAAATGATCCATTTAATAGTTCCCATTTAGCAACGCTAGAACTGCCAAAACAGCCTATATATGTAGATTCAAAAGAAATTACAGTACAACCATATATTCTGCCACACTACACAAAAGTATCAGCACAAGAATATGATAAGTTTGCGGGAGAGGGAGGTTATTTACATAACCAAGGTTTTTATGTATATCGTAACAAAAGACTAATTATTAAAAGTACTTGGTTCCGTCTAATGCCTAAAGATGAACTTACAAAGTTAATCCGGGTGCGTGTAGATATTCCAAATTCACTTGATCATATCTGGAAGATTGATGTAAAAAAATCAAATGCGAACCCTCCTGAGACTGTAAGGAAAGGGCTCAAGCAAATTATTTCTGAAGTTGAATACTCTGGTAAAAGAGTATTTAAACAAAAGGGTTACCAATTAAAATCTAAAGTATTAGAACCGGTTTGGAATAGAAATATAGCCTCAGGAAAAGTGACATATGAAATTAGCAAAAGTCATCCTCTCATTGATACTTTTAAAACCAAACTTGATGACGAAAGCCAACGAGATTTTCTAAATATATTGAAATCAATTGAATCATCCTTTCCTTCTGATCTTTATTTCAATGACTTTGCTAATTCCCCTGAAAGTGTTGAAAAGCCTTTAATATCAGAAAAAGAGCTGACGAATATTATTAATGTGTTTTTACCTGTCTACTTACCAACAAGTTCTAGCACTGAACTGCTTTTTCAAAAACTAGTAAAGATTGACCCCATGGCTTCTGCTCCTAAATTGACACAAAAGATATTAAACGAAATGGAACTCACACTATGACAGATAAAAAAAAACTAGCTCAAATTGAAGACTTAAGTGAAAAATTTATTGTCGCATCTATTGGCGAATCGAATTTAGAGCAAATTGCCAACCAAACTATCTTCGAAGCAGTTAAGTTAATGGCATCAAGCCTTTCTGTAACAGAGCAAAGTGAAATTGATTTAATAGTTTCAAAATTAGAAGAGAGATTTGATATCAGTATGTCATTGGGAAGTTCATTTGCAGCAGATGATTATGTACCATGGCTCGATGAAAAAAGGGGCGATATTGATTGGTTTTTTTGGGACAGATATAAACGACACTTGGGAAATTCAAACTTCCCTCCAAAAGTGGTTACCCAATTAGATTTAGTGACAGATAAAATATTAGATCACCTTGAAAACCCAAAGAAAGAAGGGGATTGGTCAAGAAAAGGGTTAGTCGTAGGACATGTCCAGTCAGGTAAAACAGCTAACTATACTGGTGTAATTAATAAAGCTGCTGATGCGGGTTACAAGGTAATTATCGTGTTGGCTGGTATTTTAAGTGCGTTAAGAAGTCAGACCCAGGAGCGTATAGATGAGGGGTTTATTGGAGTAGATAGCTCTACCCAGTTAGATAATATTGCATTAAAAGAAAGGCTTGTAGGGGTAGGGAAGTTCTCTCATGAGAACGTACCTGTTACCTTCACAACGACGATACATGATTTTCGAAATAACATTGCTCAACAAATAGGCAGTGGAATTGGTAATTTTAATCAACCAGTTGTTTTGGTCATTAAGAAAAACAAATCAATACTACAAAACTTAATTAATTGGCTTAAAAATAACAATTTAAACTTAGACCAGTTTCCATTTTTATTAATAGATGATGAAGCAGATAACGCATCGATTAATACAAATAAAGAGGAAAATGAAGCGACAGCAATCAACAGTAAAATTCGTGAACTGTTAAAATTATTCAAACAAAATATGTATTTAGGTTATACGGCAACACCTTTCGCAAATATTTTTATTGACCCTAGTGACCATCATGAAATGATTGGTGATGAGCTCTTTCCTAGAGACTTTATTGTCAGCTTAGATGCCCCCTCAAACTATATTGGTTCTCAACGAGTATTTAGTGATGATACTGACTTGGATATGGTTAGAGAGTTATTAGATCACGAAGACCTTTTCCCTTCAAATCATAAAAAAGATTATGCTCCACCAGCAATGCCTAGCTCACTTGAAGAAGCTATTCGTTCGTTTGTATTAATCCGCGCAATAAGGATCTTGAGAGATCAAGAGTTCAAACATAATTCAATGTTAGTTAATGTTAGCCGATTTACAGAGGTTCAAAGTAATTTAAAACTATTGGTACATGACTACGTAGATCAAATGCGCAAAAATGTCATCAATCATTATGCTCTCTCAGAAAAAATTGCACTCAAAAATGGTTATATCTCAGACTTAAAGAGCACCTTTGATAAAGAGTTTCCTGCGGTTGAGTTTTCTTGGGCAGAAGTGCAGTCTGTATTGAAAAAATCGATCACTCCAATAAAAACAATTGAAGTAAACGCCTCTAGAAACTCTGAGCCTCTTGATTACAGTAAAGACAACTACCCGAATGGTAGAAGTATTATTGCCGTAGGCGGTTTAAGTTTATCACGTGGTCTAACTTTAGAAGGTTTAACCGTTAGCTACTTTATCCGAAATACTCAAATGTATGACACTCTAATGCAAATGGGCCGTTGGTTTGGTTATAGGGATGGATTTCATGATTTATGTCGATTATATATGCCTGCTGAAGCAATTGCTTGGTATTCACATATATCGGATGTAACAGAAGAGCTACGAGGTGAGTTTAAAAGAATGGAGAATGCAAAGTTAACCCCTGAAGAATTTGGCTTATGCGTTAGAAGTCACCCTGAGTCTCTGATAGTAACAGCACGAAATAAGATGAGAACGGGCACTGATGTTCTGCGCCAAATAAGTTTATTTGGCAGGCAAGTAGAAACAAGTGTTTTATCCTCTACAAGCTCGGTTGTTGAAAATAATATCAAAGTATTAAAAACACTGATTAGCACTCTATTAAAAAATAATGAGTATCCTATCCCACTTGGTAGCAATAATTTGTTTATGGATGTTGATCAACAATATGTGATTGATTTTCTGAATGCATATACAAATCACCCTGCGTCAATAATGACAGATCCTAAACCCATTTTAGATTATGTTGGGAAAATAAATTGTAATTGGGACATACAGCTTATTAGCAATGCAAAACCGCATGATGAAGAAAATGCATTAATTGAAAGCAATATAATCATGCATCCATTAATGCGAACAGTTACTCAATACAAACAGAATAAAAATGCACTTACATCAAGCAAAAGAAGATTTAGTTCTCCTACATGGGAAAGGGCTGGTATAGACAAGTCCCAATACCCTGAGTCAGGCTCATTGTCCGGAAAAGCATGTCGAGAGCTTAGAGATAGACCGTCATTAACAATATACATTTTGGATTGCAAATTAAAAAATGAAGAAGACTCCTTATTAGCTAATGGTGCTGTTGCTTGGAGTATTAGTTTTCCTGGTAAAGCCGGAACTAAAAAACCAGAAAACCTTGTAAAATATGTTGTAAACACAACTTGGTGGAATCAAGAGTTTGGCAATATTTTTGATGAAGAGGAGATGGAAGTTGAATAATCCATGGGAATCAATAACTACGCCTAAAGTAGACCTTTCTGCTCGAAGAATTGATCACAAGCACCCATTAAATTTATATTGGGCAAAAGACCGCTTAGGTCGATATTTGTTTGTATGTCAACTGACTAATGAGTGTAAACTTCCTAAAACGTTCCCTTCGTTAACTGGAATAGATGTTACAGTTATCGCTGATACTCAGCAGCTCGCTTTAAACCTCAAAAGTCCAAGTGACTGGCAGCTATTCTTTGCTTTATCTAATGATATAATTTCTGCTACAAGGCCGCTGACACCTTCGGCTGTTGTGCCTGTTATTTTTAGACGCATCGAGCGTTGGAGAGAGTTTCTAAAACAAGATAAGCAAAAAATTCTTTCAGAGCGTATCATCAAAGGTCTGATTGGAGAGTTAGTCTATTTACAGCAACATATCGCTACCAAATACGGTGTGGCACAAGCTATAGATTTTTGGACTGGACCAGAAGGTAGCCCTCAAGATTTCAACATCCAAAATACGGCTATTGAGGTAAAATGTCAGATAGGTACATCAACACCGAAAGTAAGAATATCATCGGCCGAACAGCTTTGCGCACAACTAGAGGAACTTTATCTATTTGTTGTTACATTGGGTAAAACTGAACCTGGCTCAGAAGGTGCCGTTTCGCTACCTTTGTTAATTGAAAAAATACAATCAGAGCTAGAAAAAACAGGAGAGACATCGCAGTTAGAAAAGTTTAAAGATATATTACTTGATATTGGGTATGTGTATAACGACTGTTATTTAACTTACAGCTATATTATTGCTTCAAAATCATTTTACCAAGTTACTGAAGAGTTTCCTCGCTTACTACTGCACAACATTCCTAGTGGTGTAGATAAAGTAACATATGATTTGGCTCTAAATAGCTGTCAACCATTTTTGATTGATGAACCGTGGGTGACGAAACAATGACTTTAAATCAGTTTTATAACGACTTTATGCAGGATATTTATAGTGAAGCTGAAGTTGGAAGTAAATTTAATGAGTCAGTTTTTGTTGAAAAAGTATGTGACTACTTGGTTGAGCAAGCAGTTATTGAAAATTATACCCTATGCAGTTATAAAAAAGACTCTCTTGGCCTCAAACTCGATGCGTGGTATCAAAATGAAGAAAACGGTGTATTGACACTCGTTGTTTCTCATTACAAAGATAGCTTAGAAACATTAACCACTTCGCTTGCTGGTCAATTAGCTAAAAGAGCTCAACGTTTCTTTGAAAAATGCCTTGATAGTAATTTTTACCAGAGCATGGAAGAAACTGACTTAGCATACTCATTAGTTAGGGGGATTTGCCTAAAGTCAGCAAACATTTCAGCTGTTAAAGTAATCATCATTACCAATGGTGAAATAAGTAAATCAATAAAAGCGTTTGGTTCAAATACAATTCAGGGTTATCCATTCAATTTTGACATATGGGATATCGAACGCATTCATCGTATTGACTCATCAAGTACAGGTAAAGAAACAATTGAGATTGATTTCGAGTCTGAATTTGGTGAACAACTGCCCTGTTTAAAAGCATTTTCCGAATCAGATAAATATCAGTCTTATTTATTGGTTCTGCCTGGTTCGCTACTATCCCAGTTATATGACAAATATACAGAAAGGTTACTTGAGCAGAACGTAAGGACTTTTCTTCAATTTAAAGGGAAAGTTAACAAAGGCATGAGAAATACTATTGTTAACGAGCCAAACATGTTTTTTGCATATAATAATGGGTTAACTGCTACTGCTGAAGAGATAACTACGGCTGAAAAGCAAGGTAGTACGTTTATTTCAAAGTTAAAGAATCTGCAAATAGTGAATGGGGGTCAAACTACAGCATCGATTTACAACACCTTAAAAAAAGAGAAAGCTGACCTTTCACAAGTTTTTATACAGGTAAAATTAACAATTGTTCCCGTTGAATTTGTTGAAACAATCGTTCCGAAAATTTCAGAGTTTGCAAATACACAGAACAAAGTGAATGCTGCAGATTTCTTCTCTAATAGTCCATTCCATTGGCGTTTTGAAGAGCTTTCTAGAAGAGTTTGGGCACCCTCATCAGAAGGTGGCTTGCAAGAAACACATTGGTTCTACGAAAGGGCACGTGGTCAATATATGACTGCCAAAACCAAGTTGACAACAGCACAGCAGAAAAGATTTGAAAAGGTTAACCCTAAGCAACAAATGATCACTAAAACCGATTTGGCGAAGTTCTATAACTCTTGGGAAAAAATGCCTCATGTTGTTAGCCTTGGTGCACAAAAGAACTTTGGCCGATTCGCGGATTTAATGACAGAACAGTGGGATAAAGACGAAAAGCAATTCAATGAATTGTTTTTTAAAGAGTCTATTGCTAAAGCCATTTTATTTAAAAAGCTAGATAAAAAAATAATGAAACAGGAGTGGTACGGTGGTTACAAAGCAAATATTGTAACTTATACCATAGCCAAATTCCGTCTTGTTTTAGATGGGAAAAAGAAGTGTATTGATTTACAAGCTATCTGGAAAAGTCAGGAGCTACAGGAAAATCTACTTAATAACTTGTTAGAGATTGCAGAGAAAGTAAATGAAGTGATTAAAACGACACCTTCACACGTCACAAATATCAGTGAATGGTGTAAAAAAGTAGAATGCTGGGACAATGTGATTCAATCCCATGTCACTTTATTATCTTCTGTGGAAGCATCATTAATTGATTTAAATGAGTTAAAAAATCAGCACAAAGATGCTGCAACTGTTCAAACCATAGATAATGGTATTGAAGCGCAAAAATATGTATTTGAAAAATCAGGTGAATATTGGAAGGAAATATGTGATTGGAATAACACATCATACATTTTAAGCCATAAAGAAAAAGGAATTTTAGATATTGCCGCTGCTATCCCTGTTAAAATCCCAACTGAAAAACAGTGTTTGTATTTATTAGCTATTGAAAAGAAAGCTATAGAGGAGGGATTTTATATCTCAGAAACAGAATCTAAAATAGTTTAATTAGTTAATTTTAAGAAGTTTTTAGAAAAATTACACTAATTTTTTTAAATTCCATTCCATATTAATGAGAAATAATGATGAATGAGAATACTTCTAAATAAGGCAAGGTTAAGCTGATTATAACTTCGACAAAGAAGAATCAAAATTAATTAGCTACTTTAGTTAGTATGTTTAACACAGCGCATATTAATTTTGCAATACTATAAGCAACCAGTGAATGTATTGCATTTCAACTTGAATAAATTGTGCTTTCACGGCCTATCAAAGAAGTTATTATTAGTGAGTTCCTAGGTTGGTTATATAATGATGAAATTGTGAAAAAGGTAGGCTGCACAAATTTGAAGTACCTTATGAGCATAAGTTAAAAAGATTACTCATATATTGTTGCTCAAGAAAACTAACTTGGTATGATCACTGGCTAATTTAATAAAAAGAAATAATAAAATGAAAGCAGGTGAAATTCTAGTTATTGATCTATTCGCAGGCCCTGGAGGCCTTGGTGAGGGGATCTCTTCATGTACAACTGGGAGTGGTATTAAGCCGTTTGATATTGGTATTTCGGTTGAAAAAGAACCCTCAGCTCATAAGACATTAACGACTAGAGCATTTTTCAGAAAAGTTGCTAACAATCCCGTCGCTAGAAGTGATTATTATGAATATGTGCGTGGCAATTTATCACGTGATGAATTGTTTTCTAGTTATCCCGAGAAAGCTGCTGCTGCTTTTGAAGAAACACTTCATGAGCCAAGAGCGCTTGGGGAACATAATGATCAAATCCACCAAAGGATTCGAGATTTAGTTGAAGAACATAAAGGCTTTAAAGTTGTTATTGGTGGGCCTCCGTGCCAAGCATACTCTTTAGCTGGTCGCTCTCGTAATGCAGGTATTCAAGATTACAAAGCAGAGGATGATCAACGACATTTTTTATACAAAGAATACTTACAAGTTATCTCTATTGCACAACCTGAAGTTTTTGTTATGGAAAATGTTAGGGGAATATTATCTGCAAAAGTTGATGGGAAAGTTATGTTCCCGCAAATTCTTGATGATTTAAAACAGCCCGGTAAAGTTACTGATACAGAAGGGATATTAGGTTATAAAATTTATTCTTTAGTTGTTGATGCTGAAACTCCAGAAAACCCTTCATATGCAAAATCATCAGACTTTCTAATACGTTCAGAATTATATGGTATACCCCAAGCAAGACATAGAGTTATTTTATTGGGCGTAAGAGAAGATATTAATGGAATTCCTACTACTCTAGACAAAGCTGAACAATATCCAGTGACCGTTAAAAGTGTTCTTAATGATCTTCCACCCTTACGAAGTGGTTTCTCTAAACTGAAGGATGACGGTGAAGAGTGGGCTAGAATAATCGCTTTGCATGAGAAACGTTTAAACAAAATATTTAAACAGAGTAATAAAGTAGAACTCGTTGATGAATTAAATTTAACACCTTTGCTTGGCTTACCTCGTAAATCAACTGAACATAGCAATATTAATGAGGCTTTGATTCCTGAACCACTCAAGAGTTGGCTGTTAGATGAAGAATTAGGTTATGTGCTCAATCATGATACTCGTGGGCACATGGTTAAGGATTTGCTGCGTTACGCATTTTGTAGTGCTTATGCGCAATTAAATAACGGTATCTCACCTAAATCAAAAGATTTTCCTCAAGAACTTGCACCTGCTCATGCAAATTGGAATACAGGTGCTCATGCTGATCGTTTTCGTGTTCAGTCGGCAAATAAAGAAGCAACAACAGTAACAAGCCATATTTCTAAAGATGGTCACTACTTTGTTCATTATGATCCAAGACAATGTCGTAGTTTAACTGTTCGAGAAGCTGCGAGATTACAGACATTTCCTGATAATTATCTATTTGAAGGAAATCGCACTCAACAGTATGTGCAAGTAGGGAACGCTGTTCCACCGTTCTTGGCTAAGCAAATAGCAAATGTTGTGTTGAAGTTATTATCTGATATTTAGGATGGGTCAGACTGCAGGTACAAAAAAGCCGAACATAAGTTCGGCTTTTTTATTGCAACTATAAAGAAACTTACGCTTCTTCGTCCGCTACAACTGGACGGTCTACAAACTGGATATAAGCCATAGGAGCTTTATCACCAGTACGGAAACCACATTTAATGATACTAGTGTATCCACCAGGACGAGTCGCGTAGCGAGGGCCTAGTTCATTAAATAATTTTGCCACTACTGCATCATCACGAAGACGAGCAAATGCTAAACGACGGTTAGCAACGCTATCCGTTTTAGCTAATGTAATTAATGGCTCAATTATACGACGCAATTCTTTTGCTTTTGGCACTGTAGTTTTAATAACTTCATGCGTGGCAATAGAGATTGCCATATTACGAAACATAGCCTGACGATGGCTACTGTTTCGGTTAAGCTGACGTCCACTTTGACGATGGCGCATAACCTAATCCTTATTATTCGTGAATCGGCTTTAGTCTAATCTTCGATTAAACTTGCTGGTGGCCAATCTTCTAAGCGCATGCCTAGAGACAGTCCACGTGAAGCAAGTACATCTTTGATTTCAGTTAGAGACTTCTTACCTAAATTAGGCGTTTTTAGAAGTGCAACTTCAGTACATTGTACTAGGTCACCGATATAATGAATCGATTCCGCTTTCAAACAATTAGCAGAACGAACAGTGAGTTCTAAATCATCTACTGGGCGTAAAAGAATTGGATCAAATGCAGGCTTTTCTTCTTCAACTGGAACTTGTACTTTTGTTCGTAAATCAACAAATGCGTCTAATTGCTCAGCTAAAATTGTAGCTGCGCGACGAATTGCTTCTTCTGGCTCTAAAGTACCATCTGTTTCCATATCGATAACAAGCTTGTCTAAATCAGTACGTTGTTCAACACGAGCTGATTCAACACTGTAAGCAATACGCTCAACAGGGCTGAAAGTCGCATCTACTAATAGACGACCAATTGGACGCTCATCTTCTTCGCTATGAATACGAGATGAAGCTGGAAC
>NZ_JBAHZA010000071.1:0-580 GCF_036697365.1 Psychromonas arctica
CGGTAGCGGTAACGTCAATCACGACTAACGACACCACACCATTATTAACTGGAACGGTGGAAGACAATGAAGCCACAGTTATCGTGACTGTGAACGGTATTGAATACGAAGCAACCAACAATGCTGATGGTACGTGGACATTAGCAGATAACGAACTAGCAGCACTGTCTGAAGGAGAGATAGCAGTTAGTGTCGTGGCAACGGATGCCGCGAACAACAGCAGTGACGCAGCAACCGGCACCATCACTTTAGATTTAACGGCGCCAACAGTTACGGTTACGTCAATCACCACAAACGATACAACGCCTGCGTTAAGTGGCACAGTAAATGATAATGATGCCACGGTTGTTGTGACGGTGAATGGCATTGAATACGATGCAACTAACAATGGTAATGGCACATGGACGTTAGCAGATAATGAATTAGCTGCATTAACCGAAGGTGAGATTGCGGTGAGTGTGGTGGCAACAGATGCCGCGAATAACAGCAATGATGCTGTAACCGGCACTATTACTGTTGATTTAACGGCGCCAACGGTAGCGGTAACGTCAATCACGACTAACGACACCACACCATTATT
>NZ_JBAHZA010000072.1:0-578 GCF_036697365.1 Psychromonas arctica
AGTTCAGCACCCGCTTGGGTTAATACCACCGCACCATCAACTAATGCATAGTTAACGGTATCGCTTAAGGTGACCGTCACCTCATCACCGTCTTCATCGAAAGTCTCGAATGTCGCGACTTCAGCACCTTCAACGGCACTACCATCGTCTTCAGTAAAGTCGTTACTTACTAGGTTAATAATTTCTGGTGCGTCATTGACGGTATCTACGCTTGGATCGATAGAGACCGTCTCGCCATCTGTCGTGCCGTCGTTTGGGATAAGTGTAAATGCAGGTAACTCTTGACCGCTATTGACTAATTCCGCGCCCGCTTGGGTTAACACCACCGCACCATCAACTAATGCATAGTTAACTGTATCGCTTAAAGTGACCGTCACCTCATCACCGTCTTCATCGAAAGTCTCGAATGTCGCGACTTCAGCACCTTCAACCGCGCTGCCGTCATCTTCAATAAAGTCGTTACTTACTAGGTTAATAATTTCTGAGGCATCATTGACTGTGGTAACACTTGGATCAACGCTTACCGTATCACCATCTGTCATGCCATCATTTGGAATCAAGGTAAACGCTGGTAACTC
>NZ_JBAHZA010000073.1:0-561 GCF_036697365.1 Psychromonas arctica
GTTATTCACTGCGTTGTAATCAACACCATTGACCGTGACAATCACAGTGGCTGTGTCATCATCAATGCTACCGCTTAGCGCTGGTGACGTATCATTGGTCACTAACGCATCAATACTGACGTTAATACCTACGGTATCGACTTCAACGGTGCCAGTATTGGTTGCGCTATTACCCGCCGCATCTGAAGCGGTCACTGTAATAACGGTTTCACCATCATCCAATGCAGGGAGTGTATTATCCGCTAAAGTCCACGACCCATTCGCATTGTTAGTTGCTTCGTACTCGATGTCATTGACTGTCACGATAACTACAGCAGTAGTATCATCAACATTACCCGTTAACATTGGCGTATTATCAGTGGTAGTGAGAGAGTCGACGCTAATTATTGGAGCGGTAGTATCCACTTCAATCGTCGTGGTTGCGCTATCCGTATGGCCCGCTTCATCGCTCGCAGACACACTGATCACAACGTCGCCTTCGGCTAATTCGGCAATCGTATCCGCTGCTAAACTCCAGGTGTTATCGCCGTTATTCACTGCGTTGTAATCAACACCATTGAC
>NZ_JBAHZA010000079.1:0-23640 GCF_036697365.1 Psychromonas arctica
TAACCTTTAACCTTGTCAACAATAAACTTTAAAAGTTTTTATTGACTCAAACTCGTTGAGTTTGATGGTTCAAACTGCGTTAGTAACTTGCGCTACATCCCGTGTCTGTGGGTGCGCATTATAGGGATTAAGATCACATTGGCAAGCGTTTTATTACGATTATTTGTAATTAATTTTTATACCTATCTTGACCACAAGTTATCCACAAATTTGCTTTTGTTATCCACACTTTTGTGTCGTATAGTGAGCTTTTACTATTTATCTCAAAAGGTATTTTATGTTTCCTACATTACGCCCATATAAGAATCTTCATCCAGCCATTGGTAAGAATGTTTATATTGATCCGTTCTCTTCGATTATTGGTGATGTAAAACTAGCTGATGACGTCAGTATTTGGCCAATGTGTGTATTACGTGGCGATGTAAATAATATTTCTGTTGGTGCTCGTACTAATATTCAAGATGGCTCTGTATTGCATGTCGCTAGAAAAGGTGAAGCATCAGTTGATGGTTATTCTTTAACAATTGGAGAAGATGTTACTGTTGGGCATAAAGCGATGTTACATGCTTGTACTATTGGTAACCGTGTTTTAGTTGGTATGGGAGCAATCATTTTAGATAATGCTGAAATTGAAGATGATGTGATCATTGGAGCAGGCACATTGGTTCCACCTAATAAGGTATTACAATCGGGATTTCTTTACATCGGCTCTCCAGCCAAAGCTGCACGACAACTTTCTGAAGCAGAAATGGCATTTTTAAAACGTTCAGCCAGCCATTATGTGAATTTAAAAAATGATTATCTTGAGGAAAGTCTTTAAATCATTCTTTTTAGATATTCGTTTTAACGAACTTGTTTTTAAGGGTAATAGTACTTAATCAATTTCCTTTGTGCTATTACCTTTAAACCACCAGCCAAGCAATCCTTTATTACTCCCAAGTAATCTAACCCTGCATATCTGTTTAACAATTCATTAGCACTTCCTATTATTTATTAATAAGCTTCTATTTTTAAATAATTATTATTTGATAACAATCTTACCTACCATTCTTTTTATCACCATTTTATGTAATAAAAACCCGCCTCGTTGATTTTAAGTTAACTCAACGTTGCTACTAAGAATAAGCAATTCCGCTTATTCATACATAAAATGGAATTAAACATGATAAATAGACACTTAGAACACACCAACCCTTTAATTGAATCTACTTCCAACCTGTATACACCCTATTGGGGATTTCAAACCGAACAAGATATTGCTCAAGGAGATTGGAGCAAAACTGATATTAGCAAACAAATTAACTTACCTGAATGGCAGACTTACCTACATGATCTACCAAGAGACACTTATGTAGATGCACGTTGGAAAAGAATGTCATGGTTATATTTGGATGAAACTGGAGAAGTAAACACTTTGGACAACTGCCCAATGGCACAGGGAGGGCAATATAACGATGCAGACACGATGGCTAATAAATTGAGATATTACCCTGCTTTAAAAGAAGATTTTTTACAACGTGAAGATGTACAGGACTTTATCAAAGCTTGGGCTGACTTATGGGGAATAAATCCGAAAGAACCTATTTTAATGCAAATTAATGGAGTGAAAGGTGATCAAGCTTTAGACCCGCTTCAAGGGCAAGGCATACATCAAGATGGCAGCCAGTTTTTAAGCATATTAGTTTTAAGTAGAGAGAATGTAACCGGCGGGTTTAATACTTTATATGATGACAAAGCTGGTCAACAACTGATAACTAATACAACATTAGCACCTGGAGAGGTTATGCATATACGCGATAACCAAGTATTCCACAGTGTTTCATCTGTACAACCACTTAATGACAATCAACCTTTTGAGCGCTTTATTATTATCATTAACTGTCGTTTTAACGACCCCTTCCAAAATAAAATATTACGTCAGCACTTTCCTGATGTGGTATTAAACCAAGGATAAAACAGCAGATAAAAAAAGAGTGCAGTCATTAATGGCTGCACTCTTTCATTTTCTTAATAAGTAAACTAACTATTACCTCTATAAAGTAGCGGTATTAGTTTTTACTCATCTCTTTTTGTAACAACATACTTGTTTTGTAGTTTAACTCTAATGCTTTTTCATCATTAGCATGTTCACTAACAAACATTGCACAGTCTTTTAACACCTTTTCAGGCATAGTTTTTTTGCTCGCCGGACTAAAACCTTGCTTCATATAAAAATCTGGCATACGAGTCAGTGCGAATAGACGCTTAATTTCTAATTTTTCAGAACGTTTTACTAATAAATTAACAATCGCACTACCTTGACCGCGACCTTCGTAACCAGGCTCAATACCTAACGAGCGAATTTCAGCTAATCCAGTGTCATATACATGTACAGAACCACACCCAGTAACTTTACCGTCTAACTCTGTCACAACGAACTCGTCAACTGAATGTGTAAGATCTGCTTTATCTCTTGGTAGATTCTCACCTTTTTCCGCCCAATGGTTAACCATTTTCTCGATACGTTCAACATCTTCGATACAAGCAGCTCTAATCACCACACTTGAGTTATCACGATCTGCTAAACGTTTTTCAGCTTCAGTTAATGCAAACTCAATTTGTTGTGGGGAAACACCACCTTGTGCGACACGTGCAGCTAATGTTGCTTCTAATGTTAATGTTGGATAAACATCTTCTTCAATAACATCAGAGAATTGTTTGAATTCAGCAACAGTTAAATCTTCTAATGGAACGCCTTTTTCAATGGCCGCAACCACGGCAACACCTACTATATGATGTGCTTCACGGAAAGGAATACCTTTTGCAACGAGGTAATCAGCAAGCTCAGTAGCATTAGAGTAACCACCTTGTGCCGCTTCTTTGGTACGCTCTTCATTTACTTTAAGGTCTGTTAACGCCATTGACGCCATTTCTAAACAGTCGCCCCATGTATCTAAAGCGTCAAACAAACCTTCTTTATCTTCTTGCATATCTTTATTGTAAGCCAAAGGTAATGCTTTTAATGTCATTAACATACCAGCTAATGAACCAAACACACGACCTGATTTACCACGGATTAACTCCATTGCATCTGGGTTTTTCTTTTGTGGCATTAATGATGAACCAGAAGTCACTAGATCAGACATTTCAATAAACGCAGATTCACCACTATTATAGAAGATTAAATCTTCAGCCATACGAGATAAATGCACCATAGATAAAGTTGCACAACTCATTAGTTCAACAACGTGATCACGGTCTGACACTGAATCTAAACTGTTACGCGTTGCTCTTTCAAAACCTAATGAGTGCGCTAATGCAGTACGATCCATTGCGTAAGCAGTACCAGCTAACGCACCACTACCTAACGGACAAGTATCCATACGCTCAACACAACCTTCTAAACGGCTATGATCACGCTCTAGCATTTCTAGGTAAGCTAAACACCAGTGAGAAAATGTTACTGGTTGTGCACGTTGAAGATGAGTATAACCCGGTAAGATAACACCTTGGTGGATACGTGCTAGTTCGATCAGTTTTGCTTCAAGTTGTTCTAAGTGTGCAATTAACTCTTTAGCTGTTTTTTTACACCAAAGTTTTAAATCGGTAGCAACTTGGTCATTACGGCTACGGCCTGTATGTAATTTTTTACCTAGGTCGCCTACTTTATTGATTAATTGACCTTCAACCCAAGAGTGGATGTCTTCTGCATCTGATTGTAATACTTGCTTAGGATTAGCCTGAACTGATTCCAATAACTCGTTTAAGCTAACTTCAATGCTTTTTTGCTCTTCAACAGTTAATACATCAACTGATAACAATGCATTAGACCAGGCAATAGAACCTATAATATCTTGTTCAGCAAGACGGTAATCGAATTTTAATGAATCATTAAATAATTTAAACTTTGTGTCTGCCGCTTGACTGAAACGTCCGCCCCATAGTGCCATTTGTTACTCCATTCTGACTTGGTAGTGAACCAAATCCATTAATTAAGGGATTGGTAATATTACAATGCTATTTATAAAGGCTTTTTTTAAAAGCGCTTATAAATAGAAATTCCTGCCCCGAAAATCGAGGCAGGAATTTTATAACATATTTTGCTTATTTGTTACTGTTTAGCTTACGAATACGGCTAGACAGTGAATATAAACGGATGAAACCTTCAGCATGTTTTTGGTCGTAAACATTATCATCGCCAAATGTAGCAAACTCTTCAGAGTATAAGCTGTTTGGAGATTTCTTCTTAACCGCTACTGCTTGGCCTTTGTATAAACGAACCACTACTTCACCATTAGCATCTTTTGCTAACGATTCAGAAGCCGCTAATAAAGAACCACATAATGGAGTGAACCAACGACCGTCATATACTAAGTGAGCAAACTCTTGGCCCACTTGGTCACGCCAGCGACGTGATGGCTTGTCGTGCACTAATTCATCGATACCACGAAGTGCAGTCACCATTACAGTACCTCCTGGTGTTTCATAACAACCACGAGACTTCATACCAACAGTACGGTTTTCAGTAATGTCGACACGACCAACACCATGCGCTGCTGCTTTTTCGTTTAATAACATTAGTGCGTCATATGGAGATAGTTCAACGCCATCAACAGCTGTAACACGTGCGTTTTCAACCGTTAATGTTAGATATTCTGGCTCATTTGGCGCATCAAGCGGATCAACCGTTAATGTCCAAACACCTTTACTTGGCTCATTGTATGGGTCTTCTAGCTCGCCACCTTCATGAGAGATATGCCATGCATTTGCATCACGGCTGTAGATTTTAGTTGCTGAAGCAGTTGTTTCAATATTACGCTCTGCAAGGTAATCCAGTAGGTCTTCACGAGAAACCATATCCCACTCACGCCATGGTGCAATAACTTGCAGTTCAGGAGCCAGTGCAGCAAAACAGCTTTCGAAACGAATTTGATCATTACCTTTACCAGTACAACCGTGACAAACTGCGTCAGCACCTACTTTTAATGCCACTTCAACTTGTGCTTTAGCAATGATTGGACGCGCCATTGATGTACCTAGTAAATAAGTACCTTCGTAAACTGCGCCAGATGCGATCGTTGGGTAGATGTAGTCTTTAACAAACTCTTCTTTTAAATCAACGATATGACATTCAGATGCACCTGAAGCGATCGCTTTCTCATGCAAACCTACTAATTCTTCTTCACCTTGGCCAACATCGGCACAAAACGCAACAATTTCACAATCATCATACGTTTCTTTTAACCATGGAATGATCGCTGATGTATCTAAGCCGCCTGAATAAGCGAGAACTACTTTTTTAACCTGGCTCATTAATTGTTTTCCTTTCTCAATTATTTCTGTTTATTAATTAGGGTAAGCATAATTGCGTTTTGAATATGCATTCTATTTTCAGCTTGATCAAAAATCAATGAAGCTGGTCCGTCCATTACATCTGAAGTGATATCTAAACCACGATGAGCAGGTTGGCAATGTAAAACATGCTTAATACCAGTGTGGTCAAGCAAGGCTTGATTGATTTGGTAAGGCATAAATTTAGCTTTAATTTGTTCTAATGGCGTGTCATCACCCATTGATAACCAAGTATCACCGTAAACTACATCGTAACCTTGAATATCGTCGATATTATTCGTCACAGAAATAGTTGCGCCAGTTTGTTTGGCAATCTCTTCTGCTTTTTTCATAATTTGTGCATCAGGGCTATGACCAAGAGGGCAAACTGCCGTCACGGTTGCCCCTAAAATAGCACCGGCAATGAATAAAGAATGAGTAACATTATTACCATCTCCAATATACGCTAATTTAACCTGAGTTAAATCATCATAATTTTGCGAAATAGTTAAAAAGTCTGCCATACCTTGGCATGGATGGTACAAATCACACAGAGAGTTAATCACAGGTACCGATGCAAACTCTTCCATTTCTGTAATAGTGCTATGTTCAAATACACGTGCAACTATACAATCAGCCCAACGAGAGATGTTCGCAGCGAAGTCTTTAACGTCTTCACGGCTACCCATTGCACCATTAGTTTGATCTAAATAAACCGCGTGTCCGCCTAATTTATTAATACCAATATCAAACGTTACACGTGTGCGTAGTGATTGTTTTTCAAATAATGTTACAACACTCTTACCTGCAAGAGATTGTGCATATTTACTTGGGTTTGCTTTTAAGTCTTTACCCAATGCAATCAGGTCTAAAGCCTGTTGCTGAGTCATTTCCATTCCGGTTAATAAATTATCCATGATTAATCTCTACTTTATTTAATTACTTTTGTACCCACTGCTTTACCTGCCAGCAATGAGACTAAATTTTCTGGGTTTTTCCAACTTGCTAGCATCACGTAACCTAGTTCATCGGCAGCTTGCAACGCCGCTTTCACTTTTACTGCCATGCCATCTTGAATAACATTTTCTGCAATTAACTTATCCGCCAGTTGCGTATTCAATTCAGGAATCACTTGTTTATCCGCATCCCACACACCATCAACGTCTGATAAAAACACTAACTCAGCATCCACCAGATCACAAATTGCAATGGCAGCTTGGTCCGCATTGACATTGTATAAGTTACCATCTTCACCAATCGCAATTGACGAAATCACAGGCAAAAACTCGCCAGCTAACAAGCTATTAATTAATGCAGGATTATTTGGGCTACAAATACCTACCGCACCTAAGTCAGGGTCCATCTGTTTCACTGAACAACTAAAGCCATCGGCTAATGATAAACCCACCGCAGATAAACCTGCTTGTAATGCTTTTGCCATCAATAATTTATTGGATGTACCGGCTAATGCACCTGCGACATAAGGAATTTGCTCGAACGGCGTAATACGTAAACCATCCTTCTTTTCGCTTTTGATATTCATTTTATTAAGTACATCTTCAACGATAACACCACCACCGTGTACCAACAATAATGGACGTTGTTGTGTTGCTAAATAAGCCGTTAATGCAGAAAAAAGATTAGTTAGCGCTTGATTGTTTTCTAGTACGGCTCCGCCTAGCTTAATCAGTAACGGTTTTTGTTGCTGCTGTGTCATGACTAACCGCCTTATAAAATAGAAGTAGTGATATCAAAACCAAAACGTAAATTAATACATTGCATCGCTTGCGAAGAAGCACCTTTTAATAAGTTATCAATTGCGCTGAACACCACTAAATCTTCACCATCAACCGCCCAACCTAAATCACAGAATGGCGTACCCACTACATTTTTAAGTGCAGGTAATGTGCCATCCATTAAACGTACAATTGGTTTATCAGCATAAGCATCTTGATATGCTTGGTTCACTTGTTCAGCAGTAACACCTTCATTTAATACAAGATTGATACTCGCTAAAATCCCACGCTTGAAACTACCAAGGTGTGGAGTAAAAACAACATTAGTGCCCAAGTGTTGATCAATTTCAGGCTTATGACGGTGTGTAAATACACCGTATGGTTGTAAGCTCACTTCACAGAAACTACTAACAACACTTGCCTTACGCCCAGCACCACTGACACCACTGGTCGCATTAATAGTTGGTTTAATACCTTGTTTAATTAGGCCTGCTTCAAATAAAGGTTTAAGTGCTGTTAACGAAGCCGTTGTGTAACAGCCTGGGACAGCAATTAAGTCAGTTGTTTTAACTTGTTCAGCATTCCATTCTGCTAAACCATAAACTGCTTTTTCTAATAATTCAGGGTATTGATGTGTAAAGCCGTAGTACTTTTCATAAAAACCTGTTGATTGCACTCGAAAAGCACCGGATAGATCAAATACAACAGTATCTTCAGCAAGGAAAAGCGGTGCTAAGTCATGACTAACTTCGTGGGCAGTAGCCAAGATAACAATATCAATGTTTTCGCAGGCTGCTTTAATGCCACTCACACCTAATGGCTGTAATGGTAAATCAATACAACCGCGTAAGTTGCCATATAATTCAGAGATTTTTTTATCTTTATCTAAGCTACCTTCTGAAACGTAGAGGCCAGATAACTCAATATTTGGGTGACGAGTTAAAAACTGCGCTAATTCAGCACCTGTATAACCACTTGCTCCAACTACGATTGCTTTTAACATAAAGAAAATTCCTGTTTCATTACTGACTTAAGAGACGATAAATAAATGCAAAAGGTGCAAAAGTAATCAATACCTTTGACCGAAAGCGATATTTTAAATTAAAGTGACTATTTATTCAATAAAGGTGAATAAATATATTCAAAATGATAAGTTATTTATACAACCTTAAAAAAAACCAAATTATTAAAGGTTGTAAACAATAATGAAATAACATTAAGCAATTGATTAAAAACACTTTAATTTTATATTCTAAAGTTAGAGGGCACTTAAACTATGTGTCTTAAAAGAGTCAATTAAACTAATTTCATAAAGTTTTAAGTGTTTATTAGTGATTTAAATTACAAAAAATATTCAAGAAAATCCTATTTTTTGAAACAAACGAATAATTTATTTAGGAGGCAATATAAAAAGATCTTTAATTTATCATTGGTTCAGGCATAGAATGAATTTATCTCAAATCATCACGGAACAATTTTAAGCCTTAATTTATTCAGATAATCGACACACAACGGCACGCTGATAAGCAGCCAATTTGATTAATACAGCACTATTTTAATGTACCTATAGTTACTTCAACATCACCGTTAGGTATTAGCGTTTTACAGTTTAATTTCAAGGAATAGCATGTCACTACCCGCATTTACGGACCTCTATAAAGGCCTTATAAAATTACCTTCTATTAGTTCAAGCGATACATCTTGGGATCAAAGTAATCTTGCCGTGATTAACCAATTGGCAGAATGGCTTGGAGATCTTGGTTTCACTATTGATATAACAGAGGTAGCTGCTGCACCAGGTAAATTTAATCTTGTTGCCACTTTAGGTAAAGGAGATGGCGGTTTATTGTTAGCAGGACACACTGATACTGTGCCTTATGATGAAGGTAAATGGCAAACGGATCCGTTTACCGTCACGGAAAAAGACAATCGCTTTTACGGTTTAGGCACCATAGACATGAAAGGCTTCTTCGCGTTTGTTATTGAAGCATTAAAAACGATGGATCGTGAAAAATTTACCAAGCCGTTACGTATTCTTGCTACTGCTGATGAAGAAACTACTATGTCCGGCGCACAACAGATATCAGAACAAAAACACTTTCGACCTGATTATGCAGTGATTGGCGAACCAACGGGTATGGTGCCTGTTACTATGCATAAAGGACATATGTCTGAAGGTATTCGTATTACCGGCAGGAGTGGCCACAGTTCAGATCCTGACAAGGGGTTAAATGCCATCGATGTCATGCACCTGGTTTTATCTGAACTTAAAAAGGTACAACAGACCTTTAAAGACAAGTATCACAATCCATATTTTGAAGTTCCGTATCCAACACTTAACTTTGGAGCGATTACTGGAGGCGATAGCCCTAACCGTATTTGTGGTTGTTGTGAATTGCATATCGATATGCGCCCTATTCCAGGTGTGACTACTACAGAATTATTTATCACTGTAAAACAGGCTTTATCTGACATTGAGAAACGTTACCCAAATAGCGTTGAAGTATTTCACTTACATGAGCCAATACCTTCTTATGAATGCCCAATTCACTCAGATCTTATCGATAATGCAGAGATTTATACTGGTAACAAAGCAACAAGCGCAAATTACTGTACAGAAGCGCCATTTATTCAAGCATTAGGTTGCGACACCATAGTATTAGGCCCAGGACATATAGCTCAGGCACATCAGCCTAACGAATATTTGGACCTTTCTTTTGTAAAACCGACCCAAGTGGTCATAGAAAAACTCATTCAACGTTATTGTGTGTAATGAGTTATTGATAAGCATTTTGTAATTTAGTTACAGAGATGCTTATTTAATAAATCGAAATAGTACAATGAAAAAGCACCTTGATTGACTAGGCGCTTCATTATGGTATTTTATTTAGCTCCACTATAAAAAATGTAATTTTATTACAATAATAAGGAAGTACGATGACAGAAACATATGCAAACTTACGTGGTAACGTAGGTTTATTAGGACAATTGCTTGGTAAGAGTATCAGTGACCATCTTGGTGAACCCTTTCTTGAGAAAATTGAAACTATACGTCAACTGTCTAAATCATCTCGAGCTGGTAACGGTAAAGATGGTGAACGTTTAGTTGAAGTGCTGTCTAATTTAAGCGACAACGAATTACTACCTGTAGCACGTGCATTCACTCATTTCTTAAATCTTGCAAATATTGCAGAGCAATTCCATGGTATTTCTCGCCACTGTGACTCAGAAGTTTGTGCTCCCGATCCATTACAAACTTTAATCGCTAAACTAAAAAACAGTGACGTTTCAGAAGAGCAAATTGTTAAATCAGTTTCTGAATTAAAAATGGATATGGTACTAACCGCACATCCAACAGAAATTACCCGTCGTACCCTGATCAATAAACATACGGCGATTAACCAATGTTTAAGCTTGTTAGAACTCACAGATATTTCAGATAAAGAGCGCGATCAATTATTAGTCCGTTTAGAACAATTAATTACACAGGCTTGGCATACTAACGATATCCGTAAAAATCGTCCAACCCCTGTTGATGAAGCTAAATGGGGCTTCGCTGTTATCGAAAACAGCTTATGGGAAGCCGTTCCACAATACGTGCGTGAATTAGATAAAACATTAGAAGATGGTTTAGGTATTTCATTGCCGCTTGATGCCTCTCCAATCAAATTTACTTCATGGATGGGTGGAGACCGTGACGGTAACCCATTTGTAACAGCTAAGGTAACAAAAGAAGTATTAATCACTAGTCGTTGGGTAGCTGTTAGCTTGTACCTTGAAGATATTCAGCAGTTAACGAAAGAGTTATCAATGGATAACTGTGACCCTGTACTACGTGCCATTGTTGGTGAAGATGCTGATGAGCCATATCGCGTTATTTTACGTAAATTGCGCAATGAACTAAAAGAAACATTAACGGCATTAAGTGCGACATTGCAAGGCCATGACAGTACTGCTAAAGATATCATTGTTAGCACTAAGCAGCTAAAAGAGCCATTACAACAATGTTATGACTCACTGGTTAATATGGGCATGAAGTCTATTGCCAACGGTTTATTATTAGATATTCTACGTCGCGTAAACTGTTTCGGCGTTAACTTAGTGAAGCTAGATATTCGTCAAGATGGCGAACGCCACGGCGATACATTATCGGAGCTAACACGTTACCTAGGCATTGGTGATTACAATGCTTGGAGTGAAGAAGATAAACAAGCTTTCTTATTACAAGAGTTAAACAGTAAACGTCCGCTTATCCCAACTGCTTGGGAACCTTCAGCAGAAGTGCAAGAAGTACTAGATACTTGTAAAGTAGTTGCACAAACAGATCCTGAAGCTTTAGGTATTTACATCATATCTATGGCACGTGAAGCGTCTGACGTACTAGCAGTTCAACTGCTATTAAAAGAAGTGGGTTGCCCATTCCGTATTCCAGTTGCACCATTATTTGAAACACTAGATGATTTAAATAACGCAGCAGATGTAATGAAACGTCTATATGCAGTTGATTGGTACCGCGGTTACATTGGCGGCGAACAACATGTGATGATTGGTTACTCTGACTCAGCAAAAGATGCCGGTGTAATGGCAGCTAACTGGGCACAGTACACATCACAAGAAGCATTGATCAAAATCAGTGAAGATAACGATATTCAACTCGTACTATTCCACGGACGTGGCGGTACAATTGGTCGTGGCGGTGCGCCGGCACAGCAAGCCCTATTATCACAACCTCCAGGTTCACTAAAAGGTGGTTTACGTGTAACTGAACAAGGCGAGATGATCCGCTTTAAGTTTGGTTTACCAAAAGTAGCGATCAACAGTTTAGATATCTACACAGCGGCAATTTTAGAAGCAAATTTACTACCACCACCAGCACCAAAACAAGAATGGCGCGATGTAATGCAGCAATTTGCTGAGCAATCATGTGATGAGTATCGTCACTTTGTTCGTGAAGAGGCAGATTTTGTACCTTACTTCCGTAGTGTAACGCCTGAATTAGAGCTAGGTAAATTAGCATTAGGTAGTCGCCCTGCAAAACGTAAAGCGAACGGTGGCGTTGAAAGCCTACGTGCTATTCCATGGATCTTTGCATGGAGCCAAAACCGCTTAATGCTTCCAGCATGGTTAGGTGCAGGTACTTCTCTGAAAACATTATTAGACGAAGGTAAGAAGGAAGTGTTGCGTGAGATGTACGTAAACTGGCCTTTCTTCCATACACGTTTAGAAATGTTCGAAATGGTATTCATGAAAGCAGACGAAGAATTAACAAAATTCTACGAAGAGCGTTTAGTGCCAAAAGAACTATGGCCTTTAGGTGAACGTCTACGTGAGAACCTTAAGTTAACACGTGAAACGGTATTAGAAACAATTCCAGATCATAAATTAATGCAAGAACAACCATGGATTAAAGAGTCGATTAAATTACGTAACCCGTATGTTGATCCACTAAACATGTTGCAAGCTGAGTTATTATCTCGTTCACGTTCATGCGAACAAAATGAAACAATTAACCCAGATATTGACCAAGCATTAATGGTGACAATCGCAGGTATTGCAGCAGGTTTACGTAATACAGGTTAATTTTCACAAGAATGCCTAAAACTCTTAAACCACCTTTATCTATAAATAAAGGTGGTTTTTTTAATCCTCTAACAATTAATAAACTCCCTCTACTGTTTTTAACAAAACTCCATATTTGACACATATTGTTCACCCTCCTGCATGTTAACCTGCTGTTATAGCAATCATTCAGTATAAGAGGTATTCCATGATAAAAATTTACTTAACATCTATATTAATTGGCTCGACGCTACTCTTACAGGGCTGCAATAATAATGAAACAAGCACTACTGATATAATAAGCACAGCCGAGTACAAAGGAACAGGCTCAGTGACTTACGGCATAGCAGAAACTTCGACCCCAAATCTATTTCCTCAAGGTGGCCGTATTGCAGAAATAGGCACAATCCAAAGCATCAATGACGATACTACTTGGACAGTACCTGCAGAAGTAAACTTCACTAATGATGAAATTCCGTTCGCTCCTGATTTATACAATGAGTATGGCCAACGATATAAGGATGCTGAAACAGCATTAGCAGCGCTAGATGCAAAAGATGCAAAAGATGCAAAAGATGCTATAGAAGTAGATGCCGATGGTGAAGTAGTTACTGCTTATATATTTGCAGATAACTATTTTGAAATGTACATCAATGGTATTGCTGTCGGTAAAGATCCCGTTCCTTTCACCCAATTCAATGCCAACATAATTCAATTTAAAGTGAAAAAACCTTTTGATATAGCTGTATTAGCCGTTGATTGGGAAGAAAACCTAGGGACTGGCACAGAGTCTAATCGTGGTGTTTCAGCACACCCTGGTGATGGAGGTGTGGTTGCCGTATTTAAAGATGCGAATGATCAAACTATCGCTATCACTGATAGCACTTGGAAAGCACAAAACTATTATATCTCTCCAGTTTCAGACTTGAGTTGTTTGACTGAGTCAGGCACTTCTCGTTTATCAACCCAATGTACTATAGAAGGAACAAATGATGCTTCAGTGTTATATGGAGTTCATTGGGCAATACCAACAGGTTGGAAGAAACAAGGTTATGATGATAGCCAATGGCCTGCAGCAACGACTTTTAGTAATGATACAGTCGGAGTTGATAACAAAAAATCATACACCAACTTTACCAATATTTTTGATAATGCCGAGCAGGATGCACAATTTATTTGGTCTACTAATTTAAACCTAGATAATAAGATTTTATTAAGAAAAACAGTGGCTAAATAGTATATGTTACTCCTCTAAATAGATTATAACCAAGGAGTCCGGTTCCCTTGGTTATAATAATGTTTGCCCCGAGGTTGGTTATGGTAATATTAGATTTTTAAACAAGATTCGGTAATAAAATGGCAAATGAAACAACAATTAAACAACTCGATGCATTAGGTTTACGCTGTCCAGAGCCAGTCATGGTTATCCGTAAAACTGTGCGTAAACTTGCTGTTGGCGATATGTTAGAAATCATTGCAGACGACCCAGCAACAACCCGCGATATACCAAGTTTTTGCCGTTTTATGGAACATCAACTTGTGGAGGCACAAACCGACACTATTCCCTACCGCTATTTAATTAAGAAAGGCTTAAAGTGATATAAATCACACTATATAGTTGGCGATATGAATTGAAGATTTTATAGCTTTTTTCCACTTTTTTAACCTTTCCTAGATACTAGCCAATAATTAATATTGATCATATAATGATGTTAAGTTGAGACATAAATATACTGCTATGATCATCGTTATATACATTATGCTCTCTTAACCATAAACGAATGGATTTTGTTTATTGATAATTTAAGTACCCCTTAGCAATAAAGAAGTGAATTTATAACAGGTTACTCGAACCTTAAATAAACGCTCAATATTAAGGTAAGAAGATATGGATCTGTTTTGTACTAAACACTTACATTTAATATGGCTTGAGCTTCGACAGCTAGTATCACGCCTTCCTAAATTAACTTACTTAATACCATACTGCTTAATTATTTTAGCCTCATCGCTTACTCACAACATCAGCTATGCTGTAGTTAATGAGCAATCTCAAGCAGGCTATGAAAACTTATCACCAAAAAAATTATTAAAACAAGCCGAAACTTTCCGTTTTATTGACCAACAAAAAGGCATCAAACTTGCCAACAAAGCATTACAACAAGCTGATACTAATGGAGAGGCGCTAATATGTGCTGATGCGCATAATCTACTGGGAGATTTAAATAGAAGGGTCAAAGATACCAACCAATCCAAATACCACTTTTTACAAGCAGCGGATATTTATCAAAGTATAGATGCTGAAGAACAACAAATTCTTGCAGCCGTTGACTATATCCATACGTTATCAGTTGAAGGTCTGCATTACCAAGTAGAAGATAAGATCAATGACACCATCAGCCTTGCCAAAAAGTACGGCCACCCTTATCCAATCGCAATGGCGTTAATTGTTAAAGGAAGAAGCCAATATAAATTAAAGCGATATGAGGCTTCAATTGAGCAATATTCAGAGGCACTACATTACTTAACTGAGCCAGAATATAAAATACAAAAAGAACGTGCTGAAACCTTTACCAAGATTGCAGAGTCCTATAAAAGATTAAAAGCCCGCACCCTCATTGGTACCGCCTACAAAAGCGCATTAGATATTTACACGAAAATACAAGATAGAAAGTCAATGGCACGTACACTGAATGCACTATCCGAAGTTGAGCGTAATTTAAAAAACTACAAAGTAGCGCTTGATTACTCATTAAAGAGCATTGAAATACAAAGAACGATTAATGACCCGATTGGTTTAGCCAAAGCACTTTCCGGCGCTGGTATCGTTTACCGATTTATTGGTCTGTATGAAAAGTCATTGTCTTTTATGTATCAATCTCACTTAGTTTATAAACAGCTTAACCATACTAAAGGATTAGCCAAAACATCCAACCAAATGGGATTAATTTATACACGCTTACATGAATATGAGTTGGCTAAATCTTTTTATAATTTAACGATTAACCTGCCTGAAGACCAAGTTGAGACAAAAACCTTAGCCTCTGCTTTAAGAGAGTTAGCTGTCATCGATATTGAGTCAGAGGAGTATGAGGCTGCAAAACAAAAAATTCTGCGAGCACATAAAATTTATCAAAAACAAGGTGAAGAGTTATATGAATCAATAACTGCACGCATAATTGGCGATATATTTCACGCTCAACATGATGATGAAGCAGCTATTATTTTTTATAAACGCTCACTAACCTTAGCAAGCCGAACTAAAGACACAATTTATCAATTAAAAGCACAAATTCCGTTAGCTGAAATGTTAATTGATAAAGATCCCAAACAGGCTATCGACCTATTAAAATCTTCTTTAACGCTTGCAACTACTATTAATTCAACACCGCACATGTTGTATGCCTATCAAGAGTTAAAAGAGGCAGAAAAGGCACTCCACAATTATAAAGCGGCTTTATCTTACGCAGAAGAAGAGCTTGCTTTATCTAAAGTGATTGAAAAACAAAAAAATGATGAAAGTCTGACATTAGTTAAAGCCAAATTATATTCTCATAAAAAAGAGAGAGAACTTGCTTCATTAAAAGAAAAAGCGCAACGAGATGCTTTAGAATTAGCCAAAAAGACTAGCGAAGTTGCTCTTTCAGAACAAGCCCAAAAAATTGCTGAATTAGAACTAACTAAAAATAAATATGCAAATACAACACTGACTGCTTTATTAATTATCTGCTTACTAACTGTATTATTTATTTATCGACGCTTTAATGACTCACGTAAATTAAACAAAAAATTAGATCAGTTAGCGACAAGAGACCCGCTAACTAACTGCTATAACCGTCGAGCATTGTTTAACTTCATGAATGAAGCCTTTGAAACTTTAACAACAGATGATCAATATTGCATTGTCATTGTTGATATTGATCATTTTAAGAAGGTTAATGATACCCACGGACATAACATAGGTGACAAAGTGCTATGCGATATCGCTGAGGTATTAAAAGCTGGTATCCGTAAGGATGATATTACTGTTCGTTATGGTGGTGAAGAATTCTGTCTTATTTTAGCTGGTACAAAGGCAGAGCAAGCAATGAGAGTTGTAGAAAAGATACGTAAAAAAATTGAACTAACCGCATTCAATGATATATATGTAACCTGTAGTTTCGGTGTTGCTTCTATTCAATTTAATGCAACTACCCCTTCAGAATTAATACATCAAGCGGATGTAGCTCTTTATAAGTCAAAATCTTCGGGTCGTAACAAAGTTACCTTGTGGAGTCCCAAAATAGTAGCTCAGAACTCTTAGCATTAAATAACTTTAGAAAATATTCGTTTCATCATCTACTTTGGTGATACAAAAGAGTGCATACGGCCAAATAAGAAACCAATTTGGTGCTAAAAAGTTAATCGATTTCTTTTATAACTTGCAATCTGATGATTTTATTGAGCTAGCTTTTATACCAATTACGATAATTAACTGATCTATTTACTTGTTAAAATAACTTATTTCTTCGTTTTAATTTTCTGAAATAGAACAATTATTTAACTTAAGTTACACCTTGAACTCAGCCATTTTTCCTACATAAAATTTAGAGTTCTTATTTAAAATAATTGGTATTACAGAATATTTGGCACAAGTTTTTCATAAATTATTATGTGAAGAAATTTATAAAACAGATAACGCTTTTTTCTGCCATTATATAAGATAATTAGCATTAACTAACTTCAGCCTCAAACACTATCTTAAGTCAGAAAAATGAACACTGTTCAAAGCAGAATAAGCGCTATCTCGTAATACGCGCTGAATAAAAATAAGCTCACCCCACTTATTTGGAGTCTTATGATAAATGCACTGATACCAGTCACCTCTTTATTAATGTCCAATGCACTACTTTTGCTTGGTCATGGTTTATTGCTAACGCTTTTGCCTATTGCCGCCAATTCGTTTGGCTTTTCCGATACGCAAATTGCTTTAACAGGCTCAGCTTATTTCTTAGGTTTTGTTTCAGGCTGCTTAACCACCCCTTTTATGTTGAGACGCGTTGGGCATATTCGTAGCTTTGCGGTGCTAGCCACTTCTTATACTGTGGTTATTTTAATTTTTCCCTTGTTACATGAATTTTATGCTTGGATGATATTACGATTTTTAATCGGTGTTGTTATTTCAGGTTTATACATGATTATTGAAAGTTGGCTTAACGGCAATGCGACACCACAAAATAGAGGTACTATCCTCTCTATTTATACGACCCTTAACTTAATCATGGTGATGTGTGGGCAACAACTTTTCAACTTAGGAGATGTACAAGGTACGATGCTGTTTAGTCTAGCAGCGATACTAATTTCGATTGCTATTATCCCCATTTCACTTACTCGCCATGCTGCACCAGTGATGGTTCAACAGGTCAAATTAAACATGTATAAAGTATGGAAACACTCCCATATTGCATTAATTGGTGCTGTCGTTGCAGGTTTAGTGACTGGAGCTTTTTGGTCATTGGCTCCTATCTATGCCAAAGCCAATGATTTTAATAATATCCAAGTAGGCTTATTTCTATCTTCTACTGTATTAGGCGGTGCATGCTTCCAACTACCTTTAGGTAAAATATCTGATAAATTAGACCGTCGAAGTGTTTTAATGTACTCAGCGTTAATAGGTTCGCTAGTTTCACTCACCTTCTTCTATTTGCCACAGTTTATTCCCTCTTTTGCTGGGTGGCCGGCCTTCATTTCAGCCTTTTTCTGGGGAGGAACTTGTATGACGCTTTATGCAATATGCTTAGCGCATGCTAACGATAATGCAACCTCAGAAGATTTTGTAGAAATCAGTAGTGCAATGTTAATCACTCTAGGGTTATCTTCTGCTATTGGTGCTCCATTAGCTTCTTTAAGCATGAGTGAATTAGGAGCAAATGGACTATATGCCTTTACTGGATCCTGCCTAATAATATTCTTTATTATTGTTCTATTTAGACGCCGTAGTCATATTCCACCTTCTATCTTAGAAGAAAAAGAAGAATTCCGAACAGTGACTGATATGGCAGGTCCTACGGCTTACGAAATGGATCCGAGAACAGAAACAGAGCTAGAGGATTCAGCAATGGGAGAGATCACCACAGCACTTAAAAATGGTACAGAAAATAAGACTATAAAATAGTTTATGTACTTAGATCTAAATATCACCTCGAATACCATGACAAATTAGTTAACTTTGTTTACTAATGAATATTAATAAACAAAGGGAATATAAATGTTTTATGAGCAGTATAAAAACCACTTAAATAAGCTATATCATGGTGATATTGGCTTAGCTAAAACAATTTGGTTATATGCAGTTGCCATAAACTGTATTTTATTCGGTTTGTTTACTATTCCCTTCAATCACGTTGTTGAGTTGGCTTTTCTATTATTTATTTTAGCTTACAATCTCATTGTAATGACTGGTATCTGGTCCGCCTCTGAAAAATATCAAGGAAAATATCGTTGGGCAGCCTTAAGTAAATGTTTGTTAATTTTAAGTTATTTTATATGGGCTGTTGGTATCTTTACTGCAATTAATCAATTTCTCATTCTGTAAATTGCTGACCTTCATCAACGATAATATCGTCGCACAGGATAAATAACCAATAATTATCATAATAATAACATATGATAATTTTAAGTTATTTGAAATCAAACGTAATATCTCTTCATCGAAACAAATATGTATCAAGTAATGCATGTGCTAAATGAAAAAGTAGGAGAACATTATGAAAATGAATCACGTAGGTTTAATGGTTGGCGATATGGACAAAGCTGTTGAGTTTTATACTAAAGCGCTAGGTCTTCGCATCGTTATGAATAACACTAAAGTACAAGAAGAACGCGAAACAGCGATTGGCAGAATGTGTGTTGCGGTATTTGGCGAAGGCTTCAAAGGCTTTAACATTGCACACTTAGTTACAACTGATGGTATCGGTGTTGAGTTGTTTGAAATGAAAGACCGTCAAGAACGTCATGAAGTTGATTTCTCTCGACTTGGTATTTTCCACTTCTGTTTACAGACGGATGATTTTGAAGGCGCTATTGCTCGTGTTGAGGAATATGGTGGTAAAGTACGTATGGATATTATGCGTTACCATCCAGAAGATGATAGCAAGCCAGCGAAAATGGTTTATCTGGAAGACCCATTTGGTAACTTATTTGAGTTCTATTCACATACTTACGAAGAAACTTACGCAACTGATTATTCTTAATAAATATCGACCAACAAAGGCTGCTTAATAAAGTGGCCTTTTTACTATTAACTAGCAGCCACTATATAAGCAATACTTAAATTAAGACAATAATGTATTATAAATTCACGTTAACCTGAATCTATTATATAAAGATCGAGTATGACCTTTTTATAATACTCTTTTAACATGAGGTTGAAGCACACTAAGTACCTAACGATACCCAGTGCACTCAGATTATGGTCGCTAATTTATATTGTTTCTTCCATCTCAGCTGTAGATGAAGTTGCTGCATACATATCTGTATCGTCAGAGACAATCAGAGCTCCATCCTCAATTAGCCCATTGATGATAGTCACGTCTTCACTTCCGTACTCAGTTACAACATCAACATCCTCTAAAACGATATATTGTGTTACTTCATCATTAACCACTTCAATAGTAGTATTTGCAACACCTTCATTGTCTGTATCAACAGAGAAGTTTAAGTAGGAATCTAATGTATTACTGGTTGCATCAACGAGTAGATCGCTTAAATCGAGTACGTCCTCTCCATCGATATCAAAATCGGTAATGGTATCGATATTATTATTAGCATTACTATCGAATTCCCAAATATAAGTATCAGATCCTTCTCCACCAGTTAATATGTCATTACCTAAACCACCGGTTAACATATCATCACCATCTCCACCAACTAAGGTATCATCTGCATCTGTCCCAACCAGAATACTATCAATACCATTAACGGTAATAGTAGCAGCGGCAACATCTGTTTTAACACCATCACTTACAGTGTATTCGATGTCAAAGGTTTGTGAGTCACCTTCATTTAGGGTTGCACCTAACGTTTCACTCGGAGTAAAAACTATCTCTCCATTTACAAGCTCACCTGTACCAACAACAATACCATCAATTACCACATCAATAGCATCGCCTCCTTCACTCACACTTTGACCTTGAATTTCAGTTATAGTGATATCTTGATCATCACTGTCGCTATCATTTGATAATACATCGATGGCGATTGAGTTATTTTCATCAGTAAAAATATCTCCTTCTGTCAAAGAAGTATCTACAGTAGGCAAGTCACCTGTAACATCAACAGTGGTATCAGCATCATCGTAATTAAGGTCTAAGCCAAGGACTTCGGTTGTTTCACTGCCATCAGCTTGTGTTCTAGTAAATGTTATTTCATCTGCAACAGTCCTAGACAAGGTCATATTTTGAACTACATAAGTCCCATTAGACCCAGATGTTGTTAGCTCGAAATAATCTACTGGAGAATCTGTACTAAACGAGTAAGTATCAACAAAACTACCGCTTTGTCTATAAGATGACTGTGTTTCTGTGGTCCCATCTTCGAAGTAAGCAGTTATACTTACCTGAGTAGCACTGCTACTAGTTTCATCAAAGAATCCACCTAGACCATCAAGAGTAAAGGAGACCTCATTAATATTTTCTCCTTCAACGTCTATAACTAGTGTTTCTCCTCTGCTTAATCCCGTTCCATCAGCATTACCAATACCATTACCTATATGAGTATTACCATTCCAAGCAGTTAATACTTTTGAATCGTTTGCACTTGTAGTGGTTATAGAAGTTGTAATTGTTGCATTGTTAATAACAGCTACTGCTTCAGTTCCTTCTGCATTAACGGTTCCCCAGTCACTAACACTAGCCACAAAGCTTGAACTACCGTCATCACCAAATGAGCCAACTTGAATATCAACAGAGTTGAGCTTAACTTCTTCTTCATCAGGAACAAAACGAACTTCAGAGTCTGAGTCATACTCTTCTCCAATTACCATATCAACCCAAACACCATCTACTGATACTTGCACTGTCCCGTATTCGGGCTCATCATCGAGACGGATCGTCGTAGCATAAGTCATTTCAGTATCATTAACTGCAGTAGGCGCATAATCTACACCATTAATAGTTATCTCTATATCTTGAGTGTTACCATCTGTTGTCTTAACAGTAATAATATCAGTTAATGTATCGTCATTATTAAGAGCTTGTATTTCAGCTTGTGTATTGTCAGCTTCATAAGTCCAATTACCATCAGAATCAATAGCAATTGTTCCATAATCACCGACTATTGATTCTGCCTGAAAAGTAGTTGTATCTGCGCTATCAACATCGGTTAATAATAATGTACCACTAGTGGTTAATGTTGTTTCACTATCATCTTCGGTAACTTCACCCGAAGCTTCGCCAGTTACAACTGATAAGTCATTTGTACCATTGATAGTTATTGTAATATCTTGCTCAACGCCATTTAATGATACTGTATAAACTTCTGTTAATGTTTCACCTTCCGCTAAATATTGTACGTCGTTATTGTCTACTTTATATGACCAATTACCATCTGCATCAATAGTTAATTCTCCAAGTGCAGCATCCCCAGCAGTTGATGTTGCAAAAGCGACTGTTGGTGCAAAAGTACTTCTATCTGAATCATCAATATCAATGAAAGTAATTTTTCCTGAGTCGGTTAAGATGGTATCGGCACTGTCTTCGACCACTTCGCCTTGCGCACTATCTCCTACACTAGTGTTTACTATAATTTCAGTAGGATCTTCAGCGCCAATAATATCAATAGTGATAGTTTCTTCGGTACCATTTAAAGTAACTGTGTATATTTCAGTTATTTTCTCGCCTTCATCTAGGTACTGAACCAATGAATTATCAACGCTATAACTCCAATTGCCATCATTTTCTAAAGTAACAGTACCCAACTGCCCTAAACTTGAAGTCGAGCTTGTAAAGCTAACTTCCGGTGAAAATGAATTACTGTCTGAAGAATCTGCATCGCCAAACTGGAAGATATCACTTGTTGTTAAGAACCCTGGAGTATCTAAATCATCATCCTCAAATAGTCTAGTAAATGCATTACTAGAGCCTACTGGTTCAATAGTAGTCGGATCATCAGAACCATTAACGGTAACTGTAATATCATGTGTAGTACCATTTAAAGTCACGGTATAAACTTCTACTAATGACTCCCCTTCTCCTAAATACTGAACAGCAGTATTATCAACTTCATAAGTCCAGTTACCATCTGCATCGATAGTAATCTCGCCTAAGGCTGTATCGCCTTCATTAGTTGGAGAAAATTCAACAGTAGGGGCAAAGTTTTCACTGTCTTCAGTATCTATATCGGAGAATATTAATGTGCCAGAGTCTGTTAAGGTTTGCTCCTCACTTACTTCTTGGTCTTCAGTAACTTCACCTGTCGCATCACCGCTTATTACTGTTGCATCATCCACACCGTTAATGGTAATAACAATCTCTTGTTCAACACCATCGCTAGTCATAACTGTGATGGTATCGGTGATCGACTCATCATCATCTAAAGATTGAATTTCTGCTTGCGTGTTATCGGCTGCGTATGTCCAGTTACCATCAGCATCGATAGTGACTTCACCATAAGTGCCTGACACGGTCTCAGCAGTGAAAGTTGTGGTGTCTGAACTATCGACATCTGACAACGATAATGTGCCTGTCGTGCTTAACGTTGCTGCATTATCTTCAGTGACCGCACCGGTTGTATCGCCAGCAACAATAGATAAATCATCCATGCCGTTGATGGTAATAACAATCTCTTGTTCAACACCATCGCTGGTCATAACAGTGATGGTATCGGTGATCGACTCGCCGTCATCTAATGATTGAATCGCCGCTTGCGTATTATCCGCCGCGTATGCCCAGTTACCATCGGCATCAATAGTAATATCGCCGTAAGTACCGTTAATCGTTTCAGCAGTAAAAGTAGTTGTATCCGAGCTATCAACATCTGACAACGTTAATGTACCAGTCGT
>NZ_JBAHZA010000074.1:0-511 GCF_036697365.1 Psychromonas arctica
GGGGTGAAGTCGTAACAAGGTAGCCCTAGGGGAACCTGGGGCTGGATCACCTCCTTACGTAAAGAAACACATCCTTTATACCTCGGTATATTGGCGCAAGTAATAATGAGTGCCCACACAGATTGTTTGATTAGAAAGTAAAGAGACGTATAGATAGACTCTAGATGGGTCTGTAGCTCAGTTGGTTAGAGCGCACCCCTGATAAGGGTGAGGTCGGCAGTTCGAATCTGCCCAGACCCACCAATTTCTTGTATTGAAATTGGATTTCTATTTATACATACCATGTTGGGGCTATAGCTCAGCTGGGAGAGCGCCTGCCTTGCACGCAGGAGGTCTGCGGTTCGATCCCGCATAGCTCCACCACTTCATTTTAACGAAGTGACCAACATGATAGAAGCCTTAGATAAGTTACATTATTTATCTAAGGCTTTTTTTAACGAAAAAGTCTGCTCTTTAACAATTAGGAAAGCTGATAAATGTTCTTATTTATCGCACAAAAACAATGACACTT
>NZ_JBAHZA010000075.1:0-511 GCF_036697365.1 Psychromonas arctica
GGGGTGAAGTCGTAACAAGGTAGCCCTAGGGGAACCTGGGGCTGGATCACCTCCTTACGTAAAGAAACACATCCTTTGTACTTCGGTATATTGGCGCAAGTAATAATGAGTGCCCACACAGATTGTTTGATTAGAAAGTAAAGAGACGTATAGATAGACTCTAGATGGGTCTGTAGCTCAGTTGGTTAGAGCGCACCCCTGATAAGGGTGAGGTCGGCAGTTCGAATCTGCCCAGACCCACCAATTTCTTGTATTGAAATTGGATTTCTATTTATACATACCATGTTGGGGCTATAGCTCAGCTGGGAGAGCGCCTGCCTTGCACGCAGGAGGTCTGCGGTTCGATCCCGCATAGCTCCACCACTTCATTTTAACGAAGTGACCAACATGATAGAAGCCTTAGATAAGTTACATTATTTATCTAAGGCTTTTTTTAACGAAAAAGTCTGCTCTTTAACAATTAGGAAAGCTGATAAATGTTCTTATTTATCGCACAAAAACAATGACACTT